>NZ_NOYW01000019.1:0-196545 GCF_002258965.1 Rhodococcus sp. 05-339-2
GGGCTGGGGCTGGGCGCTGCGCGCCCGCCGCTGCAGGCGAAACGGCAAGCCGTTCCGAAGAACTCGCGGACTCGGTCGAAGCGCTGCGCGCCTTCGCGGTTGCATCTGTTATTCGATCGCGCTCAATTTGCAATTTGCAATCGAGAATTTTTCGAGGGCGGTCGAACCGAAACCGGCTCGCCGATGCATGGTGTATTCAGCGAAACCGGTTTCGGATCAATCGCATTCAAGTCATTCGTTACGGGATCGCTCGGATTCTGCATCGAGCGCAGCGGGCCGAATCTGCTCCCACAGCGCCGGGTTGATTCCCGCGTTGTATGCGCGTTCGAGCAGCTGCCCCAAGGAATGATCGGGGGCGAGCCCACGGGCAACGTTCATTGCCTCCCGCGCCGGCACCGCCTCCCGTCCGATCCAGTAACTCAGCGAAGCGAGGACGAAGGCGGGGCCTGCCTCGCTGGCGGGCAACACCGCGCCAACCTGCCGCCACAGTTCGCCGAGGACTGCGGCGTTGGCTTCGGTGAAGTGAACGAACAGCACATCGCGCACGCGCACGTCAGAGGCGGCGGCTGCGAGCATCGCAGCGTGGTAATCCGATATCTCGATTCCGCGGTTGCCTGAATCGAGATACCCGGCGAGTACCTCGCGGTGGATGGTCTCTGCGGCCGAGATCGGCCCTACTGCCGGGAACGCCCCGCGTGCAGCCCGCATCATGTCCACCACACTCGCGGCGCGTTCGGCACCGAACTGTTCGGCAACGAAGCCCGCGCGGATTTGGGCGCGAGAGGCCAGACGTACCTGCCCCTCGAGCAACGCTCCGACCACGTAGGGGTGAGCCGTCAGGTCGACCGCCTCGCCGACCTCGTGCGGTCCCGCCAGTACCCCGTTCATCAAGTAGCGGCGCGCACGTCCCTCGTGGAACTGGAACACAGCAACGTCATCGCCCGAGAACTCGTGGAGAACGGCCATCGATGCCGCATCGGCGTGTGTGTCACTGCCGAACACGACCACCACGCGCGGTCCGGATAGATCACGCACGGGGTGACCGCTGGGCACCAGCAACGGGGCACCACCGATCGGCGCTTCCTCCCCCAGCGGGCAGGCCATGACGGCCCCGCCTGTCGAGTTTGGGGTGAACACCACCATTTCGTTCTCGGGAACGTAGCGGACCAGCATCACGGCCACGGCAACAGCATCAGCGGGTGAGGAGATACGAAAAACAGAGGACATCGGACAAACCCCTTTCAGGGCACAGGGGCAGATGGTCAGTCCGCCCGATCAACAGAACACCCACAATCTAGCCGAGACCACCGACAAGAACGGCTCACGCGCAACACATTTGGTCCCCGGCGCACTCGGTGCCGGGGACCGCACCGAGTGCGCCGGGGCTCGGTGGGGAAAGACAACAGGCCCGCCCATGTGTTTCGCTGGGCGAGCCTGTTGTCGAACGTCTAGGGAGAAGCGAAAGGATCAGAGCGACAAAGGCTCTCGCTCTAACTCCTCGGGAGCGGAGTCGGCTTCCGAGGCCCATCTAGGGCTCACGTCCATACCCGACCACACTTTCGGATCGGTGTCGAGCCGATCAGGAGACGTTCGGATCAGCACACACGCCAGCAGCCGACATTGCAAGACGCGCCACACCGTCGATGATCAACGTATGGCATCCGTTCGACGCTGCGGAGGTGACCGGCCCTGGTACCGCGTACACCGCCCGCCCGAGCCTGTGCACTTCCCTGGCCACAGACAGTGCACGTCCGCGTGACCCGGCCTCGGGCACCACTACCGCATCGGAGAGAGCCGCCAGCAGCGCGCCACTCCCGTTGAATCGTTCTCGTCGAGGCTCTGCACCGAACGAGTACTCGCTCACCACCACACCCTGTTCCGCGACGCGCTCGAGCAACCGAGCGTGACCGGACGGATACGCCCGATCCAAGCCGCACGGCATTACCGCTACCGGTCCTGCACCGACCCCCAACGCTGCCCGCAACACCGCTCCCTCGATCCCGAACCCGCTGCCCGACAGGACCGCCACCCCACGCATCGCCAGATCCCCGGCAAATTCCGACGCGACATGCTCGCCGTAAGCGGTCGCAGCCCGGGTGCCGGTGAGCGCCACCGCCGACACATCAGCACCGGGCAGCGCGCCCTGTCCACGAACCCACAGAGCGACCGGAGTCGATCCCTCCAGCCATCCGGCCATCCGCAGCCGCTGCGGCCACTCAGCGTCCGCAGGAGTGACCAATCGTGCTCCCAGCGTTGCCGCCGTCTCGAGGTCTGCCTCGGCACCTGAGTAGTCCCACGAGCGAGCCGTCGCACGCAACAAGTCCTCCGACACCTCCCGATGCCGCACAGCCTCGGCTGCAGCCTCCACGCCCGATAAGGACACCGCCAGATGCACCAACGAGCCCTGCCCCCGCGCCACGTGAGCGAGATACGCCCACGCAACACGCTCACGCCACACCATCTCGCTACCCGACACCGCGTTCTCGCTCGACACACCGCTCACGACGAAACCCTCCCAGGGCTAACACAAGGGCAGATGGTCAGTCCGCCCGATCAACAGAACAACTCGAACCTACCCCGACACACCGACAAAAACAGCACCTGACAAGCGAAAATGTCCCCGGCGCACCCGGTGCCGGGGACAGCGGGTGCGCCGGGCGGTAAGTTCACGAAGCGGCCAAAAGAGCAGACCGAAGTGTCCTGTTCGAGTGATACAAATACCGGAGCAGATCTCACGGGCCGCCGACGAAAAACGCACCAACCGCGACGTTCGAGAGGGAAGCTGCACACATGACCGAGCCCGAGCCATGGCGTCGAAGCAAGACGCCGGCCCCGCTCCCCTCGAATTCCGCCGACGCCCGAGCGATCAGCGAACTGACGGACCCGGAACTGGCTGCGATCATTCGTGACAACCTCCTGCCGCGCTCGAACACCGCCGGCGATACAGCCAATTGGCGTGCATTCTGGAACACCCTCACTTTCGATCCGCAGCTCAACGATCGCGCAAACGCGATCATCGATGTCTACGTCGAGCAAGCAGCAGCAGCGCTCGATACCGGCGAACTCGACGACGCCCAATACAAACGTGCCGGCAAGTTCCACGACCTGTGTATCCACGCCCTCGACAGGCTCGACAAGGTGGTCGACGACCCCCTGGCCTGGGCTGGTGCGCGAGCTGCCGGATTCAATCCACGCTCTCGTGAGGTCATCAACACCCTCGTGCAGGCCATCGCCGATCACCGAGACGACGGCGACGACGCCAAGCTCTGGGCGATTCTCGCCGAAGTTCGTTTGGATCCAGGCCATCGACGCCGGTAAGCGCTCCGCTCAACATGGCCGCCCGCGGAGCCTCTGACCGATGAGCTTCTGGGATTCACTTGCGGCCGGCCTCTCGGAGGAGCCGCCGCGACGGGTGATCGTGTCGACCAGAACGCTCAGGTCGGCGATCGAGGACACCTTGATCTATGGGTTCTCGCGAGCCGCCCTCGAAGTGGTCCTACCCGACGAACTCGACCTGACGTGGGCAGGTACAGGTACCCCGGTTGAGGCCGACACCAAGCGGTCGCTGATCGATGGTTACCTCGTAGGATTCGAGATCCCCCAGCTCGTCGCACTGGCGCGTCGCGTGCTTGCAGAATGCGACGTCGCGGACCACGGGCTCGCGGTGCTGATCGCAGAGTACGAAAAGGGCTCCAGCGGTGTCGATTCTCCCGCAAAGAACCTCATTTTCGCGGCCAATGGTCCCAAACCGGAGATGGTGCTCCGCGACGCGGTCAGCAACGACATCCTGATCACCAAGAATGCTGAGTTCTGCCTGGTCTACGACAGACCGATAACCGAGGCCGGCCTGTCCTTTCAGGAGCTGATTCAGTGGTGGCGTGAGCACCAAGCAATGGCAGACACGGACGATCGCGATGTCGGGCGGTCACTGTACAAACGGCTGCGAGAGAGCCTCGGTAAGAACGAACCCGAGCGGATGGTCTTGGACGTCTACTCACGTCGATACGGAGAGCACGGCTTCGGTATTCCCGCTCTGATCCCGCAGGTCTACCTCCACTACGACCCGTACACCAAGTATCAACGCAAGGGCAGCAGTCCCCTCGAACGCCAACGCATGGACTTCTTGCTGCTCTTCAGTGCAAGAAAACGCGTCGTCATCGAGGTCGACGGTCGTCAGCACTACGCCAACGAAGACGGCCGCGCCAGCACGCAGCTGTACGCCGAGATGGTCACCGAAGACCGACGTCTCCGGCTAGCGGGATACGAGGTCTATCGGTTCGGGGGCAAAGAGTTCGAGAGCCCCGACGCGCCGTCGATGCTCGCAGCATTCTTCGACGAACTGAGCTCGCGAATGAAGTAGACCGACGGGGAACTCATGCCGGGGCGAGGTATCGATCCTCCTCAGAGCCGATCTGGAGTTCGTCCTCGGCGGCTGCGATGACTGCGTCGACGACCTCAATGGGTAGCCCGGTCTTGGTGGCCACTGCAGCGTGCTCGTGGCCTTCGCTGGCCAGTTTCAGGACGTGGACACACAGAACGGCTGTTTCGGCCTCTGTGGAGCTGTTCGGGGCCGAGTGACGCTGGTCGGTGCTGTCGTCTACAGCTGATGCTTCGAGTCGGACCAGCTGGATCATCAGGTGCGTGGTGACCAGCAGCACCAGCGGCGGCGCAGCAGCGGCCAGCGCGGCCACGGTGAAGGTCGAGCTGTAGTCCACCATCGAGACGTGCACGATGTTGCCGGCCGTCGATGCGATCGACCCGAGAATCAGCAAGGCCCACGCGAACCAGCGGTGTGAGGCGTCGACGACGAGCATGAGTGTTGCGAGGATTACCATTCCGTCGAGCACCAGTGGCAGAACCCATCCCAGTGTTGCCGGGTATCCGCTGGCAGTAGCGAGCTGCCACAACGATATTCCGCTCTTTGTGAAGGCGCTGATACCGATCACCGCATTGCCGATCACCGCGCAACGTTTGATGGTTGTCAGATTCCTCATCAATGTCCTTCGCTGGTGGTGATCGAAAAGTGGCCGGCCGCTGCCGTCGGGCGTGCTAGATCGGCGTGCTTGAGGGTGGGTGTGTTCGACAGTCGGTAAATCGACCACAGGGCGGTGAATGCGATACACCCGCCGATCACTATCTGAGCCGCGGTGTAGTCACCATTGTTCGCAATGACGAATGCATTCCAAGCTGTATGGGCCAGAACGAGTCCCGTGAGACTGCGGAGTCGATAGTAGACGTAGACGGCCACAGCGCCCCATACGAACGCCGACAACGCTTGCCCTGTTCCCTGGTACAGATGGATGGAGGCTCGAAACAGAGCTGAGCTCGCGATGACGATGCCGAGCATCCACGGCTGGACGCGCCAGACCAGTCCGACGACCCCGAAGAGCAACAAGACCGGAAGCGCACTGAAGAACGGTTCCTCGGCCAAGCCGGCGACGAGAAGGTGCGCACTGTTCCACCATTGTGCCGGGTTGCCGTAGTCACTGGTGCGCGAAAGGTTTTCGGCATCCTCGGGGGACAGCAACGAGGCCATGCACAGGCCGATGGGGAACAATCCTGCACTCATCAGCGTCCGCGCTCGCCACGTCCCAGGGAAGCTGTTCGGTTCGGTCTCGTTCGGTTCGATGAACCGGCGCACCGCCGCGACGAGAGCGAGACCGGCAACTGCGGC
Source organism: Rhodococcus sp. 05-339-2 (assembly GCF_002258965.1). Lineage (NCBI taxonomy): Bacteria > Bacillati > Actinomycetota > Actinomycetes > Mycobacteriales > Nocardiaceae > Rhodococcus > Rhodococcus sp. 05-339-2. Next base: position 5,675 of record NZ_NOYW01000019.1, read on the forward strand.
GAAGAAGAGAATTAGGAAGCCAATTTGAGCGCCGGGCATCGTCGGCGGGGTCGACTCGGTGACTACCTCGGATCCGGTACCGAGATGCCTCTGAACCGAGACTAATGCCTCGAAAGGCCAACACACGACTAGGTAGGCGGCAGCAAGCCCGAGCGGAACAGCAGCGATATACAGGCTTGAGTTCCAGTTGTTGTTGCGATTCATCGCGATTCACTCTTTCTTTGACATTCTCTCGTCGCGGCGACACAGGACAGTCATGGGTGCGGATACGAGTACTGAGCGTGGGTACGGCGGTCGAGGCTGATCAGTTGTCGAGTAGGCCCGCACCGCGGGCAATAGCGGGTAGGTCGATCGGTGGTGCCCATGCGGCCCACACGCGGGTTCGGCCGAGCTCGACGACACGGTCGTCCGGATAGAGCCGCCATGGGCCGACGCGGTCGAGCAGTTCACCGACGAGGGCGTCGGCGTGGAAACGGGTGGGAACGGTGACGAAGTCATCGAGCGGGCCCCGCTTATGTAGTGCCGCGACGGGGCGTGGTGCGCCTCTGGCGATCGCTACCTGCCGCAGGTCCGGAGAGCCGTGGGGACGGAGGATCGCCACGACATGGGGGTCCAGCCATCGTCGCTCTCGCCATTCCTTGCGGACACCGCGGCCACGGGGAAGATCGAGCCCGGTCAAGACAGTTCGTGCATTGTCGAGGGTCTGCTGTTCGACACGTCGGATTTCAGGAAGGGGAAATTGAAGTTGCTGCAACCGGCGGACGGGAATGGCCGCTCGAGCGCGAGGTGAGCCCTGCAGCCAACGCTGAACGGTACGGCGAGTCACCCCGAATGCCGCTGCGACATAGTCGATATCGACACCACCGTTGACCAAGGGGCCGTAGCACGCGGTGAATGCGACCTCGAGCTGTCGTTTGGTCCACCGCGGCCGCTTCGGGTTCATGTCGCTCTAATGGAGTGGTCCGAGAAAGACGCCGTATCCCATTTTGGCCTGCACAGCCATGCTGACGAGGATCAGACCCGCCAACGCAGAAACGACGCGGGTCTTCCACTGCTGAGACTTGGTCTCGAACATGTCTTTCTGATCCCTCCTGCAGAGCGCTGCCGTGCGCGATTCCACCGATACCGTAGCGGTTGCACCGGACACTCCGAACACCTGAACTCGCAGACTCTTATGGTCAGACCGGGTCGATGGAGATGTTGTCGATGCTCTCGAAGGTCCATCCGTCGACGTACCGATCGCTGGCGTAGCCGCTGAGCCACTTCGAGAGCGCTTTGTCGCCGCCGCGTTCGTACGCCGACCACATCGACTCGACATCGGATGGCGACATACCACTCTGATCCGGGGGGATCTGGATGGAACGATTGCGAATGTAGAACCCTCCCCCACCGGCGACGCCTTGTCGGCCCTTGATCTGTACGCGCGCACCGTATTTGGCGATCGACTTGCCCTGTTTGCTCTCTCGGACAGCTTTGATGGCGGCGCGCCGGCCCTGTTGCGTCGTCGCTGCCTGCCGCGACTTGGTGGTGAGCTTGCTCAGAGTCTCGGCCTTCGGCTTCGAGATTCGCTGGCGTCCCTCGGCGGCAACCCAGCGTTCCACCGTACGACGTGAGACTCCGAGATCGCGCGCAGCTGCGGCAGTGTTCACCCCGCCCCGAGTGCCCGGGCCGTACGCGGCGAGGAGCATCCCACGCATGTCAGGGGTGGTGCCGGCCTTGCCGGAGACATCGGCACCACGCCTGCCCGTCAAGCCCTGGAACAGTGAGCTGCGTCGGCGTTCGTCTGCTTCCAGGTTCTCTTTGAAGCCAGCATGCTTGCGCCCGGCCATTGGCTATTCCCCCTTGCCTGTCGTGGCATCCCAGTTCATCGTCAGCGCTTCCTTGCCCTTGTAGCGGCCACCGACGAGGAACTCGAGATGATCGCCGAGTCGAGCGGAGCCCTCCCACTTGTATTGGCCGAACCCTCGACCGAGCTGCTTGTCCTCCCCAGGCCAGGACGCGATCGGATCCGGATCGTTGCTGGTGTAGAGAACCGTGTCGTTCGTGATGGCCACCGGCCACCGGTCGGAGACGGTGCCGATCTTGACGATGCGACGAGTGATGTTCGCCCGCGCTTTGGCGATGATGTGATGGCGTCGCTCAGGCGAGAAACCTGCTCGTCCGGTCATATGAACCGAGGACCCCATCTGGCCGATCGTGCGCGTGTAGACGCCCTTGAGCAGATCTCTGGCCAACTGAGCGTCGACGTCGTCGACGTCCAAAGCTGTTCGTGCGTCCCGGATTCGCTCGTACCACGGATCGAGTACTCGGCCATGTTCGTTCCACACGTAGGCCTCGACAGGTTCGAGCTCGTAGCCGAGTTCTCCGGCGACCTGCAGACTCGGTGTGGTCACCCACAGCAGGCCCGGCCGGCCGCCGAGAGGCATCAATGGATGTGGGATGCGCCAGTCCCCTGCCTCGGGAACCTCTACCCGCCAATAGCCCGGCAGCTTCTTGTCGAACGCTCGCCCGTCTGGATGATGAGTGGCCGATCCGATCGGCATCTCCAAACCGGCGATTCCCGCAGCATGCGAGCCTCCTCGGTCGTACGCGTGGACGTAGATCATCGATGTCTCGTCGCTGGTCGGTTTGCGGGACCATGCGTAATCGTCCTCGAGGGAGCTGATGGTGGCCGGGCCGACGGGAGTCTGTGCCCCGAACATCCGCTCGCGGTCCTTGAATCGAGTCGAGATCATCAGGTCGAAACCTGTGGACTGCGGGGTGATCACCCACGGCATCTTCAACGCGCTGGCGAACAGCGACAATCGACGCGCGAGTTTGCTCGGGGACGGTCGGTCTCCGAGAATAGGGATATCGCGTGGATCGGCGTTCATGCCGGCAGCCAGGACGACCCACACACCGCGGTGCTCGCCCTGGGTGCGCCACACACGGGTCCACGCACCGAGCCGGTCACCGGGCTTGCCCAGGGTCCAACCGTCGGCGATTGCATCTGTGACGAACGCTGTGCCGGCAGTGGCCTCGCCGACGTCTTTGCGTCGCTGCGACGGATCGTCGCTCAGCGTGCTCAGATCCACCCCGAACTTCTCGGTCATCGCCGCGGTCACCCAGATCTGTCCCGGTTCGCTCTGCCACGACGAAGTCTGAGTGCCCAGACGCAGCTCCTGCACCAGCGCGGCGACATGACCGACGTGAGAGATGTTCTGTGGCAAATTGATTCGACTTCCGTCGGGCATCCAAATGCCATCGACGTCCAGGACGGCGGCAGGGGCAGCGAACGGGTTGGCCGCGGTCTTCGCGGGAGCTGAACGCCGAGGCTGCGTGGTCTCGAGCGGCGCACTGGGTTGCGCAACCGTAGGAGCACTCGACTCGGCGGCCTCGGAAGCAGCTCGACGAGCAGGTTCGTTCGACGGCCGCGGGCCAGTGGAGGCGGGTGCAGGCGGCTTCGCTGCGGCTGCGGTATCGGCAACCAGTGCAGCGCGGGAGGCAGCTGTGCTTCCGAACCAGCACTGCGCGTGCAGAACGTGGCCATCGAAGCGAAGGCCCGAGCCCACTCCGCACTTCACGCACGGGACGCTCGGCGAAATATGTTCTGCCACAGCGATATGGCCCTCGGCATCGGGGTAGCTTCCCACTGGAATGTCCTCCTGTTCGGAGTTGTCAGACGTAGCTTCCGCGTCGTTGGCACGAGAGCTGCCCGTCGTCGATGAGGTGTCGCTGTTCGATACCGAGAACAACGTCGCGAGGTCGGCCACTGCGGAGGTCGAACCCGGAACGTCGCTCGGTGTCGTACCGTCCGGTGCATCGTCGGGTCCGCCATCAGCGTCGAAGATGCCGATCTGACCGTCGTCGGGGCCGTCGCCGAGGATCGCCCACAGACGGAGAGCGGTCATCCGCTGCCGCCGTTCCTCACAATGGATGGTGCGTTGGACGGTGTAACGGGGTGTCTTGCCTGCGCGTTCCTCGGCGATCAGAACTCCCTCGTCGTAGAGGGCCCGCAGCGCCGTGCCTCGATCGATCTGTGGAGCATCGGACATCGTCGATGCCGCGGCTTTCAGAACCTGTTCGAGGGCAGTCGATTCGATCAACAGCTGCGCTTCACCGTCGCGTGGTCCGGGGTCGGTGAGCACGTACCCCAACCGGATCCCGCGTGCGTCTTCGCGGTACTTCTTGACGTCCTGATAGTCCGAGACCAACGTCCGTCGCCACCCCAACCGGCCGGCGAGCGGGCGGTCGGGTGCTTCACCGGTACGAACGTCGTCGACGTAGGCCAACCCGGTACGCAGTGCGTGCGCAAGGAGCTCGCGCACCCGCGCCCCGGTACGTGAAGGCAGATCGGGATCGGCCGCAGCGACGACCGCGTCGTGCAATCCGCCGTCGACGACGTCGAGAACTTGCTCGACCTCATCGGCATCGAGCGCGCCGACATCGAGCAGAAAAGCGGTGAACGCCTGCCACCCTGCCCACACTGCACCGACCGCTTCGGCCTGGCGCACGGTCTCACCCTGCTCACGTAAGCCCTCGGCGTAGTGCGCGCCCTCGTTGAAGACCTTTTCCCGCAGTTCCTCGAGGCGGGGGCACAACCACTGCAGGAACGAGGCCATCAGCAGGGCGCGTCCATGTCGAGACTGCTCACTGTCGAGTCGAATCAGCTCGTCGAGTTCGATCTCGTCGGACTGCAACGGCACCACCAACATGCGCTGAGCGCCGGACCCTGGTCGAGGCATGACCTCGGAGGTCACCATCGCGGACGATCGGGGGGCGGTGCCGTCGAGGATGCTCAACCCGTCGCGACTGGAACGGCTCCGTTGTTCGCCGTTGTGGACCATGCGCGCGAACTCTTCGAGCGCTTTCTGTGCAGCCCCCCAGTCTCGTGTGGGAGCGACATCATCGGCCCAGTACAGCGCATCTTTCGACGAATTCAGTTTGATGCGAAGCGCATTGAGAGTGTCACCGTTACCTGACATCGACGATGCCGGCCGCCGACGATCCCACAGCTCACCGAAGTGATGCATCGCGATCGACGCGATCGAGGTCTTGTACGAACCGGGCGAACCAATGAGCGAAAGAACCCAGGGGTTGGGTCCCAAGGCCGCGCGAAAGACGTGCCCGAGCAACGGAGCAGCGATTCGCACCGGCAGACGCGTCAGCATCGATCCCGAATCGACCATGAAGGCATCACGCAATCGAGGTGCATCGGCGATCGGGCACGGCAGGTCGTAACGCGAGAGCGGTCCACTGAGCAGAACCGGCGCAACACGGGCACCGGCAGCACTGATAGCGCCACCCGCGTGCACGTAGAACCACTCGTCGTTTCGGTCCTTACGCCAACCGGTGGAACGGAATCGAACCGTCCGGGCAATCGTCACTCCACCCGCCACTTTCAGGGCGTCGCGAAGTTTGGCGATTCCAGAGGGTTTGGAGTCGTACGTCGGCGGCCCGGGAAGAGAATCCGCCCAGGTGCAGTCCCGATAGTCCTGTGCGTCCACCCGCATACGCATGAACTCGCCCGTATCGGGATGGGTGTACCCGATGACGACAGCGGAAAGCTGTTCGGGCGACGGCGGATTGGCTTCCCGCTGCCCGACGATATCTTCGCGTCCGAGCAGGGTCGGTGCGTCGACGTCGAGGCCGTCGTCCTGCGATTCGAGGTATTCCATCTCCACGATCCGAGCATCGATGCTGAGCACCATTTTGGCGGTCTGCTCGCCATCTCGGTTGGTGACGATTTCGACGAGGCTTCCCTCTACGACCCGATACGTCGGTGCAGATATCTGAGCGCCGCGGGTGGCCGCCCCGACCAGGTGCAGTCGGGGTCCGTCAGGGAGCGGATGTGTCGATTCACCGGCGTCGATGTGGCTGGATCCGGTCGCCGGCGGCACCGCGTCGTGCTCGTCCTCGTCGTGCAGCAGCGGTGGAATCGGAGTGCGCGAAATATCGTGTGCGGCACGGGCAGCCGTGCGGGCAGTACGCCACACAGCGGTAGCGGCATCGACCGCTTCTTGCGACCACTTCGTGCCCTCAGCGGCAGCGAAACTACGCACCGCATCGACGGCTTCGCTCAACGGCTCGAACAGGCGCTCCGCCTCGACGGCCCAGCGCCCAGCGAGGCGGATCTCGTCTGCGCACTCATCCTGGTGACCTGATACTCGCCCGCGCTCGGCACGCGCAGCCGCTTCCTGAGCCGCCTTTTCGACCTCGGCGGCCTTGCCGCGCAGCTTGGCCAGCGCAGCATGTGCCGCAACCTCACCGACATGGACGGGAATCAACCCGTTCCACATATCGTCCGGATCCCACAGCTGGGCCTCGACGTGATCTGTGAAGTCTGATTTGTCATCTGTTGTGCCGGGTAGCAGCAGTTGTACCTCGGCATCAACTGCGCCGAGCAGCGACGCCAGTTCGATGCCGCGCTCGTATCCTGCGGCGTCACGATCGAGCACAACGCGCACTGCGGCACCGGCGAACACCTCGGCGAGCTGTGGCGGAAAGTTCAGGCCACCCTGGGCATTCGTGGTCGCGCACAGACCGAGACGCATCGCGGTCTCGACATCCTTTTCGCCCTCGAGCAGCCACACCGGCTGGCCGGCCGACAGCGCCGCTTGCAGCTGCGGCATCGCGAACAGGACCGGAGTGAACACCGCAGGCTTACGTTTGACGTACGTGCGATTCGGACCGACGAACAACTGCCGGAATCGTTTGTGTTTGACGCCGCACGAGGTGCACTCCTCGCGGATGACCTCCTGCACCAATACGCTGTCGGCATCGGTGTAGGGATAGCGCGCAACTTCCGACCAAGAGTGCTCGACCTCGGGCTCCGGCATCGGACCGGCAATCCGAGCAGGCAGACGCCCCAGACGCCCACGTCGTTTGCCCGCTGCCCGTTGCTGCGGGGATCTACCGACACGCGGTGCGCTCGGATCCCGACTCGGCAAGGGTTCGTCGAACAGATCGGACACACCGATATCGAGACGCTCGGCGATTTCTGCGGCCGTCGCTGAGCAGCCATGGCACCGCAGCAGCACCATTCCAGAACCGTGGTGGCCCGGAGTCCAGGTGACAGACAGCGAAGCGTGACGGTCGTCGTGAACGGGGCATCTCGCCTGAAACTGGGTACTCGATGTGGCTTTGAAGCCGCCGAGCTGCTCGAGGCGTGGACGGATGTTGTCCATCGACCACATGTGGCCGCGGTTGGGAGTCGGTGACGTCACGACTCACCGCCGACACGTAGATGTACGACGCGCGCTGGGTTCGGAGCGCAAATCACGGCGAGGCAGGGGTACTGAGCTATGATGTCAATACACCTCCTGTCGTGTTCGTGGTTGTTCCCGGTGGGTGGTTGGAGCGGAGCGATTCGCTCACTTGTGAATCCGGAAGACCCCCCTTCTCGCCGCCAAGCACGAGGGGGGTTTTTCACTGTCTAGGGGTAGGTCATCACGCGCCCAGCTTGTACTGTGCGGGATCGATTCGATCTTGGATGTAATGCGGCATGGGTAGATCATGGTGCAGCGCCATGACATAGACGTAGTAGTCGCTGAGGTCGAGGCCAAGGGCGTCGGCCTCGTTTTTGTAATGCGCATACTGCGTGTCGGGCGTGCGCACCATTGCGGGTATGCGAGGGCCCTTCGACTCTCTCCCAGGTTTGCTTCCAGCCATGCGATCACATTAAACGGATTCGGTAACAGAAACAGGGAGGCCGCGACATCCGGTGTGTCGCCTGCCTGTCGTGCCACGTTCACATGTTCCTCCGCACCTCGTCCGTACCCGCCCTCGCACCACACATGACAGGTAGATCCGTCTCGATCTACCTCTGTGACAGAAGTGGCGAAATCTCTCGACATTGTCTCTGCGGCACCGGACACGACGAACACCCCAGCTCGTCGAACCGACCCGCTGCGCAAGCCCCTTCATCGATATACGCGTGACCTTGGCTCTTTTATGTGGGGAGCATGGGGAGCATGGAGATAAGGGCAGCTCAAAGGCAAAAAAACGCTCCCCACCGGAGTGGGGAGCATGGTGGGGAGCACGGTGGGGAGCCAGGAGCAAGACGCTCTGGCCCGGCGGATCAAGAGATCAGATAGTCCTCAACGACCGCAGCAATCAGCGCGCTTCGTGAGGGGATGAGCGGACTTGCTTCTACCTGCTCGTCTATCCATCGGGTCTGGGCTACCCACAGATGTGGACGCACCTCCACTCCCCCGCTCGCGACCTTCGGGCGGGCCAGACGCGGCATGCCACCGCGTGGCGATTCGACGGCGCGAGGGGCGAAGAGGCGAACCAAGGTTTCCGGGGTGTGCGCGGCGAAGGCATCCTCGACGATCTCGCCGTAGGACTTCTTCTCCCGCTGAGATCGCGTCTTCCAGGCCTCTTTGACCGTCGCGGGAACGTAGACCGCGATCGGGCGCACATCTTCATCACCGACAATCGCAGCCAACGGCTCCGCTGTAGCGGTGTCGGCCCCGGTTTCGGGTGTGGTGGCTACGTCCTCGGTTGCGGCAGTGCTGCCCCCGGAGGGCGAGGCAGATGTAGCAACCTCGGTCGGAGGCTCTGGTGCAGGTGCTACAGGAGCATCCGGTGCAGATGTCACGTCCGGAGCCTGTACGTGCGGCTCGTCGACGGCTCTTTCGGCAGCCACGTCGGTCGAGCGTGGTTCCACTGCGGCAGGCCTGGCGAGGGAACCCGTTCCATTGCGAGGGAAAATGTTGGCGAGGCCAGATCCACGGGGAGCGGGCTTGTCGAATTGGTCCGCCAGGCTGGGTCGCTTCTTGCGATCAGTGGTGCTCATGCGGGTGCTACCTCTTCTGCGTGATCGGCTTCGGCAGCAAGCTCGGCCAAGCGTTGCAAGACCTCAGCTGCTAGGGCCTCGTAGTCATCCGCCAACCCGGTTGCATCCCGAGAGAGCAGAAGGCTGGGTGGTTTCACCTTGTCCCTCAGCGCTTTCAACCGAGCCTTCTTTGCGCTAGCAGTAGCGCCTTCGAGTTCGTGAGCTAGGAGCCCATGCCGCCGCGCGTCGGCAGCGGCGCTCTCCATGTAGCGGATTGTCGTGCCGAAGATGGGGGCAATGGTGTCAGGAATGGCTTGCGTAATACTTTCCCTCACCTGGTCCTGGAGCCGTTGTGACCTACTGCCGACCGCAAACAGAAGCATGCCAGCCAATCTCAGTTGCGGATTGTGCTCCCGGGCACGCGCGAAGCGCTCGGCGACGCGGTCGAGGCCGTCGAGGCTGCCATCGTCGGCGCGAGTAGGGATGAGAACGGACGACGTGCAGTACAGCACCGCATCACCGATGATCACGTCGCCTGGCGGGGTATCGAAGAGAACAATGTCGTAGTCGGGAACGATCGGGGCAAGGACTTTGTGGAGGATCTGCCCCAGCGATTCGCCCCCGCGGCTGAGCCTGGAGAGCATCATGCCAGCAACGTCGACGAGCGCAGGACCAGCGGGAATGACGTCTAGACCGGGTCGGACGTCTTTGATGATCGGGGGTTGTCCGCCTGACATCAACGACATCAGAAGTTCTTCACCGGACTGCTTTTCGTAACCGAAATCGCGGGCCAGGTTGCCCTGAGGGTCGAACTCCCCGACGAGAACACGGTAGCCGGCAGCGGCGAACAGGCCTGCGAGGTTGGCAACAACCGTCGTCTTGCCCACTCCCCCTTTACCTTGGGTGACTGCGAGGGAATTTGATATTGCCATCGATAGAACCTTCCTTCCAGAGTCCTGGATCCGCGTGCATCTATTCGAGCGCTGCCGTGGAGAAGCGTGACCGGGAGGCGTTCACGGTGCCGAATCGGTACGTGCGAGCGGCTCGACTTGTCCCGCACGCTCTTGTGCGGGCGGATGCGCAGGTTGTCGTGCGTGGTTGTGTGCGCGAGAGTACGCCCAGTCACGCACGTCAGTCAACACGGTCTAAGTCGCGTAACACCATGCGTATCAATGCTCGCACTCTTACGCGGCAAAACACGCGCAATAAAACATGTAGTGCTGCGCCCTAGTAACAGCGTACCAATACGCACGTTAAGTCGCATATCAACACCCTTGTTAACACGTGAAGAAACACGGGCATTGATGTGCTGACCAAAACGGTAATTAACCCGCGTGTTGACGTGCGGAGTTATACCCGGTATTGCATGCGTAGTATTACGCGTATTAACCAACGGTGTAACAAGCGTATTTGTACGCCCTCAAACACGCGGTTTAGTACGCGATGAAACCAACGCTTTACTGTGCGAGGAGTACTACGAAGTGCTACGCCCATTGTGTTGGGATGATTGCCCGGTAGACGGTAACGGAGGTAGGGGAGCAGAGCACTGGGATGATGAACGGGATCGAGAGTGGGTAGTTATGTCGGATCAACAAAGCGTCGATATGTGCGAATCAGCGTGCGATTCGAGCTGCGATCATGGCCGCGACTCCCAATCCGCAGGCTCTGCTGGCTTCGCGAAGGCTCAAGCGAAGTGTTGAGGGGAGAGGTATCGGTAGGGGAGTGCGAGGATTGCTACGTAGTTCGACGCGAGCCTGGCACGAATTTCACATAAGACGCCAGGTCAACGGGGGACTGTTCGCGTTCCAATCAGCGTAGATCCGAATAGCTCTGACGCAGTCGGCGGCGGGGATCGCCAGGCTCTCCGCGGGTCGTTCGCTGTTCGGCTATCCGTTGTTCCAGACCGATCTTCGACGCCATTTGGGTGGCCCACAGCAGGGTGGCGTCAGGGACTGATTCTGAGAGTTCAACGGTGAGATCTACAAGGGTGTCTTCGAGCAGTGTCTCGGCGGCTCGGTAGAGGCTCCACAGGTGGCTCAATTCCCAACTAAGAATGAGGGGATTTCCGAACATCATGCGCTCACAGGAACGTTGAATGCGCCGGACTTGAGGGTTGCTCAGAGCTGTCGGATCGTGCGGGTCGGCCCAGGTCGCAAGGTAGCTGCTCTGCTCGCATGTCCACGGCAACAGCAGGAGCGCATCAGTCGCGAAAGTCCAGCTCTGCGTGTCGAGAACGTGTTGTGACTGTTTGAGGGCGCGGCCCAGGGCTCGCTGGCAGGTCGTGGTGTAGTCGGCGAGCGCTAGCCGACATCGCTCCAGTTGTGCCAGGTCGTGCACTGTGTGGAACTGGTCCTGTCCACGAGTGAATTCGGTGGCAACGAGCGCGGCCTCGGTGTCCCACCAGCGAAACTGGGACTGACGATGGAACTCGCGGTGCCATCGTAGGTCGTCGAGCGTTCGGGCTGCGACGCCGCTGCCTGGCGCGGTGGCGGTGTCGGAGAAGCTCATCGTTCAATGGTTGCAGGTAAATGGTGGTGTGTCACCACCCCTCTGGCATCAGTTCTATGACTGTGCCCACGGCCGAAGAGGTAGATGTGGTGGTTTTCCTGGTGAGCTCTGCATGGCGATCGGTTCAAGATCGTCGGTGAACGACGCTGCGTTGAAGAAACATTGGCGGCAGATTGTGGACACACATGAAAGCCATCAAATCAAATAGCACTGAGTCACGAGAACCACATCAGTCCGACATGAGTGTCAAACGATAACAAAATCGTGTTGTGATCACGTGGCAGTGATCATAATCCAACTTGTCTTGGAGTCAAGAGGCAGCGCCGAGTGCAGTTCGGTTGAGAGTCAGTCAACGGCCCGTAGAAGTTGCAGAGGACATTGCTTGCGGCACGGACCGTCAGGGGTCGGTGCCGCGCCGCGTTTGCTTCGGAACTGAACGAGTGCGCGATCGACTACCTTGTTACTGAAATGTTATGTACCGCGTGTTGATCACCACTGTTGTTGAGGTGGAGATAGCCTTTGTCCTGGTGGGGAGGGGATGGGGTCCTCTTGCGGGACGAACACGGGGTTCGTTTTGCAGGGTTCGGTTCGGATCGACGCTGTTCGCGGTGTCCGGGAGACCCGGTATATCTCGTACGTCGCACTCAAGCCTGCGACTCAGGTACACGGGGACATCGGAAGGATCGTGAGTGAGGACCGACAGCGCTGAGAGTGCGAACGTGCCGACATCTCCGCCTGCGCGACAGTCGCTCGGGGCAGCCTTCATGCCACCGCCGCCGGCCGGATCGATAAGTGCCTATGTCAGCGGAGGTGGTGCAGTTGAGTTCAAACGAGGAGGAGACATCCTCTGGTGCAGCTGAATTGGGGCACGACGACACGATTGTGCCGTCGACGGTTCATCTTGCTGTCGGGGTTGCACACGGTCTGGCGAAGGAGAGCAAACGGACAGGGAGAACCCACGGCGAGGTGGTCATCACTGCTATCGAGGATGTCCACAGCGATCTCGAAAGCCTTCTGTTTCCGGGAGGCAAGGTCGGCGGAGGTCTGTTCCGCGCCAGGGGAGTAGGTGGGAAGCCGTCTGAGGGTAAGGCGGAGAAGAAGGGAGTCACGGTCGGGTTGTACGCCGATGACTGGGTGATCATCGATCAACTGAAAGACCAGTTCAAGGCCCGTTCCCGCAGCCACCTCATCGGAACTGCCCTCAAAGCACATCTCGGCCTCGACGCCACGACACAAACGGAAAGTGACTGAGCTATGCCCATGTTCGGCAATCTCAAAGAAAAGACATCGACCGCCACAGTGGGGGAGCCGCGCAGCGCAAGAGAGGCATCTCCTAAGCCGGGCCATGACTTCACCGAAGTCGTATCCACCACCAAAGTGCGCCGTCGACGGTCGTACTGGATCGCGGGAGTCGCCTTGATGACCGTCGCAATCGTAGGAGCGGTCTTTTTGGTGAACGCCATGCGCGCCACCACGACAATTCTGGTGCTCGCCCGCGACGTGCCACAGGGGGAGACGATCACCACCGACGACCTCAAAACCGCAGAGGTCAACAGCGATGCGACCATCGCGACCGTTCCTGCCACAGACAAAGCATCGGTCGTGGGCCAGAGCGCAGCAGTTCCGCTCCTGAGCGGATCGGCACTGAACCCATCGTCGTTCACCAACGCCGTAATCCCCAGCGGGGACAACACTTTGGTCGGCATCACCGTCGCAATCGGCAAACTTCCCGCAGAGCCACTGCTCGCAGGCGACAACGTCCGGATCGTCGACACTCCCCGAGATCAAGACGATTCCCCGGTGCAGGGTCCGGTCACCGCGAACGCACAGGTCGTTGCCGTGAAGGACATCCCCGAGACCGGACAGACGACAGTGGACGTTCTGGTCAAGAAAGACGAGGCCAGCTGGATCGCCGCCCGAGCCGCCACCAACCGCGTCGCCATCGTCCTCGACTCCCGGGAGCGCTGAGCCATGCTCGTCACCCTGACCTCGATCTCCGGCTCGCCAGGCGTCTCGACGACCGGCCTGGGCATCGCTCTCACCGCAGACTCCCGCAAGCTGCTGTACATCGAGGCCGATCCGATCGGATCGTCCCCGACGCTGGCCGGGTACTTTCACGCGCGCCGCCGGCACGACCGATCGATCATCCAACTGGTCGAGCCGAACAGGCACGGCCGAATAGGCCCAGCCTTCCAGCACCAAATAGTTAGAATCGGGCCGTTCGATCCAGAGGAGCCGACCAAGGCGCAAGGATGGTTCGTCCCCGGCCTGGTCAATGCAGCTCAAACGGAATCGATGAAGTCGACGTGGGGCCCGTTGGGGGCACATCTGGCGTTGTTGTCGAAACAGGGCGGCGGTGACCTGCTCGTCGACGCCGGTCGCCTCAATCTACGGTCCGGACATCAAGACCTGATCCGTCACAGTGACGTTATCGCCATAATGCTCAGACCGACCAGGACCGCAGTGGCAGCGGTTCGTGCTGGCTTGGGCCCACTACAGCAGCATCTGGAGAATACGAAGTCGCCGGCCAGCATCGGCCTCATTGTCAGGGGTACCGAGCCCTACAGCGCAGCCGAGACCGCCGCGGCGACCGGCCTCGACGTCATCGCAGTCCTTCCCGAATCACCGGTACACGCGCAAGTTTTTTCCGAAGGTGCCTCGCTCAGTAATTGGCGGCGACGTCGATCAAGCTATCTACGCGCAATCGACGGAACCTGGCAAAAGATCGAGCGCTTCCACGAAACGCACCAGCCCGTATGGATCGCCAACTCGCCATACAGCTCACAGCCCGCGTAACGAGCCGACAAGGCCAAAGGGAGAACACCCGCATGACCAACAACGCCCCCGACTTCGACTACGACGAGCGACCAGCCCTACCCGACCTACCGATGTTTGCCGCCGATCCGATCATCCTCGACGATGGCGACAACGAGATAACTCGTTACAGGAGCGGGCAATACGGCTCCTCATCTGCAGGTCTGCTCGCCGCAGCCGGCAAGGACGGTCGCCACTCCCACCCGGAACCCGAGCGACTCGAGACGGTCCCGTTCACATCGCCATCACCATTTCCAGCTGAGCGGTCGGACGTCGCGAGGACCAACCACCAATTGGTCAAGCAACTGACCAAAGAAGCATCCGAAATCCTCTCTCTCCGTAAGACCCAACGAGCAGATCAGGCCCTCAACCCTGAGCTGGGCGTCACTGCCATGACCCCGGACGAGGAGCGTGAGTCGGGCAGGCAGATCGTCATAGATCTCGTCAGCAAAGAAGTGCAGTCCGCGATCGACACCGGTCACGAACAGCTGAGCGTCCAAGAGGAACAGACGCTGGTCAAAGCGGTCTTCGACACGCTGTTCGGACTCGGCCCACTTCAGCCGCTCGTCGACGACCCGAACGTCGAGAACATCCTCATCAACGGCGACAGCGTCATTGTGATGTACCCCGACGGGAGTCTGCAGGCACGACCGCCGATCGCGGACAGCGACGAAGAGCTCTACGACTGGCTCACCAACCTCGCGCAGCGCGCACCCGGTGGTGGACGACCGTTCTCGCAGGTCAACCCCAACCTCCGCCTCAATCTGCCCGGCGACATCCGCTTGTCCGCGATGGGCTACTCGGTCCGCCATCCCAGTATCGCCATCCGCATGCACCGCCACAAGGATGTGACCATCGACAAGATGGTCGAAATGGGTGTTATGCCCCAACTGTTGTCCGAGATCCTCAGCGCCGCAGTCATCGGTGGTGCCTCCATCGTGATCTCCGGGCCCATGGGATCAGGTAAAACAACCAACCTTCGTGCGCTCGCCAACTGCCTTCCCCTGCAAACACGGATCGGCACAGCAGAGACAGAGTACGAACTGTTCCTCGACAAACTCGACGGTCGCAGACCGTATGTTGTTGCAGCCGAGGCAATCACCGGCGGCGGCGAACGAAACGAGCTGACCGGAGCGCTACGCGGCGCGACGACGCTGTCCGACATCCTTTACCAGTTCGTGCGAATGCAGCTCGACCGTGTCATCGTCGGAGAGGTAGCCGGCGGCGAGATCATCGACATGTTCAAAGCAATGCAGATGGCCAAAGGCTCCCTGAGTACCACGCACGCCGAGCATGCCGCCGGCGCGATCGACCGCCTCGTCACCTGCGCCCTCGAAGCAGGAGTGCCGGTCGAGTACGCCTACCGCCAAGTGGCACACCACATCAATCTGATCATTCAGCTGCAGACGGACTACGAATTTACCGACACCGGCGAGAGGCGTCAGGTCCGATTCGTCAGCGAGGTCATCCATATCGAGGCCGGCGAAAACGCCATGCCCGCAGTAACCAAAATTTACGAAGGAAAGCCGGGCGGGACCGGCGAATACGGAACTTTGCCCCCAGCTTTGCTCCGCAAGCTCTACGCAGGCGGTTTCAGTCCGAACCAAATCCCCATCAACACGATCACAGGTGGTGGGCTCTGATGTACACGTTCACGGCCGTCGGTATCGTCCTTGTCTTTGCCGCCGGGATGTGGTTTTTTGCCAACGGAATTCGCGATCGCCGCGACCCGACTGCGCCGACACGCCACCGCACCTCACGTGCGCGGATTGCCCGGCGGACAAAATTACTCCTCGCCATCGGAACTGCCGTCGGCCTTGCTGCATGGCTCCTCAGTGGATGGTTCGTACTCTTCCCCATCATTCCGATCGCAGCAGTAGGCGTCCCCTACCTACTCGGATCGTCAGCCGCCGCCGACGACATCGAACGCCTCAATGCCCTCGAAGAATGGGTGCGCAACCTGACTGGAGTGCTCGCAGCAGGATCCGGCCTCGAACAGGCCATCATCGCAACGCACAGGGGAATGCCTCAAGCATTGCGTCCGGAAATTACGAGCCTCATCACGCGCCTGCGTGGCAATGTGTCGATCGACGAAGCGTTGCTTCGGTTCGCAGACGATCTCGACGATTCCACCGGCGACTACGTGGTCGGTGCACTGCGGCAGGCAGCTCGCCTGCGCGGCTCCGGACTCACCGCAGCCTTGAAGCGACTTTCAGAATCGGTGGCAGAGAACGTGCGCAACCGCAGAACGGCCGAAGCGGAACGGCAAGGGCCCCGCACGACCGCTCGCGGGGTCACCGTCATCACCGTCGTTGTCATCGTTGGGTTGTTCCTGTTCACCAACTACATGGACCCGTACAAACAGCCCCTCCTCCAGCCCGTTCTGTTCCTCGAATTCATCGGTTTCGGCCTGGTGCTCGGGTGGATGAAGCGATACACCTTGCCAGTGAAATACCCCAGGTTCATCGGCACCAAGGACCGCGACGCAGCAAACACCGCACGTGAGAGGAGCGCAGTATGAACAACTTCGAGCTCTGGGCGATCGCCCTTGCCGCTCTCGCCGCTCTCGGCTTGATCCTCCTCGTTCTCCGCATACTGCCGGCCGACCCAGCACTCGGCGATGCCATGGAACGACTGTCCGGTGCAGCCCCGGACCCGTACACCGTCGACACCCGCGGCGGTGACGACCTCACCGGTTCGGATGCCCTGTCCTACAAGGTCGGTGCCCGCTTCTACCCGCGGCTGCGATCGCAGGCGTGGTTCAGGATCCCGACCGCGGACCTGGCGATCCTCCGAGAAACTCCACAAAAGTTCATCGGAGACAAAATCCTTTCCGCTGCAATAGGTCTGATCATCGCGCCGATTTCGATCGCACTCCTGGCGCTGTTCGGCATGGCAGTGCCCCTGACTTTTCCCGTAGCCGGTTCCCTCGTCCTGGCGCTGGTGGGATTCTTCGCGCCCGACGCCGACGTCAAGACTCGCGCCGCTAGTGCCCGACTCGAATTCACCCGAGCATTGGCGGCGTTCATCGACTTCGTTTCGTTGAACCGAAGTGGCGGCGTCGCTGCATTCCAAAGTCTCGAACGCGCTGCCGCAGTGGGCGATAGCTGGGTGTTTCTACGTCTGGATGCCGAGCTTCAGAAAGCGTCCCTCGCCGGACAGGCACCATGGGCTGCTCTGTCCAATCTTGCAGCCGAACTGGCGCTGCCGGAGTTGGGAGATCTCGCGGACATCATGACCTATACCGGCGACCAGGGAGCGAGCGTGGCCGACACTCTTGCCGCGCGGGCCGGAGCGCTCCGCAGTGCCCTGCTCTCGAAAGAACAAGGCGAAGCAGGAGCCAAAACGAAGAAGATGGACGCACCTCTCGGCACCTTGGCCGTGCTGTTCATGATCATGCTGATCGTGCCGGCCGGAGTGAACATCATGGGCGGCGTCTAGACCGAACAACCCGAATGCGTTGTCATTCAACGATCAACTACCAAGTTTGAGCTGTGCAAACACCGATCCGTGCACTTCACCTGCTCGAAGTGTCCGGTCTTGGCGATAGTCTGACCGGCATCCAGAACCGTCATAACCAGGGCTTTTACATATCGAAGGGAAACGTCACATGGCAGCATCGCGCACAATCGCAAACCGGATCGCAGCAACCACCGCAACACTGTTCGCATTGGCACTGTTCTCCTATACCCGGATGACCGAGCGCGCCGGCGGACGCAAAAGCGACAAGGGCTACAGCATGGAGACCGTCGTCATCACCGCCGGCCTCGTCATCCTCGCCATCGCTATCGTCGCCGGAATCACCGTGGTTGCACAGCGCTACCTCAACCGAATCCAGTAACCCCACCACTCGCCCAACGAGACAGGGGAGGACCAGCGTTGCTCACCGACACACATGTACCACTACGCGAATGGCTCACCCGCATACGTCGAGACGACCGCGGCGCAGCCCTCGAAACAGTCGTGGTATTCGGCGTCGTCCTACTGCTCTTCCTCATCGCAATCCAGGCAGCTCTCTACGCTCACGCACGGACCGTAGCGATTTCGACCGGTGAAGAAGCTCTACGACAAGCGCGATCGCAATTCGGCAGCGCTGCGGCCGGAACAGCGGCGGGCTACGCCTTCGCATCCACCGCCGGCCCGACGACCCTTCGAGCACCCGTCATTGTCGTCAACCGAGGCTTGCGAGAAGCAACTGTCCAGATCACCGGACAACCCATCCGCCTCATCCCCTTCTTCTCCCTCGACATCAATGTCAGCGAGACGCTTCCCGTTGAACGAGTCACTGCCCCAGGAACCAGATGAACACCGCGAACAAACTGCGCCAGCTGGCAGCCGCAGCCAGAGCCGACGACCGAGGATCGGCCCTGCAGACTGTCATCGTCGCCCCCGCCACACTGTTCCTGATCGCACTGATCGTCACCTTCGGCGTTCTCGCGCAAGCGCACCAGAAAGTAGTCCACGCCGCGAACGAGGCCGCGCGTACCGCCTCCATCGCGCGAACGGCGTTCTCCGCAGCCCCCGATGCGCAAGCAGCCGCGCGAAACGACCTGGCAGCACGAGGGCTCACCTGTTCCGCTCTCAACGTCAACACCGACCTCGGCGGATTCAGAACTCGCCCCGGCGTCACGGCTTCCGTCTCGGCCACCGTCACGTGCGTCATCTCCCTCGACGCACTCGGATTCCCGCAAGTCATGGGCTCACGGACCATCACAGCAACCGCGACTTCACCCGTCGACACCTACCGGGAGCGCGCCTGATGACCGAAGCACTACGCCGGGCGGTGGCCGCCTGCACACGGCGAGACGCGCACAACGACGCCGGAACCATCGCCATGTGGAGCGTCATCACAGCCATGGCGTTGCTGATCATGATGGGTCTCGTCGTCGACGGCGGCGGCAAAGTTTACGCCAAGCAGCGCGCCGAGCAAGTCGCTGAAGAAGCAGCCCGCGGGGCAGGACAAGCCATCATCGAACCACTCGCAGTCCGCGGTACCAACGTCGTCGTCAACCCGCTGACAGCCCAAGCCAAAGCCACCAAATACCTTGCCGCAGCAGGAATCCCCGGCGTCGTCGTGCAGACCGGACCGACAACACTGCTGATCACCACCACAACGACCTACCAACCCCGTGTCCTCGGTTTGATCGGCGTCGGGCCACAGCAGATCATCGGAACAGCCACCGTCAACCTGAACCGCACCAACCTCGGAATCCCCGGCACACCATGACCAATCGACCGCAGAGCAGACGAGTCGCAGAACTCCACGAGAAGACGGAGGACGTGATTCGACAGCTCGCGGCGCAACGCTGCACGACCCCGGCCACCCTGCAGCCATCGGAAAGGACACCCGCATGACCACCATCCGACGGCGCTTGACTGGTTTGCTCTACCTGATCGTCCTACTCGTCCTCGTCGTCGGAATTCCGCTCGCACTGTGGACATTCCGCGGCAACCCAATACCGACGACGCTGCCCGATCTCGACCAGATCAAAACAGCTCTGACCACCCAAGACGACGGATCACTCTTCCTCGGATTCGTGACCTGGATCGGCTGGCTCGCCTGGGCCACCTTCACCTTCAGCACCGTCATCGAACTCGTCGCAGCACTACGCGGCATCAAAGCACCTCAACTCCGAGGCCTCGGCTTCCAGCAGCGAAGCGCCTCCGTTCTCATAGGCGGAGCGCTCATGCTGGTAACAGCGGGCACCGCCACAGCCCAACCCCTCACCGCCACAGCACTACCGCTCTTCGACGCCCCTGCCCACTCGGCACCGATCCAAGTAACGCAACAAAGCCAACCGCATCCAGCAGAAGCCCCCGCCCGCCCCATCAACGGGGAAACCATCACGGTGCAGCAGGGCGACAGCCTATGGAAACTCGCAGAACGCCACCTTGGCGATGGCTTTCGATACACCGAGATCAAGCAACTCAACGCCGACGTCCTGACCGTCGACGGATGGCTGCAACCAGGATGGAAACTTCAGCTCCCCGCCGCCGCACCCACAACCGTCGACGGGGCCTACACAGTTCGAGAAGGCGACAGTCTCTGGAGCATCGCCGAGCAACATCTGGGTGACGGACACCGCTACAAAGAAATCATCAACGCCGACGGAACTGCACCGTCGACAATCATCCACGTCGGCCAGCAGCTCACCGTCAACGATCAAACCGCCGAGACCGTCACGCCCGAACCGGGTCCGGTTGCTTCCCCCGACCCGGCCCCGGTTGCTGCCGCTCCTGTACCTGCTGCTGTGCCCGAACCGACCGTCGCTCCTGAACCGGCCCCGGTCGCTGCCGCTCCCGAACCGGCTCCGGCTGCCGCTCCTGAACCGGCCCCCGCAGCAGCGCCTGAACTGTCCTCCGCTGCACCTCTCCTGGGTGGCACCGACGTTCCGGAACAAGCGGAGATGGTTCCGGGCGGTGACGAACAGGCTCAGGCAGAAGCGCAGGCCGCTGCCGCCGCCGCTGCGAAGATTTTCGGCATCGAACTCAACAGCGCTTCGTCACAGCTACCTGCTCCGACAGCGGCGGCTCCTGAGCCAGCGCCTGCTCCAGCAGCCCCTGAGCAGGCAGAGGCCCCCGCCCCGTCGG
The DNA here is from genome assembly GCF_002258965.1 of Rhodococcus sp. 05-339-2. NCBI lineage: Bacteria > Bacillati > Actinomycetota > Actinomycetes > Mycobacteriales > Nocardiaceae > Rhodococcus > Rhodococcus sp. 05-339-2. The sequence continues at coordinate 26,346 of NZ_NOYW01000019.1, forward strand.
CGGTTCCTGAGCCAGCGCCTGCTCCGGTGGCCGCCCCTGAGCCAGCAGAGGCTCCCGCCCCGGTGGCAGCTTCCGAACCTGCTGCTGAGTCCGCGGGCGCAGATGTTGTGGCACCCGGGCCGGCACCCGCTCAAATGCCTGCTCCAGCGCAGACGTCGTCACCCAGTCCTGCTGCAGCTCCCGCCCCGACTCAGCCAGCCACCCAGATCCCACTGAATACATCGACGACAGACCCGGTATATATCGCCGCCACTGCGCAGCCAAGCGATGTCTCCGAGGATCAGAACAGCACATTGTGGCTCGGTATCTCAGCCCTAGCGGCCATCGGACTGGCTGGGGCCTTCGGGCTGCGCCGGCACCGTCAACAGCACGATCGCCGCAGAGGCGAGACCCTCCCTCAAACCTGGGGCGCTGCAGCAGTTGTGGAAGAACAGATTCATTCTGCAGCGGACAACAACGTCCTCACGCGGCTCGACGAAGCACTGAGGACTATCGCCGAACACGCTCGGACACAGGGCAACGCACTGCCGGCATTACTCGGCGCATTCATCGGTCCCGATGCGGTGGAGCTAGTAATCCTTGATGACTCCGTACTGCCGGACCAGTGGCTCAGATCAGAGACCGGCACCTGGACCCTCCCCGCCGACGTCCGGATCGCCCCAGCACCCACCACAATCAGCCCGTACCCCACGCTCGTGACACTCGGTTCCACAGACGACCGAACCCAAGTTCTTCTCAACCTGGAAGAACTCGGCTACCTCGGCGTCTCAGCTTCACCAGAGCACGCCCGCGGCACTCTCCAGGCCCTGGCCCTCGAACTCGTCGAATCCCCGCTCGCCGACAATCTGCACCTGACGCTGATCGGTTTCGGACAGGAGCTCCCCGAACTGTTCGGCAACGGTCGAATCGAGCACACCGACCAACCAGGCGAAGTGCTGGCCAGACTCGCCCGACAAGCCGAACGTGACCAAGACACCCTCGTCGAACAACACATCGACAGCATTGCAGCGGCCCGTTCGATCTACGACACAAGCGAAATGACCGCCCCCGAAGTAGTTCTCATCGCGAGTCAGTTGACGGCCGACCAACAGCAATCACTCGATCAGATCCTGGCCGCCACACCGCGCGTGGCGTTCGCTGCCGCCAGCACCGCCAGCACCGCCAGCGAGAACACCCAGGCCGCGTGGACACTCGACATCGTCGACCGCAACACCGCAAGCCTTGTCAAACGAGACACCGACGGCGGCTTCGCATTCCAGCCAGCATTTCTCGAGCCGGACCAATATGAAGGCATTACCGCCTACCTCGCGACCGCCACACAGCCAGCTATCCCCACAGAGTCGTCCATGCACGACCCCTGGGCTGCAGCCGAAATCGACGCACACCTCACCGACGCCGAAAGCGCTGAGACCTTCCTCGACTCCGTCACCACGATCGACCCCACCGACCAGCTGCTGCTGAACGGAACTACCGCATCGGAGACCGCCCCCGACGTCACAAACGTTCCGACCTACAGCCCGGACGCCGCGCAGTGGACATCCCCAGAAGCGATCAGGTACGACGACCAGGCCCCACCCATCGCTCCTGTCGCTGGTGACGTACCGGCCCCGGGACATCTCTGGCTCCATCTTCTCGGGAAACCAGCAGTCACCACCCCGACCGGGGAGCCACCCAAGGACGGCCGTGAAGTACTCCTAACCGAGATCGCCGCTCTTCTCTCCATCCACCCGGGAATCAAACACGACTCCATCGACAAAAAGATCTGGCCTGCAGACAATTTCGACAAACTCCCTCTGGAGGATCAGCCGAAAAAGAAGGCGACACGACGCCAGAACTACCTCTCGAGACTGCGAAATTGGTTGGGAGAGACAGAGAACGGTGAGCAGGCATTTCCGAAGCACGGCGACCGCACCGGCCGCACCGGCTACCGACTGCACCCCGATGTCCGATCGGACTGGGACTACTGGCAACAACTGATCGACACCACTCCGGCCGCCGCCACCGATGCGGAATTGCGGACGGCTGCAGAACTGGTAAACGATCAACCATTCGCCGGGACACGGTCAGACCGTTACGGGTGGGCACGAAACCTACAGCAGCACATGATCTCGACCCTCGCGGATGCCCTCGAAGAGCTCGCCACCAGACAAATAAAGACCGGAGATCTTTCCGCCGCGCTCACCACCGCAAACCGCGGCGTCACCGTCGAACCGTTCCGAGAAGGTCTCTGGAGACTGGCGATCATCGCTACCCACGGGAGCGACGAGATCAGCAAGACCCAGGAGCTGATCGACCAACTGCTCGCGAACCTCGCCGACATCGATGTCGACCCAGAACCCGAAACCGACGAACTCTTGCGCGCCCTCGCGCAATTCCACAATGGCGGCAACGCCCTCTACCGGATCGGAGCAATAGCCAGTTGATAGCAGTCGCGTCAATCGAGGTGTCTGAAGTGTCCGGTAAGCACGTTACGGTCCAAACAGCCGCACCATTATCGTTATCGCAGTACAACGCACAGAACAACGTAGGGGGTCCACGATGATCAGCACACGACGTCGCACAGGCGCGGCAATCCTCGCAGTAGCAGCCGCTGCAAGCATCAGCGTCGCATGCGGGAGCGGTGACATTGAGGCGACCCCCGTAACGACCACCACGCAGCCGGTCCTCACGGGACCAGAGGGCGTCGAAAAGTCCCCGGAACAACAGGCGACCGAGCAGGCAACAGCAAAGGTGAATGAGTTCTTCGCCGTTCTCGCGAAGGTCGAGAGCGATCCTGCTGTAGACATCAACATGCTGGACTCTGTTGCGAGTGGAAAGATCCTCGATCAGTTGAAGGCAAACGTGAACCTGCGCCGATCTCAAGGAATTGTCTCCACGGGTGCTGCGACTGTCGCAGATGCATTCGTGACGGAACTGCAGGCACCAAAGGATGCTGACGGGAACCCAATTAAGGAAGAAGCGTCGGCAACATTGCGAGTCTGCATCGACAGCTCGAACTATGACCAGATCCGTCCGGACGGCACGAGTGTGCTCCCTCCTGACCGAGTCCGGCGGGAGCTGGGCAAGCCGACTCTGGAGAACGTGGCGTGGCCAGATTCATCAGGCTGGCGCATTGTTTCCGATGCAGTGACTTCTTCGGGTACCCCATGCGACGCACCATGATCGACGGTTTGGCAAGTAGGCAACTGGAATCCATAAGGGCGGTGGGTCATGCGTAAGCCGCTTGGGGTTATCGCATCAGTGCTTCTAGTTGGAGTGTTCAACGCGAACCCAGTATTTGCGCAGCCGGGGATCGGCACCGGAACTGGCGGTGCCTTCGGCGGAGGCTTGGGTGGTTCGACAGTTGTGGTCGAAGGTACGTACACGAGTGTGCCGTCAGGGGGTGGAACGACTGGATCCGCGCCAGCTGCTGTGGGCGGGGGAGGTGGTGGGAGCGCCGCGCCGTCCGGACCGCCGCTCGAGTTCGTTCCGTCGACTGACGCCGCCAATATGACGCTTGTTCGAAATGCTGATAGTGGTGCCCCGATGGCAGTGAACGTCGTTAATGATGACGGCACAACATGGTCCTGCGAAGCGGCCGGTCCGTGTGTTCAAATTCCGGACGTTGGGGTGCCGGCTACGCCTCCGGTGGTCGACGTTATGACCGTTGTCGGCCAAGCGGTTACGGCAATGCAGTTGGATCCGCCCGGAATAGGCATCACCCCGAACCCCGCAAACACAGGTGCTGTCGGCCTGGTTGGTCTACCCGGCTGGTTCTGGGTCGCTGACCCACGGGAATCGACAGTCGGCCCCGTGACCAGAACTGCAGCAGGACCGGGTGTCATAGTTTCTGCTACAGGGGTCAATACGTCCGTGGTCGTCAATTGGGGGGACGGATCCGTGCCGTCGGTGTGCCCAGGTGCGTTACTGCCCTTCACGCCGTATACCGATGTTGCACAAGGGCTTCCAAGTCCGACGTGCGGCAATATCGTTTATCACAAGACGTCCACTACCGAGCCCGGTGGGACATTCAAGGTCTCCGCGACATCGAATTGGCTCGTCACGTGGACAGCGACGACACCCAACGGGACGGTCGGTGGAGTCATACCCACGCCGCTGACTTCGCGTACTGAAGTTCGGATTGGTGAACTGCAGGTCCTGGTCACAAATTAGAGCCGTGCGCCCCCGCTCCTCGGGTGCGAAATTGAGTCACTCCAGGCTTACCGGTTTGTAGGCTGGTGGAATGCCTGAACGGTTGACTGTCAACGTCACGATGCCACCGGAATTGGCTGGGGGGCAAGTGCAGGCCTACCTGGAAGAGTTGGGGTTCGAGGTCGCCCACACGTCCGCGCCCGATGTGTGGGCGTTAACCGAGCCGGCTGCCAGCATGGACTGTGTCGATTTTATGACCGTTCGCACCCTGTCGGGTTCGGAAGCGGACGTCGATGACGAGCTCGTCGACCTCCCGCAAGACCCTTACGTCTCCAGGCTGGACCATGGGCGAGTCGTTGAGGAGCGCCTTCGCGCGATCAGACAGATGAGCGCGGGTGCGGTGGGATCGTTCCTGTACGGACTCCAGCTACCTGTCATCACCGCCAGCGATCGAGCCTTGTCCGCGGCAGTACAGGACGCGAGTAGGGAGTTGGCCGGAACTTCGGACGACGATGACGAGCATCCGTTCGACCGGCATGCTGTCCACGTTGTTCGCTATGGCAACGCCACGCACCGTCGGATCAGGTTTCCTGGTTTCGTGTTACGTCTGAATCAGGACCCCGAACTTCTCGACGACATACGACGCGGGCCGATCGACGTCGATGAGACCATTTTCGCGTCGGGATCGTCGATCCTGAGCAGTGTCTTGATTCCCGCGAGCCATCTCGGTCCGTTGTTGGCCGCACGGTCTCCATGGGTATGGGCGTTTCAAGCGAACAGGGTGTCGGGTGCGGTGATTTTCACTCTCGGCACAGATATTGTCGGGAGGTCTCCTGTTCCGTACGAAGCGCATCAGGTACTTCCCCGATCACCAGTGGGTCGCCTTCCCCAGCGGCAGGAGCCGCCGGCACCGGAGGCGTGGGGTGCGGCCGTCGCTTGGTGGGTTGCTCAGATGAACTCTGTTCTCGGGCATCTCCTGAACCCATGCCTGTTCGCAGATGCTGACGGTGACTACCTCCCCTATGCGCAGCAGAACCGGTTGATGGAATTTGCGGATCTTCTGCAACGAGTTACCTCGACGCTGCTATCGCTGCACGACGACTACGCAGCCGGAGTTCTGATGTGGTCAGCAATGGACCTGATCGAGGCGACCTGGCTTTCATGGGATCTCACGGCACTGTGCAAGCCCTCGGTTGCGGCGAAAGCGCTGCAGCAAGTTCGAGAACGTATGCCTGCTGATGTTCAGTCCGTCCTGCTTCCGTACGCGGCTTTTGGTGTGGAAGCGTTGACCGAAGTGGGGGACGGGTTCTTCATCAAGAATTACCGTAGGTCGGAGAAGGTAATTCTGAAGCTGCCCGGTGGAGCGGACAAATCCCTGTCACTCGATGACGCAGTGAGTCAGTTCATGCGTTTGCGCAGGAACACTACACACGGGTTCGACAAACCTGATCCCGTCCGTGACCGACTTTTCGCGCAACACAACGGCCGGCTGCCGGCGACACTGATGTACCTGCCGCTGCTGTACTTGATGTACATCATGTCCGATCCTGATGACCTGAGACGTCGTCTGCTCCGTCGATCCGCTCGAAGACGCAGGACGCAGTGAGAGGTGTTCACACACGTTGCCGGTGGTGTGCTGAGACAATATTGCGGTGAGTGTCATGGTGCGCCGGCTGATGGGTGCGGTGTGGCCGACGAGGTTCGGCGCAGCCGAAATTGATGTCGAAAAGGGGGCGCTAGCAGTGGAATCGAACGACCGGGGTGGGCGCGAAAATGCTTCACCGGACTCCGCTGCTGGCGAAGAGATGGCGTCCGAGCTCAACCCGGTGAGTGTCGAGCTGAATCCGGCGGCAATCGAGATGGTGCACGCGAGCATCGAACGGACGCTGGATTCTCAGGAACGCCGAGTGACGAGCATCGATCAGCGCGGGGGTGTGCTGCTGGGATTCGCGGGCATTCTGGTGGGGATCGTGTTGCGCAATCCCGCGGGGATCGGTGTGTGGGAGGTTGCGGGTGCTGCCCTGGCCGGTGCGGCGGCAATCATGGCGGCATTCGTGATTGCACCCAATACCGCGTCGGGGCTCAATCCGGAAGTGGTGTTGGAGGAGTATTCGACAGTCGATGAGACGACGGGCCGGTTCGAGATCGCGTCGACACTGGTGTCGATTTATCAGGTGACAGAGATGCGGCTTCGGAGCAAGCTGATGCGGTTGCGGATCACGACGGGTCTGTTGGCTGGATCTGTGCTGGTGTTGCTCGTGACGGCTATCATTCGGATGTAGGAGGACATCATGGCTACGGTGAACGAGCAGCAGAAACCTGATCGACCGGTGGGCTCGGCGAGCCCGGCGACGGCGTCGCGGCGTCGCAAGGTGGCCTTGCGTCCCAATCCTCGGCTGGTGGGCAACTACGAGGGCAGTTCCCGCACGATCGACGAAGTGCGACGCCAGATAGAGAAGCAGCAGGGGGCGTCGGCGTGACGGCCTCGAAAGATCAGAATCCGCCGGCGGGGTCGTCGGCTCCACGTGCCAGCGCGCGCCCTGTGGTGGTGGTCCCGACATCGGCTGCGGGTGATCGCACCATTGTTCGGGCAGCACCCAACGAGAGAGCTATCCGCAGCATCACTGCGGGGGCTGCACCTCAAAATGTGCGGTCCGCTGTCCGCCGCGAGCACTAATTTCGCGCGCACGCCTTTGCGCTGTGTCGTAGATGATCCAAAATTGGGCTAGCAGACGGTGCCAAACGTGTTCGTCCAGGTCGCCGATCTGCAGCGTCGACTGTGTCTGCTCCCGATCACGCTTGGCCGTTACCTGGGCAGCTGTGGTGATCGATGCAGCAGCGGGGGAGGGCTTACGATGCGGCCACCGACCCGCGTCGAGTGCTCGATGTAGTAGTCGAGCATCGGGTGAAACTCGGCAGGGTAATCCCTTAGCCAAAAGCTTGCACGGTGTTCGACGAATTTCGACGCAAACCCCGCGACACTCAGACAGCGGTGGTGTGGGCAACCGGACCGCATGTATGGATCTCATAGCGATACTCCATTGCCGCGTGTCCGAACGGCGAGGACCAAACGTGGCACAACCAGCCATTGCTTACGACTTTGCGACGGACTCCTGTCACGGGCGGCGAAGTAGCCCTGCAGGTGTGGAAGCGTACGCGGGGTCGTTGAACACGGCGCTGTCTTCGCCGACATGCTCCGCAACGCCAGCGGGGGGTGGCCCGAGGATTTCAGTTTTGATGCAGCCTTTGGTCGAGTCGAGCCAGGTACGGGAATCGGCCCCAAGTCGAAATGGATGGGCCATGTCGTTGGAAATGATGTTGCGCATGATGTTGTACACCGCCGAATTGGGTTGCCGGGCCAGGAGCTGATTCATCAGCGATTGCCGGGTGGGCACCAGGTATTGCGGTTTCTTTCCTGTTGGGGACATGCACTCGAGCATCACGTTGGTCGATGCAATCAACTTCACGAGCTGGATAGCCGTTGCTCGCTTTTCCTGGGCGATGGCCACATTGACGGAAAGTGCGTCGGTATAAAGCGGTATCCCCACTTTTTCGATAGGTTCGGAGCTCAGCGGCATGACTGAATAGGTCGAGGCGTCGACGTTGTCGATGAAGTGGAAGATTTCGGTCAAGCCTACGAAGGCTCGACCGATCCGCTGGTTCCATTTCGTGATTCGGTCGTAGCCCGAGTCGGGATATGTCGCCTGGGCGTACCCGGCGATGTTTCGCAGCACCTGCATGTCGGCGAGGCCTTGCTGATCGAGTCCTGGACAGGGGGGAAGGGCGGGAGTGAGCGGAAACTGGCCCGACTCCTCCATGACGGCCTGCTCGTACATGCACGCGACGGTCGTTCCCCCAGTAAAATCCAACAGCATGCCTTGACCCTGCGCGGGCCAGACTGCTTTCGGATCCCCGTCGCCGAGGATTTTGTGTAATTCTTCGACAGTCATCCCCGGCGCACCCAGTGCTGCGTCAGTGAGACGGCGAATCAAAATTTGCATGCACCCTAAATACGGTATTCCTTGATACTCCGAGGATTCCGTTTTCAGCGATGCGAGAGACCACGGGTAAAAGTCTGCGGTGCCGTCGATATCGAACTCGACACAGAACTGACGCATGTGATCAGCGAAGATGCAGTCGTAGGCAAAAACGTCCACAGTGGACGGCGGATCGCCTTTGTAACAGTCGTAGGTGTAGACGAAATTGAGAGCGACATCCGGTTGGACGCTGTGCCACGCGGCTCTGATGGTGGACTCGAACCATTTCGGTTCGGGCGTGTACGGGTACAAGGCGACGTTCAACGTGGATGCGTCGCTGGCTGGAGGTGGCTGGTTGGTGGGGCCGGAATCCTTGTTCAAACTGCGTCCGAACTCGGTACTGGTCACTGCACACTTCCCGTCATCACACTGTCTGCAGGGGAACGGCGATTGCCTCATACAGTCGCATGATTTTCCGAAAGTGGCAAGGATCACATTTACTTACCCTCGATCCACGGACTGAGGTGACCCACTGTGGTCGATGACCGAATTGTGGGGTCGGGACTGGTTGGGCGTGTTTCGTCCGCTGGTCTACCCAGCATTTCCACGATTGTCGTTGCTCGGGCCGAGTCGGCGGGTCGGGTGAGGATCAGGCGGGTGTGGGTGGGCTGATGCCAATGATGTTGCGCCATAATTGAAGCCACGCATCGAGCCACGGCCAGTGTCGCGGCAGGTGCAGTGTGGGTGTGCGTTGTGGCCGCACGAAACGCGCGGCAATGTTGACGATTTGCGCCGTAGCGTTATTCCGCGAGCTTTCGCGTGACGCCCGCCGGAGACGGTTCCGGCGGCGCGCAGCAGGTTGTGGGCGATCGCTGCGCACTGCACCCAGGCAGAGCTCGCGCCAAACGATCCTGACGGCATGTGCGCGAGCGGTCCGTCGATCAGATCCGAGAACACAGTCTCGATGACCGCGTGTGCACGGTGGACGACATCTGCGGTCGTCGTCGGCAGGGTGCTGTTGGTAAAAAACGGGTGATACCGCCACACCGGAAACAATGCATCGCGGTAGCGGGCGTCTTTGACCCGCCGCACGATCAACCGTGCAGAAACAGGATACGCGGTGGAAGAGAAAGCGGTGAACGATGTTTCGGCGACCTCGGCGTCGGAGATCCAGCCGTCGGTGTCGGGGTCGCGGACCGCTCCCGGGTAGCGCACGGGCGTCCACGCGGTGTCAGGGATGGAGGCGATCGCTCGTTGGACGATTCGGTTCTTGATCAGTACGAACGAGAACTTGATGCAGGCGCGTACGACGCGGCTGTTGCCGTAGGCGGAGTCGCCGCGGACCATGATTTTCCCGCTGGCGAGACTGGATGTCGCAGCTCAGCCCTAGTCATCCGGGCGAGCACGGGTGGCCCATTCTAAGTCGACTCTCAGCCCGGTCGCCTGCCCTCCGTACGATCAAGGGGGTGCTGACCGATCCACTGCCGAATTCCGGCTCACTTGAGCGCTATGAGGCTTTGCCCACGATTCTCCAGCTGAGGAGCTACCTCTCGGAGATCCAGGCGGAGCCGACCGAGTGGATCTCGGTTCTACGGAATCGAGGGAGCGGAATCAAGTACAGCTCGCTTCAACCTCTTCTGGTGGCGACATCGGACCAGCGCAAATTCCTCGCCACTACCGATTGGTCCATCAACGACCTCGGCGAGCCCAGTTACAGCTCTGATCGCCTCCCGGCCTTCCGCGACGGCTTGACCTCCAACCCTGATGGCTACGACCTTCATCTGTTCGTCAACGTGTCCTGGGTGCCATCGGCAACCACAGAACCCGTTATCGAATTCACGCCGTCGTTCGTATGGTGGTTGGGCCTGATCACGCGATCGAACGAGACAATGTATCGAACTAATCACGCGGGCCGCGATGAGGAGGTCGTCGAGATCGTCAGACCGAATCCTGGTGAATACGAGGTTCGAGTCAATGCACGGCACCTCCGAAAGTATCTCGCGGCCCGGAGCATGAGCCTGGTGATCCAGCACGCCCATTCTCGGGCTGACGACAGCGTGCATGAAGCTCGGATCGACCTTGAGATTCGCACCAAAGACGCAGCGTTCGCCTACACGGCGTGGGACGCGTATCGGGGGCCTGGTTTCGTAGCGCAGTTGGTTGGGAAACAGGCAGTTTTGCCGTTCGCGTCCGCTGGCGAGCACCCCGACGATCTGCAAAGGCCTGAGCGGTTTCAATCGTTCATCGTTGACATCGACCCCTCGACCGGCGACGAGGTTCGTTTGAGTTGCGAGCGCGATGAAGCGAACTACCTCACCCCAGTCTTCTTCGACACGGATGTTCTGACCCGATACCGCGACAACCCAGACCGCTACACGGTGCTGCGGACCGATGTCTCGTGCCACGGTCGGTGGGCCATCGATGTCGACATCAACGGTGCCAACCTCGTCCAGGTGTGGCTGGGACACCTCATCCGGCTACCCGAGACCGAGCGAGAGCACTGGCTCACACACAACGTCCCGCCGAACGGTGGAATAACCATCACACGTAGCGTGCGGGACCTAGCGGGCCAGTGGGTAGAGGACGAACGCCCTGACCCTGCTCGGCTGAGACGAGCTAAGGCAGAACTCATCGAGGCGTTCACTGGCTACTTCGGTGAGTCGTTGTACAAGCAACTCGGCCCGGCTGACCTCCGTGCGTTCGATGCCTTGGCATTGTGTACCAATCCAACCGAAGGCCAAAGCGACAACGGTGTCATGGTTCTGTCGAAAGGGATCGTGGATGCACTCGATGTCAAGACTCTTCGAGAGTCCTCGGGCGCGGACACGAATAGTCCTTCGCTTGCCTGCCTACAGCTACTCGTCGAGAACTTGGGTGCCGACCCGAATGGTCTCGTCGGACCCCTACGCCAGCTTCAGGGAATCCGATCGGCAGGCTCGGCCCACATGAAGGGCACGAAATTTACGACTGCGCTGTCGGCCGCAGGACTGAATTCTCTTCAGCCGGACAAACAATTCGAGACAATCGTAGATCGGGTTACGATGGCTCTGCAGGGCTTGTCCGAGCTGTTCCGAAGGACGCCCCCGCAAGTGTGATGGTGCCGGTCATTTTGTTCCAGTCTCGCTCTGATCATGGGTTCGCATTGATCTCACCCCACGCGTCTAACGCGTGTTGGTAGGTCGCCACAGCACCCGATTCAGTCGGAGCATCGCAGAGCGCGATCGCAGCCCTGGCAAGCGACGCGAGCGCAAGATCTCCCAGATCCAAGATCGCGTCGTCGCCATGACTGAGCAGAGTAAGCATCGTGGTAGCCATCATCTTCGGATGTTCCAGGACTTCAGCGGGCTGAGGCTGGCCCAACTCGATCAAGGCCAGCGCTTCGAGAAACATCGGTACAGCGAACGCCACCCTCGGATTGATTGCGCTCATAGCGTGAAGGTTAGCAATCGGCCGAATACCGGATGTTCTGGAGAATCTCTGAGACGGTGGAGGTATGACATCGAAACGTACCTCCGCCGGCGACAAACGCGCCCGCAAGGTCCAGCAACGTCGAAAGCGACTTGCACAGCAAGGGGTCTCACGTGAGCAGCACGCTGCGCTGGTGCTCGAGCGCAGCGGTGATCCCTCGTTCGTGCAACGGCGCACCAACGCCGACGGTGGGCGCACTCTGTCGTGGAGCAAGGACATGGTGGGTGGTGCGGAGCTCAACGACTCTCTCGAAGAGCAGCGACAGGCGTTTCGGGACAAGTTCGGCCGAGATCTCGGGCCGAACGATCCATTGTTCTTCGACCCAGCTGCTGACACGCCGCAGGAGATCAGTGAGGAGAACTTGTTGGCGGACGTGGACTCCCTGATCGACAAGGCCCGCGAAGCAGGGGAGAACCCCGCCTACTTCCAAGCATGGCGCGACACCGGGTTCTTGCTCACCGAACACAACATGCATCTGTTCTCCGCGTCGGATATCGACGAATGGAACGCGGCGCTCGAACGGCATTGGGACGAAGCGGCATTCGGGCCGTTCGACGATGCATCTTAGGACCTACGGCATGTTCGGGCGGCTGCAGCGAGTCCGAGAGCGGTGGTGAAATTCCCACGCCGCTGACCGCGCGCACTGAAGTCGGATGGGCGAACTTCGGGTTTTGGTCACCAGTTAGTGCTGTGTCGCGTCGAACGGCAATTGCACCCTCGCACTATTTGCGCTCTAATTATGTACATGACTACTTTGCCGGTCGCGGATGCGCGTGCGCGTCTGTCCAAGATTGTGGACGATGCAGAACAAACCCACGCCCGGTATGAGATCACCCGTAATGGGCACCGGGCTGCTGTGTTGCTCGCTGCCGACGATTTCGATGCGCTGCAGGAGACCATTGCAGTGCTATCGGATCAGGAACTGCTGACATCTCATCTTCGGGGCGTGGCGGAGCTGCCTGAGGGTGACAGTCTCGATGCGAAGGAGTTGGCCGAGGTCATGCGGGTCGCTGGCCGGTCTACCCGCGCGTGAGTGAGCCTGAAGCGCCGTATCGGCTTGTGATTGCTCGATCAGCGTCTCGCGCTATCAGTCACACTCTTCCCGAGAAGGTCGCCGCTGCGGTGTACGAGTTCATCACCGGAGCATTGCTGGAGAATCCGCAGCGGGTCGGGAAGCCCCTGGCCCCGCCGCTTTCGCCCGCCTACAGCGCCCGCAGAGGCACCTACCGGGTTCTCTATCTGATCGACGCCGGGCAGCGCATCGTGCAGGTCACCGCGATCTCACACCGGTCAGATGCCTACCGCTGAGAAGATTGCGTAGCTACCGGATTATGTTGCGGAGATCAAGCCTCGTAGGCGTAAGGCTTCCACCAATGGTGGGTGGGTCGCGGTCTCCATCCAACCAGATTTTCGGTCCGCCTTGCTGCCGAGTGAGTCGGATACTGCGCTTCGCAGAATTCGGAGGGCATCTTCGATCGCCTCGCGATCGGCGTGATCGCGATCGAACCAACTCATGTCCGCGCCGATGACTCGTTCGTACTGCACCAGGGCACCATCCTTGTTCACTCCCGCTGTCTCCATCAGATCTAGTGAACCGATCGAGAAGACCAGAGCCCGAGTGATCGTTGTCGGCATTCCGCGCCGGTTTGCTTGGTAGACGGTCGGATCGACAATCCGGCCCATTGCCGGAATCCACAACACTAGGTGTCCTGTCCACCATGTGTCCGACTCCCATTTCGGTGTGCGGCTTCCCAGCTCCACCCACTGCTCGTCCGACCACGCCACCTGCCCGTACACGACCAACGGCTCAGCCTCGATCCCGTAGTCACGCAATGCCGGAATCAGGCAACGCACCGCAGCAATGCAGGTGCCGGAAAAACCGCCCTCGGTGTAGGCCTGCCAAATCTGGCAATGCCGGTCGATGATCTGCACTTCTGCCGGTGCAGTCACGCCAGGATTCGCAGGGGGACGGATCCCCGCTACCGGTGGTGTGACGTACCCGGCCCGCTGCGCCCATTCTGGCAATGCAGCGGCTCCCGGACCGCTACGCGATCGCCCTGACCCCTTGCCTGCACCCTTGCGTTTCTTGCTCACCGGTGACATTTAGACGCTCCCAACCCACCTCGACTCTCTGCCCCGTCGCAGGAGTTTCGCGTCCCGACCGTACCGGCCAGGTACGACACTTCCCGCACGCTAACGATCACATCCCTGTATTCAGGTTGACATGGTTGACATGACGCGAACAGCCGGGGATGATCAGGGTATGTCCACTGTCGAGAAGGATTTCGAGGTCATGGCGCACCGGCTGGTCGAGGCCAGTGGCGCGCCGGACGAGCGTGATCTGGCGTATGCAATAGCGGGCCTCGGCGGCATCGTCAACGGCCTCAAGGCGCGTCGCGCGTGGAGTGAGCACGTAGGGGAAATCTTGACCCCCAGTCAGGCCCTCGACGTTGCGGGTTGGACGCGTGCTGCCTTGAGCAAGGCTGTGAAAGAGAACCGCGTTCTTCGGTTGACCGGCAGCAACGGCAAATACGGCTACGCCGCCGCAGGCTTCACCGATGCCCAACCGGCGAAGCCGATTCTCGGCATCCAAGAGGTGCTGCGTGTGTGGGCGGGGCAGGACCCGCGTGGATGGTTGGCGGTCGCGTGGCTGACTACCGAACAGCCAGAGCTCGACGGCCGTACACCTCGGCAAGCACTTCTCGACGGGGACGTTCCTACGGCTGCTCGCGCTGCCCGGGCTGCGGTCAGTCGGCTTGCGGCGTGAGCGCTGAACGCGCCGTCGTTCATCTGTTCGAGCCCAAGCCCGTCGGTGAATTGGCGGAGCGATTTCCGTCGTGCGTCTACCCGGCTGGGGCCGAGCTGTTTCGATCGCATCAGGCCAGTCTGGGACCGTGGTGGTACTCATCGAATGGCGGCGGCAGGTTCGACCTCGAAGCCCCTGATGGGACTTGCTACCTGGCCGAAGACGAAGTGGTCACTCTCCTGGAGATTTTCGGTGGCCAACAGGTCGTGCCGAGATACGAGGTCGATGCGCGTGCAGCGTCGACGATCACGTTGGATGCTGATATCAGGCTCGCTGATCTGACTGCGAACACCGGTGTCGCGCTCGGAGTCACGGCAGAAATCTTTACTACCGCCGACTATCCGCTGACGCAGCGGTGGGCGGCCGCGTTACGGGAGGCCGGGTTCGAGGGTCTGCGGTACTGGGCCCGCCACGACCTCGAACATGCCCGGCGGTGCATTGCACTGTTCGGGCAAGCGGGGGTGGCAGGCGAGGAGCATCGTCATACCGTCCAGGCCACGGTCACCCTGTCTGAGCGAGCGGACCTGCTGGAGCGGTGGCGTGAAGAAACTGGTGTCGCGATCTTGGACGTACCAGATCTGTTGTAGCGATCGTGGTCAACCGCCCGCAAGGTATTGCTAACGAAACTTACAGTAAGTACTGTAAGTCTCATGAAGATCAGCGCACGTCCTCTGCTCGACAATTCCGTCGACGCCGAACTGTTCGTCGGCCGGCGAGACGAACTCGCCGCGATATGGGACGGATTGAACGCTGAGCTCAACGTTCTGGTGACGGGGGACCGCGGCACAGGCCGAACGTCGCTGCTTAGACAGCTGCAGCTCGACAGCCGAGAGCCGTTCACCGGTGCCCGCCGCGAAGGCGACTTCCCGATGAGCTTCGTTCGGGTCGAGGGGATCTCGGACGGCCGTGACGTGCTCGCCCGCGTCGTAGAACAGGTCACCGGCGAACCGGCAGTCGACAGTGACGGGCCCGACGTCTTGCTGCGGCGATTGAGTGACTTTCGCCTGCAGTTCATCGACGCCACGCTTCGGAGGTGGGCAGCAGAAAGCGACGACGGCACTGCTCCGCTTGGGACGCGGCTGTATCCGGTGATCATCGTCGACGACGTCACCGCATCGGCCGGGCACGCACTGTTCGGGCGGTACCGCGATGAGGTGTGGGCGACGGGATACCTGTGGGCGGTGTCGGTGCGTGAAAGTGACCGTCAAGGTCTCCTGACTCCGCCTGCAGATGCATTCTTCGAGAAGATCGTCGACGTACCCCCGCTCTCGAGAACGGAAAGCATCAAGTTGATCACTCGCCGCGCGGGAATCGACATGGAACCGCAAGCCAGCACCCTCGCTGATGCGGTAGGGCGAAACCCCCGAGATCTGGTAAGTGCTCTGCGGGGATTCCTGCAGGACCCCGGGTCGTACGAGGACAACTACCTGGCCCTCGCCGATAGAGACAATGCGCTCTGGGCTTTGGGTCGCCCAGCGTCGATGCTGGCGGCCGAAATGAAGGTGCGGGGCCCGGTCAGCGCATCGGATGAAGACTTGCTGGCCGCGTTGGGGTGGACGCGTCCTCGTGCTGTACAAGTCTTCAAGCAACTTTACGAGAAGGGGCTGGTCCGGAGCAGCGAAGTCTCGTCAGGTCCCGGGCGGCCGCGGCGGGTGTACGAGTTGACTCCGCCGGCGGAATGGCTGCGGACCGAACACGCTGATCCGGAGGACCAGAAATGAGTGACGCCCTACTGCGTCAATTGCGGGACTCGAAGGCCTTCGACCCGTCGCCGGATCCGGATCGTATGTGGCAGGTCCATGTGCCGTTCGACGTCCTCACTGGCCCCGTGAGTGGTGACTACGAGCAGCGCTTCATGGACGCTGTTCGGCGGCGTGAGCGTGTGGCTCTGATCGGTGCCAGTGGCTCGGGTAAGTCCTCGATCACCGAGTACGTGATGGACGCTCTTCACTCCGAAAACGTTGCAGCACTGAGGATCAGGATGGGATTTCAGACCGACTCCCTCGTCTCCGATCCGGCTGAATTCCCGCGTCTGTTGGTCAACACCATCGCCAAACAGCTCGACGAGAACCGGGCAGTCCAGAAGATTGCTCGGGAAATGCGTGGAGGTTCCCCACATCGACCGGTCAAATTCTCGGTTGGTCTCCCATGGTTGGCCGGCAATCTCGCGATCGAGCTCGGCAGCGTGGTGAACGAACCATCGCAAGGTGAGGATGTCGTGGATCAGGCCATCAGGGTCCTGGAACTGATTTCGCGCAGTGGCTTGATTCCGACGCTCGTGCTCGATGACACGGACCAGTGGATACGTCGTCCAGGTATCGGCGTCGATCCGGAGCCGCGGATCGCAATGTTCTTCGGCTTGACTCTGAGGATGATCGCCGAGCGACTTCCGGCAGCATGTGTCGTCGCCGTCCATAACGACTACATCGACAGCCCCCACTACAAACAGGCTCGCGAATACCTGAACACGCGAATCACCCTGCCCGCCTTAGCTAATTCAGCCGCGCTGGGGTCGATCATCGGTAGGCGGGCCCGCCAGGCCGCGGGAAATCCGAATCTCGGCGCGGTCGACGTCATCGACGCTGACGCCCTCCAGCATCTCTTCGACCACTACGGGGCCGGTCGCAGTGTCCGCCGGGAGCTGGTCGTATTGCAGGATGCGTTGGTACGAGCGTGTTCTGCAGTAAGTGAGACCATCGCCGCAGCTCACGTCGTCGCTGCGATCGCTGCAGGCTAGGACACGACTACCGGCGTAGGTAGTTCGCAAAATGCATCGCCTGAACTGCAATTCGGGTTTACCAACCCCTTTGCAGCTTCAGTAGTAGGTGTGAAACTGCTTGGCCCTGTCCACCGCATCGAGGACCTCAGCGTCGAGGCCTTGAGCTTCTCGTTCGATCGCGTTTACCCGTCGCTTCATGCCTGCTCTGGCGAGCCACGGCGACCACATCAGTCGACTGAGCTGCGCTGCTGACAAGCGCACACATCGCCCCAGCGCAGTGTTGATTCCCCCGGCTTCTTCCTGACCGTCTTTCTGCTTTACGTCGTCGTCGCTCGTCAGGCGCGCCACAGTGGCCAGTTGGATGTACAAACGCAGTGGCCGTCGCGGAACCCGTGCAATGATCGCGGCCGTCTCAAGCTCGCGGACACTGTCCTTGAAGTGCTGAAACGACGGATCAGTGGACGACGACCCTGCCCATCGGGTGCGTTCGGTGCTCGCCAAGTGCCGGAGAACCTCGCTACGCAGTTGACGGCGTTGCTGACTGCCGATCAGGTACTGGCCCGCAAAGGATCCGATACCGAGAGCTCCGATAATCGAGGCCACACCACTGATATCCATTTCGTAACAGTATTCGGATCCAGAACTTGGGGTCGGTTGACGCAACGTGAGTGGTGAAAAAGGAGAGATTTTTCCGTACCTATTGCGCCTCACGCGGCAGCAGATGTTCCGACTCCCGAATATTTGCCGGTGCTCGAAGTGTCCACCTCCGCAGGCATAATCGTGGACTGTTGGAGCCGATCGACTTTGGAATGGCGAAATTCCTCGCCTAGGGACGGTAGTGCTTCGGTCGCCGACAGATGGTCGGATCCGCGCGTGCGAATCGGAGTAGAAGGCAGTCCTATGTGGCGATGGACCGGAGAGAGTGTGACATGACGGTTGCCGATCAGAAGGTTTCGGAGCGGGAGAATGCCGAGCATCGCGCGCGTCCTCCGCAGAAACGTGCGCAACGGACCCGTGACGCGTTGATTACCGGTGCGGCTCGAACCATCGCATGTGGGGGAAGCGGCGTCACGGTCAACGACCTGATACAGGCTGCAGGGGTGACCAAAGGGGGCATGTACTTCCACTTCCCATCGAAGGACGCTGTTGTTCATGCAGTGGTCGACCAGGCTGCTCGACAATGCGAGTTCCTCCGGGCGCATCGCCCGTCTACAGGAGACACTGTGGCCGATGTTCAGGACTTGCTCGGCGGCTACTTCACTCATGCGAAACGGTATTGGTCTCTGAGGGCAGCAGCGGTGTTGTGGACCGACCTCCACTACGAGGACGTCGCACGGGCCGCGACCTACCACCCTCTCAGGGCCGCGGTCCTGGCCCTTCTGACCAGCAACGGCAGGCTGCCGACGATATCGGTGGACACTGCCGATGCTGTCATGGCCATCGTGTGCGGCGTGACGACCACCGCCGGGCCGGGGGGCTTCGGTGACGGCGGCGATCTCGACACCGTCCTGCGGTTGACGGGGCCCGTGATCGCGGCTGCCGGTGCAGTGGCGGTATGAACAGCGGTGGCGGGGACTCCGGGAAGCCTTGATCTCCGCCGGTTACCCGCGGCCGGTAGTGGGCGACGAGCCGGGCCAGCTCACGTTGTCGTGGGGCACCGGTGTCGGCGTACGAGAGATGTGTGTGAGCCCTTCAGGGGTGGTCGCCCGGACACCGGACGCGGTCTTTGCCTTGGGCCTGTTACGTCAGTCGGCAGCAGACTGGGTATCGCCGCTGCACCCGCTGATCGCAGAGCCGATCGTGCGCACATCCGAATCGCCCTTTCGGGTAGTCGAGCCGGTGACCAACATCGTTCGGAGCGCGTCGGTGATCCGGCGTTCGATGACGTGCCAGGTGAGTTTCCTGGGCTGTCAGTGTGCGGCGTTGTACGCCTCTTCGATGTCGGTGGGGATGCGGCCTCGATCGCCGATCTCGTGACCGTTGTCCGCCGCCCACTGCCGAATTGCGCGAGTCTGCGCCGGGTCACGCTTGGCCGGTGTCCCGGCTGTCGAAGGCGTCGACGCGGTTGCGGGGAAGGGTTTACGTTTGCGTCCGCCAACCCGCGCGGCGTGCTTGATGTAGTAGTCGAGCTTTCTGTGAAACTCGCTGGCGTTCTTTGCTTTCAAGTCGATCACGTACTCGACGCCCTGGACCGCGAACTCGATCGTTTCACCGGAGTCGTCGATGACCGATCCGTCGATGTCGTCGACCAATTGAATCGTTTCTAGCTTGGCCACAGTGAAGAAACCCTCTCGCAAAAATGTATGGAAGACAGCTAAGTGAGCGTATAACGGGTCTGCGTGGTCGTGACAACTGTGGGTGCGGCGCGCGTGGTTCGGATGCAGGATCGAGAGAGTGCGATTATGGGCAGCGCTCCATTCGTGGTCGGCGATGAAGCCCAAGTTACTAGTCGGGCGATGACGTCGACGCCGTCGAATGTCTGGTTGTGCTGTTCTGACGACCGTTCGATCAGGGAAATGAGGCGGACCAGCCCTTCCGCGTATCGGGCCAGGGTCCGCGGCGAGAGGTCGTAAAATCGGTACACCCATATCGTCCCGGAAGTGGCCTCGTTGAGAACGCGCGCGGCCGTGCGCGGATCGATGACAACGCTGCCGCCTACATCAGAGGGGTCGTATTCGCCCGTGTCGGCGGGTCCTTCGACATTCTGCGCGTAGTAGCCCACAACGTTGGTCGCGTCTGTGTAGCGGTACCTCTTCGCTTTCAGTGCGCGGAGCAGGAAGCCCTCGTAGATGTAGTTGTCACCACGCTTGGTGGGGTAGACCGTGCCGTCGTTGTATCCCTGATACGCACTACGCTGATCATCAGCGACATCGACGCCGCCGAACCCCCTGATCAGGATTAACGGTCGGCATTTTATTTCGCCCATCTGAACCTCCACGAGTGTTCGTCGCAGCAGGCACATGCCCCCGCTGTAACTCGTCGTCCTTGACTCAAATCGACGGGTGGAGATACCTGAGGTGCAACCGCGAACCCGCTGAGCTGGTCGTTGCGGCCAGGCCGCTTCTGATGGTCCTCGTGTTGGGGGGCGATGTCACTGGTAGTTAGGGCTGACAACCGTTTGAACGGCAGACCCGTTGGCCTGCGGATGAGAATTCGAGCTGTTCGTGGTGTCCGGTCCTGACGCTAGTGTGCATCGACAGAGACAGCCAACAGGGGCCTTGGCCTATCGGTGGGGGTGAATGATCATGCGAGACAAGAGCGGTGGAGATGTGAACGTCGACGGAAGCGGGGACGCCGTAGGACACGTCGTGGACAGGTTCGCCGCGGTGATGACCGAATTCGACGTCGATACTGCCGGCGTGGGTGTGCCGTGTATCGATTCGGTGTGGCAGGGGGAGTTGCGGGGATGAGGGGCCGGCAGCTCGTCGTTGTTGACGTCCACACCACGGGGCCGTCGTTCGAGGCTCACGAGGCCTTCGAGCTCGCCGCGATCGACGGTGCATCCGGGAGGGTGTGGGATCTCGCGCTGCCTTTGACATCGGCACAGCTCGAACGGGCGGATTCAACATTCCTGCAGCTCAGCGGATACCACCGTCGACGGCTGGTGGAAAAGGCGCAGCATGACGCGTTGACCATTGGAACGGAGCTCGCGGCGCTCAGTGATGTGTTGGCTGGAAACACGCTCGGCGGCGCAGATCCGGAGATCCATGCGGCATTTTTGAGCAAGGTCTTTCACCGGCATGGTGTCCGGTCGCGTTGGCACCACCTGCCCGCAGATATCGCGGCGTTGACCGCCGGTGCCCATGGGATCCCCGCAACCAACATTCCGCGGCTGGAGGTGTGCTGCGAATTGTGGAATGTGCAGCTCGCGGAATTTCCTTCGGCGCTGGATCGGGCGCACGCTGTCGCCGATTGCTTCGCGGCGTTCGACCGCAGAAGCGGACGGGAATCGGTGTCGGCAACGCTCAGAGGCGAGTAGGTGTTGAAGCAGCCGCTTATTGCGCTGGGCCACACCTGAGCCCCGCAGTTCTGTCTCGGTAGTCACGCTATCGCAGGCGGCGAATCCAGACGAATGGTATTCTACGAGTTAATACTCGTATTTGATGGCAGCGGCCGTCACCGTTGGACGTGGGGATCTGATGGATCTGTTCATCGATGTCATAGCCTCAATCGCTTCCTGGTGTGCTCCGATGGTTCTGCTCGTGGCTGCCGCAATCCTCTTGGTGGAATCCGGCTTGCTCGTCGGGTTTCTCCTCCCGGGTACTGGCACGGTTCTGGCGGTCGGTGCTCTCGTGGGGCTGGGCGAACTTGATCCCGTCGTGACGGCGATCGTCCTGATCGCTTCGTCGACAGCAGGGGCTCAGCTGGCCTTTCGGTCCATCAGGCGTGGATCGTGTCGCGCTGATATCGCCGGCGCAGGCCGCTTTGCGCGCCTGATCAACAGGGTGCTTGCTCGGGCACGTCAGTTGTTTTCGGGGGATGCGCGCGTCGGGACAGTGACCACGCATTTCGTCGGAGGCGCGAGGACCTTGGGGCCACGTCTCGCTGCGGGTTCCTCGTTGTCGTTCTCGAGGTTCGCGGTGTTGAATATCGTCGCCGCAACCGTGTGGGTCACTCTTCTGTTGACCACGGGAAGCGTGTTGGGAGCCAACCCCGCGTGGATCCCCTGGGCCACTGGCGCTTTCGTCGTGGCCGTAGTTGGAGTCATCGCAATTCGGGCATTTCGGCGCAGTGACGCTCCGGTTCCCGGCGGCACAATTCCCGCCCGTCGATCTGATCGACGGGGCGGGAATGCGGCTGTGCCGTGCAGTTGTGCCCGTGTCATTCGCGGCCGGCTGATACCCAACTCATGTCGGGTGCTCGGGTTCCGGTGACGGCGTCGGCGAGGGTGTCGAGGACGGCGAGCTGGTCCGCGGTGAGTTCGATGTGCACCGAGCCCGCGTTTTCGGTGACCCGATCCGCATTCCGAGTGCCGGGTATCGGAACGACGGGCAGCGCGAACTGTGTACCTTTCACCCGTAGCCACGCCAATGCGATCTGGGCGGGCGTGGATCCGTGCTGTGACGCGATGTCTGTCAATGGGGCGAGGGCGTCGGTGTTCGTTTCGAATGCGTCGAGTTGAAAGCGGGGTAGATACCGCCGAAAGTCGTTGTCGCCGAGCTGTTCCTGTTTCACTTTTCCGGTGAGCATTCCGCGTCCCAGTGGGGAGTAGGGAACGAATCCGATGCCGAGTCGAGCTGCGGTCGGGACGATGGCGTTCTCGACGTCGCGGCTGAACAAGCTCCATTCGGACTGGACCGCGGCGAGCGGATGGGTCCGGTGCGCTCGTTCTAGTTCGGGGGCGGTTACTTCCGATACTCCGATGTGCCGGACTTTTCCGTCGGCGATGAGCTCGGCCATCGCTCCGATGGTGTCGTCGATCGGGATGTGTGGGTCGACCCGGTGAAGGTAGTAGAGGTCGACGACGTCCACGTCGAGGCGACGCAGGCTGTTGTCGATGCACTGGCGGACGTAAGCCCTGTCTCCGCGGCTTCTGCGGCCGGGTTCGGTTACGGAGGTATCGATACCGAATTTGGTGGCGACGGTGACCTCGTCGCGACGGTCGGCGAGGAGTCTGCCGATCAGTTCCTCGTTGGTCCCGAGGCCGTACACATCTGCGGTGTCGATGAAGTCGATGCCGAGGTTGACGGCGTGATGCAGGGTCTTCAGTGCTTGGTCGGGGTCGGATTCGCCGTACATCGAGGTCAATGCCATGCCGCCGAATCCGAGTGCGGATACTTCGAGGCCTGTTCCGAGGTTCACGTGTGGGAAGTCGGTCATGATGCTGTCTCCTTGGAGGCGCTCGTTTCGGGTCGACCGCGTTCGACTGCCTGTGTGTCCGCGGGTCCGGCCACTGCGGTGAGGTAGGTCCGTATGGCTGCAGGGTTCTGCAGCGAGCCGGTCATGCCCACTATGCGGTCGGGACGCACGACAGCGACACCGCCCTGTCCGAGCTCGCTCGAAACGATCTCGTGGGTGTCGATCACGGTGGGAGTTGCGCTCAGAAGTGTGGTGGGGGAGTGGACCACGACCACGACGTGCAGCCGCGACCCCCACGAGTCGAGGATGGCATGTAAGGCCCGGAGTTCGTCGATACTGGTGATGGTGGCCAGCGCCAGGACTCGTCGGTCATCGAGGAGGTCGGGCAGCAACTTGTCGACCTCTCCGTCGAACTGGACGGGATGCGGGGGCAGGAACTTGCCCGGCGAGATGGTTCGACCGCGCCCGCCCCCGCGGGCCACTGACGGGCCGTAGGCCGTATCGATCTGCGCCAGTTGAGGAACGACACGCCGGGTGAGGAGCCCTGTCGCCGAGAGGATTCCGAGGATTCGGTCGCGGATCCACCGCGAAACGGCAGCACGAGTTGTCCACAGTTTCGTCTGAAGATCGGTCATCGCGGCGACCGATTCTGCGACGGGTCGTCGTTCGAGTTCATATGTTTCGAGTAGTGCTGCATCGGCTCCGTCGACCGCTACTGCTGCAAGTTTCCACGCGAGATTCGCCGCGTCCTGTATTCCGGTGTTCATACCTTGACCTCCCGCAGGACTGTGAATATGTGCAGCGTCGCCGGCAAGGATGAATCGGCCCGACACGTAGCGCGAGGACAGTCTCCGGTGTACTCGAAAGTCGCTCTGCCAAAGCACATTACTGACCCGGAAGCGGCCGAGGCCGCGTTGGCCGAGCATGATGTTGGCGCGATCGGTGATCTGAGTCGGCGGTATGAGCGCAGGGGAAGCGGACTGACGGTGTCCGAGAAATACCCGGTGTCCACCACCTGGGAGCGGGACGACGACCGTCACCCCGTCCGGGTGGAGATGGTACTGAGCCTCCCCGACCGACCCATCGGTTTCTAGGGTGCCGTCCACCAGCAGAAAAGCGTCGTCGTAGCTGTCGCCGTCGAAGTCGATGGCCGCTGTTTTCCGCACGGTGCTGTGTGCACCGTCGGTGCCCACGATCCACTCTGCTGTTGTGGTGAAGCGGATTCCGCTCGGACCGACCAATGACGCCCTCGCCCCGTCGCTGGGCCCGGCAGGGTCCGGATCGAGGGCACCGAGGAACTTGTGCCGCCAGCGGACCGTACCTCCCAGCGCCTGGTAGAGCTCGAGGAGAGCTGCCTCGACGAGGGGCTGCGGAAGGGACAGGGGTTTGTGCAGGCCGGGCTGGTCGAGGCCGGTGAAGTCGACGTGGCCGATCTGTGACCCTTTCGACCAGTACGACGCTCGGTCGAGAGTGACGCCGGCATCGAATACCGCGGGATCGACACCGAGGATGCGCAGGCTCTCCTGGGCGGCACTCCAGAGTACGAGGGCTTTCGGTTCGGTCGAGGGCCCCGACTTGCCGTCGATAATCATGTGGTCGACGTTCCTGCGGGCGAGCTCGCAAGCAAGCGTCAGACCTGTGGGGCCCGCGCCGACGATGAGGACGGTGTGCTCGGTCATGTCCGGACTCCTGACGGGCGAGGCGGGGCGAGGCTGGATTGTTCGGCCGAGATCACGTCCTCGTATCCGGTGGACGGCGCGTCGCGGGGTAGGGGAGAGGCCGCTGCGTGCGGGTCTGCTGCCGCGGGGTCGACGAGGAAGTCCTTGCGTCTGATGAGGGTGAATGCCGCGATCGCACCGATGAGGGTGACGATTCCCGCGATCGTCGTGACCTGATGCAGCGCCGAGATGAACGCGATTTCTGCTGCCACCCCAACGTCCTGCCCGGTCTCTTGCAGCGCCGCGACGGCCCCGGAGGCCACGGCGTCGACGGTGGCGTCGAGCTGGGCCGGAGTCAGGGCGGATCCGTACGCGGTGTCGAGTTCGGATTCGATGGTGCGATGAGCCAAAGCTCCGAGTACCGCCACGCCCAATGCCGCACCGACCTGCTGGAATGTCTCGTTGATCCCAGCTCCCATCCCTGAGTCTTCGGCCCGAACGAGAGCCACTGCCGCGCTCGCACGGGGTGGATTGTGTAGTCCCATACCGAGTCCCGCGATCACAAACCCCGGTAACAACGCCGTCCAGCTGTCACCGACGTCCGCGAATCGAAACAACAGAAACCCGATTCCTGTGCACAACAGCGAGATTCCGATCAGAATCGATGTCGAGATCCGGGCGCTCAGTATTCCGCCCACGGCACCGGATATCAGCAGGACGCCGGTAAGCGGCAGGAACCTCAATCCGGTCTCGATAGCCGAGTAGCCCAGCACGCCTTGCATCCACAGCACCGAGAACAAGATGGTGGCCGTGACGGCGAAGTTGATCGCAAACGTTGCCGCGGACAGGCCGTTGAAGGAACGGTTTCCGAACAGGACCATGTCGAGCATGGGATTGCGGACGCGGCGCTCGACCACAGCGAAGCCGAGGAGGGCGAGCACACCGACCGCCAACGCTACCGCGGTACGTGGGTCGGTCCATCCCACGACGGGTGCCCGGATGATTGCAAAGATCAACGCGAACAGACCTGCGGAGAACAGTGCCAGACCGAGGGGGTCGAGACCGCGGCGCGCGGTCGATGTCTGGTGGTCCCGGACTTTCAGAGCGACGACGGCCAGAATGATCAGTCCCACAGGGATATTGAGGTAGAACACCCATCGCCAGTCCACTTCGGTGAGGATGCCTCCGATCAACGGTCCCGCAGCGATGGCGATGCCCGAGGTGGCCCCGAAGATGCCGAAGGCGGTTCCTCGTTGGCGGCCGTGGAACGTCGCTGCGATCATCGCTGGGCCGACGGCGTACATGATGGCCGCGCCGAGGCCTTGAACTCCACGTGCTGCGTTGAGCAGAGTTGCTGACCCAGCGAGACCGCAAGCCACGGACGCGAGGGTGAAGGCCAGCGCGCCGACGGCGAAGATCCGGGTGCGGCCCAGTCTGTCCGCGATCGAGCCGGCGGTGAGCAGAAACGCGGCCAGTGCCAGGGCGTAGGCGTCGATCACCCATTGCAACTGCTCGAAGCTGGCCGAGAGGTCTCGTTGTATCGCGGGCAGTGCGACGTTGACGACGGTGAGGTCCAAGAACAGCATGAATGTTCCGAGGCAGACCGCTGTCAGCGTCCACCAGCGTTCGGGGGCCGACTGCAGCGGTTCGGGGGTGCTCATGCGGACTCCTCGAGGAGCGCGTCCGCGGTGGGTTGCGCGGCCGGCTGCTGGCGTCCGAACCAGGCGTCGATTGCCTCGATGGCTCCCGCGGTGTCGGTGAAGTGATGTATCTGCATTCCGTGCGCTCGGGCGGCTTGGCAATTGCGTAGGTCGTCGTCGACGAACAGGCATCGAGCGGCAGGGACGCCGAGTCGTTCGGTCGTCCGGCGGTAGATTTCGGGTTCGGGTTTGCGGACACCTTCGTTCGCGGAGACGACCTCGACGCTGAACAGGCCTGTGGGGACGATTCCTCGCCACTCGGGTTCCCATTCTCGGACGTTGTTGGTCAACAGTCCCAGAGTTCGTCCTTCGGATTTCAGCGTGTGCAAGTAGTCGAGAAGTTCCGAGTTGGGGACCCGGCCGGAGAACCATGCCGGCCGGAACTGTGACAGGTCGATAGCGCGTCCGGTCATGGTTTCCAGTGCCGATCCGACTCGGTCGAGGAAGGCCGCTTCGGTGATTTCGCCGCGTTCGAGCGGGGCCATGATCGTTTCGTCCGGGTCATCGTGCGCGGTGAACAGGGCACCCATCAGGTCCTCCGGTTGCACGGACATGTACTCGGTGAACGCCGCGATGGTGTCGGCGATGGGGTTGGTCAGGACGCCGCCGTAGTCGACGACGAGAACGAGGGGACCGGTGTCGATACTGTTGTCGGACATCGTCATCCCACCTCGACCTGCGAGCGGACGATGACGACGTCACCCTGGACGAGTTCGAAAGATGCGACGATCCCAGTCCCGGACTCGGTGGGTGCGGTGTCGATCAAGCGGCAGTAGACAGGAAGCTCGTGTTCGGCGAAGTCGAGGAACTGGATGTCGTAGCGCACCGGGGAACCGACCGACGATTCCGGCAGTGAGTGGGTGTCGAGGACGGCGCACACCGATGCCTGCCTGCACGCTTCGGTCAAGAGCATCCCCGAGACGTGGTCGACCTTGTGATCGGAGAGCGACGGGTGGTTGTTGTCGACGACGACCTCGTACGTCGTGTCGGGGTGTTCGGTGCCGGTGGAGGCGATGACGACGTTCTTCGAGTCCCGCCGGGCAACGCGTGCAGGCGGAAGCGGAACGGCGGCAGAGGTATACGGCTGATCGGGGGTGTTCTTCGCTGCCCGCCCGGCCGCGCGCATCTCGGCGAACATCTGCTTGGGCATGAAGCTCAGGGATCCGACGAATTCGCCGACAGGCACGCCGTCGAGAACGGTCTGGTACCTACCGACTGCCCCGGTCAGGTACCCCTCGACGTGGAACCGCTTCTCGAATTCGACTCGGATGACCAACCGGCCCGGTGTTTCCCCGACCTGGAGGGCAGCGAGGTCGGTCACCGACACCGAGGCCTTGCGGAAGACGAACGCCCAGTCCTTGGGTACTCCGTAGAACTGGTGACTGATCAGGATCGAGGCCTGCCTGCATGCCTCCACGAGGATCATGGGGTCGTACCGGTCGTCGAGT
Organism: Rhodococcus sp. 05-339-2; assembly: GCF_002258965.1. NCBI lineage: Bacteria > Bacillati > Actinomycetota > Actinomycetes > Mycobacteriales > Nocardiaceae > Rhodococcus > Rhodococcus sp. 05-339-2. The sequence goes on from NZ_NOYW01000019.1 coordinate 54,052, forward strand.
CGGTCGCTGTAGAGGGCATGCCCTCGCGGTAGCTGCGCGGCGACGACGAATCGGTTCTCGCCCGTCGCAGCAGCGTCGGTGAGGAAGACCTCGCTGACAGCTGCGCGGTGGACGAGGCTTCGCGGCACAGTGCGATCGAATGTCAGTTCACTGGCGATATCGAACGGTGGTGTGGTGACAGTCATTTCTTCCCCCAGGAAGGTGGTCGCAGATTTTCTGCTTTGTGCGAAACGCACCGATCGGTACGTGGTTTCAAGTACAGCGCCACGTTTTCGATAAGTCAATTCTTTTCACGTTAATTCCAAATGTTCGGAAAGTGATTCCCGTAACAATATAATTTCAGTTCGAGCGCAGATATACCGCCAGTAATTCGAGCACTATTGTGAGCCTGTGCACACGGTTAAGTGCACAGGCTCGCAATAGTGCGTTCAGCTATTTGATGCCGATCTGATGCGGTCAGTGGGGTTGTCGGGCGTCGAGCCACTGGTCGAGCGAGTCGAAGACGATGGCGGCGTTCCGTGCGTGGCCCATGTAATGGCCTGCGTGAGGAATCGTGATCGCCTTTCTGTCCGATGTTCCGGTGAACGATGCAATATGTTCGTCACCGAATTGCACGCGTGCGTCGTCCTGTCCGTAGAGGCCGAGAACTGGAATGTCTATGCTCGACATTTTGGCCAGGTCGAGAAGAATTCCGGGGCCTTGTGAAAGCATGTCGCCGCACGGGTGTTGGTTCTGATAGGGCGCTGCTGTATCGATTACTTGTTGTTCGGTATCGGCATAGTTTCCTGTCACGAATTCAGTGGTTCCTTGGTCGTAAAAGGTGTAGCCCTTGGCGGCGGGATTGTTTTCCGATGCCGAGCCTCCGGTGAGGCAGCGTGGTGTGGCGGCGAAGAATCTGACGTAGGCCTCGGGTGTCAGTCCGCGATCGGCCCAGTCCATGACGACGAGAGCGTCGACGTCGTCGAAGGTGTAGGCCTCGATCTGGACGATCTGCCCGCCGTTCGACTGGCCGGCGAGGGTGATGTGCCCGAAGGTGGGGGCCGTTCCGGATGCATCCCATTGATAGGTGCCGGTACGCAGCGCTTGGACGATCTGATGGGCCATCGTTGCTTGGGACCCCACGCACATGGCCCCGCCTGCCGGAGCGTCGCTCGTGTCGTATCCGAGTCTGTCGATCGTCAGTGAGGTCTGTCCGCGAGCGGCCATTTCGTAGGTGTGGTGGTATCCCTCGACTGGAAGACGCCAGTACCATTCGCCGGCTGCGATGCCGTGTTCGTAGAGGGTGATGGCGTTGCCGAAACCCTCTGCGGGAGCGGTGAGATGGCCACGGATGGTGTAGGTTCCGCCGTCGGCGGTGCACGGGACGGCTGTGTCGTTGGTGTTGCGGACTGTGAAGGACACCGGTACGTCGATCACGTCCGATCGGGTCGGCTGCGCGGAGGCGATGGCCGTTCCACCGAGAAAGATGGCGGTCGACGCGACGGTTATCGCAATCGCGGCGAGGAGCCGTGAGAGGGGGTGATGGCGGCTGTCGAGCATGGGGTACTCCGATCGGGGCGGGGATGTGGTGGCTGGGAGCGTGCGAGTGCAGTGCTCATACAGGGGTTTTGGGTCTTCCAGGGTCGACTTCGGTACCAGGTGTATCGACGCGTGGAGCATCGGTGATGCCGATGAGCTGGTGCAGGCGTGCCAGTGGGCGCGGTGCCCACCAGTTCCAGCGGCCGGTCAGGGCCATGATGGAGGGGACGAGGATCGCTCGGATGACGGTGGCGTCGATCAGGACCGCCAGTGCCATGCCGATTCCGAGTTGCTGAAGGAAGGTCACCCCGGAAGTGGCGTAGGTGGCGAAGGATGCGGCCAGGATGAGAGCTGCTGCGGTGACGACGGGTGCGGAGCGTGAGATGCCATCGATGATGGATTGGCGATTGTCTCCGGTACGGTCGAATTCTTCTTTGATGCGCGAGAGCAGGAAGACTTCGTAGTCCATCGACAGGCCGTAGGCGATGCAGAACATCAGGATGGGGATGCTCGGCTCGATGGCACCGGTAGGGGTGAAACCCAGCAGCCCAGCAAGATTGCCGTTCTGAAAACCCCACACCAGGACACCGAACATGACCGTCAGTGACAGCAGATTCAGAATGGTGGCTTTGATGGGGGCGATGATCGATCCGGTCATCACGAACAGAATGGCGAAGGTGATCAGTGCAATGAGCACGGCCACGAGCGGGAGCCGGGCGGTGACGCCGTCGGTGTAGTCGTCGAGCATCGCGGGTGAGCCGCCGACGAGTACCTGGCCGGGAGGCTCCACCGACCGTACCGCGGAGACGAATCCGGCTCTGTCGTCCAGTGATTCGCGAGTCGGTACCACCGAGAGGTAGCTGCCTGCGGTGTCGGGAGTGAAACGGACGGCGCCGTTCGGTGGAGCAGTGAGCGCCCTGTCGGGTTCGACGGTGCCCAGTGCGCTGTCCACTCGTAGCACCTGGGGCAGTGCTGCGAGATCGGAGGCGTACCGAGCGAGGCCGTCCGGTGCGATGGTCGGTGCGACGAGCAGAATTGCGTCTGCATCCTCGCTGGCGTAGTCGTCGCGGATGGTGTCGTACAGGGCGCGGACCGGAACCGACTGCGGCAGGATGCGATCGTCCGGTGCGCCGAACCGAACGCCTAGTACCGGCGCTCCGAGCAGTATCAAGATCACCACACCGGCGATCGCGAACACTGCAGGTCGGCCGGTCGTGGCCACGGTGATCCGCCGCCACACGGTACTTCCGTCGGTGTCCGGTTCCTTGCGCCGTAAGGCGCGGTGCCCGAGCAGCACCAATGCGGCCGGGAGTACGACCGTAGCGGCGAGCACGGCGGTGGCGACGACGGCTATCCCGGCGTAGGCGAACGAGGCCAGGAACGGGAACGGGAAGACCAGCAGAACGGCCAGTGACGCGGCGACGGTGGCGCCGGAGAACATGATGGTGCGTCCGGCTGCCTGCGCTGCTCGCTGCACGGCCAACGTCAGGTCAGCGGTGCGGCGGGCTTCCTCTCGGAAGCGGTAGATCAGGAACAGTCCGTAATCGACGCCGAGTGCAATGCCCATCACCAGCGCGATGTTCGCCGCGAAGGTCGATACTTCGGTGAAGGCTGCCACCACGCGCATGATGGCCAGGGTGCCGACGACGGAGAACAGTCCGGTTGCGAAGACCACTGCGGCGAGACGGAGCCGCCGTAGGACGGCCCACAACAGTGCGATCACCAGCGGGGCGATGATCAGCTCTGCTCGGAGAAAGTCGGTCCTGGATTGTTCTGCGACGGAGCGGAACACCTCGTCGCTGCCGCCGAGAGCGATGTCGATGTTCGAGGTAGCCGACCGGCTGAGTGCCTCGTCGAGAGCGGGAAGGACCTGTTGCCGGATTTCGGTGGCGTCGCCCGGTGCCCACGCCTGGATCAGCGCCGAGCTGCCGTCCCCGGCGGCGAGGGTCGGAACCTCTTCGGTCCAGTAGGACCATGTGTCGTCGATGCCGGGGAAGGTGTCGACGAACTCGGTCAGACGTAACCCGTCCGCGGCGACGGCCGAGCTGTCGACGTCGCCGGTCTTCGCGGTGACGAGGATGGTGATGTTGGGTGTGCCGGTCTGAAAGGTGTCGTTGAGCAGCGCCTCGGCTGCCGCAGACGGGGCGTTGGTCGCCTCGAACCTGTTCAGGGACAGTGCATTCATCGCACCGGCAGCGACTGCTGCGAGCACGAGGAAGAGGACGCCGGCCACTACGAGGGTGAGGCCGGGTCGAGTTGTGGCGAATCGGGTGGGCATCGCGGGTCCCCCTGCTACCGTGGATACGAGCGATTGCTCGTGATTTGCGAGAATACGAGCGAAAGCTCGTCTTGTCTACCGGAAAGCCTGGAGTTCACATGCCGAATACCTCGACGCCAACTACCTCTCCTGCACCCAAGCGTCAGGATCGCGGACTCAAGCGCATCGCTGCGATCCTCGACGGTGCGGAGGAGTTGTTCGGAGAAGTCGGGTTCGACGCAGCGACCACGAACGCTATCGCCAGCAAATCGGGCATGTCACCGGGTTCGCTGTACCAGTTCTTCAGAAACAAGGAAGACATCGCCGCAGCATTGGCGGAACGCTACGTCGTGGAGTTGACCGACGCCCAATCGGCCGCGGTCGATCCGCGACCGGACGGCTTCGTGGAATCTCTACCGCAGTTCATCGACCGGGCCGTCGACAATATGGTCGCCTTCAATGCGGCCAATCCGGCTTTCCTGCAACTGTTCTCGCGAGCAGATACCCAGCCTGCCCTGTATACCGCAGTCGTACCATTGCAGAGCGAACTCTCCCAGAGGGTCGCCCAGACCTTGGCCGCACTCGCACCGACCCTGTCCAGCGAACGCATCGACCTCCACGCGCTGGTGGCCTTGCAGATCACCCGCGGAATGATGCCCGTCATCGCCGCAGAAAAAACTAACAAGAAGGACCAGCTCGTGACCGAGCTCAAGGCGGCACTGATTCGTTACCTGTCCGAGGCACTCGCCTCACCCTGACGGAACAGAGACCCGCGCCGCCGCAGGCCGTGCGTACTCCCAGTCTGAAAAAAGCTGCAGCAGTAGCTGTTTTGACGTTTTTCAGTTGTGCTGCCAGCAATCACTGCTTTTCGTACACTATGGGATCCGCGCCGATCGATACTTCGATGCGTGGTGGAGCATTCGGTCGAGGCTCAACGCCCCGCGTCGTATGCTCGGTCAGCGATCGGCGACCTTAGGCGCGCACCCGGCGGCGGACCATGCGACCGGCGTGCATCGCCGCAACTTTGGTCCAATCAGGGTGTGCAATTAGCCGTCACAGCTGGACCGATGACCGCCGGACTCACGCAGGTTCCGGTGTTGCCGCGCCGGTCACCGCATGACCTGGGGGACGGTTCGCTGTTTTTCGTTCTTTGGGTGTGTCGATCAATGCGTTATGTGCAGCATCGCGTACCCAGCCTGTGATTCTGTCGAGGGTTTCGGATGGCAGGTGCCATCGTTGCCAATACAGGGGAATGGTGACGTTGTGGTCGGGGTCGAGGTGAACGAGTGTCCCGTCGGCGAGGTCGCGTGCGATTTGTCCTTCCGGTAGCACGCCCCACCCGAGTCCGAGTCGAGCTGCAGTCAGGAATTCGCGGTTCGATGGGAGGTAGTGGATCGGGGGCTCACGGTGCGCCTTGATCTTGCGTAGATAGGCGTGTTGCAGGTCGTCCTTTTTGTCGAATCGCAGCATCGGGAGGCGGCTGGGATCGCAACCGTCGGAGTCGGCGTCGCGAATGAGTGAGGGTGCGCACGCGGGCCAATAGACCATGGCTCCGAGCGGTTCGACCGTACAGCCAGGTGCTGCGGTGCGTGAGGTCGTCACGGCGGCCATGACCGCGCCTTGACGCAGTAGAGCGTCTGTATGGTCCTGATCTTCGATGTGGAGGTCCAGCAGTATCCGTCGGTCGACGGCTATCGCTTTCATCACCGGTTGGAACCACGTCGAGACCGAATCGGCATTGATAGCAAGTGAAAAGCGCAGCGGTGCAGCAGTATTCGTTGTCGTTGAGCCGCCGCGTAGCTCAGCGTCGGCGTCGACGGTGAGGACTTCGATCTGCCGCGCGAGTCGGAGCAGGGCTTGCCCGTTTCTGGTGGGTAGTACCGGCCTGGTTCGCTGTAGCAGCGCGGCCCCCGACGCTCGTTCGAGCGCGGTAATGCGTTGGCTGACTGCAGAAGACGAGATGTGCAACGCCGTTGCAGCTCCCTCGAACGACCCTGAATCGCAGATCGCGGCAAGTGTGGCGAGCTGATCGTGGTTGTACATCCACAAATACTAAACCTAGATCAGCGATACTTAGGAAACGTGCATCGATGCTGGAGCGGTCGTACCGTTCTTGCCGTGAACAACCCCGTTCTGGCCTATCTCCCCGTCGCTATCGTCTTCGGAATAATCCCAGGTCCTGACGTCATGTTGGCGGTCAAGCACTCGCTTACCGGCGGTGTGCGTCACGGCATCGCCGTAGCTTTGGGTGCGGCGACGGGGTCGATGGCCTGGGGCATCGCTGCGGCCGTGGGGTTGGCGTCCTTGCTCACCAGCGTCCCCGGGGCATTCGACGCGGTACGTATCGCAGGTGCCGCCTACCTGGTGTTTCTAGGAATTCAGAGTATCTGGCAGCGCAAGGGCAGCTTCACCGACGTCGATGCCGCGACTTACAACGCGCACCAGCCGAAGTGGTCGCGAGCGTTCATGACCGGTTTCGTCGCGGACCTGTTGAATCCGAAAATGGGTGCGTTCTACCTGGCGGTGCTGCCGCAGTTCATTCCGCGCGACGGGAACGTTTTCGTTTGGTCCATGCTGCTCATGTCGATCGAGTTCGTGGTGGCGCTGATATGTCTGTCCTCGTACGCACTTCTTGCCTCGTCCGCTCGCCGGTTCTTGGAGAAGGGCCGCTTGGGGGCGTGGCTCGAGCGTGGACTGGGTGTTGTTCTGGTGGGATTCGGCGTCCGGCTGGCCTTCGAGTAAACACCCCCGCCGTCCGAGCCCTTCTCCCTTCGCTCTTTCAACTACTCGACCCGAGCCCGACCTGACTTGATTGTGTAACGACGCCTTGGCCCGGGTCCGCGCCCCGGGCCGTCCAATCCCGCCAGGTCTTGGCTTTGCCGTGCCCTAACCCGAACTTTCCTGTACCGAAACCGAACCATCACGCACACAGAGGGGTACCGATCAATGAGCGAAAAGCTCTGGGGTGGAAGATTCTCCACCGATATCACCGACGATGTACTTCGCTACACAGAGACAGCATCGGTAGACAGCAGAATGCTCGAACACGACCTGTGGCAGAACATCGCTCATGTTCTGATGCTCGGTCGCGCGGGAATCAACACCGAACCCGACACCAAAGCGCTTCTCGCTGGGCTGCTCGACATGGAGAGCAGCCGAGCCGACGGTGGATTGCAGCTCGACGTCCGACAAGAAGATGTGCACCTCAACACCGAATTCATGCTCATCGAACGGATCGGACCCGTCGGCGGCCGCATGCACACCGCACGGTCCCGAAACGATCAGGTGCAGACCGACGCACGCATGGTCACCCGCGAGTGGCTGCTCGATGCCAGCGAAGAACTGCTCATGTTCGTGCAGGATCTGCTCGGGTGCCCCGAGTCGGAACGAGAAGCAGTTCTACCCGGCTACACGCATTCGCAGGCAGCGCAACCGATTTCGGTAGCATTTTGGAAGGCTGCGCACGCACAGGCCTTGCTGCGTGATGCCTCCCGACTGATGGATGCCTGGAAGCGCATCAACATCAATCCGCTCGGCGCGTGTGCGCTCGCCGGAACTACATTCGCCCTGGACCGCGATTACACCTCCCGGCTTCTCGGGTTCGATGCACCGATGGTCAATGCGCTCGATGCGACGTCGACGAGGGACTGGACAGTCGAAGTAGCGGGCGCAGCTGCCAGCGGTGCTGTGAATCTATCTCGCATGCAGGAAGAGATCGTCACCTGGAGCTCGAACGAATACGCTCTCGCCGAAGTGCACGATTCGTTCGCGACCGGTAGCTCGATCATGCCGCAGAAGAAGAATCCGGTGGTTGCAGAACTGGCGCGAGGGAAGTCCGGTCGCGCGGTGGGTGCGCTGGTGCAACTGCTGGTGATGGAGAAGTCGGTCGGTCTCGGGTACAGCTGCGACCTGCAGGAGGACAAACCGGTTTACTGGGGCGCCCTCGATACGTACCTCGACACCATTCGCCTGTGCCGACGCCAGAACCTGCACACCGCGTTCGACGGTGCTCGCGGCAGAGCCCTGTGCTGGGACAACTTCTCGACCGCGACAGAGATCGCCAACATCTTGGTCTCTCGGTTCGACGTTCCTTTCCGCACAGCCCACCGCATCACCGGTGACCTCGTCAACGCCGCCCTCGCAGCCGGTCACACCCTGCGCAACGTCGCGTTCACCACCACTTTCCTCCGCGAGGAACACGACATCGACATCAGTGAGGTCGACATGAAGCAGATATGCGATCCGCTCCACACACTGCGCAGCTACATCTCTGCCGGATCCACCGGACCGACGCGGGTCTCCGAACAGCAGGAGCAAGGCCTGGCCGACGTGACCGACAGACTCGCCGAAATCCGGCAAGCCAGAACCCGCCTCTGGGAGGCGAAGGCGGAATGCCTACGAGCAGCGCGATCCGTCGTCGGCGGCGTGAGCGTGCCCGAACTCGCGATGGAGGTCGGGGTATGAGCATCGTCCTGGCATATTCCGGCGGATTGGACACATCCGTTGCCGTGCACTGGCTCAAAGAGCGCTATCAGACCGAGGTCATCGCGTACTGCGCGAACCTCGGCCAAATCGAGGACCTCGAGGCCGTCTCGAAGCGCGCAACCGCGGCCGGCGCGTCGGAAGTTATCGTCGAAGACGTCCGAGACCTGTTCCTCCACGACTATGCAATCCCGGCTCTCGCCGCCGGCGCTGCATACGAGGGAAAATATCTTCTGGCTGCACCGTTGTCTCGACCGTTGATCGCCGAGCGGCTGGTCAGCATCGCTCGCGAACGCGGTGCATCCGCAGTCGCTCACGGTGCCACGGGCAAGGGAAACGATCAGGTCCGGTTCTACACCTCCGTGCGGGCGTTGGCTCCCGAGCTCGACATCCTCGCACCTGTCATCGATTGGGAAATGACCTCCCGCGGTAGCGAAATTGCCTACGCCGATCGTCACGGTATCGATGTGGGTGTCAGCAAGACGACGCCGTACAGCATCGACACCAATATCTGGGGCACCAGCATCGAGTGCGGGGATCTCGACCTCATCGACCACGCTCCACCGCCCGATGCATGGCAGATCACGACCGCGCCGGTGCAGGCACCGGATCGTCCAACAACGATCACGATCGAGTTCGAAGCAGGCATCCCCGTCGCTCTCGACGGCCGCAAGCTCGACCTGATCGACCTGGTCAGCGAACTCGGGGACACAGCGGCCGCGAACGGTATCGGGCGTACCGAAATTCTCGAGAGCCGCATCGTCGGATTCAAGAGCCGCGGAATCTACGAAGCACCCGCTGCAACAGTTCTTCTCGCTGCACGAACCGATCTCGAAGCACTCGTACTGGACCGAGAGACGCTCCACCACAAGCGGTCCATCGCCGACCAGTACGCAGAGTTGGTCTACTACGGCTACTGGTTCACCGATCTGCGTGCAGCACTCGATGCTTACTGCGCCCGTCTGGCTCACCGCGTGACGGGCACAGTGACCGTCGAGCTGTACAAGGGCTCCGCTCGATGCATCGGCCGGACGTCCCCGAAATACGGCCGATACAGCTCGGCTCTGGCCGATTACGAAGAGGCAGACACCTTTCTACACGAAGCAGGTGCCGGATTCGCGTACTGCTGGGCTCTCCCACTCACCGAAGGAGTTGTCACTCGATGAAAGACACCCGCTCTGTTCTGCTCATCTCCGACGGATCACGGTGGGGCGAACTCGCCCACGACTTTCTCCGCCGCAGATTCGCCGACGTCGACTGGTTTGCCTGGGACTACGGCGATCCAGTAACTCGATCGTTCGATCAGTGGCACGGGTGCGACCTGCTTCTGTCCTTCAAATCGGACTTCATCCTGTCCGAGGCCACACTCGATCGAGTGCGGGAACTGGCCGTGAACTTCCACCCGGCGACCCCGAACTACCGAGGGATCGGCGGATATCGCTACGCGATCGACGACAACCAGACGCAATTCGGGGCCACCTGCCACATCATCACCCCGAAGGTAGATGGCGGTCCGATCATCGCAGTCGACCGATTCGACATCGTCCCAGGCGAATCCGAGACGAGCTTGAGCGAACGCACCGCCGCCGCCGCACTGGCTCAATTCCATCGAATCGTCACCACAATATGCAACGGCACCGCTATCAGCGCCGATCACAGCGAACAATGGGGACAACGTCTCTACACACGCCGCGCCCTCGACGCAGACCGCCGAAAGCGTGGGGAGCTGGTCGAAGCGTGAGAACACTGCACTCACCCTCCGCCACCCACGAGCCCCACGATCGGCCCAGGTCGCCCGAAGCCCATGGCGGTACTGCAGTTCGCAACGGCCCCTTGGCGATCATCGAATTCGACGGTGAAGGACACAACACGTTCTCCACAGACAAGATGCGCGGCATCACCGAGTTGGTCTGGCAGCTAGGGGACACCCCGGATGTCGAGGGGCTGGTTCTGTACGGGGGAGACGGTCGATCCTTCGGTGTCGGCGGTGACTTCAACGAAGTCAAGGACTTCACGGGAGGCTCCGAGGTCAACCGATGGATCGACGCCTGCGTGGACATGTATCGAGCAGTTCTGTCGATCTCGAAACCGACCGTGGCAGTCATCGACAAATACTGCATCGGCATCGGTCTTCAGTTGGCACTGTGCGCCGACTGGCGCATCGGAACGTCGACGTCGGACCTCCGTATGCCCGAGCTCAAGTTGGGTATCTCCTGCATACTCGGAGCTCCGCTCCTGCAACGCCGAGTAGGGCCTGCCGTGGCGAATCGAATGATCATCGGGTGCGATCGATGGCTCGGTACCACCGCACTCTCCGACGGCCTCCTCGATGAACTCGTTGCAGCCCATAGTGACCCGCTCGCTGCAGGATGCACCCGAGCACAGGCACTGGCCGAGTACCAATCGGTGCCGTTTGCCCGCACCAAGGCGTTCGTCAACCACGATCTGCTGCTCGACATGGAACGAGCCCGTATTGCAGCAATAGCCGGCCACCGAGCGGGGTTCGCTGCAGGCGATGCGGCCCAACAGAAGATGCGCACAATTGTCGGAGACAACCCATGACCCCAACCGATCATGGGTGGGTCGTCTTTTCGCACAGCGGCCGCATCCGCCGTGTTGGCGGACATACCGGCCCCGTTCTGAACCGCAACGACGGAACAGTCATGATCACGACGCCGCTGCACGGCGAATGCCGAGTCTTTCTCTCCCGCACCGATGATGCACGGACATGGGCGGTGGGAGCGCAATTCGCGGCGACCGCCGCGAGTGTCGGTCACCGCGCAGGAACCACCACGGCACTTCGCCCCGGGACGACTCTGGTCTGCTCCGCCGACGGAGAGTTGTCGGTGCACCGCGCTGTCCCCCGATCGTCGCCGTCGGGCGGTGTCCCAGGGTGTTCGCTCGAACAGGCCATGGGGTGGCTCGACCATGGATTACGCACTGCAGCAACGGAAATCGCATCGTCGGGTCGTCCCATTCGCTTACTGCTCTCCGGTGGTGTCGACTCCGGACTCCTCGCCTCCTACTTGTGGAGGGCCGGTGCCGACGTCCGTGCACTGACCCTCCGCACACCCTGGGGTGACGAAATCGACGGTGCCTCTCGAACAGCGCGCCACGTCGGTCTGCCGCTCGACGTCATCGACGTCACCGCACAGGAATCGACAGCGGCGATCTACCCGTGCATGCAGCACACTCAATCCGATGATGCAGAAGTCATCACCGTGCATCTGCTGGTGACAGTGGCCTTCGAGTTGGCGCGAGCATGTGGTGCCGACCTCGTGACCGGACTCGGCAGCGATCTGCTCAACGCCGGAAGCGATTTCGGTATGGGCGCAGTCGCCGGCGATCTGAACGAACGTATCGACGACGCCAGCGCATCAGGAATGATGGTGACCGGCCAATTCACCCCAGGGCCGCGCATGTACCACCCGTACTGGAGTCCTGCTCTACTGCACCTTCAACAGAGTGTCCCCGCTCAGCTGAAGACCGTCGACGGCATCGAAAAGTACTACCTCCGCGAGCTCGCGGCCTACCAACTGCCCCGTGAGACTGCGTTCGGGAGAAAAGTCGCAATCCACCAAGGGGCGGGTTTGTCAGCAGGGTTGGACGGCGCGCTCGGAGAACAACTGGCTGCCGTCTGTGCCCAAATCCGGGCACAGACCCTCGATGAGGTCCCTCTGGGAAACCACGATGTTGCGGTCGGCGGTGAGCAGCGGTGACGGCCACCGATCCCGGAGATCTCGCGGCAGTGGCCACCCGGGATGGATTCGCTCTGGTCGGCGACGTCGACTTCGGCAGAAGCGACTTCGAGGTCTTCGTGCAGGGGCTCGGGACTCTCGCCACACATCGGTTCGGCACCGGAAGCGCAGGTCTGCTCGATCTCGACGCAAGCCCGCTACCGGACCGCGTCGTCACCGGGCGCAGTGCCCTGCCTCTGCACACCGACGGCACACTTGTCGGGACCTGTCCCAAATACATTGCGCTGTATTGCAATGCAGTCGATCAGCCCACAGGATCCGGACGCACAGAACTCTGTCTGCAATCGGATCTACTCGATGCAACACTCCCACCGGACCTGAGCACGGTGACCGACGTGGATTGGGAGTACTACGTCACCGACCAATCCCACTTTCCCGACGTCGCGCACCGCTGGCTGTCGATTCCACCTGCAGTGCGATCAGCAACGGGGACAACGCGGTTGAACGTGGCACTCCCGTTCACCGAGGAACGGACCACCCCCGCAGGATGGTCGGTCCGTCTGGCGGGCTCGACCGAAGAAGACAGCCGGGCCGTCTTCGCACGGCTCGACTCCTACCTGCGGGGCAGTACCAGCTTCTACTCGCACGACTGGGCCCCGGGTGATCTTCTCGTCCTCGACAACGAACAGGTTCTGCACGGGCGGACAACGATCGAACCGGGCAGCGTCAGACACTTGTTCCGAGGACAGATCAATGTCTGACGCGCGAGGGTTCCTCGCCGCACTGAACAGCATGCCCCAACAGGATCAGGACGCACTTCACCAGGGACGACGCCATACGACGTTCGGGGAGCTGTCGGCCGCGGCGATGGCATGGCGTGATGCACTGGCACCGGTGATCGACGAAGGCGACGTGGTCGTCGTCGATCATCACCCCGGGGCCGCAGACTTCGTTGCAGCACTACTGGGAACGATGGCCGCCGGCGGCGTGCACCTGGCGAGCCGGACGCGGCATCCAGCATGGGACCGACTGAGCGCACTGGGCCGCCGCTGGCACGCCATTACCGACCACGACATCGACCCCGACCTGCCCGAACTGGCCTCCGTGTTCGATGCAGCAACCCGAAAGCTCCGATACTGCAACCCAACGCGTCAATGCGACGTGACCGAGCACGACACCGTGCGAGGAAGAATCCTCGAAACATCCGGATCGAGTGGTGAGCCGAAATGGGTGTACTGGACCGAGGAATCGCTGTTCGCCGACCGCACCGACTGGTGCCAGCAGCTCGGTCTGACAGCCGACGATGTGATCATCAACATCCACCCCCTCGATTTCGCGCACGGGATGGACGTTCACGTTCTCGCGGGCTTGCTCTCGGGAGCACCCACGGTGCACCTCGACGCCGGTCTCCCGGCCTCTGCCCACGCGAGAGCGATTTGCGACTGGAACGGTACCTATATGAGCGCCCTTCCCTCGCACTACGACGCGATCGCAGCGTCACCGGCGGCATCGGAGCGAATGGGTGAACACCTGACCACCGCACTGACGGGCGGGGCTCTCCTGACGCCGACCACTGCGCGACTGATCCACCAGCGGTGCGGGGTCCACCTACGCAGGCTCTACGGGGCCACCGAGTGCGGCATCATGTGCGCAGATCTGCGGCCACAGTTGCAGAGCGCGGCCGAACTGCGGCCCCTACCCGGGGTGGAGATGCGAGTGCGCCCCATCCACGGAATCGACGCAGATACCTATCGAGTGGGCGAGCCCGAATTCCGCCGAGCGCACCGAGCCGAAGGCTACTGGGGACACCCGGACCGTACACAGAGCGCATTCACGGACGGCTGGTATCGAAGCGGGGACGCGGTGATGGTCCACGACAACGGTGCCATCAACGTCCTGGGCCGCATCGATGACGTATGGACAAACAACCACGGTCAACTCTGTTCGGCAGGCGTCCTGGTCGACGAGATCACCGCACTCGACGAGGTCGACGAGGTCGTCGTCTTCGCCCCAACGGCCACAGGAGCAGACACACCGACGACAGTACTGTGCCGCCTGGCACCCACCGGGGCAGACCTCGGACGAATCCACCTTCGCGTCACCGAAGTGATGAACAGCTGCGGTCTCATCGGAAAGATCACTCTGATGTCCGACTGGCCGAAAACGTCTGTCGGCAAGCCCGACCGGCGCGCATTGCTGGCATGGTGCAGAGCGTCCTGAGTTCGACATCACACGGATCAGAAAGGGCAGACATGAGCGCCGCGTCCCCACAAGGGTTTCACTGCTGGACAACCCATTTAGGACTGGCAGACGAAGGTAAAGACGACTTCTCCATGGTCATCTCCGACAGGCCGTGCACCTCGTCGGTCGTTTTCACGAAGTCACTGTTCGCGGGCCCCTGCGTCACCTTGAGCAAGACCTCGATCGAGCAGACCAGTCCGCGCGGGGTCCTCGTGTTGGCGAAGAACGCCAACGTCGCGACCGGCGCGGAAGGGCTCCGCAACGCCAGCGAGATACGCGCATCCGTCGCACGAACCGTAGGAATCGAACCCGATGCCCTGATAATGGCCTCCACCGGAGTCATCGGAGTGCAATATCCGATGGACACCATCCGCGCCGGACTCGACGGGCTCGGCCAGGGAACACCACTCGACGCGCACGCGGTGGCCCGAGCGATCATGACCACCGACACCCGCGCCAAGGTCTCCGAACGAGCCGTCGGCACCAGCACCATCGTTGGAATCGCGAAGGGCGTCGGGATGATAGAACCGGACATGGCGACCATGCTGTCGTTTGTCTTCACCGACGCCGACGTCCCCCAGGACACGCTCAACCGAATCTTTCGTGACGTTGTCGACCGCACCTACAACTCGGTCTCGATCGACACCGACACCTCCACCAGCGACACAGCGGCGGTCTTCGCCAATGGTGCCGCCGGCCCGGTACCCGATACCGAGTTCGAGCAGGCTCTCGAGGAAGTGTGCACGGATCTGGTGAAAATGATTGCCAGCGACGGCGAAGGTGCGACCAAGCTGATCGTCACTACGGTCTCGGGTGCATCGAGCGAGCGCCAAGCGCGCGTGGTCGGGAAGTCGATCATCAACTCTCCCTTGGTCAAGACGATGATCCACGGTGAAGACCCCAACTGGGGTCGAGTTCTCATGGCTATCGGAAAATGTAGCAACGAGGTGGACATAGAACCCGACAGAATCCGAGTCGCATTCGCGGACATCGATGTGTATCCGAGCTCGTCACTCGACCAGCACGACACCGTCGAGGTGGTTCGTGAACACCTTGCAACTGCCACCGTCGAGATCAACGTAGACCTCGGAATCGGCACCGACACCTGGAGAGTGTTCGGTTGCGACCTCACCGATGAATACATTCGAATAAACGCGGACTACACCACATAGAGATCACTCCAATCACTTCACCAACAGGCCGCAGTAACGTGGAGTGGGCATCCGGCCTCGACGCCTCGACCTGTCGAAGCCGTTACAGCACGTCGCCTGTGGCCGTTGATGTTGCCGGTTCTGCCGGACTCTGGACATGAGCAAATTAAAGACCGAACACGATTCGCGCCGGGGGGCGAAAATGGCTGCAACCGATAGAGAACCTTCAAAAAGGTTCCGAGACAATGCCCATAACGACCGCAATGCCACAACTCTGATCAAAACTTCCGACCACGCATCTAGCGAAGAGCGTAGTCACGAGCTGTACACCGTGTACGGAACCGCGTGTCACGCGCCTGAACGACAGTGTATGACACGACTCACTGCGCGAATAGTCGATGGGGACAGCTTAGCGTCGATTCGGTGCGGACCAGGAGAAATTACTCGTCGACAGGTTGATCTCGAAGCCGATCCACGATTCTCCGTGAGGATTCAATACGTCTTATCGGGCGAAGTAATTCTGTCGCAGAACGGCGTCCAAATATCGCTGAAGAGTGGAGGCATTGGCCTATACTATAGCGATTACAGTTATACAATGACTGTAACCCGTGCCAGCTGTTTAGCGGTAGTCACGTTACGGCAGAGGGTGGGCTCAAGAGAAGACTTCGACGCCGCCTCGGGTCGAGGTCTTCGCGTTGTGCCAAACGCTGAAGGTACGGGGAAAATACTCTCAGATACTTTACATTCTACTTCGAGAGAAATTGGAATGCTGAACACGTTCACGGCTCATAATGTCATCTCAGCCGTTCGATTACTGGCGTGGGAAGGAATGCACCCGCCCCATGGCCACGCACCGCCTGACCAGCAATCCGGCCTCGTAGCGACGGCGCGCTTGATGATCGAGAAGAATCTTTCTGATCCCACGCTCAATCCCGACCTACTCGCGCGCAAACTACATGTATCGGTTCGTCAGCTGCATCGCGCTTTCGAGCGAGAGGAGCGAACTCTGTCCGCTTATATAGCATATGAGCGCATTGAAAGGTGCGCTGCCGATTTGATCGACCCAAGCTTACAACAGATACCGATAGGCGACATCAGTGCGCGGTGGGGGCTTAGTGACCAGTCGAGACTTTCTCGGCTATTTCGCGAGTTGAAGGGTTGCTCGCCTTCGGAATTCAGAAGGTTTTACGCGGAACCCAGCTAATTCGAGAACACATCCACCGATCAATTCCGAGTGGTCAAGACCGGAACGAAGGTTCTCGTACCGGCGCGCCGCGTCGACGTGATCGAACTCGCTGGGCAACAAGTACACGACCGGGTGACGGATTCATCAAGACAAAATTCTTGACCTTGCTCGAGGTAGTGACGGTCCGGCTATCCGTCCACGGTAGCTACCACGCAACTCCGTCACGTCCGCGCGCACTCGCGCCGATCGGGGCATCGCCTTCACGGCATAAGACGATTGATCTGCGGGTTCTCGCGGTAGACGTGGCTGTAGTCGTTGTCGACTTTGGAGGGCCCGACTCCGAGGACTTGATCGTTGGCCGGTTGCGGCTTCCATGGTCTCCTCACGGCCGGCGCAGATGGGTGCCTACCTGCACTGGACCCCGTAGGGGACTTCGACCCCACTTGTCGCACGGTGCCAAAGTTTTGTCGCTTCGCGACGAAGAGCTGTGGAGGTATTTCCGCAATTAATTTCGATAAGTAGCGTCGAAGACATCATCAAGTCGCCGACCTTGCAGGTCGCAATGGTTCATTCGACATGTCGACTTGAGATACAGAAATGATGGGGAGAACCGAAGAAGGAGACTGTGATGATCTCGGCAGATCAATATGCGCGCGATAGCTATGAACGTGAGTTGAAAGCTCACTGGGACGCTAAAACAACCGATGACATCAATCTCCTACTGGGCGCTGATGATGATCTTTACCACCATCACTACGCGATTGGCGATTTCGACCGCTCTATTCTGGATTCCGTAGGTGAGGAGCGAGAGAACGCGATTTTGCGAGAGTTGCATCGAATGGAGAATGATCAAGTCGGACTGATCCTCGACGCCCTCGGTCCTTTGCCGCCCAACTCTCGCGGCATGGATGCCGGGTCAGGTCGCGGGGGAACATCTTTTCGTCTCGCTGGAGCGACGGAGAGCCGAATCGACGGCGTCAATTTTTGCGAACATCACGTCGCGTTCGCCGAGCAGATCGCACGCAAACGCGGTTGGGATAGCCGCGTTCAATTCCACCTCGGGAACATGCTGCAGGCACCATTTCCTGATCACACTTTCGATTTCGTGGTCTCAAACGAGACGACGATGTACGCCGACGCGTACGAAGCAATGGCCGAGTTCTCCCGCCTACTGCGACGGGGCGGTCGCTACGTAATGACCACCTGGTGCCGCAACGACGCAGTCGACCCACGCTCGGACGCGACAAGGCAGATCGATGAACATTACGTATGCCGAATGCACCGCCGAAGCACTTACTTCAAGGCCTTCGCGGCAAACGGCCTGATTCCGTACCGCGTGGCTCAGTACACACACGAAGCTATGCCGTACTGGGAGCTACGCAACAACAGCAAACTCCGCACCGGCGTTGAGGATGCGTTCCTCAGCGGCTACAGCGACGGTTCACTGAACTACCTAGTGATTGCGGCCGAACGCATCTGAGACATCCACCCGGAAACCACAAACTTGAAGGAGCCTGAAATGCCGAACCTCGACGTGGCAGTCCTCGGCCAGCATGACGTACAGCAGCGCCGCTACTGGGATGCCAAAAAATCCGACGATATCAACCTGCTGCTGGGCACTGAAGACGGCTTGTACCACCACCACTACGGAATCGGTGACTACGATCACTCTGTACTCGCTGCACCTGCGGAGCTGCGGGAGTCACTGATCCTGCGCGAACTTCACCGGATGGAGTCGCTGGAAATCAACCTTATCGTCGATGCATTAGGGGAGGTCTCACCGAGCTCTCGTGTCATGGACGCGGGATCGGGGCGAGGCGGAACGACCTTCACAATCGCTGATCGATTCGGCTGCCGGGTAGACGGGGTGAACTACTGCGCTCACCATGTCGAGTTCGCAGAGAAGTTGGCCCGTGAACGCGGGAGCTCGGACCGTGTGCAATTCCACTTCGCAAACATGGTTCAGGCCCCCTTCGAGGACAACACCTTCGATTACATCGTCTCCAACGAAACCACGATGTGTGTCGACCTAGGGGAGGCGTTCACCGAGTTCGCCCGGTTGCTGCGCCCCGGCGGCCGCTATGTCGCAGTCACCTGGTGCCGCAACGACGTAGTTGCTGAGCGTTCCGAGGCATCACGGTTGATCGACGAAGAATATCAGTGCGCTATGCACACCCGCAGTACTTATTTCCAAACTCTGGCAGCAAATGGTCTGGTGCCGTATCACGTTCAGCGATACACCGACGAAGCCATCCCGTACTGGGACCTGCGCAACCAGGCAGCGTTGCGCACAGGTGTCGAGGAACCATTCCTCCAGGGCTTCCGCGAACGCAGCATCGACTACTTGGTTATCGCGTGCGAGCGTCTGTAGCGGTGGCCTGAGATATCCGAGTTATCCACGCGCCAGCGATCCTCGGCATCGGCGCGCCACTTCGTCCTTCTACAAACAATCGAAGGGATTCCGGTATGGCCGGAACGGCTGATTTACCTTTAGAAATGCGACGCAACGGCCTGAACCCGACCGAAGAGCTCGCCCAGGTCCGTGACCGCGACGGTGTTATCCCAGTAGGAGAACTCTACGGGGCCCCGGCTTTTCTCGTCTGCCGTTACGAAGACGTCCGGCGAATCTTCGCAGACTCAAACCGGTTCAGCAACGCCCACACGCCAATGTTCGCAATACCCAGCGGCGGCGATGTGATTGAAGATGAACTAGCCGCCATGCGCGCCGGTAACCTCATCGGACTCGATCCCCCCGACCACACCCGCTTGCGTCATATCCTTGCTGCGGAGTTCTCAGTGCACCGGCTCAGTCGCCTGCAGCCGCGCATCGCAGAGATAGTGGACAGTGCATTGGATGGTCTCGAGCAAGCCGGGCAACCCGCCGACCTTATGGACCGTTACGCGCTACCAGTCTCTTTGCTCGTACTGTGTGAGCTGTTGGGAGTGCCCTATGCCGATCGCGACGAATTGCGAGATCGAACAGCACGCCTCCTGGATCTGTCGGCATCTGCAGAACAACGAGCGGTTGCCCAGCGAGAAGACCGTCGATACATGGCCACCCTGGTTACCCGTGCGCAGGAACAACCCGGTGACGACTTGTTGGGAATTCTGGCGCGCAAGATTGGCGACAACCTCAGCACCGACGAACTTATCAGCATCATCAGTCTGATCATGCTCGGTGGACACGAGACCACAGCAAGCATGATCGGCCTCAGTGTACTGGCCCTTTTGCATCACCCGGAACAAGCCGCCATGATGATCGAGGACCCGAACTGCGTCAATTCCGGAATTGAGGAATTATTGCGGTGGTTGTCGGTCGCCCATTCGCAGCCACCGCGCATGGCAGTAACCGAGGTGCAAATCGCCGGGGTGACCATTCCGGCAGGATCTTTCGTCATCCCGTCCCTATTGGCCGCTAATCGCGACAGCAATCTGACGGACAGACCCGACGACCTCGATATCACCAGGGGAGTAGCCGGTCACCTCGCCTTCGGGCATGGCGTCCATTTCTGTCTTGGGCATTCACTCGCTCGGATGACCCTGCGCACGGCCGTGCCGGCGGTACTGAGGCGCTTTCCCGACCTAGCCCTCTCACCCTCGCACGACGTTCGGCTCCGCTCCGCCAGCATTGTTCTCGGCCTCGAAGAACTACAGCTGACGTGGTGAGAAGCGAGCGGTCATGAAAGTCGTCGTGAACGAGCGGAGGTGTTTCGGCTCCGGTCAGTGCGTGCTCGTCGCGCCCGAGGTCTTCGAGCAGAGTAACGACGGCACAGTCACATTGCTCGTGGACAAACCTTCCCCAGACAACCATTCGCTGGTACGCGCGGCTGCACGTTCCTGCCCAGCTACTGCTATCCGCTTCGAAGAGAATGCGATGCGACAAGAGCCAACCGAATTCAGCTATGACGATCTGCCTGCTCTGATCTCCCGTATGCGGGGAGACGAAAGGCACTCGTTCTCATCCTCATCGACGATGGACGTGCTGTGGGTACTCTACGACGAAATCCTCAACGTATCCCCCGAGAGCCCCGACGACGACGACAGGGACCGCTTCTTGCTGTCCAAAGGTCACGGCCCGATGGCCTACTACGCGGTACTTGCGGCCAAAGGGTTCCTCCGACCAGAGCTCCTCGATACCTGGGCGACAAAGAACTCACCACTCGGCTTCGCGCCGGATCGAACCAAAATCTCGGGTGTAGAAATGTCGGGTGGCTCGCTCGGCCATGGCTTGCCGCTCGCAGTGGGCGTCGCGATGGGACTCCGTATACAAAATCGTCACGCACCGAGAGTCTTCGTGCTCATCGGCGATGGAGAGTTCGATGAGGGCAGCAACCACGAGGCGATGGCTTTTGCAGGACGCGCGCGCTTGAACCAACTGACGGTCATCGTCCTGGACAACGGCACGGCAAGTATGGGTTGGCCGCATGGAATCGATAAACGGTTCGACGGTGAGGGTTGGGACACAATCAACATCAACGGTGCTGACCATGAGGAGATCGCTGCGGCACTGAATCGAGATCACAACGACAGACCGCTCGCGGTGGTCGCCACCGTGACTCGGCAATCGGCCCGTTCGTCCATTCAGCAGAGATGAATCGCCATGAATTCCGCAGACACGCAAGAACCAAAGTCCTTCAACCACACTGACATGTGGACCGCATTCGGAACGACCATGTCTGGTGCATTGGAAACAGACCCCCGCGCCGTAGTTGTGCTGGCCGACATCGGAGCCCACCTCTTCAAAGCGGCCGCGATCGCAGATCCCAACCGCGTGATCAACGTAGGGATCAGGGAACAGCTGATGATGGGGGTAGCCGGCGGGCTCGCCATGTGTGGCATGCGACCCGTGGTACACACAGTCGCCGCCTTTCTCGTCGAGCGGCCTCTTGAACAAATAAAGCTGAACTTCGCCCAGCAAGATGTCGGCGCAGTCCTGGTCAGTTGGGGAGCCTCCTACGACTTGTCGGAGTTCGCCTTCTCCCATTTCACCCCGGGCGATATCACCGTCATCGATTCGATGCCCAACTGGACAGTTCACGTGCCAGGCCATCCACAGGAGGCCGCCGATCTTCTCCTCGAATCGCTACCAGGCGATGGACGGGTCTACCTACGGCTGTCGAGTCAGGTCAACCGTTACCCCCATGCGGTCCGAGGGACATCGTTCACACCTATCAAGTACGGCACCCGCGGAGTCGTCCTCGCAGTCGGGCCCTGTTTAGATGCGGTGCTGTCGGCAACCTCCATGCTCGACGTAACCATCCTCTACGCGGCGACGATTCGCCCCTTCGACGCCACGGGCCTGTGTGCCGCGGTGCAAGCCGTGAACCGTCCGAACGTCGTGTTGGTCGAGCCCTATCTGGCAGGCACCTCGGCGCACCAAGTCTCGTCCAGTCTCGTCAGCCATCCCCATCGGCTGCTCTCCCTGGGCGTTCGACGTGAGATGGAAGATCGCCACTACGGAACCCCCGACGACCACGACCACATTCACGGACTTGACGCCCGTTCCCTGAGTAATTCGATCAATTCCTTCCTCGGCTGAGCACGACCCGCGAGAGAAAGGAATCGGGATGAAGGAATCAACCATGGCACAGACGCAAGCAAGGTTTGATCGGGTGCGATGGGAACCCGGCGTATACGCAATCGTCGGTGCCACCGGAATTGGAAAGAGCGCCGAAGCGAGCAAGTTGGCATTGAGTCACTCGGCTCCGATTGTTGTTGCCGACCGTATCCAGTGTTACTCCGATCTCCTGGTCACCAGTGGTCGAGCGTTCGACGCGAAAGTGGAAGGGCTCAACCGCGTTTGGCTCGACAACCGGACCATACATCAGGGCAACTTCGATCCGGACGAGGCCTTTGACCGGCTGATAAAAGTACTGACCTCGTACGTTGATCGCGGCGAAGCGGTGGTAATGGAGGGCGGTTCGATATCGCTCATTCTTCGATTCGCGCAAACGATATCCAACCTACCGTTCCCAGCTGTCGTGAATGTTATGCCTATTCCTGATAGGCAACACTACTTTGCCCAGCAGTGCGCAAGGGCACGACAAATGTTACGGGGAGATTCAACGGGCAGGAATTTACTCACCGAACTGGCGGAAGCGTGGGTTCTAGGCGATCAGCACAACTTCATAGCCTCGGTTGCGGGTCTGGACTGTGTACTCGACTGGTGCGCCACGCATTCCGTAACACCAGAGGAGTTGGCCAACCGAGACCTCACCACGGAGGTGCTCGACGAACTGGCGGCATCAATGGGTGGCCGGTATGTCGAGCACGGCGTCCTTCAGCAGGAAATATTTTTAAGAACCTTCGGTGCCCCAGGTGTGACCGCCAGATGAGCGGGATCTGGCACACCGACGACGTGCACCTGACATCCGCCGGGGCTGATTTCGGAAACTGCATCCATGCGAAACCGTCCGTCGTTGTCGTGCCACGGACCGTGGCCGACGTGCAGGAAGCCCTGCGCTACACCGCGGCGCGGAACCTATCGCTCGCGGTGCGCGGATCCGGACACTCGACTTACGGGCAATGCCAGGCAGATGGCGGAGTCGTGCTGGACATGAAAAGGTTCAACACCGTCCACGACGTTCGATCGGGGCAGGCCACGATCGATGCGGGTGTGCGATGGAGCGACGTGGTCGCTGCCACGCTCAGCCGCCAGCAAACCCCTCCGGTACTCACCGACTATCTCGGGACCACCGTCGGCGGAACGCTTTCGGTCGGCGGCTTCGGGGGATCGAGTCACGGCTTTGGCTTGCAAACCGACAACGTGGACTCTCTTGCTGTAGTTACCGGATCGGGAGATTTTCGGGAATGCTCCGCCGTATCGAACAGTGAACTTTTCGACGCCGTGCGCGGCGGCCTCGGTCAATTCGGCGTAATCGTCAACGCGACAATCCGTCTGACCGCTGCTCACGAGTCGGTTCGACAGTACAAATTGCAGTATTCCAACCTCGGCGTATTCCTTGGCGACCAACTCCGCGCCATGTCCAACAGACTATTCGACCATGTACAAGGACGAATTCGTGTCGATGCCGACGGCCACTTACGTTATCGACTGGACCTAGCCAAGTACTTCACCCCACCACGAAGGCCAGACGACGATGCGCTGTTGTCATCGCTCCAATACGATTCGTGCGCCGAATACAACTCGGACGTAGATTATGGTGACTTTATCAACCGTATGGCGGATCAGGAGCTTGATCTTCGGCACACAGGTGAGTGGTTCTATCCACATCCATGGGCCAGCCTGCTGATCCCGGCAGACAAGATCGAGCAGTTCATCGAAACTACCAGCTCCTCATTGACGGATGACCTAGGAAACTCCGGGCTGATCATGGTTTACCCGATTCCAACAACACCGATCACCGCACCGTTCATTCCGATTCCTCACTGCGACACATTCTTCATGTTGGCCGTACTTCGAACAGCATCCCCAGGGGCCGAAGCCCGAATGATTGCCAGCAACCGCCTGCTCTATGAACAGGCTCGGGATGTAGGCGGGGTGGCCTACGCAGTCAATGCTGTCCCCATGTCACCGGGAGATTGGTGTACGCACTTCGGTTCGCGATGGCAGGCCATCGCACGGGCTAAGCGTCGCTTCGACCCATACAGGATCCTCGCCCCTGGATACAGAATGTCATTCGACTGATGAACCTTCGACCAATGCCCGCGACTACGGTCTCGGCACAGGCCCGCCCGACCCCCAAGAGCGTCACGGTCTTCTGCGGAGCTATGCCAGGGCGCGGGACCAAATATGGACAGCTCGCAGAGGGGATGGGGCGTGCGATTGCTAGATCGAAGCTGCGCCTCGTTTATGGTGGCGCCCGAGTCGGCCTCATGGGCACCCTCGCGAACGCGGCCTTGGACTCCGGCGGAACCGTCGTTGGCGTGATCCCTGAGAGCTTCACTGCGATACCCGAGGCTGCGCATCATGGACTGACAGAACT
This sequence comes from Rhodococcus sp. 05-339-2, assembly GCF_002258965.1. Lineage (NCBI taxonomy): Bacteria > Bacillati > Actinomycetota > Actinomycetes > Mycobacteriales > Nocardiaceae > Rhodococcus > Rhodococcus sp. 05-339-2. Next base: position 78,531 of record NZ_NOYW01000019.1, read on the forward strand.
ACACGTCGTCCATGACATGCACCAACGCAAAGCTCTCATGGCCGAACTCGGTGACGCATTCATTGCCCTCCCCGGCGGTGTCGGAACCGCAGAAGAGTTCTTCGAGGTCCTTACGTGGTCACACCTGGGGCTTCACAATAAACCCTGTGTACTGCTGAACGACAACGAGTATTACCGCCCCTTGCTCTCCTACATCGAGCACGCTGCCGTCGAAGGATTTATCACCCCCGCAACCCGGTCTCGCGTAATCGTCTGCAAAGACATCGAGGGGGCTATCGCGGCCATTCGCTCACCCTAATTAGTGGGACTTCTGCCTGGCCGGTAGATCTGCTCCGTCCTCGGTGCATTCTATATCGCTCACGTTCCACCCAGTTCGTCCGTATACGAAATTTGGAGGCACGTCGATGTCTGTACGAAAATTTCACCTAGGCTGGTTTGTCGGTTTCTTTGCTAACGATTTCACCGGCGACTTCTCGCCGCCTGAAGAGCCATGGGATGGCCGATTCTATGTCGAGATGGCGAAGTCGCTAGAGCGCGCAGGATTCGACTACATGATGTTCGAGGACACGGTGTCGGTACCCGATGCATACGGGCGATCCTTCGATGCGTACCTGAAACACGCCCTGTGGGTGCCGAAACACGACCCAGTGCCGTTGGCGTCGGTGATCGCGGCCGCGACCGACCGCATAGGCGTAATCGCTACGATGTCGACGGCCTTCTATCCCCCATACATGCTGGCACGCACTGTCTCTACGGTCGACCACATCGCTGGTGGGCGCTTTGGATGGAACATCGTCACCACCGGTCAAGATCAGGCCGCGCGCAACTTCGGCATGGATCGTCTGCTGCCGCACGACAAGCGCTACGAGGTAGCACATGAGTACGTCGACCTTGTCCGAGATCTATGGAATTCCTGGGATCGAGACAACATCGTCCGTGACCGCGAGTCAGGGACTTATGTTGCGCCCGGCACTGTTCGGGCAGTGAACCACACTGGGGAGCATTTCCGTTCGGCGGGTCCGCTCAACACGGTGCACCCACCCAATGGGCAACCAGTTTTCGTCCAAGCTGGCGGATCCCCCAAGGGCCGCGACTTCGCCGCGAAGTACGCCGACTCGATTGTTGCCAACGTCAACACCGTGGAGACGATGCGGGAGTTTCGTGACGATGTCCGTAACCGGGCGCAGGCACACGGTCGAGACCCTGACGACATCAAGGTTCTCTTCATCGCGATGCCAGTACTCGGTGCCACTATGGATGAGGCTCAGGCCGCGAATAAACGGAGAATGACCAGCGACCGGGCCATCGAAAACATTCTTTTGCAACTGTCTTTCGTCACCGACATCGACTTCTCTCAGTTTCCGCTCGACGAAGTACCTCCGCAAGACTTGACAACCAATGGCGAGCAGTCATCACTGGAGAGCTTCCTGCAGCACGGTAGCGGTAAAACTCTGCGCGAGCTGACCATTGATTACCTCGCTCCGTCTATCGAACTGGTGGGGACGCCTGATCACGTAGCGGAGCGCATGGGGGAGATCGTCGACGAGGTAGGCGGTGACGGATTCTTGATTTATACCGGGTCGAACTCGCTCACCCGCCGATTCATCGCTGAGATTACCGACGGCCTCGTGCCAGCTTTACAACGAATTGGGCGAACGCGGGTGGGATATTCGTCGGTGTATCTACGTGACAACCTTCGTGAGTTCTAGTTTTGGTGCTCGTTCGCGCCATCTCCCGAGGCCATCCCATGATCAGAAACGCTCCTGGTGGTGCCGGGCTCGTGATCATCGAGCTGCACGTCCCCTATCGAACAGCAATTTAAGTGACAGGAATTTGTGGTGACTGTGGATTACTCTATTCGGGGGCTCGCTCCCAGTGAGGCGCTCTACGTCGACTTGGGAGTTTTCATCGGGTATTCGGTGCGGGCTCGCGGCGATTTGAACATATCGGGGCTCTCGGCGGCATTTGCGACATTGCGACGCTCGTATCCTGTGTTGGCTGCGCACGTGGAGACGATCGATGGAGACCATATGATCGTCAAACCATCCGGTCCGCTGCCCGGCCTCAGCGTGCACACAGGGGATCCCGGTCAGCCGCTGAGCGGGGTGAACCTCAGTGCGGGCCGCGCCCTTTCCGGGCTACACGTCGTCGGCGATTCCGCCTGCGCGAGTGTGACTTTACTAACCCACCACTGCATAGCCGACGGTCGCCATTCTGTAGATTTGCTCAGCGATCTGTGGTCTTTCTACACCGACATTGTGGAAGGAAAGACCCCTGACGCGGTTGTTCATGGCTATCCCGAGTCGCTGGAAAAGCTGTTCTCCGAGAGAGGAATCGACACACCCGATGTCGGCAATGACGAACCATTAGAGTCGGCATTAAACAGGCCGCCGACGGCTGGCTATACCGAGCCACATCGTGCGATGACCCAACTGCGTTGTCGTTTGAGCAGGCGAGTCACGACCGGGCTCATCGACTTCGGACGTCACCATGGAGTTACGGTAAACGGCCTAGTATCTGCCGCTATCATGCGGACCGAGTCAGATCTGAGAAGTGTTCGGCTCGCCGACATCGCCTACCATTTTATTGTGGACCTCAGGCCTCACGTCACACCTGCAGTGGATTCCACCGCGGGAACAAATATTGTCGGCTTCCCCGTCTATCGGGCTACGGCCGAGTCCGTAGAAATCGTGGATCTGGCTCGCAGTTTAAATGAGGAATTGCACATCGATCTCGCCGCCGGCCACCTCCAAAGTGAAGCCCTGACAGCCGCGAAGATGGCAGTGCTGTTGCCTGAACCCAACGAGGTTCGTTGCACCAATGGAGGCACGGTTCCACCATTGCGATCGCCCGCAGGACTCAAACTCGAGGACTGCCGGCCCGCGCCAGCTGGGTTTTCCTTTCCTGTTTACATCGTCCATGGGTATGGCGGTCGACTGAACATCGAGTTTGCTTTGCCGCACGGAGCTTCCCGCTACGACATCGGCCGAGGCCGGGAACGGATCAGAACGCTCGAATCCCACCTTCGTTCCGTGGCGTGATTGACCAGGCACCGGTTCCGTGAGGCCGCGCCACGCAAGGTCAGCGGATCAACCGTTATTCAGACAGTCCCGGTCTCGCAGACGAGGCTCAGCGAAATTCCGCAACGCTTCGGAGATGCGTGGGGCGTTGAGATCGGTGATCGTGGCGAGGTAGACGTTGGCGCGGTGTCCGCGGTGAGCGAGGACGGACAGGAGTTGGAGACTGCGGTTGCAGGTGAGGCGGAGGGTGTCTACGACGCCTTCGAGGGAGTCGATGACGAGGTATGCGGGGGTGAAGTCGTGGGTTGTGGCTTGACCGTTGTCGATCAGAGTTTTGCGTTGGGTTGTGAATCGCCAAACGGAATCCATGATGTCGACAGGGTCCGGGTCGGTGTCCGCGGTGGTCGAGAACGTGGGGGTTCTGGACGGGCCAGTGATCATCCATACGTGCGGAGAGTGGCCGCTGAGGGTGTCGGCGAGGGTGTGTGCGAGGTGCGTCGACGCCGCGGGATCGGCGTTCAGGAGGAGATGACCGTCGCGCTGGGGGTGCCACGTTTTGGTACCCCCAGCGTCGTGCACGTCGATGCGGACAGCGATGTCGGTGTCGGGGTCGTCCAGCTCTGTCAGCATCGTGACGGTTCCTTGTGTTCGAGTAGGGAGGTGGGTCGGCTACGAAGCAATCTGTGCCGTGGGGTTGGTGATGCGGGTGCGGAAGAGGTTGGTGAGCTCGTCCGCTCCGGTTCGACCGTTGTCGGCCATCGGTTCGTTCGCGTAGGAGTTGTGCGAATCGGTGGCGAGCGAGGTGGCGTAGTTGAGCACCTCGTCGAGCACGCGGCCTGGGGTGAGATTATCGGCCAGCCGGTTCAAAAGGGGGAACTCGTCGAGGGGGAGTGCGCGGAGGGTCTTGCGGACCGCGTTGTTGACCTGGCCCACGAGTTTGCCGAGATCGGCCGGTAGAGCCACATAGTTCTGGGCCGCGGCGTTGGTGGAGATCCGCGCTGCGGTGGTGCCGATCGCGATGTACTCGTTGATAGGCAGCTTGGACACCACGGTCCCGATCATCGAACTGAATTGGCTCGCGAAGCTGATGACTTGGGGTGTGAGGGTCGCCAGCAGTGCCGGAACGGCGAACATGTCACCGCGGTGGATTGCATCGGTGAGCTGCGAGACGGTGGTGGCCATCGGGGCGATGTCTGCCCCGGGGATGGTCATTTCTGCGACCTTTGCGCTCAGTGTTGAGACGTTGCCGGCGAGGTCGAGTGCGAGCTGCGGCACGGTGAGCATGTTGCCTGTGGTCACTGCGGTGTTCAGTTTGCCGAGCGTGTCGGTCAGGGGTTGGCCGTCGAGACCGAGAAGCGTGGTGACGACTCCGGCGACCGAAGACGCGGGATCGGTGGCGTCGATCTTCGATCCGAGTTGCCCGATGAACTGTGTGGCGATGGCGTCGTCGGGGGTGTTGCAGTACGTGTCGTCGGGATCGCACACGCTGGCGGTGACGTTGTTGAGAGCTCCGAATCCCTTGGGTCGCGCACCGACGAAGCCGTTGCCGGTGGTCTTGGTTCCGAGTTGAACGCCGGCGGTCGGGCTCTGGCCGGGGTCGGCCATCAGGCCCACGGCAAAGATGCGATCGGCGCTCACCGGGCCCTCGCCGTTTCCGATCTTGCTGGCTAGATCTCCCGCGGCGTCGGCCCCTTGGGAGAAGCCGGTCAGCCCGAACTTGGTGCTCGGGCATTCGGCTGCCTTCTCGGAGATGTGTTGCGATGCGCGATCGATCGCTTCCTTCTTACTGGTTCCGTAGGTCTGGGCCTTGTCGTTCACGATCGTCGCGACGTAGGGAACTGTGTATGTCTGCAGTTCCTGGGATGAGAACTCGGAGTCGAGTGGGTCCACGACGTTGCGGAGCATTCCGACCGGCACATTCGGATCGGCCTGCTCGTTGGTTTCCGTGGTGCCGGGTATGGCCACCAAGATGTTGTCCGGGCATGCCGGAGCACCGGCTTGCGGATCGGCAATGGCGGAGGGAATGACGACGATGCTGGCAGCGACGGCGAGCCCGACTGCGCTGACAACGATCCTCTTGCGTGTACGAGATGCGGTCATGATGTGCGTCCTTTGTAGGTGAGAGCGGGGTTGGTGCAGGTGGACTTCAGCTCGCCAAGGCGGACTCATGGTGTGATCGGGTGTAGAAGAACGTCCGCTTTCCCGGCGAGGGAGTGTTGCCGGTGCGTGCTGCTACTCCGTCGCGGACTCGCGCGACAGCGCGGCTCAAGCGCTGTCGAAGGGCTGCCGGTGAGCAGTTCTCCTCGACGGCGAGCGATGCGAGATCGGCACCTTCGGTGACGAGATATGCACGGATCAGAAGTGAGTGCTCGTCGGCAGTGATGGTCTTGGACTGCACTGCCCATGCAAGAACCGAATGCAATTCCCGTGCCGATACCTCCCCCGGATTGCTGGTCGTGCGGTCATCGGATCCGTCGGCAACCCGGTGGAGCTGGTCGGGTTCGGCCGGCGTTTCCACCGCAGATTCGCAGGTCTTGGTGATCAGACCCAGCGTCCGAAGCGAGAGTGCCCCGGCAATCCCAGTGCCGCCGGGACGGTGCGAAGCGATCACCTCGTAGAACGCGGCGATGGTACGCGAGGCACGTTCTTCGCGGCTGTGATCGGTTCCGTCCAGCCGCGCGTAGCGATGGATTCGGACCAGCTTGGGGAGCATCAACCGGACCAAAACTGTGCCGGCGAGGGCGCTGCCTGCACTGTGCTCGGTGAGCAGAAGGGACAGGGTGGCGTCACTGTCCTGAGCGGCAAGCTCAGCGATGTCGGCCACGGAGCGAGCGGACGACCATGCGGGGTGTCGATCGGCCCACGTGCGGACTTCGCGGCCTGCGAGAGCGTCGACACAGAGATTGGTCCACTCGGCGTTGATCGTCGTAAACAGCGATGTGCTGTATCCGAGTGGGGTGGAGGAATGCGAGGAAGGCTGCGGCGAGGTCACTGGGGCGCTCCTGATAGAGGCAACTGAAGTTCGATCGCCTCTGACACAAACAGCGCCTTATATCCGCTGAGCTGCGGATTCTTACTCGAAAAGGCGGAGCTGTTATACCCGCCGGGTCCGGCGGAACCAGAAAACGGCAGCGCCCCGCGTTCGACATAGACCGCTGTGACCTGCGGTTACACGGCGACGGTGATAACAGCCCGACGAATCGCAGCGGGGCGGTGAAAAAAAGTTCGAGAAATTTCCGGTCGCCTCTGTCACAGACCCGCCCGCGAAGGGATCTACCTGTTCTCAGAAGCCCGTACACGGCGGGCTACCGACAGGAGGACCCCGGATGGACGACCACGATCCGTCGGCCGCATTGCTCTCGGACACCGCTCGCGTGCACTCGGTGTCCGAAGAGATCCGCGGCCTCGCGGCGCAACTCGGCGACAATCCGCTCAGCGCAGAGATCGCCAGCCGCGTCCGCGAGGTCGTGCTCGGTGAGCCGGCCGAGCAGGCGCGGGCAGCGCTCGAACGGATGATGGCGACCCGGGGTCGAGGCGCTCTGCGATTGGTCGACGAGGGCTTCGTACCCGCCACGGTCGAGCCGTCTCGGCACGAGGAGATCTCATGAAGATCCATCTCCGTAAGAAGGGCTCGAACAAGCCGACAGAAGCTGCGCCGGCCACCGAGCTTCATCAGTGGGCCGGCAAGCAAGCGGTCGCGACCAAGGCGATGAAGTGGGGTCTGTTCGCGGCGATCGGCTCCGGAGTGGTGGCACTGGTTCTCGTCTTGGCCGGCGTCGGGTCCACGACGCCGATCCAGAGCAAGGCAAACCCTCAGACGGTCATCGACACAGCCCGCGAAGCAGCAGCGACCGACCTCGCGCAGGACTTCGTGTTGACGTGGTTGCAATCCAAGCGAGGAGACGAGAAAGCCCTCGCGCGCTTCGTCCGCACCGACGGCATGTCGCTTCCGGCTCAGGCGAGCTATACCGCGTCCGAACCTCGAATCGCGAGCGTGAAAGCAATCGACCCGCCGGCGCGAAATCAGGGTCCCACAGGATCGACATCGCAAGGAGGACCGCTACAGGCGGCCGGCCAGAACTACGCGATCGTTGTGTCGGTCTCGGTGGTTCCGATCGGGGCAGACCCGGCGACGAAGCCGGAACGTCGATACTTCTCGGTCCCTGTCGTGTTCGTGGGAGACGACGCGCGGGCTGCAGCAGTCCCTGCTGCTGTGGCGGCCCCGGCAACCGGCGGTGACCTCACACTCGGCTACCGATTCCGAGTCGGCCTCGATCACTCGCTCACCCAGTCGATCAGCCAGTTCCTCTCGGCAATGGTTGCCGGTGCCGGAGAAATTTCTCGCTACACCTCACCCGGCACACCGATCCGTGCCGTCACCCCCGCGCCGTACACCAGTGTCCAGATCACCGACCTCGTCTCGGACACCGACTTCTCGGCGGGTGCGTCCGGATCCCCGGCAGATGGTGCGACGGTACGGGTGCTCGCCACCGCGACCGTCACAGCCACGGACCGAGCGCAGACCTCGACCGTGCAATACCCGCTGACAGCGATCGCCCGGGGTGGCCGGTGGGAAGTATCCGCGCTCGACCCGATGCCGTTGCTCGCGAACTCGACCGGACTCAGCGCAGCAACCCCAACCATTGCGGTGCCGACCTCGACTGGTGCCAGCACTACCTCCTCCGTTCCCGCAGCGCCCGTTCAACCGAACTGACGCTCTGCTCCCCCTATCCGAAAGGTACGAACAATGACCATTACCTCGATCCTGGCCGATCCGTCGTCGACCGTCGTCGCCGAAGGAATCATCGAATGGGCCAACAACAAAGGTGCGGAGGTGCAGGGCCTCATCCGCACTCTCGTGGGCGTCGGCGTCGCCGGGTTCATCGCCGCGATTGCTTTCAAAAGTCACTTCGCCATTGCCAAAACACTGGTGGCGATCGTGGTCGGCGGGGCACTGATCTGGGTGATGTGGAACATCACCGCCGTCAAAGACAGTGTCGGCGACGAGCTTCCCGGCTCCGCCTCGCCACAAAGCAGCGAGGTCGTCGTGGTGCCCGATCCGATCGCGGCGTTCATCTGACACTGCTCGGCCAACTCACGAACACCTCGATTCAACGACCCCCGCAGGAGTGTGACCGACCATGACCGAACAGCAGGCCTCCTCGCGGAGCGTGGTCAAGATGTTCACCAAAGCGCGCAATTTTCCGCAGCTGATCGGCAAAGCGCCAGACGGCCGAAAGATCCCCGGTGGCCCCTACACCCTGACCCAGTTCGTCGGCGCGGGTATTGCAGGCGGACTGCTGTGGCTGACCCAGTCGCTGTGGGCGCAGGGCAGTGTCATCACCAACGGTGTCATCTTCCTCGGTGTCACCGGCGGCACCCTGTGGGCGTTGGGGAGGCTGCCGCAGGGAGCACGGAATCCGATCTCAGTAGTCCGGGGTGTCGGGCGCGCGGCTACCGGGGCGATGTCACCGTCGAGGATCAATGGCGAGCCGATCCGGATCAAACGCCCTCACGCGGTACTGGGGTCGGTGATCATCCTCGACACCCCGCCAAGCCACGACGCTGCTATCAGTGAACCAGCAGTCATCAGAGCATCCAGCGATCGAGTAGAGAACGCCGCGGCACCGGTGGAGCTCGACGACAACGCAGCGCCGGCCGCACCAGCATTCAGACCTCTGACCCAACCGCGGCCGGAGCGAAAGATCGCACCAGCGCCAGCCCGGCCGCGATCGGACGGCGAACGCCAGCGCTCGCAGAGTCCAGCCCTGGCCGAAGCGTTCGGCGTCGCCAACCTGGCACCGGCGAGCAGCGTTCAGCAGCTGCTTGCCATGGCTGCAGCGGCCCCCACCCCGACCCGAGAGAAGGCGTAATGCAACAACCGAACCGGCTCGTCACCTCGAACTTGCGCTGGACCCGCTCCGGAGTCGTCTGGGCGGACTACGTCCTGACCGGAATCCCGTACGGGTACCGGCCGATCGAAGACCGACAGACCGCGCGGGCGATGCACAAGATGTTGCTGCGCGCTCTTCCTGGCGAATCTCTCCTGCTCAGTGTCGCGGTCAGTCTGGACCCAATGACCATCGTCGAGCGCATGGAACGGGGTGTCGATCTCGATCTCCATCCCGCGTGGGCAGACGAATGCGACGCCACGATCGACCGCCTGGAGGAGATCCGACCCGGCCAGCGAATCTACTGGCTGTCCATCCCCCTGGCCAACCACGGCTTCGGTGACACCGTCAAGGCCGCAACGTCCGCCGCATGGTCCTCGGTGGCCGATCTGCTGGGGATGCCGCCCTCGTCGATTCCCGTCGAGGAGAGAGAACGCCGCGCAGCTCAGGCCGCGCAGATCGCCGCGGCCATCCCTGCCTTCTACGATGCGACCCCCGCAACCCCCTCCCAGATGGTGTGGCTGCACCAACATGCTCTGCAGCGCGGCCTCGGCCTCGATACCGACATGCCCACCGCTCTAGATCATCCGGCAGGCACTGCTCGAGGATCCTTCACTGCCGCGCGGCTCGACGAAGGGGCTCAAAGCGATCGCCCCGAATCGGGCTGGCGGGCCAAGGCGCCGACCTTGTCGCGTGTGCTCAAAGTCGACCAGCCGTGGGAGGTAACGCCACCGCCGGCCAGCTATCAGTGCTTCCTGGTGCTCGCCGCCACTCCTTCGGGCGGCACGCTGTTTCCAGGCTCGGAGTACCTGACCCTCGCGGACAACCTGGGCGGCGTCGATGTCGACTGGGCAATTCGGTTCAAGAACTCCGCTGCATCGGAGGTTCTGAAGAAGAACCGCCGCGCCTTGGTGCAGATGAACGATCAATACACCCAGCGAGAAGACGAATTGAGCACCGGCAGCGTCCTCGACGACGCTGCCGTCGCCCTCGCGGAATACAACGCGCTTCTGGAGGCGGACGCAATGGAGATGGAAGTGCAATCCACCACCGTCTTCTGTGTCGCCGCCGCGGACGAAGAGACGGCCATCGCATATCAGCGCGAGCTGGCGAAGGAGTTCGAGGGTTCGACCTACAGGTTGCAGTCACCGATCGGATTCCAGGAGGAGCTGTTCTGGGCAATGACACCCGGCGTGCCGACGCCGGCGATCTGCAACGAGTTCGCGCAGATCACCACATCCGAACATTTCGCCGCGTACGTACCGGTCACCCGCAACGATCTCGGCGACGGAGACGGCCCGCTGATCGCACTCAACATTTCCTCGGCCCGCACTGGCGTCGTGCACCACGACATCGCCAAGAAAGCGTCACGTGACGTTTCGGGTTCGGTGGGAGTGTGTGGCAACTTGGGATCAGGCAAGTCCGGCTACTTGAAAACAACCGGTAACCAGGTCGTCGACCGCGGCGGCCAAGTCATCGTGGTCGACCGGACCCCTCTGGGCGAATACGCACTGTGGGCCGAAGCGATCACCGACGCGGTGGTCGTCGATACCGCAGCACCGGACGTCACGATGGACCCTCTTCGGCTGTTCTCGCCCGCACGAGGAGGGGAAGTTGCGGTGTCTATTCTGTTGCCGCTGTTGCAACTTCAGCCCGACGACCGTTTGGGGGTACTGCTGTCTCAAGTGCTCGAGCCGGAATACCGCGCTCGCTTCGGCAATTTCACTACCCCAGGCCTGGTTTCGCACCTCGAGAAGGACTGCACCCTCGACGGAGCTGCCGAGCTTGCCGGAAAGTTGAAGGTCTACGCGACCAAATCCTATGCAGCAGCGCTGTTTCGGCCGGACCTAGAGCCGTTCAATCCACGCGCAGGAGCCATCGTCTTCCGCACTCACACACTGGAATTGCCCTCGGAGCGAGAAGTGGAGAACGAGCATCTGTTCAAGCAGATGTCGCTCCAGAAGCGGGTAGGGCGAATGATGTACACCCTCATCGCGCAGATCGCCCGCGGCATTTGCTTCGCGGACCCCAACACCCTCGCGGTCTTCCTGCTCGACGAATGCCATCACCTGACGCGCTCGAGCGAAGGTGTCGAGATCATCATCGACTTCATTCGAGACGGCCGCAAACACGACGCCGCGGTGATGCTCGGATCGCACGACCCCGAAGCAGACTTCGGCTCCGAGACGCTGCGAGGGCTCATCCCCACCCGGCTCGTGTTCCGGCAGACGGATCGACGACTAGCGCAAAAATCGTTGAAGTGGCTCGGCGTCGGGGAAGACGATCTCGGACTGCTCAAAGAGCTGATGGAGAACACATCGCCCGTCGAAGGCAAAGACGGATACGTCGCACCGCATCGCCGCGGAGAGGGCTACATGCGCGATCCCGCCGGCAACGTCGGCCGCATCAAGGTCTTACTTCCGGCATCGGAAGCGAGATACCAAGCGGCGAGTACGACTCCGAAAGAATCGACTACCGAGCGCGCTGCGGAGTTGGCGACATGGTGATGTCGAAACGAGTTGTGCGCCGGCCAGGTTCGATTGGCGGCGGCGTCAAGATGGTTCTCGAGCTCGTGCTGTGGTCGTGGATCCCGCGGTCGTGGTGCAGTGTTCTCGCTCGCTTCCTCGGCCCTGTCTTCAAGTGGGTAGTGGCATCTCGAATCCGCCGCGCGATCGTCACAGGTGTCGCTGTCTGGCACATGATCGGTCTGCTGGCGATCGCCCTGGCGTCACCGGCTCATGCCGACCCGGGTGAAACCCTGCCCACCAACAGCACATTCAGCTGGATGGAAGTCCGTGACTCTCACGGAATTCTGGTCTGGGACTACTTCATGTCCATCGACGAAGGCTCGGTCGGGCACCCGATGTACACCGTGTTCTCCACCTTCATCATGCTCGAGTACGAGGTGTACCGCGGGGTGACCGGCTTCGCGATTTGGTTCGTCACCTACGCCTTGCGGTTCGAGTGGCTCGAATTGTTGACTGCGCCGTTCCGTTCGATCGGCGATGCCATGCAAACGGTCACCGATCAGTTCCAGCTCACGGGCCTTCTTCTCACCGCTGCTGCAGGCATCGGAGCGTGGTGGGTCATTCGCGGACGGTGGACGACGGGAGTGTACGAACTCCTGATGGCAGCAGCGATCGCCGCTGCGGCAGTGGGGATCCTGTCCAATCCAGTCGAACGGGTCGCAGGACAAGACGGCCTGATCATGCAGGCGCGCGACGCCGGCGTGCAGCTTGCGGCAGGCCTGGCCAACAAGGGAGACACGACGTCGAGTTCCGACGAACTCATCGACCAGATCTCGGAACAGATGGCCGACACGTTCATCAGGCAACCCACCCAACTGCTGAACTTCGGCCGAGTCATCGACGGCTCGCCCGACGGAGAACGTTGCACTCAAGCCTGGGACGCCGGCCACGAAAAAGCAGACGGCAACACACGAGACACCCTCAAAGACAACATCAAAGGCTGCGGCGGCGAAGGCGCAAAACAGATGAAGGACTTCGCCGATCACCCCGGACCGGGACAGGTCGGGTCCGGGGTCGCGATGCTACTGGCCGGTGTCATCCTGCTCGGATTCGCCACAATTCTGGCGTTCACCCTCATCCTCGCGGTACTCACCGCCCTCGCATCGGCCGTCAAGGGAATTGTGGTGACCGTCGTTGGAATTCTGCCCGGATCCGGCCGCGGAGCATTGTGGAAAACCCTCGCCGCGGTGCTGATGTCGATGGTCATCGTTATCTTCGCGGTGGTGTTCCTCGTCGGATACATGATCGTGATCGGACAGTTGTTCAGAGGAGACGGCGACTCTCCGCTGATGATGAAATTCATCCTGACCGACATCGTTCTGATCGCGGGCATCATTCTCTACCGCCGCGCAGTGAAAGGACTACGCAAAGCTTCCGACGCCCTCGCACGCAAGCTCGGAAGCAGACCAGGAGCCGCGCCCACCGCGATATCGACCAAGACACCGACCAGCCCCCTCGCCCAAGCTGCCTACGCCGGACAAGTGGCCCGCCAGGCCTATCAAGGTGGAAAGGGACTGGCCAAGACAGCCAGCCATGCAACGGCCCGAACCGCCAAGGCGAGTAAAGCTCTCGTCGACGGGACGGCAGCCGCCAGCAGCGCAGCCACACTTGGAACTGCTGCCGTGGTCTACTCGGCCGGGAAGATTGCAACCGCGGGCGTCAAGAAGGTCGTCGGTCGACGGAGCGACGCCAAAGCTACCCAGGCGGCCACCGACACCACCAATGCTTCCGAAACCCACCCCAGCCTTCGCAAACCGATCAACATCGACCTTCCCCCGACGCAGTCGGTCGTCGGCTCCGGTCACTCCCACACTCCGGTCTCCAGCCCCGTCGGAGACCGATCGGCGGTCCGCTCTCACGGCGACAAGACAACGAACGCACCCGGTATCAAGCGGCCGGTGGCCACCGCTCCCGCACTGTCGACTCCAGGAAACCGAGAAGTTCGGGCCAGCCGCGCCACGGTGACCGGCCCTGGAGGCGGACGATTCCGTGAGTACTCCACCGATGAGGGCTCGCCGCTTCTGCTTCCCGACCGGTCCACGCGGCCGTCGAGTGCTCCGCGTCGTGCCCGACCGACCGTCCAACCAGGTGCCACCACGAATCCGACGGAAATCCTCCATCGAGCTGCGTCAGGCGCACGGCGATGACCTTGGTGGCCCCGCCTGAGACAGCGGTGTCGCCGAACTCGAAAGCGCCACGTCGATGGTGGAAACTCGCCCTGGCGGTCGGTATCGCCGCTCTCGGTGTACTCGTCGTCATTCCATTGATGGTCGTCGTACTCGTCACATCGTCAGGTTCCAGCGGTTGTGCCCCCACGGTCTCGTCCGGTACCGGTGGTGATGATGCATCGCCGTTGACCCCGTCCGGTCCCATCGGCAAGCCGACCCGCGATGGCACGACCACGATGACGTCCCCCTTCGGGCAGCGGTGGGGCACGATGCACCAAGGCGTCGACTTCGCGGGCCCGATCGGCACCCCGATCTACGCAGCCCTCGACGGCACTGTGGTCAAAGCCGGACCCGCTCAAGGCTTCGGAATGTGGATCGTCCTCGACTCGATCGTCGACGGAAAACCGGTCTCCACCGTGTACGGGCACATGTATCCCAACGGCGTCCTCGTCAAGGAGGGACAACAGGTCAAGGTCGGCGACCACATCGCCGACATCGGCAACGCCGGCGGCTCCACCGGACCACATCTGCACTTCGAGTACTGGGAAGGCGGCCGTTTACAGGGCGGAACCGCTATCGACCCGATGAGCAAACTCGGTCAGGCGGGAAGCCCCCAATCGTCCGGCGCTGATTCACCGACCGGCGCCGGTACCGCTGTCGATTGTGGCTTCGGCACGGCCGGCGGAGATCTCCGAACCGGATCCGTGCCGCCGGAGTTCGAGCCGTGGATCCGCAAAGCAGGAGCCGTGTGCCCAGGCGTGGGTGCTCCCCTGATCGCATCCCAACTCTCCGCCGAGAACGGTTTCCGCTACGGCCCGTCCGCTCCGGTATCGAGCACCGGAGCGTTGGGGCCCGCACAATTCATGCCGGGAACCTGGGCAACGTGGGGCAAGGATTACGACGGAGACGGGCGAGCCGACCCGAACTCCATCGGAGATGCAGTGATCTCACAAGCCCACTTCATGTGCGCCATCAACGGAGATATCACCGCAGCCATCGCCGCGAGAAAAGTGAAGGGCGACCCAACTGCACTGACGATTGCCGCCTACAACGCGGGCCCCGCCGCGGTGCTCGCAGCCGGTGGAATGCCATCCGGCGGTGACTACACCACACAAACACAGCCCTATGTGGCGAAGATTCTGGCCGGCCAAGCGCAGTACACATCCGAAGGTTCCACAGGCCGGTTCGTGCCGACCGGAGCTGACGGAGACAATGTCGTCGAGGCTGCACGCCAGTACCTCGGAACCCCCTACGTCTGGGGCGGCGGAGATATCAACGGCCCCTCCCGAGGAGGATTCGACTGCTCAGGACTGACCAGTTTCGCCTACTTCGCGGGCAAGCACATCACCCTGCCCCGCACATCCGAGGCCCAATGGGGAGTGGGTTCGGAGATCCCGATCGATCAAGCGATGCCCGGTGATCTCGTCTTCGGATCATTCGAGGCGAACGGCCCTGGGCACGTCGGTATCTACATCGGCGGCGGTCAGATGATCCACGCCCCCACCACCGGAGACGTCGTCAAACAAGCTCCACTCATGGCTGGAATGAAAGCCCGGAGGATCTGATGTCCCTTGCCGGCCGACGTCTTATAGCCGTCCTCCTCGTCGTTGTAGCCGTGGTGACCATCGCCTGGTCCTGCAGCTCACCCGCCACCGATGAGCCGGAATCGGCACCGGAGACAACGAGCGCGCCAACCGCGCCGTCGCTACCCGAAATCAACACACAGCCAACCGAGACAACCGCTGTACCCGCTCCGATCAGCAGCGCCGCCACAGACGCGGAGACCGCAATCCGTCAAGCACTGACGACCGCCTTCACCTGGTACCCCAGCACCGACACGAGCTCGACCGACGCGTTTCTACGCGCCCGCCGATGGTTCACCGACAACCTCGCTGCAAAACTCTCCACCCCTGCAACGACCGAGCGAGGCCCCGGTGCCCAGTGGGAACAGTGGAAGAAAGAAGACGCCGAAATCACCGCAACCGTCTCGATCGGCTGCTCCGGATGCCCGGCAGATACCGCCGAGCGCATCTATCGAGTCGCGGAGATAACGCAATCGGCCGTCACCTCGGATGCCACGGTCCCCGTCGACTCCACCACGACCGTGTGGGTATCGGCAGTGCCGACCGCAGCCGGGTGGAGTGTGGACACTCTCGATTTCTGACCCTCGCCGCACATGACCCGGAGAGGGTCGCCGGCCACTGAACCGATCGCCCTGTACAGGCAACATGGAACGCACTATTTCCCGTGATCGGTGCCGCCGTTCATAGCCCTGTCGCGCTACGTGACAACCGGCTTCCGTCGGCCCTTAGCTCGCGGATCCGCGAGGAGGAGCCCCACCCCAGGCCGGTCGGGGTGGCTTGCGTATACCGAATCTCGTGGCAGTCACGCCGACGCTGGGGTTGGCGGATGGACGTTGCCCGAGGGTGCGTAAGAGAGGAATCGAACCGCATCCGATGAGCAGTTGATGAGGCGCCGATGCTGCCGCGAATTGGTGGTTATATGCCCCGGATGTGGGAAGGTCGCTGCAAGCCTTACTCGCTTCGCATCGCCGTTTGCAGCGTACCCCCCATGTCAAGGGGTGTCGAGCGCACATAGCTGTTCCCGCGACGGTCAGTCGCAACACGGAACGCGACTTGCCCGTCCCCAATCGCACCCTCACCGATAGAGCACTGGTGACCGATCGGTGCGCCACTGATGGGGCCATGAACGCATGCGCTGCAGCGCGAGATGAAAGGTTGTCGGAAAAAGATTCACCGCGGCTGTCACAGAAGTCGACGCACCTGGATCTACCTGTTCTCGAGAAGGCACGACGAGACAGGGAGTCCCCATGAGCGCACCGACACGACTACACGTAGCGAGGGCACGTTCGAGGAGCAGTCGATCTACGGCCGGCCCCCTGAGTCCTGTCATCGATCGAGGAGCGCTGCCGAACTTCGCTCGGATCGAGACCCTCAGGCTCGACGATCCCACCAACCGGATCGTGACCCTCGCAACCACCGACGAGGTCTGGTCGCTCGTCGTCGAGTGGAATTCGAGCAACCTGCTCGTCGACACCGAAGACGAACGATTGATCAGACTTGTCGATGCGGCTCTCCGCGCTGCGCACTGCCAGCCTCACGCCGCGTGCCGTTTCACCCTCGACTACAACCCGACCCATCTCAACAACGAAGTCGGCCGACGCAGCGTGGCCTTGACCGCAACGATGCGCCCAACTTCCGGTGACGGGATCCTGATCACGATCACCCGGGATGCATGATGTGCGCGCTACCCAACCCGACTCAGGCACCCCTCGACGGATACCGGTCGCTACGTGATGCACCCTCGCTCGACCCCCAGAACAATCCGTGGATCCGCAACTGTGTGCTCTACGTTGCCGGTGGAGTCGTGTCGGCAGCACTGGGCCCGATCCTGAACCTCGACACAGCGATCGCATGGGGTGGAGCAGCACTCGGCGTCGGCGCGGGCGCGGCCGTCAGCTACAACGGCTATCGCGCCACGATCCGAGCCGAAGAGACCGATCGTGCGATCGAGCAGCTCTGCCGGCTGACCGCGTCACCGCCGACCCGTGATGTCCTGACGGCGACTCGGTGGAGCGGCCAGTGGCCCGGCCGTCCGGGCAGAATCACCGTCCGCTACCAGTCGGCCGCGCTCCTTCTCGACGAACAGTGGGAGCCCCGCGTCGTCGAATTGCTCTCCCAGCAGAGCTGGGGCCGGTACCGGATCCAGAAGCACAACACACGCAAACGCCGTCTCGTTCTCGTCCCGGACACACGGTCCGTCTCCGAGACGCATGTCTCGCCCGAACTCGTCAAAGCCACGCGCACGATTCTCGCGCTGCTAGGGCCGACCGGAAAGATCACCAGACACGAGACGGACCCGAGCACCGGGGATCTTGTAGCTGTCGAAGCCACCCATGAGGTCGGACATCGACTCGAGTCCGAGGGCTATCGGGCCCGAGTACAACGAGTAGTGAGCGTCAATCTGCCCGGTCGGTGGCGTGCTCGCTGGAACCTCGAAACGGACTGGGTGCGTTTCGAGGTGCGCCCGACCTTTCCGAAGAAGCTCTACAACCCGGCCGGCCTCGGCGACGCGGAATCCACGACCGATCTCGGCGACCTCGCGCACTCCGACTACGACTCGGTCGCGATTTCGTACGGCGAGGACGAGGACGGCAACCCCATGGTGTGGCGGCCGGCGATCGACCCACACTTCATGCTCGTCGGTGCATCCGGAACCGGAAAGACCGTCACCGCACACACCCTGCTGACACAGCTCACCGCGCACGGTTGGCCGGTATGGGTCGTCGACGGAAAAGGGGTCGAGTTCTTGGGCTTCCAGGACTGGCCGAATGTACAGATCGTCGCCAGCCACATGGAGCACCAGGTCGCGGTCATCTATCGGTTCTGGAATCTCATGGAAACCCGGTACTCGCTGATCGTCAACGGAGAAGCTACCGAGGCCGACTTTGAGCCCGTCGTTCTGTTCATCGACGAGTACGCCGACTTCCGAGGCAACCTGCTCAACTGGTACTCGAGCATCAAAGGTAAGGGTGATCCCACCAAGCCGAAGACCCTCCAGGAAGTGGCGTCGATCGGACGAAAAGGCCGCACAGCGAAGTGCCACATGGTGCTGGGAACGCAGCGACCCGATGCCGAGTACTTCGGCGGCGACATGCGAGACAACTTTCGCCAGCGCGTATCGATGGGCCGTCTGAGTCCGCAGGGCGCGTTGATGATGTGGGAATCGGCAACCACTGGAGTCGGTATCCCGCGCGGATGTCGTGGGCGGGCGACCAGTGTCAACGACCACAACCAAGCGGTCGAAATTCAGACCTACTTCACTCCCGACCCCCGCAAGACTGAGCCCGGGGCCGACGACGCAGCGGTGCTGGACCGCCTGCGTCCTCTCGAAGTGCGGCACGAGCGGTTGGTGATCCTCGACCCGGATCCCGGCGGCACCGTGGACGGCGACGAAGAGATCCGTTTCCATCACGTCTCCGGCGCGCCCTGGGCGCGCGCGTCGGACCATCCCAATCTCGATCCCGTCGCCAGGCGAAAGACGCGCGCGGACAGTGATTCAGCTCGTCGCGCATCGTCGCCGATGGCAATGCTCAATCTCGACACCCCCACCGTTCGCCAGCCCAAGCCCGACGCGCAGACGCCGAAAGAAAAAGCCGTGTCCGGCGTCCCGGGCTCTCCGATGCACAAGGACCGCCCGCACCTGCAGGTGGTCCCCGACGCCGGTACCGACGTCGACGACTGGGAGGGCTACGGCGAATCCGAAGACACTGCTCCGGTCGACCTCGTTGCCGGCGACCTAGTTCTCCTCGACGAGGACGCCGGGATCTGGGTCGTCGTCGACAACGAACCCGACATCTACGGAGACGAGTCGGGTGACGACATGGTCGGGCTGACCTGGCGTGGCGACGGCGACGACGAGGGGGTGCTCGACATTCCTCTCGACGCGACTGTTCAAGTTCGTCGCCCCCTTGCCCTCGCCACCTGAATCACTCTGCGACACACACGATCAGAAGAGGAACAACCACATGTCCCAACACGGCAACAACAGCAAAGCCCTCTCCGACGACGATCAGATGGCGCTGATCTGGATCGCCCCACTCGCAGCCACCATGGCTCTCGGATCCGCAGGCCTGTGGTGGTCGACGGCAATCGCCTGGCTGGTCGAGCACTCCATTCTGATCGCCAGCGAGGCATCCCCGATGGTGCAGATCCCAGCATCGGACGGTGCCGGGCTCGACGGTCGACGACTGATCATCGCTCTCGCCGTCGTCGTCGCCCTCGGTGCCGTCGCGATCAGCGCCGGCCGCTCGGCCTACTCAGCCCGACAGGCTCGACTGCACCGAGGAGACCGGGGATGAGAACGAAAGCCACCAGTGGTCGCCGCGCAGAACTACGCGCGATCGCGAGCAGAGAATCGTTCACGATGCCGCTCGGTCAGTGTGTCCGAGACAGCAACTGGGCCGCCCGCGAAACGGCGGTCGCAGAGCTGCTGCAGTCACGGATCCCACGTCTCGAACGGCGCCGGAAAGCAACCGTCGCTGCAGCGCATCTCCTCGAATCGTGCGAGACCTGCCCGCTCGCGGCCTTCGTCGCATGCCGCACAAGAGCCGAGGCAGATAGCTATACCGGCGTCGCGGCAGGCGGACTGTACGACCGAGGAACTCTCATCACCGAAGAAAAACGACCCGACGGTCTGGACGCGATGCACTCCCGCGAGGTAGTGTCCCCAACATCTGATGTGCGGTCTGACCAACCGCATCAACTGAAAAGGGATGCACCATGACTGACGTCGACGTGGTTTCGCGTACGCAAAACAATCTTTCCCCCGCACTGTGTGATGCAGTGCCCGATAGCAATACAATGAATCCTGACCGGAATACCGGTTCATGGAGTCGCTCGACGACGTCGAGGGGTGGTTCCTTCGGCCCGACGAGCGACGGCAGTGACGCTGCGCGTGCGCGACGTCGCTCCACTCCCGCGGCGGGATCTAACAGAACATCCCGCCGCGGGAGTGCCTCGTCGGTACCCTCCGGACCCGCCCGCCGCCACCTGCTGTCGTTGCGGCTCGGCGGTATGCCCGACCAAATGATCCTCGATCTCACGAAGCTCAGCCTCAGTGATGTGGAGACAGTCGCCAACCACAAATGCTTCGAGACCACCGCAAGCATCTCGAAAGCTATTCTCGACGTCACCTTCCACCCCACCCGGGGACGGGCGATGACCTTAGGTGTCGGAGCTCAGCGACGGATCCGGGCCCTCGTCGCGATGGGCTACTCGGTGCAAGCGCTGTCCGAACTGACCGGGCTGTCGGTGCCCAAGCTTTCGACGTTGCCATCGGATCAAGTTGTCCCCAGTGAACTCTGGTCCGTCATCAACGACGTCTACGACCAGATCTCCATGACACCCGGCCCCGACGAGCAGGTCCGGAATGCAGCCCGTGAGCAGGGATGGGCGACGCCTCTTGCTTGGGACGATGACGAAATCGACGACCCCCGAGCACGTCCACATTCGCCCCGAGGCATCCGCGGCGTGGACGAGGCGGCCGTCTACCGTCGCCTGTGCGGCGAATGGAGACTGCCGCTCACTCTTGCAGAGCAAGCCGAGATCGTAGGAATTTCGCTCCGTCGGCGGTGGTCAACCGAGCACCTGGCCGACGTACTCGGAATCGATCTCGACTCAGCGGTGAAAAAGAAGGTCCGCTACCGTGCCCGGATGGCCGTGCACGCCGCTCGCTCCGATGGTGAACGAGAAGCCGATGTTGCGTAGCGACTACGTCAGAAGTGTCGTGGTCGCTCTGGCGGCAGGCGTCCTATGGGCCTTGATCGAGGCGTCGTCGGCATCCTGGGCCAGCACTCAGGCATCAACTGCTGCGACTGTCGGCCGCGTCTCGATTGTCGCGATAGCAGTGATCGTCGGGGTAGCTCTGTCGGCCGCGCTGCGGACCACCGTCATCGCGGTGTGTGCACGGGTCGAGATCTCCGTCGACGAGGCGGCGCTGGGGACGAAAATTCCCGTCATCGTCTCCGGTGTCGTGTGGGGCGTCATCTCCGCTTTCGTCAGTACTCCGACGAGTGCGCCGCCGGCGGCAATGCTGTTCTTGGCTCTGGTAGTGCCCTGGATTGCGTGGATCGACCAACGCGTGCAACGGATTCCGACTGCTCTTGCGTATCTGGCCGCCAGCGGAACTGCAGCAATGATCTTGCTCACCGGTGTCGTTCACGGCACCTGGGGCGCGGTCGGTCGCGCCCTTCTGGCCGGCCTGGCCGCCGGCATATTGTTCTTCGCGCTTGCAGTGCTTCTGCGCGGCGGAATCGGTATCGGCGATGCGCGACTGGTGGTCTCGCTCGCGATGGTCCTAGGCTACGTCGGCTGGACATCCCTCGGTGCGGCGCTGGTGTTCTCGATCCTGACGGCTTTCGTCGGAGTGATAGTCGTGCGGGTCCTTCGAGCGATCAGATCCGAGCCTGCACGGTCGCATATCGCGCTGGGCCCGTACCTCGCACTCGGCACCGCGCTCACTCTCGTCGCATCCTGATCCGCCTGCGCGCAGTTGCGTCCTGCTTTTTCTTCCCTCCCCGAACTCGACAGCTCCCGAAGAGGTGATTGCCATCATGGCGAAGACACATCAGACCGCATGGACAGCCATTGCCGCAGCCGTGATGGTCGCTGTGGCGGCCGCGGCTGCCGTGGTGATCACGACGGATCACCACGAGGCCGACACTGCGCCACCACCACCCCAGGTCTTCCACGACGTCATCACCGTTGCGAGCCTTCTCGACGCCCTGCCCGTCGTCGACGATATCGACAGCACGGCCAGGTGGCCCGACGGTCAGCGCTTGGCGGAACTTCTCGTGCGGCCGCCAGGCAGCGATCACGGATGCGACACCAGGAACATCGCATTGGCAGCGGAGCTCGAGGCCGTCACATTCGCTGCCGGAACGGACAATTGCGTTGTGGCACAGGGCGTGTTGAATGATCCATACACCGGTGTCACCGTCGAATTCGATGCAGCATCTGAGAAAGATGCTGCAGCAAGCGATTACGTCTACCCGCTGGACGCGGCGTGGGCGTTGGGTGCTGCTGCATGGGCACCCGAACAGCAGCAACGCTTTGTCAGCGACGTACAGACCAACATCATCGTCGCCAGCGCGCAGGCAGTTGAACATCGAGCCCAACGTGGGCTTTCTCAGTGGCATCCGAGCAACGACGACCTCGCATGTGCATTTGCGGCGAAATATCTTCGTGTGGCGCAGACATACGCCTTGCCCATCACCCGCGGTGATGCTGTCGCGGCCACGCAACTCTGCGGTCTCGGCAACACCGCGGTGACAACTGCGGGCGAGACCGAACCGGCGAACTGACCACACGATCGGCCACACAAATCTCCTCCCCAAGAGGAAATGAAAGTCCCTCGCACACAACATGAAAGAAGGAATCTCATGCCCAAGACCGCCGACCAGGCCGATGCAACCACCCGCGAGATCCTCGGCCCGCAGTTCACCGCAATGCGCAACCTTGTCGAAGCAGCCGAGAACAGCCGGCAGAAGGCCGAAGCAGTCGCCAAAGCGCAGGCCGAACATGTCGACTCGACCGCCGAATTCATCGTGGCCTACGACGCCGCCAAAGCTGCAGGCTTCACCACCGCCCAACTGAAGAAGGGCGGCTACGTCCGGCCATCACTGAAGGGAGTCGCAAAACCGGCCACCAGCAAGAAAGAACCCACGCAGACCCCGCCGGCAGAAACCGCCGCCACCGGCGGCGAACCCCACGGGCACGACAGTGGGCAGCAGAACCATGCCGCACCGGCGTCGGAGGAACACCGGAGTGATCACCACAACGAGCACGGCGAGCACGACGCCATGGCGAGCTGACATGACATCCCGTCGACAACCAGAGGGGGCTGTGCGATGAGCACCGACCGAACCGACGCGATCACCCATATCGAGCTGGCCTGCGACGTCTGCGCGCTGGAACCCAGGGACGGGGGAGCGGGACCGCGGGGCGCATGGTGGGCGGTGGCCATGAAAGATTGCTGCGCCGGCGGACAGCTCATGGCCCACCTCGCGTGCGACGAGCACTTCTTCGATCTGATTTCACAGAAGCTGCCCGGCGTATGCACGAGTTGTGGCCACCTGAGCCGGACCCTGTCCGACGTCGTCGATGTCGCATGGACGATAGGAACCGGAACCGACCTGCCCGGCCGGCCGGGACGATGACCCAAGCTGTCGCACTGCTCGGTGGAGGCGTCCGCCGAGCGTGCACTTGCTGCAGCGCTGTCGAATACTTCGGCGGCGCTGCAGGTCGAGTCGGTACCGCCGCCCCCCGCGGGGCCGCAGTACCGACTCTGTATCCGGGACCGCAAGACCCCCTCCGGGTGAGGTCCGATGTCCTCCGCGCGCCGTAGTCGTAACCGCGTCACCCCAGACGGGGGCGCGTTCGACCCCGATCGAGGATCCAGCGGAGAGCTGGAGAAGAAGCAAGGGGTGGTGCTCCCGCACGCATCCTTCGCCGACCGAGCCGCGAATCGCGAGCATGCCCGCGGCCTCGATACCGACATCGAAGGACTGCCCGGTCTGACACGCGCGCGCCGCGACCTCGAACGCGCCTTCCCCCGCAACACCGCCGCGCCGATCACGAACGAACGAAAAAGACGTTCGCTGCCGGCCGCGATCGAACTCCGTCGAAGCCTCAGCGCCCGCCAGCGCAATGCGCGATCAGCCACCAAAAGGACTGTCGAGCAGAGCGTTCCCCGAGCCCAGCACCGTGCGATGAGCACACTGATCGGAGATCCAGAAAATTGGAAACGCACCAACGACGCATTGTCCGATGTCAACGGTGATGCAGTTCGGCTCGACGACGACCAGCGCCGCCACATCCAGAGAGTCGACCGCGCAATCCAGCGATACGAGCGTGAGTCCGGACGTGGACACCTGGTCTACACCGTTGTGAGCTTGCCCCACGCCGTCATCCATCCATCCGAGCTACCCGAGACCCTCTCACCCGGCTCGGTCATAGCTTTCGACCGCTTCACCGGCGCCCGCCACTCGATCCACGAACTCGACGCACACAGCCATCCGACGGACGCCGTATTCGAGATCCAAACAACACGAGGGCTGTACCTCGGAGCATCGGACAAGGGCGACGACACGAGCCACCTCCTCCCACGGGGCACCCGCTACCGAGTCGTCAACTCGCACTTCGTCCCCTACGAGCGACCAGGTCAGAGGGTCAGGGAAAGGCTCGTCGTGCAACTCGAAGACATCGACACGGACTGACCATCAGCGAAAGGAACAAACAGACATGCCCACCGAAAAGGCCTCACCGCCACCACACCGACGAGAACGCCGCGCACCATGGCAATTTCATCCAGACATCATGCCGCGCGCCGACTTTCGCGCCGTCCAAGCCGAAGACCCCCAGACCGGACCCATCGACGGAGCCATCGACACCGGCGAAGAATCGGAATAGAGACGGTCACTTGTCATGGGCCCTGCGCGATCGGATGCTCTCGTCGAGCCACTCCGCACCATGATGACGGCCACAAAACGTGATACGCGCCCAAAACAAACCTCATCGGTTGCTTCTAACGTAGCCAGGGTGGAGCATACGAGTCATGCCTGTCTCTGAACTTCTGCGCCTCGGCAATGCTCGACCAATCGTCCGATGGGGCGACCCTGTCCTGCACACATCGGCTCGACCGGTGACCGACTTCGGTCCTGATCTGCAAAGTCTGCTTGCCGATATGTTCGCGACCAATACTGCTGCGGACGGTGCCGGCCTCGCCGCTCAGCAGGTAGGCATCGACCTTGCGGTGTTCATCTACGATTGCAGTGACGAGACCGGGACACGGCGAACTGGTGTCGTCTGCAATCCGGTAGTCGAACTCGCCGAAGGAAACGATCGACACCTCATCGATTTCGGTGAAGGATGCTTGTCCCTCCCCGGCGCATACACCGACCTCGCACGGCCAGAGTTCTCTATCTGTCGAGGACAGGACCAGTACGGTAACCAGATCGAACTCAACGCAGGCGGCACGCTCGGGCGTTGTTTCCAACACGAAACCGATCACATCAACGGTATCGTTTTCGGCGACCGCCTCTCGAAGCGCAAACGTAAACAGCTCTATCGTGACCACGAGACGGTCTCTGAGCAGTACAGCAACGATTGGCCAACACGATAGATTCTGCTCCGGAAGCAGTGACCGCTCTGCTCCGCCTACCCACCCGGTGACGTCAAGACCTTCACGAAGCCTGACATTCATCTACACGAAACAGTAGGTCGAACCCTCAACGCATCCATGGCTCGCTATTGCACGGCAACGGACCATATGGTCTTGTATCCTGGGCTAGGGAACAGGAGTTCGGGGAACATATGCCTTACGCAATGGCTGCGGCGTCGCTACGGGCCGCGATTCCAGAGGTAGTGACGGCGTACAGAACCACTTTGCTACGCGAGAATAGTCCCCTCGGGATCAATCCGGGGGTGTGGTCACAGTGCCGCCGCCAAGCACTGGCAATCCTCAACGAGTGCGTAGATGCATTAGGCCTTCCCACGTCTTCGACTACTCGGTCGGCGATTCCAGACGAGTACACCCGGTTGCTCGGCTCGCATCGAGCCCTACAGGCAATACCGGCTTCGGAGTCCGTGCGAGCTGTGGAGATTCTGTGGTCATCCCTTGAGCCTGCAATAGAGCTGGCCGCCAAAGAGGCACCCTTGACACACCGACCTGGGGTCTGGAGACGCATCAACGCCGCTTTTCGCCTTGCTGCCGGTGGCCGCCTTCACACGGGCATGCTCAGCTACGAGGAGACCCGAGGCCATTTGAGGGACAGGCAACTTCGAGTGCTTGAGGCCGCGTCAGACGCATCTTTGACCAACCGGGAGCTTGAAGTCTTGGAGGCTGTGGCGTTCGCGATGACCAACCGGCAGATCGCTCGCACTCTGAATATTTCAGAGCTCACAGTCAAGCGGCATCTGTCCAACGCCTATCTGAAACTTGGGGCGTCGTCCCGTATGGACGCGTTGCACAGGCTATTCGGCAGCCGCATCTAGCGGCCCGCAATTTCATACCGCGCGCACCAGGAGGGTGCCGAGCATCGCGAGGTTTGCTGCGTACTGGGTGGCCATGAAAGCGCGGTACCCGCAGCGCCGTGCCTTCAGGTCATAGTCGTTCGCCCGCGCGCATAGCGCCATCACCCAGAGAGCTCCAGCAGTCAACGGCAATGTTCCGAACAGTGCGAGCGGTGCCCATAGCAGTGAGGCGATCGGTGCGCATACTCCAACGACAGTCGTTCCGAATATGGCCAGCCGCCGTGCAGAGCTGAGTCCACGTTGCGCTGCCAGAGTGCGCCTCCCACCAATGGCGTCCCCGTGGGCATCGGATAGGTCCTTCACGACCGCTCCCACCAACGCCATCCATGTTGCCATCGATGCGCAGAAGACTTGTTCCGTACGCCCAAATCCTCCGCCGCCGGCGGCCGCTCCGGCAGCATAACTTGCCCAGCCGAGGCCGAATATCACTACAGAAGAAGACAAACTCCAACGCTTGGCAGCCAGTGGCGGTGCCGAGTACACCCACCCAAGCGTCAGGAAGGCGAAGGTCCAGCACCACATCTCGCGCCCCGCAACTGCAGCCATCAGCAGGGCTGTGATCGCCGTAGCCACGCTGACCCACCGGGCTGTACGGACTGCCAGTTCCCCCCGCGCAATCGGTCGCTGCGACGCGTTTGCCACATCCTCAAGGACGTCAGTCACACCATTGAACAAGTACGTCGATATCACGACGGCCCACCAGGTCAACGCGCCGGCCGCTAATTGTCCGACACCGACAGGCCCTGCAGTCGCTGATACGCCGGCAATTCCAACCGCGAATCGAAGCAGATAGACACCTTGGACCTGCGGTCTGGCCTCCACGAAGCACAACCATGCATTTCTTGCGGGACTCGACGCGCCCCCAGGACGACCTACCTGTGTGCCGTGCTTGACCGACTCACACCGATACGACCACCCATCTGACACAGCCGGAGCCTAGCTGTCGCAGTGCACGAAGGTTTCTGCCCGGACTTGTCTTCGCTAAAACTACATCCAAAGTTGTAGTTTTCTGAGGTATTACCTACTCCCTTCGTGCCACAAAGGGGACCAACGTATTCGCTGCTAGGCAGACTCGACTGGTACCGAAATGCACAGCAGGCGTACTGCAACTCTCCGAGTAAGCGAGGACCATGAGCAATCCGTTCGACGATGAAGACGGCAGCTATTTCGTTCTCACCAACGAGGAGGGGCAGCACTCTCTCTGGCCGGTCTTTATCGACGTCCCGGCCGGTTGGTCAAGAGTGTTCGGCGAGGCCAAGCGGACTGCTTGTCTGGAGTACGTCGACACCCACTGGACCGATTTGCGCCCCAAGTCACTCGCCATTGCTCAGGCCGAAAACCGCAGCCAGACAACTAATGTCGGACCAACTATGCGGCCGGGAACGACCAATTCGGTTGAGGGCATCCCAGCCGATGCCTACCACAACGAAATTAGGTCGTAGCTCGATGGGAGCACAGTCAGGCTCGTCCGTCGCGGACGTTGTTGGGGTCGGTTTTGGACCCTCCAACCTCGCTCTCGCGATAGCTCTTCAAGAGTCCATCCAGCCCGGACCGGTGCCGGCAAAGTTCAGCATGAAGTTCTACGAGCTCCAGCCTCGTTTCGGCTGGCACCGTGGGATGCTCATGGAGGATGCGACCATGCAGGTCTCTTTTCTCAAAGACCTTGCCACCATGCGCAATCCGATGAGTCGGTATACGTTTGTGTCCTACCTCCGAGAGAAAGAGAGAATTGCTGAGTTCATCAACAGCAAAACTCTCTACCCACTGCGGGTGGAGTTTCATGACTACCTGGAGTGGGCAGCTAGCCAATTTCAGTCAAACGTCTCGTACGGGTCCGAGATCAAAGACATCCGACCAGTAGTCGAGAATGGCGTGGTGGAGTACGTCGATGTAGTCGGCCCAGATGACGTTGTTCAGCGGGCGCGGAACATCGTGATCGGAATGGGTTTGACGCCTCGACTTCCCGATGGTGTCAACAGATCTGAGCGGATCTGGCACAGCTCCCAACTGCTGGGCAGAGCAGCCGCAGTTACATACGTCCCTCAAAATTTTGTCGTCGTGGGCTCTGGCCAAAGTGCCGCCGAAGTTGCTGACTACCTTCATCGGACTTTCCCTCGCGCCAATGTGCACACCGTCCTGTCCCGCTACGGCTACAGCGTCGCCGATGACAGCCCGTATGCGAATGGAATTTTCGATCCGGAGGGAGTTGACCGGTTCTTCTCCGCTCCGACCGACGAGAAGCAGAGGCTCCTCGAATACCACGCCAACACCAATTACTCAGTGGTCGATCTCGATATTTCACAGTCGCTGTATCTCAAGAGCTACCAGGAGAAGGTCCTGGGCAAACAGCGGTTACGGATGATCAACACCTCGCGCGTCACATCCGTCGACGAGGACACAGACGGCGTACGGGTCGAGGTCACATCCTCGGCCACCGGTCTGACCCATACCATCGAAGCAGACGTGATCGTCTACGCCACCGGCTACCGGCCAAGTGACCCGGCACCGCTACTCCAGGGCCTGATGCGCGAATGTAAGCACGACGAGCAGGGACGGCTCAGCGTGGGACGCGACTACCGAGTGACGACGTCGGATGCGGTGCGCGCCGGTATCTATGTGCACGGTGCCAGTACCGAACACAGCCATGGACTTTCTGCTGGTCTCCTGTCCAACACTGCAGTCAGATCCGGTGAAATCGCCCAATCCATTCTCAGGAGATGACCATGTACGTCCCCCGGATCTACAAGGCAAGTGATCGGACATGGCTGCGCCGCGTGGTTGCGCAGTACCCTTTTGCGGCTCTGATCTCAAACGGCCCCAAGGCCCCGTACGCCACCCATTTGCCAGTCATCTGTGCTCCCTGCGCCCCTTCAGAGAGCGAGGACTTAGAAGGATCGACACTGTTTGGGCACATGAACCGGGCCAATCCCCACTGGGACTCGCTCGTCGACGGTGCGGATGCCCAACTTATTTTCACCGGGCCTCATGGGTATGTCACCCCAAGTGTCTACCAACGCGATTCTGTAGCACCGACCTGGAACTACGTCTCGGTACATCTCCGAGGAAAGCTGCAACCTGTTGCCGATTTCGAGGAGACGCTCAAGGTCGTTCAATTGACAGTCAGTACGTACGAGCAGAAATTCGGCAGCGGGTGGGAGATGGACAGTTCGCTGGACCACTACCGAAGGATCGGTCCGGCTGTGGGTGCATTCAGTTTTGAGGTGGAATCGGCGGATGGCATGTTCAAGCTCAGCCAGGAGCAGAACCTCGAGACCAGGCGACGGGTGGCGGACCACTTCAGCGCGAACCACGCCGGGCGAGGCAAAGAACTAGCTTCGTTCATGCGGGAGTACAGCCATGGTGACTACAACAACTTCTGATGGGGACATGTCGGACGCACCGACGGAACCCACGGCCCGGGAGCCTTTTGCGCCAAAAGAGCATTCCGTGCCCGCCATTTGTAAACCTTCAATTTCGCACCGGCTCAGCCATTTCGGCCTGGTCTGTTCATCGGTTTACGGATGCAAGCGGAGTTTATAAATTGTGCTACTGCTCTCACGCACCTTGTCCGCCGCCATTCCGACTCGTCGAGCAGGTCAATCGTTCTACCTTCGGAATGAAGTTGGGATTCCGGGGGATTGCTTCCGGACCAAAATCCGGCAAAAGAGCCGACCGGCGAACGTGACCAAGTCGGTGTCATCGCCAGAGAAAGCCAGAAGGTTGGTAATGGATTACGACGTTGTTGTTGTTGGGGCGCGATGTGCCGGCGCTTCGGTGGCACTGCTGTTAGCCAGACAGGGGCGAAGTGTTCTGCTGGTCGATAGGGCCTCCTTTCCGGCGGACACCATGTCCACGTTGTATATCCAGCACCCTGGGGTCGTGAGACTCGCACAGTGGGGGATGCTCGATGATGTTGTGGCCTCCGGTTGTCCGCCTTTGGGCACTATTAGTCACGATGTGGATGGACTGAGTCTGATCGCTGCTACCCCGGCGAAGGACGGTGTTAATGCCGCTTACGCACCACGGCGGTACATACTCGACGATCTACTCATTCGAGCTGCCGTGTCAGCGGGCGCGGAGTTCTCGGATCGGACGTCGGTCCTAGAATTGATTTGGCACGACGAACGCGTCGCCGGAGTTCGCCTCCGGAGTGGAAATTCGACCACATCGGTGTCTGCTCGATTGGTTATTGGGGCCGACGGTATGCGATCAAAGGTCGCGGAACTTGTTCAGGCACCGATCCTCCGATCGGCACCCATAGCAAGCTGCGTGTACTACACCTTCTGGCAAGGCTTGCGAACAGGATTCGGATTCCATGAGCGAGTCGGCCGCTGGATAGCCCGTATTCCAACACATGACGACCTGACAATTGTGGCAGCTTACCTGCCGCAGAGCGAATTCTCGGTCGTTCGGCGGGACCCGCAGAGGGCGTACTTGTCCGCGATCGAATCGACAGCGCCGGATTTATACGAACAAATTATGGCACTCGACCGAGTGGATCGGTGGTGGGGTACGGGGGACCAACGCAACTATTTCCGTAAATCGCACGGTCCGGGCTGGGCATTGACGGGGGATGCGGCTCACCACCTTGACTCGATCAGCGCCCGCGGCATCACCAATGCGCTGATTCAAGCCGACCTGCTCACCGATTCTATTTCCGGGGTGGATGTCGGGAACTCGGTCGCAGTAGATGAGGCGATGGTGCACTTTGCACTGTCGACAGGAGCTGTTCTAGAGGAGCCGTACATGAGTACTCTCGCCCTGGCGAAGCTTCAACCGACGAAGTCCCGGTTGCGCATGCTGCATGCCATTGCCAATTCGCCCGAACTTACATCTCGGTACTTCGGTTTGGTTTCGGGGGCCATCGGGATGCGCGAATTTATGTCGGCCGAGCTCGTCGACTTGTTGTAGCTTGCTGATGAAATATTTCGGGTCTGAATCTAACGCTGAGGGTGGTCACCCGAGTGGTTCGCAAGGAAGTGTTTTGCTGGGCGCTGAAAGGGTTGAGCATTGATCCCGTTGTCTTTTGCGCAGCGTAGGCTGTGGTTTATCCACCAGTTGGAGGGATTGTCGTCAACTTACAATATTCCTCTGGTCTTACGCCTGACTGGTGAGCTCAGTGTTCATTCGCTGGGCAGGGCAATCGGCGATGTCGTGAGTCGACACGAAAGTTTGCGGACTGTTTTCCCCTCCCATGAGGGTGTGCCGGAGCAGCGTGTTCTTGGCTCGGCCGACGCAGACTTCGGCTGGGACGTAGTCGAAGCGTCAGGGTGGTCGACAGACGCGTTGAACGATGCAGTCGCACAGGCAGTGGGATACAAATTCGACCTCAGCTTTGAGATTCCGTTCCGAGCGCAGCTCTTCAGACTATCGGCCGATCAGCATGTATTGGTGCTCCTGATGCATCACATCGCGTCAGACGGCCAGTCCCTCACGCCCCTCGTACGCGACGTCGGGCTGGCGTACAGGGCCCATGTGGGCGTAGAGGTGCCTGCCTGGGTGCCGTTGCCATTGCGATATCGGGATTACACGCTCCGTCAGCGTGAGTCGCTCGGCGACGAGTCCGACCCCGACAGTGCGCTGAGCCGGCACCTCCTTTACTGGAAGAACACGCTAGCCGGATACGAGGGGCGGCTTGAGCTCCCAACCGACCGCCCTTATCCGGTCGTGGCCGACTATCGAGGCAATCGAATCCCCATCGAATGGCCCGTGTCGATGCAAGAGCAGGTGCGACAGTTGGCCCGGGAGCATCGTTCTACCGGCTTCATGGTGATTTCGACGGCGCTGGCGGTGCTGTTGTCCGAACTAAGCGGCACCTCCGATGTCGCTTTCGGTGTTCCAACTACGGGCCGACGTGACGCTGATCTTGCGGAGATGGTCGGTTTCTTCGCCAACACAGTAGTGCTCCGCGTTGATGTGTCTGCCAGTTCGACGTTCCGTCGCCTCTTGCAAAAAGTACGGGACGCGGTTTTGGACGCATTGGCCCACCAGGATGTCCCGTTCGACGCGCTGGTGGATCTCGTCAAACCTGCTCGGTCACAATCGCATCACCCACTGGTCCAGGTCATGCTCGGATGGCAGAACCAGATCTCCACGGAGTTGGACTTGCCGGGGGTGCTGGCAGAGGCGGTACCCACCATTTCTCGACAGGCCCGGATGGACTTGACCTTCAGTCTCCGGGAGCGGTACTCCGAGTTCGGCGAGCCGCAGGGAATCGACGGAGTGGTCGAGTACCGCTCTGATGTCTACGACGCTGCATCGGTCGAGACCATGATCGTCAGGCTTGGGCGAATCATCGCCGAGATGATCGCCGTGATCGACCAGCCAGTCATCTCGATCGACGTACTAGACAGAAACGAACACACTCATCTTGACCGCCTGGGCAATCGTTCTGCGCACTCTCAGACTGCCGCCAGTATATCCATAGCCGAACTGTTTGCAGCACAGGCGAATCGAGCGCCGGAAGCGCACGCCATGGTTTTCGAGGATCAGGTATGGACTTACAGGGAAGTTGACGAGGCCTCCACGCAACTGGCACATCTACTAGCCGTTCGTGGGGTACGCGGAGGAGAAGTTGTTGCTCTCATGCTCCCGCGTTCCAACAAGACAGTAATCGCGATCCTGGCAGTGTTGAAACTGGGCGCAACCTATGTACCCATTGACATCAAGCACCCCGATGAGCGGGTGGCGTTCATCTTGGGCGATGCCGCTCCAGCTGCCCTCGTGACCACTGCCGAACTGACTTGCCGGGTAGACTGTTTTGGTATCGAAGTTGTGGATGTCGACGACGACGCGATTGCCGTGCAGCCGGTTACGGCTCTGCCTGCGCCAGAGGCCGGCCAAGTCGCGTACATCATCTACACCTCCGGTACCACCGGTGTCCCCAAAGGGGTTGCCGTTACCCAGGCGAGCGTCACGCGATTGTTCAGCTCGACGGCTCCGGGGTTCGTGCCGTCCTCAAACCAGGTGTGGTCACTCTTCCACTCCTACGCGTTCGATGTGTCGGTATGGGAGATGTGGGGCGCGCTGCTACACGGTGGCCGACTGGTTGTCGTACCTGGAGAAATTGCCCAGTCCGCCAACGACTTTCATCAACTACTGCGAGACCAGAACGTATCCGTTCTGAGTCAGACACCGTCAGCATTTTATGCTCTGCAGGCAGTCGACATGCGCCGGCCGGGCGAGTCTCGGCTGAGCGGTCTAGAAGCGATTGTCTTCGCAGGCGAAGCTCTCGAACCGTCGAAGTTGCGACCTTGGCTAGATCAGCTGGATTCCTGGCCGCACCTGATCAACATGTACGGCACCACAGAGACCACCGTCCACGCATCGTTCCGGAGGATCGTTTCTTCTGACCTCGACAGCCATGTCAGTCCCGTGGGCGGTCCGCTTGCTGACCTTGCCTTCTTCGTATTGAATACCGGTCTCCGCCGCGTGCCGGTAGGAGTAGTCGGAGAGTTGTATGTGGCAGGTCATGGTGTCGGCCTGGGCTACTTGAAACGCATGGGGCTGACGGCGTCGCGGTTTGTTGCTTCTCCGCTCGGCCCGCCGGGCTCGCGGATGTACCG
The DNA here is from genome assembly GCF_002258965.1 of Rhodococcus sp. 05-339-2. NCBI lineage: Bacteria > Bacillati > Actinomycetota > Actinomycetes > Mycobacteriales > Nocardiaceae > Rhodococcus > Rhodococcus sp. 05-339-2. The sequence goes on from NZ_NOYW01000019.1 coordinate 112,317, forward strand.
GACGGGTGACGTAGTGCGGTGGAACCGCGAGGGCGAGCTGGAGTATGTGGGCCGCTCGGACGACCAGGTGAAGATCCGTGGTTTTCGTGTTGAACCGGGTGAGGTCGAGGCTGCTCTTTCCCGTGTCGCGGGGGTGGAGCGCGCCGCGGTCGTGGTGAGGTCTTCGAGTTCGGGCAAGCAGCTGATCGGCTACGTCGTACCTGCGGAGACCGGTCCAAAAGTAAATGGTGCTGTGGTGCGTGGTGATGTGGCCGCGCACCTACCGGAGTACATGGTCCCCACAGTGGTGATGATCGTCGATGACCTACCGCTTACGGTCAACGGCAAGTTAGACAAGCAGGCATTGCCGAATCCAGAGTTCGCAGGCGGATCCTACCGAAATCCGTCGACCTTGGTTGAGGGAATTTTGGCTGAAATCTTTGCGCGTGTGCTGGACCTACCGCGGGTAGGGGTGGACGACTCGTTCTTCGACCTCGGCGGAAATTCGCTATCGGCGATGCGAGTGATCGCGGCCGTGCAGGAGTCGTTTGATTCATCGATCGGCGTGAAGGCGCTCTGGGAAGCCTCAACGGTATCGGGGTTCGCACGGTTGGTGGGTGGATCGCCGGGTGGCGGCGTGGCATGGGTCCCAGTAGCTCGTCCCAAGCGATTGCCGTTGTCGTTCGCTCAGCGTCGGCTGTGGTTCATCCACCAGATGGAAGGGCAGTCGGCGACGTACAACATACCGCTACTGATTCAGATTACCGGTTCTTTGGATGTCTGTGCGCTGCGCGCGGCGATCGCTGATGTTGTGGAGCGGCACGAGAGTCTGCGGACAGTGTTTCCAGCGGTGGCTGGTGTGCCGGAGCAGCGTGTCCTTGCAGCTGAGACTGACTTCGACTGGGACATCATTGACGCCACCACCTGGACGGAACTTCAAATATCCGACGCAGCGCGTGTTCGGGGTCAGCATGCTTTCGACCTAGCCGAAGACCTTCCTTTCCGCGCGGCGCTGTTTGTCGTGTCTGCCACTGACCATCGTCTGGTCGTGGTCATGCACCACATTGCAGTCGACGGGGGGTCACTTCCTCCGCTCCTGCGTGACCTATGGAGCGCCTACGGAGTCCGCGCTGCGGGCGAGTCGCCTTCCTGGTCGCCACTTCCCGTCCAGTACGCCGACTACACGCTTTGGCAACACGCTCTGCTGGGTGACGAAGCGGATTCGCAAAGCGTGCTCGCCGGGCAGTTGAAATTCTGGGAACACGCCCTGAAAGATCTACCCAGCAGGTTGGAGCTTCCCACGGACCGGTCGTACCCGGCGGAGACCGACACGAATGGGGGTCGAGTCGTCGTCGACCTGCCCGCGGATTTCCATGAATTGGCGCAGCGGATCGCGCGGGAACGCAATGCGACGACGTTCATGGTGATGTCGGCGGCGCTTTCGGTGCTGTTGGCGCGTTTGAGCGGGAGCGCGGATGTGGCGTTCGGGGTGCCGACGGCGGGGCGGGGGCGAACCGAGTTTGACGGCATGGTCGGGTTTTTCGTCAACACGCTGGTGTTGCGTACGCGGGTTTCAGCCGAGATGAACTTCGGTGATTTGTTGGAGGAGGTACGGGAGCGGAGCCTGGACGCGTTCGCGAACCAAGATGTGCCGTTCGATGCGCTTGTCGAGCGCCTCAATCCGGTCCGTACGCAGGCTCACCATCCGTTGATCCAAATCCTGTTCGCCTGGCAGAACGACCCGGTCCCCGACATCTCGGTGCCGGGTCTCGACGTGGAGACGGCGTCAGTCGACATCGGAGCCGCTCGAATGGACCTGGCATTCAGCCTGCGCGAGCGGTTCACTGCGGACGGTCAGCCCGATGGGATCAGCGGAATCGTCGAGTACCGCACCGACATCTTCAACGCCGAGACCGTAAAGCGCATGGCGGCTCGGTGGCAGCAGCTATTGATTGCGATGGCGGCGGGCCCGGATCGTCCTTTGGCTTCGTTCGACATCCTGGGTGAGGATGAGCTGACGCAGCTGGACGTACTGGGTAACAGGTCGGCTGTGACGGAGTCCGTTGCTGGCGTGTCGATTCCGGAGTTGTTCGCCGAGCAGGTGAGGGTGCGGCCGGACGTCATAGCGGTGGTGTTCGAGGGTCGGTCGTGGACGTATCAGGAGTTGGACGACACATCGACGCAGTTGGCTCATTTGTTGGCTGGGCGTGGGGTGGGAGTAGAGGACGTTGTTGCACTGTTGCTGCCACGTTCGGAACACACTGTGATAGCCATACTTTCGGTGCTGAAGCTGGGTTCTGCTTACTTGCCGATCGACATCAACACCCCTGACGAGCGCCTGGCATTCGTTCTACAAGACGCTGCGCCGGCCGCGATTTTGACCACGGTGAGCCTCGCTGGTCGCGTCAGTAAGTCCGGGGTCCCACTGATAGATGTCGAGGATCCCAAGGTCGCTGAACAGCCGACGACGACGTTGCCGGTGCCGAATGCTGACCTCCTCGCGTACATCATCTACACCTCAGGAACGACAGGCACACCCAAAGGCGTCTCGGTCACCCACCGCGGCGTCAATGACCTCATCGCTACCCACATCGCGCGCCTCGCCAATGTCGAGGACCCGACCACCGGCACTCTGGAACCCCACCACCACGTATGGACGCTGTTCCATTCATACGCATTCGACTTCGCGGTCTGGGAGATGTGCGGCGCGCTTCTGCACGGGGGACGGCTGGTCGTGGTTCCCGAAGAGGTTGCCTACTCTCCTTCCGATTTCCATAACCTGCTCGTAAACGAAGAAGTAACGGTGCTGACCCAGACACCGTCGGCGTTGGCACGGCTGTCTCCCGAGGGGCTACCGTCGATCGCGCTACTTCTACTCGGGGGAGAGACGTGCCCAGCCCAGCTAATCGAGCGATGGGTGACGCCTGAGCGAGCCGTGATCAATGCTTATGGCCCGACCGAGTGCACCGTCTACGTTTCGATGACCGAACCGCTAGTCCCTACAGGGGCAGTGCCGATCGGTGCCGCTGGCTCCGGCACTGCGTTGTTTGTGTTGGATTCCGGTTTGCGGCGGGTTCCGATCGGTGTGGTTGGTGAGTTGTATGTCGCGGGGCGGGGTGTGGCACGCGGTTATGTGCGACGGCCGGGCTTGACGGCATCGCGATTCGTCGCGTGTCCGCTCGGCCCTTTGGGTTCGCGGATGTATCGCACCGGCGATCTGGTTCGTTGGAATCACGACGGCGAGCTGGAGTATGTGGGTCGCTCTGACGATCAGGTGAAGATTCGTGGTTACCGCATCGAAATCGGTGAGATCGAATCGGTGCTCCGGACGGCCCCCGGAGTAGGACAGGCTGCGGTCGTCGTCCATGAGGACCACCCAGGGTACAAACGGCTGATCGGCTACGTCGTTCCCCACACAGACTGGGCGGGCGAGTTGGATGGCAACCAATTGCGCCGCTTGACCGACGCGTGGCTGCCCGAATATATGTCGCTTGCGGCGGTCGTGGTCCTCGATGCATTGCCCATGACGAGTAACGGCAAGCTTGACAAAAAGAGGCTTCCGGTACCTCAACTAGGACAATCGAACCAATACCGAGCACCGACTACTCCACTCGAGGAGAGCCTGGTTGACATCTACGCGCGCGTACTGAATGTGGAGAAAGTTGGAGTCGACGATTCGTTCTTCGATCTAGGCGGCGACAGCATCTCGTCCATTCAGGTGGTGTCCCGGGCCCGGCAAGTCGGTTTGTACTGCAAGCCCCGCGACATCCTGGTGGAGCGAACCGTGGCACGACTTGCCCACGCTCTCCAGCTCTCGGTCCCGGAGCAGTCTCTCCTTCGGCCGGCTGAGGCTGGGCCCGTCACGGCAACGCCGATCATGCGGTGGCTGGCATCTCTCACGGCACCGACAGACGAGTTCAACCAAACCATGTTGTTCCAGGGGCCGCAGCAGGCGAAGTACAGCGACGTGGTGTTGTTACTACAGGCATTGGTCGATCGGCACGCCATGCTCCGGTTGCAGGTGGACAACGCCCCGACTGAGGACGCGGACAACTGCATCGTCCTACCAACAGGCTCGATCAGCGCAGCCGACTGTGTAACCCCCGTCGTGGACTTCTCCGATACCACGTTTGCCAATGCCTTGAGCCGTCTTGACCCGCGTCGAGGAGCCATGGTGCATGGGCTGTGGGCTGAGCGCACCCGCCAGCTGTTGCTCATCGTCCACCACCTCGCGGTCGACGCGGTCTCCTGGGGAATCATCCAAAGGGATCTCGCAACGGGTTGGCGCTGCCTCACCGAGCGGCGAGAAATTACCCTGGATGCCAGCGGCACCTCGTTCCGTGAGTGGTCAACGATGTTGGCGCAGTACGCTGCCGAGCGGAAAGTCACTGACCAGCTTCCGCATTGGCAGCGCATTGAAGCCGTTGCCACCCTGCTGCCCAGCCCGCACCCGACTCCTGGTATCTGGCGCGATGTGGAGCATCTGTCGGTCAGCATCGACACGGAGCTAACCGAAGTGCTGGTAACCGACGTGACTGCGGCTCTGCACATCAACGTTCAGGATCTGCTGCTCATCGCACTCGGTTCTGCCCTCGCTGAACAGCACCAGCACTTCGACGTCCCTTTCCGCATCGACGTGGAGAGCCACGGACGTCGCGATGAAATCGGCAGTGGGATCGATTTGACCAACACCGTCGGATGGTTCACCGCAAAGCACCCGGTCGCTTTGAACGTCGTACCCATGGACCGTGACACTGTTCTGACCGGGGGCTCGGACATGGGTATCTGGATAAAGGACGCCAAGGAACAGCTGCGTGCCCACCCCGACGGAATCACCTACGGTCTTCTCAAGTATCTAGGCACCAACAATCTGTCTGGCGTAGATCCCGCCATCGGCTTCAACTACCTCGGCCGGCGCAGCGTGAGCCAGCTCGACGCACCCCTCGAAGATTGGCGGATCCTCGGACCGACTGAATCGCCTGATGCTCGACGCTTTGGTTCCCGCTCGATGCTGTTGCCGCACACAGTCGGCATCAATGCAGCCGTGCTAGCCGAAGGTTCGCAGTCAGAACTACACGTGTCCTGGAGTTGGACGAGCACACAGGTGGATCGCTCCTATATCACCGAGCTGTACGCGCGCTGGTATGACGTTCTAGCTGGAATTGCGGCGTACGTGCAGAACGGCGGCGGAGGACTGACTCCCTCCGACGTCCTGCCGGCGGTGGTCAATCAGCGGCAGATCGATCAACTCGCACAAATCGTGGAACCAGCAGACCTTCTCCCGCTGACTCCGCTTCAAACCGGGCTGCTTTTCCATCGCCGTTCCGGCAGTAATGAACCCGTAGAGCTGTACACCGTGCAACTGGGTATCGAGATTGCTGGCGTACTCGACGTGCCGCGCTTGCGCGAGGCCGCTCATACAGTCGTCGGACGCCACCCCAACCTAATGGCTCGGTTCGTCTCCGAGGGTTTCCCCGAGCCGGTGCAGATCATTCCGACACGCCCAGACATACCGTGGACGGTAGTTAACGGCTACGAGTGCGATCAGAGGCTGCTGGATGCAGAGCTCGCCGCCTGCGGCAACCTCGTAGATGAGGCACCGCTACGGATTCTCCTTCATCAGACTGGGACGAATAAGCACACGCTGGTGCTATCCGTCCATCACATCGTGGTGGACGGTTGGTCAATCCAGATTCTGCTCAAAGAGATGTTCGCCGTCTACGAACGGGAGACTCTGGCACCCGCGCCCACCTTCCGAAATTACGTCGAGTGGCTATCCGCCCAGGACTGGAGCGCGGCGCGGCGGCATTGGCAGAAGCTGCTGGCGGGACTTCAAACGCCGACCTTGTTAGATCCAGGAGATCGCTTCACTGATGCGCGATCGCTGTTGCGAGTCGACCTCCCTATCGACGTCACGCGTTCTGTTGAGCAGTTGGCTCGCTCGCAAAACACGACCATGAACATCGTGCTACAGGCCGCCTGGGGCCGTCTGCTGGGCGCATTGACTGGCAGCGGAGACGTCGTCTTCGGCACTACCGTATCGGGGCGGCCAGCAGAACTGTTCGGCAGCGAGTCGGCGGTGGGCATGTTCATCAACACCGTCCCGGTAAGAGCATCCCTGACCGCGACGACGACCACGGCTGAACTGATCGGCATGCTGCGGGACGACTACCACGATGGGCTAGACCACCAGTTCGTGGCCCTGGCCGATATCCAGCGCGCCGCGGGACATCAACAACTGTTCGACACCCTCTTCGTCTACGAGAACTACCCACTGAGGATGTCCGGCGGGCAGCTCGAGACAAACGGACTGAGCGTACGCATAGCCTCAAGTCGCGAGTTCACTCACTATCCAATCGCCTTACAGATCTGGCCCGGTCCACAGCTGAGGGTGCGGCTGGAATACCGCATGGCGGTCCTCGACGAGCGGTTGGCCAAGCAAATCCTGGTATGGCTCCAGACACTATTGATTGCGATGGCGGCGGGCCCGGATCGTCCTTTGGCTTCGTTCGACATCCTGGGTGAGGATGAGCTGACGCAGCTGGACGTACTGGGTAACAGGTCGGCTGTGACGGAGTCCGTTGCTGGCGTGTCGATTCCGGAGTTGTTCGCCGAGCAGGTGAGGGTGCGGCCGGACGTCATAGCGGTGGTGTTCGAGGGTCGGTCGTGGACGTATCAGGAGTTGGACGACACATCGACGCAGTTGGCTCATTTGTTGGCTGGGCGTGGGGTGGGAGTAGAGGACGTTGTTGCACTGTTGCTGCCACGTTCGGAACACACTGTGATAGCCATACTTTCGGTGCTGAAGCTGGGTTCTGCTTACTTGCCGATCGACATCAACACCCCTGACGAGCGCCTGGCATTCGTTCTACAAGACGCCAAACCAGCAGCAATAGTGACAACGGTAGCGCAATTGCACCGGGTCGATGAGAGCAAAGTGGCAGTCGTGACCCTCGGGGGCAGGGTCACCGTCGAACCTCCCACTGTCACCTTTCCATTCCCCCATCCAGAACTGACGGCCTATGTCATCTACACCTCAGGAACGACAGGCACACCCAAAGGCGTCTCGGTCACCCACCAGAACGTGACGCAACTGTTCACCAGACCCGCACGGACGTCCGAATTGTCGCCAGGACAGGTGTGGTCGATGTTCCATTCGTACTCGTTCGATGTGTCGGTGTGGGAGATGTGGGGCGCTCTGCTGCACGGTGGCCGCTTAGTCATAGCCTCTGAGGACACGGCCAACTCTGCCACCGACTTTCATGACCTACTTGTGAACGAAAGTGTTTCGGTTCTGACCCAGACCCCGTCCGCCCTCGGCCGGCTGTCACCGCAGCGGCTGAGCGCATTGAGGACCATTTTTGTGGGGGGTGAGGCGTGCTCGCCCGAACTTGTCGATCGGTGGGCTTCAGGCCGAGAAATGATCAACTCCTACGGTCCTACCGAAAGCACCGTTTACGCCTCTATGAGTGCGCCCATGAAGCCTGGTCATGGAGCTCCTATCGGTACGCCGGTGCCGGGTGATGCGTTGTTTGTGTTGGATTCCGGTTTGCGGCGGGTTCCGATCGGTGTGGTTGGTGAGTTGTATGTCGCGGGGCGGGGTGTGGCACGCGGTTATGTGCGACGGCCGGGCTTGACGGCATCGCGATTCGTCGCGTGTCCGCTCGGCCCTTTGGGTTCGCGGATGTATCGCACCGGCGATCTGGTTCGTTGGAATCACGACGGCGAGCTGGAGTATGTGGGTCGCTCTGACGATCAGGTGAAGATTCGTGGTTACCGCATCGAAATCGGTGAAGTGGAAGCAACACTCGCTGCCTTGACCGGAGTGGAGCGTGCGGCAGTGGTGGCCCGTGATACCGATACCGGCAAGCAGTTGATTGGCTACGTCGTACCTACCGAGGTGTCTGCGGGAATCGATGGTGGGGCGCTGCGCGAACGAGTTGCCGCGCGATTGCCTGCGTACATGGTTCCGGCCGTGGTGATGGTCATCGACGAGTTGCCGTTAACTGTCAACGGCAAGCTGGACAAATGGGCGTTGCCCGAGCCGCAATTCGCCAGCGGCGTTCACAGAGCGCCGTCATCTCCGGTTGAAGAAATTATCTCCGGCATTTTCACGAAGGTTCTCGACCTGCCGCGAGTCAGCGTGGACGACTCCTTCTTCGACCTGGGCGGCAACTCGCTCTCTGCGATGCGTGTCGTAGCCGCCGTGCAGGAAACCTTCGACTGTGAAATCAGCGTCCGTGCACTCATGGAAGCCCCCACCGTAGCGGGCCTGAGCAAACAACTCTTCAACTGGTCCAGTTCCGACGAGATACCTCAGGTCGTGAAGTTGTGCCGAGGGCCAGGGCGTCCACTTTTCTGCATACACCCTGGTGGGGGCGTCAGCTGGGCGTACCGCGCCTTGGGAAGCATCGTGCAGCGCCCAATATTCGCTATTCAGCAAACCGTCGACGGCGAACGTCCGCGTACGGTCCGCGAAATGGCCGGCGAGTATGCCGACCTCGTCCAGTCAGTCCAGCCCGATGGGCCCTACGACCTGCTGGGATGGTCCTTCGGTGGTGTCGTCGCCCACCAGATGGCTACCGTGCTGGAACGGAGAGGGGCGCACGTACGTCGGCTAATACTGTTGGACGCAGCTCTAGTAGAACCCGGTACGACACGCTCGCCAGACGCGGATTTCAATGAGACCGACGTCCTGCGGCATTTCGTGTCCAAGAACGTCGACCTGCCCGATCTGAAAGAATTGACCTCTTACGAGCAGGCCACGGAATGGCTGGAAACTCATTCGTCACTCGGCGCAGCTATTCCGCCAGCTTGGATGATCAGCCACGTCGTTCGCAATCTCCGATTCAATTCTGACCTCTGGCACGGCCACACACCGGACCTATTCGGGGGCGGCGCTGTGGTGTTCCAGGGAAGCGATCACGAACGCGATCCAGGTTATTCAAGAGACTGGACACGTTTTATCGCTCGTCCAGTCACGGAGATCGCAGTGGAGTGCGAACACAACGACATGTTGAGTCCCGATGCGTTGGACGCCTACGGCGACCGGCTGCGTGCAGAACTGGAAGGCGACGATTATGAGTAAACCAGGCGAGTTTCCTTATGAGGCAGGTATTCATCCCAAGGGCTATGTGTCTAGGCCATGGACGATCAGGCAATTGGCTGGGCTTGGCGACGGCGTAGACACCAATAGGCGGTTCCATTATCTCCTCGACCAAGGCGAGACAGGTCTTTCGTTGGCTTTCGACCTGCCCACCCAGCTCGGACTCGACCCGGACGATCCAACGGCTGCCGGTGAGGTCGGTCGCGCCGGGGTCTCGGTGTCCACCGTCGACGACTTGGCCGCAGTGTTCGACGGAATACCGCTGGATCAGGTGTCAGTCTCTTTCACCATCAATGCGACCGCACCGATGATCTTGGCCCTATGGATCGTGGTTGCCGAAGAATCAGGCGTCAACCCTGCGCTATTACGTGGCACTTTGCAGAACGAAATGCTGAAAGAGCACGCGGCTCGCAAGGCGTTCGTGTTCGACTTGGACGACAGCTTCCGCTTCTCGTTAGACGTTATCGAGTACTGCATACGCAACTTGCCCAAGGTCAATCCGGTATCGATCTCGGGTGGACACGCCCGTGAAGCCGGTGCGAGCCGAGCAATGGAAGTGGCGCTCGGCATCGCTGATGCGGAGACGTACTTGCAAGGGATGCTGGAGCGGGGGTTTACCGTCGACGAGGTCGCACCCCGGCTCAGCTTCATCTTTGGGACCCATATGGAGGTTCTTGCCGAGGCGGCCAAGTTCCGTGTCCTACGCAGGATGTATGCCCGCCGCATGGTGGACCTCTTCGGCGCTGCTGACGCGAAGTCGAGCCGCATGCGTGTTCAGGTCAATACTTTCGGCTCCGCTCTCGCCGCCTCCGAACCGCTCAACAACATCGCGCGTACGACCATTCAGGCCGTAGCGGCCGTCCTCGGCGGGGTGCAGTCTCTGCATGTGTGCGGCTTCGACGAGGCCGAACAAACGCCTGGGCAGCTATCGGCACGCATTGCGCTGAGGATTCAGCAGATCATCTTGAAGGAAACCGATCTAGCCAGATACGTCGACCCCCTCGGCGGGTCCGAGGCAATAGCTCGCATCGCCGATGAAATCGAAGCAGAGGCTACGGGGTGGCTAGATGACATCGCTGCCCATGGTGGCTTGTTGGACTGTCTGCGCAGTGGCTGGCTGGAATCGCGCATTGACGACATGGCCTACGCCACCCGCGGCCCCGTCGTCGGCGTCGTCGAAGCCGAGAGTTCCGAAGAAGAGGAGTGGCTCACTGAAAGGCAACTGCGTTCGGGTGTCGTACCGGGCCGCCGCCGTCCCTTCGAGCGCGGGGTTTGTAGCGCAGAACTACGTGCTGTGACCGATGACGTGGCCGCGGGCCGCAATGTCATGAATTCGATGATCGCAGCAGCACGGGCTCGGGCCAGCATCGGCCAAATGCAACGGGCGGTGGCAGAAGGGCTCGAATCGAAATGACCGCATCTAACCGGAGCAGCAGCAGTCCGGGTCAATCCCGTACCCAAACACACTCAAGGGTGCAGCCAACTGACCACTCGGATGGGGAGCAGAGAAATATGAGCAAACAACGGATGGCTACCACTATTACGAGTTTCTGGGAACGGGCTCTCGGCGAAGAAAATCTCACGCTCGATGACAATTTCTTCGATTTGGGCGGTGATTCGCTCACGGCCGCGAAAATCCTTGCCCTTATCCAGCGGGAGTATGGGCTGCAAGCGGAATTGCATCTAATTTTTAACAACCCCACCATCGAAGAATTCGTGGAGGCCGTTGATGAAGAACTAGCAGGGGTAGCGCCGCGGGGAGAAGATGCATGACCGCCCCAAAATTCAAGTCACTGTGGGGAGGTCCGGCGACACCCGATTGTCACTTAACTGGATTTGTTCGCCGTGTCACCCACGATCCGGGGCGTACGGCTGTAGTCGACGCCGATCGTTCGTACACCTACGGAGAACTGGCAGCTTGGGCGCAAACGGTGTCGTCCAACTTGACGCTGGCCGGCGTGAACGTAGGAGACCGGGTTGCGGTATCGCTTCCGCGAGGCGCGGGTGCAGTCGCTGCATTACTCGGGGTGCTGCTGCATGGAGCGACGTACGTCCCGTTGGACCCCGAGTACCCCGTGGAACGGATTCAGTTCATGGTGGATGACTGCGCACCTCGCGCCCTAATCGCCACCACGCGATCACGTGTGAACCACCACGCCCCGCTGGTCGACATCGGGCTGCCCCCCGGAGTAACCCAACCGATCGACCTGCGCGCCGTCGCGTGCGATGCCGCACTTCCGGTCTACATCATCTACACATCCGGATCGACCGGCTGGCCGAAGGGCGTAGCGCTGAACCATCTCTGCATCGACACAATGGTCGATTGGCAAACATCCCACTCACCCCACCCCGAACTACGCACCGCACAGTTCGCCCCGCTAAATTTCGACGTCTCGTTCCAGGAGATATTGGGCACGCTGTGCGGCGGCGGCACGCTTGCGATCATGCCGGAGAAGCTACGCCGTGAACCAGCCCAATTGCTTCGATGGCTCTCCGATCAACGAATCGAGCGGCTGTTCGTCCCATTCGTTGCGTTGCAGATGCTGGCAGTGACGGCCCAGCGGGACATGCTGGCGCAACTGTGCTTGGTCGAGGTAAATACCGCCGGTGAGCAAGTAGTGTGCTCGGAAGATATTCGCGCAATGTTCGCATGTATGCCCGGCTGCCGGCTGGTCAACCACTACGGACAAAGCGAATCCGCCATGGTGACCTCGCACATCCTGGGGCCCGATCCGTATGCCTGGCCCAATCTGCCACCAATCGGCGAACCCCTGCCGGGATGCGAACTACTCATCGCGCCGGAAGTTCCAGAAACTCCGAACATCGGAGAGCTTCTCGTATCCGGAAATCCATTGTCGGATGGATATCTGGGGCGTCCCGAGCTGACAGTGGAGCGCTACGTCAGCATCCTTCCCTCACCAGCCGGTAACACCCGAGCCTTCCGTACCGGTGACCTGGTGGAGCTGACAGACAGCGGCTTGCGCTTCCTATCCCGAATGGACAGCCAGATCAAAGTGCGGGGAATCCGCGTTGATCTCCTAGAAATCGATGCGCAGTTGCTAACAGCTCCCGACTTCGCTGCAGCGGCGACGGTCATGGTGGTGACTAAGTCCGGCCATGCCAGCCTGCGCGCCGCAGTAGTCCTTCGTGAGGGCTGCACCGGCCCAGTCGAGGCCAACGCTCTTAAGCGACTACGCAAGGTACTGCCCGAGGTTTCGGTCCCTGTTTCGGTGACGGAACTGCCCGAACTGCCCAGGACCCCCAGCGGGAAGGTTAATCGTGAGAGAGTCGCTGAGCTCATCGCAGATGACTGCCGGCGGCGTCGCCGACACAGTCAGGGCGGTGACGAATGACCACAATCCTGCACGATAGGCCCGCCGATGCGGGCCAATACGCACTCTGGGCCGAAGCCACGATTGATCCCTCGATTAGTGGCGGCGGATATTTCGTGGCGACCTTTCGCGGTGTACTTGACGAGCATCACCTCGAGGCCGCTGCGCGCGCCGTGCTTGAACGACACGAGCCGCTGCGGTCGGTGCTGCGGCTTGTGCGGGGACAGTTGCGCCAGTGCGTCCTGCCGGCACTTGAGGCATGTTCTTTCGAGCGCGCCACTATCCCATGCGAAGACGGCTCCGAGTCGGCGGCGGTCCGAGAATGGTGCAAGCAGCGCGAACAGGACAAGCGCTGGGACCTAGCCACCGAGGCACCAATTCGTTTCCAACTTCTAACCCATGCTCCCAACCGCTGCTCGATGGTCTTCGAGGCTCATCACGCCGGCTTTGACGGGCGCAGCAAGTTTATTGTCGCCCGCGATTTCTCGAACTATCTGGGGAAACTGAGAATCGGCCATCAAGTGAATCCGACGCCGCTGGCCGCGCCCAGTACGCCCGTTGCCACGGAGGCAGTCACCGCGGAGGCCATCGAATTTTGGCGTACTGCTATCGACAAACGGATGCCCTTGACACTTCCCGAGGGCGGCCGTCTGGGGCAGCGGTCCATTGCTGCCTCGCCGACAATCGAACTGGAGCCCTCAGCGGTTGCCGCCCTTCGCGCGATCGCTCAAAACCTGCAGGTGAGCACATTCACGATGCTTTTCGCAGCGCTCACTCGACAAATGACGGCTTACGACAACATTGATCCGGTGTTGTCTGTGGCTTCGGACGTCAGTGACGAACACACCGGACATGTCGCCGGCTTGCAAACCAACGTGGTCCCCGTATCCATCGAAACCTCCCGCCAGATGGCGACGGAAAAATCCGTTGCCTCGGCCCGCCGGGCGCTCACACACTTGGCTCGCTATCGCCGCGTCCCGTTCGTGGACCTGGTGTCCGGTGTGCCCGGCAGACCCCTCGCTCGGCTCAGTACTGAGCTCGGCCTGTCATTTCCCCGTCCGCCAGCCCAACTTGACCTGGAAATCCCCGGCCTACGTTCGGAGTGGGAGTTTTTCACGCCAAACACAAACGCTGCTTTGGCCAGAACGCTGCAGATCCGTGCGCACTGGCCGCAGTGCCGGGTGCGGCTCGACTATCGCCAGGATCTGATGGGTGCAGCGGAAGCAGAAATATTTCTTGCCGATTTTCGCACTGCTGTCACAGATCTCGCTTCAGACCGAGAAACATCCTTGGTCAGCTCTACGAGCAAAGTCCGGCCCCGAGCAGCCGGCGCGGGGACCCCGTACATCTGTGCTGGCGTCCGCGCGGGGACACTATGTAACGACGACGCTCCCCACCCTCCGCGCTTGATGCCATCGGACGGTGTGAGATTCACCGTGCGTGGCCGGTCGGAACAGTTACTGCCCTGTTGTATAGCGGGCACGATCTGGGTTCATCTCGCCGACGGCCGCGAGGTTTGCACCGACGACTGTGGGTACGTCGCGGCAGACGGCGAGATGCGACACCTAGGACCTCGGGAGGGTCGGTGGATCCGCACCCGAAGCCTCATTGATGCCTCCGCAGTCGCCCGCGTCGCCCGAACCCACACTTGGGTACGAGAGGCGGAAGTGCAGCTGGTGAGGGGCCGTACCGACACCGCGGTGCTCAGTGTGTCTGGACCAACTCGCAATGTCCCGAGCGCACGAGAAATCCGAGCACATCTGCGGACTTTTCTGCACGCCAGTGATCTGCCTGGACGTATCAAAATCACCTGTACCGACACCCTACCGACGAACAAGGATGACAATGAACGAACTCTCTGAAGCTGTAATCGCGGGTGCCTCTCCGGACGTACTTGAGAGCCTTCCCGTCCCACCTGAATACAACGCCGCCTACCTAGATGTAGAAGACATCCAGATTTTCGCCGGCGTCGAGGACAAAGACGTTCGAAAGTCGATTCACCTCGGCAGTGTGCCCATGCCGGAACTTGCTCCTGATGAGGTGTTGGTCGCTGTTATGGCAGCGGCGATGAACTACAACACAATCTGGTCCGCTACCTTCGAGCCGATCCCCACTTTCAACTTCCTGCGGCACTACGCAAAACAGGGCGGCTGGGCCTCTCGTCACGACCAGCCGTACCACGTACTGGGGTCGGACGCAGCCGGGGTGATCGTGCGCGTCGGGGCCGGTGTGCGCAAGTGGAAGGTCGGGGACCATGTCGCCGTAGGGACGGCTCATGTCGATGACCAGGAACCGCTCACCCATCACGACGGCATGCTCGGCCACGAGCAGCGAGCATGGGGGTTTGAGACAAACTTCGGAGGCCTCGCTGACTATGCGGTCGTCCGCGCGAGTCAATTACTACCCAAGGCAGCGCACCTCACCTGGGAAGAGGCTGCCAGCAACCCATTGTGCGCGGGAACGGCCTACCGGATGCTCGTCAGCGAGCGCGGTGCCAACATGCGTCAAGGCGATGTAGTCCTCATTTGGGGCGCGGCGGGTGGCCTCGGTGGCTACGCCGTGCAATTCGTCCGCAACGGCGGCGGCATACCAATCGGCATAGTCAGCTCGGACGCAAAAGCCGAGGTCGCCCGCAAGCTTGGCTGTGAGCTGGTCATCGATCGGCGCGAGATCGGTGAGATTTCCGCTGACCCGGACGCCACCGTCGCGGCAGGAAAACTGCTGGGCAAGATCATCAGGCGAGAGATCGGAGAGGATCCGAACATCGTCTTCGAGCACGTTGGCCGCGAGACCTTCGGCCTCTCGGTATTCGTGGCCCGCCGCGGCGGCACAATCGTCACCTGTGGATCGAGCACGGGTTACCAACACACGTTCGACAACCGCTACTTGTGGATGCGCCTGAAAAGAATAGTAGGCAGCCACGGGGCGAATTTGTACGAGCAGTGGCAGACGAACCGCCTCATCCAGCGCGGCCAAGTGCAACCTATGTTGTCTGAAGTGCACCCGTTTCAAGAGACACCAGAAGCCGCACGCAGGATTCAACTAAACGAGCACCTCGGCAAAGTTGGCATACTTTGCCTAGCACCCTCGAGTGGGCTCGGTGTCACCGACGTCGACCTGCGTTCCCGGATCGGCGAGGCGCGGATCACACCGCTGGTGACGGCATGACAGCTCCGAACCCGAGCTTCGACGCAGGAAAGGCCGAAGGCCGCGTGCATCGTGTCCGAGTGGTGGTTGCCAAACCTGGGCTGGATGGCCACGATCGCGGTGCCAAAGTGGTGGCGCGCGCACTTCGTGATGCCGGCATGGAAGTTATCTACACCGGATTGCGTCAGACACCCGAGCAAATCGTCCGCACCACTTTGGAAGAGGGTGCCGACGCTGTCGGTCTGTCACTGCTATCGGGCGCTCACATGGAACTGGTACCCCGCGTAATCGAGCTGTTGGCCGAGAATAACGCGATGGAGATACCCATCTTCTGTGGCGGCGTCATTCCACCTGGAGACGCACGCAAGCTCGCTGAAATGGGAGTGCTCCGGGTCTTTACCTCTCGGGATTCCCTTCAGGAGATCACCCGTTGGGCACAAACGAACCTACATCCGCTCAAGGAGACGGAGTGACGAGGCACCAGAACTGTCAGACCTTGGAGTCTGCACGGCAAGGCAATATCAGGGCGCTGGCGCAACTAATGACTCGCGCGGAGAACTACGCCATCACTGAGGTTGACGTCATCTCTCCGGCTGCACCGGACCACCCCCGAACCGCCTGTACGGTGATTGGCTTGACAGGTCCTCCTGGTGTCGGAAAGTCGACGTTGATTTCATGTCTTATCGCCGAGTACCGCAAGCGGGGTCAGCGCGTGGCAGTGCTCTGCTTTGATCCGTCATCGCCGATAACCGGCGGTGCGCTCCTCGGTGACCGCATCCGTATGCAGGAGCACTCAGATGATCCCGGAGTTTTCATTCGGTCAGTGTCCAGTCGTGGCCATCTCGGAGGACTTTCGGCCACGGCCAGGACAATGATCGCGATCCTGTCTGAGATCGAATTTGACAGGATCTTGATCGAGACGGTCGGAACCGGGCAGTCAGAGGTGGAAATCGCATCAATCGCGGACGACACCATCGTTGTTCTAGCGCCTGGAGCAGGTGACGGCATCCAAATGGCCAAGGCTGGTGTTCTGGAAATCGCCGACCTCTACGTCGTAAACAAGGCAGATCAGAACGGAGTCCACGCAGTACTTCGCGAACTCCAGGCCGTGATCGAGCTTGGTCAACGCGACGTCCCCATTGTGACGACTACCGCCAGCCGTCAAGAAGGGGCCGCCGAGGTAGTTAGAGCCCTTGAGGCCAAGCGAAAATCTCCTATGACGTAGAGCTGGAGCAGATCGTTCCTCCAGTCATTACCTCTGCCGCGCTTTGCAAAGCAGCGAAGCTTTGGGCCACCGTTAGGTGATCGAAGTCTGCGACATCGACGGGGACACCTGCATGGCACGAAATCACCTGCGCAGCGGCTTGAACTGGGCCCGAGTCAAGGGTTGGGCTGAATTTGACGACCTAGGCAACCAAGCAAAGTAGGGACTGTTGGCAGAGTTCAGATTGACTGATCTTGTAAATATCAGTCAGACAAGCGGATTCGGTCATGTCAGCATGTTGCATAGCGAGCAGTTATGCGGTGGACTGTAGGCATGCTGACTCGAATTGACCATATCGGGATTGTTTGTTTCGACCTCGACAAAACCGTCGAATTCTACAGTGCCACCTATGGATTCGAGGTTACTCACCTGGAATCGAACGAGGAGGAGGGTATCCGTGAAGCGATGTTGAAGATCAACGAGACCCCGGACGGTTACGCCTCGTACCTCCAGCTGCTGGGCTCGACCCGGGACGACTCAGTAGTAGGCAAGTGGCTGGCCAAGAACGGAGAAGGCGTCCACCACATCGCATTCGGCACGAACGACGTGAGTGGCGAAACAGAAGCCATACGGAGTAAGGGCGTCCGGGCACTCTACGACGAGCCGAGACAAGGTTCAATGGGGTCCCGAATCAACTTCCTGCACCCAAAGGATTGCCACGGGGTCTTGACTGAACTCGTCACCGCCGCAACACCAGACTCCGAATGACAACTGCCAGTTAATGTTGCGATGGTCCATATCGTCAGAGTGTTGATGCGGATTTGTGCCATGGAGTGGTAGACGAGGGGGCGGGATGGGAAAATTGGCGCGGCGTTCGGATAGAAGAGGGCAGAAGCCTCGGAATGCGAAGGGCACTCGGGTTCGCCGTGATGGATTCGACGGTGAGTTCGTTCCAGGGCAACAATTTTCGGTCGACATGCGTATCCGCCGGCAGGCCGCCGAGGTCCTGGAAGCAAAGGTCACCGCGGCGCGGTGGCCCCTTGTGCTCGAGGCCATCGAGGCCGCAGCCTGGCCGGTGGAGACCTACCTGGGAAAATTCCTTAAGGGCGGCTACGACGTCATCCGGTTTCGGTCCGACCCGACCGACGTGGGCGAGATGCTCCACAGGTTGTCCCGGATGACGAAGCTGCCGGTCGAAGTTGTCGCGCGGGAGCCCCACAAGCACTTGCCCTTCTGGCTCGATGACGAACCGGAATCGCACGATGTCGGCCTGCAGCCCTTCCGTTGGTTCCAGATGCTCTACTACAGCCACTTCCTTCTGCGCGCGTCGACGGCGGACCGGTATGCCTACTATGCGACGCCGGAGATGACTGCGTTGATCGAGGCCGGCCAGAGTGCCGATCGAGACCATGATGTTGCTGTGACCGTGGCAGATCTTCCCTCGAGCAGAGGAGTTCTCTATCTCGCTCCAGCGGATGGAGTGCCCGACCACGGGCGGGTCCTGGTGTGGAACGAGACAGGTCGCGACAGTGGAAGTGGAACCGATGTTCTCCTGATGGCCATGCTTACCGTTCCTGCTTTGCGGTGGTGGTTGGCGCGGGCCGACGGGGCAATTCCTACTGACGGAAACCGGTTGTACCGCGTCGTCAACGACTACCTACCGGTGTTTCCTTTCGCCGAGGTCCAGCTCAGCCCAGCCGAATCCGATGCTGCGCCCAGTGCACCGAACCGATCAGGAGGCGCGGGTTTCACGGACGTCGGTCCCGACGAACCTGCGCATTCCGTGACCGCCATGAATGACCTGGATTACGTTGCGCGAACGTTCTTCTCGATGGTGAACATGCTGCGAGGCAACAAGTTCGTGGAGTCCACCCGCCAGCAGTCGGCGCGCATGCGAGACAACGACGGCGTAGTCAAGCGGATGCGTGAGGTGACGTATTTGTCGTACCGGCAGCCGCGGCCTGCATCCAGTGCTTCATCGTCGGAAGGATCTGGCAAGCTCTCGCACCGCCACGTCGTTCGGGGGCATTGGCGTCGGCATTGGTATCCATCGCAGAAGCGTCATCTACCCATGTGGATCGATGAGCATTTGCAGGGGCCCGCGGATGCCCCGATTGTCGTCAAGAGCAAGGTGACTGTGGTGCGCCCGCCTGCGGAGAATGAGAGTGTTGAATGACCAACGACCGTAGTTTCGATCCGGACGCCGATCACGGCCAGGCGGGCTGGGTGACTCTGCCCAGTGGACAGCGTGCTTACCGCTACCACGGCTCGGACGACCTGATCTACGACGCAGCAACCGCCCCCGAGGCCGACGCGTCGAACTAGACGTAGATCGGAACCCCGCGGCGCAGGCTCGAGAAGACCGATGCACCGTCATGCCGGAAAGAACGACGCAGCTCGTCCAGTCATTCACATGAATGACTGTTGCCTGGGAACCACAAAGCAGCGCTGTGCGTCCAACACAGCATGGACGACGACGAGTGCGCAGCCATCCGTGACGAGGGGCGCGACCCCAGCGACCCGGCCGTCGTAAGCGCCCTCGACCAGGTGAAACGAACGCTTCACCTATACCGGCATCTCGCCTGGACCTTCACGGCAGACGACCTCGACACTCACACCCTCCACCGCTGAACGCGCCCACCTGCACGTTCGACAATCGAACATGCGTTCGATACGGTGTGGTGGTTCCTACCGGCGCGCGAAAGGTCGATCCACATGGCCACCGTCGACGCAATCGGGGACCTCACCGGCTTGGGCAAGGCCGAACAGCTCGCCGCGCTCCGACGCAGCATGGCCGCGATCCCCGGACGACGTGTCCACGCACCCATCGAGCCCGTCGACGCATCCCTGTTCGCCCCATCTCAGCCAACGGCCCCGCCCGCCGACGAACAGACCCTCAGCGGCCCTGTGCGTTCACAGACCCTGCGCACCATCCCCGTGCCCACGCCACTGTCGGAACTCCTCCCACGCGGTGCGCTGGCCCGCGGAACGGCCATCTCGATTACCGGTGCCGGATCGATCCTCGTCGGTCTCGTCGCTACAGCCAGCGCGGCCGGCCACCACGTCGCATTGATCGGGCAGTCGAAGTTCGGACTCCTCGCCGTCCACGAGCAGGGCGGCGACCTGTCGAAAATCCACCTGATCGACCCAGGCCAAGCAGACCCCCTCGACGCTGCGAGCATCTGTATCGAGGGCCTCGATCTGGTCGTGACGACCGTGCACGGACGCGATGTTCCGCCAACCCGGGCGCGTGCCCTGTTGGCCCGAAACCGTACGCACGCAGGAATTCTCGCGATCACGAACGGACGCATGCCCGGTCTCGACCTGGCAATCTCCTCGCGGCCTGTCGCGTACGGCGGAATCGAGCAGGGCAGGGGCCGTATCCGGTCGATCACCCTCGAGACCACCGTGCACGGGCGCGGTATCGCCGAGCGCACCGGCCGCTACACCCTCACCGCGCCCACGTTCGGCGAACAGGGCCTGCGGTGGACCCCGACCAGCGTCGACGCGGCCGTCCTGCACCGGCCACACGGTCTGGCGGTCGCGCAGTGAGCCCCGAGATGTACGAGAACTGGCCCGTCACTTTCGATCCGCCCACACGCCTCGTTGTCGATCCCCCTCAGAGAGTCTTGGTCAGCGTCGCGCTCACCGTGGCTGGCTCGTCTGGAGGATCCTTCCGTGACGGGGTGCCGCTCAAAGTCCGGTCCGAAGTTCTCTAGCCAGTGAAGTGTTGTTGCAATCAGTTGATTGATTTCTGGTCGCCGCTGTCCCCTGAGGATTACTACTTTACGAATCTTAAAGTAGCGGTTAGGCTCGTGGGAGATCAGCTAGGGAGGCAAAAATGTCCGAGCAATTCGACTCAGCGCGAGCGCTGTTCGAGTCCGAGCAGGCTTCACGCCGAATCGGCAGCCATCACCGCAGTGCCTCATCCCGTGGGCGTTCACTTACGCTCTCGTCGGTGGCAGTGGTGGTCGCGGCGGCTGGTTATGCAGTAATGGGGTTCGTCGAGCCTGGCTGGGTCTGGTTGCCCGCCGCTGTAGCGATTCTGGCGATATGCGCGATTCTGTTGATAGGCAAGTCGATTGGTGTCCCATTGCCACCGGGACGGGACTCCTCCGGGTCGACCACCGTCGGAACGGTGTTGATCGGCGTCGCCACGATCGCTCTTTGTATAGCGCCCCATGGCTTGATACTGGCGGTCGCATCCGGTGCGTTGGTACTGGCCGGCGCAGGTATCGTCGCCGTCGTCCCGGTGTTGGTGTCGGTGCGCGGAGTGCGAACGTCGTGACGGTCGATCATCCACGGCACCAACTCGATCGAGCACTGACCCAGCCGATTCGACTGTCGATTCTGGCGGCTGCGTCGAGGGAAGGTGTGGCTGCGGTGGAGTTCAAGATCCTCGCATCGGCACTTCAGATCAGTGATTCTCTACTTTCTCAACATGTGTCAGCTCTCGAAGCGGCCGGGTACGTTGCGGTAGAGAAGGGTCGAACCGCTCGGTACTCGCGCACATGGATACGGGCCACCGACCGCGGACGTACCGCGCTCGGTGAACACATGCAAGCCCTGCAGGACATCATCAAGTTCGTACCGGAAGGTGAGCAACCCACATGACTTCTCCCGTCGACACCATTACTGCAACTGTCTCTGTGAAGCCAGCGTGGGTGAATACGTGGTTTCACGCGTTGTTCACCAAACCTGGCCTCGAAGTCGATGGGCGCGGCCACGAATTGAACTGGGGCACCAACGACGTCGAGATCCCGTCTACCGCCAACCGAATCGGCGTCTACTTTCACTACCGAGGTCGGCCCGCGCAGCGCCTCGCATTGAGCGAAAAGCTACTCGACCATCGAATCGGTAGTCGCATCACTGCACGCCTGGGAGTGCGAAACTCTGCACAGTTCAACATCATCGAGCCGTAGAAATCCCAATAGCGAGGTTTCACGTCAGTCGTCCCATTCGGATCGTTTGTCTCGTTAATTAGTCCTTCGTAAAGGTTTACACCCGCCTGTCTCGTCGTTAGTATCAGCTTGTTCGGTTTGTTTTGTTCGCCGACGGACTGTCCATCGGCGAACCGGCCAGGCGACCCGCATGTGCCGTTGCTGCGTAGGCATGGTGGGGAAATCGGTGCGCGATAGCAGTTGCGTGGAGCTGCGTAGTCGGCACGGTCTGGGGTGGTCCACGCGGTCATCGGCGTGGCAAATCGAGCGCTCGAGTCGGCGAACCCGTCGATCGAAGCCGCCTCGGCGTCGCCCGCCGGTATAGGGGTCTCGTCGAAACACACCCTTCGAGGATGAATTGTGTTCCCACGTAAAGTTAAAGTCGCCGCCGCTATTGCCGCCCCGCTGGTGGTCCTGAGTCTCGGGGCAGTAGGGACTGCTCAGGCCTTGACCGTTCACGACGCGCCGGTGCAGGCCGCATCGGCGACCGGTCCGAAGCAGGATAAATACACCGACCAGGACGTGGTGGGGCTACTCGCGCTCGCCAGCGGCCGTGCGGCGCAGGACCATCCGGACGTCGCCGCCAAATTCAAGGTCGAAGGAGCACCTACCGCCACTGACGAACAGATCGGCCAACTCACCGATGCCCTGGTCTCTGTCGATCCGAACTTCCACTCCTCGGTGACCCACGCCGTTCAGGCGAACGATCCCTACCAGGCTCAGAAGGGTATCGACACCATCTCGGCTGATCTGAAGACGTTGGCCGCGCAAAGTGGCGCGAGTGAGTCCGGCGGAGATGTCCATACCGACGGATTTTTCTACCACGACTCCAACATCGCTGTAGAGATCAATGTGGCCGGCGTCCTCAACGCAGTCGGGTACGCCAACGTCGCAGCTGCGACCGAAGTAGGGGTCGTGCTCTACGTCGTCCCCGATGCGATCTCCTACGGCTTCGACCTGAATCGAAAGGGCGACTTCGAGCGAACCGAGACTGCTGCGTTGGTGACCTCAGCGCTCTGAGACCCGTCAACGCTTTCGCCCCTGGGTGCGTTGCCTCGATCCCGCTTCGATCCGTGCACCGCACCCAGGGGTGGTCGACCCATCCGATCAGCCACGTCCGAGCATGAGAGCCCGCCATGACAGACGTTCGACCCGAGCTGCACCAGATCGACGAGGCAACAGCGAGCACAATCGAGGCCGGTCGCGGCGAGTACTCGACTTCTATTGGGGCGCAACGTCGGCCACCGAAGGTGCTGATTGTTCTGCTCTTCGTGGTCGCCGCGGCAGTAGTAGTCGGCGGTTTCGCCTTCGCCATAGTCTTCACACTGCCCAGCAACGTCTTGTTCACACGCGACGGCGATCACCCCGTCCGGACGGCGTTCAACGCATTGGATCCACAGGACTGGGCATTCTTCACCCGCGATCCGGAAGGAACCCAGGTCGGTGCCTACACCGTCGACAGTGCCGATGCTGTCTACAGCCTGATGAAGACCCCACAGGGAGCGGTGACCAACCTCTACGGGCTATCGCGCACCCAACGGGCGCAAGGCCCCGAACTCGGGTTCCTCAACGCCGCCGTCCGAACCTGGTTGCCCTGCGACGACCCAACGGCCACATGCATTGTCACCGCTGCCGAGTCTGTTCCGGACGAGGTGACGAGCAACTCACCGATACCGACCGTCTGTGGAGACGTCGTCCTGACCGAAGAGCACACCACACCCTGGAGCTTCCGACGTCTCACGGACGAATATCGGAAAGTCACCGCAACCGCGCACCTGAATGTGCAGTGCTCATGATGACCACCGCTCGGCTCGAGACCGCAGGCACCATCAACGACACAGTGGAGTACGTCTACCGAAAAGTCTCCGAGCACGATCCTCGCAACAGGTGGTTCGGGACCGGCCGCACCGTCCTGGCGCTAGCTCAGCTGTCGATCCTGCTCTTCACCACCCCAGCTGCGTTGATGGTGCCGGTGATCGGACAGAACGATGCTCCGCATTGCGCCGGAGTGCAGAGCGCATCTCTGTACTGCCTCGGACACGACGCCATCCCACTGGAGTGGCGACACTGGGGCATGGCCGCAATCCTGCTGCTGGTGGCCACAGGGTGGCGTCCCCGAGTGACCGCACTCCCACATGCCTGGGTCGCCTACTCGATCGCCGGCAGCATCGCACTGCCCGACGGTGGCGAATCGGTCGTGCGCATCGTCTGCATCCTGATCGTCCCCCTTGCCCTCCTCGACGACAGAGGCTGGCATTGGCAACACCCCACCACCGAACCCAACCGGTGGATTCAACCCCTCTCGTACGCATGCCTGCTCGCGCTGCGACTGCAGCTGGCCTTCATCTACTTCGACAGTGCGATCAGCAAGTTCGGTGTCTCGGACTGGGTCAACGGGACCGCCGAGTACTATTTCCTGCGCGACAACGCATTCGGAGCAAGCTACCCACTCGAACCGATGCTGATCTGGACCTCGAACATACCGGCATTGGTGATCTCGATGACCTGGGGAGCACTGGTCATCGAACTGCTGATCGGAATCCTGTTTCTAGGCACGAGACGATGGCGCAAAGTGGGCCTGACACTCGACATCGTGCTACACGTCGGGATCATCGCGACCATGGGACTGTGGAGCTTCTCCACGATCATGATCGGATCCGCGATCATCGCCGCGATGCCCACCCGCCGGCGCACCACATTCTCGACGGACGGCACACGATCAACCCTCGACGTGAGCGAGCTCGATCGCGACCGAAGCCGCCGCCCCGATGTCACAGACCCCATCACCGCTACAGCGGGCCCTCCCGAAGCCATCGGGTCGGACGAGCGATGACGACCCAATCCACTCACCACGCCAGCCGCGACACGCGCCATCAGTGGCTGTTGATCGACACCCTCGGACCGCACGAACACACCGTGGTGGGAGTGGGCGACACCTCACGCCGGGCAACTCCACTACAGAAGTTTCTCCGCGGTTCCCACCGCACCGCGGCACTCGATGCGGTCCGCTCGGCATCCGATACGGGACGACGTCACGACGTCACGGCCGGCCGCAAGAGGGTGACCGCCGAGCCGATCCTCGATCACCGCGGTCGTACACGAGCTGTGTGGCTGCTCATTTCACCTGTCGAGGAGGCATCTGCAGCTCCGCCGTCCGCTCACGCCTTCGAATGGAATCTCACGCGAGGAACCGCAATCACGATGGCAGCGCCCCACCACGGCCGACAGCGTACTGTTGCCGACGCCATCGAGCCACATGATCTCGGCGTCGACGCCGCCCCAGCTCTGGGACACCTCGTGGCCGCACACGCCGACACAGCAGTGCAACTGACCACAGTGAAGGCCACTGCAGACCATGCGCAGCGCCGAGTGAACGTGACCGGTCGCATTCGCCTCGACCGCGCGACAGGAGACCGTGTGTTCCACGGCCTCTCGCACGACCTCGGACCCTCCCCGCTGCCACCCCAGAGCGCCGCTACTCACTTGTCGGACCTCATCGTTCACTCGCTCTTACGTCCCCAAGAACACCTTGCGATCGTCGATCCCGCCACGCTGATGTTGCTGGTTTGGCACACCGCACCGCCGCCCGGACTGGCGTGGAGAAGCATCGCCACTAAAGCGCGGCCCGTCATACACCCCGAAGACCTGCCGTGCGCACGACTTCTGGCGACAGCCGTACAACAACCTGCGGCCACTGCTCGAACGCCAGAGACAATTCGGTTGCTCCACGAAACCGGCCACTACGAGAAGTACGAAATCAGAGCTGCCCCATTGCCTCTGGGTGCGAAAGCGCGCGCAGCATTGGTCACCGTACGCAGAGTGGGTGAGGTCGGAGCCGGTAGCTCCGCAGATGTCGTGTTATACGACAACACCTTTCCGACCGCGGCATACTGTTCGCCGTGACCTTGAACGACGTCGATGAGGTTCTCTCAGGCCGTCGGCCACGGCGGTATCGAGCAGGGAGGGGCCGTATCTGGTCGATTACCATCGAAACCACCGTTCACGGACGCGGCATCACACAGCGCACCCACGTTTCGGCGAGCAGATTACTGCGCTGCAGGCCCGCCGGCGCGGACATGTCTGTCGCCCACCGGCCGCACAGGCGAGCGGTCGTGCATTTGACCAGCGAACTGTGAGAGAACTGGCCCGTGACCTTCGAGCCACTTAGCTCTATTCGACCCGCTTCAGCAACAGCGACGGACAGGCGAGAGATCGGAAGGTCTCGCGATGGACGTCAAGGCCCCTGGGCTTCTTCACGCATGGGCGAAAACTGGACGGGGACAGTGGATTTGCTGCCTAAGTTTCAAAATTCCGATCGGCAACGGCAAGGGGTACCTTCAGCTCGATCACCAATGGTGCCCCGCCGACGCCGCCCAGCCCGTCGAGTAGCTACCGGAGCGGGGTGTTCGGGCTGGCCGATCAGTCTTGTTCTGTAATCGGTGTTTTCCGATGGGCAAGTGCGTTACTCATCAACGCATCCATCCATTCCCGTGTCATGTCCAAGCCTGAGTGGTTTTCCAGCAGTTCAGCTGCGGTAGCCGCCACCTTCTGTGAGAAGAGAGCCAGAATGCTGATTGACTCGTGCGCCACCAGAGTCGTCACCACATTCAGTGCGTCACCACGCGCTCGCTGCAAGGCGTACGGCTCGTCCGCGTCGAGCTGCAAGTCCTTCAGGAGCTCTCTAGCGCCTTCCCAATTAGGCTTTTTGTGGGCGTGCGCGTACGCGCCCAACACTCGATTCCAAGCCGACAGTCGACCCCACCCGGCGGCCTCTATCCACCGCTGAGGCTTGTTGTGCACGGATTCTTCAAGGCGCTCCGCTTTCGCCGGTTTCGTCCGGTGGACCCTGGATCGAGCGATTTGCTCTAGCGTGCATCGAAGCGAAGCCATCGCCCGGTCGTCGTCTTCCAACCACAACCAGTATGCGGACCGCAACGTCGACGACACCAGAGCCAGGGGAGTCGATGCTGCTGGTATCAGAGGACCGTTGCGTGTCCACAGAGCAGCAAGAGCCGCCAACTCGGCAACCACGATGTAGTTCGTCCCGCGCGAGGCCACCGAGTCAATGTTGAAATCGTCGCCTAGTTCGTCTCGCTCGGCGGCGAGGGCTCGTAGCGCAAACGATGCACTCGCCTGGCGATGAGCGCCGAAGGCTAACGTCGCAAGCTCGTCGTCCCGATACAAGCGACCTGCGGGCCGATGATTCCAGGCCAGCGACTCGTACGTGGATCGTTGATCGTCTAGGTAGCGAACAAACACCGGCAAGAGGCCTTCATCGGGCGACAATGGCATGACGGTAGGCAATCTCGGCAGTACGAACGATGACGAATACGGGAGGGCATCGTCTGGTGGTTCTTCACCCGCGACGTCAGCCGAAGGCCGTACGGCAAGGTTGATACTTGCTATCAACGTCACGGCGTCCTCGGGATCGCCCTGCCGATACAGGCCAGCAGCCGTCATGTATTGAATCTGGGTAAGGCTCAAGCTCAACGCATCCGCTATGCAGTCCACCGCGCCGTATACGACACTTGGTACATCGAATCTGCTCAGGAGCGCGGCCGACTCCCACCACATGGCTTCCTCGAAGAGTCGCGCATGCATTATTTCGCTGAGAACGCCGTAGACGACGGCTGGGCATACTTCACGTCCGTTCGCCAGGACGACGTGCTTATGAGGCGCGGTTGGCTCCTCTGTGCTTGCGGAGCTGTCGTCGCCCTCGATATCTTGCGCAGTAGTCGGGTCTGCGTCGCCCTCGATGTTGGATGATTCCGGCGGTGCGCCAGGATTTGGCATGCGCTCGGCGTATGCGGTCCACGCACGCGCAATGAAGTCCTCCACTTTTTCAGACGGATGTTGCTCGACTCCGACGACAGGTGCCATGACCGCAGTCCATCGTTCGAGTTGTTGTCGGGCGATCGTGGCAGCGGCCACCACTTGTCCTGCGAGAAGCAGTCGGGTGGCCGCGACGCAGCTGTCCACTCCCCAGCCGAGGTCGTGAGGCCATTTGCCATAATAGGCTGACGGTGCGCGATCCAAAGTAAGGTTCAGCTTGCGATGCGCGATATCCAGTATTGCTATCGGTGCCAGAAAAAGGATTGCTTCGAATCGGAATCCATCCGGCAGCTTCTCCGTGTTCTTCATCCTGACGTTGTGGCGCGCAATCAGAGTCTCGGCCAATCGATCGGGTCCAGATCCGCACATGCGCTCGTAATCGCGCACGTTGGTGCCGACTCGCCGTCCACGGTCATCTTTGCGCTTCGCTTTGCGTTCTGCGCTGCTCAGATGGTCCATATCGCCAGGCGACGGAATGCTTGCTCTGTCCATTCGTGCAGCCTACGAGGTCGAGCAATGCTAGGTCGCCGAATGCAGTCAGCCAGCTGTAGAGTGGTCCCAGCATGCACGACGCCTCCGGGGTGATTGAGGCGAGGTCTTGAATCGTTTTGGCCGGTGATCCGGGAAGTGCTATCGCAGGTATCGAAGCGGTCAATTCCGTAAGGTCTGCCGGGCAGCGGCGCGGCAGAATTGATGCGACAATAGGACTACTTAAAGTATCTGCCTTCTACTCTTCGCAGAGTTCGTTATCATCGTTTGGAGGAATGGGTTGCTCAAGCGAAAAGGTGAATTACCTGCTATAATTGGTGGATGCCGGAAAAGCATCGGTAAATCTATTGAATGGAGGACCTATTTGAATCGTGATAGATAAATTATACACCTTAGCGGCGATCATTGTTGCCGTGACAGAAGTAATTAAGGCAACAACGGGATTGGTTGTAGCAGCGTCTACATTGATCCCTTCGATATTAATGTTGATTTGCATTATTTCGGCGCTTTAATCGATGGAAAGACCCGTCACTCGACCTAGGGTGGCGGGTTTTCTGTATCTGTAATGTCAGTTGTCATGGTCGTGTTTTCGTTTCGGTCGGTCAGTGGTTAAGAATGCTGGTCGTGGCGACTTCGGCCAAGACGTCAATCAGGTGCTGACAGACAGAATAGGCCTATAAAATTCTAAATCCCACGCACGTTACAGCGTTCCGAGCAGTTCCATCCAGGGACAAAGCCGAGAGGTCAACCGGCCGGTGAACTAGCGAGTTCCTGAACGGGTAGTCGAACTGGAGTAGTTTGCGATCCGTTGGGTCAGCTGTTCTGCGACCGCCTCGGTGGAGGCGGGGTTCTGTCCGGTGATGAGGGTGTCGGTGATTTCGATGTGCTGCTGCCACGGGTGTCCTGCGGTGTACGTGCCGCCCCGGCGCCGGATTTCCTGCTCGACGGTGAAGGGGAGCGTGCCGAGCAGTCCTACATCGGCTTCCTCTTGGTCCGAGAAACTCGTCATCGTCAGGGCTGCATACGGCCACGTTGCTCCGGATGCGGTGTCGGCAAGCAACGCCGCAGTTCCATGGCAGACCGTCGCGATCGGGGTCCCCTCCCGTCGGAGCGCGCGGAGAAACTCTCCAACGTGAGAGTTCTTGTGCAGGTCCACCACTGGCCCGTAGCCGCCGGGCACAAAGATCCCGTCGACGGTAGAGGGGTCAACCGTTTCGAGCGCGGCCGGCGCGCGCAAATTCTCGCTCAGACCGGATAGGTACGTTCTGTACCCGTCAGGGTCTGGGCTGTGAGGGGCGTGCATGCTGTCGGGTTCGACGTGCGCAGCGCCGCCGCCGGGTGTCGCGATGATCGTCCGTATGTTTGCGGCCGTGAAGATTCGATGGGCTGTGATGAACTCTTCGGCCCAGAAGCCGCATGGTCGAGTGGAGCCGTCATTGAGCGTCAGGATGTGGGCTTCGGACAGCAGGATCGTGATGGTCGACGTTGGTGTCACCGTTGTGCGTCTTTCTCTTCGCGGTAGAGACCGAGGGCGGTCATCGCGGGCGCGTCGTTGAACTCGAACAGCACGGCTGGAATGTCGGTGTCGTTGACGTAGCTGACAGTCGACCACGATGGAACGGCGATGCTGTCTCCTTCGCTGCACCGGAACGGCTTTCCGTCGACGTGGATGGTGGACAACCCTTGTGCCCCGATCAAGACGGCGGAAGCGGTGCGCCGCATCGGTTGTGTTCGGATCCCTGCAGGTAGGAGTGTGAATGCAGCATCGATGACCGGTGTGACAGGGTCGTGGGTTCCTTCTGCGTGCAGGGTGTGTCGGTATGCGTGGTGCGGGTCGGCCTCGTGGGTCCGCTGTTGCTCACCGAGGGCGCGAAGTACGTTGTCCCACTTGTAGAGCAGCGGCTCGCTCAGGTTTCGGTGGTGTCTGTCCTGCGCGAAAATGTGGGGCTCGAGGTGGGTGTTGTCGGTGTGGAGCTCGAACTGTGTCGCGGCGAGGGCGGCGACGAGGGGGTCGTTGGTGCAGTCCTGCCAGATGGCGGGGGAGTCGGTGGGGCTGTCGTTGCCGTGCTCATGCCATTCGCCGGCGGGGGTGATCACCACGTCGCGAGGCTCGAGATACATCTTGGTTCCACCGACGGCCGTCCATGCCCCGTCACCCTCGTGCATGTAGCGCAGGGCCGTCGGCGCGTGCCGATGCGGGGTCATACCTTCACCGCGGTTGATGATCTGCAGCCCCGAATAGAGATATCCGACGGCGGCCTCGCGGGCATGGCCCGGATTGGCGAGGGTCAGTACCCGTAGAGCTGCTCGGTCGCCCTTGACCATGTCGGCTGCCGCGATCGCGAGCGGTCGAAGCTCGGCATAACTCCAGTGCACGGCATGGGAGTCGGGGGCCGGGGCCCACGGCAAGTTCTCGTTGGCCGCGGACCACCGCCCGATGGCGGATATTGCTGCCGCCTTCTCGTGCAGCATGGCCTCGGTGGAAATGGTGGTGGTCACGACGCGGATACCTCCTGTTGGGTGACGGTCACTGAAGCGAGTGGACGGGGTGTGCCGACGACGGCGTCGGCTGCCTCGGTGAGCTCGGCAACCAGTTGGTCGATGTGGTCGGCAGTGGTGTGGATGTTGCCGATGGACACTCGGATGACGTAGTGGCCGTTGAGCTCGGAGTGGGAGAGCAGCGTCCGGTGGGTGCTGTTGACGGTCTCGAGGATCTTCCGCGTCGCCTGTCCGTCGGCAGAGGAGATCCGGAGGCAGAGCAAGGGGAGCGGCGAATCGTTCGCGAGATGCCACCGCGGGTCTGCGGCAAGGGCGTCTCGCAGCCTCGTCGCCAGGGTGAGACTGTGTTCGAGTCGAGTTCGGATGCCTCGTATTCCGAAGGCGCGCAGGGTCCACCACAGTTTCAGAGCTCGGAATTGTCGCCCAAGGTTGAGGGTGTAATTCATGTAGTCGATACCGCCGGTGGTGTCGGTACGCAGGTATTCGGGAACCAGTGTGAAGGCGGCTTCGAGTGCTCCGGGGTGACGGCAGAACAGTGCCCCGCACTCCATAGGGGTGAAGAGCACTTTGTGTGGGTTGGCGACGAGAGAATCGGCGGCCGCGAGTGACGGAAGGACCTGCGCGATGGCCGGGGCTATGCGCCAGAAGCCTCCGTACGCGGCGTCGACGTGCAGCCACACTCGGTGGTCGCGGCACACGGCCGCAATCGCCTCGACCGGGTCGAGAGCACCTGAAGTGGTCGTACCGACGGTGGCGACAACAGCGATCGGTGTGTAACCGTCCGCGACGTCCGATCCAATGCGAGTCGACAGAGCAGCAGGATCGAGTTGGCCGCTAGCGTCGGTGGGTAGGCGTACGACATTGTCGAGCCCGATGCCGAGAGCGATCGCAGCTTTGTCGACCGACGAGTGGGCCTGGTCGGAGGTGTAGATCCGGCCGGGTTTCTGGCCGGATGTTCCGTGATGTCGAACCTCGGGCTGTGCCCGGTGGCGGGCGGCGGCCAACGCGTAGAACGTGCCCAGTGATGCACCGTCGACGAGCAGTGCGTCTGCGGCGGGGTAGTCGAGCAGTTCGGCGAGCCATCTGGTGACGGTGTCTTCGACGGCGGCAGCCGAGGGCGCGCTCTTCCACAACATGACGTTGACGTTCAATGCCGCAGCGGTCATCTCGGCGAGGATGGCCGGTCCGGAGGAACTGTTGCTGAAGTAGGCGTGGAATCGTGGATGGTTCCAGTGCGTCAAATGCGGAACGACGTTGTTCCAGGTGTCGTCGAGTATGTCGGCGAAATCTGTTGCCTCGGATGGCAGCTCGCTGTCGATCGCGTCGGCGACATCGGCCGCATCGGCCGGCGTCGTGACGGGCACGTCGTCGAGCGCGGCGAAGTGTCGACATATTCGATCGAGGGTGTCGGTGCCGAAGGCTTTGAGCTGCTCGGGAGTCCAGTCGCCAGTCGGCTTTGTTGGGTCGGGGGTCATTCGACGTCGACCGGCAGCTCGTGGGCGAAGACGACCTCGCGGGGGCGTTCGCAGTACCGGCGGTAGAAATCTTCGAGTAGTGGCGTCTCCGATTCGATGAGGTGCGTGGCGTGCTCGGCGCTTTCCCAGGGGTAGGTCATCGTTACGCGTTGGGGGTCCGATGCGTGCTGGAAGAAGCGCGCGTGGCCCGCCCACCCCGGGTGGTGGTGTGCGTTGTCGTCGAGGAGTTCGTCCATTTCTTGCAGGACCGAGAGGGCGTTCTCGGCCGCTTCGGCGGTCAGGTGCCAGGTTTCGATGACGGTGATCATGAGAGGGCGAAGCCTTTCTGTTTCAGTTGCTCTGACCGGTGCTGTCGAAGTGCTCTTGCAGCAGTGAATCGCCGCCGGGGACGAATCGTTGGCAGATGAGTTGGTGGGCGCGCCGGTTCTCGGCCTGGCTCTTCCAGAGCCGTCGTGCGGAATCTGCTGCGACGCCGGGAAGTTCAGCCGTCTTGAGTGTTGTACGGACGATCTTGGCGCGGGTGAGCATCACGTCGTGATCCCGGTTGAACACGGCGGAGAACCCGGGTTCGAGCCAGGGCGGTTCCATGGATGGCCGGACGAAGTCACGGTAGATCTCCGGTGAGAAATCGGACGCGTACCGCATGCTCTCGGTCGCCCCGGCGTAGAGAGTCCCTAGTTCGGTGAGTTGGTGGGCGAGAGCGGGCCACTGCTTGTTTGCAAGGCACTCCAGCACTGCCGCGAGCCGGCTGTTCATGGATATGACGAACAGGTGGAACAGGTGGTGGCCCTTCTTCCAGCGTGTGATCGCTTGTCGTGCAGCGTCGTTGGGAGCCTGCGGGGTGCGATCGTCCGTGCTGTGGTCTGCCGGCGCTGCCAGCGGGGAAGGATCTCGTCCCTGTGCGGCCACAGCTGCTGCGGCGGAGGCGTCGCCGACGACTACGGCCAGGGCGTCGAGTAGGCGGAGTCGTGAGTCGTTGTCCAGAGTGGACTGCGGCAGATCTGTGGTGATGGCGGTGACGACGGTCAGTGCGCTGACCGCCCACGCGTGCGGGTCGGCGCTGCGGGAGATCCTGAAGTAGGTGTCGTATTCGGCGCTGCGGGCGACGGGGATGGTGCTATCGGTGGGTAGGACGACTCGATCGATGCTCGTCGGAGATGGGGTCATGAAGGCCTCTTCCGTGGCTTGAAGTGGAGTCAGGGTGGTGGGGGTGTCGGGTTGCGGTCCAGACGGCTCCGACGACGACGGCGGCTCCGGCCAGTTGAATCCAGGTGGGTCGCTCGCTGAGGACAACGAATCCGAACGCGATAGCCAGCACAGGCTGCAGCAGGAGTAAGGCCGCGACGGTATTAGCCGCCAGCGATCGGGATCCCGAACTGATGAACAGCCAGGCGGCAACCTGTCCGAGCAAAGCGAGCGCGATCATCCATCCCCACGCGGCCGCGGAGATGTCGAGATCGAGGTCTCCGAGGCCTGCCGAGACAATGCCGGCAGTGACCGTTGCCGATGCGGTGGCCACACAGATCGGGGTGACCAGATGGCTGGGGCTTCGCTGGGTGGAGCGGCGGTTCAGGAACAGGTAGGCCGCGTACGCGGCACCGGCGGAGATTCCCAGGATGGACCCGCGGAGCGCGTTGTCGGCTCCTGTTCCGCCGATGAGTCCGCCGGCGAGTGCAACGCCGAGCAGCATGCAAGGCACCGCCATGAGGAATCGTCGGGGGATTGCGGTTCGATCGACGACGAGCGCGATCAGCGGCAGCACGACGACCTGGACATTGATAAGGACGGTGGCGATCGAGGCACCGACGTCGAGGATGCTCGCGGTCCACATCACGTAGTCCGCTCCGAGGAAGACTCCGGCACCAATGGCCATGGGATACAACCTCGTCGGCATTGCGCCGCGTCGGTGAAGTTCCCACAGCGCCATCGGAACGAGAGCCGCCAGCGCGATAAGACATCGTAGAAATGCCGCCGTCCCCGAGGTGACATCGGCGAGTTTGACGAAGGTGGCGGACAGCGACAGCGACGCGGCACCGGCGATGACCAGCGCCGCATTCCCGCCCACCCCCCGATCGGCGGCGTCAGCTCTCGGTATCGCGGTTCTGGTCACCTGGTCAAGGCAACCAGTTACAAACCGATAAGTCTACTAGCCAGTTCTACCGCTAAAACAGTAGTATCACTTATATGTTGTCGTGGGATCGGATGAAAGTTTTCGCCGCAGTAGCCGAACAAGGTTCTGTCACTCGAGCTGCAGAATCTTTACACCTCACCGGACCTGGAGTGTCGCAACACATCCGCAAGTTGGAGAAGGAAGCCGGCACCACCCTGGTCGAGAGAGAGGGAAGGTCGATACGGCTGACCCCCGCCGGTCGCGCACTGGCGACACGTGCGGCCGCCATGTCCGCTCTCGCCGAAGCCGCAGAAGACGACCTTGCCTCGATCGATACCGACGTTGCCGGAGCGCTGAGAGTAGGCGCGGTCGCAAGTGCATTACGTCGGCTGGTGGTCCCAGCTCTGGCAGACCTCGCTCGCACGTATCCACTGCTGCGCCCCGAGGTCGTCGACGGAGAAGGAATCGATTTGCTCGACCGCCTCCAGCACCGCACCCTCGATCTCGTCGTCTTCGAGTCCTGGGACCATCGGCCGGCGACGGTCCCCGCAGGTATCGACGTCCACACCCTCCACACCGAGGATGTACACCTCGCGGTACCGATCGAGGATAGCCGTGAGATGGCAACCCTCTCCGGCGAAACGGAATCGATCTGGACGGTATGCCCATCAGGGTCGGATGCGCACTCCGCGCTCGTGCACGCATTGCGCGAAGCTGGAGTCGAACCGACGATCCGCTACGAGGTGTCCGACTATTCGACCCAACTGGCCCTCGTCGAAGCAGGTCTGGCCGTCGCGCTGGTTCCGGACACCGCGCGAGTCCGAACGGCCGGGGTGCGGTATCTGCCGACCGAGCCGGCCGTGACGCGTTCGTTGCGTGCGGCGAGCTCGACCCGAATCCCGGCTGTCGGCGCGCTCCTGAATGCGATGAACGTGATTCTCGCAGGCTGATTCCGCGGCCGACCTGCACCCGTAACGCTCGGTTCTCAGGACTGCTCAAAAGGTAACGGGCAGGCATATGACATCTGCGAAACAGGTTGTATGGCAGTGATTGTCAGGGCGCAGGTATGCGCTAGATCCGGGTTCACGGCCACCGGAAGCGCGGGAGATCGCGAATGCTGAACGTCGGCAGGGCGACGGTGGTGGCCGAACACTGTCCGACACGCCCGTGGGATCAAGCTTCGTAGAATTCCCCTATTCGGGGAATTCTACGTTCCGTTCAAGACCTCCGCCATCGGTGCCACAATCGTTACGGTGCGGCGATGAACAGCATCACGCCCCATGAAATGACCCCACTCAGCCCGATTGCATCGGCAGGTTTGCTCGGACGAGCGGCGACGACGTGCTGAACTTCTGCTCCCTGGTAGTGGCAGTCACTGCCGTTATAGCGATCCGTTCCTTCACGGAGTTCCGATCCAGGCGGGTCACGATAGCCGTCTTCCTCGCGGTGTTTCTGCTCTTCAGGTTCGGTGTTCCTCGTCTTACGCCGTTCATCGGATGGCTGCTCGGTTTGTCCACCGAGTAACGGTGCGGGCCAAACGTGCAGAGCTGGCCCGCTGGCCGGGAGAGAAAGGAGAGTGATGTCGAGCGGTATCGTGCATCGAACGATCGATTAAAGGGTGGGTGCGAGTTGTGAGCTGCAGCGAACAGGGTTCGTTCGAGGACATCGTGCCGGGGCTTTTCAAGACCTCGAACGGCATCGCCGACGACGCCGTGAACGGGTGTCCGGGGTACAAATCGCCCCAGGTCCAGCAAGTGACTGGGGTAACGTACCGCCAGCTCGACTACTGGGC
Source organism: Rhodococcus sp. 05-339-2 (assembly GCF_002258965.1). Classification (NCBI taxonomy): domain Bacteria; kingdom Bacillati; phylum Actinomycetota; class Actinomycetes; order Mycobacteriales; family Nocardiaceae; genus Rhodococcus; species Rhodococcus sp. 05-339-2. The sequence goes on from NZ_NOYW01000019.1 coordinate 148,222, forward strand.
CCGTACAGGGCTTGTGTCACCGTCGATCCGCGCTGCATCCGGTTCGGGATCGCAAAGGATGTATGCCTTCTCCGATATCGTGGTGGTCAAAGTGATTCGTCGCCTGCTCGAGGCCGGAGTGTCTTTGCAAAATGTACGCATTGCGATCGAGTGCCTGCGTGCGCGTGACGCCCAGGGTCTGGCATCTGTGACCCTGCTCTGCGACGGTATTTCGGTGTACGAGTGCACATCTGACGACGAGATTGTGGACTTGTTACGCGGTGGGCAGGGCGTGTTCGGCATCGCGCTCGGGCATACAGTCGCGGACGTGGCTGCCGATATCCGTGCGCTCCCTGCAGTCGCTGCGGGAAGCGGCAAGGTCGCCGGGATCGACGAACTGCGATCGCGACGCGACCGCAGGACCGCTTGAAATCGACTACGGAATGAGTAGACACCCTCGGACCAACCATATGGTCCATGCAATGAATTTCGCTGCTTCCGACACGTGGGACCTGATGGAGACGGGAATTGCAGGCGGCATCGGACCTGGAGAAGAGACGCTCACCGATCTCAATTTGATTCGGTTGCAGACTCACATTCCGTCGTTGCGAGTGACGAAGTTCGACAAGGCTGTCGAAGCGGGAAACGGCGCAGATTGGGAGTGGTGGATCGGTTCTTCGGCCGAGGAGCGGTGGATCAAGCTCCGAATTCAAGCGAAACGCGCAAGTCACGATGCCGACATGTACGAGCAGCTCGGACACACAGTGAAGGGAGTCAAGCAATACGACAACCTGATCTTCAAGAGCCTGACCGAAGATGCAATTCCGCTGTACGTCTTTTTCAACGGGTGGCCCGAGGACAGGTTTCTCGTGGGAGGCCACTATCACGATGCGATCGCACAAAACCTCAGAGCGGTGCACGGTGGGCACGTTCCGTACCCGTTGTGGGGCTCGTTGGACTGGGGGTGTGCAATAGCCGCGGCGCAGAAAGTCAAAGCGATCCACGGCGATCCATCGGTATCGGACTTCCCGGCGGCTCTCATCCCCAGGAGACGCCGCAAAAACAAGCGCTACATCCCCCGCTATCTCGTGCACTCGACCCCCTGGGCATACCTCCTGCACTCCGGATCTGGAGGCGCGACACCCACAATTCGACAGGTGGCCGAAAATCTTCACCATATGGAGGGAAACAGATCGCCGCTCACCGACGACGCCTTCGAGGAAATGACCCATCCTCTGCCGTCAAGAGCAGCCGAGCAGGCCGCCTACAACGGCGGGTTCTCGATCCGGAAATCTCTCACCACAGTCGATGAAGCGCGCCATGCTGAACGTCTCGTCACCGCGAGGGAATTCGCTCGCGAGATCGGCAGAGACGATCTCGTGGGTCGGATGCTGAACCTGACAGATGAGACCGAGCGGACAGGACCGGGATATCGACTGTTGTTGGAGCTCAACCCTGAAAGCTCATTTTTCATGAGCCAGGGATAGCGGCGGTCGCCGGATGTGAGATCTCCTGGTTCGACACGAAAAAGTAGTCGGAGGCCACCGTGTGGTGTGCCTCCGACTCACCCTGTGCAATCTCAGTACCAGGAATGCTACACGCGCACAGTCGATATGGCGATCTACACGAACTCGCGTATTCGAGGGAGCACTGCGGCGATCTCCTCGAACAGGCTCGGCCAACCTCGACGCAGACGAGTGACCCTGCCCGATTCGAGAAAATTTCCGTCGAGAATGTGTGAAACCCGCAGATTCGCTGCAGGTGCGCCCAGCGCGGCCAGTTTGGCGTAGACAGGGTTGCTCGGAAGCTCGTGCTGATGGGAATAGGCCAGCACATCGTCCGCGGACCAGTCCCACACCGGACCATAGGCCACAGTTCCATCGTTGCGGCGAACCGTCCCCCCGTGGTGTCGACGCTGCTCCGCTTTGTTGCTGCAGCAGCTCGCGCCTTGGCAGCGCTCGTTGATCTCACGTGCGAGAGCGGAGTAGTACATCGACCACCTGCCGGTTCCTTTCCTGGATTCGTCTGCCCGCACGCCCCAGACCTCCCCGTCACCGAATTTGGTGTGCGCAGCCCGGGCAGGCTGCGCAATCAAGGTCTCGAAGCCTCGCGCGGGTACATGAGCCGACGGGCTACCGCCGTGGTCCCATTCCCCGGTCCGGGCCATCACAGTCAACAGCGTTGGTTCAGCGCGAATGATGTGCAGGTCCAGTCCCAGCTTCGTCGCAATCTGCTCGACGTAGGCGTAGGTCTCGGGGTATTCGAGACCGGAATCGAAAAAAGCTACCGGGACATCTGGGTCCGCCTGACGGGCGAGATCAACAGCAACGACGGAATCCTTTCCACCGCTGAATGCGACGTACCCATCGAATTCGTCGAGGTGTTCGGCCACGCGATCGACGATCGTCGAAATGTCATGTCGCGAGGATCGAAGGGACCGCAGGCGAGTGAGATCGAGGCCGTCGAAATCGTTGCTACGCACCGCCACAACGATAGTCGGGACACGGACACTTCAGACTGGACGAAGCAGAAGCTGCTACCCCGAACAGGCGGAATTACCGGTTACACAATGGGCGTCCGTGTGGTCGCTCGGCAGCAGTTTTCGGGTTGTTCGAGGTGTCCGGTGCCGGTGTTATGTTCGCCCGGATATCGTCCGTTGAATGAGCAAGAGGAAGAGGTGGCGACCGATGAGTCCCACAGAGTCCGACCCAGGCAGCGCGTTGCCCCGGTGGGTAGTTGATCCGTCGGCGGCGAACAATGCGACCGATCAGTCGAACGATTCCGAGCCAGAAGGGGGGTCGGAAGATCGCCACGATGGGCAGGACAGTGACCTCCTCCAGGACTCAGGTGCAGGTCAGCCAGAACCCGCCCGTGAACAGCCTGTAGCCAGCGAATTCGTGCCAATCGACGCACCCAGAATCGCAGCCGACAACGCTGATGAAAACGTGTCAAAAAACGTACCCCAAGCCCGGTCCAAAGTCGCATCCGAAATCGTGCCGAGAGACCGGCCCAGCGCCGCACCCAGCAGCTCCCCCTCGGCGAGCCAGCCCAATTCTGGTGCTCATCGACCCACCTCGGAGCCGGCCCCACGGCCGCCGCGCGTCAACGATGGTCAGGTACCAATACCGGACCGGCCCTCGGCCTGGCCAGGGCAGGGCGGCTCCGCACCCGCTGTTGAGCAATGGCACACCAACAAGTCGGCCGGCAGTTCAGCACCGACATCTCACCCGGAGCCAACAAGCGCCCCCGACTCTCCGGCAGTGACAGCTCATCGCCCCTTCACCTCGCAGCCCGTTCAGTTGGTAGAACCAGTGCCCACAGCAATTCCGACAGCAAGGCCGACAGCAGCTGTTGCCCCTCCGCGGTCGATCGACGAACTGGAGCTGATCCGCCGTGCGCAACTGCCACCTAGCAAAGGTTGGCGACGATGGCTCTACCGACTCTCCTTCGGTTCAGCCAATCCCGGCCAGTCGCCGGCTGAACTCGAGTACGAGCAGCTCCTGCGCCGCGTACGGCAACCGGTTCGAGGGAACTACAAGATCGCAGTCCTCTCCATGAAGGGCGGGGTCGGAAAAACAACCACGACAACAGGGCTTGGATCGACCTTCGCAGCACTGCGGGGCGACCGCGTCATTGCCTATGACGCCAACCCAGATTTCGGGACGCTCGCGTACCGCATTCACCGAGACAGTGACCGCACAGTGCGAGACTTGCTCGCGGACAAAGAAGTACACAGCTACTCCGACGTACGGAGCTACACCTCGCAAGCGCGAAGCAGGCTCGAAGTTCTTGCAAGCGAGCGTGATCCGTCCGTTTCCGAAGCATTCAACGAGCACGACTACACCGCCGCACTGCGCATCCTCGAACAGTTCTACAACATCATCTTGACCGATTGCGGCACCGGTCTCATGAACTCGGCCATGGCAGGCGTCCTCAAAGAAGCCGACGCACTGGTCCTGGTCTCCTCCGCAGCCAAGGACGGAGCACGCAGCGCTGGGGCGACCCTCGAATGGCTGTCGCGACACGGCTTCGACGACCTGGTCAAACGCACCGTCGTCGTCATCAACGAATCACGGAAGGGCTCGACCGCCCTCGATGTCGAGCAACTCAAGTCCTACTTCGCAGAACGCACTCGCGCCGTCCAGGTCGTCCCGTACGACGACCACCTTGCCGAAGGCGACACCATCGATCTCGAGTTACTGGGCAAGCCTGCACAACGCGCGTTCGTTGAGCTGGCTGCTCTGCTCGCCGACGACTTTCCTGCCAACGTCGGCCGGCACGCACCAGCGCCCGGCCCGAGTCCTTGGTGAGTTGGACTGTGCCGGTGAAAGTTGGCCTGTCCGTAGTGTCCGGGCGCGCCGTTAGAGTACAGATATGGCCGAACTATCAAGGGGCAGAGCAGCGCTCGACGTTGTGACGACCGCCTACGAGGCCGCGACAGGATTTGCGGTTTCGTGGCCACCAACCGGAGTTTCAGGTGACTCCGCGTGCGCGCGGTGCGGTGGCGCGACAGAAGGTTCCGGACGGCGAGTGCGTGAGACTGTGTCGAGAACGTTCACCGGGTTCGACGGGTGGGTAGACGTTGCGGCTCCTACGATGTGTCGCGTCTGCGTTTGGGTGTACACGACAACGGCACTTCGCTCGGACCTCCTGCTGGTCACCAGCGATCCACGGCGTGCCACGAAATTGTCGAAGACCCGCTTACGTCGCGTTCTGGGACAAGCGATCTCTCCGACGTCCGCCGTCGTCGTTCCGTTACGTCCTGGGCGCAAGCACATTCTTCCTCATGCCCGGTGGGGTCGGGTCGCCGTCGACGACATCGCGCTTCCATGGACAGAGCACGACGCGGAACGCCTGAGCGCAGTCGTGCGATTGCGACGGCGAGGGTTCTCCCTGGCCGCCCTTGCGCGCGCAGCGCCGGCATTCAGCACGCTCAAGAACATTCCGCATCGAACGTGGACGTCTGTGTTCGCGGATTGGGACAGCCTCGATCCGTGGCGAGAGCGGCCTGTGTACCTCGACCTCGCAGCGACGGCTTCAACGTCAACCAGAGGCACGGCATGACCCCGATCAGAGCTACGACACCGACCCAAACCTGGCTGGACGCAGCCAGCTTCCTGCCGCCCGTCACCGGTGCAGCAGCAATAGCCGAACGACTGTTGCTGCTGCTGCACTACGGAATCAACTGGGACACCGGGTGGGTGGGACGCCGGAGAGAGCTGTACTGGGACCACCACCTGCCAGACCGAGTCCGGGTCGCGACATACACCGGCGGAGCCGACCTCGATCGATGGTGGAGCACCGTGGCAACCGATCTCGAGTCAGCGCCGTCGACGAAAGAACAACGCCTCGAACTATCGGTCCTTCTACGCGAGGAATCGATACCGGTCCTGACCCTCTTACGGGAAAACACCACCGCCCTCGTACTCCGAACACGGATCGTGGCCGAAGCTGTTCAAGCGCGCCGGGCCACCACAGCGACTGCTACATCGCCCAGGAGGCAGAAGTGACCTCGACCCTGCGCTGGCAGCTCGACATCACAGCGGTCTCGGCGATCTCGCACCGCGGTGAACACAGCGCCACCACAACGACCTTGTTCCGGCGCGAAAAAATACTGCAGCCCAACGGTTCCGCAGCCTTGGTTCCGATTGTGTCCGGCAACTCCTTCCGAGGGGCGCTCCGGCGGATCGGAGAGGAGCTATTACGGGACGCCCTTGCATACGAAGGGCTTCTCAGCTTGTCTGCAGCTCACACACTTCGGAACGGGGGCAGCCTGACCAAGGTCACCGGAGAGCCACTGTCCGGCGAACGGCTCCACCGGCTCCGTACATTGAACCCACAGGTCAGCGTCTTTGGCGGCAGCGGCGGCGGTCGAATGATCGACGGCTGTCTCCGCGTGGGCAAAGTGATTCCGCACGTCCTCGAAACCGACCACCTCATGAGCCGTCCCGCACCTGACCGTGCTGTCTTGAGCCAATTCGACACCATGGCGCTCGAACGATACAGCCGGTTCGACGATTCCACCGATCATGACTTCCCCACAGTCGCCCGAACCGACGCAGCCACCGTCGACGGTAGCTCTCTGATGCGTTACGAGATCGAAACACTGCCTGCCGGTACACGATTCGAGTCCTTCTTGCGTCTCGATCGCGCAACCGATCTGGACGTGGCCTTCTTCTCCGACGTCGTCGGCAGGTTCGTCGAGTCCGGAACCATCGGCGGGCGTACAGCTATCGGACACGGTCTCGTCCGCACCAGCTTCGAGCGGACCCTTCTCGCCGGCGACGACCCGAAGGAGCTCGACTGGCGAACCCATCTTCGAGAGCGCCGTGAGGAGGCGCTGGAAGTCATGGAGGCGCTGACGTGATGAGGCCGTTTGAGGTGAAAGCACACCTGGCGGTCGGACTTGCGCATGCAGCTCCATGGGCGACGAGCCTCGATGGCTTGCTCGCATCCGAGATGTGGGAAGACGAGAAAGCCGCTGCTCGGGGCCGCGGACAGTACCTCGAAGCCGCCGGCCCCGACGAAGTGCCCGCCGATCTGGATCTGCCACTCGCTCGGTGCACTCTGGGGGGAGGCGACGACTGGCATTGGTGCGCTACATACGCCTATCCCGAAGACCCGGTCGACGCCCCGGAAATCCATCACTGGAGCGGACGCCCCGACCACCGTGCGCTCGAGCAACTCTCGAGGTACCGACCATCGGTCATCTCCGACCGGCAGGGCCGATATCGCGCACGCCAGATGCCGCTCCTACTGACCTCCACGCGGACTGTGCTCTGGCGAGGTGTCGGCGACATCGACCGGGTGAGCGCAACCCTGGCATCGATCGATGCAATCGGGAAGAAGCGCAGCCAGGGTGAGGGGCAGGTGCTGAGATGGGAAGTGCATCCCGTCGACATCGATGCCTGGTCGGCCGGCCACCTCCATCCGAACGGCCACCTCGGTCGCCTGAGCCCACGGATCTGTCTGCAGGGCAAACCAACAGTCGAAACAGGCGGTTTGGGCCGAGGCGCGATACGGCCACCGCACATGCACTGGTCGAGAATGCGCGAGGTATGCATGCCATGGACACCCCAGTGACCCGTGAATCGGCACCGGAAACGTTGCGGGACAGCAACTTGTCGGAGTCGAACGCCATACTGACAACTATGCGAATCCGAACCCTCGATGGTCCACCGCTACCTGCCGAAATCTTGGCCCATGCGGCGCGCGCGGTCGTTCTTGCGGACCTTCTCGCCGGCCAAGACATCTCCTGCGGCGAGAAGCTTTCAGCGAGGAGCGACGCAAGTCGAGACGCTTCAACAATCAACCGCGGTTGACCGCGCCGACTATAACGGGGTCGGCATCACCGGGCAGGTTTGACCGGCGACTCGCGCGTTGATTCACGCTGTGCGGGAGCGTATTCGGTACACCTGCCGGGTGGTGATTCCGAGCTGGCTTGCGATGGACTCGACTGGGACGTTCTGGGCCGAAAGCGTGGCTATCGTGAGCGCCTGTTGTTGATGCCGGGTAGGCCGGCTCTCTGTGGCTGTGGTGTGCTGAAGCTCTTGGCGCTCTCGTGGTGTCTTTCCGCCCCAAATGCCGTGCTGTTCGTTGTACGTCAGTGCATGGGCGAGGCAAGCAGCTCTGGCGGGGCATTCTGCGCAGACCCGCTTTGCTCTGCTGGTTGCTCCACCCGGGGGCGGGAAGAACTCCTCGGGGTCTGTCTGTGCGCACAATGCGTCCGAGCGCCATGACGAAATGTCCGCCGCCGCGGGCGGGGGCAGTGGCGCGGCGATGGCTGTTTCGAGCGGTGTCACGTGTTGGGTCCTTTCTTTCGGGCGACCCGGCCTTTTTCGAGTGGGTTCGACGATATCGAGGGACCCGGACACTTCACCCAGCACACGTGGCGGTCCGGTGCTTTTTGAGCCCGGACCGCCACTGTCCCCGGCACTGAGTGCGCCGGGGACAGTGGCGGTTGGTGTGACTGGGTGAAAAGCGTTCTGGCGCGGTATGATTGAGGCGTTCTGTTGTTGGCGAGACTGACCATCTTGCCCATCTTTCGAGGAGTTTCAAATGCCGGATTTGGCGACTGCGGTAACTGTTGTGGATGCGTGCGGAAGGGCTGGTGTCCCGTCGTTGTTGATTTCGGGGCCGGGTATGGGGAAGTCGAGCCTGGTTCGAGCACTTGCTGCATCCGAAGGGGTGTTGTGCGAAACGGTCTTGGGGTCCTTGCGGGAGCCTGCCGACTTCGCAGGCCTGCCGGTAGTCCGTGAGAGTGGAGTGAGATTGGAGGCCCCGGATTGGGCGCGACGGCTACATGCAGAGGGCGGGGGCTACCTCTTTCTGGACGAGCTGACCACGAGTCCACCGGCCGTTCAGGCTGCGATGCTGGCAGTCGCACTGGATTTGAAGGTGGGTGATCTGCAACTGCCGAAGGAGACTCGGGTCATCGCAGGTGCAAATCCGCCCGATTGCGCAGCAGGGGGGTACGAGTTGGAGGCCCCCTTGGCAAACCGCTTCTGCCACATCGAGTTCACGCCGTCTGTCGATGAATGGCTCGACGGCATGGCCACGGGTTGGGCAAGCACAGCCTATTCGCGTGCGGTGACCAGCGACGAGCAGCGGGAGGCGTTGGTGCGCAGTTCCATCATCGGGTACATCCAGCGTGCACCCGAGGCGCTCGATGCGTTCCCGAAGGTCGGAGTGCAGACAGGTGGCGCATGGCCGTCTCGGCGCACCTGGTCGATGCTCGCGAAGGTGTTGCCACATCTTCGCGACGATGACAACGCCGCGACCAACGCGGTGGTGTTCGGCCTGATCGGGGAAGGCACCGGTGTCGAGTTCCTCGAATGGCGTCGCAACGCCGACCTCCCCGACCCCGTAGCCGTTGTCGAAAACCCCGAGACAGCGTTCGATTGGCGCTCGCGTCCTGATCTGGTGTGGGCCGTGCTGTCCGGTGTGACGGCGTGGGCGGCCTCGCGCGGCACTGTCGAAGCGTGGCGCAACGCCTGGGGTCCGCTGATTGCCGCCGCCGAGGCAGGAGCGCCCGACGTAGCCGGGGCTGCGGCACGAACCCTGGCGAAAGCGCGACCGGCGAAGGCCTCCGTTCCGGCCAGCGCGCGCCGATTTGCACCGATGCTGGTGGCAGCGGGCTTGGTCGAGGCAGCGGCATGAGCGGTGTGCGCGCGCTCGAACCGGCTGAAATGCGAGCGTTCCGACTCGCACGGCTGGTGTCGGCCGAACACATGCCCTACTTCATGCGCGCCCTGTTCGCAGCCCAACCCGTGGCGGCACCGGGCCTGGGTACCTTCGCGGTGGATGCTCGGTGGCGGCTGTACTTGGACCCGGATCTGTTGATCGGGCCTTGCGCATGGCCGGTGCCGATGGTCGGTGCAGTGCTACTGCACGAGGTCGGGCATCTGTTGCGGGCACATGCTGACCGCGCCGCCGCTCTGGGGAAGCCCATCGATCACCTGGTGTGGAACTTCGCGGCCGACGCCGAAATCAACGACGACCTGTTGGCTGCGGGAGTCGGCCTGCCCGAAGGGGTGATCACCCCTCAATCGTTCGGCTGCCTTCCCGGAGACACAGCCGAGCAGTACTACGACTACCTACGTGACCCGGTTGTGCAACCGATTGCCGTCGAACTCGCTGGCGCTGAAGGCGATCCGGGATGCGGATCAGGATCGGGGTGCCCTGCGGTCCCCGGCGAACTCATCGGCTCGGGAGAAGTGATCACGGAGGGACTGGACAATGCGGAAGCGGACCTGGTGCGCCGATCTGTCGCGCAGGCAGTTCGCGAAGCAGCTGGTACCGGTCGAGGTAGTGCCCCGGCGGGACTGGTCCGGTGGGCAGCTGATGTTCTCGCCCCGCCGACTGTGGCGTGGGATCGTCTGCTACGGGCCGTAATTCGGCGTGCGTTGGCAGAGCAGGCGGGTAGGACGAACTATTCGTACTCCCGTCCCTCCCGTCGTCGCATTCCTGGAATCGTCGCCCCGGCTATGCGGGGGCCGTCGATCACGGTTTCGCTCGTCATCGACACGTCCGGGTCGATGACGAGCGCAGACCTCGATGCCGCGATGGGCGAAGTGGCGGGAGTTCTCAAAGCTGGTGGCATCGCACGCGACCGGGTTCGGATTCTGGCGTGTGACGCCAAATCCACTACGGCACAACACGTACGATCGGTCGCTGATGTGACGTTGGTTGGTGGTGGCGGAACCGATATGAGGGTGGGAATCGCCGCAGCCAACGCTGCGCGCCCTGCACCCCACGTCGTCGTGGTGCTGACCGATGGCGATACACCCTGGCCCGACCGGCCCACGAGGTCGCACCTGGTGTGCGCAATCATCGGCGGCGTCCAGGGTAGGGGCGTCACACCGGCATGGGCATCGACGGTGCACGTGCCAGTCGGATCGGGGGCCACGCGATGAACGAAAGCGGACCCGTGGAACTGCTCAAGTACGCAGACAGGGTGCTCACCGGCACTGGAATCGCCGCCGCCGATATCCGCATCGTCGTCGCCAGCGCAGCGGCCGACGCCGCCACAATGGCGTTGCGCGCAGGGTGGGAGTGCGCGAGCAACGCCCTGATCCTCGTCGACGGTGACGAGCGATGAGCGTGGAGTGGTTCGACCTCGCGCAACGCCTCTACGCCGCCGAGAAGATGCAACCGGTCCCTCGGCTGGCACATGCAACCTTCAAGCCGTCCACGACCGCAGTGGCCGTGCGTGCGGTCACGCGAGGAACAACGCTGGCCGTGTCCGTCGCTCGAGATGGATGCACCGAAGAGTCCGCGCACGACACCGAGGCTCTGGCCCTGCTCGCTCGCAACGGGGCAACGACGGTGGGTACGGCTGAACCGGCCATGCTGCTCACTGATGACGCCGCGACGATACCGAGCCTGCTGGCCCTGGCGCGTGCGCACGCCCACCACCCTGATCCGGACATAGCGGGGGCTGCCGCCATGATCGGATGGTGGGCCGATCGGGCCGACCATCCCGGAACGTCGGCGGTGATCGATCTGGTTGCTGCGTCGTCCTCGCGTCTGGTCCTCGGCACTGCGCCCGACGCCGAGCGAGCGGCCCGAACATGGCGTTCCTGGCTCGGCATTACCGACGAGAGCGTCGCAGGCCTGCATGAGTGGGCAGCGTGCATCGCAACGGGACCGCTGTTGCCGCTTCTCGATCCGATACACGACGATGACCGATACTCCTGGGATCGGACATTGTCGGCCACGACTGCGGGCCACGACTGGTCACGGCCGGACAACTCAGCTAGTGCAGCCATGGGACTACGGACCCGATGCGATGCCGCCGACCTCAAAGCCGCTGCGTTGCTGAGTGATCCACTGTGGCGAGTACGAGCGCTGCACACGGGACACGTGGCCCAGGGCATCGCATCGGTGGCGGCACCGCCGACAGGTTCACGCCGCCGCAACGTTTCGGTGTCGGTGACCTGCGACCGGCTGGACTCGAGGATGCGGGTTGATTCGGCAGTTACGGGATGGGTCGGATCAGCACTCGATCAATTCTTCGAGCGCTTCTCTGCCGACGTCACGTCCGCACAGGTGGTCAACGGCAAACTGACGCTCGGTCTCGGCTCGGTCGGAGCGCACGCACCGAACGACGGAGACCAGGTGACCTTGATGCCCCAACCGCCTTCACCGGCGACGATGCGAGCAGGACGGGCGAGGTACTGGAATCTGTACCGCGCTCGCCGTTCCTGGCTTTCGACCGGACAAGCCCCGAGCGCCGTGCGCCGCGAAGTCCCGCTCGATGTCCTGATAGCGGGTGCAGAGGATGTCCAGGATCACTAGGGGATCAAAAATGTTCACTGACAACACATTAGAAGAAGAACGGCACAACAATGCGTATCGTCGCACCCCGAACGGACACCCCGAAAACCGCCGCAACACCTTTCACGGGAACCGAACCGTCATCGCCCGCCCACTGGCCCGGATCACAGATCATGGCCGACCCGATCACTGCACGCGTGCTGTTCTCTGTGTGGTCCGGAGACCCCGCCGTCGTCGTCCCGTCACCACCGGGCGCAGGAAAAACTCGACTGGTCGCGTTGCTCGCCGCCGCCTTGGCCCATCGCGCAGACCTACGGGTGGGTATCGCGGCGCAAACCCGAGAACAAGCCGTGGAAATCGCACGTCGGCTCGGCGCGCTGACAGATCGAGCAGCGTTGATCTGGAAAGCGAAAGCGCCCCTCCCCGACAGTGGAAACACTCCCGTAGTGGCAGGACGAAAAGTGCGGTGGTCGAATGAGACTGGCGCAATTCTCATCGGTACCACGGCGCGGTGGCTCTTCTCGGACCCGGACCGAATCGGTGCCGATGTGTTGATCGTGGACGAAGCATGGCAATGCACCTACGCCGATCTGGGGGCGCTCGGCGCGATGGCTCGACAGGTCGTCTGCGTCGGAGACCCCGGACAGATCGATCCGGTGGTCACAGGAGACGTATCGCGGTGGGAGGGCAGCGAGACCGCACCGAACCTGCCTGCCCCCCTCGCTCTGCAAGCAGCTCACGGCGATTCGGTCGGCGTGGTCCGTCTGCAACACACCTGGCGTCTCGGCGCGAGGACAACGGCCCTCATTCAACCGCTGTTCTACCCCGGCCTGCCTTTTACTTCCCGTCGCCCACCGGAGCATCTGACCGATTCCAGCGGCCCCGACCTGCCTGAACTCGCGCATCGGCCAGTGCGGGTCATCGGAGGCCCAACCGACCCCGTCCTGGCCACACAGTGCGCCCTGCGCGCGCGAGAACTGCTGGACGCCGATGTGACCACACCGGACGGGCAGCGGGCCATGACAGCGGCGGACCTGGCTGTCGTCGTCCCTCATGTCACGCAGGCTGCCGCTGTCCGGGCCTTGCTCTCGGATCACCCCGACGTACTTGTCGGCACCGCAAACTCTCTGCAAGGCCTCGAACGCGCCGCCGTTGTCGTGTTGCACCCGCTTGCCGGGTACCGGACAGCCGAGCCGTTCAATCTCGACTCCGGCAGAGCGTGCGTGATGCTCACCCGCCACCGAGCCCACATGACCGTGGTCATCGATGACGCCACCGCCCACGTCCTCCAACACGCCGAACCATCCCCGGCTCACGCCATCCATACCGGCCTGATGGCCGCACTGCACTGCACGCCCATCGTGTAGCGATTCCCACAAAAAGAAAGGCACACAACATGTCCGACGCATCTATCGAGTACAAGGCCGAGCGACTACCTGGCATCGAGACGTCGAAAGAACTCCGCGCATCGGTCGAGGGACGCGAGCGTCCGCGCATCGGCTACACCCTCGATACCCGAAGCCGGGACAACGGTGTTCGAGCGGCCAACGCTGCCGAAGGGCTGATCGCATACGCCAGGCCGATCGGCCTCGAAACCGAGGAGCTGACAACGGTGTTCGGAGACTTTCTGGGCGACCTGCGGCACCTTGCCGACGCCGTCGGCGTCGATTGGGACGCCGTGGACGAACGCGGTCAAGACCACTACCGCTGCGAGCTGTACGGGACCGAGTAGGGGACGCCTTGGGGAGAGGAGTGAGCGGCGGTTCGGTGCGCCGGGTCGCTGCTCGCCCCAGGCCCGTCCCCGGCACTGGGTGCGCCGGGGACGTTTTCGCTGCTGAGCCCTAGCGAACTCCGGGTCCGGTGGGTAGTGTCCTGGCGTATCGGCTTGGTGGGTGGTTCCACGAAGCCGCGGCGTCGACCATTTCGTTGTTGTCGCCGTTTTCACCAGATGAGCGGACTGACCATCCGACTTCCGAGAAGAGCAGAGGTGTGTCGAATATGAGAGTCCTCGTCCGGATCGACGGTAGGAATCATGGACCTGCGAGCAGTTCGGGTTCGCCGCGAGACTGCGCGCTGGCCGTAGCGCGTGGTGTGGCGGCAGTGTTGGCGGTTTTTGCTGCATTTGCCGGATTGGCCTGGGCTGCACTGCTACGCCGGACCGACCATGCCGCCATCGACGGAGATCCGCGCCGTGTAGCGATGGTGTTCGCCGCTTCTTGCTCGGCGTGTGCTGTAGCAACTGGGATCGAGTGGCTGCTTCGACGCCGCAGTGGCGCAATGGATACCGATCCCGTCCAGGGTGTGCGACCACCGAGAGAGGCTTCGTCGCAGCGCCACCGGACTGTGAACTCGAACAGTCGGGCGGCAGGGGAGTTCGACAGACCGGAGCGTCTGGCCGGTGCGACATCGTGACGAGAAAATTCGCCCCCGCACTTCGGATCGAGGTGATCGTCGTCCGCGATCCAGATGGTCCTACCCACATCCAAGTCTTCGTCGACGGTGTTCCGGCTGCAGCAACACAATTTCACATCGACGCAGGAAGGGGATGGACGTGGGGCGACTGGGCCGACACACGAGACTGCGATCTCGCGGTCATCTCATCCGGAGCGCGGGGAGCGCTCGAAGACGCCTACGACGATCCCCCCGGTGGTGACGCCGTCCGCGGCAGGATCGGTGACTGGCTGGACGGCGCTGAAAGATCGGAAAATTAAGCAGCAGAGTGATATCGCGCCGCGTTGTTGGTCGCATAGCGGCACAGAGACCAGTCAGAAATTGATCGACAGACCGACCATCTGTCCCACAGAAACGGGAGTACCCATGCAATCCTCGATCTCGACAACGCGGCCGCCCTCGGTCGACCTCTCACCGCACGCACGAGCTGCCGGCAGTACCGGCTGCAGCTCGAACAGTAAGGCGCACAGCGCCATCGCCAGCGAAGTCCATCGCCGGATGCAACACGGCCTGTCTGAGAGGTACTTTGCTGCTACTCCGAACGCCGCCGACCGCTTCCGACCAACCGTTCCTGACCATGAGCTGACGGACCACGTTTTCGAGGTGGTTTTCGGATTGCGGTGGCGGCAGGTGTTCGACTTGGCGCGCACCCTCGACGTCGAGTCCGATCTGCTGGAAACCGCACCGGAGACGGTCAGCGCCGCGTGGTGGTGCGCACCCGGCTGGCGGAAAGCGACACACGCTGCCCACACGGCGGCCTGCGGCGACAATCGGCGTCACGAACTCACAGCGACCATGAACCTGCTCGGCGTCCTCGGATGCGGGGCTGCCAGAGTCGCTGCCCGCGATGTCGGCCGAGGCTTGGTCGTACGAGATCTGATCGGTTCCGATTTCACTCAAGAGCACTACGACTACCTGACCGGGCCGTGGCGTCGCAACGTCGGCCCGGTCCATCCCGGCGACCGGCCACTAGACCAGTACCCGACGGCCCCGAACTCGCAACGCTTGTGACACCCGGGCGCATATTGCCCGCCCGGTGCGGCCACAGGAGAACGCTCCTGGGGTGCGATTCAGTGGCCGGCTGTCACAGACCTCACCGCGACGCTATCTACCCCGTGCAGGACTGCGTTTGCTATCGCGCTCACTACGAAAGGACTCCCTGATGGACCCACAATCCGGCCGAGACGGCCTCATCCACGACGTAGAGCGCCACCTCGCGGCCGAAGATGGCCGCCGCGAGGCTCGCACTGTTGCGCTTGCATGTGTCGGCTACGTCGTCGGCATGCTCGCGATCTTCAACGGGGCTCTGCCGATCGTGAAGGATCTGGTCACCGTCAGTTTGGTCATCTCCTTGGCCGGCACGTTGCTCGCTGCCTTCTCGGCTCTGACTCTGGCACTACTGCATCGTTGGTCAGACCGTTCGGACCGTAGGCGGCGCGGAAGCTGCGGGCATGCCGACTTGCCGGCGGAGGCGGTTCGATGAGCGCGCGCGGACGACTCCGCATCGCGGTGCCCATCGTGATGGCCGTACTCGCGGTCGGGACGTACACGTTCGGAACGCACGCCGATCCGCTCTCACGACCAGCGGTGGTCGACACCCCAGACCCAGCCGCGGCGAGCACGCCTGTACCCATCGCGCAGCTCCTCGCTCAGCTCGAAACGGTGGACTCGCTCGCAGACGTCGATGGATACGACCGATCCTGCAAGAAGGGCTCAGGGTGCGTGTTCGGCCCGGCGTGGACCGATGACTCGTCCGCCCCTGGATCGCACAACGGCTGTGACACTCGAAACGACGTCCTGGCAACCCAACTGATCGACGTCGAGTTCAAGCCCGGAACCCGCGACTGCAAAGTCGCAGCAGGGATACTCCACGACCCCTACACAGGATCGACGATCGACGACCTCGGGAAGATTCAGATCGATCACGTGTACCCGTTGGCGAGGGCGTGGGACGCAGGGGCGTGGGCCTGGTCGATCGACCAGCGAACCGCCTTCGCCAACGCCGTCGACATCAACTTGCTCGCGGTGGACGGACGTACGAATCAGCAGAAGTCGGACAAGGGAATCGACACCTGGCTGCCACCCAACGCGCCATACCAATGCCGTTACGTCACTTCGTATCTCACCGTGGCCGCGAAATACGACCTCGACATCACCAGCGCCGATGCGCAAACAGCGTCGAGCGTCTGCAGCCAATGACCCAACGTTCGGAGGACGCCATGACCGAAACCGACCCCACCACCGACACAAACGCTGTCCCGCTCCACCCCAACCCATGGATCATCACGACCGCACCTGATCGAAACAGCTACACGATCGAATTGCCCAGCAGGGGGATCTCGTTCGCGATTGACGCCGATCTACGATTCCAGCTCCTCGATGCCCTCCACGACCCGGAAGAGCGATGATGGGCGACGCCACGGCCATCGAATGGACCGACGCAACCTGGAACCCGGTCACCGGCTGCACCGCAGTCTCGTCGGGCTGCGATCATTGCTACGCCCAAACCCTCGCTGAGCGGTTCCGCGGCACACCGGGGCACTACTTCGAGCACGGATTCGACGTCGAGATGCGCCCCGGCAAGCTCGACCAGCCGCTGCGATGGAGCCGGCCACGCCGGATTTTCGTGAATTCGATGAGCGACCTCTTCCATCCAGCAATCCCGGACGACTACATCGCCCGGGTGTTCGCGGTGATCGCGCTCGCCCGCCAGCACACCTTTCAATTGCTTACCAAGAGACCCGCTCGGATGCGGGCACTGCTCCAGTCCGATGCCTTCCGCCGCGCCGTCGACGACGCCATCGCTGGCGTCGTCGCAGCCTTCCGCCCCGCCGATGTCTGGTACCAGAGCTGGCCGCTGCCGAACCTGTGGATCGGCGTCTCGGCCGAAGACCAGAAGACTGCAGACCTTGCGAGTATGGGCGCTGCTGGACACGCCTGCAGCTCTTCGGTTCGTCTCTGCCGAACCGCTCCTCGGACCGATCGACTTCACGCGCCTACGACCCAGCAGAATCGGAGGAGCGCTGACTCGCGACGGGCTCCGTTCGGTCGAAGACTCGAAATGCGGCGGCGAGCGCGAACCAGCGCTTGACTGGGTGATCGTCGGCGGTGAGTCCGGCCGCGGGGCACGGCCTATGCATCCGCGATGGGTACGAGAGATCCGGGACCAGTGCACCGCTGCCGATGTGCCCTTTCTGTTCAAGCAGTGGGGCGAGTGGGCACCAGCGGAGGTGATCGCCAGATTCCGTGACTACCACCACTTCGACGACGGCACCGAAGTTCGACGAGTCGGCCGTAAGGCCGCCGGCCGGATCCTCGACCGACGGGTGTGGGACAGCGTGCCCGACGGAGCCGGACGATGAGTGGATCGCTCGACATCACGGCATCGGACTTCTTCTGCGGTGCCGGCGGATCCACGACCGGAATGATCGCCATCCCCGGGGTGAGGGTATCGGCAGCGTCGAACCACTGGGACAAGGCAATCGAGACGCACCAGTACAACCACCAGCACACCGAGCACATCCTCGCGGACCTCTCTCAGATCACTCCGAAGCTGTTTCCTCGCACGACAATCGGATGGTTCAGCCCCGAATGCACCTGGCACTCGAATGCTCGCGGGGCCAAGCGCCTCGCCGCGCAGATCTCGTTACTGTCCGACGACCTACCGTCCGAGGCCGCCGAGCGATCGAGGGCGACGATGTGGGACGTCGTTCGGTTCACCGAGTATCACCGATACGAATTGGTTTTCGTCGAGAACGTCGTCGAGATCTACTCATGGCCTCTCTACAGGCCATGGATCGCGGCGATGCACGCCCTCGTTTACGAACATCGCCTTATCTGCCTGAATTCGATGCACTCATGGACTTTTGGGACACCAGCGCCGCAGTCCCGCGATCGCCTCTATGTGTGCTTCTGGAAGGCCGGCAACCGGGCACCTGACTTCGAGACCGTGGTCCGTCCGCCGGCAACCTGCTCTCGCTGCGGGCCCGTGCGTGCGTTGCAGGCCTGGAAGAACCCAGGGGTGGCTGTGGGTAAGTACCGTAGCCAGTACTCCTACCGGTGCCCCGCACGTGCGTGTGCGGACACCGTGCTCGAGCCCGACTGGCTCCCTGCCTCGACCATCATCGACTGGACCAAGACCGGCCAGCGGATAGGGGACCGCACTCGTCCGTTGAAGCCGAAAACGATCGCACGAATCCAGGCCGGCATCGACCGGTATTGGGCAGCTCCGCATGCCGAGGACGCGAGAGAAGCCGCGGGCACGCTGTTCGAGTATCGGCAGGCAAGATCACGGCCGTCTGAGGGGCGGGCCCCGGTGTTCGAGCCGTTCGTGTCGGTGCTGCGGGGCCAGTCGAAGAATCATCGAACCTCGGAGGCGCTGTCGACCGTATCCGCGGGCGGCCGCCATCATGCGGTGATCACCCCGTTCATCGCAGAGCTGCGAGGTGGAGGTTCGACTGCGCGATCGGTCAGCGACGCTCTCTGCACCGTGACGGCATCGGGTAACCACCATGGCTTGGTCGTGCCCGCTGCCGCTCACCATCGAAAGTCCACACGCCGACCGATCGCCGTCGAAGACCTGTCCTTCAGAATGCTCGACGTACCGGAACTCAAAGGCGCAATGGGATTTCCGTCCTCGTACGTTCTACGCGGGGGAACCAAGCAACGAGACGTCCGGATGTGCGGTAACGCTGTGACACCGCCGACCTCGCGAGACCTAGTGGGAATTGGTATTCGGAGTCTAGAGGCCGACTGTTCGTGAACACCGCTCACTTTCTGCTTCAGCAGCTTCTTTGTGTCAACCGAACAGCGACGTCCATCCCGAACCGTGTACCTTCTTCATCTCGTTGTCGAAGTCGGTGACGTCCGAGACAGTGAGTACGTGGTGGTCAACCAGCCAACGACTCATCCCTGGATTGAGGCCATCTTCGCTTGCCCATGACAGCTTGTTGATATCGTCGAAATGCTTATCCATGACTCTGTGGAGATTCTTGAATACGCCTGTCTCGCTGATCGAGTAGCTTCCAAGCCACTCTTCTATCTTGCCTTTTCTGACGATTTTGGGATTCGAGAACCCGCCGATAATGAATTCATATTCACGAAAGGTCAACCAGAAAAGAGTGCTTTTGTGCTTGTCGTCGTGTAGCCATTCGCGCAGCGCCCGAGCAATGTGTTCGTTGGATGAAAGCTGTTCGATATGCTCGTTCGGTACGAAAGTCGGGATAAGATCCGAATTCGATGTGTCGGGGCCTGCTTCGGGCGTGTCGACCAGTACAACGTACTCGCGCTGGCGGCGGATGGCGTGGACTGCAAACGCTGGAGGTGGTCCAACCGCTATGCGGTAACGGGCACCAGGTTCTGACAGTGCAAAGCGATTGCCTTTGCGCTCATCGCGGGCGTCTCCTGATTCGCGTGCTTCTCTGGGTAATTGTTCGAGTACTGCGCCGTAGGTGTGGCTACCCAGTCTGTGTTCAGGTTCTGCTGCATCAAGTTTCACCTGCCTGTATGACAAACTGGATGACTTAAGCGGTACGCTCATCGCGACGTATACGGGGTACTCGCTGTGGTTGACCACGTGATATGCGCCCGTCTCCGTGTCCCGGACAACTGCGGGGCACCAGTTGTTGCTCAGTCTTGGGTCGCCCTCGAAATTGTTGAGTATGTATCTTGTGAATGGCGTGTAGATCGATTCGACGTGGAATCCGTGCTGTCCAGTCTCGAGAGGTGGAAGGACATAGGGCGCTTTCAACGGGATCCTCCTTGTTCCGGTTCAGCACTGGGTGACAGATGCGCCACGACCACGGTGATGTTGTCGGCGATTGTGCCGTGGCGTTTGTGCTCAGAAAGGGCCGCACGAACGAGTGCTTCTGCTAGTCGAGCGGGACTGGCATCCGGTGGCTGGGATCCGAGAACCTCACGTATGGCGTCTTCAGGGTCTCGATCAGGTGTGGTGTCCATTTGAGTGTGCGGGCCGGACCAGGCGTTGAGGAAGCCGTCTGTGACCATGATGTAGCGGTCATTGGCTACTGCTGGCTGGTGCCATCGAGACAACTTGTAGGTGTAGCCCGCTGGGGCGTCGGAGAAGAACCCGATTGCGTTGTCCAGGGCAGCGTGCTGATGCAGGGCTGGTGTCATCGCTGTGACGTGAACGGTGTCGTCGGCTGTGTCGGTGTGGGCACGAAACACCTGACTGTCTCCCACGTGCCCGCCGGAGACAGTGAAAGTGGAGGTGTCGAGTGTCAGGACGTCGAGCGTGGAAGGCGCGGCGAGAACCGAGCGTCCGCGGAGTCCTCGAAGTGCTTGATCAGTGGCGGCGAAGACGTCGTCGATAGGCGAGGTGGGCAGAAGGGTTCGTAGTGTCGCGCGTACGGTTCGGGCTGTGAGGACGCCGTCTTCGCCGCCGCCCGCGGCATCGGCAATCGCTGATGTGTGTCCTCGAATCAGGAAAACGTCGTTGTTGTGACGGCGGTCGCCCGCCGAGGTCTCCCCGGCTGCTTGGAGTTTGAGAGGCGCTGCTGCTGCGGGTGCCATTGCCTGCGTGGGTGACTCGTCACCGGCTGGTTGGGGAATAGGTCGTCCGAGTGTGTGGGGCAGGCTTTGTCGCACGGCGGGCGCAGCACGCTCGGTGTGTACCTGTCCGACGGGGATGGTCGGCGGGAAATGTTGCTCGCCGACGTACGTGACGCGATACACCGAAGCCCCCACAATCAGGACCGCGCCGTCGTGTATCTCGAACGGCGGTTGGCCTGCGTACAGGCGATGCCCATCGACGGTGATGGGCGCGCCGGACAACGCTGTCACCCACCACCGACGCGTCTGTGGGTGACGGACGAAGTGCGCACGCTGGCGTCTTGTTTTTCTATCGGTGACGACCGCTGTTTTACCTCGTGCGCGCCCCAACGTCACTGTTTCGCCTCGCAACTCGATGGGTGGAATATCGCTCGTGCCGCGCAGATCATGTAGAAAGACGCGCTGCGTGTTGTCGAGCGACGCCTTGCCGAGGCGGTCGGTGGTGGGCGTGTGCGAGACGGGTCTCAGTTCGACGGTTCGGGCAGCACCGTTTCGTGTGCCGCGTCGAGACGCCAACCACCACAGTCCGCAGCCGGCCAACAGCGCGGTAATGATCGCCATGCCCATCCGCCAATCGATCATCCACAATCCGGCCGCGATGAGAGCACCCACCGCGATGGTCCCGACTCGTCCGATCAGTGGGCAGTGCCGAAGTCGGTCGAGACGTCGCCGCAGCGAACGCTTCGACACGCGTGGCCGTGGAAACCGCCGGCCTGTTGACTTGATGGGCATCGGAACTCCGTTAGCGATTGATGGCGGGTGAGCGCGGCGCGTCCGGATCGTTGTCCGGTGGCAGGTAAGGGGGGTCGTCGGTCGGCACACTGTCGGGGTGCGGTGTTCGCGGCTGGTGCTGCTGTTGAACCAGATGGCCAGCATTGCCGATGACGTCCTGTTGCTGTTGTTGCTTGGGAGGTTTCTTGAAACGCGTGAAGTTACCGACCTGTTGGGCTGCCGGTATCGCGCCGCCTGCGTCTACGTGCAGAGCATCTTGTTTGACGAGTCGTAGCCATCGAATGAGCTGGTCCGCGCTACGTTCAGCTGCTTTCACACGTGCGTCGAAACTGTTGTCCGTCGGCACTACGTGGCGTCTTTCGGGTGCAGGGTCGAGGCATCGACGCAGCAAGTTGTCGAGACCTTCGGGTACAAACGGTGCGAACTTCGAAACCGGGGTGAGAGGCCCACTGCGCAGTCTGCGATATGAGTCCAAGGCCCTTTCGGCACGAGGGTTGCCGTTTTGGAAGTCGTTGAGGGTGATTCCTTGCTGTTCGGCCTCGTACAGATACGGCGGCTTCCCGGTGATCATCTCGTACAGAGTTGCGGCCCAGGCGTAGATGTCGGCGGCAACGAGGTGGGTCGGCCACAGCTGCCCTGCTGAGCCTTGCTCTGGTGGCGAGTAGAAGAGGCTTTGCAACCGCAGCCGTGAGCTGGTGTGTGCGGCCTCATCGAGACTGCGAGAAAGTGCCCAGTCGATGATCTTCGGGGTGCCGTCGTTGTCGATGCAGATGTTGGGGGGCTTCATATCCAGGTACGCGCGAGCCCCCTTCTCTCTTTTCGTCCACGACCAGGCCAGTGCGCTGAGTAGTCGTTCGGCGATCTGCAGTACCAGGGCAAGGTCGAAGCCCCCGGGCTCGTTGCCGTTGATTCGGGCGTCTTGAAATGTATTCAGGGTGTGGGGATATCGTCGGGTGACGATCACCATCTGGTCTTGGTAGATGTCCGAAAAGTAGACGTCTGCGACGGCGTCGTTTATCGACACGCCCAGTGCGGGAACAGCATCGAGTTCGGCGAGGCCTTGGGCCCGATCACGCTTTCGGAGCTTCCAGGAGCGGTCGGGGAGGTAGACCTTGATCACGTATTCGATTCCGTTGTCGGGACTGTCCTCGTCGACGGCGAGTAGAAGAGAACCGCCGTTGACGTGTCGCCAGAACTTTGTGATTCGCCAGTGCCTGTCGAGCGGGTTGTCGACTGTGTCGTCGGGAAACACATTGCCGATCTCGAGTCCGTACTCATCGCGCGGCGAAGCAGCAGGAGGTCTGTGGTTGCTTGCGCGCGGTGCCGGTGCCGGCGCCGGTGGGGGTTGCGGTTGCGGTGTCTGTGGGGGTTGCGGTGTCGGAGTTGGGGTCTCGCCGCTGAGGTCGTCGGGTTGTTGTTCACCTTGCTGTGCGTTGCGCGGGTGTTGTTGTGTGTATGGCTGGGTGGGGGTTGCGCGCGGACGGTGGCGGCGCTCTTTCAGGTGTGCAAACGCGGTCTTGAGATAGTGGTCGGCCAGATCCTTTGCGGCGGCGGAGTCGTCCGACAGTTTGTGCAGCGCTTCACGGGTCTGTGCGACGGCGTGCTTCGCGGCAGCGTCGGCCAGGGTGTGCTCGTGTTCTCGGGTCAGCGAGTCCATCCGGTTGCGGTGCTCGCGTTCGTCGAGGTCACCGGCATGGGCCACAGTGTTCGCCCGGTTGCGGTGCTTGCGGTCGTCCAAGTCGTATTGGGCGTCCGCTTCGCCCTTCGCGCCTTCGATTACTTGGACAGTGGTGCGGGCGCGCAGACGAGCTGCGTCCCGTCGCGCATTTTCCAGGTAGGGAGTGTGAGGGCCGAATAGTTTGAGCAGCAGTGGGGTGAGGTCGACGACAAGTAGCGTGACGATGATGACGATGTAGAACCATCTGTATCCGAGGTCGTCGCCGATGAGTCGGACAAGGGCTCTGTGGCGAGTCACAGCATTGGTGTCGGCGGCGTTGACCGCTTCGTATTTGGCGGCCTTCTCGTCGATTCGAGTCTGGCGGGTGCTCTCCAGCGTACGAACGAGGTCCTGCGCCTCTAGGGCCTTCTGCTGGCTGGTAATTGCAGTCGTGTCGGCTTGGTTGTACACGTATCTTCTGTTGCTTTCCGCGCAGATCTCCCGCGGGTCGCTCGGAAGTAGACAGTTCGCGCTGGGGGGACTGTCGCCGGCGTCAAGCGTGCCTCCAGTCCCCCGACGTTCATCCTGCCAATCAGCCTGGGCAGTCTCCCGGGTGCTATTGGCTATATCTCGAGCGTTTTCGGCGGCTGTGCGCGCATCTTTCGCATCGGCGATTGCTGTGTCGTACTCTGCGCCTATGGATGCTTTGTAGTCGGTGAGGTTGTCGGACTGGATGCTCGGCAGCTCCCGTTCGATTGCGGTGTTGAACATGCCGAGAGCGACCGATTCGGAGATGACGTAACCGACGACGACCGCCATCCCGATGCGTGCGAGGTAGAACCATGCCGAACGCCATGCTCGCCGAAGCCAGTTTTGGGGTCCGACCAATAGGTCGCCGTAGTCGATCGAGGTCATGATCCATCGGTCGACGCAGAATACGAACAGTGCCCACACGGCGGCAAGGACCCAGATGAACCAGTAGTTGAAGCGGTGCCCGACGTTGACTGCCCAGGCACTGGCCAGAACGCCGCCGAAGGCGATGGTAGGCACCAGAATCAGGATCCCGGCTTGGGCGGCAAGTTTGGAGGCGTCGGAATTGTTGTCGATCCACGGGCGGTGGAAGCCGCCGATCCGCAGCAACATTCTGGTGAGCCAACCGCAGTTGTTGTCGACGTCGAACTTCGGCTTCTGACGACCATCGGGCCCAGGGGGGTCCATGCCGTCGTCTTCCTTGGCCGAATTGTCGGGTGGAGGCGCGCCGCCGCTCATCGGATCATCGGGGTCGGCGGAGTCGACGCGTGAGCGGGGACGTCACTGCTCAAGGCGGTTCTCCTCCGAGTGTATTGGGCTAAGAAGTGTCGCACAGGGTCGGCGGTTCGGCGTGGCGAGAACAGCAGGTTCCGGTCAGCGGGCAGCATGGGCACCCGTTCGGTAGAACGTGGCGGTGTTCGTGCCTGATGTGGTGCCGAACGCGATGCGGTCGCCGTCGGCGAGTTCGGTCCATCTGCCGGGGGTTACACGCACTCCGTTGATCCAGGTACCGGTCTTGCTGTTGTCGGCACACCACCACACGCCATCGTTGGAACGCAGGGTGAGGTGATGTCGCGAGATGCTGGTGTCGGCGCTGATGGTGATGTCGCAGTAGGTGCCCCGCCCGACGGTTATCTCGGTACCGACGACGCGGTGCGCTCGACTATCGGGACCGACCAAGGTCGGTCCACGCCCGGGTGAGTCCGGGATGAGAGTTGTTGCCACCTGACTGTCGCTGGGGTGGAGGTCGGTTTGGTCGCCGTAGGCGCGTGTGGGTTCCACTGGGTGGTCGGACATCGGATGCGTGGAGCCACGCAGGGCGTAGTGGCGAGCGCGGACCTTCGGGTTGGAGACGATCTCGACCAGGGGCAGCATTCCGCTCGGAGTGTCCGCGGAGTAGCGGCGCGTGACATCGACGGCTTCGGCGGTGAGATGGGTGATGACGTCGTTGATATCGAAGTGATCGCTGAGGTCGGTGAAGTCGGCGGGATTCAGACCGACGGTAATGCAGTCGGGTAGATACCAGCGCCCGTCGGAGTGACGGAAGACGAGGGTGCAAATGTGTTCGCGGGCGTTGTCGCACAATGCAACTGGATTGCTGCGACCTGGTCGTCGCCATTCCCCGCGCACGAGATGCACAGCGGCGATAGCGACGACGGCGGTCATCACGAACAACACGGTTCCGCCGGTGAAACCGCACACAATCACGAAGATCAGCCACGCTATGCCGAACACGGTGGTTACCGCTCGAGAGTGGGGTGTCCATGCGCGGATCCATTGCAGGACTGCGACGGACGTGGCGCGCAGCTCATCGGAGGCTACGCGGATCAGATCGGTCATCTCCGGGTACTCCATTCGCTGTGACAGGTGGGGACTCTCCTAGGGGAGAACTTAAGGCGCACAGAGGTGGATGAACAGAGTCCGGAAGGTTGGTCAAGTCCAACCCTGAATGGGGTTGACAAGGAGCGAAAGTCGTGGACTAGAACCTCGACAGAGCCCGGGGTCAAGTGAAGTCTGGAATTCGTCACATCTCAAGTGGGTACCCCCAGGTTTCACGATGCGTCAGCCAGTGGGTCAGGGGCCGGACGTAGCGCGCTCAGCGCGCCCGTCAGAGGGCAGCGGCCGGTGACGACAACGAGCCCTCGAAAGGTCAACGCAGGGTGAGCTATGACGTCGTCGGGTGAAAGATCGGGCATCAGGTTCAGTGCCCGGGCAAGTACCATCGCCGACCATGGGTTGGGGCTGTGGTCGGCTCGGCAGTCGTCGCTGGTCCACACCGTGGCGGCGGCGACGTCGGTACGCACGATCCGGCTGCGGGCAGCGGTAGCGCGGAGTGCGTGGAGTACTTCCTCTGGTGTCTGATGACCGTCGGTTGTGGCTATGTCGAAAACGGTCACATCACGGTCTAGTCCAGGACGAACGAGGAAACCAGTAACAATATTCATTCCTGCATCGCACCGAATGAGTAACTGTTATAGCTAGTTGGTGTTGACCCACTTGACAGCCTGCGCGATATACGTTGGCGGACGTGCGTCCGTCCGGGCCGTTCGATTAGTTCAGCACGTACCGTCTGAAATGTAGCAAGTGGACGGTTGTGACCGGATCGTACCGCCCCTGTTGCCGAAACCGGACAGAGAACGGTTTCGGCAACAGCTGATCAGTTCGTATGCCGACGTACGGTCCGGGTACGAACTGCTCCTTCGACGTTATTGAATGCTCGTATTACCTGTGGATCGGCGAATGGTATGAGCTGGGTGAACAACACTCCTGCTGACGATCTATCGTTGTCGGTGTCGGCCCAGTAGTAGGTGTTCGCGCCCCCGGCCCATGCCATGGTTCCGACTGGGCGGCCTGCGGGTGTGACTTGCTCGTTTCGCATGCCGAGCAACGACCACGATGTGTTGATTCCTGGGATCAGGTCGATGTCGTGCGACGTTGCGTAATCAGCGGATTCGATGGTCCCGAAAGATGCTGAGTGGCTTCGTTGTGCGTCGACGAGGGTATCCGGCTGTAGGTACTGCACACCGTTCCAGGCTCCGCCGGCACTGAGCATGCGAAGGAACGTCAGGTAGTCCTGGGGTGTTCCGTACAGCCCGCCGCCGCCTGAGTGGAATTCTGGATCGGTGGGCAGCTCGAATGGTGTGGGTACCAGGCCGTGAGGTGTTTTCGTGTGTACATCCGCCAAGCGAGTGCGATCGGTGATTCCGAACGTTGTGTCGCGCATACCCAATGGGGAGAAGATCGTCTCGTGGAGGTGGGTTGCCAGGTCGTGTCCGGTCAGGCGGGTGATGGCAAGTCCCACCCATTCCAGGCCGGTGCCGTACATGGCGTTGGTGCCTGGGTGGTAGACGAGCGGGGCGTCGACGATCGAGGCGAGTTTGAGTTCGAGGCTCGATGGCACCTTCTTGTCGTGAAGATAGCGCGCGAGATCGGCGTGTAGGAACGAGTAGCCGGTTCCGGCTGTGTGCGAGAGCAGCATTCGTAGTGTGATGGGTCCTCGTGCGCGGACGAGCCGGGGCTGATCCTCGTCGTATCCCTCGAGGACGTACGCCGCGGCGAGTTCGGGCAACAGATCGGTAGTGGGAGTGTCGAGTTCGATGAGACCGCGCTCGACGAGTTGCAGTGCGGCGACGGCGACGATCGGTTTGGTCATCGATGCCAGCCAAGCGATGGTGTCGTCGGTCCATGGGTTTGTGCCATCACGTGTTCCCGCTCCGCCGGAGTACGTGA
The DNA here is from genome assembly GCF_002258965.1 of Rhodococcus sp. 05-339-2. NCBI lineage: Bacteria > Bacillati > Actinomycetota > Actinomycetes > Mycobacteriales > Nocardiaceae > Rhodococcus > Rhodococcus sp. 05-339-2. The sequence continues at coordinate 175,649 of NZ_NOYW01000019.1, forward strand.
TGCCATCGCGGTCGGCTGTCATGACGTAGAGGCCGGTGACCACTCGGTCGTGCACCGCTGTGGTCAGGATCGTGGAGATGGTGTTGCGCAGGGCTGATTGCCCTGATGGTTCTGGTGTCATGACCAGGTCATGGGGAGTTCGTCCACCCCATAGATGCCGATGGCGTGTTCTCGGAACTTGATGTCTTGCAGGGGTACAGCACGGTGGAGGGTTGGGATGCGCCGGAGCAGGGTGGGGATGGCGATTTGGAGTTCGAGTCGTGCGAGGGGCATGCCCAGGCATTGGTGCGGGCCGTATCCGAAGGTCAGATGTCGGTGCACTGGCCGGCGTAGGTCGAGGCGATCCGGGTCGGTGATCGCTGATGCGTCGCGGTTGGCGAGGTCGCCGGCGATGATGAGGCCGTCGCCGGCGGGGATGGTGATCCCGTTGATGTCGATGTCTTCTGTTGCGACTCGGCGTCGTCCGCCTTGGGGGACGGCGGTGTAGCGGAGGAGTTCTTCGATGGCTCCGGCGATTTCGTCGTGTGTGCGCATCGACAGGAGGGTGTCGCGCTGTTCGGGGTTTTCTGTCAGGGCCAGCGCACTGAGGGAAATGGTGTTGGAAGTGGTGTCGAATCCTCCGAGGAGCATCAGCATCCCGGTCATGGCTGCGTCGTGTTGGGAGATGTCACCGGTGGCGACGTGTTCGTGGGCGAGTTCGGAGAGCATGTCATCGCCGGGGTCTGTGCGTTTGACGGTCAGTAGCTGGTAGATGTAGTCGATCAGGCCTTGGCGGGCGGTTTCGGCGTCCTCTGCGGTGGCGTGGGGATCGATCAGGGATTTGGCGCTCGTTGTGAAGAACTGGTGGTCCGCGTAGGGCACGCCCAGCAGATGGCAGATCACGGTGCACGGCGCGGGTAGCGCGAAAGCTTCGAGGAGGTCGACAGGTCGCGGCCCGGCAAGCATTCGGTCGATGAGGTCGTTGACGAGATCTTCGATCGGAGTGCGCATCGCCTCGATGCGTTTGGCGGAGAACGGTTTGGCCACGAAGTGGCGTTGACGGGTGTGCTCGGGGGCGTCCATGGTCAGAAATCCCAAGCGGTGCATGAATTTACTGGGGGTGGAGTGGGGATAGTTGGGGTGCTCGGGTACGGCGCTGAGGCGTGGGTCGCGCAGCAGTGTCCGTGCTTCGTCGTACCCGCTGATCAGCCAGGGGGTGCTGCCGTCCCAGATCTGCGCGCGTGTGATCGGTGAGTCATTCTGTACTGCACGCAGTTCCGGTGACGGGTCGAAGGGGCACTTGGGGTTTCGGGGGGCGGGGTAGGTGGGCAGGGTGTCTGTGCGCTTCGCGTCGTGCGGTGCGTTGTCGGTCGCGTCCCCTTCTGGGCGGTGCGGGGCGCGCATCACTGGTCTCCGAAGCTGTCGAACAGTTCGTTCGCGGTGTCGAATCGCGGGCCTTTTCGCGGCCCTGGGGCAAACTGTGCGGGCATTGTCACGAAACCGTTGATCTGACCGACCGTGGGGTATCGAACGGCGGCATTGTCGACAAGGCGGTAGCCGGGGAGTCGGTCGAGAACTTGGCCGACGACGACCTCGAAGTCGATTTGCGCGATGTGGCGGCCGATGCATCGGTGCAGTCCGAGTCCGAACGCTGCATGTTTGCGTGTGTCACGGTCGAAGTCGATGGTGAGGGGGTCGGGGAAGACCTTTTCGTCGAGGTTGGCTGCTGCCCAGGAGATCAGGACTCGTTCGCCGGGTTCGACGGTGGCTCCGTCGATCTGTGCCTCTTCGGTGGCTGTTCGTCCGACACAGACAACAGGGGTGAAATAGCGCAGGAGCTCTCCGCATGCTTTCGGTAGGTCGTCCGGGTGATCGATCAGTCGTGCTCGATCATCGGTGTTGCGGTCCAGGTACTCGAACGTCGACGAGAGCAGGGCGGTGGTGGTGTCCATACCGCCGGCGATCATGGCGTTGCAGACGGCGATGATGTCTGCGTCGCTGATGTTCTCACCGCCGATCTCCATCTGGGTCAGGAAGCTGATGAGGTCGTTGCGGGGATGGGCACGGCGGAGGGGAATGGTCTTGATTACTTCGCCGATGAGCATCGCGAAGCCGGTTTCGACCGTCTTGTATTCCGGGGTGTCGGATGGGGTGTAGGCCAGGGCATGCACGGCCTCGGCGTAGATGCGCCAGTTGTCCATCGACAGGCCCACGATGTCGAGGGTGAGCAGAGCCGGCACGGCATTGGCGAGATCCATCACGAGGTCGATCTCGCCTGATTCGATGGCTTGGTCGATGCACCACGTCGTGTAGGCCTCGATCCGTGGGCGGAGCCGTTTTGCAGAGGTGGGAGAAAAGTAGGTGTTCAGTGCTTTTCGCCAGTCCAGATACTCGGGTGGGTCCATTTCCAGTGGTAGGGCACGAAACGTCGACGCGGGGATGATCGTTCCTTGCGGTCGCCCTGGCGTGTTGGGTAGCTCGTGGGCCGAGGAGAACACTTCCGGTCGACGTGCGACTGAGGCGACCTGCTCGTAGCCGCTGACCACGTAGAAGCCACCGTAGTGGGAGCTGTGGGCTACCGGGCACTTTTGGGTCATGGCGGTGTTGACTGCCCACGGGTCTGCTGAGTATTCGGGTGAGTGGTGGTCGAAGTCGATGTTTGGGACGGTGCTGTTCGGCATGACGGGGGCTCCTAGGGGCGTGTGGCGGCCGAGACCGGTTGTGGGAGAAGTTGAAAGCCGGGGTAACCGTCTGCGGTTACTTGCTCGCAGCGGGCGGCGTAATCGGGGAACCCGATGAGGGGCATGAAGACCCTTTTCTTGCCGGGGATGTTCGCCCCGAGGTACCACGAGCCACACGAGGAGAGGAGAGTTCCGGCGGCGACGTCGGTGACGTGTCGACCCCAGTCGTGTTCGGCCTGTGGTGTGGCTTCGATGCTGTGGATGTGATGGTCGGTGAGGTGTTGCAGACAGGTTCTGATCCAGGTTGCGTGTTGATGAATTGCCACCAGCACGTTGGCCAGGACGGACGGGCTACCGGGGCCGGTCATGGTGAACAGGTTGGGAAAGCCGGAGGTGGCCAGGCCCAGGTAGCTGCGGGGGCCCTCCGACCACGCCTGGCGCAGCGTTCGACCGCCGCGGCCGCGGATGTCTATGCGTGTGAGAGCGCCGGTGATGGCGTCGTAGCCGGTGGCGAACACGAGGATGTCCAAGTCGTGCGAACTGTGTGTCGTCCGTAAGGCGGTCGGTGTGATCTCGGTGATCGGGTGGGATGCAATGTCGACGAGGTCGACATTGGGACGGTTGAACGTTTCGTAGTAGCCGTCGCCGAGGCAGATTCGTTTGCATCCCATGACGTGGCGAGGGGTGAGGGTTGCAGAGACTGCAGGATCGGCCACGGTCGAGCGGATCTTGGTGCGGACGAAGTCGGCGACGACCTCGTTTGCCGCAGGGTCGACGAGGAGATCTCCGAAGGAGCGTAGGAGCAGCGGCCCACCCCTGTTCCACAGGTGCTCGAACTGTGCTTCACGCTCTGTCTTCGAGAAATGGAACACCGAGTTCGGGTTGGTAGGAAACCGGGACAATCCGGCTGTGGGAACTGTGTTGTTGCGTGCACGAAATCCCGCGTAGTCGGCCTTGATTGCGGCTTGGAGCTGAGGGTCGAGCGGTTCGTCGCCTGCGGGCAAGGTGTAAGCAGGGGTGCGTTGAAAGACGGTGAGCTGACGAGCGTCTCGGGCGATCAGGGGGATGGCTTGTACCCCAGACGAACCGGTCCCGATCACACCGACTCGTTTGCCTCCGAGTGCCACGTGATGGTGGGGCCACCGTCCGGTGTGCAGGATGTCGCCTGCGAATGAGTCCAGGCCGGGGATCTCGGGCACGTTGGGTTCGGACAGGCAACCTGTCGCGGTGATGACGTACCGGGCGATGATTTCGTGTCCGGTATCGGTCCGGACGGTCCAGGAGGCGGTGGCGTCGGAGTAGACCATTTGTTGTACGCGCGTGTGGAACTCGATGTCGCGTTCGAGGTCGAAGCGATCCATCACGTGCTCGATGTAGCGCATGATTTCAGCTTGGTCGGCGTATCGCCGTGTCCATTCCCAATCTTGTTGCAGCTCATCGGAGAATTGATACGAGTACTCCAGGCTCTCCACATCGCAGCGCGCACCGGGATATCGGTTCCAATACCAGGTGCCGCCGGCATCACCTCCTGCCTCGTACACGCGGACGGTCAGGCCGATCGTGCGTACTTCGTGCAACATCTGCAGTCCTGCGAGCCCCGCACCCACGATCAGAACATCGACATGCTCGTCCATGTCATCGCTCCGTGCTCGTGTTCACGGTCTGCTGATATGGCATCTCCGATGACGGCGCGCGTTCGCTGCGAACTGCCGCGACGCTCGCCGCAGCAATCCAGACAATGACAGCGAACACACTGGCATAGGTGATGAAACCTCCCGCCTTGATGGGGCTCTCGGGTGCCAGGAGCGGAACGCAGCCCAAAATCTGCACCACGACGACGATCGCCGAGAGTGGTTTGAGAAATCCGGGCCATCCTGCGGCGGCGGTGGTGCACAGGGCTGCGGACACGACGATGACAGCGGCCGGGACGGCACTGAACATGAAGCCCAGTACGTAGGCATCGGAAAATGCGTGCAGTAGTGCGTGGGAGTCCGGGTCGGCGGCCCAGCCCGAGAAGATTTGGAACAGACCGAGATAGACCGTGGCGAACCCCACCCACGCCGTGCCGGCCGCCATCATCAGCATCGGCAGCGGACTGTGCGGTACTTCCCGCCGAAACCGCACGTACAGATAGCACAGGAACCACAGGGCGGCCATCAACGCGATGCCTGCGACGAACTGGTAGATGTATCCGCTGGTGGTGTGGGTGGCGTAGAAAGTCACCACCTCGTCCTCCGGTGAGCCGAAAGGCGGGATCGGTGCCAACACGAAGATCGTCGACGCCAACACCAGCAGGCTGATGATCCCACTTGCGGCGTGCACGATGTGGGGGCGGGTGCGATCGGTGTCGCGTTGGGATTGTGGAGTGTCCATTACTGCACCGCCTCGAGGTTGAGTTGTGCTGCGATGTGCAGGGCGAGCGCCGCGGGGCTGGAGTCTTGGCGCATCTGTTTGGGTGTGACCCGAATGTCGAATTCCCGGTTGATCCGGGTGCTGAGTTCGAGCGCCATCAGAGAGTCGAGGCCGTGGTCGCCCAGAGATCGGTCCGGGTCGAGTGCAGCAGCGTCGACGCGCAGAATCTCCGCGGCGTGTGCGGTGAGGATGCTCTCCAAAAATCGTTGCTGCGCTGGGGGTTCGAGATTCTGCAGTTCTGCCAACGAGGTAGATGCGGTCAGGTCGATCCCGCGTTCTGCGCCTCGATCGGCAGGGATGGCCGCGAAGAACGACGAGGTGCGAAGTTTGTCTGCGAGCATCGACTGCCACCCGGGGTCGAGGATCGGGAGGTAACCCGCGCGCGGCCGGTCGTAGCGTAGGAGCGCATCGCACGCGTGGAGGCCCTCGTCGGGGTCGATCATGGCGTTCCCGCGGTCGGCGAACATCGTGCCGCGCCCGTACTCGGCCCACGCTCCCCAGTTGACACTCAGAGCTGGCAAGCCGTGGTCCCGCCGCCACATCGTGAGGCCGTCGAGCAGTGCGTTCGCCGAGGCATAGCATGCCTGACCCGCGAAACCCACGAGTGCCGAGGCCGAGGAGAATCCGAACCACCAGTCGAGTTCACTGTGCGCACACGCCTCGTGCATCTTCAACGCGCCGTGCACCTTCGGTGCCCACACGCGCTCCATCAACGCATCGTCGACCGTGGTGATCGCGGCGTCGTCGACAACTGCTGCTGCATGAATGACCCCTCGCAGCGGCAGTCCGGTGGCGGTGGCAGCACGGACCAGGTCCGTGGCCGTGTCCCCGATCGCGATGTCTCCGCGAACGATCTCGATATCGGTTCCACCCGAACGCAACTCGTCGATGAGTGCCATCGCCTCGACCGAGGGCGCGGATCGGCCGTTCAAGACGACCCGTCCGGCACCGTGTTCGGCGAACCACCGCGCAAGGATGAGGCCGAGACCGCCCAAACCGCCGGTGACCACGTAGGAGCCGTCGGCGCGGATCACCGGTACGTCGTCGGGGCGGATCGCTGCGTGCCCCTCACCGTCCTGTGGAACGGTCAGAACGAGCTTGCCGATGTGATCTCCCGCAGCCAGGGTGCGGAACGCGGTGCTGGCATCGCTGAGCGGATAGGTGGTGTGCGGGGTCGGGGTGAGAGCGCCCGAGGCGAGCAGTTCGTGTACTTCGCGGAGGACATCGCCGAGTTCGTCGTAGGGCAGAACGCCCAAGTCGACACTGTGCAGAGAGATGTTGCGACGGAACGGGAACAGCCCGATCTTGGAGTCGGCGTAGATGTCCTTCTTGCCGAGCTCGACGAATCGGCCGCCGATGCGCAGCAGGTCCAAACCAGCTCGTTGCGCGGCGCCGGTGAGCGAGTTGAGTACAACGTCGACGCCCTCGCCGCCGGTGACGTCTCGGATCTGCTCGGCGAACGCGGTCGATCGAGAATTGAAGACACGTTCGATGCCCATGTCGCGCAGGTACTGCCGCTTGGCGGCGGTACCTGCGGTGGCATAGATGGTTGCGCCGAGGTGTCGAGCAACCGCGATCGCTGCGAGCCCCACTCCGCCGGTCGCCGAGTGGATCAATACCCGCTCACCGGGACGAATCCTGCTCAGCCGATGAAGCCCGTACCACGCAGTGGCGAACACGCTGGGCCGCGCAGCTGCAGCAGCGAACGTGACGTCGTCGGGAAGTCGGTTGACTTTGCATGCGGGGACCACTGCGAAAGACTCGAAGACGCCTGGATGCATTGCGGCCACGCGATCGCCGGGTCGGAATGTGGTGACCGATGATCCGGTGGAGACAACTGTTCCGGCGCAGTCGAATCCGAAGGGCATCGGTGCGCCGTCGACGGTCTTGTACAGACCCATCGCGTTGAGGACGTCGGCGTAGTTCACGCCGAGTGCCTCGACTGCGATCTCGATCTCGTCGGCCGCGGGCGGACGGGCGGTGGTTGCGACCAGTTCGAGGCTGCCGAGGTCGCCGGCGTGTTGGGGAGCGAGCGCGTAGCGATCACGCCCGAAACGAATGGGGCGGTGTCGGCGCTCGTTATCGCGCAGCGGGGCCACTTTCAGCCGCGCCAGGAAGAGTTCGCCGTCGCGTAATGCGATCTCGTCTGCGTCGTCGTCGGCGAGGAGGATCTGGGCCACCAGTGTGGGCTCGGCAGGGGATGACACATCGAGGTGACGGATACCGAGCTCGGGGTGTTCGTGACCGATCACTCGGCACAGGCCGCGTACCGCAGTCTGCTCGAGGTTGCGGCCGTCGCCGGAGCCGACCCTCTGAGCATCATGGGTCACCACCCACAATCGCGGCCGGTGTGTGTCGGTACGTTCGACGAGGACGCGAACGAGCTCGATGAGCTGTCGGATGCGGTCTTGGGCGCGCTGCGCAGTGTCGTGGTCTGCGGTGTTGGTCGGTGGGGCGCAGAGCACCACCACCTGATGCGGAGGATGCGCCGCTAGGTCGGCGTCGAGTGCGTCGGAGTCGGTGTGAAAGGCGCGAATATCGATGTCGTTGCCCAGCGCGGCTGCGAGGTCGACGGTCAGTGGGTCAGTGGTGCTTGCTTCGGTGAGGACGAGCCATCGCCCGGCCTGTGTTTGGGGCGCGGGGAGGTCGGCGCGTTCCCACTCGACGGTGAGGAGTCGTTCGGCCAGTCGCCGGTCTGCGGTGGCCAGCCGCACGCCGGTGGCTTCGGCGACGACGGTGCCGTCCTCGTCGAGCAGTGTTATGCCGCCGATCGCGAGCTGTTCGTCGAGATGGTGCAGTTGAGCAAGGCAGTAGCGAGCGTGGTGGGGGTTGCGGTGTACCCGCAGCGAACCAACTCCGGTGGGGAAGGCGTCGCGGATGAGGGCCGGGTGAGACGCCAAGGTCTGAAGGCAGCCATCCATCAGAACGGGGTGTAGGGAGTACGCGTCGACTTGGCTTCGCGCGGTGGCGGGAAGCGACACTTCAGCGAAGACGGTCTGCGCTGTACCGGTGTCGTCGGACAGGTGCAGCGCGGTCATCGCTGCGAACGCGGCTCCGTGGTGTACGCCAGCCCCGTGGAACTTGGCGTAGGCGTCTTTGGTGTCCAGAGGCGTCGGATGGGAGGCCAACAACTCGGCAACGTCGAGACGCTCGGGTTCGACGGGTGGCCTGATTCGGAGTGTGCCGCTGGCAAGGAGGGTCGATGCATCGCCGTCGTGGCGGGTCAGTGACTCGAACCGAACCGATTCGTGTCCCTCGGGCCGGGTGCGAGAGGACACCACAGTGTTCTCGTGGAGGTGAAGCATCTCGTGGATGACGAGATCGGTTATCTCGACGCTGCCCAGGTCGGCTGCGAAGACCGACTGTGCGGCGACAAGCCCCATCTCGCAGTAGCTCGCACCGGGCAGTGCTGGCTGATCATGGACCTGATGATCGTCGAGGTACTGCAGATCGCGGCCACTCATGGTGGCCTGCCATCGGTGCTCGTCATCGGCGTCTATCGGTGTCATGTGGACGCCGAGCAGCGGATGAGCGTCGACGCTGGCTCCGGGCTTTTTCACGTGCAGGGCCAGGACGCCGAGATCTTCTCCTGCCCAGGTGGGAAGTGGAACGTCGACCAGCTGACCAGAGGGGTATACGCGCTCCCAGTCGACGGTGACGCCGCTGCAGTGCAGGTCCGACAACTGGGGGAGCAGGCCCAGTGACTGGTCTCCGTCGCGGCGCAGCGTTCCGATAGCGGTGGCATCTCGACCGATCGATGTCGCGGTCTCGGTGATGGCGTAGGTCAGGAGTGGATGTGGTGAGAGCTCGACGAAAATTCGGTGCCCGTCCAGCACCGCGGCAGTCACGGCATCTGCGAAACGCACCGGCCGCCTGAGGTTGTCGACCCAGTACCCGGCATCGAAGGCCGCGGGTTTTCTCGGATCTTCGAGCACAGTGCTGTAGACCGGAATCTTCGCGGCGTCGGGGGCGAGGCATTCGAGCTGTAGCGCGACATCGTCGAGAATCGAGTCCACGTGCGGTGAGTGGGATGCATAGTCGACGGCAATGGTTCGCGCATGAAGATCGCGCGCGTCCCACTCGGTGACCAATTGCTTGACCCGGGCGGGGTCTCCCGCAACCACGGTGGAAGTGGGGGACACGATGACCGCGACGGTGACGTCGTCGATTCCGGCGGCCTCGAGCTCAGCGGCGACCTGCAGGTGGGGTAGCTCGATTGTGGCCATCGCGCCGCCGCCGGCGATCCGGGTGACCAATTGGGAACGCCGGCAGATCACCTTGACGCCGTCGTCGAGGGTGAGCGCGCCGGCGACAACGGAAGCCGCGGCTTCGCCGAGCGAGTGGCCGATGACCGCGGCTGGCTCCACGCCACGTGAGCGCCACGCCGCCGCGAGAGCAACTTGCACGGCGAAGATGGTCGGCTGGATCTTCTCGATCCCGGTCACGGTCTCGTCGGCCACGAGTTCACCACGTACCGAAAACCCTGCTTCGCGCGCGATGAGCGGCTCGAGTTCATCGATCATGGCTGCGAACGCCGGTTCGGTGGAGAGCAGTTCGCGCCCCATTCCCGCCCATTGAGACCCTTGCCCGGAGAACACCCACACCGGTGCGCCGCCGTGGCTGCCGATGGCAGCACTGACCACACCCGTCGCGGGTTGCAAGGCTGCAATGCTGCGCAGTTGGTCGGTCAGTTCCTCATGTGAGGCCGCAAGTGCGACAAGACGTTCGGTGCGATGTTCGCGGTGGCGTGCGAGCGTGGTGCCGATGTCGGTGAGCGAAGCGTGAGCGCCGGGGCCCGTCAACCACTGCGCCACGCGGCCGGCTGTCTGTGCCAGGGCCTGGGGTGTGCTGGCCGAGAGCAAGATCGGCTGGGCTGTCGTACTGTCTGCGGGTTCGTCTGCGCTGGGTGCCGTCGCTGCAGCTTCTCCGACAACGACGTGAACGTTGGTTCCGCTGAACCCGTATGACGAGACTGCGGCCAGCCGAGGTGATCCCGGGTTGTCCCATTCTGTCAGCTCGGTCGGAACGTACAAGCGGGTGTCTTCGGAGGATATGTCGGGATTCCATGACGTGAAGTGCAGATTTCCTGGAATCTGCTTGTTGCGCAACGACATCACGGTCTTGATCAGCCCTGCGAGACCCGATACCGACTCGGTGTGCCCGATATTGGTCTTCACCGACCCGAGAGCGCATGGTGTGTCGCCGTTTCCGTAGACGGCAGACAAGGCTTGGAATTCGACCGGATCGCCCGTGGGGGTTCCCGGGCCGTGCGCTTCGACGAACTCGACATCTGACGGGTCTACGCCCGCCACACGGAGTGCACTGCGCTGCACGGCTTCTTGAGCTGAGGCGGATGGGACGACGATGTTGTCGGATCGGCCATCGGAGTTCGCCGCCGACCCACGTATGACCGCCAGGACACGGTCACCGTCGCGCTCGGCGTCGTCGAGGCGTTTGAGGGCGATCACCGCGCACCCTTCGCTGCGTACGAATCCGTCTGCCGCAGCGTCGAATGCCGCGCATCGTCCGTTGGGTGAGAGCATCGACCACTGCGAAAACAGCACGCCGACCTCGGGACCGAGCTGCAGCATGGCCGCGCCGGCCAGGACGAGATCGGTTTCTCCAGAACGCAGGCTCTGGCATCCCAGGTGCACCGACAGCAGCCCCGATGAGCATGCGGTGTCCACCGCAACCGAGGGGCCGTGAAGCCCGAGGAGGTAGGACACGCGACCTGCTCCCACAGAATGGGCATTGCCGGTCATGACGTACGGGTTGTCGACCAACGAATCGTCGAAGGTGCGCAATAGATAGTCGTGGTGGGCGAGACCGAAAAAGACACCGGTCTGCGAGTCTTTGAGTGAGCCCGGAGCGATGCCTGCGTGTTCGAGTGCTTCCCAGGACATTTGGGTCAGTAGACGGTGCTGCGGGTCCATCGCTTCGGCTTCGTATTCGGTGATGCCGAAGGCCGTGGTATCGAAGCCACCGATGTTGTCGAGAAAGCCGCCCCATCGAGAGACGGTGCGACCGAGGACGCCGGGCTGCGCGTCGTAGACGTCGTCGGCGGCCCAGCGTTCGGGCGGGACCTCGCTCACGGCATCGCCGCCACTGGCCAGAAGATTCCACAGTGCGTCGGGGGAATCGACACCGCCGGGGAACCGGCAGCCGATTCCGACAATGGCGATGGGGTCTACGGTGGCTGCGTGTCGGTCGGGGCTGTTGGTAGCGTGCTGCACGGTGAGATCAGACATGGTTGAGCTCGCTTCTGTCCGAGGTGACGGGGGTGACGATCATGGGGAGGCTGTTCGGGCGTGGCATCGCCGCCGCGACGCGGCGCACGGTGTGGCGGGGAGCCGGAATCAGTCGCCACCGTCCGAGGATCGTTGCCAGTGCAATGACCGCTTTGGCCTGGGCGTAGGACTCGCCTATGCACCGGCGATTGCCCTCGCCGAACGGGAGGAAGGCGGTGCGGTCGGGTAGCTGGTCGCGGTCGACGAGCCACCGCTCCGGACGAAAGGAATCCGGGTCGGTGAAGGCGGATCCGTCGCGGTGCAGGTCGATCTGGCTGAACATGATGTCCGCGCCTGCGGGGAGCTCGACCCCGTCGATGACGACATCGGTCTCGGCGCGGCGGAAGAGCATCAGCAGTGAATATCGACGAAGCACTTCGTTCACCACGGCGCGGGTGTAGGTGAGGTCGTCGATGTCGGTGAACTCGGCCGGCCGGCCGTCGAGCACTGTGCGCAACTCGGTACGGAGTGTGCGTTCGACGTCCGGGTGTTGGGCAATCTCATGGAATGCCCACGTCAGCGTCGCTGCGGTTGTTTCCGTGCCCGCCATCATGATCGACACCAGTTCGTCTCGGATGAGGTCTTCGCTCATCGCCTCGCCGGTGTCGGGATCTCGGGCAGCGCGAAGGTGGGAGAGCAGATCTGCGCCGTCTCCGCTCTGGTCGGTGCGCACGACGTGATCGACTGCTCCGCGCAGGCGGTCGGCTGCGCCCATGAATCGCCTGTCGAATCCCGACGCCTTGCACAACCAGGACGGCAGGACTGTGCGGGCGACCATGCCGTAGGTGAAGATCGGTAACGATCGAATAATCTCTTGCACAACGTCTTTGGGTAGGCTTCCGGTGAACATCGATCGCGCGATGGTGGTCAGCGTGAGCTCTACCATTGCTTTTTGCACGATGACTCGCTGTCCGGGAACCCAGGATTCGGCGAGGGCATGGGATTCGGCGGTCATGATCTTGGCGTACGAGGCAATCATCTGCTTGTGGAACAGGGGCTGGATCAAGCGACGCTGCCGCCGGTGTAGCGCGCGGTCAGAGGCCAGTAAACCGTTGCCGCTCAATGGATGTACGGCTTCCCACACCATTCCTTTGCCGAACGAGCGGGCGTCTTTCACGAGGACGTGGTGGGCCAGCCGTGCGGTGGTGAAGAAGTAGATCGGACGCTTGCCGATGAAAATCTGAACCATGTCGCTTTGCGCGCGCAGGTCGGCGAAGAAGTCGAAGGGGTTGCGCATCAGCGGAAATATGTGGCCGAGCATGGGCCACTTACCGGGTGCGACCGGTACCGCTCGGGTGGGCGGGCCGTCGTGCGTTTGCTCAGTTCCGGTGTACGGGCATTGCGATCCAGGCTGCATCGATGAGTCGCTACTGCTCAAGGTGTGTCTCCGACCAAATCAGGCCTGAAGCCGAGTACCAGCTCCAGGGCGTGGATGTCGAGCGATTCGGGAAGCGAGGCTGTGTGATCAATGGCACTGTACAAGTTACTCCGGCTAAGTGTAAGTAGTTAGTCATTACTAATTTGTAAAAGTTAGGATCGGTGGCATGGACCAACAGCGGAAAATGAGCGGCGCGGACCGGAGACAGCAGGTTCTGCAGATGGCCGCAGACGAATTCGCAAACGGTGGACTACACGGAGCATCGACAGAGTCGATCGCCCGGCGGGCCGGAATCACCCAGGCCTACATCTTCCGAATATTCGGCACCAAGAAAGCACTGTTCCTCGAGGTCATGACCGCGTCGTTCGAACGGCTCACCGAGGGCATGCGCGAAGCCGCCGGCGACGCGACCGGGCAGGACGCACTGGCCCTGATGGGTGCCCGATACAACGACATGCTGACCGATCGCAGCGCGCTGCTGCTCCAGCTACAGGGGTTCGCCGCGTGCGGCGACCCCGAAGTCCGCGACGCGGTCCGGAACAGTTTCGGGCGCATGTGGAAGACCGTCGCCGACATCACCGGGCTCGACGCCGTCACCATCAAGGCCTTCCTGGCCTTCGGGATGCTCCTGAACAATGCCGCTGCCCTGCAGGTATCCGAATTGGAGGAGCCATGGTCCGAAGGCGTGCGAACACGCATTCAGTCCGGTCTGTTCGATCACATCACCAGCGAGACCAACCGATGAGCGCCGACGCGGTCACTCACGAGTCCCAACCGCCGAAGCTGCTGGTTCCATCGTTGGTGTTCATAGCGCTCGTGGTCGCCGCGGTAGGAAGCCTCGGGGCACCACTGATCACCAGTGTCGCCACCACACTGCACGTATCACTTGCCAGCGCCCAGTGGACTCTGACCATCACGTTGCTGGCCGGAGCCATCGCGACCCCTGTCCTCGGACGACTCGGTGCAGGCCCCCACAGACGAGCAACCATCCTCGCGACCCTCGCCGTCGTGGTGACCGGCAGTGTCCTCACCGTGATCCCACTGCCGTTCGCATGGCTGCTCGTCGGACGCACCGCACAGGGAGTCGGTCTCGGCCTGACCGCCCTCATGATGGGCGTCGCCCGCGATCACCTCCCCAAAGAAAAATCGGCCTCCACCATCGCCTTGGTCTCCGTCGCGTCGACCATCGGCATCGGCATCGGTTATCCACTGGCCGGCCTTCTCGTCGAGGTCGGCGGCCTTCGAGCTGCATACGGACTCGGGGTGGTCGTGACCGTGATCGCGTTCCTGGCTGCCTATCGCAGCATCCCGGCCTCACCCGCTGGCCGGTCGGCTCACGTGGACCTGCCCGGCGCAGCACTGCTGGCCGCAGCGCTGTTTCTGGTGCTGTTTCTCGCCAGCGAGACCAGCCTGTGGGAAAGTCACCTCACCGGTGCCCTGGTACTCGCAGTGATGGCAATCGTGCTCCTCGCCGGATGGACACTGATCGAACGTCGCACCAGAGAACCCCTGGTCGACATTCGATTGCTACGGCACCCGGCAGTCGCGGGAGCGAACGTCGCAATGTTCATCGGCGGCATCGGCATGTACCTCTTGCTCACCCTGATCACTCGCTACGCACAAACCCCCAGCAGCACTGGATACGGATTCGGCCTGACCACTTTCGTCGCCGGACTCGTCCTCGTGCCATTTTCCGCGCTCGGATTCGTCGCGGGCAAAGTGACACCGCGGGCACGTGAACGCATCGGTGCCCCTTTGGTTCTCGCGGCCAGCGCGGTGATTGTTCTCATATCGTTCGTGATCTTTGCGACGGCACGCACGAACATCGTCGAGCTATTGGTTGCAATGGCCATCCTGGGCTTCGGCGTGGGTAGCTTCTCCTCGGCGATGCCCGGCGTCATCCTCGCTGTCACCCCTAAAGACGAGACATCGAGTGCAATGAGCGTCAACCAAGTCGTTCGCAGCGTCGGATTCTCCCTCGGCAGCGCTACCGGCGGACTCATGCTCGCGGCCGGCACGACCGGTGAGTTCCCCAACGACGGCGCGTATACCGTCGCGGCGTGGATCGGAGCCACGGTCATGGCCGTCACTGCTATCACATGCATTGTCCTGCATCGGAGGTCGCCGCAACGCGCATCGTGAACACGGACACCCACCCGGCCCGCCCAGAGAAGGAAACTGGGCGAGCCGGGTGGCTGCGCGTACGGGTTTCAAGACTAAGTCGAGAGGTTGCGACTGGTGCGCAGGAAACCTGTCATGTACTCGATCAACGTCCAACCCCCGGACTCGTCATATGAGTTGCTGCTGGACAGATGTCCGAGCGGATACGACTCGACCGCAATCGGTGCGATCTCAGCGGGTCGAATCGACCCCACGCCGAATAGGGCCATCCGCCTGCGTCGAACGTCCTGACGAACCCGGTAGAGGGTGCCGTCGACACCGACTGCGTGCGGATCGCGCATCTGCATGAACGACCAACCGATGACCGATGACTCGAAGATCTGGCGACCGTTCCAGCACGTCCGATTCAAGAAATCAGCATCGATATAGGGGCCTAGGGCCGGCACCGGGCGAGGCGAAACCCCGTACTCCTGTGCCAATCTCACGAACTCAGTGACAGCCAGCCAGCCCTCGGCTTCTTCTCGAGACTCCCGCTCGCGAACCATCTTCAAGCGGGCCCGCTCGGCGTCATCGAGACCATGGATATTGTCCTCTATGCCCACGCGCTTCACCGATCCTTATGCATGAGCTCGACGGCGTTCTCCTGCAGTGAGTCCGCTATCGACCTCAGTTTTGGAGTTGGCCTGATCCAGTGACTGGATGAGTGTCATGATCGAGAGAGTACCTCGTGGATACGAGTCGAAGTGTATGTCGCACGTGCTGTCGATGTTCATATCTGTGTGGCTGCTGGGAAATCGGCCCCGAACTCGTCGATAACGGCAGGACCGACAGGTCTGCGAGCGACAAGGGGACGCAGCAATTGTTGAATGGTGGCCGTGATCGGCCAGTGCTCGACTGGTAGCGAGTCGAGCAGTAGGGTCACGGCGGTTTCTGTGTCTGGGTCGTCCATGACGGCGGATAGCCCGTTGAGGATTATGGGCGTAGTTCGGTCGATCAAAATGGTCAGTGTTCCGAACTCGTGGTCCACGAACGTTTCTACAGTGGAAAAAGAGACGAGGAATGTGTCGAATTTTTGGTACTGAGCGTCGTTGAGCCCGAATCGATCTTGGGTCTCCAGCTCCGCGGTCAAGATATCATAGATCGCTATTCCGTTTAGGGGTGGTCCATCAGCTCGGTGCGCCGCGCGTTTATCCGAGACGGGGGTGGCCCACTTAGTGACCGCTTGCATCGTTTGGGGTGGTAATTCGTTGTTTCTAAGGATGAAGTCAGCTTTGTGAAAAGTCTGTTTGCTATTCCGAAGTGCTCTGAGGAGAAAGTAGGCATTGATCTGTCGGATGCCCCGTCCGCGAAGTGCGGCAGTCAGTTCGGTGAACACAGGAGTCAGGTCATCGCTGTTGCACGCGTGTGACAGTGCTATTGCAAGACCATTGAAGTCCTGTCCGGGGTAGCTGTCGAGGCAACTTATCGCTGCGCTTATGTAGGCCCTTCGGGAACTGGGTGCTCTGGAAGCGAAGCCGTCATCGAGGACGTTGCAGGCCAGCATAGGGGCTGTTGGGACCGTCTCGTGGAGGCCGCCACTTCGGCGATCGCAGGCGGTGACTAGCTGCACCAGATCATTTTGTAGATGTTCGCGTTCTTTGAAGATTCGGCCGGCGGCCAAAAGCCATGTGTTTCGCCAATGGGGGTGGTGGGCGGTGAGTTGAAGCAGGGCGAGGACTTTCGTGTCTTGTCCCATCGTCAGCGCGTTTGCTCCCATCAGTTCTTGCATACTGCGAACTTCGAATCCTACTCGGTCGTCAGTAGGGACGAGTAGAACCAGTCGGTGCGTGGCAGCCCTGACCAGTCTGCTCGCTATAGAGCTCACGTCTCGGGGACCGAACTCCTGGGTGATGAGTCGGGTCCGCACTATCTCGTCGAGTCTCGACGCAGGCATTGTTGCTTCCGAGCGGCTGCTGCTTTCGGCGGCCACGTGCAGTTCGAGCGCGACTTGGCAGTGCAAATGGAAGACATCGGGTCGATGTTCGTTGAGCAGTGCGGACAGGCCATGGACCCCAGGCTTGTCAATTTCCCGTTGATAGACGGTTCGGTAATACAGCTCGAAGAGGCTGTAGCGGTCGAGCGGTAGGGTCCCGAAGCTTTCGACAATGAACGACATGATCGTCACTTGCAGTGGGGTTTCCATCAGCCGTGCTGTGTTCGGGTCTTTGGCCGCGGTTCGTAGCCTGCGTAGGACGGTGTCGCGTCTTTCGGCGTCGTCAGCCAGCCTCAACCGAACGAGGTCGGTTCCGAATCGTTGCGATTGCGTGGAATTGAGGCGACTCAACGTGAGCTCGGTGAACAAGTCGCTATCGAAGCGTTCGTCGTAGCCCAAAGGCCGAGTTGTGGAGACCAGCAGTAGGTCTGCGTCGAGCTGGTCCGCAGCTTCCATGAAATCGGTGATCCGTTCGATCAGGAGTCGACGCATGGAAGCTGCGCTCACCTCGTCGAGACCGTCGAGTACGACGATCCACGGCCATATGCGTAACCACCCTTCAAGATCGCCGGGACTGAGAGTGCGACCGGCGCGGTTGCCGATGACTTTTGAGAGGTATCCGAGGACACTCAAATCCGGGACCGACGACAGTTCGTCTGCGTACAGTGCGAGGTCGATGCGGATGGGCCAACGGAGGTTTCGTGGCTTTGTGATTCCTGAGCGTTCCATCGCGCTCTGCGTGGCCGAGGTGATTGTGGCAACTTCGGGTGTCATGTCACCGCGGGACAGAAGGCCGCTGCGGTAGATCTGTGCGATCAGTGCGCTGAGTGTTGTTTTGCCCTGTCCGGGTCCGCCGATGATGACCCAGTGCGGTCGTCGTACGCGGTCTTGGAGGCCGCTGCGGAGGACTTGATCGGCGTGCTCGATGATGTGCGCAATTGTCTGCACATCGTGGGGGTGTCCGTCCGGACTCTCGTAGCGTCCTGGCAGGTCGCGTCCCGCTTCTTCTAGCTTTGCTCGTTGGCCTGCTGTTGCTCCAGATTCCGAGAATCGAACCCAGTGCTCGTTTCGGAGGCATTGTGCCGCATGAAGTCTCATAGCGGGTCCGAGATCGGAAGAACTGCTTCCTGGTGCAGTGTTGGCACCGATACAGGCGAGAACATCCCCGATCGTTAGAAGGGCAGGGAATGCATAGCGGACACTCGGGTGCCCGTCGATTAGCGCGGTGATCTGCGCATGGTGCCAGATGCGGATGGCGCGAATCCCGAGGCCGTGAATGGGGTCCTTGTCATCGTGGAGCCTGCCGAGCAGGTAGTTGTTCAGTTGATCGATGCCACCGGAGACTCCATTGCTCGACAATCTGACATTTGAGGCGAACACCATGTAGTCAGGTGGACGCATACGCGACCCTTTGTCCATGGCTTCGACCCACCGGAGCAATTCGGCGTCAATTTGCTTCTTGAACCAGACGAGGTTCGATGCCGGGTCACCCTGGTCGTAGTGGAACTTTGCTTGGAATACGGTGTACCCGGTCCAGTGTTCGTGCACGTGATCGTCTGTGCCGGCGGACCAGTCAATCGTGCCGGCGTAGGTCGCTTCGCGGCCTCCGTCGGGGCCGTCGCCGAAGGCTTCTATCCCGGCCCCGATTGCTCGGACGCACAGCGCAACGACGAGCTGCTCGAAGGGCCGGCTTCCCAGCTGATTGATGTCGTAGTCCGGCACAGGATCAATCATGCCCTCTATGGCTTGTCCGGCCCTGTGTATTTGAGTGGAGGCGCACCCAAGGCAGAATCTGGTGCAGCCCGACGAAAACGGGCGTGCGAAGCGATCGGGCGGCCCCCGGCCTGTCCTTTACCGACCGACAGAATGTCGATCCCTGGCGGTTCAACAGCTGGCCGGGCGGGTGCAGACCGCGCGAGTTGGCCATTAAGGGAGCCATTCTGGAGCTCCGAAGCGATGAATGAATTCCAGGTCCAGCTGCTGCAGATGGGGTGCTTGTTGGAGGCCGATGACGCGGGTGGCTGCAAGCCAACAGCTGTCCGGGTCCGATCGCTTGAGAATCAGATCTTGATGCCACTGGCCATTGCGTGCGGTGAAAAAGATCCTCCAGTACGCCGAGTCCGGGAGGCTGATATTCACGTTGTAGTACTCGGCCGGCGCGACGAGGTTCCCCCAGTCGAGGCGGTGTAGATCGGTGCCGGGACTGACATTCATGTCGACGATTCTCAGCGATAGGTCGTAGAGGGGATACTGACCGTCCTTGAGAACTGCGGCGTGTTGAGCGGTGCCTGCCTTCATGTCATAGGTAGAAAGCATGAAACGGGCGGTGGTGTCGCCGCCGGTCTGGTTGCCGTTAACTCGATCGTCTGAGTTCTCGTCTTCGAGATAGAACTGGCGGCGTACAGGGCCCATGCGGGGCATGTCAAGGATCGCTACGCACCGTTCGAGGTGGTAGAGCTCGACATCGCAAGACGCAAGGTTGGAAAGTTTGGTTCGCTCTCCGACCGTCAGAGCTTGGTTGGTTACAAAGACAATGCCGTTGGCACCGTTGGTGGCCACGCCGGCAACGTCTCCCAGAAATTTCTTCTTGACTGCGCTGAAAGTTTTTCTGGTGTTCGGAAAATAGGCCGCCATGACCCATTTCTTGCCGTCGCGGTGGGCTATTGCGTCGTGGGCATTGTCGGGACCGCCCATCGGCTGAGAGGGGTCGAGGTTTTTGAAGTCGTCTGCGAGAAGGATCTGGGCAGCGAGGCGCTCCGACAGTTGTCCGTGCGTCCAGTCGCGGAGTCGGTGCAGCGTTTCATCGGGCCTTTTCGGTGCCATGTCAGTCGATCTCCTGTAGGGAAAGTTGAGCAGTCCTATTCTGTCAGGCTCGGTAAAATCGCCTGCGCACTCGGTCCCCGGCACCGAGTGCGTCGGGGACAATTGCGGCTGCTGCCGGGTTGCGTCCTGCTGATAGTTGTGATCCCAAACGCTCTGTTTATCAACATGTTTCGATGACTCTTACGTCTTCCAGTGCAAGTGTTTCGATGGTAGATTCAGAGGCGTTCTGTTGATCGGCGGACTGACCATCCGTCACCCGAATTGAGAGGCTGAAATCTGCCATGACATCGATCGTCGATTCAGTGTTACCAGTTGCGTCCGTGCTCGAGGTGGCCTTCGACAATGGGTCTCTAGGGGGTGCCGACTGGTCGAACCGGGCCGTCGTGCTCGAGGCCTTGCCAAAGCCCCTGGTTGCGGGATACCCCGCAGAGGGGACCTATGTGCAGATAAGCGATGGACGCGGCGGTATCGCCGCGTCAGGATGGTTCTCGGTCGATGAGCGCAATGCCACCGAGACCCATGCAAGCGTTGCTGTCGTGTGGCGTGAGCCGTTGATGGCCGTGGAGCACACCTACAAGAGCTGGACGGGGTTGGTGCGTCCACGTGACATCTCACCGGTCACTGTGTCACCTGGGGTCGCTCCCGCATGGTTCGGTGAGTACGTGCGGCCGATCCACGAACGGGCCGCCGTCGAACGGACCTTGCAGGCCGTACGCGAGAGCGCCAATACCGAGCGTGCGAACCATCACGAGTGGATCAGGCGGCTGAATGAGTCTGCATGCGAATGGGCGGACGAGAACAGTCTGTGCAGCGAGTTCGAGAGGTTCTGCGAACAGTGGGGGTTCGAAGGCCGAGAACGTGATTTCGATGTAGAAGTGGATGTCACAGTTTCATTAACAATGACGCGATCGGCGCGTAGCCAAGAAGATGCGGACGAGTCCGTAGATCTGGACGATGTACGGCAGCATCTACGGGACAATTTCTCGTATCTCGATGTGAATTTCACTGTGGGGGAGTAGTAGCCGTACCACAGTGGGGTGCGCGCAGCGTGCCCCACTGCGGTAGCGGTTGATCGGCCGGGGCGCGCAGCGGTCCGAAGGTTGTACCGATACGAAAGATATTGTCAGACAATCAAGATAGGTGATTCGTTGGCCGTTGGCGCGCAGCGCCCGGCAAGGAAAGTCCGCACTAGGCCGCCTTGGCGGCCGGCTTCTGGCGGTGGGCGCGCAGCGCTCACCGGAGCC
>NZ_NOYW01000015.1:0-76211 GCF_002258965.1 Rhodococcus sp. 05-339-2
GCGCAGTACGACGGTCCATTCACGCGCCCCCGCCCCGCGTCAATGGACCATTGCACTCCTCAGACGTATGCAGGGGTCCATTCACTCGTGTCCGGGGGGCGCGTGAATGGACCGTCGTACTGCGCAGACGTATGTAGTGGTCCATTGACGCGGAACGGGGGAGCCCAGCAACGACGACAGCGGCCCACCCCCGAAGGAGTGGGCCGCTGTCGCGAGTGTTTCTAGTCTTCGCCGACTGCCTTGAAGGCCTCGTCGATGATTTCGAGTTGCTCGACGGCGTGCACCTTGCTCGATCCCGACGACGGTGCGGACATGGCGCGACGGGAGATGCGCTTGATGCCGACCAGCTTCTCGGGCATGAGCTCGGGCAGTGCGAGACCGAAGAACGGCCAGGCACCCTGGTTCGCCGGCTCTTCCTGGACCCAGCGGAATTCCGTTGCGTTCGGGTAGCTTTCGAGTGCTTCCCTGATGCGGCGAACCGGCACGGGGTAGAGCTGCTCGACGCGAACGATCGCGACGTCGTCGCGGTTGTCCTTCTGCTTACGA
The DNA here is from genome assembly GCF_002258965.1 of Rhodococcus sp. 05-339-2. NCBI lineage: Bacteria > Bacillati > Actinomycetota > Actinomycetes > Mycobacteriales > Nocardiaceae > Rhodococcus > Rhodococcus sp. 05-339-2. The sequence goes on from NZ_NOYW01000015.1 coordinate 547, forward strand.
GCGAGGAGCTCGTAGTAGAGCTTGCCGCTGACCATCAGCACTCGCTTGACCGCGCTGCGGTCACCGGTGCCGGTGTCGTAGGTGGGCTCGTCGAACACCGAGTGGAACTTGCCGTCGGTGAAGTCCTCGATGTTGCTCACCGCTGCCTTGTTGCGCAGCATCGACTTCGGGGTGAAGACGATCAGCGGGCGACGAATGCCGTCACGCGCGTGCCTGCGCAGCAGGTGGAAGTAGTTCGCGGGGGTCGAGGGGAGTGCGACGGTCATCGAGCCCTCGGCACACAGGGTCAGGAAGCGCTCGATGCGTCCGGACGTGTGGTCGGGACCCTGACCTTCGTGGCCGTGCGGCAGCAGCAGCACGACGTCGGAGAGCTGACCCCACTTGGCTTCACCGGACGAGATGAACTCGTCGATGATGGACTGTGCGCCGTTGACGAAGTCGCCGAACTGCGCTTCCCACATCACCAGTGCGTCCGGGTTGCCCACGGAGTAGCCGTACTCGAAGCCGACGGCTGCGAACTCGCTGAGCGCGGAGTCGTAGACCATGAACTTGCCGGGGTTGTCGCTGCCGATATTCTGCAGCGGCGTGTACTCGGCACCGGTCTTGCGGTCGATGATCACCGAGTGGCGCTGGGTGAACGTGCCGCGGCGGGTGTCCTGGCCGGAGAAGCGGATGTTGCGTCCCTCGTCCACCAGCGATCCGAGTGCCAGCAGCTCGCCGAAGGCCCAGTCGACCTTGCCCTCGTACGCCATTTCTCGGCGCTTCTCGAGAACCGGCTTGACGCGCGGGTGCACGTTGAAGCCGTCGGGAACGGCGAGGTGCGCGTCACCGATACGGTGCAGCACGGCCTTGTCGACCGCGGTGGTCAGCTTGGCGGGCAGCTGCTGATCGAGCTCGACCGACTCACTGGGCTCAGGGGTGTACTTCTCGAGTTCGCGTACCTCGTTGAAGACGCGTTCGAGCTGGCCCTGGTAGTCGCGGAGTGCGTCCTCGGCTTCCTTGAGCGAGATGTCTCCACGACCGATGAGCGATTCGGTGTAGCTCTTGCGGACGCTGCGCTTGGTGTCGATCACGTCGTACATCGCCGGCTGCGTCATCGAGGGGTCGTCGCCCTCGTTGTGACCGCGACGGCGGTAGCAGATCATGTCGATGACGACGTCCTTGTGGAACTTCTGACGGAAGTCCACTGCCAGCTGAGCGACCCAGGCGCATGCCTCGGGATCGTCGCCGTTGACGTGGAAGATCGGCGCGGCGATCATCTTCGCCACATCGGTGCAGTACTCGGACGAACGCGAGAACTCCGGCGAGGTGGTGAAGCCGACCTGGTTGTTGACGACGATGTGCACGGTGCCGCCGGTGCGGTAGCCCCGCAGATCGGACAGGTTCAACGTCTCGGCGACGACGCCCTGGCCTGCGAATGCGGCGTCTCCGTGCAGCATCAGCGGCAGAACGGAGTAGCCGCCCTGGCCGGTGCCCTTGTCCAGCAGGTCCTGCTTGGCGCGAACGAGGCCTTCGAGAACCGGGTCGACGGCTTCGAGGTGCGACGGGTTCGCGGTGAGCGAGACCTTGATGTCGTTGTCACCGAACATCTGGATGTACGTGCCCTCGGCACCGAGGTGGTACTTCACGTCGCCGGAGCCGTGCGCAGCGGCCGGGTTCATGTTGCCCTCGAACTCGGTGAAGATCTTCGAGTAGGGCTTGCCGACGATGTTGGCGAGCACGTTCAGTCGGCCGCGGTGCGGCATACCGATGACGACCTCGTCGAGGGCGTATTCGGCGCTCTGGTCGATGACGGAGTCCATCATCGGGATGACCGACTCGGCACCTTCGAGCGAGAACCGCTTCTGCCCGACGTACTTGGTCTGCAGGAACGTCTCGAACGCCTCGGCGGCGTTGAGCTTGCTCAGGATGTACTTCTGTTGTGCCACAGTCGGTTTGACGTGCTTGGCTTCGACGCGTTCCTGCAGCCAGGAGACCTGCTCGGTCTCGAGGATGTGGGTGTACTCGACGCCGACGTGGCGGCAGTACGAGTCGCGCAGAACGCTGAGCACGTCCCGCAGCTTCATCTTGTCCTTGCCGTGGAATCCGCCGACCTTGAACTCGCGGTCGAGGTCCCACAGCGTGAGGTCGTGGCTGATCACGTCGAGGTCCGGGTGCATCCGGAACTTGTCCTTGGTGAACTGCAACGGATCGGTGTCGGCCATCAGGTGACCGCGGTTGCGGTACGCAGCGATGAGCTCGAGCACGCGGGTGTTCTTGTCGACCGTGCCCTCGGGCAGATCCTTGCGCCAGCGAATGGGCTCGTAGGGGATCTTCAGCGAGTGGAACAGCTCGTCGTAGAACTCGTCGCTGATCAGCAGGTTGTGGATCGTCTTGAGGAAATCGCCCGACTCCGCACCCTGAATGATGCGGTGGTCGTACGTCGAGGTCAGCGTCATGAGCTTGCCGACGCCGAACTCGGCGAGACGCTCGTCGCTGGCTCCCTGGAACTCTGCCGGGTACTCCATCGCACCTGCGCCGATGATCGCGCCTTGGCCGTTCATCAGACGCGGCACCGAGTGCACGGTTCCGATTCCGCCGGGGTTGGTCAACGAGATGGTGACGCCCTGGAAGTCCTCACCGGTGAGCTTGCCGTCGCGCGCACGACGCACGATGTCCTCGTACGCGTTGTAGAACTGCGTGAACGTGAAGTCCTGCGTGTTCTTGATGGCGGCGACGACGAGGGAACGGTTGCCGTCCTTGCCGGGCAGGTCGATCGCGAGACCGAGGTTGATCGCTGCCGGAGTGACTGCGTTCGGCTTGCCGTCGACCTCGGCGAAGTGGCGGTTCATGTTCGGGAACGCCTTGACGGCCTGCACGATGGCGTAGCCGAGCAGGTGCGTGAACGAGATCTTGCCGCCGCGGGTGCGAGCGAGATGGTTGTTGATCACGAGACGGTTGTCGACCATGAGCTTGGCCGGGATCGCACGGACGCTGGTCGCGGTCGGAATCTGCAACGAGGCGGACATGTTCTTCGCCACAGCTGCAGCAGCGCCGCGCAGAACCTTGCTCGACTCCTCGCCGAACTCGGCTGCGGCGGGCTTTGCGGGAGCGGACTTCGCCGGTGCTGCCTTCTTCTCGGCAGGCTTGGCGGCGGCAGGCTTCGAGGCCTCGGCCTTGGGAGCGGCGGTTTTCGGAGCTGCCTTGGGTGCTGCGGCCTTCTGCGCGTCGGTCTTGTCGGAAGCAGAAGCGGCCGTCTTGGCTGGTGGCGCGGGCGCTGCGGGAGGCGCGGACTTGGTCGAGCTGCCGTTCGAGGATGCGCCGTTACCGGCAGCACCGTTGGATCCGGCGGTCTCGTCGGTCGCTGCATCGGGGTCGTAACCGGTCAGAAACTCGTGCCAGCTCGCGTCGACGGATGAAGGGTCCTTCTTGAATCGCTGGTACATCTCGTCGACCAGCCATTGATTTTGTCCGAATTGGGTAGTAGAGCTGCTGCTCACGGCAGTAGTTCGCCTCGTTTCTGTCTTCGTTCCCGTTCAGCGCGCGTACGTGTTCAGGCTAGACCTTTGGTCCAGCTCACGTGCGTCCGGGACGTAGCTGTGATATGTACTCACCGGTAACCATCGGCCTCGTTGTCGATGACACCTTGGACTATCGAATTATTCCCTCGGTTCGTTTCGGCTGCAGTCCACAAGTGCGCGTAGAACCCGCCCTGCGTGCGCAGCTCCGAATGTCGACCTACTTCCACGATACGGCCGCCGTCGACGACCACGATCAGATCCGCTCGTGCGGCGGTCGCCAAGCGATGCGCGACGACCACCGCGGTGCGGGTGCGTGCGACGGCACTGCTCGCTGCGAGCACGGTGCGTTCGGTCGCGGGGTCGAGCGTGGCGGTGGCCTCGTCGAGCAGGAGAAGGTCGGGGTCGACCAGCTCGGCCCTGGCCAGTGCGATCAGCTGCCGTTGACCCGCGGACAGCCCTTGACCGCGCTCGCCGACGGGCTGGTGCATACCGCCGCGAAGTGCGGCGATGGTGCTCAGAGCTCCCACGGATCGGGCCGCGTTCTCGATGTCGGCACGGGTGGCGTCGGGCCTGCCGTAGGCGATGTTCGACGCGACGGTCCCGGTGAACAGGTGCGCTTCCTGCGGTACGACGCCGAGTCGGTGCCGGTAGTCCGAGAGGCGATAGTCGCGTAGATCGTGGCCGCCGACGCGCACCGATCCGGAGGTGGGATCGTAGAAGCGGGCCAGCAGTTTCACGACCGTGGATTTGCCCGCGCCGGTGCGCCCGACCAACGCGACGGTGGTGCCGGCGGGGATGGTGAGATTTACCTCACTCAGGGCGTCGGACTGTGCTCCGGCATACCGAAAACCGACGTCGACGAGTTCTATGTCGGCGTGCAGGCGTCCGCCGGGGAGTGCGGTGGTGTCCGATTTGGTGGACGCTTCTATTGAACTCGTGGTGCGGAGGAGATCACCGATGCGGCCGACACCGACACGTGCTTGCTGGTAACCGTCGAACACCTGCGATAGCTGCTGGATCGGACCGAAGAGCAGCCCGAGATAGAGCACGAACGCCACGAGAGTGCCCGCTGTGGTGGTGCCGGTGGCGATCTGATGCGCGCCGACGAACACGACGACGGCGAGGGCGATGTCGGAGAGCAACGTGATGAGGGGGAAGAACACCGAGATCGCGGTCTGCGACCGCATCCGACTCACCCGGTAGCGGTCGGAGCGTTCGGCGAACCGGGATGCGGCGTACTCCTCGCGTCGGTACGCCTGCGCGGCGCGCAGTCCCGTGACGTTCTCCTGGAAGTCGGCATTGACGATCGAGATGCGCTCGCGAGATGTCGAGTACGCCGCCGACGAGATGCGCCGGAAGATCACGGTGGCCACAGCGAGGGGCGGCACCACCGCCAGCGCCACCAGTCCCAGTGCCGGGTCGGTGACGAGCAGTGCGGCGGCGATGCCGACGACGGTCAGCACGCTGACCACTGCGGTCGAGGCTCCGGTCTGGATGAAGGAAGACAGCGCATCGACGTCGGTGGTCATTCGCGTCATGATGCGACCCGACAGTTCGCGTTCGTAGTAGTCCAGGCCGAGCCGTTGGATGTGCGCGTAGCTGCGCACCCGGAGTCCGAAGAGCACTCGCTCGCCTGCTCGCGCCGTGATGACCGTCGTCCAGCAGACGACGAACCAACTCGCCGCAGCCAACACGACACCGATCGAGGTGGCGATCCACAGGGTGTTCGAGTCTCCGCCGGCCACCCCGCTGTCCACCGCGTAGCGAACGAGCGAGGGGAACGCGATCGAGGCCAGTGAGTCCAGCGCGAGGAGCACCACCACCGCTGCCAGCAACAACCGCACCGGGCTCAGCAGTCTCGACAGCCGGAACTCCGGGTCGGGTCGACGAAGTTCGACTCCCGATGCAGCCGGATCCTCCGTCGCGGGCGGCAGCGCCGCGACCGCCCGGGAGATCGCCGGAGTCGGCGCGAGTGAGCCGAAGGCCCCCGCCATCGCAGTTCCGTGACCACCTCCGCCTCCGGGCGCGGGCGCTGACACCGCGCCGGGCTCGACGGTCGCCTCCGCCGCGGACTCGGGCCAGAGCGTGTCGGCGGACGGTTCCGCTGTCGGTTCCCGGTCGGTGTCGTCGTTCGCGTCGCCGTCCCCGCCTGCGAGGAGGGCCCGGAACAACGGACAGCGCCGATCCAGTTCGTCGACCGTTCCGGTGTCGATGATGCGGCCGTTGTCGAGGACGGCGACGCGATCGGCCAGTGTCAGGGTCGAACGGCGATGTGCGAGAACGAGAGTCGCGCGAGTACGGACGCCGCGCAACGCGTCGAAGATGGCGGCCTCGGTCTCGGCGTCCACGGCGGAAGTGGCGTCGTCGAGGATCAGAATTCGCGGTTCGACCAGAAGAGCGCGGGCCAGTGCGATGCGTTGGCGCTGACCGCCCGAGAGAGTGAGGCCGCGTTCGCCGACGAGGCTGTCGTATCCCTCGGGGAGCGCCTCGACGAACGTCGAGGCCTGCGCGAGCCGCGCCGCATGCCTGATGTCCTCCGCGGTGGCGTCGGGCCTGCCGAGGGCGATGTTGGCGGCGATGGTGTCGGAGAAGAGGAACGGCTCGTCGAACACCAGCGAGACCGCCTCGCGTAGCGACGTCGAGTCGAGGTCGTCGATGTCGATCGACGTTCCGTCGGACGTCAGCGCAATCTGCCCCCGAGTCGGGCGGTAGAAGCGGGGGAGCAGGAGTGCGAGTGCGGTCTTTCCCGAGCCCGCGTGACCGACGACGGCCACCGTCTCACCGGGCGAGATGGTCAGGTCCAGGCCGGTGAGCACGTCGCGTTCGGGTTCGAATCCGAAGGTCACCTCGGAGATACGGACTCCGAGCGGGCCGTCGGGCAACGCGACGGGTTCGGCCGGTTCCGGGTCGGACGGCTCGGTGTCGACCACCTCGTAGACGCGTTCGACGGCCGCGCGGGAGAGTTGGGCCATGATCACCACCGACGAGACGGTGCGGGTCACGGCGGACAGAGTCGCGACATAGGTGGCGAAGGCCAGGAAGGTGCCGATCGTGATGTGGCCCTCCAGGGCCAGATAGCCGCCGAGGGCAATGACTCCGACCAGACCGAGTTGAGGAATGGTGGCCATCGACGGTGCGAACCGTGAGTTGATCTTCGCCGACCGCATGCGCTCGGCGAACAGCCTGCGACCCAGTGTCTCGATGCGATCGACCGCGCGGGCTTCCTGCCCGAAGCCCTTGACCACCCGAACGCCGGTGACCGTCTCCTCGACGTGTTGTGCCAGATCGGCGGCGCGTTGCTGCGCCGACCAGGTGGCCGCGAAGAGAGTGGGCCGAATTCGGTAGACCACGATGCCGACCGCAGGAACGATGAGTACCGCGACAACGGTGAGCAGCGGCGACAGATACGCCATCACCGCCAGCGCCAGCACGAACTGCAGGACGGCTCCCGCCGACAACGGCACCATGGCCAGCAGCCCCTGCACCAGTTGGAGGTCGGTGATCGATCTCGAGACGACCTGCCCGGTACGGATCTCGTCCTGCTTGCGCCCGTCGAGCCGCTGCAGTGACGCGAGCAGGTCGAGGCGTAGATCGTGCTGGACGTCGATCGAGAGCCGGCCGGCGAGCATGCGTCGACCGAATTGGCACGCGAAACGCACCAGGCCCAACAGTGCGATGGCGGCGGCGACGGCGGCGATCTTCTCGCCTCTGCCGGCCGTCGCGTCGTCTATGGCGACTCTGGTGAGGAGCGGGAACGAGATGTCGATGACCGCGGCGATCATCGTCACGCCCAGTGCTCCGAGTGCGGTGCGTCGATGCAGCATGCACTGCGCGATCAGACGTCTGATCCACCCACGCCGGGGCCTCGACGCGGGTTTTGCGCTGTCGAGTGTCGACGAGCTGCGTCCGGGTGCCGCTGCACGGTCTTTCACCGCATTACTGTGTGCCATCGCCTCACCACGGTAGACCCGAGTACCGACAGGGTCGGCCCGCGAACGATGCGACGTCAGTCGATGTCGCGGGTGCGGGCCAGGAACCAGCCGACGCCGGTGAGGATCGCGGCCCACAGCGCGAGTCCGAGCGGTGCCCACGGCCACGACGCCAGGTCGCCGGCGTCGTCGAGTTGAGTCGCCGCCATGGTCGGCAGAGTCAGGTTCGACGGCAGCGCTACGGCGACCGATCCGAGCCCGAGTCCGAACAGGATCAGCGAGAGCAGACCCTCGCCGAACGGCAGCCAGGCGACGAGCACGATCGCGGCCCACGTCGGAGATTTGAGCAGCAGACCCAGGCCGGCACCGATCATCGACCACAGCACGACTGCGAGGAGGCACGACAACACCACGCCGACGAACGCGCCGTCCAGCAGCACGGTCCGCTCGTTGAATATCAGCAGGCAGATCAAGCTGGCCAGCAGCACCACCAGGCCGTATCCGAGGCCGAACAGCGCAGTGACGACGAGTTTGGCGGCAATCACCCCGTCGCGGCCGCGAGCGGTCAGGAAGCTGGTGGTGATGGTCTTGTGGCGGAATTCGGTTCCGGCGTTGACGGCACCGAAGATCCCGGCGAACAGAATCGCGGCACCGGCGGCGACGTACAGGCCGATCGAGGCGACGCCACCCGAGATGTCCAGGTCCTCCTCGAATTCACCCAGCTGATTCGCGATCACCGACGTGATGACGGACGCGAACACTCCGACGACGATCGGGGCGATCGCCAGCGCCCACCAGAATTTCAGTGTGGTGACCTTACGGATCTCCGACGTCAGCAGTGCGTTCATCGCTGACCCCCGTTCCAGTTCTGTGGCGGACCGTAGTTCTGCGGCGGAGCGCCGTACCCCGGCGGTGGGCCGTAACCCTGCGCAGGACCCGGCGGGCCGTAACCGTGGGGAGTCTGCCGAACGGGTGCGGCGTTGTACTGACCCGTGGTCATCGACAGGAACACCTGCTCGAGGTCGACGTGTTCGCCGGTGGTCCCGAAGATCGTCACCTGGGCGGCGGCCGCGATGCGGGCGATCGTCGCCGCGTCGGGACCGGCGACACCGATGCGTCCGTCGGGAAGCAGTTGGCTGTCGTTGAACCCATTCGAGGCCAAGGCCAATGCCAAAGCTGCGGGGTCCGATGCGGCCACCAGTACGCGGCTCGGGCGCGTCGATCGCAGTTGCGCGATGGAACCCTGGTACACGAGTGCGCCGGCGCTGACGATCACCAGATTGTCGACGGTCTGCTCGATCTCGCGCAGGATGTGGCTCGATACGAGCACGGTGCGACCCGACGCGGCGAATGCCTTGAGGAAGTCGCGCAGCCAGGCGATTCCTTCGGGGTCGAGACCGTTCGCGGGTTCGTCGAGCACAAGGATTTCCGGATCTCCCAGCAGGGCTGTCGCCAACGTCAGGCGCTGACGCATGCCGAGCGAGAAACCGCCTGCGGCGCGGTCGGCGACGTCACCGAGCCCCACGAGGTGCAGGACGTCGAGCGCGCGGCTGTCGGGTATGCCGATCGCAGCGGTGTAGATCTTCAGGTGGTGTGCCGCGCTGCGCTTGGGGTGCAGGCTCAGCGAGTCGAGGACGGCACCCACCGTGCGGGCGGGGTGGGTCGCCGCGCGGAACGGCATGCCGTTGACGAGGCCGACACCCGAGGTGGGAGCGACGAGTCCGAGGAGCATGCGCAGCGTCGTCGTCTTGCCCGATCCGTTGGGGCCGAGGAATCCGGTGACCGTTCCGCGCGGAACGACGAAGCTCAGGTCCGAGACCGCGCGAACTGTGCCGAATTGCTTGGTCAGTGCTTGCGCTTCGAGCGCAGCTCCCGGATAGCTGGACATCTGTGCACAATCCCCCTGGCCGTAGGTCACCTCGAGTACCGGCTGCGCGCGGCAACCGGTACTCGAGGCTACGGGGTGCGACCGACATCCGGTGCGGCCCCACGTGCGCGAGTCGTCCCGCTTCAGCGATGCAGCGCGGCGGCGATCTCTCGGTAAGTCTCGAGCGGATCGGCCATGTCGGGCAGCGAGTGCAGTGTCACGTGCGAAGCACCTGCATCGATGTGCTCGTTCAACCGTGCTGCGATCGCGTCGGCGGTACCGTGCGCCACCAACGCGTCGATCAGTCGGTCGCTGCCGCCGTCGCCGATCTCCTCGTCGGAGTAGCCGAGTCGGTTCAGATTGTTGGTGTAGTTGCGCAGGTGCAGGTACGGATTGTTGACCGGTGGTCGGCCGATCGAGCGTGCCTGCTCCGGATCCGACTCGAGGACCACCTTGTGTTCGGGTGCCAGAATCTTGTTCGGTCCGAGCGCCTGGCGTGCTTCACGGGTGTGCTCGGGGGTGGTCAGGTACGGATGCGCACCTGCGGTGCGGTCGGCCGCAAGCGCGAGCACCTTCGGTCCGAGCGCAGCGAGGACGCGTCGCTCCACCGGGACTCCGGCCTCGTCGAGAGCGTCGAGGTAGGCGACCAGAGCGTCGTACGGCTTGGTGTATTCCTGCGTCGCCTCCGGATGGCCTGCGCCGATTCCGAGGACGAATCGGCCCGGATGCTTGCTCTCCAACCGGTGATACGACGCGGCGACGTCGGCCGCTGCGTCCGACCAGATGTTGACGATGCCGGTGGCGACGACGACCGTCTCGGTGGCGTCGAGGATCTCCTCGCTGGTGGTCAGGTCCGCGGGCGGCGAGCCGCCGAGCCAGATCGTCCCGTAGCCGAAGGATTCGATCGCCCGGGACAGTTCGGGTGTGAACGCCGAGTGCAGTCGCCAGACGCCGTACTTGCCGAGTTCAGGTGTGGAAGTCATGTTCGTAGTCAACGCGGCAGAGTCACGAAGATTCCGCTGCCGGTCACTCGTCCGGTTCGATGACCCGATTCTCCGGGAACCGAGCAGGCGGCGGGCCGAAGGCATCGCGGGCATTCTTGATGACACCTTTGCCGACTGCGCGGTTGCCTGCGCCGCCGATCGCCGCACCGATGCCTGCGGGGAGCATCTTGCCGACCAGAAGCGCGCTGCGTTTGGCCAGGTATTTGGTGATGAACTTCTTCACCAGCGACTTGTTCATGCTGGTCATCGAGCCGCCCGGGATGCGGGAGGTGATCAGCGGCCCCCAGTTCTTCGCCGTCTTGCCGACTGTCCGTTGCACGATCTGCATTCCCGACTCGCCCAGCGCAACCGAGAGCACCAGGGCGCGTCGTTGCTGGTGGTTCTCGACGGGGATGCCGTGTACGGCGGCCACCGACAGTGTCAGCAGTGCGGAGGACTCGATGAAGAAGGCAGTTTCGGCACCCACCGCTGCGAGCGAGGCGACGGTTCCGACGCCGGGGATCGCCGCGGCACCGCCCACCGCGGAACCGCTGCCGGTGACCGCGAGCAGAAACCGCTTCTCCAGCCGTTCGATGATCTGCGCGGGGGTGTCGTACGGGTGTGCTCGACGCACGTGCGCGACATACTTGTCGACGGCGGGTCCCTGGAGGCGGCTGGCGTTGTCGAGGATGTTGACCAGCGCGCGTTCGAGCTTGCCTCCACCTCCGACGTCGAGATGTGCGTCGTCCTTCTTGCCGGCCATGGGGCCTCTTTCTCGTGGAGGGTCGTGAGTCAGTGCACCCAGTGGTCGGCTGGAACGAGCTCGTCCGGCTTCGGCGGCGGGGGAGCGGTTCCGTCGCCGAACGGTGATCCTCCCAGGGATTCGCGGCCGTGGGGTTCGAGCCACCCTGCCAGGTCCGGGCCCTTGGGCACGATCGCCGTCGGGTTGATGTCGGTGTGCACCTCGTAGTAGTGCCGCTTGATGTGGTCGAAGTCGACCGTGTCGCCGAATCCGGGCGTCTGGAACAGATCGCGTGCGTAGTTCCACAGCACCGGCATTTCGCTGAGCTTGCTGCGATTGCACTTGAAGTGGCCGTGGTAGACGGGATCGAAGCGTACGAGGGTGGTGAACAGGCGCACGTCGGCTTCGGTGATGTGCTCGCCGACGAGGTAGCGCTGGGTGGACAGGCGTTCGACGAGCCAGTCGAGGCGCGCGAACAAGCGGTCGTAGGCCTTTTCGTACGCCTCCTGCGAGCCGGCGAATCCGCAGCGGTAGACGCCGTTGTTGACGTCTCGGAACACCAGATCGGCGACCTCGTCGATCTCGGCGCGCAGCGCTTCCGGGTACAGATCGGGGGCACCGTCGCGGTGGTACTGCGTCCATTCGGTCGACAGGTCGAGGGTGATCTGCGGGTAGTCGTTGGTGACGACCTCGCCGGTGGGAACGTCGACGATGGCGGGGACGGTGATGCCGCGCTCGTAGTCCGGGAAGCGAGCGAAGTAGGCGTCCTGCAACCTCGGGATCTGCAGAACGGAGTCGACGCCGCCTGGCTCTTCCTGGAAGTTCCAGCTGCGCGGGTCGTGGGTCGGCCCCGGAATGCCAAGGGACAGCACGTCTTCCAGCCCGAGGAGGCGACGCACGATGATGGATCGATGCGCCCACGGGCAGGCGCGTGCGGCGATCAGTCGGTACCGACCGGGTTCCACCGGATAGCCGTCTCGGCCGTCCGCGGTGATTCGCGTCGGAATGTAATTGGTGTCGCGCGTGAATTCCTTGCCCGGTTCCACGTAGGCGGCATCGTCTGCCATTGTGTTCACTCCTCGCATCGATCGGTCCCCGACGACGCTACCCAGTCCGGAGGTACCTCAACCGTGATCGCCGCGAAGCACCGCGGTGTGACGGACGCCGATCTCCACGTAGCCCAGCCGCGCGGCGAGGCGTCGAGCACTGGCGTTCTCCGGTCTCGATCGCCATTGCGGAATCAGGCCGTCGTCGATGGCGTCGTTGGTCGCCAGCCTGCCGACCACCTGGGCGTGGCCTCGTCGGCGATGGTTCGGGTCCGTCAGGACACGCATGTCGGCCAGGATCAACTGCTGCTCCGAGTAGCCGGCCGACGCGAGGGAGTGCGCCGAGTCCGCAGGCCTGTCGTCGCCGAGCAGAGTGAACCAGTGCCGTGAGACCGGCTCGTCGAACGCCTCGGCGACGTCGGCTTCACTGCAGTGCGCAGCCAGGTTGCGCGCATGCTCCGCTTCGTGGGAGATCAGCGGGTCGTGTACGTCGATGGTGTGGCCGATGTCCGACCCGTAGGCCACGGTGTGTGTGCCGCTGTCATAGCGCTCGGATCGGTCACCCAACAGCGTCGAGATCCAGGTGCGGTCGGTTCCGGCATGGCCGGTGAGTGTGCGCGAGGCGTCCACCGCCCAGGACGGACCGGAGATCAGGGTGGTCTCGGCCAGTCGCAGGACGGTGATGTCCTCGGTGGCACCGACATGTTCGACGCGGTCGGAGTCGGTGTCGAGGGCTCGATCGTCCATCTGCAGCTGTCGACACCACGCCAACCGGACGATGTCGAGTCGGTGGCGATCGAACGGACCCGCGTCGGGCAGAGGGGAATTCACGCTCGAAACATTAGCCACAGGGCCGCAGGGCTCCATTTCGGTTTCACCGTCCCAAAGCAATCTTTCGAACTTTTTCGCCCCCGGTGTTTCGCTCAGCGCCGATAGATGGCAGACTCGGACTTGAGATTAGAGCTTCGACGTGAAGATCTAGCTCGCTTACAGAAGGTTTACAGAATGACGCAGGGCAGTGTGAAGTGGTTCAACGGCGAAAAGGGCTTCGGCTTCATCGAGCAGGATGGTGGCGGACCGGACGTTTTCGTTCATTACTCGGAGATTCAGGGTAGCGGCTTCAAGTCGCTCGACGAGGGCCAGCGCGTGGAGTTCGAGGTGGGCCAGGGTCAGAAGGGCCCCCAGGCTACCGGCGTCCGCGCCATCTGATTCAAGCTTCGTAACCCGACTTCTCCTGGTGGAGTGAGCTTCTCGAAGTAGATTTCACCAGAAATTCGGTGACAAGGCCGGATACACGGAAGAGATTCCGAGTATCCGGCCTTCGTCTGTCGAAAGGGACATCGACCTCGGTCGATGTCCCTTCTGCATTTCCAGGACATCATGTGCCGTATGTCCGATTGATCCCCAGGTCGGAGCATTGTCCTGGTTGCAGTCGGCCTTCCCGCAAGCTTATATTCCAGTTGGAATAATTCGACTGGGGTATCGGGAGGGAGTGCGATGCGAGGGGCGGCAGTGAACCCGCTGGGCGTATCGGTCCTGGCACTGCTCTCGGAAGGTGCCATGCATCCCTACGAGATGTACCAACTGCTGCTGGAGCGTAAGGAAGATCGAATCGTCAAGGTTCGACCGGGGTCGCTGTACCACGCCGTTGCGCGACTCCACGGGCAGGAACTGGTCGCCGAGGTCGGAACGGACCGCGGCGGCAACCGACCCGAGCGCACCACCTACGAGATCACGCCCGCCGGCCGACGCGTTCTCCTCGACAGGCTCACCGAGATCCTCCGCACCCCGGTGCGTGAGTATCCGCAGTTCACCCTCGGTCTGTCCGAGATGCACAACCTACCGGCGTCCCAGGCGATCGCCCTGCTCCGTGCACGAATCGAAGACCTGTCGCTCGAGATCGAGGAACTGTCCGGTTACCAGCGCCTGGCAGCAGAACGCAAGGTGTCCGAAATCTACTGGGCCGGAATCGATTACACGTACCACATGTTGTCCGCCGAAGTGAATTGGTTGACGAGCTACATCGATCGCGTCGACAGCGGCGCGTTGCCGTGGCCGCACGAGATTTCCGCACACCACACGACCCTGACGGATCGGGACTAGGAGAACAGTATGAACGCCGTCGAGACCGCTCCGCCGCAGCAGGCGATCAAACCCTGGCCTGCCCTGTGGGCACTGTGCCTCGGCTTCTTCATGATTCTGGTCGACACCACCATCGTGGCAGTCGCTCAGCCGGCCATCCTCGCAGGCCTGAACACCGACATAAACAACGTCATCTGGGTCACCAGCGCGTATCTGCTGGCGTACGCCGTGCCGTTGCTCGTCACCGGACGACTCGGTGACAAGTTCGGTCCCAGAAACCTCTACATCGCCGGTCTGGTCGTGTTCACCCTCGCGTCGGCGTGGTGCGGGCTGTCCGGATCCATCGAGATGCTCATCGCTGCGCGTGCCGTGCAGGGTCTCGGCGCTGCGATGATCACCCCGCAGACGATGGCCGTGATCACCCGGGTGTTCCCCGCCGAGAAGCGCGGAACGGCCATGGGAGCGTGGGGTGCCGTCGCGGGGGTGGCGACGCTCGTCGGTCCGATCCTCGGCGGCGTCCTGGTCGACTCACTCGGCTGGGAGTGGATCTTCTTCATCAATCTGCCGGTCGGTGTAGTTGCAATTGCGTTGGCGCTCAAGTTCGTTCCGGTGTTGCCCACCAACGACCACAAGTTCGATCTGCTCGGTGTCGCACTCAGTGCCGTCGGACTGTTCTGCATTGTCTTCGGTATTCAGGAAGGGCAGAAGTACGACTGGGGGACAGGTATCTGGATCCTGATCGGTGTCGGATTACTCGTCTTCGCCGGGTTCGTCTACTGGCAGTCGGTGAACAAGAGCGAACCGCTGGTCCCGTTGGCGCTCTTCCGTGATCGCAACTTCTCGCTCTCCAATATCGGCATCGCCGCAATGGGTTTCGCGATGTCCGGCATGATGTTGCCGATCATGTTCTACGCACAGAGCGTCACCGGGCTCACCCCGACCCGATCGGCACTGCTGTTCGTGCCGATGGCACTGCTGACCGGCATTCTGGCACCCAACGTCGGCAAGCTCGTCGACAGGACACATCCGCGCTACATCGCCGGTTCGGGATTGTTCATCCTGGCCGCATCACTGCTGTGGTTCGCGTACGAGATGACACCCACCACGGCGATCTGGAAGCTGCTGATCCCCGTCGCCGCAATGGGCGTGGCCAACGCGTTGATCTGGTCTCCGCTGGCGGCCACGGCAACTCGTAATCTTCCGATGAGTCAGGCCGGCGCAGGCTCGGGCATCTACAACACCACCCGCATGATCGGCTCCGTGCTCGGTAGTGCGGGCATCGGCGCGCTCATCCAGTCTCGCCTGGCCGCCGAACTGCCCACCGGTGGATCTGCCTCGGGGGCAAACGAATTCGCCGGCCGAGTGCCCGAGATGCTGCGTGACGGTTTCACGACCGCCATGGCCCAGTCTCTGATCCTGCCCGCCGCGGTGTTGATCGTCGGCATGATCGCGGTCTGCTTCTACGCTCGGCCCGCGTTCAAGTAAGTGCCTGCGGCAGTGGTGCGTTTGGGTCCCCCCTGCGGCACTTATCCGCACCACTGCGCGAAGCGCACTACAGGCCCAGATCGCGGCCGATCAGTTCCTTCATGATTTCGTTCGATCCGGCCCAGATCTTCGTGACGCGAGCGTCTTTCCACGCCCGGGCGGCGCGGTACTCGTTCATGAAGCCGTAGCCACCGTGCAACTGGACGCAGTGGTCGAGAATCTCGTTCTGTACCTGCGAGCTCCACCACTTCGCCTTGGCTGCGTCGATGGCCGTCAGCTCACCGATGCCGTGGGCGGCGATGCAGTTGTCGATGTAGGCCTGTGCCACATCCAGTTTGGTGACGAGCTCGGCGAGCAGGAACTTGTTCCACTGCAGCGAGCCGATCTGCTGGCCGAAGGCCTTGCGGTCCTTGGCGTATTGCAGCGTCTCCTCGAGAATCGGGCGCACGTGTCCGAGGTTGGCCACCGAGCAGCTGATGCGTTCCTGGGGGAGCAGCTGCATCATGTGGATGAAGCCGCCGTCGAATTCGCCGATCATGTTCGAGCTCGGGACCCGAACGTTCTCGAAGAACAGCTCGGCAGTGTCGGACTCGGGCTGACCGACCTTGTCGAGCTTGCGGCCACGGGAGAATCCTTCGGTGCCGTTCTCGACGGCGAAGAGCGTGATGCCCTTGGCCTTCTTCTCCGGCGTGGTGCGGGTGGCGACGATGACGAGGTCCGCGGAGTTGCCGTTGGTGATGAAGGTCTTCGAACCGTTGATGATGAAGTCGTCTCCGTCCTTGACGGCGGTGGTCTTGAGCGCAGCGAGATCCGAGCCGCCGGACGGCTCGGTCATCGCGATCGCGGTGAGTATCTCGCCGCTGCAGAAGCCGGGCAGCCAGCGCTTCTTCTGCTCCTCGGTGGTGAGCTTGACCAGGTAGGGAGCGACGATGTCCACGTGAATTCCGAAGCACGACGCCACCGCGGCACTCGAGCGGGCGAGTTCCTCGGCGAGGACGGCGTTGAATCGGTAGTCCTCGGCTCCGCTGCCGCCGTATTCCTCGGGCACTTCGAGGCCCAGGAATCCGTTGCGACCTGCTTCGAGCCAGATCTCGCGGTCGATGTATCGCTGTTCGACGAGCTTTTCCTCGACCGGTGTGATGGTGCGGGTGACGAACTCGCGCACCGACGCACGGAAGTCCTCGTGATCGGCCTCGAACAGGCTGCGCTTCATCTATCTGTTCCTCTCGGTAACGGTGAGTTACCTGCGCACAATACTCGTTGGTAACAACCGTCCGAGACCGGTGTGGCACTATGCGAACCATGGCTGACGCACCCACTTCGCTCGTTCGATCCACCACCGCGGCAGGCGCCGAGGTCGCCGTCCTCACCTTCGACCACGGCCCGCTCAATCTGTTCGATCAGGCCATGTTCGACGCGGTGGCAGCGAACGTTGCCGACCTCGTCGCGCGGCCCCCTCGTGCGGTGTTGCTTCGTGCCGAGGGCAAGGTCAACTCCGCAGGTGTCGACGTCCATGTGTTCGAGGGCCTGTCCGCCGCACAGGGTGCGGATCTGTGGCGGGGTCTGTTCGCACAGATTGCTCATCCGCTCGAGGCGCTGCCCTGCCCGGTGATCTACGCCGCGCACGGTTTGACGCTCACCGCCGCGTTCGAGATCTCGCTGGCCTGCGACATCATTCTCGCCGGTCCCAAGGCCAAGTTCGGTCTGGTCGAGACCGTCGTCGGGTTGACGCCGTCGATGGGTGGCCCGCAGCGCCTCGCCGAGCGGGCCGGTTCGGGTCGGGCTCGTGAGCTCGTCATGACCGGTGACCTGTACGACGCGCAGACACTGAAGGAGTGGGGCGTGGTCAATCAGGTTCACGACGACGTCGATGCCGCGGCCCTCGCGCTGACGCATCGACTGGCCGACGGCCCCACGGTCGCACATGCGGCGACGAAACAGATTGTGGCAGCGTGGCGTTCGGGCGGTGTGTCCCATGCGGACGAGGTCACCTCGGAGGTCTCCGGTGCCCTGTTCGAAACAGAGGATCTGCGGGGTGCGGTGAAGAGCTTCCTCGAGGTCGGTCCGGGTAAGGCGACGTACACGGGCAAGTAGCATCGGGTGAGTGAGTACTGATCAGCTGGCCGAACTGCACCTGCACATCGAGGGGTCACTCGAACCTCCGTTGATATTCGAGCTGGCGGAGCGTAACGGATTGTCGTTGCCGTACAGCGACATCGACGAACTGCGGGCGAAGTACGAGTTCACCGACCTGCAGTCGTTCCTGGATCTGTACTACGCCAACATGGCCGTGTTGCGCACTGCCGAGGATTTTGCCGATCTCGCTCGGGCCTACTTTCGCCGCACGGCGCAGGCCGGAGTGACACACGCGGAGATCTTCTTCGATCCGCAGGCGCACACCGAGCGCGGCGTCCCCCTCGAGGCCGTCGTCGACGGATTGGCGGACGCGTGCGCCTCCAGCGAGCGCGAGTTCGGCGTCACCAGTGGGCTGATCGCGTCGATCCTGCGGGACAAGCCGGTGCTGCACGCCAACCAACTACTCGACGATCTGTTGGCCATGAAGGCCCCCATCATCGGTCTCGGTCTCGATTCCGCCGAGGTGGGCTATCCGCCGTCACTGTTCGTCGACGTGTTCGCCAAGGCGCGCGCCGAGGGACTGCACGTCGTCGCGCATGCGGGCGAAGAAGGGCCGCCGGATTACATCTGGCAGGCACTGGATCTGCTGAAGGTCGAGCGCATCGACCACGGAGTGCGGTGCCTCGAAGACGAAGCACTGGTCGATCGTCTTGTAGAGGAACAGATTCCGCTCACCGTCTGCCCGCTCTCCAACGTTCGGCTCAAGGTGATCGACAACGTCGACCAGCTGCCGTTGCGGCAGATGCTCGCGCGCGGCCTGTCGGTGTCGATCAATTCCGACGATCCCGCTTACTTCGGCGGCTACGTCGACGACAACTTCGCGGCCCTCGAAGCGGGAATGGGTCTCACCACGGCCGAGCGAAAGCAGCTGGCCGAGAACTCGATTCGCTCCAGCTTCGCGACTGTCTAGATCAGCGCGACTGTCCGGATCAGGTCGCCGTCACCGAGATCCGCGGGTAGCCGGTGGCACCATCGGGAACGGTGTCGGCGGTCTGGTTGGTCTGCAGCTCGCCCGCGGAGTTGGTGGCGCGGGCTCGGATCGCGTGTTGGCCCGAGGGCAGGTCCAGCTCGACGGTCCATTGCCGCCAGGTGTCCTTGGAGTACTCCTCGGACAGTGTGGCCGGCACCCAGTTTCCCTCGTCCACTTGCACTTCGACGGCGTCGATACCGGTGTGCTGATCCCAGGCGACGCCGGCGATGACCGTCTTCCCCGCGGGCACGGAACTGCCCGATCGCGGGGTGTCGATCCGGGAGGCCGTCTTGATCGGCCCGAGCGCGCCCCAACCGCGGTCGGTCCAGTATGCCGTCGCGCGGTCGAAGCGGGTGATCTCGATGTCGGTGACCCACTTGGTCGCCGAGACGTAGCCGTACAGACCGGGTACGACGAGCCTCGCCGGGTAGCCGTGTTCGACGGGCAGCGGTGCGCCGTTCATTCCGACGGCCAGCAGCGCGTCGCGGCCGTCGAGCAGCACCTCGAGGGGAGTGCCCGCGGTGAAGGCGTCACTGCTCGACGACAGTGCCATGTCGGCGTCGGGGGAGAGGCCTGCTTCTTCGAGAATATCCTTGAGCGGGTAGCCGATCCACGTCGCGTTGCCCACGAGGTCGCCGCCGACGATGTTGGAGACACAGGTCAGGGTGACCGTCTTCTCCACCGCCTGGCGCTGCGCCAGGTCGGCGAACGTCAGCTCGATCTCGCGGTCCACCATGCCGTGGATCCGCAACGACCACGTATCCGACGCCACCCGCGGCACGACCAGCGCGGTGTCGATGCGGTAGAAGTCGTCGTTCGGGGTGATGTACGACGCGAGGCCGTCGATCTTCAGGTCCGCCCCGGCCGGGATCGGTGGTTGCGGAGTGGGCGTGGGCAGCATGAAGCCGAGTCGATCCGCGGTGACGGCGCGGGCGGAGGTCAGCATCCGGCCGGCTGTCCCGGCAACGACGCCGAGTACCGCGGCACCGGCGGCGAGGGTCAGGAAACTACGTCGGTTCATGCCTTCGGTCGCAGGGGCGGCGGCACCGATGAGGGCGTGCAGCACGACGATGCCCACGATGACGCCGCCGATGGTCGGGACTGCGTAGAGCGCGGTGGCGTCGGGTCGAGTCACTGCCGCGAGTACGCCCACAACGCCCAGTGCGGCGAACACCACGGCACCGATCGGCTTGCGGGCGATTCCTGCCGCCGCGGCGATCGCGCCGATCACCACGGCCATGCCGACGAACAGGGCGAGCTTGTCGGAGGTGCCGAACGTGTCGATGGCCCATTCACGGATCGCGGCCGGACTGTTGTCGACGGCCGAGGACCCGACGGCGGTCAGTGGTGACGAGTTGGGTCCGATGGGCACGGCGATCAATTCGCCGACACCGAGGACGACTCCGGCGGCGACGATGCCGGACAGCGCGCGTTTTCCTGTGCTCACTCGCTCCAATGTAAGCGAATTCGTGGTGAGCGGTACTTCGTAGCCTGCTACGAGTTACCGCTCACGACAGCAGACGCTCGAGGTACTCGCTGCCGAACAACTTGTCCGGGTCCATCGAGTCCCGAACACGCAGGAAATCGTCGAAGTGTTCGTAGGTATCGCGCAGCTCGTCGCCGCCGAGGGAGTGCAGTTTGCCCCAGTGCGGCCTGCCGTCGACGCTGCGGCAGATGGCTTCGACGGCGTCGAAGTACTCGCGGTGATCGCGGCGGTGGTACTGGTGGACGGCGATGTAGGCCGTCGGGCGTCCGGATGCGGTGGAGAGCCAGATGTCGTCGCCCGCGGCGAAGCGGACTTCGACCGGGAACGCGATGGACATCGACGACCGTTCGAGCCATCGATCCACCTCGCGCAGCACCCAACCGATCTCGGATGCGGGTACCGCATATTCCATCTCGACGAACTTGACGGTTCGCGACGACGCGAACACCCGGTACGAGCGGTCGATGTACTCGCGAGCCGACAGTGCCCGAGCCGAGACCGCATTGACCCGAGGAATCAGTGCCGGTATGCGGGTCACCACCCGGTTGAGGCCCTCGAAGACCGTGTTGGACAGCAATTCGTCGTCGATGTAGGAGCGCACCTTTCCCAACGGCTTCAGCACGACGTCACCGGGCAGGCGGGTGTTGCGTTTGGTCAGCACGCGGTCGGTGTGCGGAAACCAGTAGAACTCGAAGTGGTCGACGGCGGCGACGGTGGCGTCGAGTTCGGCGAGCGTTGCCCGCAACGTCGACGGCTCCTCGACGGCCCGCAGGGCGAAGGCCGGAACGCACTCGAGCGTGACTCGGGTGATGACGCCGAGCGCACCGAGCCCGATGCGGGCCGCGTCGAACAGTTCCGCGTTCTCCTCGCGAGAGCACTGCACGAGTTCGCCGTCCGCGGTCATCAGTTCCACCGCGCACACCTGGGTGGCGATGCCGCCGAAGCGTCCTCCCGTTCCGTGGGTACCCGTGGAGATGGCGCCCGCGATGGATTGTTCGTCGATGTCGCCGAGGTTGGTCATGGCCAGCCCGAGATCCCACAACCGCGCGGTCAGCTCGCGCAGCCGGGTGCCTGCGAGCACTGTCACCCGGGCCGACCCGTCGTCGTGCACCACGGATTCGATGCCGCGCAGCGAATCGAGGCCGATCTGGACGCCGTCGGTCACCGCGATCGGAGTAAAGGAGTGACCGGCTCCGACGCATCGCACCGTGCGAGATCGTTCGGCGGCACCGGCCAGCACGACGCGCAGCTCGTCCACCGACGTGGGCTCGGCGCGGTCCGACGGGGACGCGTGTTGATTGCCTGCCCAGTTCTGCCACGACCCCGCGTTCATTCGATCACTATTGCATTGCTCGTACCGCGCGGAGGCGTGCCTGGATCAATCCGAGGCACAGAACTCGGCCGCGCCCTAGGATCGGGTCATGCAATCGAGGCTGCCCGCTGATGTGCGACGCGCACAACTGGTGCAGTCTGCGATCGAGGTCGCCGAGCGCGTGGGAATCGAGTCCCTGACCGTACGTGCTCTGTCGGAGCATGCCGAGGTCACCAAGGGCATCGTGCAGTACCACTTCGAGACCAAGCAGGATCTGGTGATCGCGATGGGCGAACACCTCATCGTCGACGTCACCGAGATTCTGCACGCCGCGTTGGACAGTGCCGTGGGTACGCGCGAACTCCCGGGCGTCCGCGGTCTGCGAGAGCTGGTGCACGGCGGTCTGAGCGCGGTGTGGTTGCTGATCGAGAAGTCGCCGGATCGGCAGTTGCTCGCCTACGAGATCAAGACCTATCTGTTGCGTCATCGCGCGCTCGGGTCCGCAACGGCCGCCGAGATCGCCACTGGGCAGTACCGAATCCGAGACTCCGAGGCCCGGTTGTTCTTCGAGAAGTGTTCCGCTCACACCGGTACGCGATGGCTCGAGCCGGTGGCGTCGATCGCGCGTTTCGGAATGGCCACCCTCGACGGGCTGGTGCTGCGGTGGTTGGTCGACGGCGACGATCTCGAGGTGCTGGCGCAGATCGACGACCTGTCGGGGCTGATCGCGGGCAAGGCCGTGGACTGCTGAGACTCGGCGTGGTCGATGCTCGCTGGGACTTCTGGGCTGCGGAGTGTTTGACTGTGTAGGCCTGGCAACGACGACGAAGGAATACGCCGCATGAGCTCGATCGCCGGTGTCGCAACCACCGACACGACACCACTGTCCCGTATCGCCGCTGCCACCGAGGGGATCGAATCACCCTTGGCTGCAGTCGATTCGGCTGCCCTCGATGCCAATGCTGCGGCCCTGCGAGCGCGGGCGAATTCGGTGCCGATCAGAATCGCGAGCAAGTCGGTTCGGTGCCGGGCCGTACTGGATCGGGTGCTCGCGTCCGACGGTGTGAACGGGGTCATGGCCTACTCCCTGCGTGAGGCGATCTGGTTGGCACGCCACGGTGTGGAGGACATCCTGATGGGGTACCCGTCGGTCGATCGCACCGCCCTCGCCGAGGTCGTCAACGATCGTGTGCTGTCGGGACGCATCACGCTGATGGTCGACGACGTCGCACAGCTCGACATCGTGCGCGACGCCACCGACAGCGATCTTCTCAAGCCGCGGATCTGCATCGACGTCGATGCCTCGCTGCGCATCGGGCCGCTGCACATCGGTGTCCGACGTTCGCCGCTGCGCGAACCCGAGCAGGTCGCCGCCTTCGCGCGGGCGGCGCAGGCGCGTGGGTTCCGGGTGGTCGGTCTGATGTTCTACGAGGCGCAGATCGCCGGTGTGCCCGATTCCAATCGTGCGGTGGAATGGATGAAGTCGCTCTCTTCCCGTGAGATCTCCACGCGCAGAACGACGGTCGTCGAGGCCGTGACTGCGGCAGTCGGTCGGATCGAGATCGTCAACAGTGGCGGTACCGGGTCGATCGACTTCTCGGCGGCCGATCCGGTCGTCACCGAGGTGACCGCCGGGTCGGGCTTGTTCGCGCCGACGCTCTTCGATCGGTATCGCGCGTTCTCGGCCGAGCCCTCGCTGTTCTTCGCACTGCCCGCGGTGCGCAAGCCGACTCCGCAGATCGCGACGCTGTTCGGTGGTGGCTACATCGCGTCGGGTCCGGCGTCGGCGTCGAGGTCGCCGCGGCCGGTCGCGTGGTCGAGAAGGGCCAGGGGAGTGGTGACGTCCGGTCTGAGGTTGCTGCGCAACGAGGGTGCCGGCGAGGTGCAGACTCCCGTGAGCGGAGCAGGGGAGATCCGGATCGGTGATCGCGTCTGGTTCCGCCATGCCAAGGCGGGCGAGCTGTGCGAGCGGTTCGACACCCTGCATCTGGTGCACGCCGACGGGTCCGTCGAGATAGTCCCCACTTATCGTGGTGAGGGTATGGCGTTCGGCTGAATCCCGTTCTCGCACAGGCCCATGAACGTTCCGAGAGTGACCAGTCCGGCCGGGGTCGATGGCAGGTACCGGGTCAGTGCCCGAGATCGGATCAGTATCGCGGCCCATTGGCCCCGCGAGACCGCGACGTTGAGTCTGTTGCGGGACAACAGGAATCCCATGCCTCGCGGAACGTCCTCGATCGCCGACGCGGCCATCGAGATCAGCACCACCGGTGCCTGGCGTCCCTGGAACTTGTCGACGGTGCCCACCGCGACCTCGTCGAGTCCGGCGGCTGCGAGTCGCTCGATGATGACGGCTACCTGCGCGTTGTAGGCCGCGACGACCAGGAAGTCGCCCTGGTGCATGGGCCGCGCACCCTCGAAGGACTGCGGGTCGCGCCATTGCCGGCCGAGCAGAGTCTGCACACGGGTGACGATCTCGTCGGCTTCTTCCACCGAATCGGTGGAATTGCCGTGGTGGTCGAGGTACACGGTGTGGAGTCCAGGTTCCAGCCCTGACAGTGAACGAGCCTGTGTCACCGCACTGTTGGACTCCAGTTTGCCCTCGTAGGACAGCGCCGACACCGGGGCGCACAGATCGGGATGCATCCGCCATGTCGTGGCCAGGAAGTAACCGCGGTCGACGGGCAGCGTCGGGTGACCGCTGGTGATCCAACCCAGAGCCGACTCGTCGACGGGTTCGGGGTGGGTGCCCTGGCTGACCTGTGGCAGCTGCGCCGGGTCGCCGAGCAGCAGCAGATTACGTGCAGACACCGAGACGGCGATGGTGTTGGCCAGCGAGAACTGCCCGGCCTCGTCGATGACCAGGAGATCGAGCGATTCGGGCGGGATGCGGCCGGGGTTGGAGAAGTCCCAGGCGGTACCGCCGATCACGCAGCCGTCCTCGGCGTCGGTGACGAAGCGGGAGTACTCCGCCGGGTCGACGACGGTGTGGGCTGTCGGTGCCTTCTTGCCCACCCGGCCCGGGTCGACGCCGGCCGCCACGATGGTGTCCAGCACATTGTTGACCACATGATGCGACTGGCCCACCACGCCGATGCGCCAGCGATGGACGTCGACCAATTCGGCGATCACACGGGCAGCGGTGTACGTCTTCCCGGTCCCGGGTGGCCCCTGCACGGCAACGTAGGAGTGATCGAGATCGAGCAGGGCCGCCGTGACCGCCGTCGCGTAATCCCCGGCGCGG
Source organism: Rhodococcus sp. 05-339-2 (assembly GCF_002258965.1). Classification (NCBI taxonomy): domain Bacteria; kingdom Bacillati; phylum Actinomycetota; class Actinomycetes; order Mycobacteriales; family Nocardiaceae; genus Rhodococcus; species Rhodococcus sp. 05-339-2. The sequence goes on from NZ_NOYW01000015.1 coordinate 25,329, forward strand.
ACCTCGGGAAGGCCTGTGCCGGAGCGGGTTCGGGGTGGGGACAGGGTCAGCAGATCGGCGACGGCCGTGCGCGGAAGGTGCGGCAGTGCCGCACCGACCTCGGCGGCGGCGGCAACGATCGCCTGCTCCAGATACTTGGTCGCCGGAGGCGGCTCGGGTGCAGTGGCGATGGGGAAGTCGGGGTACTCGTCCACTCCCTTGCGGAGGTTCTCCTGCACCACCACCATGTCGAGGGTGCCCTCGTACCCTGCCTGCACGATCTCGACCGTCGTGGTCGCGCGATGGGTCGGCTGCTGCTTCGGCAGCCCCTCCGGCGCCGGGTCGTCGTAGAGCAGCTTGACCTTCGAGCTCGACAGGACTCCGTTGCTCAGGTGCCCCAGTAGCTTGAGCTGCCGTCGCAGGACGCGTTGATTCGGTGCGGTTTTCATCCAGTCGTGCACCAGTTCGGCGCGCTCGACCTTCAGCACGTCGGCAGCGTCGGCCCACTCGTCCAACGGGTGCGTCAGGCGGTCGAAGTGCGCCCACCAGAACGGCTTTCGTTCGCGTCGGTGATACCCGATGGAACCGGCGAACAGTGCGACGGCCTGTTGCGTCGAGGTGCGCTCCCACGGCAGACCGGCGTACTCGGCGAGTTCGGGCTCGAGCGGGCTGGCGGTGTCCACGGCAGCGTCTTCGAGCTCGAGGTGTTGCGTCGTCCGCGGGTGCACCCCGGCATCCGACGCGCGCGCCAGCAACCAATCCCGCAGTCGCTGAGTCGATTCGCAGTCGGTGCGGTTGTACTCGGCGATCTCGGAGAGCAGTGCCGCGGCCTCGGCGTCCTTGCCCTGATCTCGCAGATCGCACCAGTTCGCGTATTCGACGATCGACGCGGCCGCGTCGGTGACGTCTCCGTCGCGGGCGGCGGGCATGTACAGGGGTTCGAGCTTCTTGATGCTGTAGGACCTGGCTCCGATGCGTACCGCAGATCGCACGATCGGATAGAGGTCGACCAGAACGTCGTCCCGCAGTAGGTCGTCGACCGCGTCCTCACCGACGCCGTAGCGTCCGGCGAGGCGCAGCAGCGCGGTCTTCTCGTACGGCGCGTAGTGGTAGACGTGCATGTTCGGGTAAGCCGCGCGTCGGGTGGTCACGTAGTCGAGGAAGTCGATCAGGGCGCGTCGTTCCTGCGCGCGATCGTGCGCCCAGAACGGCAGGAAGTCGCCGTCGGCGGTGTGGACACCGAACAGGTACTCGAGTCCCCACTCGGAACTGCCTGCCTCTGCCCACAGGGGATCGCCCTCGAAGTCGAAGAAGATGTCGCCCGGATCGGGCTCGGGAATCACACCGAGGGCGTCGGCGTCGAAGATCTCGAACTCGGCGTCGCCGCTGCGCTCCTGGCGCACCTGGAGCTCGGCTTGAGCTCGCAGGTTGGTCAGTGTGCGCGACGACATGCCCTCTACGGTCCCGGTCGACGCAGCCAGCTCGTCCACCGTGGCGATTCCCGCGTCGAGCAGTCTCTCCCGGGTACTCGCGCGCATCCCGGCGACGAGAACCAGGTCGCGGTGCTGTTCCACCTCGATCGTGCAGGCCTCGCACTGCCCGCAGCCGGAGTAGCGCGGGTCGAACCAGTCGACGACGGTGCCCTCGGCGTGGTGCTCGTCGAGGATCTGTTGCAGGTGTTCCCTGGACTGCCGGTAGACCGGAAGGATCTCGGCGAGCGAGTGGACGGAGTCGCTGCCGTCGCCGAGCATCAGGTGCACCTCGTCGCTCGGAGTGATCCCGCCGGACCGCAGCGCGTCCGCGTAGGCCGCCAACTGCAGCAGTGCCGGAACCTTGGCGTGCCGAGAGAGCTTCGTGTCGTACACCGCGTACCGATCGCCCTCGGCCACCAGAAAGTCGCAGAAACCGAGGAATCGTCCGTCGAAGAAGGTCGCCTGGTACACCACCGGTGTGCGCGCAGTCAGAGCGGTGAAGGTCGCCCACGCGGCGTCGGCAAGTTCCTGAGCGGTACGCCCCGGTCGATCCATCGTCAGAACGCCGCCGGGGAACCGCCGCTGGAATGTCTCGAGCTGTCGGCGTTCGTGCTCGAATCCGAGTGCGGAGGTGCGGTCGAGCATCGGATCGGGGGTGGCCGTTGCCCGCGGGATCAGTCCGCTCAGCCCGTCGAGTCGGCGCAGCAGTCCGAATTCGCACGACGCTGCCGCGGCGAGGTCGCTGGCGCTGTAGATGACGCGATCGCCGATGAGGAACACGCGCCCACCCTAGTCACCGCCGGGAGCGGCACCGGTCACGTTGCGCGCGGATGCCGTCGCGAGGAGGCAAAATGATCGAATGCCTTTTTTCGACGGAGCCACCGGTGCTGTCCATTACCGAAACTGGACTGTTCCCGATGCTCGTTTCGGTCTCGTTTTTCTGCACGGTCTCGGCCAGAACAGCGGCCACTATCACCGCTTCGCTCGGGTCCTCAACGGACGCGGGGTCGACGTGTGGGCGGTCGATCACGTGGGCCACGGCCTCACCGAAGGTGAGTTGACCGACGCCGCTCAGATTCCCGGCCTCGCGCAGAATGCGCTGCAGTTGCTCGACATCGCCGAAGCCGAGCACCCCGAGTTGTCGTTCGCCCTGATGGGTCATTCCCTCGGCGCGGCCACGGCCATCGCGGCCCTCGGAGCGCATCCCGAGGCGGTTCGGTGCGCGGTGCTGTGCGGCACCCCCAAGTCCGTGACCGGCTCGGCCAACGATCTCGCCGACAACGTGATTCCGATCCTCGCGGTACACGGAGTCGACGATCGCCTGGCTCCGATCGATGCGGTGCGCGAGTGGATCGGCAGTGTTCCCGACTCGGCACTGCGTGAATTCGAGGACGGGGGCCACGACCTGCTGCACGAGAAGATCCATCTGCAGGTGACCTCGGTGGTGGCGGAGTTCCTCGACGATCACATGTCCTGACCCGACGACGAGGGCCCGGTGCGCATCGCACCGGGCCCTCGTCGTCGGATGGTCGATCTACGAGTAGATCGCCTCGATGTCGCTGCCGCGCTCGGCGTGGATGATGTTGCGCTTGAGCTTCATCGTGGGGGTGAGCTCACCGGTTTCGACGGTGAAATCGTTCTCGAGGATCGTGTACTTCTTGATCTGCTCGGGGTTGGAGACCTTCTTGTTGGCCTCGGCGACGGCCTTGTCGATCTCGGCGACGAGGTCGGCGTTCTTCGACAGCTCCGAGAACGGGATGTCGGCCGAGAGACCGTGTCGCTCGAGCCAGCCCGGCAATGCCTCGGGGTCGAGGGTGATGAGCGCACCGATGAACGGCTTCGCGTCGCCGACGACGAGGCACTGGCTGATGATCGCGTTCGCGCGGAGGGCGTCCTCGAGCACTGCGGGAGCGACGTTCTTGCCGCCCGCGGTCACGATGATCTCCTTCTTGCGGCCGGTGATCGAGACGTAGCCTTCCTGGTCGATGGTGCCGAGGTCGCCGGTGTGGAACCAGCCGTCGACGATGGCCTCTGCCGTCGCCTTCTCGTTGTGCCAGTAGCCGCTGAACACGACCGGTCCCTTGAGCAGCAGTTCGCCGTCCTCGGCGACCTTCACCGAGTGGCCGTCGATGGGCTTGCCGACGGTGCCGACGCGCTGGTCCTTGGTGGTGTTGACGGTGATGGCCGCGCTGGTCTCGGTCAGTCCGTAGCCCTCGTAGACCGGAACGCCTGCACCGCGGAAGAAGTGGCCGAGGCGGGCACCGAGAGGTCCGCCGCCGGACACCGCGCGAGTGCAGTTGCCGCCGAGTGCGGCGCGCAGCTTGGAGTACACGAGCTTGTCGAACACCGTGTGCTTGAGGTTCAGGACGAGCCCGGCTCCGCCCTTCTCCTGGGCCTCGCTCCACTCGATGGCCGTCGCGGCGGCCTTGTCGAAGATGGAACCCTTGCCGCCGTCGTGCGCCTTCTGCTTGGCGGAGTTGTAGACCTTCTCGAACACGCGCGGCACCGACAGGATGAAGTCCGGCTTGAACACCGCGAACTGATCCACCAGCGTCGTCACGTCCGAGGTGTGCCCGACGGTCACCTTGGACTCGAACGAGCCGAACGACACGGCGCGGGCGAACACGTGCGCCATCGGGAGGAACATCAGTGTGCGATTGCCCTCCTTCATCGAGTCGTGCAGCGCGATCTGGGTGGCCTGAACCTCGGCGTAGAAGTTGGCGTGTGTGAGCTGGACGCCCTTGGGGCGACCGGTGGTGCCCGAGGTGTAGATCAGGGTGGCGGGCGATGCCGCGCTGACCTGATGGCGTCGCGCGTGCAGATCCTCGTCGCTGACCCCGGCACCACGGGTGGTCAGTTCTTCGATGGCTCCGGCGTCGATCTGCAGAACCTCGCGCAGATCCTTGGCACCCTCGGTGACCTCTTTGAGGTTCGAGGCGTGCGCTGCGGTCTCGACGACGAGCAGCTTGGTGGCGGAGTCCTCGAGGATCCATTGCGCCTGATCGGCGGAGGATGTCTCGTAGATCGCGACGGTGCAGCCGCCTGCAGACCAGATGGCGTAGTCGAGGACGACCCACTCGTAACGCGTCGCGCTGAGGATGGCGACTCGGTCGCCGAGTTCGATTCCGGACGCGATCAGTCCCTTGGCCGCTGCGGCGACCTCTTTCGCGAACCGAGCTGCGGTGACGTCGGTCCAGTTGCCGTTCTCCAGTCGCTGGAAGGGTACGAAGTTCGGCGATTCCTTCTCGTACCTGTAGACGGTGTCGGCCATGGATGCGTCGTCAGGAATGGTGAACGACGCCGGCACAGAATATTCGCGCACTGCTGGACCCCTTACGGAAAAATAGCGTGGTAGTTGTGCATTTCATCACATTCGAGGCCGTGGCGCACCATCCGGGGTGTCCGGTTTGTCGACTTTGCCGCGAGTCCGAGGGAGTTGAGTGTGACTCGGGGTACAACTTAACTGTCTGCAGTCGGGTTCGGGCGTCGGGTCGCCGGTGTGAGGCCGCTCGCACCGCATGCCGTCGTGACCGGTTTCGTCACCTGATCAGCGTAGAAGGGGTCGCGGTGCCCGAGCAGGTACTAAACTCGTGCAACATATGAGCACTTCAGAAACTGAACAGGATGCCGCCGTGACGTCGGACGAGACGAATTCGCCCCCTCAGGAGTCCGCCTCCGCTCCGGTCCGCGCGAGCGAGTCGTCCTCGGCGACGGGTGACGACATCACTTTTGCCGATCTCGGCATAGACGAGCGGGTCCTGAAGGCCCTGCGTGACGTGGGGTACGAGACGCCGTCGCCCATCCAGGCGGCCACTATTCCGCCGCTGATGGCCGGCAACGATGTCGTCGGCCTCGCGCAGACCGGAACCGGCAAGACCGCCGCGTTCGCAGTGCCGATCCTGTCGCGTCTCGACGTCTCGCGTCGAGTACCGCAGGCCCTGGTGCTGGCCCCGACCCGGGAGCTCGCGCTCCAGGTCGCCGAGGCGTTCGGCAAGTACGCCACGCACATTCCGGGTCTGCACATCCTGCCGATCTACGGCGGTCAGGCGTACGGCATCCAGCTCTCCGGCCTGCGTAAGGGCGCGCAGATCATCGTCGGTACCCCCGGTCGCGTCATCGACCACCTCGAGAAGGGCACCCTCGACCTGTCCGGCCTCGAGTACCTAGTACTCGACGAGGCCGACGAGATGCTCAAGATGGGCTTCCAGGAGGACGTCGAGCGCATCCTCTCCGATACCCCGGAGTACAAGCAGGTCGCGTTGTTCTCGGCCACCATGCCTGCCGCGATTCGCAAGATCTCCAAGCAGTATCTGCACGACCCGGTGGAGATCACCGTCAAGACCAAGACGTCGACGGCACCGAACATCACCCAGCGCTACGTCCAGGTGGCGCACCAGCGCAAGCTCGAAGCGCTCACTCGAATCTTCGAGGTCGAAGAGTTCGAGGCCATGATCATGTTCGTCCGCACCAAGCAGGCCACCGAGGAGCTCGCCGAGAAGCTGCGCGCACGGGGCTTCTCGGCCGCGGCGATCAACGGCGACATCGTGCAGGCCCAGCGTGAGCGCACCATCGGCCAACTCAAGAACGGCCAGGTCGACATCCTGGTGGCCACCGACGTCGCGGCCCGCGGTCTCGACGTCGACCGCATCTCGCACGTCATCAACTACGACATCCCGCACGACACCGAGTCCTACGTGCACCGCATCGGTCGCACCGGTCGCGCGGGCCGGGCCGGTCAGGCTCTGCTGTTCGTCGCCCCACGCGAGCGGCATCTGCTCAAGGCCATCGAGCGCGCGACGCGTCAGCCGATCACCGAGATGCAGCTCCCCAGCGTCGACGACGTCAATGCGCAGCGCGTGACGAAGTTCAAGGACTCCATCACCGACAGCCTCGGCAACGAGAATCTGGCCTTGTTCCGCCGGCTCATCGAGGACTACGAGCGCGAGCACGATGTGCCGTTGGTCGACATCGCCGCCGCGCTGGCGATCCAGTCGCGCGACGGCGAAGCGTTCCTGTTGAAGCCGGAGCCGCCTGCCCCGCCGCGGGCGCCCCGTGAGCCGCGTGAGCCGCGGCCGCCGCGTACGTTCGACGAGGATGCCGCCAGCTCGCATCACCGCAAGACGGGCCAGGAGATGGCGACGTACCGCATCAGCGTCGGCAAGCGTCATCATGTCGCTCCCGGTGCCATCGTCGGTGCCATCGCCAACGAGGGCGGGCTGCGTCGAAGCGACTTCGGGCACATCAGCATTCGGCCCGACCACTCGTTGGTGGAGCTTCCGGCCGACCTCGCCGACGAGACGGTCGAGGCGTTGCGCCGCACCCGTATCAGCGGCGTGCTGATTCAGCTGCAACCCGATTCCGGCCCTCCCGGACGCAGCGGCGGTCCGCGCGGTGGCGGAAAGTTCAAGGGGAAGCGCTAGCGCGCACGCACGACCCCAGCGCGAGCGTTTGGTGGATCCGGCCTCGGGTATCCGCCCGTGCATGACCAACGTCACCCTCCGTGTCAACGGCATCGATCGCGAGATCGACTGCGACACCCGATCCACCCTGCTCGACGCTCTTCGGGAGAACCTCGATCTGATCGGTGCCAAGAAGGGGTGTGACCACGGGCAGTGCGGTGCCTGCACGGTGTTGGTCGACGGACGGCGGATCAACAGCTGCCTGACGTTCGCGGTTGCACAACAGAATCGCGACATCACCACGATCGAGGGATTGTCCGACGGCGACACACTGCATCCCGTGCAGCAGGCGTTCGTCGATCGCGATGCGTTCCAGTGCGGGTACTGCACCTCCGGGCAGATCTGTTCGGCGGTCGCGGTGATCGAAGAGGCGAAGCAGGGTTGGCCGAGCGCGGTCACCGAGGACATCGAGGCCACCGACGTCGAACTCGACTCCGATGAAGTGCGAGAACGTATGAGCGGCAACCTCTGTCGTTGTGGTGCCTACTGCAATATCGTCTCGGCCGTACGGGACGCATCGTGAAGACCTTCGAGTACGACGCAGCCACCGCGGTCGACGACGCGGTGGCCCGCCTCGCCGAGAACGAGAATGCGATGGTGCTCGGCGGGGGAACCAACCTCGTCGACCTGATGAAGCTCGGTGTCGTGGGTCCGACGACGCTGATCGACGTCACGCGACTTCCGTTGCACGACATAGACGTATCCGACGACGGATCGCTTCGTGTCGGTTCGGGTGTGACCAACAGTGATCTCGCGGTGCATCCGGTGGTGCGTCAGCGCTATCCGGTGCTCTCACGGGCCGTGCTCTCCGGTGCGTCGGGCCAGTTGCGCAACATGGCGACCACGGGCGGAAACCTGTTCCAGCGCACCCGGTGTGTGTACTTCATGGATGCATCGAAGCCGTGCAACAAACGCGAACCCGGTTCGGGCTGCCCGGCCCGTACGGGTGAACACCGAAACCTGGCCATTCTCGGAGCTTCGCAGGCCTGCGTGGCGACGCATCCCTCAGACATGGCGGTCGCGCTGACCGCCCTCGACGCACGCATCGTCGTCCAGGGGGTCGACGGTGAGCGCGTGGTCGACATCGACGACTTCTACCGGTTGCCCGGTGACGCGCCCGAGCGCGACAACACCGTCGCCCGAGACGAACTCGTCACGGCCGTCGAGATTCCGGCACCGGCGGCCGGTACCGTCTCGACCTACCGCAAGGTGCGCGACCGGCAGTCCTATGCCTTCGCGATCGCCTCGGTCGCCGCCACTCTCGACGTCGAGGACGGGATCGTGCGCGGGGTGTCGATCGCGCTGGGCGGTGTCGCGCACAAACCGTGGCGGGCCCGCACGGCCGAGCACGCGCTGCTCGGCGCGGCCGCCGACGAGGCGTCGTTTCGGCGCGCGATCGCACTGGAACTGGACGCGGCAGAGCCGTTGCGTGACAACGCATTCAAGGTCCCGCTCGTGACCAACCTGGTCGCTCGCACGTTGGTCGAACTCACGGAGTCGGGAGATCGGTCATGACCGCATCGATCGGACAACCGATCCAGCGCACCGAATCGATCGCGAAGGTCACCGGTCGAGCCCGTTATGCCGCCGAGCAGCCGCCGGCCGTCGGGCAGCTGTACGCCTGGTACGTGCCCGCGACTGTTCCTGCCGGTACGGTCGAACGTGTCGAACTGGACGCCGACGCTACGGTTCACGCAGTTCTGTGGCACGACAACGCCGAGCAACTGGGTGATGTCGAGGACGCCGAACTGCATGTGCTGCAGTCGAACACCGTTGCCTATCGAGGTCAGATCGTGGCCGTCGTCGTGGCCGACACCCTCCAGGATGCCCGCGCCGCCGCAGCCCGAGTGCACGTGCGCTACGCCGACGTGCGTTCTCCCGACAACACTCTGACCGCAGACCACGGTTCGCTGTATGCGCCGGAATCGGTCAACGCGGGGTTTCCCACCGACGTCACCGTCGGCGATCCCGATGCGGCGCTCGCATCGGCCGAGCATCTGATCGACAACTGGTACTCCACCGCGCCGATGCACAACAGTCCGATGGAGCCGCATGCCACCACGGCGCAGTGGTCCGACGGCGTGCTGACGGTCTGGGATTCGACGCAGGCACCGTCGGGTGTTCAGGGCGACCTCGCCACGGCCTTCGACCTCGAGCCCGAGAACGTTCGAGTGATCGCGGAGAACGTCGGCGGCGGTTTCGGAGCCAAGGGCAGTACGCGGCCCAACGTGATCCTCGCGGCGATGGCCGCACGAGCCACCGGCCGCACCGTCAAGTTGGTGATGCCCAGGCAAGCTCTCTTCGACGTCGTCGGCTATCGCACCCCGACGCTCAATCGCGTTCGGCTGGGCGCTGATTCGACAGGAACCCTGCAGGCCATCACGCACGACTCGTTTCAGCAGACCAGCACGATCTTCGAATTCTGCGAGCAGACCTCGGAATCCACTCGCCACATCTACGCGTCCCCGAACCGTCGCACCACTCACCGACTCGCGCAGCTGGACGTCGGAACTCCGCGCTGGATGCGGGCTCCCGGTGAAGCGCCCGGCATGTTCGCCGTCGAGACGGCCATCGACGAACTGGCCGTGGCCACCGGCATCGATCCGATCGACCTGCGGATCCGCAACGAGCCGGACGTCGATCCCGCGAGCGGCAACCCGTTCAGCTCACGCAGCGTGGTCCAGTGCCTGCGCGAGGGTGCCGAGAAGTTCGGCTGGGACCGCCGCGAGTCCGCGCCCGGTCGCCGTCGAGAAGGCAACACCCTGATCGGCATGGGAGTCGCGACGGCCAGCTACCCGGTGTTGATCTCACCGAGTACCGCGTCGGCGCGCGTGGAGCAGGACGGCACCATCACGGTGTCCGTCGCTGCGTCGGACATCGGGACCGGAGCGCGCACCGTGCTGCGCCAGATCGCCGCCGATGCCCTCGAGGTGGACGCAGATGCCGTCGTACTCGAACTCGGCGACAGCGCTCTGCCGAAAGCTCCCGGAGCCGGTGGGTCCTCGGGTACCTCGTCCTGGGGGTGGGCCGTCACCAAGGTCTGCCACTCGCTGAAGGCACAGGGTTCGTACGAGCCGGGCAACTCTGCCGATGCCGACACCACCGACGACGTCGAGGGCCAGAAGGAGTTGGCGCGCATGGCGTTCGGCGCTCAGTTCGCGGAGGTCGCGGTCGACATCGACACCGGTGAGGTGCGGGTGCGACGGATGCTCGGGGTGTTCGGCATCGGCGCGGTGATGAATCCGCGGCTGGCCAGGTCTCAGCTCATCGGCGGCATGACGTTCGGACTCGGAATGGCGCTGATGGAGAACGGCATCACCGATCACGAGTTCGGCGGGTTCGCCAACCACGATCTCGCCGAGTACCACATCCCGGCGTGTGCGGACGTCACCGACCTCGAGGCGGTGTGGATCGAGGAGGTCGATACCGAACTCGCGCCGATGGGCGGCAAGGGAATCGGCGAGATCGGCGCAGTCGGATCCTCGGCGGCCATCGGCAACGCGGTCTACAACGCCACCGGCGTTCGCGTCCGCGACCTGCCGATCACCCTGGACAAGGTGCTGACGCAGTGGAGTGGTCAAGTGCCCCAGGCGGCACTTGACCACTCCACTGGCCGCTAGGCCAATATCCGCTGCAGGAACTGTCGGGTGCGGGGCTCGGTCGGATTGACGAACACTTGCTCCGGCGTGCCCCTTTCGAGGACGACGCCGTTCTCGATGAACAGCACCTGATCCGCGACTTGCTGTGCGAACCGAATCTCGTGGGTGACGATCACCATGGTCCAGCCCTGCGCGGCAAGGCCTTTGATGACGGCCAGAACCTCACCGACGAGCTCGGGATCGAGGGCCGAGGTGGGCTCGTCGAACAGCATCAGCTTGGGTCGAAGGGCGAGAGCCCGCGCAATTCCGACGCGTTGTTGCTGGCCTCCGGAGAGCTGGAACGGGTACTGGTCGGACTTGGCGTCGAGACCGATCTGATCGAGGATGGCGTGCGCGTCGCGGATGGCGTCGTCCTTGGCGCGTTTCTGCACGATCACCGGTCCCTCGATGATGTTCTGCAGCACCGTCTTGTGCGGAAACAGGTTGTGGCTCTGGAACACCATGCCGCTCTGGGCGCGGAAATGTCGGAGCTGCGGCGCTCCGACGGGCTCGGAGAAATCCACCGACACGTCCCCGATACGGATGATGCCTGAGTCGGCCTGATCGAGTGCGTTCAGTGTGCGCAGCACCGTGGTCTTGCCGGATCCGGACGGTCCGATGATGACGGTGACGGTGCCGGACGGCACGCCGAACGAGATGTCCTTCAACACCTCGAGTGGCCCGAACGATTTCTTCAGTGCGGATACTTCCAGCAGGTCTGTCATTTGGCCACGTACCTGTCGAGTCGGACTTCGAGTTTGCCTTGGAAGAACGAGAGAACGATGCAGATCGCCCAGTAGTACAGCGCCGCAACGGAGTACAGGGTGAAGAAGTCGAAGGTCGGTGCCGCCGCGAGTTGCGCGACGCGCAGCAGCTCCGTCACCAGGATTGTCGAGGCGAGCGAGGTGTCCTTGACGAGCGAGATCAGCGTGTTCGACAACGGTGGCACCGCGGTGCGCAGTGCCTGCGGAAGCACGATGCGCTGCAACGTGGTTCGGTAGCCCATCCCGATGGTCTGCGCCGCCTCCCACTGGCCCTTGGGCACGCTCAGTATCGCGGCACGGATGACCTCGGCCGCATAGCCACCGACATTCAACGAGAATGCGACCACCGCGGCCGGGAACGGCGAGATCACGATGCCGAACTGCGGCAGCCCGTAGAAGATGATGAACAGCTGCAGCAGCAGGGGAGTGCCGCGGATGATCGAGACGTAGAACCGGGCGACGGCGGCGAGCGGCTTGTTCGACGAGATGCGTGCCAGCGCCACAGCAAGGGCGATGACGAGTCCGACGACGAAGCTGATGGCGGTCAGCGGAATCGTCATGGTCACCGTGGCTTTGAGCATCGGCCACAGGTTGTCGAGCACCAACTGCATCTTCGACGGTGCAGTGGTTCCCGCGTCCTCGCTCTCCGGAACCACGGTGTCCGCGGTCGGTGCGGCGACGTCACTGCCGAAGTACTTGTTCGAGATCTCGGCGATGGTGCCGTTCTCGCGCAGTGTGTCGATGGCCGTGTCGACCTCGTCCATCAGCCCACTGTCCTTGCGGGCCACGAAGGATTGCAGGGTCGTGTCTCCGGTCTCGCCTGCGATCTTCACGCCGGTGTCGCCGGTCTGCTGCAGGTACTCGGCGATGGCGAGGGAGTCGTTGACGGTGGCGTCGACGCGGCCGTCCTTGACGAGCGTGACCGCCTGGACGAATCCCTCGACGGCCTCGACGTTCGCGCCTGCGTTCGCCGCGACCTCCGCCCAGTTGCTCGTCGAGGATTGGGCGGTGGTCTTGCCGGCCAGGTCGGCGAGAGAGGTGATGGTGGAGTCGTCTGCGGCGGTGAGGATCTGGCCTTCCGACACCGTGTAGGGCGTGGACAGGTCGTAGGCCGACTGGCGCGCAGGAGTGATCGAGACCTGGTTGGCGATGAGGTCGAACCGTTGGGACTGCAGGCCGGCGAAGATCGAGTCGAACGGGGTCTGCACGAAGTCGACGCGCACGCCCAGTTCGGCACCGACAGCGTTGATGACGTCGATGTCGTAACCGGTGAGTTGTCCGTCGTCGCCCTGATAGCTGAACGGACTGTAGGTGCCCTCGGTACCGACGACCAGTACGCCCTCGTCCTTCACCCGGTCCAGTAGCGACTGCGAGGACGAGCTGCAGCCGGACAACCCCAGGATGGCGATCAGAATCGCGACCAGAGCAAGAATCGATCTGCGCACCATCTGCGCCCGCTTTCGCCGTATGTACGAGTGGAGCAAACCTACCCGTCGATCTCCAGTTCCGCTGACACCACGACGGTGTTGTTCATCGGCAGTGCGGCCACCCCGAGTGCGGTGCGGGCATGGGCACCGATCTCGGGACCGAAGATGGCGAGCACCAGATCGGAGAAGCCGTTGACGACCGTGGTGGTCTGAGTGAAACCGTGGTCGGCGTTGACCGATCCGGTGACGGTCAGCCACGCGCTGATTCGATCGAGGTCGCCGATCGCACGGGCGAGGCTGCCCAGCACGGCGAGAGCCGCATCGCGCGCGGCATCGGTGGCGGCGTCGAGACTCACCTGTGATGGCACTGCGCCGAACGGTCCTGCCAGGGCACCGTCCTGCTCGAGCGGCGAATGGCCCGAGGCGAAGACTCGGTTGCCGCGCACGCGAACCCACTCGAACGAGTACTCGAAACCGGGTGGGGCGGTCGGTTCGCCGGGCAACGTGAAGCCCAGTTCGGTGATGCGACGTTCGATCTCCATGAAGGAAAACTCTGTCAGACCGGGATGCCGTTGATGGTGCGAACGGTCCAGCGAGAACCGTCGTGTTCGAGGGTGGAGACGCCCGCGTTGAGGATGCGTGGGGAGTGGCGTCGCCGGATCGCGTCGAAGATCGCCCGGATGACGCCGCCGTGCGCCACGGCGATCACCGCGGAGTCCGGATAGCGCGAGGCGATCTCGTCCACGCCGCGCACGCCACGCACGATCAGGTTCGAGCGTGGCTCCAGGCCCGGATACCGGCCGTCCGGCCAGTGCGAGTACGCGTCCCAGTCGGTGAATCCTTCGGCGTCACCGAAATGCCGTTCGGCCAGGTCGGGGAACTCGGCGGTGCGGGTCAGGCCCAGGTGCGCGCCGATGATGTCCGCGGTTTCCGCTGCTCTGATCAGCGGGGAGCTGACCAGGTGGTCCCACGTTCGGTACTCGAGTTCGTGGCCGGCCTCGCGGGCCTGGGCACGGCCGGTGTCGTTGAGAGGAATGTCCGATGAGCCCTGCAGACGCCCGTGCAGATTCCAGTTCGTTTCACCGTGCCGAACCAGTGCCAGAAGAGTCATAGTGAGCGGAGAATATCCCAGAGTTACCAGGGAGTACGGTCGATACGAAGATACGCGAACGAGCTTGGAGGATTGTCGATGAATCTTGCCCTCACAGAAGAAGAGGCCGCGTTCCGTGACGAGATGCGGACGTTCTTCACCACGAAGGTCCCGGCCGAGATTCGCGAGAAGAGCGCGACGGGTCAGGAGTTGAGCAAGGACGAGGTGGTCACGACCATGCGAATCCTCAACGAGAACGGCTTGGCCGTGCCGCATTGGCCGGCCGAGTTCGGTGGCCGTGACTGGACCGCTGTGCAGCGCCACATCTGGCTCGACGAGATGCAGTTGGCGTCGGTGCCCGAGCCGCTGGCGTTCAACGCCTCGATGGTCGGCCCGGTCATCGCGACGTTCGGCTCTCAGGAGCTCAAGGAGAAGTTCCTGCCCAAGACGGCGAACCTCGACATCTGGTGGTGCCAGGGCTTCTCCGAGCCCGAGGCCGGATCGGACCTGGCGTCGTTGCGCACCACCGCGATCCGAGACGGTGACGACTACATCGTCAACGGACAGAAGACGTGGACCACGCTCGGCCAGTACGCCGACTGGATCTTCGCGCTCGTGCGCACCAACCCGGACGCGCCGAAGAAGCAGGCAGGAATCTCGTTCCTGCTCATCGATCTGAACACTCCCGGCATCGAGATGCGCCCTATCAAGCTGATCGACGGCAGTGTCGAGGTCAACGAGGTCTTCTTCGACAACGTCCGCGTTCCGGCGGAGAACCTCGTCGGCGAGGAGAACCAGGGCTGGAGCTACGCCAAGTTCCTGCTCGGCAACGAGCGCACCGGCGTCGCCCGGGCCGGACACACCAAAGTGCATCTGGGACAAGCGAAGAAGCACGCAGCGCAGACGAAGGTCGGCAGCGGCACATTGCTCGACGACCCCTTGTTCGCGGCCAAGATGGCCGAGGTCGAGAACGAACTGCTCGCCCTGGAGCTGACTCAGCTGCGCCTGGTGTCGAGCTCGGACGACGGTAAGCCGAATCCGGCGTCGTCCATCCTCAAGCTGCGGGGATCGGAGTTGCAGCAAGCGACGACCGAACTGCTGATGGACGTCGCCGGGCCGGACTCACTGCCCTACGAGGCGGGCGAGGACATCGAGAGCGAGGGCTGGGCGCAGCGCTCGGTACCGGGGTACCTCAACTACCGCAAGGTGTCCATCTACGGCGGCTCGAACGAGGTTCAGCGCACCATCATCGCCTCTGCGATTCTCGGACTGTAAGGGAGCATCTGAAAGACATGGATTTCGAACTCAACGAAGAGCAGAAGCTGCTGCGCGACACCACTCGTGAGGTGCTCACGCGGGCCTACGACACCGAGAAGCGCAACAAGATCGTTGCCGGTGAACTGGGCTGGAGCACCGACGTGTGGAAGCAGTTGGCCGAGGTCGGGCTGCTGGGTCTGACGTTCGGCGAGGAAGACGGCGGGATGGACGCCGGTCCCGTGGAGATCATGGCCGTGATGACCGAGGTCGGTCGACGCCTCGCACCCGAGCCGATCCTCGATGCCGTCCTCGTTCCGGGCGGGTTGATCTCCGAGCTCGGCAGTGCCGAGCAGCGCTCGCGCCTCCTGCCGCCGGTGGCCGAGGGATCGTCGATGCTGGCGTTCGCGCACAACGAGTCCGGCAGCCGCTGGCCGAACATCGAGGTCGCCACCACCGCCACCGAGGACGGTGGATCGTGGGCGATCAACGGCGTCAAGAACCCGGTTCCGCACGGTGGTAGCGCAGACGTCATCGTTGTCAGTGCCGCGCTGCCCACCGGTGGCACGGGACTGTTCGTCGTCGATGCCGATGCGACCGGCCTCACGCGCAAGTCCTACGCCACCCACGACGGTCAGCGCGCCGCGCAGATCGAATTCGTCGATGTCGCAGCAGAACCGCTCGGTACCGCCGAGAACGCGGCAGCGGCCATCACCGGCGCCGAGGTGCGGGCTCAGGCTGCGCTGTGCGCCGAGGCTATCGGTGCCATGGAGGAGGCGCTGCGACTGACCACCGATTACCTGAAGGCGCGCAAGCAGTTCGGGGTTCCGCTGGCCAAGTTCCAGGCACTCACCTTCCGTGCGGCGGACATGTACGTGCTGCTCGAACTGGCCCGCAGCATGAGTCTGTACGCCACGATGTCGTTGGCGGACGGCAACGTCGACCCGACCATCGCCTCGCGCGCCAAGCTGCAGATCTCCCGCTCCGGTCGCAAGATCGGCCAGGAGGCCATTCAGTTGCACGGCGGAATCGGCGTCACCGCCGAATATCCGGTCGGGCACTACACCAGTCGGCTGGTGGCCATCGAGCACACTCTCGGTGGTGCCGACGAGCACCTGCGCATCCTGGCGTCGAAGGTCGCCGATCACGATCTCATCGGGATCTGACTCTCGTCGTAAGACGCCTCGGGCCCTGCCACCTGTCGAAGGTGGCCGGGCCCGAGGTCGTTTCGGGAGGTGTCAGCTGCCCGCATCCGCCGCGGCGACGAGGTCGGCCACGGCCGTGGGGTTCGAGACCAGGATCGCGTGCGAACCCGGTACCTCGGTCACCTGAGCGCCCGCCCGCTGCGCCATGAACCGCTCGGCGGACGTGGGGATGATCTGATCCTGCTGGGGGATCAGAGCCCACGACGGCGTGTGCGCCCAGGACGGTGGGCCGCTCGGCTCGAGCAGGGCGCCTGCGGCGATCGTCTTCTGGTGTGCGGCCATGCGAGCGGCCTGCTCCTCGCTGACATCCGGGGCGAAGAACGGACGGAACAGGGCGGGAGTGATGTACGAGTCGACGTTGCGGCCGATGATGTTCGACGCGTCGTCGACGACCGTCAGCCCGATCACCGGCGGTACCAGCGCGGTCACCGGAAATCGGATGGGATCGAGTTCGAGGGCGACGGGTTCGCCTTCGACGGGCATGAACGCGGCGACGTAGACCAGAGCCTCCACGTTGTCGGCGTGCACGTTGCTGATCACCGTGCCGCCGTACGAATGGCCCACCAGGATCACCGGCCCGTCGATGCTCTCGACCACGTCGGTGACCGAGGCCGCGTCGATCGCGGGCCCGCGCAGCGAGTTGTCCGCCGTCACCACGGGGTAGCCGCGGCCGCGTAGATCCTCGGCGACGCCGTCCCAGCTGGTGTTGTCCGCGAAGGCTCCGTGCACCAGCACCACGGTCGGCAGCTCCTGCGCCGAAGCGGGGGCGACGCCGATGCCGACCATCGCTCCCACCGTCAGTCCTGCAGTTGCCAGAAGAGTCGTCAGCGTCGGTTTCGTCATGCCCACAACCTGTCACACGCCGGAAGTTCGTGCGGTGTTCACCGCCGAGATCCGACCAGCTTCCTCTCAGCGAACGCTCGTATGCTTGGCTTGCAGCAGTGGCGTTCGTCCGACCCGGGCGATCGCAAAACCGTAGGTGATGATCGTGAGCGAGAGTTCGATGAAGTCTCGGATGGCCGAGTACCCACGTCCCCATCACTGCTTGTTGCACATCAGCGACACGCATCTCGTCGACGGTGGCGGTCGGTTGTACGGCGGCGTGGACAGTGAGTTGCGGCTCGAACAGGTGATGGCCGACGTACGCAACTCGGGTGTGCGCCCCGACGCGTTGGTGTTCACCGGAGACCTGACGGACAAGGGTGAGGCCGGTGCCTACGAGAAGCTGCGGGCGTTGGTCGAGCCCGTGGCCGAGGAACTCGGTGCGCAGATCGTCTGGGCGATGGGCAATCACGACGACCGTGCGATGTTCCGCCAGAAGCTTCTCGACGCCGAACCGACCGTGCAGTCCATCGATCGCGTCCACGACGTGGACGGTCTGCGTGTCGTCACGCTCGACACGACGGTTCCCGGTCGCCATCACGGAGAGCTCGGCGACGAGCAATTGGCCTGGCTGACAGATACTCTCGCCACGCCCGCCGAGTTCGGCACGATCCTGGCGATGCATCATCCGCCGGTGCCGACCGTGCTCGATCTCGCGGTTCTGGTCGAGCTGATCGATCAGCCGCGCCTGGCCGACGTGTTGCGCGGAACCGATGTGCGATCCATTCTCGCTGGGCACCTGCACTATTCGACGACGGCCACGTTCGCGGGTATTCCCGTCTCGGTGGCGTCGGCCACGTGCTACACCCAGGATCTGAACGTGCCCGCCGGTGGATTGCGCGGTCGCGACGGTGCCCAGGGCTACAACCTGGTCCACGTCTACGAGGACACCGTCGTGCATTCGGTGGTGCCGACGGGCTCGTACGACACTGTGGGAGAACCGGTCTCGGCTCAGGAGACCGCACGCAGGCTGAGCGCAGCGGGAGTCACCATCGCAGACAGTGCGAGGCGGAAGACGTTCAGCGACGCCTAGCGCTGCTCTCGTTCCCACGGCGCGACGATGGGGAAGTACTTGTCCAGGAACTGCGTCACCGTCCGGGTGCGCAGGTCCAGGTCGACCTCCGGAAAGCTGCCGTCGTTGAGGCAGAAGAAGTCCACCGACCGTTTGGGGAGCAACTTCTCCATGGCGTCGAGGCCCGCGACCGTCGTGGTATCGATGTACCGAACCTTGGCGTCCTTCTGGACCACGGCGCGTCCACTCATCAGCGCGTAGTAGTGGTACAGCGAGTTCGTCACCGAGATGTTGGTGCTGGCGCGGAACGCGCTCGCGGCGGTGGACGCGAACTCGTCCGGAAACTCGTTCTCCATTTCCTGCATCACACTGCGCCGCAACGGTGTTGCCGCGTGTTCGAGATGCCGGGTCGTGGTCATACCGAATCTGTCCTGCAGGATTCGACGGTTCACCCGTGCCGCATTCTCGAAGCCGCTGCGGTCGGCATCGCTGTAACCCAACCCGATTCGCGTCGTCGCCTCGATGAACATGCTGATCCCGCCGGGGGAGAAGAACATCGACGGGCTGACCGGTCGGCCGAAGAACATGTCGTCGTTCGAGTACAGGAAGTGCTCGGACAAGCCGGGTATGTGGTGCAGCTGGCTTTCGACGGCCTGCGAATTGTGGGTCGGCAGCACGGAGGTGTCGACGAAGAACGCCTCGCTCGGCACGAACGTCACCTTGGGATGGTCGGCGAGCCACGCCGGCCTCGGGGAGTCGGTGGCCACGAAGATCCGCCTGATCCACGGCGCGTACATGTGCACCGACCGCAGGGCGTACTTCAACTCGTCGATCTGCCGGTAACGGGCCGCCGAGTCGTCGCCCTCCCCGACGACGTAATTCGCCATCCGCCGCGCCCGCTGGGCCTGGAATTCGGCCGAGGAGCCGTCGACCCAGGAGAAGACGATGTCGATCTCGAAATTGATGTCCGACGCGTGGTCGGCGAACATGTTCTCGATGGTCGGCCAGGTTCTGCCGAAGCGTTCGACGGTACCGCGGACGGCTTCATCGGGCCGGATGTTGCGCCTGGTCAGCGAATTCTCGATCGGCAGCACGATCTCGGACGGGGAGAACGACCACAGTTCGATCTGCACGGCCGTCGACGCGCCGTAGTACAACCCACTGAACGGCTCGACGCGCGGCCGGTACAGGCGGACGATGCGTGCGTTCGCGGACGGTGACAGCGACCCGTCGGCCACCAGCACTGCCTTTCCGCGGGCGTCGACGGTCTTGGAGTAGAACGGCTCGGCGCGGCAGGCGTGCACCAGTGCCGTGGTCAACGCTTCGCGTGCGGCCAGTTCGATGGCGATGACGGGCCGTTCGTCGTTGCCGCGAACGAGCAGGTACTTGATGTGTGCGGCGTCGAGTACGGCGCGCACGAACAGCAGATCCTCGACCATCGCCTGGTGCGGGGTGGTGGAGATGATGGTCAATGCGTAGCGGCCGTCGTGGCTGACGACGTCGGATCGTTCGCTCAGTCGCGCTGCGGATGCGGCGGATTCTCGGGTGACGGCATCGTTGATCTCGTGCTCCGGTGGAACGAGGTAGATATCGTGCGGGGCAGAAGACGAGGTGATGACGTTCCTTCCGGAGTCGCGCGCTGGCCGAGGGACCCCGGTGCAGGGTCAGTCTAGTGCAGGTCCGGGGCGCGTTCGACGCGCTGCGGTAGAACCCGACTCGCTGCGAGCAGGCCCACAGCAACTCCGGCGGCGTCGGCAAGGGCGTCGGCGAGCGATCCGGAGCGTCCCAGAGGCAGGATCGCCTGCAGGACCTCCGAGATCGCCGCGAACGTCAGTACCCACAGTGCGGTTCGGATCCAGTCGATTCCGGCCAGGCGTGAGGTGTACGCCAGCGCAGCGAACAGTACGAAGTGGATGATCTTGTCGCTGTGCTGAAATCCCGAGGGAACCCCGGATGCGGGGGTGAAGAGCACGATCAGCGCGACGACGAAGGTGACGACCAGGGGAATTCGTAACGTCGACTGCGTGAACACCGCCCGAGCCTACCGACGTTGCAGGACCACGACCGTGTCGATTCGCTCGTCGCCGTCCGGCGTCGTGCGGGTGCGGTGTTCGGCGTGGATCACCTCGAACCCGTCGCCTGCCGCAGCGACGACCGGTTCCGGTGCGAAGAGTCTGTGCTTGGCCGGATGCTGCGAGGCGTGGCTGTCGCTGGGACTGTGGCCGACGATCAGCAGACGTCCCTTCGGCGAGACCGCTGCGGCGAAGCTGCGGGTGGTCAATTCGAGCTCGTCCGGTGGCACCTGGAGGAAGTGCACCGACACGAGATCGAATGCCTCTGTCGGAGGAGTCCAGTCCAGAACGTCGTGCTGCTGCCAGTTCACCGCGAGTGTGTGCGGCTCGAGTGCCTGTTGTGCCGCGCGGGCGCGGCCGAGGGCGACATCTGAGATGTCGACGCCGGTCACGTGCCAGCCTTCACCGGCCAACCACAGGGAGTCGGCACCTTCCCCGCAGCCGATGTCCAGGGCGCGGCCCGGAGTCAGCTCGGACGCTTCCTGTACCAACACGGCATTGGGATGTCCGCTCCAGATGGTGGTGCGCTGGTTGTAGAGGTCGTCCCAGAATGCTTCGTCGAAGGCACCGTTCTCGAAGTCCGGCTCTGCGGGGGTCCGGTCGGCGGCATGAGTGTGAGCGTGCGTGTGGTCGGCCATGGTTCGAGAATGCCCGCTCACGACCGTGTGCGCAAACAAATTTGCTCGATTGGCAAAACGCAGCCTGGGTAGAGTGATCGTTCATGACCGAACAGGAACGTGAAGTACTGACGTGGGCGACGTTCGGGGACGCCTCGCGTGAACTCACCGAGCAGATCGTCGACGACGGGTTCGTCCCGGACATCGTCATCGCGATCGCTCGCGGCGGTCTCATTCCCGCGGGTGCGATTGCCTACGCCATGGGCGTCAAGGCAGCGGGCACCCTCAACGTCGAGTTCTACTCCGACATCGAGGAGACCCTGCCCGATCCGGTTGTCCTCGAGCCCCTTCTGGACACCGACGCGATCGTCGGCAAGAAGTTGCTCGTCGTCGACGACGTCGCCGATTCCGGCCGCACGCTGGCGCTGGTGATCGACCTGTTGAAGGCGCACACGCCCGAGGTGCGGTCGGCCGTGATCTACACCAAGCCGAGAACCATTGTGCGGCCAGACTATTCGTGGCGTGAGACCGACAAGTGGATCAATTTTCCATGGTCCACGTTGCCGGTCATCACCTGAATCATTCGCTGGAGACGTCGATCAGCACCTTGCCGACGGTTCCGTTCTCGACGGCGTCGTGAGCCGCAGCGGTTTCGCTCAGCGGGAAGCGGTGCAGCGGTAGACCGGTGGCCTCACCCACCTCCAGAACACCGGCTGCTGCCGCCGCGCTGACGTCCGCCTCAGCGTTCCGCAGAGCCTCGTCTCCCACGGTGTAGAGGAGTACGAACTGGTAGCGAGTGTTGAGCACCATGTTCGGCCGGACGTCGAGGGTCACGGTGTCGCCGCCGTTGTTGGCGTAGACGGCAACCGATGCGCGGTTGGCTCCCACGGCAGCGTTGAGCGCGGCATTCTGGGCGGGAGCCACCTCGACGACGAGATCGATTCCGGCGGGAATCAATTCGCGGATCTCGGCGGCGGCGTCGCCGGTCTTGTAGTTCACCACGTGGTGCGCGCCCGCAGCGGTCGCCAGTGCGCCCTTCTCCGGTCCGCTGACCGTTGTCACCACGGTCGCGCCCGCCCAGCGGGCCAATTGGATAGCGGCATGGCCGACGGCACCGGCACCACCGGCGACGAGTACCGACTTACCGTCCAGTGCGCCCGGGTGCAGCCGGGTGGGTCCGTCCTCGGAGACGGTCAGTGCGCGGTGTGCCGTCATCGCAGGCACTCCGAGGCTCGCGCCCACGTCGAATCCGACGCCGTCGGGTAGAGGAACCACCCGGGAGGCGGGTAGGACTGCGAAAGACTGCGCTGTTCCGGTCGGACGCTGATGCTGGGCGAGGTAGACCCAGACGCGATCTCCGACGGCCACGCCGTCGACCTCGGGTCCGACGGCGTCGATCACTCCGGCACCGTCCTGGTTGGGTACCACCTCGTCGAACGCAAGTTTCTCGCCCGGTCCGGAGCCGGTTCGGTTCTTCCAGTCCGTCGGGTTGACGCCCGAGACCACGATGCGGACACGCACTTCGCCTGCGGCGGGCTCGGACACCTCGCGATCCTTCAGCTCGAGGACGGACGAATCGCCGGTGCGGGTGTACACAATTGCTGGAGCAGTCATATTCGGTCCAACGCGCTCGGACCGCACCGATGTTCCCTGCGAGCACATCGGGGTATGCACGAGTGGTCAGCAGTGCCGTCAGAGGAGAAACGGATTTCATGAATCACAACGAAGTGCTCACCGACGCGTTCGGTCGAATCAAGGAGCTCGTCCACTCCGTCCTGGACGACATCCCCGCGGCTGCGTTGACGTATCGTCCGGACGCCGATGCCAACAGCATCGCCTGGTTGTTGTGGCACCTGACGCGGGTGCAGGACGACCACATCGCGGACGTGGCCGGAAGCGAACAGGTCTGGACGTCGGACTCGTGGTTCGAGCGTTTCGGGCTGCCGTTCGACAAGTCCGACATCGGGTACGGCCAGTCATCCGCCGACGTCGCTCAGGTCACCTCGAGTGCCGAGCTGCTGCGTGAATACCACGATGCCGTGCACTCGAAAACCGTTGCCTACGTAGGCAGCGTTTCGACCGACGATCTCGATCGGATCGTCGACGAGAACTGGGATCCGCCGGTCACCCTGGGTGCGCGGCTGGTGTCGGTGGTCTCCGACGACCTGCAGCATGCCGGGCAGGCCTCGTACGTTCTCGGCCTCTACACCCGGCAGACCTAGCAATCAGGCGTAGAGCTTCTGCAGGTTCTCCAGCGTCTTACGGATGTTGCGACGCTGGAACTGCGGGAACGTCTTGCCGCTGGTGACGATCTTGTCGAACACGAGGGCCAGCGCGTCGGGCCACTTCGTCCGGTCGTCGGTCCAGGTCTCGGTGACTTTCGTGCCGCCCTCGACCGGCTCGAAGTCGTATCGCCAGGTTGCGTTCGCGCCCTTGATCTTCGGAGCGCTCTTGCCGATGGCGTGGACGCGGAACTCGAAGGTCTTGCCCGGGTCGGCCGCCGTGACGGTGCAGCGAGTGACCCATTTCGCTCGGCCGCGCTTGTTGGTTCCGTCGAACACCATTCCCACGTAGGCACTCTCGCGGGGTTCGTGGACGGTGGCACCGGTGTTCTCGGGGCTCCACCGACCCATCTCGGTGGGGTCGCTGATCGCGGCGTAGAGCGTATCGGCGTCGGCATCGACGACGATGCTGTCGGAGACCACGAGTTCGCGCTTCACGACGACGCACCCTTCTTCAGGCCGGGATGGACACGAGTGAGCATCGGGACCAACAGTGTTCGCGGGGTGATCTGCGCGAAGATCGATCCGATGCGGTTGGCGGGCCCGGGGATCGACACCATGCGTCCCTTGGTCATGTCATCGACGGCAGTCCTGGCCACCGTCTCGGCAGAGACCCACATGATCGACGGAAGTGCCTTCTCTGCATCGTCTTTCGCGAAGCCTGCGGCTTCGCCGAACCCGGTCTGGACCGGTCCGGGGCACAGTGCGGTTGCGGTCACGCCGGTTCCGCGCAGTTCGCCGGTCAGAGACTGGGTGTAGGAGAGTACGAACGCCTTGCACGCACCGTATCCGGCCTGTCCGGGCAGAGGCTGGAACGCAGCGGTCGAGGCCACGTTGAGCAGCGCGCCGCGTCCTCGTTCGATCATGCCGGGGAGGAACCGGGTGCACAGGTCTGCGACAGCGGCCACATCCACCTCGATCATGTGCATCTCGGCGTCGGGGTCGGATTCTGCGACCGGTCCGAGTGTGGAAAGGCCGGCGTTGTTGATCAAGATGTCGGGGATCAGGCCGAGTTCGGTGATGCGGTCGAGCAATTCGGCTCGCGCCGTGCGGTCGGAGAGGTCCGCTGCGAGCACTTCGGCTCGGACTCCCCGTGCCCGAATCTCCTGTGCCAACTCTTCGAGCTTGTCGGCGCGCCGGGCGACGAGGGTGACGCCATGGCCACGGGATGCGAGCACGCGGGCGATCGCGGCTCCGATTCCCGAGGACGCTCCGGTCACGACGGCTGTCCGATCAGGGGCGGGACGAGGAAGGCTCATGGCTCCCACCGTAGCGAATATGCGCTGCGCAGCGCATTTGAATCCTCATCGAAGGTTAGCCTACTCTTACTTCAACGCTTCTTTGCTTGTCGAAAGGGTAACCATGTTCTCTGCTTCGTCGGCCGGTCGTCGGACTGCCCGCCGTGTGTCCCTGCTGTCTGCACTCGCTGTGTCGGCCCTGGTGGTCGGTGCCTGCTCGTCCTCCGACACTGCCGGGCCCGAGCAGTCGGGAGGCGGTGATTTCGCAGCCGTCACCATCGATTCGGCACTGGGGCAGGCGGTCATCACCGAGAAGCCGGAGCGCATCGTGACTCTCGGTCAGGGCTCGGCCGAGACGGCGATCGCGCTGGGTACCGTCCCAGTCGGTGTCGAGGAGTATTCGTGGGGTGCCGACGACACCGGTTACCTGCCGTGGGTACACGACGCGGTCACCGAACTGGGGGCCGAGCTTCCCGAACAATTCACCGGCGGAACCGAACTGAACATCGAGGCCATTGCCGCCCTCGAGCCGGATCTCGTTCTGGCTCCATGGTCCGGCATCACCCAGGACCAGTTCGACAAGCTCAGTGCCTTCGCTCCGGTGGTGGCCTACGAGGAGCAGCCGTGGACGATCACCTGGGAAGATCAGATCACCGTGATCGGCAAGGCCATGGGTGAGGAACAGAAGGCAGCCGAGGAGATCGACAAGATCAAGGCGCGCTTCGCCGACGCCGCCGCCCAGCACCCCGAGTATTCGGACGTGAGCTTTTCGTACATCTACAACACAGGTCCCGGGACGCTCGGAGTGTTCCTCGCCGACGAGCAGCGCGTCGCGATGGTGCGCGGTCTCGGGTTGCAGGTCGACCCGGTGGTGAACACGCTCGACGAGACCGAGGGCACCGACTCGTCGGTCATCGGCTTGGAGAATGCGAATCTGCTGAACGATTCCGACCTGATCTTCACGTTCTACTCGGATCCGCAGAACCGTACCGACACCGAGAATCAGCCTGCGTACAAGCAGATTCCGGCTGTTTCCCGCGGGTCGGTCGTTGCGCCGACGGATCAGTCCTTCGTCACCGGGTCGTCCATCATCAATCCGTTGACGGTGCCGTGGGCACTCGAGCGCTACGTGCCGATGATCGACGAGGCTGTCGCGAAGCTCGACGCCGGCACGTCATAGCTTGATCGAAGGAGCGGAGCAACCACGCGACTCGTGCACAACGCCGAAGTCCACGGTCGATCTGGCAGCTCGTGTTCGAGAGATGGGCGGCCGTAGCCCGGAAGATGGCGTCCGCGGGCTGCTCTCTATCGCCCTCCCTCCACGCTGGCCTTCGTTGGAGGTTCGGGCTGTGCCCGAGGTGGTGCCGCATCACTGCGGTGACGGCATTGGCACTTCACCCGAATCAGCCTGTCGAGCAGTCTCTTCCAGCCCCGCGCCGTGTTCTCGGTGCGGGGCTGGATTGTTTCTGCGGTTCGTCTGGGCAGGGTCAGGCGATGTGCGGGCCTGCTCGGGCGTGGGATGGTCTGGGTTGTCGATATGGGTCGACGGTTGCCGGTGGCACGAACCACGGGTGGTTGTCGACGCCGATGAACACTTCCCAGTCACTGTGGTGGAGGAGTCGGTGGTGGAATCCGCACAGGAGGACGAGGTTGTTCATGTCGGTGGGGCCACCGTCTGCCCAGTGCCGGATGTGATGCGCTTCTGTCCAGGCGGCGGGTTTGCCGCAGCCGGGGAAAGCGCAGGTGTGGTCTCTCGCGATGAGGGCTTTGCGTTGTTTGGCGGTGACGGTGCGTGCGGTGCGGGCGAGGTTGATCGGGGATCCGTTTTCGTCCATGACGATCGCAGTGAGGACGCAATCGCAGGCGAGTTGGAGGGAGGTGTTGCGGGAGAGTGGTCCCATCCAGGGGAGCCACCCGACCGAAGTGCCGTCGCCGAACAGGTCCCTGTACGCGCCACGATCGGCGGCACAAGGTGGATTCGTCCCGTCTTCCGCATCGGGGTGGATGGGGTGTCCGGTGTCGATGTCGACCGGATCGACTCGGTCTGTATCGGATTCGGCTGCTGCGCGGGTGGTTTCGTCGTCGGCGATGTCATCGACGTCAGCACTGTCGCGGAGGTCGGTGAGATCGCGCAGGCTGATGTGCAGGTTCAGGTGCGGGCGTTCACCGCCTTCGATGGGTCGATCACTCGAGGCGAGGTATTGGTCGAGGATGTGTCCGAAGGCGTCGGCTCTGCGCCTCGCGGGGCTGCGATCGTCCTGGGTGCCGTCGGGGTCGGGTCGTGGTTCGGTCAACGGTGAGAGTGCGGTGAGCAGTTTCTCGCCGGTGATCGCATCGAAGTCCCCTTTCAACGCCAACCGCCCGTTGAGGGTTTTGGAGGCGAAGAGTTCGTTGCGGTCGGTGTCGTCGGCGGGTGGTGTCTTGCCGCCGTAGGTGTCGTGGAGTTTTGTGATCGCTTCGCGGATGCGGCTTGTGCGTGCTTCGGGTCCGGTGGCAGCGGTGATCATCGCCTTCCTGGCCATGTCCTGCCCGGCTTGGGGGAGGTTCTTGGGTTGGGTTTCGGCGAAGGTGAGGATCAAGGAGGCGTGGTCGACGGTGATGCTGCCGGTGTTCACGGCGTCGGCGATGTCGGGGAAGTTCTTCAGTCCGCGGGCGAGGGCGACGATCTTGTTGGCTTTGCTGGGGGTGAGCAGGGTGGTGGAGGTCAGCCAGCCGGCGGGGCCGGGGAATCCGAGCTTCTCCCGGCTCACGCGGGTGTCGATCTCGGCGACGAGAGCGATCCGCCTGGCCTCCAACAACTGAATCTGGTGGGAGACCGCGGCGGCGTCGGCGAGGAGTTCTGCCTCGCTCAGTTGCCAGATCGCTGTGGTCATGCCATGAAGTGTATCGAACGTGCGTTCGACTGACAATCATGATTGAATCGAAAACTGTTGCCCAGCATAAGGATTCGTTGTCCAAAACCTGTCGGTGCATCGTGGTAGACGTCCGGAGGCACTCGGCAATCGCATGAGACGGCCATAGTGCGGCGGTGTGCGTCCGCAGAGATGTGTGGGATCGACTTCCGTGCCGTGCGCGATGCGCGCGGTTTTCAGGTCAGTCTTTCGTCCACGGCCACGCCCATTTTGCGTGCCGTCGATCCTTCGATTCGTCTGCCCGATATGCGGATCCAGCGCGTCCTCCACGCGCGACGACCTGGGTGAAGGAACGGCTGCGACAGGAGCCTCGAACTGGGCCCGGCTCCCATGGCAGCGGCTCAGCAAAAGTGGTGCACGTTGCGCAGTCGATATCAACGGAGACCTCGACAGGGTCCAGCTGTGCACAACTTACCGAGGCGTGTCAGTACACCTCGCGCTGTCGTTCTTGTTCCAATACCTGCTCCAGGTCGCTCAATCGGTTCATCGACGACACCTGTCGCGCGGTGCGGTGATTGAGCGCCAACATCTCGCGGTGCCGGTGCACGAAGGCCCAGTAGCCGGCGGTGAAGGGGCATGCATCGTCGCCCAGTCGCTTCTTCGGGTTGAATTCGCAGGGCTTGCAGTAGTCGGTCATGCGGTTCAGGTACGCCCCGCCCGAGGCGTAGGGCTTGGTGGCGATCACGCCGCCGTCCGCGTGTTGACTCATGCCGATCACGTTCACCGGCATCACCCAGGCGAACCCGTCGACGAAAGCCGTTGCGAACCAGTCGGTCAGCGCTCGCGGATCCCAAGCATGTTGCAGCGCAAAGTTTCCCAGGATCATCAGTCGGGGGATGTGGTGCACCCAGCCGCGGTCGCGCACGCCGTCCACCGTCGACGACAGGCATTTCGCGACCACAGCGTCGCCGTCCAACTCGAGCAGCCAATCCGGCAGTGGCTCATGCGCTTCGAGCTTGTTGCGCTCGAGGTACTCCGGCCCCAGATGCCAGTACAGGTGCCACACGTATTCGCGCCAGCCGAGGATCTGTCGAACAAAACCCTCCACGCTCGCCAGCGGAGTGCCGTCGCGGTGGGCGTCCTCGGCTGCATGCGCCACGTCCAGCGGCTGCAGCAGGCCGAGGTTCAGCGGGACCGAGAGCAGTGAGTGAGACATCGTCCAGTCGTCGGCCATCACCGCGTCCTCGTACTTGCCGAAGTCGTCCAAGCGGTAGTTCACGAAGTGCGCCAACGCGTCCGACGCCTCGGCCGCGGTCACCGCGAATACTCGGGGCCCGTCGACTCCGACGGTGTCGAGGTCCCACTCGTCGAGGTCGGCGCGCACCTGCTCGTCGATGGCATCCTCGGTCGGCCACCACGGTTCCTCCACGCCCAGGGTCAGACGCCCCTTCGGCGGTGGCGACTGGTTTTCGGCGTCGAGGTTCCACTTGCCCGAGACCGGGTCGGCACCGTCCATCAGCACATCGAATCTCTTGCGCTGCTCGCGGTAGAACGTTTCCATCCGGAAGGTGCCGCGTTCGGCCGCCCAGTCGGCGAACTCTGCACGGGGGAGTGCGAACATCGGCGTCGGGAGAATCTCCGAGACCAGGCCTTCCTCGTGCAACGCGGCGACGAACTTCTCCGCCGCGTGCGAGGTGGGCTCGAACACCACCACGGGCTTGCCGTACTCGGCCAACCCTTCCCGGTATGTCTCGGTCTGGAGGTAGGTGACGCGGTCGCCCAGCTCGTCGGCCAGATGACGCATACCCGACAACACGAGATGCAGCTTCTGCCGGTGGTATCGCCGACGTCGGAACACGCGCCGAGACTCGATCATCAGCACATCCCGATCGGCATGCTCGTCGACCGAGTGAAAGTGCGGACCGAGCTGATCACCGAACAACCACAGAGCGTCCATTCTCGGAGTGTTCTCCCGCAGCGACGAAGGCAAACCAGCGTCCGGCGGATGGCCGTCCGGTGAACACTGTCGCCGACCCAGGCGCGCCTTACTTGACCACCGACCATCCATCGCATGGACTGACCCGATGCACGCTGAGTCTGCGCTTTCCAGAAGGACGTTTCTTCGCTCGTCGTCGGTGGCCGTTGCGGTGGCCGGAGTCGCCACGACACTGCCTGCGACCGCACACGCACAGGGCAGCGACCGCGGCTTCCTGCACGGGGTCGCATCGGGAGATCCGTTGCCCGACGCGATCGTCCTCTGGACCCGCGTCACTCCGACGCCCGACGCCACCCCTGGCTCCGGCGTCGGACCGCAGGTATCGGTGACGTGGCGGATCGCCCGCAGCGCGGACATGAGTGACGTGGTCTCCTCCGGAACCGTCGCAACCGGCCCCGACGCCGACCACACCGTGAAGGTCGACGTCGACGGCCTCGCTGCCGACACGACGTACTTCTACGACTTCCGGACGAGCGACGCGGCATCGGCCGTCGGGACCACGCACACCGCTCCGCGCAACGATGCCGATATAGACGCGATGCGCTTCGGCGTCGTCTCGTGCTCGAACTGGGAGTCGGGGTACTTCGGTGCGTACCGGCATCTGGCCGCCAGGGGAGACCTCGACGCCATCGTCCATCTCGGCGACTACATCTACGAGTACGAGACGGGCGGGTTCCCGGGTCGCGACGGGGTGATCCGGCAGCATTCGCCCACCCACGAGATCGTCACGCTCGCCGATTACCGTCAGCGCCACGGTCAGTACAAGTCGGATCCCGATCTGCAGGCGGCGCATGTCGGTGTGCCATGGATCTGCACGTGGGACGACCACGAATCCGCCAATGATGCCTACGACACCGGCGCGCAGAATCACACCCCGGGTACCGAGGGCGACTGGTCCACCCGTAAGGCCAATTCCGAGCAGGCGTACTACGAGTGGATGCCGGTACGCGCCGCAGGCACAGCGACCAACCGGCATCTCTACCGTCGACTCCGGTTCGGCAACCTGCTGGAACTGTCGATGCTGGATCTGCGCACCTACCGCTCGCAGCAGGTGTTGCCGTTCAACGGGCCCGAGGTCGATTCACCCAACCGGACCATCACCGGTGCGGAGCAGATGCAGTGGCTCACCGACGGGATCGTCTCGTCGCCGACGCAGTGGAAGATCGTCGGCAATCCGGTGATGATCACGCCCACCCTCATCCCGCCGCTCGATCGAGATGCGGCCAGGGCCGTCACCTCGCTTCTCGGAATCCCGGAGGGCGGCCTGCCGTACAACGCCGATCCGTGGGACGGGTACACCGCCGACCGGCGCAAGCTGCTCGGTGCCATCGTCGACGCTGGCGTCGACAACACCGTCTTCATCACCGGCGACATCCATTCGGCGTGGGCCTGCGAGGTGCCGCTCGATGCGGCGCGCTACGCAACGACGGAACCCGCTGCGACCGAACTCGTCGTCACTTCGGTGAGCTCGGCCAACATCGACGACCTGACGCGTACTCCGCCGCACACGCTGGGCCGGGTCGCCGAGGAAGCATTCAAGGCACTCAACCACCACGTGAAGTTCGTGGACCTCGACAGCCACGGGTTCGGCGTCTTCGAGGTCACCAAGACTGCGGCTCGGATGGACCACTGGTTCCTCACCGCCAAGGAGGATCCGCAGACCGGCGTGTACTGGGGAGCGGGCTTCACCGTGGACTCGGGCACCCAGCGCGTCCGGGCGGCGGCACCGCCTGCCTGACGACGCGCCATACTGGACGGCGTGGCTGTACCGAAAATCGTCCTGTTCTACGTCTTCACTCCGCTGCCCGATCCCGAGGCGATCCGGCTGTGGCAGCAGACGCTGGCCGCGTCCAACAACCTGACCGGACGCATCCTGATCTCAGAACACGGCATCAACGCGACGGTCGGCGGCGACGTCGACGACGTCAAACGGTACGTCCGTGGCACCCGCAGCTATCCGGCGTTCAAGTCGGCCGACATCAAGTGGTCCGATGGGCTCGGAAACGATTTCCCGAGACTGAGCGTGCGGGTGCGGGACGAGATCGTCACCTTCGGAGCCCCCGGGGAACTGAAGGTCGACGCCGACGGCGTGGTCGGCGGCGGCACCCATCTGAGCCCGGAGCAGGTGCACGAGCTCGTCGATTCTCGCGGCGACGACGTCGTCTTCTTCGACGGCCGCAACGCCTTCGAAGCCGAGATCGGAAAGTTCAAGAACGCGGTGGTGCCCGACGTCGATACGACCCGGGATTTCGTCTCCCAGCTCGATTCCGGTGCCTACGACCATCTGAAGAAGTCCCCGGTGGTCACGTACTGCACGGGGGGAGTGCGGTGCGAGGTGCTCTCGTCGTTGATGGTCGCGCGCGGGTTCGAGGAGGTTTATCAGCTCGACGGCGGAATCGTCCGCTACGCAGAGACTTTCGGTGACGACGCGCTCTGGGAGGGTTCGCTGTTCGTCTTCGACAAGCGGATGGCGCAGAACTTCTCCGACCACACCGCCGTCATCGGCCGGTGCAGTGCCTGCGGCAATCCGACGTCCCGCTACCAGGATTTCGACGGCGACGCCGGCCGTGGTCTGCGGTTGATCTGTCTCGACTGCGCGTAGAGAGATGCTGCCCTTCCGGGACGGTCTCGCTCCGCTGAGACTGCTGTTGCCGCATGGTGATTCGGCTACCACCATCGTGGAGTATCTCGAACGGGAGATGCCCGAGGACGACTGGCGGCGGGCCATGCTCGACGCCGAAGTGGTGGACGAGAAGAGCAGGCCCATCTCCGTCGACACGCGGTACCGCGCAGGCAGTCAGGTGTACTTCTATCGCATTCCGGCGCAGGAGGTTCCGGTTCCGTTCGAGATCGGCATCCTGCACGAGGACGGCGATCTATTGGTTGTCGACAAACCTCACTTCCTCGCCACCATCCCGCGTGGCCGACACGTCACCGAAACGGCGACGGTACGACTGCGCAGGCAGTTCGACTGCCCCGACCTGACGCCTGCGCACCGACTCGATCGCGCCACCGCCGGGGTGTTGCTCTTCACCAAGACCAAGCATGCCCGACGGCCGTATCAGGAACTCTTCTCCTCCCGCAATGTCACCAAGGAATACGAGGCGGTTGCGGGATTCGATGCAGCGCTGGAGTTTCC
Source organism: Rhodococcus sp. 05-339-2 (assembly GCF_002258965.1). Taxonomy (NCBI): domain Bacteria; kingdom Bacillati; phylum Actinomycetota; class Actinomycetes; order Mycobacteriales; family Nocardiaceae; genus Rhodococcus; species Rhodococcus sp. 05-339-2. The sequence continues at coordinate 57,707 of NZ_NOYW01000015.1, forward strand.
ACGCGTCGTCCGGAGTCGAATCCTCAAAGAACACGGGGTCATGACAGCATACGAGGAGCCGGGGGAGCCGAACAGTGAGACCTCGATCGACCTGGTCGACACGTTCGGCACGTCCGCTCGATACCGACTCTTCCCCAAGACGGGCAAGACTCATCAGCTGCGAATCCACCTGTCGTCGTTGGGGATTCCCATCGTGAACGACCCGTACTATCCGGTGTACATATCGGTCCCGGCCGATGACTTCACCCGGCCGTTGCAACTTCTGGCCCGGGCTCTGAACTTCACGGACCCGCTCACCGGTGAGCCCAGGCGCTTCGTCAGTGCCCGAACCCTCGAGCCCTGACGGCCGGCCATCGTTCGTTCGGACGATTGTGACAATTGGGACGCGAGGTTAGCGTGTCGAGCGAAACATGTCCGACGAAATCGAAGAGGAGAACAGCGTGAAGCGTCGTCTTGCTGTTGTGCTGGGAGCCGCAGTCATCGCCATCGCGTCGCCGGCAGTCGCGGTGGCCGATACCGGAAGTGCGAGCACCGGTAGCGCGAGCGGAGTCTTGGGTGGTTTCGAGATGCTGTCGCGGCTCTGGGAGGCCTGCGCGGTAACCATCTTCACCGGACAGTGCACCGGTGTCGTCGCCACAGACGTGACCTACTGGTAACGCGTGCCCTGAGCCAAACCCTCCGCCGAACCCCCTGAACCGACAAACGCGCGCGCATTCGCCAGACGCTCGCGGAACAGGTAGCCATTCCGCGAGCATCCAGCAAACGCGCGCGCGTTTGCGGGAAACCCAGGTCCTACTTCGCCAACGACCGCGCCATTCCGCGTTCGATGGCTGCGACCAGCTGCGGGCGCAGTTCGGCGGCGGGGACGATGTGGTGCACCGATCCGACGTTCTGTGCACGCTGGATGTTGTGGATGGCCTCGAATTCGGCTGCCACTTCACCCAGTTTGGCGTTGCGGGCGTTCGCTCGCACGGTGGCCAACTCGACGCGCAGGGCCGAGCGGGTGGCGTCGTCCTCGGCGGTGTTCAGTCGTGTCTCGAGTTCCTTGACGGTCGGATCCGCTGCGGTGCGGGCGTTGACGTCGCGGCTGAACACCACTGCTGCGGCGGGGGCACCACCGAGCACGGAGGCGAAGGAGCCCTCCACTGCAAGGACCTCCATGTTGTCGTTGAGCGCTCCGGAGAACACCACGAACGCGCCGCCGTGGTAGCGCGATACGACACAGAACACGACCGGTCCGTCGAAGTTGACGATGGCGCGGCCGATCTCGGCACCGTATTCGAGCTGGATGTTGCGCAGCGATTCCGGTGATCCGTCGAAGCCGGAGAGGTTGGCCAGCACCACGATCGGCCGGCTTCCGCTGGCGGCGTTGATGGCGCGTGCCGTCTTCTTCGACGAGTTCGGAAACAAGGTACCCGAGGTCCACTGATCGGGGCCGTCGGACGGGAACCAGCCCTTGCGGGGGATGGCCCGCGATTCGATACCGATGACGGACACCGGGATTCCGGCGAGGTGGGCGTCGAACACCACGGAGGTGTCGGCGTCGGCCATGTCGGCCCAACGCTCGAGCACCGAGTGGTCCTGGTCCACCACGGCGCGCATCACGGTGCGAATGTCGAACGGCTTCTTGCGGTCGGGGTTGGTGACCGAGGAGAAGATGTCGCCGACGGTGGTGAAGTCGCTCGACGGGTGCACGTGCGGGTAGGTGCGCACGTCGCGCTCGGTCGGGTCCGCGGTGGCTGCCCGGCGCGGGAAGCGTTCTCCCGGAGCGGCGTACGCGTGATCGTAGTGCGCAAACAGGATGTCGCACGCGGCCCGCAGGTTCGGTGCCCAGTACTGCGCCTGGCCGTTGGGTCCCATGACGCGGTCGTAACCGCCGATGCCGAAGTTGTCCTCGGCCGAGACGCCGCCGGAGTAGTCCAGGGACTGCTTTCCGGTGAGCACCATCGCACTGTCGGGGGTCATCACCAGGATGCCCTTGGTGTGGGTGAGCATGGTGGCTTCGGCGTTCCAGTACGGCTGCGCGCCGACGTTGATGCCTGCGACCACGATGTTGATCTCACCGCCGGCCTGGGTGAAGGTGATGATGCGACGCAGTCCGCGCGAGACCCAGTCCATGTTCTCGGTGCCCGATTCCATGGAAATCGTTGCACCGGAGGACAATGCGAACCATTCGACGGGCGCGCCGAGTTGTTCGGCGAGGTCGATGGCCGCGACGATTCGCGAGCACTCGGCCTCGGCGACGGTGCCCAGTGCCTTGGTCGGGTCACCGAACAGCGCGACGCGGGTGATGCCCTCGGGGTACTTGGCGGTCGGGGTGGTCGCGACACCGACGATGACGCCTGCGGAGTTGCGACCGTAGGGGCGATCGACGGGAGCGAGCACGCCGTCGGCGTCGAAGTCGTACTCGGTGAACGTGCCGCCGTTGCTGCTGAGCAACGGAATCAGCTCGTACGGGTACACGGTGCCGCGGGCCTGCGACCGCTGGACCTTCTGGGTGTACTCGTCGAGGGGACGCATCGGCTCGGTCGGCGGCGGAGTTATCTTCGCGACGATTCCCGCGCCGGAACGGTACGACAGGCGCAACGCGACCTCGCGTGGCGTCGCTCCCGGTGTTTCGGCCAGACGAGCGATGAGGGTGATCTCCTCGAGGCCTGCACCGATCGTCAGCGGCGCGATGTGCCTGGCGATGGTGGCGATGCGGTCGGCGGGAACGTTCAGTACCGGCCAGACGTAGAGCACGACGCGGTTGGCGTCGAGGCGCTTCTTGCCGCGTCCGGCCTGAGCGCGGCGGATGCCGTCGAGGCAGGCCGCCACGGTCCGCTCGATCTCCGGTACCGCGACGATGTTGCCTGCATCGTCCAACTGTGTTGTGACGCCGCGGATCTCGGCCAGGGCGACCAGTCGCTCGTCGGAGGGGTTGGCCTTCGACGTCAGGTGGAACAGGTACGTTCCAGCGCTGGCGGGCAGGCGAACTCCGTCGAAGTTCTTCAGTCGCCACAGGTCCAGTCGCTGACCGGTCAGCGGGTGCATGTCCCGGATGATCGTGTCTTCCACGAGCGGCTCGGACCCCTCGGCCGTCGTTCGGCGGTAGGTCATCTTTCGAGCGGTGGAACCGAAGGCGGTCACCGTCACGCGGCGCCAGTGGCCGGTGCCGGGGTGCGCGGCCAGCACGGCTTGGAGCTGGGCCGAGAGTTCGTCGCCGTCGGTCGGCGCGTCCGGCCACGACACGTAGAGGTCAACGGCCAGGTTCTCCGGGGACGGTCCGGCGATATCGTCGACCGAGTCCAGAGTTGCTGCGAGCGAATCGAAGTCGGTGGCCGTGGACACCAGGTGCAGCCGTTCGCCCGAGAGCTCGAAGTTGCCGGTGACGAAGTGCTTGCCGTCGCGGTCGAAGGCCTTGACGTCTTCGAGTGTGCGGATTTCGTAGTACTGGCGAGTGATCACTTCGAGCAGGGCACCGGGATCGGTGATCCGTTGTGCCAGAAGCTCGATCAGCGGTTCCGGGGTGGCGACGAGAGCAGCGATGCGTGCGGAGTAGTCGGCCGCGTCGGGGTTCTCGGCCAGGTACTGCAGGCTGCCACGGACGCCGTCGTAGATCTTCTCGCGTGCACTGCGGATCTGTGGCTCGTCGAACAGCCGGAAGCGCAGGTTGCGGGCGACGTCGCCGATGACGGGGTAGCGGGCCTGGGTGGCACCGATGAGGCGCTCGAGTACCTCGGCCATGGCCGGGGTGGCCTCGGGCTGCGTCGAGCAGTCGCTGAGCCAGTGGCCGAGCAGGGCCGCGATGACCGGAACCTGGTTCTCCATGCGCTGCAGGGCCAGGAAGACGCGGTAGACGGCCTCTTCGAGTTCGGGGGTGCGTCCCTCGTCGATGGCGGCGTCGTAGTGCGCGAGGGCACGAGTGAGCTTGGCGCGGAACGAATCCGGAAGCCCCTGAACGTCCGCGTCCAGCGAGTGCAGGAACGAGTGGAAGTGCTCACGGGGGGAGTGGACGCGTTCGTCGGTGCTCTCCTCGTCCATCGTCGGCCGGTTCCGGGAGAGTTCGCAGATATCGGCGAACGTGCCCAGCAGCGCCAGCTCGGCGGAGACCAGCCCTGCGTCGTTGCGCGGCACATCCGCACGCAGAGTCTCGTAGGTGGACAACAGGTTTCGAGCGCGTGCTCCGCTGACGTCGAAGCCGGTGATGAGGGCGGCCAGTTCGTCGAGTCGGTCCAGGGCGCGACGCTGCGGCGAGCGCTGCTCGGCGTCGTCGACACCGCGGAACTGCACGCGCGGTGCCTGTTCGGAGACCTTCTGCTCTCCGGCCTGATCCACGCGAAGCAGTGCCGCTCCGGCGTCGACCTGTCCGTTGACCGAGGCCAGTACCTCTCGCACGGTGCCTGCGTAGGGGGACCGGACGGCGGTTTCCATTTTCATGGATTCGAGGACGACCAGGGTCTGTCCCGCTTCGACCTCGTCGCCGACGGCGACCGGGACGGCGACGACGACGGCGGGAGCCGGTGCGCGGACCAACCCGGCCTCGTCCTGAGAGATCTGGTGGCTGATGCCGTCGACCTCGACGAGGAAGTGTGCGGCTCCGGCGACGGTGACCACCTGGTAGCGGCGGTCGCCGATGACCAGACGGCTCTCGTACTTGCCGAGGCGTTCGACGTCGACCTGAAGCTCGCCGATGCCGTCACCGTCGATGCTGTAGCGGTGCGTCCCGGTCTGGCCTACCTCGAGCTTGTAGGCCTGCCCCTGGTAGTTCAATTCGACGGTGCGGCCGATGGCGTGGGTGGCGCGCGGGCGACCGCCGCGTGCGGAGTTCAGGAACGCGGTGCGTTCGCGGCCTTCCTCGGCGTCGTAGGCGTCGATGGCGGCGGCGACGATGGCGATGTCGGCAACGGCCGTCGGGCCCACCTGGGAGCCGGCTTCGGTGCGGTCGAGCCAGCCGGTGTCGGCGGAGGCGGAGATGACTTCCTCGCGGTCGAGCAGGCTCAGCAGGAAGGACTTGGTGGTGGTGCCGCCGTCGATGACGACGGTGGTCTCACGCAGTGCGTTGCGCAACCTCGCCAAGGCTTCGCTGCGGTCGCGGCCCCAGGCGATGACCTTGGCGACCATCGAGTCGTAATCGGGTGGGATGACGTCGCCCTGAGCGATGCCGGTGTCGACGCGGATGCCGGTGCCGAGGGGGAACTTGAGCAGCTCGACCGTGCCGGGAGCCGGTGCGAAGCCGTTGTCGGCGTCCTCGGCGTTGAGGCGAGCCTCGACGGCGTGGCCGAATTCGGGCGGGCATTCGCCGGGCAGTGCCTGGCCGTCGGCGACGAGGATCTGCAGCTTCACCAGGTCGATGCCGGTGGTGTATTCGGTGATGGGGTGCTCGACCTGCAGGCGGGTGTTGACCTCGAGGAAGGTGAAGATCTTCTGCTCGGGCTGATACAGGTATTCGACGGTGCCTGCGCCCTGGTAGCCGGCGGCCTTGACGAGCTCGGCCGAGGCGGTGCGCAGCTGGTCGGCCTGCTCCTTGGTGAGCAGCGGTGAGCTCGATTCCTCGATGACCTTCTGGTTGCGGCGCTGGATGGAGCAGTCGCGCACGCCCGGGGCCCAGACGTTGCCGTGGCTGTCGGCGATGACCTGAACCTCGACGTGCCGGGCGTCGGTGACGAGCCGTTCGAGGAAGACGACGGGGTCGCCGAACGAGCGCTCGGCCTCACCCTGGGTACGTTCGAGAGAGAGTTCGAGTTCGTCCTCGTGGAAGACCTTGCGGATACCGCGGCCACCGCCGCCCGAGCGGGCCTTGATGATCAGCGGGTAGCCGATCGCCGCTGCGTGACGCCTGGCGTCGGCGCGGGTCTCGACGGGGCCGCCGGACCAGGGTGCGACGGGGACGCCGACCTTCTCGGCGAGGATCTTCGCCTCGACCTTGTCGCCGAGCAGACGCATCGCGTCGGCCGACGGGCCGATGAAGGTGATGTTCAGGCGGGCGACGAGGTCCGCGAACGTCGGGTCCTCGGCGACGAAGCCCCAGCCGACCCACACCGCGTCGGCACCGGACTCGACGAGCGCGGCCTCGAGGACGCCGTAGTCGAGGTAGGCCGATCCTGTCGCGGGCTTGCGCAGCGTGACCGCTTCGTCGGCCTGGCGGACGAACATCGCGCGCTTCTCCGCCTCGGTGTGCAGCGCTACGGTGCGGATGCCGTAATCGTGTTCGGCGTTGAGCTCTCGGACGGCTCGGATCAGGCGTACTGCTGCCTCGCCTCGGTTGACTACTGCAATCCGCTTGAACAACGTATCTCTCTTCGCTCGGTGTGGGCGCACCGCGTCGGTGCGCTCGATGGAACGTGGATTGGTGCCGGGCATGCCATTTTCTCGTTCGTCATGCGGCACTCCGATCGGCTCATTCTAACGGTAACGAGGCCTTGTGCACCGCCAACAGCGTTCGGCGTGAGTGTGATTGATCACCAACAAGTGAAACATATTCTGTGGCAACCACTTTGGTCACGAACTCGCTGTCGAGTTTTGTTCACCTCGCAAACGTACTCGCGAGTAGCGTTGGCGCGTGGCGTAATTCGCCATTCGATCACTCTCGTTGCTACCGGCGAGTACATTACCGGTGGGTACAACTCGAGCCGATCGGCTCGAGTTGGTTCGCGCGTCGCCGAGTGCGGTCTCCCTCACCTGTCGCCCTCGCTCACCCGCGGCAGTCGCAGAGCGTTGACCCACAGCCTCGTGGCCGTTGCGAGCAGGGCCTCGGAGTCCTCGGGCGGACGGCCGTCGACGGCGTCGACCACGAAGTGGTTGAAGGCCAGCCGGCTGATCATCGAGGACAGTGCGCGGGAGGCCAGCAGAGGATCGAGTTCCGCGTCGGCCAGGCCGCGGCTCTGCAGACTCTCGATGCTTCGGGCGTTGCGCCTGACGAAGGCATCGGCGCGTTCGCGGCGGAGGCGGCGGAACTCGGGATCGATGTTCGATACCTGCTCGAGCAGCGCCATCAGCTTCGCGTTGCGCTGGTAGGCCTCGAAATAGGCGCGGTTGCTCGCAGCGATCACTGCCACCGGATCGTCGTGCGGGTCCACTCGCTCGGTACCGGGATGCAACATGTCGTCCCGTGACTGCTCGAGCACGGCGGCCAGGATCTCTTCCTTGCTGGTGAAGTAGGTGTAGAAGGTGCCGGCCGAGCACCGAGCGGCGCGGGTGATGTCGATGAGCCGGGAGTCCAGGTACCCACTGTCCTCGAAAACTCGGCGCGCAGCCGCCACGAGCGAGGATCGAGTTCGCAGCCCGCGCGGGGTGATCGGCAGCTCCCGATTCGGCAGCTCGCGGTCGGACTCCGGCGCGGCAGGCATTCAGTCTTTATACGTCATTCCCCGCGAGCTTCCGGTCGGATGAACCGGGTGAATCTCACTCCGCTGTCGAACTGGCGCGATTCGAGGTGCTCGAACCGCTGAGCGGGGAACGGGTCGGCACCCGTCCCGGGCGAGAACAGGCCGATTCCCCGGCCGAGTACGACGGGATTGACCTTGAGGAACAGCTCGTCGATCTCGGGCAGCAGTTGACCGGCGAGGTTTCCCCCGCCGCAGATCCAGACGTCGAACTCCGACTCCTCGGCTTTGAGGCTCCTGACGAGTCCGATCGGATCGTCGTTCACCACGGTGAGGGTCGGGTCGTCCGACCGGGCGAGGGTGCGAGAGAGAACGTACTGGCGCAGGTGGGGATAGGGGCTGGCGATCCCGGCGTCGAGCGCCGGTTGCAGCGTCTCGCGGCCCATGACCAGGGTGTCGAACCGAGTGGGCGGACCGTCCAGGCCGAACAGGGCCCGCACGTGCACGGGTAACGTCTCGGGCAGCTCGGCCACGATGGCATCGAGGTGATCGCCTTCGGCCACGAAACTGTCGTAGCCGCCGTCCGGTGCGGCGATGAACCCATCGAGGGTGACCGCGATGTAGTAGACCAGCTTGCGCATTCGGCTCCTGTCGTGGTCGACGGGGTGAGAACCCGTGGTCAGGGCGGGCGGGTCGATTCGCTGTGGGGGATCCAGCGACCGAAGTGGGTCTTTGTGACCCAGCACTAGAACATATTTTGTGTTCTCGGGACGCGATGAACAACTTGTTTTCAACGGCTAGTCTGGCCCGGGTGTGCAAACACCGTCCCTGAAACGGACGACCATTCGAGTATTTGTGGGGAAACTGTGACGGCTGCAGCTGCTACCGGTCGTGAACACGACGACGAGCTCAAGAGCAGGGTGCAACGCCTGCTGCGCTTCCTTCGCGAAATCGTCGAGGCGCGCTCGAACCCGGTGCTGCGTTTCGACGACCACATGCAGATCGAGTGGGTCCACGCCGGGGACGTTCCCATGCAGCTCGACCCCCGAGCCAAGCAGGGTGGTGTGGTGCTCCGTGCACCTCGCATCGCGGTCGACGAGCCGCCCGAGCCGCCTGCGCTGCTGTCGGGCTGGCTCGATCCTCAGGTCGTCGCAGACAGCCGCTACCGCGAGCTCGAGTTGGCCGACGCATCCTCGGTGACGTCACGCCGTCGAGAGGAAGCGCAGGAGTCCGACGCCGACTTCGACATCCGCAAGGCCTACGAGATCAAGCAGGCCTTCGAGGAGTACTCCGCAGCGTGGAAGGAATGGGCGCAGGAGGATCGGGATCGGCGACCGCAGGCCGCTCTGTACCAGGCACTGCAGCTGATGATGCAGGAGCTCGCGTCGCGACCGGAGTCGATCGAGCTCGTGGTGGCATCCGGCCTGTTGACGTCGAGCAACACCGATCCGCAGCGCAGCGTGCGCACTCACCTGATCACACAATCGGCCAGCATAGAACGGGACGTACGCACCGGTGACCTGCTGGTTCGCCTCGCCGCGAGTACCACCCCGCGGCTCGAGGACGGCCAGCTGCTGACCGGTTCGGACGATTTCGACACCTCCGGCTCCGTCGCGCTGGCGCGAGAACTGCGAGACACCGTCAGCTCGCCCATCGGGGACGGTGTCGCACAGTTCTTGCGGAACTGGGCGACGCGGGTGCCACGCCACGAAATCGAGGTGCTCGATCGTCTCGGGCCGCCCGGGGCTCTCGCCTACATCGACGACGACCGCACGCTGACCGTCTCACCTGCCCTCGTTCTCCGCGTTCGAGACTCGTTCGCGCTGGTCGAGTACTACGAGCAGATGATCGCCGACCTCGAGTTCGCCGACTCGCCGGTACCGCTGGGGCTCGCGCAACTGGTCGATGCCATCGAGCCGGCAGATCGGATGGCGTGGCTCGAACGCACGGGGGCGGGGGAGTCGGCGACACTGGCGGAGGACCCGCTGTTTCCGCTGCCGGCCAACGCCGAGCAGTCGCAGATCATCGAACGGCTGGGGCGCGACAGCGGCGTCGTGGTCGAGGGGCCGCCAGGAACGGGCAAGACCCACACGATCGCCAACCTCATGTCCGGGCTGTTGGCGCGCGGACAACGGGTTCTGGTCACTAGTGAAAAGTCACAAGCTTTGCGCGTGCTGCGGGACAAGCTCCCGCCGGAGCTGCAGGAGCTCTGTGTGTCCATCACCGACCTCTCTCGCGGTGGTTCGGACGAGCTCAATCGCAGCGTCGCGAAGATCGCCGAGCGCAAGACCTCGTTCGACGAAGCCAGCGAGGTGCAGAAGATCGAGGCTCTGACGACGCAGCGCGCAGCGGCCCTGGCCCGCCGGGCCGAGCTGCTCGATCGGGTCAGCGCGCTCCGTGAGTCCGAAACCGTTGTGCACGAGTATGTTTCCGATGGTTACGACGGCACCGTGTCGTCCATCGTGCGCAAGGTCAAAGCGGCCGAAGGTGCCCACGAGTGGCTACCCGGCCCGCTGCTGGCCGATCGGCCACCCCTCGACGGTGCTCAGGTCGATCAGCTTCGCAAACTCATTGCCGGCTCCGACGGCACTCGCGAACTTCGCTCGCGACAGGTACTGCCGCGTCCGGAGACCATGCTGCCGAATTCGGCCGAACTCGCCTCGCTCTGCCAGCGTGCAGGTGCGCAGATCGACACTCTCTCGCCCCAGGCCGCGGACCTCGTGGCGTTGCTCGACGGCGTCGAACCCGCCGTGTCCGCGGAGATCAGGCAACTGTGCGAGGAGCTCGCCGCCCGAGTGCGAGCGGTCGTCGAACTCGACGGCTCCTACCCACGGTTGACCGATTCCGTGCTGTCCGGCGAGGCCGCTCACCTGTGGTCTCGGGTCAGCGGAATCGACGCGATGGTCGAGACGGCAGCTGCGTCCGATCGCTACGTCGGTGCCCACGATGTGCAGTGCTCGTCGAGCTCGCCTGCGGCACTGTCGGCGATGGATGCGTTCGCCAGCGCGCTGGAGTCCGGTATCGAGTGGAAGCCCCGGTTCCGTCGCAGCGAGGAGCAGAAGGCCGTCGAGGCTCTCGACATCGTCGCCACCGTCGACGGCCAACCCGCGACGACGGCCATGGCCGCGCGACTGGTTGCCGAACACATTCGTGCACTCGAGACCGTGCAGACCGCAGCGGTGCTGCTGGCCGACCTCGCGATCATCGTTCCGCTCGACGGCACACGTTCGATTCGCGTCAACAACGTGGCGCGGATCGCCGACCGGCTCGGCCTGGTGTCTGCCGTCGTCGCTGCCCGTGACGCCCTGGTGCAACGGCTGTACACCATTTCGCCTGCGGCACCGTGGATTCGGAGCCTGGCCGAAGCTCAGGAAATCGCCGGGGCCGCCGACGCCATCGCCACGCGCATCGATATCGATGCCGCGCGCGCCGAGCTCGACGCCCTGCAGTTCGCGGTCGCGACGCGCATCGATGCCGGGCCCTCGCCCGAGGGGTCGAATCTGGTGAGTGCGTTGAGCACTGCGGACCCGTTGGAATTGGCTGCCGCCGTTGCGGCCTATTCGCAGGCGTGTTCCGAGCAGGAGGATCAGCTTCTGCTCGAATCGATGTCGGCGTCGTTGTCCGAGGTCGCACCCGCATTGTTCGACTTGGTCGAGGACACCGCGGGCGATGTCGAATGGGACGAGCTGAGCTGGCAGATGTCGAAGGCCTGGGCGTGGCGTCGGGCACGCGAGTGGGTCGGTGAGCAGCACCACGGTGGCCTCGAGCAGCAGCTGGAAGCGGAGCTCGCGGCCGCCGATACGGACATCGCCTATCTCACAACACGTCTCGCAGCTGCCAGTGCCTGGCGTAACAGCCTCCAGCGAATGACCGCCGTCGAGGTGCGTGCGCTGCAGACCTATCGAGAGCACATCTCCAGCATCGGCTCCGGAGCCGGTAAGTACGCCGAAACCTACCGCAGTGCAGCACGATCGGCGATGCGCGAGGCGCAGAGTGCGGTCCCCGCCTGGGTCATGCCGCTGTCCCAGGTGCTGGCCTCGATTCCGCCGGTGCCGGGCAGTTTCGACGTCGTCATCGTCGACGAGGCGTCTCAGGCCGACATCACCAGTCTCTTCCTGCTGTACCTCGCACCCCGTGTGATCGTGGTGGGCGACGACCGGCAGTGCGCGCCGGCGGACGTCCCGCAGGCCGGCACACTCGAGGACGTATTCGATCGCCTGGACGTCTATCTGCCCGATCTACCCGAACACGTGCGTGCGACGCTGACTCCGAGGTCGAGCCTGTTCTCCATGCTCCGTACCAGGTTCGGTCAGGTCGTGCGGTTGCGTGAGCACTTCCGCTCGATGCCCGAGATCATCAACTGGTCGAGTCAGCAGTTCTACGGAGACTCCCCGCTCGTTCCCGTTCGCCAGTTCGGTGCCGATCGGCTCCCGCCGTTGCGGCACACGTACGTTCGCGGAGCTACGGTGACGGGAAAGAATGCCTCACTGGTCAACCGTACCGAGGCCATCGCGATCGCCGACCAGATCGCCGAGTGCCTCGAGGACTCCGCTTACGACAACTTGACCTTCGGAGTGGTTGTGCTGCAGGGCCAATCGCAGGTCGACGAGATCCGCAACGAGTTGATCAAGCGGATCGGTATCGAACAGTGGGAGCAGCGTCGGCTTCGTGTCGGTACGCCGCCGGACTTTCAGGGCGACGAACGCAACGTCGTGTTCCTGTCGATGGTGGTGGCACCCGATCAGAATTTCGCCACCCTCACCGCCAATCAGTACAAGCGGCGGTTCAACGTGGCGGCGTCGCGGGCACAAGATCAGCTGTGGCTCTTCCATTCGGTGACCGTCGACCGTCTCAAGCGAGCGGACCTGCGCAACTCGTTGCTGAGTTACGTCACCTCCGTCTCGCCCGCTCCGGCCGATCCCATGCCGGTCGATGTTTCGCGCGAGATCCGGAAGGCACCGTTCGAGACGCTGCTCGAGCAGCAGTTGTGGAACGATCTCGTCGAGCGAGGTTTTCACGTCAATCCTGGTGTCGAGGTCAACAATAGACGCCTGGCCCTGGTCGTGACCGGCGACTCCTCGCGTCTCGCCGTCGAATGCGACGGTGACACGTTCCTGTCCACCCCCGCGCAGCGGCTGGCAGATCTGCAGCGTGAACAGGAACTCAAGCGATGCGGTTGGACGTTCTGGCGGGTGCGTGAATCCGAGTACTACCTGGACCGCGACGCGGCGTTGGAAAGCCTCTGGACCACGCTGGCCCGATTGGGAATCAAGCCCAACAGCGTTGTGGTGGAAGGTCTGGAGAGTTCGGACGGAGCTTGGACCCCGGTCCCACTCGAGTCCTCGCAGTTCGACGATTCCGGTGTGTTCGAGACGTCCACGTACGCCGACTCACCCGCGCGCCACGAGTCGGTGCTGTCCTTGTGGACCATGCCCCGGATCGACATCCCCGCCGAGGACCCGGCCGCATCGGATGCGCGACGAGCCGACCGCGAGGGATCCGCACCGACGACCACCAACGGTTCGGGAGCCGCCAACGGGGCGGGAGTCGAGAACGGCTCGGGCCCCACGAACGGGTCGGGATCGAACAACGGCTCGGGTATGACCAACGGGTCGGGTATGACCAACGGGCAGGGAACGACGAACGGCTCCGGTATGACCAACGGGTCGGGAACGACGAATGGGTCGGGAATGACGAACGGCGCGTCCGCCGCCAACGGTGGCGGTCGTTCCAACGGCTCCACTCGCTCGGCTCGGCCGATCGAGTCCTCGGCACCGAGTCGTTCGGCCATGACCAACGGATCCACACCCGCAAAGGATGCGGAGATCGATGCGTCCGCGCGGGTGCGCGATGCCGAGGTGAGCAGCGGCTCGACCACCGAGCCCGACGAAACCGCGAACAGCACGACAGCGGCAACGGACCGGATCGTGGAAGCCGACGAGGCGATCGCACAGGACGAGGCGGCCGCAGAGGACGAGGCCGGGGCGAGGGGCGAGGCTCCCGACCTCGACGGATCCGATCCTGCCGAGGCAGAGGTTGATTCAGCGGGAGCACCGGATGCCGACGGCGAGCCGAGCGGGGGCCTCGAGGCACCCGAGGACGAGGGCATCGCAGAACACGAGTTGCCGCTCAACGGACTTCGCGGATACACCACCCGTCGTCGGCCGTAGTTCGGCGTTTCCTGCCGACAGGCTCAGCGCCCGCACCGAAGCCGTGAGGGCGACGTAGTCTTGGTCCTCGGGCTGCGCGCACGTACGAGTGAAAAGGGTTCGACGCCGATGACAGATCGACAGATGCAGCAACCGGAGCAGTCGGTGTCGCCGGATCGGTCGCCGCGCACTCGGCGGATGGTCGTGCCTACTGTCGTCTTCGTCGTCTGCGCTGCGCTTGTCACGCTGCCGACCTGGACCGTCGTATTCGCCGGCGCGCAGTGGCCGCTGGCCGCGCAGTTGGCCGGATCTGCGGTTGCACTCGCTGTATTCGTGGCGTTGCCTGCAGCGATGTACATGGGCCACCGGCCGAGCGCAGAAGGTTCCTCCAAGGATGCGTGGGCGCGTATCGGAGACGTGTTGTTGGGCTCGGTCTGGATCGCGTTCGTGTGGGCGGCACTCTCGCTGCTGCTGCGGCTCGCGCTGTGGACGGGTGGGGTCGACGACCCACTTCGCTCGCGGATCGTGTCGGTGACAACCGTGGTGGTCGTGCTCGCCCTCGCGCTGTGGGGTCATTACGAGGCGATGCGAACTCCCCGCGTGCGACACACGACCGTCAGGATCGATCGGCTCGGGACGCGATTCCACGGTCTGCGAGTGGTTCTCGTGACCGACACTCATTTCGGCCCGCTCGATCGCACGACGTGGTCGCATCGATTGACCGACGCCGTCAATGCGCTCGAGCCGGACGTATTGGCCCACGTCGGCGATATCGCCGACGGCTCGGTCGATCGGCGTCGAACGCAGGCCGCGCCGTTGGAGTCGATGCTCGCGAGTGCGGCGCGCGTCTACGTCACCGGCAATCACGAGTACTTCGGTGAGGCGCAGGAGTGGCTCGATCACATGGAGGACCTCGGATGGAACTCGTTGCACAATCGCCATGTGGTGCTCCATCGAGGTGAAGACGCGCTGATCATCGCGGGCGTCGACGACGCCACCGCCGCAGGGTCGGGTGCGCCCGGCCACGGCGCCGATCTTGCTCGCGCACTTGCCGGAACCGATCCTTCGATGCCCGTGCTGTTGCTGGCTCACCAGCCGAAGCAGATCGGTGACGCAGTCGACGCCGGCGTCGACCTGCAGGTCTCCGGGCACACACACGGCGGTCAGATCTGGCCGTTCTCGGCGCTGGTTCGGCTCGACCAGCCGGTGGTGCACGGTCTGAGCAGACACGGTGCGCGAACTCAGCTCTACACCAGCCGCGGATCGGGATTCTGGGGTCCGCCTTTCCGGGTGTTCGCGCCCAGTGAGATCTCCGTTCTGACATTGGTCGCCGGCTGAGCGATCGACACCTGGCAGGATCGGTGGGGTGAAGAGAACCGAAGAGGTCGTCGTTGTCGCCACCGATCTCGACGGCACCCTGTTGCGTTCGGACCGGACCGTGTCTGCGCGAACGGCCGCTGCGATGGCTGCCGCAGACGCAGCCGGAATCAGGGTGGTGTGGGCCACGGCTCGGGCACGCCACTCCATCGACGAACTCGCGGCGTCCTGCGGATTTCGCGGGACCGCGATCGGTGCCAACGGTGCTGTCGTCCTCGACCTGGCCGACGGTTTCCCGGCCATCGTCGGCACCAGATCGGTACCGCCCGAGACAGTGTCCTCTGCCAAGTCGGTCGTGCGCTCGCTCGTTCCCGGCGTGGCCTTTGCGACCGTGGGTGCCACGCGATTCGTGGCCGAGGCTCGGTACGCCGAGCTGTGCGTGTTCGCCGATCACCACCGGCAGCCGCACGAGATGGAGCTGTCGGAGTACGGTTTGTCGGCCGACGTCGAGCCAACGGTCAAAATCGTTGCTCGGCACAGTGATACGACGAGCGAGGAGTTGTACGAGCTCGTCGCCGCTGTGGGAGTGGACGGGGTGGAGTTGACTCATTCCGGTGCTCCGTACATCGAGATGTCCGCAGCGGGAGTCTCGAAGGCCAGTGCGCTGCAGGAATTGTCCCAGCGGTGGGGGATATCTTCGGGTTCGGTTGCGGCGGTGGGGGATGCGCGCAACGATCTGCCGATGCTGACCTGGGCGGGCACGGCGTTGTGCCCGTCGAATGCTGCTGAGCCCGTACGATCCGTTGTCGATCGAGTCCTCGAATCCAACGACGACGACGCGGTTGCGCGCTATCTCGAGGAACTCGTTGCACGCCGGGCGAAACTGTGACGCGCGGTCTGCTCCCTGGGTTGCCGTATGAGAAGCCGGCCCCCATCGTCGGCGGAAACACACCGGTGAGCTCTCCGGGTTCGGGTGACGTAGCGATTGCGGCGCAACCGAATTCGGCTTCGTTCACCGACGGAGCAGTCAGCTCGACGTGGCCGGCGGACGGTTGGAGTCGCGCAGCGCTCAGCTCCCCGCCGGTCACTGCCTCTAGGATCTACGGACGAGCGGACCGGCGCGGGTAGCCTCTGGCGTGTCGGTGAATCGTCCACCACGAAAGGCCCTGCTGTGAACGACGCCCTGTCGACGGAATCCTCCGAGCCCACCACCATCGCCGAGTACCTGAACGCACATGCGTTGCGCGTCTCGCCGCTCGACGGTGCCGCGGCGGCCGAGATCGGCATCACCGTGCCGATTCCTGCGGGATGGCAGACGCTCGATCCCGCACAATTTCCCGGGGCGACTCAGGTGATCGTGGAACCGAACCTGGTGGAGAACGGATTCGCGCCCAATGCGGTGCTTCTGGTCGGTGCGTTGTCGCGCACGATCGACCCGGAAGCGTTGATGGCATTGGGTTTCGGCGACGGACGTGCAATGCCCGGCTGGGTGGAGCGCGAGGCGAGCGCGGCGTCGTGGCTCGGCTGGCCGTCGCGATTCATTCGGGGTACGTACGTCGCGCAGCAACTCGAAGCGGCCGTGACGACGCGATATGTGGTGGTGGGCGTCGAAACTCAGTACTTGGTGCAGTTGACGGTGACGACGTTGGCATCGCAGCTCGATGCGTTGGCGTTCGACGTCGCCGCGATAAACGATGGTTTGACGACTGGTACGTAGAAGAACGCGAGCCCCTGTGTCCGACGCGCGGGTCCGACTAGGGTCGATTCCATGTCGATGAGAACCGGTCGCGTCCGGCACCTGTCGGTGGTGCCGAACTTGTCCGACGCCGACGAACCGGCCGACGGCGAGGCGACAGAGGCCACGCGGCGGGGCCTGGTGAACTTGGTGCTTCGGGTGACCGTGGATCACACCCGTCCGCAGATCTGGCGCCGGGTGCGGGTGCGCTCGGACCTGCTGTTGTCCGAGCTGCACTCGGTGCTGCAGAGGGCTCTCGGTTGGGAGGACCGGCATCTGCATGCGTTCAGCGTCAGGACCGCCGGTGCCACGCGTCGATTCGAGATGGAGGAGTCGCTCGACGACGAACCGGACGACGAGTCGTCGAGCGAGGAGCGAGTGCGGATCGACGACGTGCTCACTGCACCGGGTTCCACCATGACGTACGAGTACGACTTGGGTGACGGATGGACGCACACGATAGTTCTGGAGCAGATCGATTCCGATATCGACGACCTCCGATCCGTCTGCCTCGACGGGGCGCGTGCATGCCCACCCGAGGAATCAGGCGGGCCAGCGCGCTATGCACAGGCTTTGGAGATCGCCGCCGACCCGTCCGATCCCGAACACGCAGGCGTGCTGGCGCGGTGGGGCGCGGCCTTCGACCCGGCTCTGTTCGACGCCGATGCAGTCAACACTGTGCTGCACTCGTTCGACGTGGGGCGTTCGGTCCTTGCCGAAGCGGTGGCCGCGGCTCCGGCCATCGGAAAACTGTTCGATCGAGTGCGTCCTACGGAGGTGCCGTCACTGATGGCGTTGCTTCCGCGGTGCGAACTCACCATCGAGAGCTCGATCGATCTACCCGTCGCCGAAATTGCGATGGCCAAGTTGACGTGGTTCCTGGGCAGAATCGGCGACGCCGGAGCCGACCTGACCGGTGCCGGCTACCTCAAGCCTGCATTCGTCGTGGCGATTCGAGAGGAACTCGACTGGGGCTTGGGCTGGGTCGGGCCGAGCAATCGCGAGATCGATCATCATCAGGTGACCGATCTGCGCGAGGCGGCGCGGCACCTCGGGTTGACCCGCACATCGAAGGGCAGGTTGCTGCGCACCAAGCTCGGTGCAGCGTTGGCTCACGACCCGGTAGGGATGTGGCGACATGCGGCGTCGCGACTTCCGCTGGGCAAGGAGACCTACGAGACCGACGCAGCGACTCTGTTCCTGATCTCCCTCGCTGCATCGGCATCTGCGACGCATCGTAACAAGATGATGATCGAGACTGTCGCCGAATTAGGCTGGGCCAGTGAGGATTCCGGTGTCTTCGATGCCCAGTTCGCGGCGCAGGCCACGGTGAGCTTTCTCGATCTCATCGGTGCCCACGGTCCGCAGTTCTACTTCCGTCAAGGGGTGTCGGACTCACCGAGCTGGTCGCGCAGGTTCGCACGTGATGCACTGCTGAGCTGAGTCGACGAGAAGTGGTCCCGGTAATGCCGAAATGGGGCTCGGGTCGCGCAAGACTGCCGCTGAGCAGGCGATTTGCGTTGGTGTGGTTGGTGGCGTAACTTTTGTCGAGTCAGAGCGACGGACACCGACCCGGTCTTCACGGACTGGGTGAACGAGGTTGGACGTGTGGCTCGGCAGGTTGTGTCCCCCAAGAGTCGGACCTTGTGTCCGAGACCAAGCTGGGATACGCTGGAACAGTTGCCCTCGAGGCCGACGGACTGTGTGTTCGTGGGGTGAGAGTGTGTGCGTGTTCTTTGAGAACTCAACAGTGTGTCGATGAATGTCAGTGCCGAATTTATTTTGGTGAATGCATTCGATGTATCAGCCATCCGCTTGTGGTGGTTGTTGTCGGGTGTTGTTTGAAATGCTAGTTGAGTTTTTTTGCTAGTGATTTGACTCTTTATGTTTATGACTGATTTGCAGTTTCGGCTGTTGATCGAGAGTCTTTTACGGAGAGTTTGATCCTGGCTCAGGACGAACGCTGGCGGCGTGCTTAACACATGCAAGTCGAGCGGTAA
>NZ_NOYW01000005.1:0-52341 GCF_002258965.1 Rhodococcus sp. 05-339-2
GGAAACGCCCGGTCCCATTCCGAACCCGGAAGCTAAGCCCTCCAGCGCCGATGGTACTGCACTCGACAGGGTGTGGGAGAGTAGGACACCGCCGAACACAATTTCCCAGAACACCCCCAGACCACCCGGTCCGGGGGTGTTCTGCATTTCGAAACCACAACCACAACAGCCCATATCCCCGCGACAAACGCGCGCACAATTGCCGTGCGCGCACACAATCGCACCCGGACACCCACCAATCCCAGCGCACCTGACGAACGCGCGCGCACGTGCGGAACGGCGACCACCACCGCAGCCGGCATCAGCCTCCACCCGACCCGAGCAGCTCACAACCACAGGGGGGGCAAACGCGCGCGCAGTCGCCAACCGCGCGCACAATCGCACCCCGATCACCCACCATTTCCCGCGCACTCGACGAACGCGCGCGCATTCGCGGAATGGCGATCACCACCGCAGCCGGCATCAGCCTCCACCCGACCCGATGAGCTCACACCCACAGGGGGCAAACGCGCGCGCAGTCGCCATCCGCGCGCACAATCGCACCCCGGACACCGACCAATCCCCGCGCAGCTGGCGAACGCGCGCATTTGACGAACGCGCGCGCATTCGCGGAATGTCGCGCACCGCACAGCAGCGAGCGCCTACCCGATCTCGACCCGACCACCACCGACCACCAGCGCAGCCGGCATCAGCCCACACCCACAGGCGGCAAACGCGCGCGCAGTCGCCATCCGCCCGCACAATCGCGGCCCGGACACCCGCCATTTCCCGCGCACCCGACAAAGGCGCGCGCATTTGCGGACACCCAGGGCGGAACTCCGGGGCTGAACTCGGGTGCCGGTGCGTGACGCGAGGCAGACTGCCGACGGGAGCGCGAACGCGCGCGCGTTTGCGAGCTGGGACTCTCGACCTCGACTCCGGTGGCAGTAGACGGGAGTTTCATCGGGCAGTACACGGTGTGTCGGTTCGTTGCGTTGGCCAATGTCGTCCGCAATGCCTACTGGTTGCCAAATAGCCGCTCTGCCAATCTGATTCGTGGACCACAACGCGTGCGCCTCGAGCGTCGAATTTAATCGGTGGAGTTCGGGGCGGCCGCCGTGCATGATCGTGACACAGGCACATCGCAGAGACCGTGGAGGTGGACAATGGCAGCAGAAATGAATTGCGCACGCCGTCGAGTTGTCTGCACGCGGTTTGCCATGGTCGCCGATCATGCTCTCTGAGTAGGCCTTCGGCCCAACCGGTGCCAATCGGTTGACCCGATTTCGCAATCTGACCAATACTTCGCCGCACAACAATGCCCTGTGTCCGGCGTCCACTTTTGTTGTAGGAGAACAGATGTACCACTACGAACAGATCCTGAACGAACACCGACAACGCGTCGCGCGTGGTGTGCAGAATTACGAACGGCGTCGGGTGGCGGAAGAAAGAGCTGCCGAAGCAGTTGTCGCAGAATCGGATTCACGTGAGAGTGAGGCCATGGGGGCGGTGGCCTCGAACGACTGCGAATCGGACTCCGAGATCGGCATCGGGGTGTTGTCGTCCAGCCGGTGACAGTCAGGTCTCCACCAGATGTAAGTAGCGATCACCCGCGGCTGCTATGAAGTCGCGAACGAACCAGCACGTAGGGACAACGCGGAGTCCCTGCGTGCTGGTGTCGTCGAGAGCGAATTCGGTGAGCGCAGCGGCAAGTCCTCGGCCGCGAAACTGCGGAAGCGTCACAGTGTGATGAAACGTTCTGGAACTGTCCGATTCCAGGTACTCCGAGTAGCCCGCCAACTCGGAATCGACATGGATCTCGAATCGATGGTCGGCACTGTCATGGGTGATCTCGACAGTCATGGTGGTACCTCCTCGCCGAGTTCGGTGTCACCACCGTAACCGGCGCTCGTCCCGCGGAGTGTTCTGCGGTTACTCGAGCACGCATCGACGCAGTAGGGTGAGAGAAACCGAGTCGTGCGAGCGCCACCCGTCGCAACACCGCTCTTCATAAGTACGGGGCGCTCTCGAGGCTGAAGGTGGCAATCCGTGGAAGACACATCCGACCGGGGAATCAAGGCATTCATTCGAACCGTCGCTCAGCGCGGTGGTCGCGCAGAGCGGCTGACGACGTCGCGGCGTAACCCCGTGCAGGTCTGGTCCATGGACGGTAGTTCCTCGTGCATAGTCCGAGTGCGATCCAAGGTGACGGGTGACTGGAAAGCCCGCAGGCAGGACGAATCTCTCGAGAGTGACGACACTGGATCCTCGTACTGGGTGTTCGTCGATCTCGCGAACGAAGAGCCGCGCTTCTACATGGTCTCGTCCGAGGAGATGGCCACCGATATTCGCGGAGAAGTAGACCTGTGGGTCCAGGACTCGCCCCTCCGTACCAGGACTGGGCATCATGCAATCGCGGTGGACAGAGTGCTGCACGGCAGTGAGCGTTGGGACCTGCTCGGTCTGAGTGCAACCTTGGACACAACGGTCGATCTGGGACCCGAACAGACGTGGGTTCGTACTCCACGGGTGAAGACGCCTCGTAAATCGGCCAAGGCGGCCGTCGAAGAGGAAGTTGTGGACAACCGAGTACGCGTCGTTGCCGACTGCGAGGGCTATCGGCTGAGCGGCCGCTACGACCCCGAGACGCAACGGCTCGAGATCACCGCAGGGCCGATGGAGGGTCGACGGTTCGACAATCCCTCCGTCGCAGCCAGTGCGGTAGCCACGCACATCAGTGGGGACATCGAGGAGCGCGACGGTTGGCAGTTCTGGCAGCTGGACACTCCGGATCGAGCTCCGTTGGGATCGTTTCAGTAGGAAACCACAGCGCACGACTGCTCTGTTGTGATTGCTCACCAAATTGGCCTATCCGGCAAAAACGGGACAAAGGTCCGATTAACCTAGCGCTGGTAGGACGAGCTCCCTGCTTTAGCCCCTGGGTCGAATCGATGTTCGAGAGTTCGTCCGCGCATCGAAATTCGGGTACCAGCGAGCTCAACGGTCGACAGTGCGAGGGGTGCTGTCGACCGTGGGGAGAGGTTTTCACCATGGAACATTCCTTCCGGACGGGCACGGCCCACGCGTCCCGTTTTCTGTTCCTCATCGCCCAGTTCGTCGATCGGAGAATCCCGGCCGAGTTCTTCTCTGCTCAGTTCCGCGAGCTGCAGAACACCCAATCCACCTATCTCGATGCCGACGTCTCTTCGGTCATCGGAATGTTGTCGGTCGACGTCGGCGCGTACCTGGGCGATGTCGAAATCAGAGGGGTGGACTACATCGACTCCGAACAACTCTGGCTGGCTGCCGGGCAGGCGTTTCGCGATCTCATGACCGTCCAGTCCCAGCACATCGAACGCGAGGCAGGGTGACGGCAACGCGTACCATCACCGGAATCGATCACGCTGTCGCAGAAGGTCTTCGAGCCTGAATCGTCGGTGCGTGCCGCGCATTTCGATCGATAGGTCGCCCGCGTCGGCCAACCGTCTGACGTATGTGTCGGAAACACCGAGGACCTCGGCAGCTTGCGAAGTGGTAAGCAACTCGTCCACGGTTCCGATGGCCACCGCCCGGCCGGTCGAGAGTTGGGTCAGAAGTTCCAAGACCGCACTGCGTGATGCGTCGTCGAGTCGAACCTCCGAACCGCCGATTCTGAGGTCGACGTCCGCTCCGGTTCGCTCGTGAACGACTGCCGCCAACGAGTTGGCCGATCGCGACTCGAGAGCGGGCATGACGAATCGGAAGTCCATTCGTCCAGGATAGGAGTGGGCGCAGGCGTCGGTACGCATAGGCTCGGAGCACCCAGCATGTGAGGAGTGTTCCAGTGCCACAGTTGTTGCACCTCGATTCGTCCGCCGACCCGGATCGTTCGATAAGCCGACGGGTGACGGCCCGCTTCTCGGACGCCTGGCATGGCATCGGCACCGACCACTCGGTGATCCATCGAGACCTGCATGCGAGTCCGTTGCCCCACCTACCCACCTCGGCGCTGCACTGGGCACCTCGCCTGCGAACCGCCGACGAAATCGTGGAGCCGTCCGCCGAGGCGTTGCAGGTCGAACTGATCGAGGAACTGATCTCGGCCGACGCGGTGCTGATCGGCGCGCCGATGTACAACTGGTCGATCCCGTCGACCCTGAAGGCATGGATCGACTACGTACACGTTCCGGGTGTCACTGTTCCGTTCGACAGTGACACGGCACCTCTCGTCGGCAAGCCCGTGGTCGTGGTGACCAGTCGGGGAAACGACTACACCCCCGGTACCGACAACGCATCCTCCGACCACACCACCGCGCAACTGCGACAGGTGCTCGGAGTTGCGCTGGGGATGGACGTCCACTTCGTCCCGGTCGACTTGACGCTCGCCGAGCGGGTGCCGGCGCTCGCACCGCAGATTCCGCAGGCACGAGCCAATCTCGAGGCGGCGTTCTCCGCCGTCGACGATCTTGCGTTCCGATTGGGTGGAGCAACCACCAGGTGAGCGCCGAGTAGCCTGGCGAGGTGCTCTCGAACGGCCCAGGTAACGACACCACCCGCGGTGAACGTGGATCAGGGCGCCATCGCATCAGGACGCCGTCGCGCAACCGCGGTCTCGCACTCCGAATCGGCCGAATTGTCGTCGCCACTGCGGCAGTTGCCTCGATCGCGGTGAGTGGAATCGGGTTCGCGGTGTACCGCGAAGCCACCACGGGGCTGACCACCTCGGACGCGCTCGACGGCATCGCAAACAACGATCCGGGCGGCAACGGCGAGGACACCAACATTCTGTTGATCGGTCTCGACAGCCGCAAGGACATGGACGGCAACGACCTGCCTGCCGAGTTCGTCACCGATGCGCTGCATGCGGGCGACAGCGACGTCGGCGGTTACAACACCAACACACTGCTGCTGGTGCACCTTCCGGCCGACGGAGGGAGGGCGACTGCGCTGTCGATACCTCGCGACGACTACGTCGACGTTCCCGGATACGGCAAGCGAAAGATCAAGGAGGCGTACGGACTTGCCAAAGCCGACGCCGATACACAGTTGCTCGACGAGGGCGTCACCGATTCGGCCGAACGTGAGCGTCGAGCGCGCGACGCGGGTCGGCGATCGACGTTGACCGCGGTCCGTGACCTGCTCGACGTGCCGATCGATCATTTCGCCGAGGTGAACCTGCTGGGCTTCTACGACGTCGCGACAGCCGTCGGGCCGATTCAGGTGTGCCTGAACAATCCGGTACACGACAACTATTCGGGGGCGGACTTCGCCGCGGGCGCGCAGGAACTGAGCGCTTCGCAGGCGCTGTCCTTCGTCCGGCAACGCCACGGCCTCGACAACGGCGATCTCGATCGAACCAAACGACAGCAGGCCTTCGTGGCAGGAGTGATGGCCAAGCTCAGCACCTCCGGTGTCATGGCGAACATCGGCGAACTCCGGGCGCTCGTCGCGGGTACCAAGAACGACGTCGTGATCGACGCGTCCTTGGATCCGGTGAAGCTCGCAGGCGGAGCCGGTGCAGTAATGCAGGGAGACATCGATTTCTACACGCTCCCGATCACCGGCTACGACACGATCGACGGGCAGGACGTCAATCTCGTCGACGTCGACGCCGTCCGGGCCGAGGCAGCCCGGCTGATCGGCGACGTACCTGTGCAGGCACCGCCGACCACCGCAGCAGCTGGTCCCGCAACGACGCCGCCCCCGCTCGAGGTCGCCGCACAGGATCCGTCCCTGGATCCGGCGGCAGCCCCCGACGAGGGTGTGCACAGCGACGGCGGCATTCCCTGCGTCGACTGAGCCCAGCGTCGACCGAACTCGCCAGCGGGTATCGGTCAGGGCGTCGGCGCGCTGAGCAGAACGTCCATCAACTGCTTCTCGACCGCCGCGAACTGCGGCGTCGTGACGATATCGAGCCCGCGTGGACGGGGCAGCGCCACCTCGATCTGCCGTCGAACGTGTGCCGGTCTGGGGGAGAGAACGATCACGCGATCGGATAGATATACCGCTTCGCGGATGTCGTGCGTGATCATCAGGACCGTCCACCGAAACTCCGACCAGACCTGCTGCAACCAGGCCTGCATATCGCTTCGAGTCAACGAGTCCAGTGCCCCGAAGGGTTCGTCGAGCAGTAGTACCGATCGTCCCTGCACCACCGTGCGCAGCAGCGCCGCCCGCTGGCGCATGCCGCCGGAGAGCTCGGACGGTCTGGCCGACTCGTACCCGTCCAAGCCGAACACCGGGAACAGCTCGCGTGCCCGCGCTCGCGCCTCCTTCTTGGCAACGCCCTGCACTTCGAGCCCGAGGGTGGTGTTGTCCAGCACCGAACGCCATGTAAACAGGAGATCCTTCTGCGGCATGTAGGCGCACGGCGGTACTCGAACCGTGCCGGAGTCGGGCTTGTCGAGTCCGGCCAGCATGTTGAACACCGTGCTCTTACCGGAACCGCTCGGGCCGATGATCGACAGGAACTCGCCGGGGCCAGCACTGAACGACACACCGTCGAGTACGGGCTTGTCGCCGAATGATTTGGTGAGATCGCGAACGTCGATGCAGGTGTCGGGGTCAGACATGAAGACCAACCGACCCGTGGCGCGCCCAAGGCGCAACGAACCGCTCCACCAGGAAGGTGGAGACGAACAGGACCACGCTGATCACGGCCGTCACGGCGACCGCGGCGAGAACCAGATCGGTACGAAACGAGTTCTTCTGTTGGCTCATGTAGATGCCGAGCCCGGCACTGGCCCCGGCATATTCGGCAAAGATCGCGCCGACCACGGCGTAGGTGATTCCGATGCGCAGGGAGGTGAAGAACCGGGGTAGCGCCGACGGTAGCCGCACGTATCGAAACTGTTGCCAGCGCGAGGCACCCATGCTGGCCAGCAGCGATCGCGCGTCTCGATCGGCCGCCGCGAAACCCTCGATGAGTCCGATGGCCATCGGGAAGAACGTCGCCAAAGCGATCACCAGGATCTTCGGAAGCAGCCCGAAGCCGAACCAGATGATCAACAGTGGCGCGATCGCGATGATCGGAAGCGTCTGCGATACGACGAAGAGGGGAACGAACGCGCGACGCAGCCACGGCGAGAAGTCCACCGCGATGGCCAGCAACCAGGCCAGGGACAAGGAGACCGCGAACCCGACGAGGGTCACCTGCAGGGTTGCCGCTGCGTTCTCGGCGATCGCATCGCGTTGCGCCCAACCCTGGACCACCACGCGGCCGGGGGACGGCAGCACCTGCGGGCGGATGCCACTGATCTCGACGTAGATCTGCCAGGCGGCGATGATCAGAACGACGACGGTCAGCGCCGGCCACGCCCAACGCAGCGAGGCTCGGATACCGCTGAGCGAGAAGGAACCTCGATCAGCGGCCACCGTCTCATCGATCGCCGAGGTAGTCATTGGTGAAGTAGGTCGACCAATCCGGCTCCGCGGTCAGAGGCGCGCCGTTCTCATCGGCCAACACGCCACTGTCGTACAGGAACTTGGAGTACGCCGTCCACTTGTCGATACTCTGTCGTCCTACTTCGCCGGACGAGTCCTTCATGTACTTCGCCGCGAGCATCTTCTGGCTCTCGAAGACCAGCGATTCGTCGGTGAACGTTCCCGGATTGGCGTCGATCAGATCCTGTGCGGCCTTGTCCAGATCGTCGGCGGCGAGTTGGTAGCCGCGCTGAAGAGCCTGGACGAACTTCTCGGCCTGGTCCGGGTGGGCTGCGAGCCAGGGCTCGTTGCCACTGATCGTGATGGCGTAGGCGTCGGGAAAGCCGTAGTCGGTGTAGTCGAAGTACTTCATCGGGGTTCCGCTGTGCTCGGCTTCGATGCCTTCCCATGCGAAATAGGAGACGGTGAAGTCCGCGGTCCCCGAATACACCGCCTCGTACGCCGAGGTTCCCAGGACGACGGTCTCGTATTCGCCTGTGCCACCGTCGTTCTCGATGACCTGCTGGAGTCCGGCTTGCTCACCGGATTCGCCGAAGCCGGCGTAGACCTTGCCGTCGAGTGCCTTCGGACTCGGTATGTCGTCTCGATCTGCGCGGACACCGATGCCGGTCGCCCAATGTTGGAGCGGCGCGAGGACCGAGACGATCTGCGCGCCCGCCGAAGTGGCGAACACACCCGAACTCTGTGTACTGATACCGAATTCGGCGTTTCCGGCATCGACGAGAGTGTCCGCCGCGGTGTTGTTGTACGGCAGAATCTCCACGTCCAGGCCGGCGTCGGCGAAGTAGCCTTCCTGCAGCGCCACGTAGAGGCCGGTGTGGTTGGTGTTCGGCGTCCAGTCCAACGCGAATCGAATGGTGTCGGAGTCCGTCGACTGCGAGCAGCCCACCAGTCCGGTCGTGGCAACGACGGCCGCCGCCAACGCGGCGAGGATCCGAGCGGGTCTCATGCGTGCACCGCACTCTCGGCCAGGGGCCACGGAGTGGGATGCAAAGCGCTGTCCCAGAACATCAATTCGTACCTCGATGCCACGACAAAGGCGTCGATCATCTGCTCTCGCTGTACCGGAGTCGCGGCAGCCGCCGCGTCGTCCACGAATGTCCTTGCGGCGTCGACGATCGCATGGAATTCGGGTGCGTCGTACGCGGCCACCCACCGCGCGTACGGGTGGTCGGGATCGCGATCGAGAACCGCCTTCGCGGCACCGGCGAGTGAGCGGCCCACATCGGCGTAGATCCAGAAACACGGCAGAACAGCCGCTGCTGCAACAGGATACGGTTCGGTTGCCGCAATCGCGGTCAGGTAGGAGGTGTAACCGAGGCATGCCGGTGAAGCCTGGGGTGTCCGGGTCGACGCGGGCAGCGCTCCACCGGTCAGCATCTCTTCGTGCGAAGCGGCCTCGTCCATCGCGCTGGCGGCGGCGCCCGCCCAGAATGCTCCGGCAACCGGGTTCGGCGCGTGTGCAGCCAGTAGTGACAGCGACTTGACGTACCCACCGAGATAGAGCGAATCCTGCTCGAGATACCGACGGAACGCATCGAGCGGAAGTGTTCCGGCTCCGAGAAGCCGGAGAAACTCGAGGTCGTCGATCGCGCGTCGGATGTTCTCGGACGCATCCCACAGTAGATCGGTGAAGCGGACCGGGTCCGCAGATACAACAGGCGTCATCGCCTTGACATCCCTTCGTCAGCATTACCTGCATCAGGTTCGGCGGGTTTGATCTCAGCATCCGCATCGGCGGACACACCCCGTGTCAGAACGAAAGCGACAGTAACACCGCTCACCCGGTGGCGCTGGTGCCGCCCCTGCATCTGCGGTCCGGCGTCAGCCCAGCATGTCCTCGAGTTCCATGCCCTTGGTCTCCCTGATCTTGGCCTTGACGAAGAAGAACGAGAGCGCGGCGAACAGAGCGAATCCTGCGTAGATCGCCCACAGCCCCACGGACGACGTCAGCGGCGGGAAGGCAAGCGTGACAGCGAAGTTGGCCATCCAGTTGGCTGCCGTGCCGATGCCGAGCGCCATGGCACGCATGCGGTTGGGGAACATCTCACCGAGCATGACCCACATGATCGGTCCCCATGTGGAGGCGAAGAAGATGACGAACAGATTGGCCCCGACCAACGCGATCGCACCCCACGGAGCGGGCAACGTGACGTCGTCGCCGCTGCCGGTCGCCTGCGAGAATGCCACCGACGCCATGACGAGCCCGACGAACATGCCGATCGAACCCCCCATCAGCAGTTTGCGCCTACCGATTCGGTCCACGAACAGGATCGCCACGAACGTCATGACCACGTTGATCACAGCGGTGATCACGGAGGTGGTGAACGATTGATCCTCGGAGAAGCCGACCGAACGCCACAGCGTCGTCGAGTAGTAGAAGATCGCATTGATGCCGACCAGCTGTTGCAGCACGGCCATCGTGATGCCCACCCAGACGATGGGTTGCAGGCCGAACTTCGGCCCGCGAATATCGGCGAACGACGAGCGTGACTCCTTGCGCAACGTCAGCCTGATCTCGTGGACGCGCTCGTCCGGGTGCAGCTCACCGGTGATCTCGGCGAGTACGCGGGCCGCTTCCTCGTCGAGATGCTGACCGACGAGGTAACGCGGAGACTCCGGGATCAGGGTTGCCAGCAACCCGTACACGAGAGCGGGAATCACGCCGACCAGGAACATCCAGCGCCATGCCTCGATGCCGAACCACAGGTCGTTGGACGCGCCGTCGGCGGCACCGGCGAGAAGAGCGTCGGACAGCAGAGCAGCGAAAATGCCGATGGTGATGGCCAATTGCTGAAGCGAGGCCAAGGAACCGCGCCATTTGGCGGGAGCGATCTCGGCGATGTACGCCGGTGCGATCACCGAAGCGATGCCGATTCCGAGTCCGCCGAGCACTCGCCAGAGCATCAGGTCGGGGACGCTGAACGCCAATCCCGAGCCGATCGAGGAAACGACGAACAGGGCCGAGCCCAGCAGCATGACCTTCTTGCGTCCCCAACGATCTGCGAGGCTGCCGGCGAACCAGGCACCCACTGCGCACCCGATGAGGGCGATCGCCACCACGAAGCCGGTGGTGAACGAGCCGAGGAGGAAATGATCTTCGATCGAGTCGACAGCGCCGTTGATGACCGAGCTGTCGAAGCCGAACAGGAACCCGCCCACAGCAGCGGCGATGCTGACGCCGATGACCTTCGCTGTGTGGCGGTCCGAGGTCTGATTCATGTGTGATGCACCTTCCGGCCGCGCGCACGGGCGTGGCCGCTGGGGAGACCGTACGGCAGGGATTGTCGTACCGTCCCCGGACATTACGCCTGGTAATTTGCCGCGCGAACGAGACCGTCAGCGAAGGTCGAAATCCTCGTTCGAGACGGTGAAACCGTGGCCGACCTGATCGGAGCACGTGACCCCGGTCTTCTCGTCGACGCTGCACTGCAGGCCGTTGGTGGAACCACTTCCGGGCACGGTGAGAACTTCGCCGTACGGCAAGGCCGTCGCAGGCCCGTCGAAACGGTGGAACTTGGGATCGCCGAGGCTCTCGAACTTCGCCGGGGACCCGGCGATCAGCTGTACGGCATTCGGTTTCACCGCCGTCCCCGACGCTCCGCTGCCGGGAACCTCGGGTGCCGAATCAGGGAGTGATCCGTGGCATCCGGCGATCGAGGATTCGAGGACGGCGATACCGCACTCGAATTTTCCGCTGGGGCTCGAGAAGTAGTACCAACCGGGTGCCTTGCCTGCGTAGTCCTGCGGCTTTGCCTGGGCTGCAGCAGGACTCGTCGGCGCCACCGTGGTGGACGTCGGCGTGACGATCGATGTGGTGGACGGTGATGCCGACGTGGCAGAGGGCACGGAGGGAGCCGTGGCGACCGGGGTGGGGCGGTCGGTGATCACGGTTGCCATCGGACCGTCGCCTTCACCGCTCGCACCGCACCCTCCGAGCATGCATGCTCCGACGACTGCCACTGCGACACATCCGATTCTCTTCATCGCCGGTTCCTTCGCTCGCGGGCGTCGACGCTGTGAGTAACGTCGCCGAGGGGACGGTTGATGTTGGTACGTTGGGCAACGACCGAACGGGAGGTTCCATGGTCACCGCGTCCGACTCCGCTGCGTCCGATTCGACCGTGCTCGTGAGCACGCCCTACGGCGAGGTTCTCGGCTATCCGGTCGATGCCGATACGTCGCCGATCGTGGCCTGGCGGGGTATTCCCTACGCGACGCCTCCGGTGGGCAAGCTCCGGTTCCGCGCGCCGCGACCGTTGCAGCCCTGGGCGGGAGTGCTCGACGGCCTCGAGTTCGGTGCGATGGCTCCGCAGGGCCGCGACAGTCCGGTGCCGATCGATCCGTCGCTGTCGATTTCCGAGGACTGTCTCACGCTCAACGTCTGGGCTCCCCGTCCCGAGGCAGAACTGCGGCCGGTGCTGGTCTGGATCCACGGCGGCGCCTACTCGCTCGGATCGTCGGCACAGCGGGTGTACGACGGGAGGAACCTCAGCGAGAACGGCGATGTGGTGGTGGTGACCATCAACTTTCGTCTCGGTGCGTTCGGGTTCCTCGACCTGTCGTCGTTCTCCACCGACGAGCACACCTTCGAGACCAATCTGGGACTGCGAGATCAGATTGCCGCACTGCAGTGGGTCCGCGAGTGCATCTCGGCGTTCGGCGGCGATCCCGATCAGGTGACGGTGTTCGGCGAATCCTCCGGGGGAGCGTCGGTCACCACGTTGATGACCTCGCCGAAGGCCGAGGGTCTGTTCCAGAGAGCGATCGTGCAGAGCGCGCCTGCGACCTCGGTGTACGGCCCCGAACGCGGAGCCGCGGTGGCCTCGAGGTTCCTGGAGTTGGTAGGCGTCGAGCCGGCGGACATCGGTGAACTCTTGGACATGCATTTCACGAGGCTGGTCACCGCCGGTGACACACTCTGCTACGAGATCCCGACGACAGTGCCTGGGACACTTGGTCTTTCGCCGGTCGTCGACGGAGATATCGTTCCGCGCTATCCCGTGGCGGCCTTCCAGAAGGGGCTCTCGCACAAGATCCCGTTGATCATCGGCACCAACCACGACGAGCCCTCGATCTTTCGATTCATGAAGTCTCCGTTGATGCCGATCACCTCCGACACCGTCTCCGAGATGTTCCGCGCCATCGCTCACGACCACGCGGATCTGCCTGCCTATCGAGTGGCCGAGATCATGGCGGCGTACCCGGACCGAGACAAACCGGCCGGGGCACAAGCCATATCGCGCGACGCGGGATTCCTCATGCCGAGCGTGTGGATCGCCGACGGGCACAGCAGGCACTCGCCGACATGGATGTACCGATTCGATCATGCGACACCGATGCTCAAGGCCGCACGAGTGGGAGCCGGCCACGCGACCGAACTGCCGTACGTCTTCGGCAATTTCGGAACGCTCAACCGAGACCCTACCTTCTGGCTCGGTGGCCGAAAGCCGGCAATGGCGGTGTCTGCGCGGATGCAGAGACGCTGGCTCGCTTTCGCGCGGTACGGCGTCCCCGCTGCGTTGGATGCGTCCAAGCATTGGGCTCCGTACACCGAGAAGACGCGCTGGACGCTGGTGATCGATGCATCCGACACTCTCGTCGACGACCCCGACGGCGACATGCGCGCTGCGTGGGGCGACCGCGTTCTGGGATTCAGCTGACGCGTCGCCCGTGCGTTGTGTCGCACGGACGTTGCTGACATGAATCGAACGTAACAGCAACAACACGGGTCGCTCGAGTCACAGCGGTAACAATTGGATGTCAGCACGCTGTCGGTGGGGGCGGTTATGTTCGGTGTGTGTTGATGTCGAGGATCGTCGAAACCTCCCGTGCCGTGGCAGCGACGCGCTCGCGCAAGGTCAAGATCGAGCAGCTGAGCGCGCTCCTGGCCGAAGCGGCAGCCGGTGACATCGAGCCTGCTGTCTCGTGGCTCTCGGGGGAGTTGCCGCAGGGTCGGATAGGTGTCGGCTGGCGCACGCTGGCCGATCTCGACGTCGCGGCTGCCGCGGATTCGACACTGACGGTTGCCGAGGTGGACGAGGCGATATCGTCGGTCGCGGCGACGTCGGGGGCCGGTTCTGCTGCTCGCCGGGTGGCGCTGCTGACGGCCCTGTTCTCCCGGAGCACAGCCGAGGAGCGTCGGTTTCTGATCCGGCTCGTCACCGGTGAGCTGCGTCAGGGCGCGCTCGAAGGGATCATGGTCGACGCCGTCGCCGCCGCGACGAATCTGCCGCAGGCCTCGGTGCGTCGCGCATTCATGCTCTCGGGGCGGTTGCCTGCCACTGCGATCGCTGCCATCACCGGTGGCGTCGAAGCGCTGGACGCATTTCGGCTCGAGGTGGGTCGCCCGGTCCGGCCGATGCTGGCCTCGCCCGCGGAGTCTCTGCGGGGCGCATGGGAACAGCTCTCCGGCGATGTCACCGTCGAATACAAGCTCGACGGCGCGCGAATTCAGGTGCACCGCTCCGGAACCGACGTGAGCATCTACACGCGCACTCTGCGCGACATCACTGCGAGTGTGCCCGAGCTGGTGGATCTGGTTCTCGCGCTGCCGTGCGACTCCGTGGTCCTGGACGGTGAGACCCTCGCGCTCGAAGACAGCGGCCGCCCGCGACCTTTCCAGGAAACGATGAGTCGGTTCGGTGCCGAGAGTGCACACGAGCTACTGCTGCATCCCTACTTCTTCGACTGCCTGCACCTCGACGGTGTCGACCTGCTCGATGCCCCATTGGAGCAGCGTCTGTCTGCACTGGACCGGGTGGCACCGGGACACCGAATTCCCAGTGTCGTCAGGCCCGACGCGGACGCGGCAGCAGCCCATTTCGACGCGGCACTCGACGCCGGGCACGAAGGGATCATGCTCAAAGCGCTCGGTGCTCCGTACGCCGCAGGCCGCCGCCGAAAGAGCTGGCAGAAGGTCAAACCCGAGCACACCCTCGACCTCGTCGTGCTCGGAGCCGAGTGGGGATACGGGCGTCGCACCGGTTACCTGTCCAACCTACACCTCGGAGCCCGCGATCCCGACGGCGGTGACCCGATCATGGTCGGTAAGACCTTCAAAGGCCTGACCGACGTTCTGTTGCAATGGCAGACCGACGAATTCCCGAAACACGAGCGCGAGCGTGACGAGCACACCGTGTACCTGCGACCCGAGCTGATCGTCGAAATCGAACTCGACGGCGTGCAGGTCAGCCCACGCTATCCGGGCGGTGTTGCACTGCGATTCGCGCGAGTACTCCGGTATCGACCCGACAAGAACCTTGCCACCGCGGACTCCATCGACGCCGTGCGTGCACTGCTTCCGCACTCGTGAACAGTTCGGACGATTAATACGTACGAAACCGCACGAACGATCCCGTAACACGGCGCAAAATATCTTGAGGGTGCAAGCCAGCGAGAGATGGAGTGCCAATGATGTCCACAGTTCGAGCTGCTCTGGTCCAAAGCAAGTGGACCGG
The DNA here is from genome assembly GCF_002258965.1 of Rhodococcus sp. 05-339-2. Classification (NCBI taxonomy): domain Bacteria; kingdom Bacillati; phylum Actinomycetota; class Actinomycetes; order Mycobacteriales; family Nocardiaceae; genus Rhodococcus; species Rhodococcus sp. 05-339-2. The sequence continues at coordinate 14,862 of NZ_NOYW01000005.1, forward strand.
TGACAAAGAATCGATGATCGCGGCGCACGAGGGGTTTGCTCGGTCCGCCGCCGAGCAGGGCGCGAAAGTCGTTTGTTTCCAAGAACTTTTCTACGGTCCGTACTTCTGTCAATTGCAGGATGCGAAATTCTACGAATACGCAGAATCGGTACCCGGGCCGACCGTCGACCGTTTCGCCGCATTGGCGAAGGAACTCGGCATCGTGATGATTCTGCCCGTCTACGAGCAGGAACAACCCGGACTTCGGTACAACACCGCTGCCGTCGTCGATGCGGACGGCACCTATCTCGGCAAGTATCGGAAACACCACATTCCCCACGTGAACGGATTCTGGGAGAAGTTCTACTTTCGCCCGGGAAACCTGGGGTGGCCGGTGTTCGACACCGCGGTCGGCCGAATCGGTGTGTACATCTGCTACGACAGGCACTTTCCCGAGGGTTGGCGGGCGTTGGGCCTCGCCGGTGCCGAGATCGTCTTCAATCCCTCGGCCACCTCGCGGGGTCTGTCGAACTACCTGTGGAAGCTCGAACAGCCCGCATCCGCCGTCGCGAACGAGTACTACGTCGGCGCGATCAATCGAGTCGGAATCGAATCCGAATACGGTGACGACGACTTCTACGGAACCAGTTACTTCGTGGACCCCGAAGGCAAATTCGTCGGCGAGGTGGCGTCGGATTCCGAATCCGAAATAATCGTGCGTGACCTGGACATGGATTTGATCAAGGTGGTCCGCGACCGGTGGGCCTTCTATCGTGACCGTAGACCCGACGCATACGGCCCGTTGGTGCAACCCTGATGGCCACCACCTTCGTGCACGGCGGGACCGTGGTATCCACCACCGGCGCACAGGAATTGGATGTGCTCATCGACGGCGAGAGCATCGTCGCGGTACTGGCACCCGGATCGGTCTCCCTGGCCGCGGACCTGAAGACCTCGGCGGACGTGGTCGTCGACGCGACCGGAAAATACGTGATCCCGGGTGGGGTCGACGGGCACACTCACATGGAGATGCCCTTCGGCGGTACGTTCGCCTCCGACACCTTCGAAACCGGAACGCGCGCAGCGGCGTGGGGTGGCACGACGACGATCGTGGACTTCGCGATTCAGACTCCCGGTCAGCGCGTCCAGGACACTCTGGCGCAATGGCACGAGAAGGCCGCGGGGCAGTGTGCCGTCGACTACGGATTCCATCAGATCATCGGCGACGTGACCGACGATTCCTTGAAAGCCATGAGCGAGTTGGTATCCGAGGGCGTCACCAGTTTCAAACTCTTCATGGCCTACCCGGGTGTGTTCTACTCCGACGACGGCAAGATCCTGCGCGCCATGCAGTCCGCCGCCGAAACGGGTGCACTGCTGATGATGCATGCGGAGAACGGCATCGCGATCGATGTTCTCGTTGCTCAGTCGATCGCCCGTGGAGACACGGCCCCGTACGTCCACGGCACGTCGCGGCCGTGGCAGCTCGAGGAGGAGGCGACGCATCGAGCGATAATGTTGGCCGACGTCACCGGTGCACCGCTCTACGTCGTACACGTCTCTGCCAAGCAGGCCCTGGAACAGATCGCGCAGGCCCGAGGCAACGGACAGAACGTCTTTGCCGAGACATGTCCGCAGTACCTGTATCTGTCGCTAGAGGAACAACTCGGCGCTCCGGGCTTCGAGGGTGCCAAGTGGGTCTGCTCGACGCCGTTGCGGTCGCGAGCGGAGGGGCATCAGGACGAGTTGTGGCGATACCTGCGCACCGGAGACGTGTCGACCGTCAGTACCGATCACTGCCCCTTCTGCATGAAGGATCAGAAGGAGATGGGTATCGGTGATTTCTCGAAGATTCCCAACGGGATCGGCTCGGTGGAACACCGCATCGATCTGATGTTCCAGGGTGTCAAGAGCGGCAAGATCACGCTCGAGAAGTGGGTCGACGTCTGCTGCACCACCCCGGCCAGGATGTTCGGGATGTATCCGAGGAAAGGCGTCATCACCCCCGGTGCCGACGCGGACATCGTGATCTACGACCCGAACGGACACACCAGCATCGGCGTCGACAAGACCCACCACATGAACATGGACTATTCGGCGTACGAGGGTTTCGAGATCGACGGCCATGTCGACACCGTGATCTCGCGTGGCCGGATCATCGTCGACGGTGGATCCTATTCCGGCACTGCGGGACACGGCCGATTCGTCCGGCGCGACCTGTCGCAGAATCTGATCTGAGCCATGGACATCGGGGTAGTGCTCCAGTGCAATCCGCCGGCGTCCCGTGTGGTCGACCTGGCCAGACAGGCGGAGACACATGGCTTCTCGCACGTGTGGACGTTCGATTCGCATCTGCTGTGGCAGGAACCGTACGTCATCTACAGCCAGATTCTGGCCGCGACGAGGCGGGTGACCGTCGGTCCGATGGTCACCAATCCCGCCACCCGCGACTGGACGGTGACGGCATCGACGTTCGCGACGCTCAACGACATGTTCGGCAATCGGACCGTCTGCGGCATCGGCCGAGGTGATTCGGCCGTCCGCGCCCTCGGCGGGAAGCCGACAACCCTTGCCACGCTGCGGGAATCGATCGAGGTGATCCGTAGCTTGGCCAATGGGCGAAGTGCCCGGATCGGGGAGACGACAGTGCAGTTTCCGTGGGCGGAGCGGTCCCGACTCGAGGTGTGGGTAGCGGCGTACGGCCCCAAAGCCCTCGAGCTCACCGGACAGGTGGCGGACGGGTTCATTCTGCAGCTGGCCGATCCCGACATCGCAGCGTGGACGATCGGCAGGGTCCGCGCTGCGGCCGAGCAAGCGGGTCGCGATCCGGATTCGATCTCGATCTGCGTCGCCGCTCCCGCCTACGTCACCGACGGTACCGACGCAGGGCTCGAACACGCCCGAGATCAGTGTCGTTGGTTCGGCGGGATGGTGGGCAATCACGTCGCCGATATCGTCTCGCGGTACGGCGGCGACGGCAGCGGTGTTCCACAGGCACTCACCGACTACATCGCGGCGCGTGAAGGGTACGACTACAACGAGCACGGCCGCGCAGGCAATTCGCACGCAGAGTTCGTTCCGGACGAGGTGATCGACAGGTTCTGTCTGCTCGGCTCCCCGGCCGATCACATCGCGAAGCTGAAAGATCTCGAGGCTCTCGGTGTCGATCAGTTCTCGGTGTACCTGCAACACGATGCCAAGGCAGCGACGCTGGAAGCGTACGGGGAGAGCATAATTCCGCAGATCCGCCCGAGCGTGACGGCGACGTCGTGACGGGTGTTCTCGATCAGGCCTCGGTGGTGACGCCTGCTCCCGCCGGTGCGCATCGAGGAGCGCGGCGTCCGTTGATGGCAGTGGGGGCCGTCGGCGTGCTGCTGGTGTTCTGGGAGTCGGTGAAAGTGCTCGTCCCCGACAACGGGGTGAGTATCGCCGGCGTGCGGGTGCTGCCCCGCACCGACGACGGAGCGCTACCGCACGTGTGGTCGGTGTTGGCAGCGCTGACCGAGCCGGAGGTGAACGTCGCGGGGGCTCGCAGTGTCGGTGCGGCGATCGTGTCCAGTGGCCTGTTCACCTTCGGGCTCGCGGTACTCGGGTTCGCGCTGGGGACGGTGGTCGGGCTGGTGCTGGCGGTGGCGATGCAACGATTCGTGTGGGTCGAGCGCTCCGTACTGCCGTATGTGATCGTCTCGCAGACGGTTCCGCTGATCGCGTTGGCACCGCTCGTCGCAGGGTGGGGCGGAAAGATCGCGATCGGCGGTTACGCCTGGCAGCCGTGGATGAGCATCACCGTCATCGCGTCGTATCTTGCGTTCTTCCCGGTGGCGGTGGGGATGCTGCGCGGCCTGCGTGCACCCGATCGGGCAGCGTTGGACCTGATGCACAGTTACGCGTCCGGATGGTGGACCACACTTGTTCGACTACGCCTACCCGCCTCGGTGCCTCATCTGATTCCGGCGCTGCGTCTGGCCGCGGCCGCTGCCGTGATCGGTGCCGTGGTCGCCGAGATCTCCACCGGAACGACCGGCGGTATCGGCAGGCAGATCATCGTGTTCTCGCAGCAGGCAACAGGAGACGCATCCCGCCTTTACGCAGCCGTTCTCGGCGCAGCGGTGCTCGGACTGGTGGTGACCGGGTTGGTGTCACTGCTCGACATCGCACTGGGTCGGTACGCCGGTCGCTCGCCGGGTCGAAAGGATCGGTCATGACCGAGCATGCGGTACTCGTCGAGGGCGTCGGAAAGACGTTCGACGGGGGAGTGACTGCGTTGGAGGACGTATCGCTCGCGATCGCACCCGGCGAATTCGTCTCGCTGATCGGGCCCTCGGGGTGCGGTAAGTCGACGTTGCTCCGTATCGTTGCCGATCTCGAGCAACCCACGTCCGGTACTGCCTCGGTGTTCGGTCTGACTGCTCGCCGAGCCCGCGTCGATCAGAAGTACGGCATCGCCTTTCAGCAGGCCGGGCTGCTCGAGTGGCGCACAGTGCAATCCAACGTCGCATTGCCGCTCGAACTCCACAAGGTTCCCAAGAAGGAACGCGCAGAACGGGTTCGCGAACTACTGGACCTCGTCGGACTCACCGATTTCGCCGACAAGTTTCCCAGCCAGCTGTCCGGTGGGATGCAGCAACGAGTGGCGATCGCGCGGGCGCTGGCCCGAACGCCGGGACTACTGCTGATGGACGAACCGTTCGGTGCCCTGGACGAGATGACCCGCGAGAAGATGCAGAACGACCTACTGCGCATCGCCGAGGAGTCGAGCGCAGCAGTGGTGTTCGTGACCCACTCGATTCCCGAAGCGGTCTACCTGTCCGATCGGGTGGTGGTGATGTCCGCTCGGCCGGGGCGGATCGTCGACACACTCACGATCGACAGATTCGACACGAACGACGATCCGCGCGAATCGGCGGAGTTCTTCTCGTCCATCACCGCGGTTCGGGATGCACTGCACGGCCGTTCGGTTCGAAGTGCGGATCTGCGATGAAGCTCTGGCTGCCACCGGTGGTGTTCGGGACGGCGGCGCTCGCACTGTGGCAGTTGCTCACGGTCGTCGCGGGGGTTCCGTCGTTCCTGCTGCCGTCCCCGAGCGCCATCGCCGAGCAATTCGTGCGAAACCTCGGAAACATCGGATCGGCAAGTCTGGCAACGGGAACCAACGCTCTCGTGGGGTTGATCGCAGGCTCGGTCCTCGGTCTCCTGGCAGCGATGGCAGCAGTTCGCCTGCGGATCGTCGACGAACTGCTCACCCCGTTGGCAGCGGGTGCCGCAGCCGTTCCCATCGTCGCTCTCGCGCCGGTGTTCAACTCGATGTTCTCCTCGACCACCGATCTACCGCGCCGCCTCGTGGTCACCATCGTCGTGTTCTTCCCGGTCTTCGTCAGTGCGGCGAAGGGACTGCGTCAGGTCTCGGCCGTGCACCACGACCTCATGACGTCGTATGCCGTCGGTGGTTGGCAGTTCACCCGAATCGTCCGCCTCCCGTCCGCCGTTCCACACATCTTCACCGGGTTGCGGGTTGCCGCTCCCAATGCTGTCATTGCTGCCATCATCTGCGAGTACTTCGGTGGACTGCAGAACGGTTTGGGGTCGCGGATCACCTCCGCCGCGGCGAACACGGCCTACCCCCGGGCATGGGCCTACGTGATGGGTGCCATCGCAGTCGGTTTGCTCTTCTTTCTGGTTGTTCTGCTGCTCGAGAAGCTCGTGTCCCGGCGTCGTACCTAGGAGATGAACGTGAAGATCACCCGAACCCCCCGATCTCTTCTCGCCGCCGTGATGGCGCTTGCAGTGGTTGCCTCGGCGTGCAGTACCACCACGACAGACACCGACACCGGTGCCGACGGAGACACCACGATCAAGCTGCAATTGCAGTGGTTCAAGCAGGGCCAGTTCGCCGGCTACCTCGCCGCCGTCGATCAGGGTTTCTATGCTGAACAGGGGTTGGACGTCGAAATCCTGGACGGTGGAACGGATATCGTCCCGCAAACCGTGCTTGCCCAGGGGCAGGCCGACTACGCCATCGCGTGGGTACCGAAGGCGCTCGCATCCCGCGAGGCCGGAGCCGGCATCACCGACGTGGCCCAGATCTATCAGAAGTCGGGCACCCTGCAGGTCTCGTTCGAGGATCAGAACATCGCCTCACCCGCGGACCTCCGAGGCAAGACCGTCGGAAACTGGGGCTACGGAAACGAGTTCGAATTGTTCGCCGGAATGACGAAAGCGGGAGTGAGCCCGGCGGACGTGACGCTGGTGCAGCAGCAGTTCGACATGAACGGCCTGTTGTCCGGTGATATCGCTGCAGCCCAGGCGATGTCGTACAACGAGTACGCTCAGTTGCTCGAGACCGTGAACCCGGCAACCGGAGCTCTCTACACCGCAGACGATTTCACAACGCTGAACTGGAACGACGACGGCGTCGCGATGCTGCAGGACGCGATCTGGGCCAACACCGACAAGCTCTCGGACGAGGCCTACCAGGAGCAGACCGTCAAATTCCTGGCGGCATCGTTGAAGGGTTGGATCTTCTGCCGCGACAACGTCGAAACGTGCCGCGACATCACCGTCGCTGCAGGCTCCACACTCGGCGCGAGTCACCAGCTCTGGCAGGTCAACGAGGTCAACAAACTGATCTGGCCGTCCGCGGATGGCATCGGCATGATCGACGAGGCGGCCTGGCAGCAGACCGTCGACATCGCCAAGAGCACCGAGAATGCCGAAGGATCGACGGTGCTGACCGCCGATCCCGATGCCGAGGCGTACACCAACGAGTACGTCACGCAGGCGCTCGATTTGTTGAAGGCCGACGGAGTGGACGTCACCGGAGAGTCGTACGCTCCGATGGAGGTCACACTGGAGGAAGGCGGCAAGTAGATGGATCACGTGTTCTACTCCTGGGCGGCGCAGGCCGAACTGAACCCGATCACCGTCGAGGGAGCGGAGGGGTCGTGGTTCTGGGACGACAAGGGCAACCGATACCTCGACTTCTCGTCGCAGTTGGTCAACGTCAATCTCGGTCATCAACACCCCGACGTGGTCGCCGCCATCGTCGAACAGGCTCAGGTTCTGACGACCATCTCCCCGACCGTGGCCAACAACAAGCGCAGTGAACTCGCCACGTTGATCGCCGAACGTGCGCCGGGTGATCTGAACCGAGTGTTCTTCACGACCGGTGGGGCGGAAGCCGTCGAGCATGCGGTGCGGTTGGCGCGACAGCACACCGGGCGTACGAAGATGCTTGCCGCGTATCGCTCGTACCACGGTGGAACCGGAGTTGCGATCGGTCTCACGGGCGAGCCGCGCCGATGGGGCACCGAGCCGACCAACGTCGACGTCGTACGTTTCTTCGGGCCGTACCCGTACCGCTCACCCTGGGGCACAACGACTCCCGAGGACGAGACGGCCGCAGCGCTGGCACACCTCGAGCAGGTCATCGTGCTCGAAGGTGCGCAGAACATCGCCGGACTGATCCTCGAATCGGTCATCGGCACCAACGGTGTGCTGATCCCGCCGCCCGGCTATCTGGCCGGCGTTCGAGCGCTGTGCGACAAGTACGGGATCGTCTACATCGCCGACGAGGTCATGGTCGGGTTCGGGCGCATCGGCGAATGGTTCGCCTGCCAGGCCTGGGATGTGACACCGGATCTCATCACGTTCGCCAAAGGCGTCAACTCCGGATACGTGCCCCTCGGCGGGGTCGTGATCTCGGAGAAGATCGCCTCGCAGTTCGACCACAAGCCGTACCCGGGCGGCTTGACCTACTCCGGTCACGTGCTCGGGTGCGCCGCGGGCGTGGCTTCCATCGGAGTGTTCGAGCGCGACAAGATCCTTCCTCACGTGCGTCACGTCGGCGAGGACGTACTCGGTGCGGGCCTGTCCAAGCTGGCCGAATCGCATCCGAGTGTGGGCGAGGTACGCGGTAAGGGATTCTTCTGGGCCGTCGAACTGGTCAAGGACGGAACGACCCGAGAGCCACTGGTTGCCTTCGCGGCGTCGGGCAAGGACGCGGCGGCGATGGGCACGGTGACCGCCGCGGCGAAGTCACGTGGACTGTGGCCGTTCGTCGCAGGCAATCGCCTCCAGATCGCCCCTCCGCTGACGACGTCCGAGGACGAGATTCGTCAAGGACTGGAAATCCTCGACGAGGTGCTGACGGTGGCGGACGGATTCACCGTCGACGGGTGATCACAGCACGGCACCGGGGTTGAGGATGCCCGCCGGATCGAGAGCGGTCTTGATTCGGCGGGTCAGTTCCATGACGTCCTCACCGACCTGATCGGGCAGCCACGCCTTCTTGAGGCGACCGACACCGTGTTCGCCGGTGATGGTGCCGCCCAACGAGATTGCCAGATCCATGATCGCGCCGAATGCGATGTTGGCGCGACGTGTCATGTCGGCGTCCTCGGGGTCGAAAACGATCAGCGGGTGAGTGTTGCCGTCACCGGCGTGGGCGATGACCGCCACCAGCACGTCGTATTTCGTGGACAGCTCGGCGATTCCGTCGACGAGGGCCGGAAGTGCGGGCAGCGGAACCCCGACGTCCTCGAGGAGCAGGCTGCCGAGTCGCTCGACAGCGGGAATGGCGAACCGCCGCGCGGCAGCGAAGGCCTCGCCCTCGTCGGGGTCGTCGGTGGTGAACACATCCGAGGCACCGGCCTCGGTGCACGCGGCCGCCATGATCTCGATCTCGCGGCCTCGGTCGGCACCGGGGGAGTCGGACCGAGCAATGAGCATCGCCGCCGCCTCGCGATCGAGCCCCATGTTCATGGCATCTTCGACGGCACCGATGGAAGCTCGGTCCATGAACTCGAGCATCGACGGGCGCAGTGTCCGGGTGATGGCCAGAATTGCGGCGGTTGCGTCGTGCACCGACGCGAACGAGGCGACCACCGTACTGGCGGGAGGTTGCGCCGGAATCAATCGAAGAGTGATCTCGGTGATGATGCCCAGCGTTCCCTCGGAGCCGACGAACAGCTTCGCAAGGGACAGACCCGCAACGTCTTTCAGTCGTGGCCCGCCGAGCCGGACGGCGGTACCGTCGGCCAGGACGACCTCGAGACCGAGAACGTAATCGGTGGTCACGCCGTACTTCACACAGCACAGTCCGCCCGCGTTGGTGGCCGCATTGCCTCCGATGGAACACATCTCGAACGAGGACGGATCCGGTGGGTACCAGAGGCCGTGTTCGGCGACGGCCTTCTTGACCTCCGCGTTGAGCAGTCCGGGTTGTACGACGGCGATGCGGGTCACCGGATCGACGGTGATCTCTCGCATCAACTCGGTGGTGAGCACGATTCCGCCGTCCACGGCGGTGGCTCCACCGGACAGACCCGATCCCGCGCCGCGTGGGACGACCGCCACGGCGTGCTCGGTGGCCCAACGCATCACGGCACGAACGTCCTCGGTGGACTGTGCGCGCACGACGGCCAGCGGGGTGCCCGCGTCGGGATCCTTCGCCCAGTCGCGTCGATAGCCCTCGGTGATGTCCGGGTCGGTGACCACCGAGCCGGGTGAAAGAAGGGATTCGAGCGCACTCAGGCGGGCATCTGCATCGGTCGTCACGGACATCTCGGTCTCCTCACGTCGAAAATGTGACCGTCGACACTCGAGTCTGTCACGGCGGAGCGTGGGGCGGAGTCGGGGTCGGGTGACGCGCGGTCACTGGTTGCGTCGAAGCGTCGATTCAGCGAGCTCGGTGGCGGCGGCGCACGGGTCGATCGGACTGGTGCCTCGGTATTGCACCCACCAGGTGATGACGCCCGAATACGCCGCGCTGATTCCGCATGACGACGGGTCGGCCGGTCGTCGTGACAGGAATGCCGTGGTGCCGGCAACAGGGACGTTCTCGGTCGCGTAGCCGAGCCGATCGGCCAGCTCTCGCTCGCGAGAGAGCGCATCGTCCTCGAACCAGGCGAAGGTCACGTCGATGAGCCCGGCGGCACCGATGCCCGTCCACATGCACACTGCACCGTAGAAGTACTGATCGACGAGGTCGGCACCCACTGTGTCGGCGATGGTGGGATCCGGGACGGCGATGCACTCCTCGAGCAGCTTGTCGAACTCTCCGCTGTCGGCCGATCGAGCAGGTACCGCCGTACCGGCCACGGTGGTGGTGCATCCGGTACCGACGGCCGCAGTGACGAGGACAGCGGCGAGGACGCGACGGTTGGACTCGGTGGAGGGGAACGTCCTCATCGGGCTACTTCGCCTTCGACATCGTGGTTCGTGCCAGATCCTCGACGACGTCGCAGGAATCGCGAGGCCCGTCGATCACGTAGTTGACGGACCAGTGTACGAAGCCGTCCCCGTTCTCGACCCCGGCCTCGCACGACGCTCCCGACGCCGCGGCGGTGAATCCCGGGTGACCGTCCACATCGATGCGCTCGATGGTGCGGCCGACGGCTGCGGCCACGGATCTCTCTCGGTCGATGGGGCTGCCGCGATACCAGGTGAACATCGCGTACGCGCCGGTCGCGGATTCCCATCGACACCGAACGGCATTCTCGGACACCACCGTCAGGTCGGATACGGCCGTGAGTCTCTGCACTTCCGTGTTGTCCATCGACCCGCATTCGCCGACGAAGAGTTCTTCGGTGACGGGCTGTTCGGCCGTCTCGGGCGAATTCGGATCGGCCTCGGTTCCCGGCGTGTTCGAGCATCCCACCAGCCCTCACGCGATCGCTGCGATCGACGCTGCAACGGCTCGGGTGCCCACGAATGCGGACTTTACCCACCCTGTTCGAGGTGGGTGAGCCTTTTCCGGAAGTGAGTCACATCAGTAACACCAGCCTCAGGCGTTACCAGATCGATGCGTCGTCGACACGCAAATTTGTAGTTCGCCACGCTAGCGTCCAGCGCAGCGAATCTCGCACCCCATGTGGTGCGAGTCGACAAGGAGGCTGCACCATGATCGATCCCGGAAGTGACTCCTGGAACTACGTGGCCGCGATGTTCTCGTACGAATTCCTCGGGGGCGGAATCGAATACGACACCATCGAGCGCATTCACCGAGGCGAGGTCGACGAATGGGTTCAGGCGTTGACCCAGTCCGGATTGTTCGATCGAGCCACCATCGCGCAGATTGCCCACTCGTGGCATCAGGCCCCTCGGCAGTTGTTCGACATGCTGGTGCTCGACGCGGACGAAATGACCGCAAGGCGGTGCTCGCTGGCGTGGTCCTCGCTGGATCGACTCGCTCCACTTGCCCGCCTGGGCTGACCGACGGTCAACTACCGAGCACACGCGTCCCCGACGCGTCGACGACGATGGCCTGGTCGTCGGTCAACCCGTGACAGTCCATGCCGGCCCGGCGAAGGCGCTGCACCGTCGCATGCCCCGAATTCTGCTCGTCGAGAACGGAATTCAGGTGCGGGACAATGGAGAAATCCACCAGACCCAACCCGGTCCACACCGGATCGACACCGGTGGTGTGCCGAACCTCGCCCGGGTCGTCCGCGTCCTCGACTCCGATCAACGACGGTGCGGCCACACAGGCACCCGCACTGTATCCGCCGTACGCGATCGATCCTCGCCGAACTCGGTCGGCCAGAACCTCGTCCGCACCCGAGCGGGCGAGCTGAGCGCGCAGGACGAAGGTGTTGCCCCCGCGCACCCACACCGCACCGAATCCTTCGAGCGCGCGCTCGAATGCCGCGGGCCGACCCACGTACTCGCGCAGATCCAGCTCCGCCGGCCGATACCCGAGAGCGCGCAGCGGACCGAACTCACTGCGAAGCGAGGACTCGCGAGCGGCGGCGGGCCACGCGTCCGACGCGTTCGCGATCACCGCGAGATCGGACGGCGGCCCGGTCAGCTCGACGAAAGCAGCGGAGTGGCCCCCGAATCGATACGACGACAGGAACAGTCTCACGCCGTCGATTCGCCATTCAGCCGGGCCAGCCCGACGCGAACGGCGTCCGCGACATGCTCGGGCTCACGCAGGCGGCGCGTCACGAACCCGGTAGCGAACCGCAGCCGGTCCCGATGCCAGCGAGGCACCACGTGCAAGTGCAGGTGGAAAACCGTCTGAAACGCGGCCTTGCCGTCGTTGATCACGAGGTTGGCTCCGTCTGCGCGCAGATCCGAGTGGCGCACCGCGCGCGCCAGCGTGTGACCGACGCGAAATACGTCGGCGGCCGCGTCCGGATGGGTCGAGTTCAGATCGGTGGCGTGCTCGCGCGGGACGACGAGCAGGTGTCCGCGACTGACCGGCCGGATGTCGAGAAAGGCCATCGCGTGGTCGTTCTCGAACACACGGTGTGCGGGGGCGTCGCCGGCGACGATGGCACAGAAGATGCAAGATTCCACGGTTGTCACTGTAGGGTCCGATCATCACCGATAGACCTGTATGGCGTGCATCACAATTGCCCGCCCTGTAACTGCGGAATGCCGAACGGACTCGATTCAGAACGAATCGGACTGTGTTCCGAGTTACCCGTGGTCTGTTTCCTCTGGCTACTATCAGGGACCTTGTGCCTTTGTCGCATGGGTTCGTCCACTCGTCGCAAGCTCGGGGCCGTTGGCCGATGAGTGGACACCATTCAACGCAGGAAGACGGAGATTTGGATACATCGCAGAGCACTGAGAAGGGTTCGGGAACCACGACCGTTGTCGGTGTGGTTCGGGAATCGGGGGAGGGCGAACGTCGCGTCGCCCTGGTGCCCAAGATCGTTGCCTCCCTGACGGGTAAGGGCGTCGAGATCGTCGTCGAATCGGGTGCCGGTCTGGGCGCTCTGATTCCCGACGAGCTGTACGTCGCCGCCGGAGCGACCATCGGTGATCCATGGTCGGCGGACGTCGTGGTGAAGGTCGCGCCGCCGTCCGACGCCGAGATCGCCAAGCTGTCGTCGGGTTCGACGCTCATCGGATTTCTGGCACCGCGCAACGCGGAGAACAGCATCGGGGCGTTGAAGGCGGCCGGAGTGCAGGCCTTCGCCGTCGAAGCGATCCCGCGGATCTCGCGGGCGCAGGTGATGGACGCACTGTCGTCTCAGGCCAATGTCGCCGGCTACAAGGCCGTCCTGCTGGCCGCGTCCGAGTCCACCCGATTTTTCCCGATGCTCACCACTGCCGCGGGCACCGTCAAGCCCGCCACCGTGCTGGTGCTGGGTGTGGGCGTGGCAGGTCTGCAGGCGCTTGCTACCGCGAAGCGTCTCGGCGGCCGGCCCACCGGGTACGACGTGCGCCCGGAGGTGGCGGACCAGGTTCGCTCCGTCGGGGCGCAATGGCTCGATCTCGGGATCGACGCCGCAGGTGAGGGCGGGTACGCGCGTGAGCTGACCGAGGACGAGCGGGTGCAACAGCAGAAGGCTCTCGAGGAGGCCATCAAGGGATTCGACGTGGTCATCACCACCGCTTTGGTGCCCGGACGCCCCGCCCCGCGACTGGTCACGGCCGCAGCCGTCGAGGGCATGAAGCCCGGCAGCGTCGTGGTCGACCTCGCCGGTGAGACCGGCGGCAACTGTGAACTCACCGAGCCCGGAGAGACCGTCGTCAAGCACGACGTGACCATCTGCTCGCCGTTGAACCTGCCTGCCTCGATGCCCGAGCATGCCAGCGAGCTGTACTCGAAGAACATCTCGGCATTGCTCGAACTCATGCTGGTCGACGGCAAGCTCGCCCCCGACTTCTCGGACGAGGTTCTCGCCGGTGCCTGCGTGACACGTGAGAAGGAGAACTGATGTACACCCCGCTGCTCGCGAACATAGCGATCCTGGTGTTGTCCGGGTTCGTCGGCTTCGCGGTGATCTCCAAGGTGCCCAACACCTTGCACACCCCGTTGATGTCGGGCACCAATGCCATCCACGGCATCGTCGTGCTCGGCGCGTTGGTCGTCCTGGGCAAGGTTGACGATCCGTCCATCGGATTGCAGGTGATCCTGTTCGTGGCGCTGGTCTTCGGAACGGTCAACGTGATCGGTGGATTCGTCGTCACCGACCGCATGCTCGGCATGTTCAAGTCCAAGCCTGTCCCTGCCAAGGCCGAGAAGGGCGCTGACTCCTGATGGACAATCTCGTCAACATCCTCTACATCGTCGCGTTCGCGATGTTCATCTACGGTCTGATGGGTCTGACGGGCCCGAAGACCGCTGTCCGCGGCAATCAGATCGCAGCCGTCGGCATGTTCATCGCAGTGGTGGCGACCCTCATCTCCATCCGAGACACCGGCAACTGGATTCTCATCGTCGTCGGCCTGGTCGTCGGCGTCGCTCTCGGTATCCCTCCCGCGCGTCGGGTCAAGATGACGGCAATGCCGCAGTTGGTGGCTCTGTTCAACGGCGTCGGCGGTGGAACGGTTGCACTGATCGCCTGGGCCGAGTTCCTCGACACATCGGGATTCTCGAACTTCAAGCACGGTGAATCTCCGACGGTCCACATCGTCATCGGGTCGCTGTTCGCGGCGATCATCGGGTCGATCTCGTTCTGGGGATCGCTGATCGCGTTCCTCAAGCTGCAGGAGACCCTGCCCGGTTCGCCCATCACCATCGGTAAGTTGCAGCAGCCGCTCAACGCTCTGCTGCTGATCGGTGCCGTGGCGGCTGCGGTGGTCATCGGAATCAACGCCACTCCGGGCGGCGGGGTGTCGCAGTGGTGGATCGTCGCGGTTCTCGTACTCGCCGGAATTCTGGGTCTGACGGTCGTGCTGCCCATCGGCGGCGCGGACATGCCGGTCGTCATTTCGTTGCTCAACGCTCTGACCGGTCTGTCCGCTGCGGCGGCAGGTCTGGCGCTCAACAACACAGCGATGATCGTCGCAGGCATGATCGTCGGCGCGTCCGGCACGATTCTGACCAACCTCATGGCCAAGGCCATGAACCGTTCCATCCCGGCCATCGTCGCCGGCGGATTCGGTGGCGGCGACGCGGCTGCCGGGCCTGCGGGTGCAGGCGGCGGAACCGCGAAGGCCACGTCCGCGGCGGATGCGGCGATCCAGATGGCCTACGCCAACCAGGTCATCGTCGTACCCGGATACGGACTCGCGGTTGCGCAGGCGCAGCATGCGGTCAAGGACATGGCCAAGCTACTGGAGTCGAAGGGCGTCGAGGTCAAGTACGCCATTCACCCCGTGGCCGGTCGCATGCCCGGGCACATGAACGTGCTGCTCGCCGAGGCCGATGTCGCGTACGACGCGATGAAGGAAATGGACGACATCAACGACGAATTCTCCCGTACCGACGTCACGCTGGTCATCGGTGCGAACGACGTGACCAACCCGGCGGCGCGCAACGATCCGTCGAGCCCGATTCACGGGATGCCGATCCTGAACGTCGATCAGTCGAAGTCGGTCATCGTTCTGAAGCGGTCGATGTCGTCCGGGTTCGCCGGCATCGAGAACCCGTTGTTCTTCGCCGAGGGCACCTCGATGCTGTTCGGTGACGCGAAGAAGTCGGTGTCCGAGGTGACCGAGGAGCTCAAGGCCCTCTAGTCACGAGCAGTCAGCAGTCAGATGGGGCGCTTCCGGTTGTTCGTCAACGGGAGCGCCCCATTTTGCGTTGAACGGCCAGAGCGGCCGTGTCGAGCGGGTTGCGAGCTTCGCGGGCAGCTGCGACGGGCGAGTAGAGCATGACGATCGAGCACGCCGGCCACCACACGAACACGATCGACGCTGCGCTCACGATCCCGGTCACGGACGCGGAACCGACGAAAAGGGCAGCCGCCGCGACCGCGAGCGTTGCGACGGTGCCCAGGCCGAGGACCACGGGCCGCCACGCTGCGGACGCCACCATGGACGCTGCTCCGAGTAGAGAGGCCACCGCGACGAGTTGACCGTTCGGAAGATCTGCCGACGGCATCGACGCTCCCAGGACCTCGCGAGCGAGCGCACTGCTGACGACGGCACCGATGGTGCAGGCGATCACCACCCCGATCCCGAACGGCAGCTTTCGTATCAGCGCCACGACGGCGAGTGCGGCGACGGCGATCAACACCGCGGTCACATCGATCGCATCGAGTACGTGAGTGGCCAGTGCCGTGGCAGGGGTCGATTCGACGGACGTCGAGGGTGCGACCTGCGGTGCCCACATCAGGATCAACAGCAACAGGACGGCAGAGGCAGCGGACACGGCCGAGCGAGCGACCACGGCGCGCCGCCGCGGACGGGTGGGGGCACTGGACGGCACCGCGGGCGTCTCGGCGTCGGTTTCGGCGTGACGGGACGCTTGGATCGGTCCGGAACCGAGGCTCGGTGTTGGCATGCGGCCACGGTGCCCGACTCGGCTGAACATCGGATGTGAGGAAGTTGGGAACGAGCTGATTGTTTTCGTAATAACGTTTCGATCACGCAGCGGCCTGAGGGGTATCGAAAAGTGAGCGGCAGGATGCTCACTTCGTCAAATTCTGCATGTCGGCAAATCGGCCACAAGTCGGGGCAAGAGATCGAAAACTGGGCCGATACAGAACTGCGTGCCTTCTTGCAGCTCGTGTAGCGGAGGCATGCTGAGTTCGAGTTGCTGCAGTCGGACGTCGGTCCGAATGGTGTGAATGCCCTCCGACCTGGCGTTTTGTCGATTACTTGTTTCCTGTCACAGCATTTCGTAAACCAAACTATGACTTCGTTGCAAGACGTTGATTGGATGGGTCCAAGTGTGTGACGATAGTCACAGAGTCCAGTTCACCCTGGGCGAGACCGACCAAAAGGGCGTAGTTTCAGCCGCATCGGAAACCCGCAATCGACCGTTACAGCCAAATCGATAACGATCTGGAAACGGACCGTGGTACCCGTCACAACCCGTTGGAATCGGGTATTCGACACCTACGGACGCCGACAACTCGAGGGAGAAGAACATGACCGCAATGTCTCAGGGACAGCTCGCTATGGTCCGCGCGTTCTTTTGCAACGAGTTCCAAGCGGACTCGCTCGACCGATCGACCGTGCCCGATCCCACGGCCGACGCCGTCGCCGAATGGATCGACGCTCTGGCAACCAGCGGACTGTTCGCACCTGCCGAAGTGCGGAACATCTCCTCCGTCTGGGCCTCCGAGCCGGAGACGATGGTTGCCCTGTTGGTCGGTGAAGTGGACGAAATTGCCGTCAAGCGCAACGAGGTAGCCGCTCCGGCTCCGGCGATCGCGACTCCAGCGCTGATCTCCGCGTTCGAGCGCGCAAGTTGATCGGCCCCGCTCGGTGCCTCGGCACCCGAGCGGGTTCAGCTTCGCTACTATCGGTCGAATTCCGATGACGGCAGTCGACAACGGTGTCGCGCGGCGAAGTGAGGGTTCTGTATGGGTGCGGTGGGACTGGACGAAGACGCGGTATCGACCTGGATCGCAGGATTGGGAATCGGCGCAACCTCGCCTCTCACCTTCCATCGGATCGGTAACGGTCAGTCCAATCTCACCTACGCGGTTCGTGATGCCGGCGGCAGTCGCTGGGTGCTTCGGCGTCCACCACTGGGGAAACTGTTGGCGTCCGCACACGATGTGGTGCGTGAGCATCGAATTCTGTCGGGCCTGCAGAACACGGCGGTTCCGGTTCCGAAAATGATTGCGATGACCGAGGATTCGTCGGTGTCCGAGGTCCCACTCGTGCTGATGAGTTTCGTCGATGGCATCGTCGTCGACTCGGTGGCGGTAGCCGAAGGACTCGACCCCGATCACAGGCGCCGAGTTGGGCTCGGCCTCACGGTCGCGCTGTCCGACATCCATCGCGTGGATCTGGACTCCTCGGGTCTGGCCGATCTGGCCAGTCACAAGCCGTACGCTGCTCGCCAACTGGCCCGGTGGACCAAGCAATGGCAATCCTCGCGCACTCGCGACGTACCCGGTATCGATTCGCTGGCAACGCGATTGGCAGCCGGCATTCCATCGCAGCACGAGGTGACTCTGGTGCACGGAGACTTCCACCTCAGCAACGTCATCACGGCCCGCGACGACGGCCGTGTCGCCGCGGTTGTCGACTGGGAGCTGTGCACACTCGGAGACCCCTTGGCGGACCTCGGAGGACTTCTGGCCTATTGGCCGCAAGCCGACGACGGGGTCGCCGGTCCCTTCATGGCGTCGACTCTGCCGGGCTTTCCTACTCGGGCCGAACTCGTCGAGTCGTATGCACAGCACACCGGCCGCGACGTCTCCGATGTCGGATTCTGGCAGGTACTGGCGCTGTGGAAGCTCTCGATCATCGCCGAAGGTGTCATGCGCCGGATGGAAGCAGACTCGCGAAACCGGGCGGTGGCAGGCGGGCCGACCACGACGCTCATCGACGACATCGTCAGCAGGGCTCTGCGTACGGCCGACGAGATCGGGCTGTAGTCGGTCAGGCCGACGCCGTCCCGATCACCAAAGTGCGAGCTGCAGTCTCGATTTCGGGAGGAATCGCCACCGGCCTACGGGTGACCCCATCGACGTACACGTGTACGAATCGACCCCTGGCCGCCAGCTCCAACGCATCGTCGTCGGCTTCGCGGAACAACCCGAGCGAGTACACGATGCTGCGGGTGCCCAGCTTCTCGACTGCCAGGCCCACCTGAAGGCGATCCGGAAAGCTCAACTCGGACACGTATCGGCACGAGGTTTCGGCAACGACACCGATCGCAGGCAGTGTCCTGATATCGAGACCGGTCGTCTCCATCAGCCAACCGTTGACGGCGGTGTCGAAATAGGCGTAGTAGGTGACGTTGTTGACGTGGCCGTAGTGGTCGTTGTCGTCCCATCTCGTCGTCACCGGCCACAGTGCCGGAAAATCCGATGCGTGCGACAAGTCCGACGCGGGGCTCACTCGATCGGTCATGAACGTGACCCTAACCAGTGGCGTCGGTAGCGGGCGTCGCCGGGGATTGCCGACGCAGGATCGCTCGGACCATCAGACCGACGACCAAGGCCCAGAATGCGGAGCCGATCCCTGCGAATGTCAGGCCGGACGCAGCGACGAGGAATGTCAGAACCGTTGCCTCTCTGTCCGCTGCATGTTCCAGCGCGCCGAACAACGACGCCGCGAGGGTCCCCAACAGGGCAAGCCCGGCAACTGTTTCCACCACACCTGCGGGAGCGGCAGCGACCAGGGTGGCCAGGGCGGTGGAGAGAAGCGCCAGCACCAGGTAGGACGATCCGGCCGAGAAGGCGGCGATCCATCGCCGCTTCGGGTCCGGATGGGCACTGGGATTCGCCGACAGCGCAGCGCTGATCGCGGCGAGGTTGATCGTGTGACCGCCGGCGAATGCGCCCAGGACGGTTCCGGTTCCGGTGACGGCCATCGACGCACGCCAGGGAATGCGGAACCCGAACGACGCCATGACCGTGACGCCGGGGATGTTCTGGGACGCCATCGTGACGATGTACAGCGGCACCGCGATACCTATTGTGGCCTGCCAGCTCCAGTGCGGAACCGTCCAGTCGATTCGGGGGACCAGATCGTTCGGCGCGATCGGAGTGCCGCCGCCGACCAGACCGGCCGAGATCACCACCGCCGCCGCGGCGAATGCTGCCGGAACTGCCCAACGTGCACTGAACCGCAGGACCACGAGCCAGACCAGGACCACCGGAGCCACCTGGGCGGGAGAGTCGGCGAAGGCGACCACCGGTGCCGCGCAGAGAGGAAGGAGAACTCCGGCCAGCATCGCCTGCGCAAGTGGCACCGGAATTGTCGACACGAGTGCGCCGAGTCTCGGCCACAGGCCCGTCAGGACGATCAGTACTCCGACGGTGACGAACGCACCCACCGCCGCGGGCCACCCTCCGACCACCATGCCGGTTCCGGCGAGCAGTGCCGCGCCCGGTGTCGACCACGCCAGAGTGATGGGCTGTCTGTATCTGCGCGCGAGCCACATCATTCCCACGGCCTGGGTGACGCACAGTGCCAGCAAACCGGAGGCCGCCTCGGTCGGGCTGGCACCTACCGCCCGCAGGCCCGTCAGTACAACGGCGAACGAGCTGGTGAAGCCGACCAATGAGGCCACGATTCCAGCGCTGACGGGGGTGGAGAGTGGCGTCGGTCTGTCGGCAGCGTCGGCGGTGGTCACGACTGACGATGATGCACTGTGGGCCGTCGCCTGTCGCGTCGTTTCCCGTCGAGCCGAGTCGCCACCAGGGGTCGGTGGTCGAATGCTGTCGGGGCACCGTCGATGTGACGTAGTCTCTTGGTTGGACCGGACCAGTCCGTACCGCTGGTTCGGCGAGTGACGGAAAGGCCTGCGCAGTGGTGATGCCCGTACATCTGAGGGACAGTCAGGTCCCCAAGCACGAACAGCTTCGCGCAATTCTGTTGCACCGTTGCACGAAGGAGTTGCAACCCGGCGATCTCATGCCCAGCGAGCGAAAGCTGATGGAGGACTACGGCGTCAGCCGCATCACCGTTCGCGAGGCCATCGGTCAACTCGTCAACGACGGACACCTGGTGCGGGTCCGTGGCAAGGGCACGTTCGTGGCCAGTCGCACCGTGCAGTCTCGTTTGCACCTGGCGTCGTTCTCGGAGGAGATGCGGGCGCAAGGATTGACGCCGACGACGGTGGTGCTGTTCGCGCGGCTCGAAAGCCCCTCGGCGGCAACGACTCGCGCTCTCGGACTGGCCGACGAAGAACAGACCTACCACGTCAAGCGTCTTCGGTTGGCCGATGCCGAACCGGTCAGCGTCGACGACGCGTGGTACCGGGCTTCCCTGCTCCCCGGCCTGATCGAACACGACCTGAGCAAGTCCGTGTACGAGGCCGTTCAGATTCACTACGGGTTGACCATCGACCGGGCCGAGCAGACCGTCAAAGCCACTGCGGCCGACAGTGATACCGCCACCCTGCTCGGCACCAAGCGCGGTGCCCCCGTGCTGTACTTCGACCGTGTCTCCTTCAGCGGAGACGAGCCGCTCGAACACACCGAGAGTTGGTACCGCTGCGATCGGTATCAACTGTCGATGGAAGTCGAAGGCGGGCGACGCACCTCGCAGCGTCGGTGAGATCAGGGCAGCTCGAACAACAGGTCGCCCACCGCCACGGTGTTGTCGATGCTGGCACTCGTCACCGAATCCGGCTTCGAGTCCATCAGAACCACGGGAACGACATCCGAGTAGCCTGCCGCCGCGATCGCCGCCGGATCGTAGGTGACGACGAGATCGCCGGCCTCGACTCGATCACCCTCTGCTGCGAAGAGTTCGAAGCCTGCGCCCTTCATCTTCACGGTGTCGATACCGATGTGCACCAATACGCCCGCCTTGTTCTCGGTGAAGACGACGAATGCGTGTGGATGGAGTTTGAGGATCGTGCCCGCGACCGGTGAACGAACCTCGACCGCCCCGTCGTCGGGTGCCGGGCGCAGTGCGACACCGGAGCCGACCATCTGCGCCGAGAACACCGGGTCCGGCACGTCTGCAAGCGAAATCACCTGGCCGGCAACAGGGCTGAGGATCGCACCGGCGTCGCTCACAGGATGTCGCCGATGTCTTCTGCGAGCGTGTCCGCTTCGGGGCCGACGATGACCTGAACTGCGGTTCCCTTGTGGAAGACGCCGTGGGCACCTGCTGCTTTGAGTGCTGCCTCGTTCACCAACGACCCATCCTTGACCTCGGTGCGCAGCCGGGTGATGCACGCTTCGATCTCGACGATGTTGTCGGCACCGCCGAGGCCTTCGACGATCGCGTCCGCTTTGGACATGTGGGTTCTCGCTTTCTGTGGGCGTACATCTGTCGGGTGGATCACATGTCCGGGTTGACATGTGCTTGCCACCTGGCCAAACTACAACTGGTAATGACCGGACAGTACCCCTGATGGCACCCGGTCACAACAGCGAAAAGCCCCCGAAGGACCAGCCCTCGAAGAGAAGGTCGCCATGACCCCGAAGAAGACTGACTCGGTCGACACCGAGCCGAAGAAGGAATCTCGATCATTGGCCGGGCTGCAGCGCTTCGGTCGCAGCCTCATGCTCCCGATCGCTGTTCTGCCCGCCGCCGGAATTCTCCTGAGACTCGGGCAGGACGACCTGCTGGGTCGATTCAGCGCACTGGAGACCACCGCCGCGGTCATCTCCGCTGCAGGTCAGGCAGTGTTCACCTGGCTTCCCCTCATCTTCGCAGTCGGTATCGCCATCGGCTGGGCCAAGAAGTCCGACGGTTCGACCGCGCTCGCAGCTGTGGTCGGCTACATGGTGATGAACGGAGTCTTCACGGCCATGTCGCCGGTCGTGCTCGACGGAGAGGTCGACGCCAACGGTGACCCCGCCGTGATCGACTACGGCGTCCTGGCAGGCATCGTCATCGGATTGCTCTCGGCGATTCTCTGGCAGCGTTTCTATCGCCAGAAGCTGCCGGACTATCTCGGCTTCTTCAGTGGCCGTCGTCTGGTACCGATCATGACGGCAATCACCGGTCTCGTTGTCGCCGTGATCATGTCGTTCGTCTATCCGCTCTTCTACAGTGCACTCCAGTGGGTGGGCAACACCGTCGCCGACCACAGTGTGGTGGGCAGCGGCATCTACGGCTTCGCCAATCGCATGCTCATTCCCACTGGGCTGCACCACATTCTGAACTCCGTCGTCTGGTTTCTGGTGGGGGACTACCAGGATGCAGGTGGTCAACTGGTCCGCGGCGATCTGAATCGGTTCTTCGCCGGTGACCCGTCCGCGGGAGTGTTCATGACCGGATTCTTCCCGATCATGATGTTCGCTCTTCCCGCTGCGGCATTCGCGATCTATCGCAACGCGAAGCCGTCACAGAAGAAGCTCGTCGGCGGAATCATGTTGTCCACGGGCCTGACTGCGTTCGTCACCGGTATCACCGAGCCGCTCGAATACTCGTTCATGTTCGTCGCCTGGCCGCTCTACATCATCCATGCGGTGTTGACCGGAACGTCGATGGCCCTGTGCAATGCCCTCGGGATCCACGACGGTTTCTTCTTCTCCGCCGGCGGCATCGACTATCTGCTCAACTACGGAATCGCAACCAAAGCGTGGCTGCTCATCCCGATCGGCCTGGTGTACGCGGTGATCTACTACTTCTTGTTCAGCTTCGTCATCAAGAAATGGAACCTGCGCACCCCCGGACGTGAGGACGACGCAGTGCTCGAACCCGATCGGGCATGACCGCATCCACCACGACCACTCACCGCGGGCGGGTCGTCACGCGCGACCAGGTGATCGAGGACGGCGTCGTCGCGTGGACGGGAGACCGGATCTCGTGGGTCGGACCGGCATCGGCATGGCCCGGTCAGGCTGTACCGCAGACGGATTCGACGATCCTCCCTGGTTTGGTCGATCTGCACTGCCACGGCGGGGCGGGGGCCTCTTTCCCGGATTCACCTGCCGTCGATCTCATGACGGCGGTACGGCATCATCGCTCCCGCGGGACCACGACGATGCTCGCCTCACTGGTGTCGGCACCGCCGAAACGGCTGATCACGCAGACATCGCTTTTGGCCGATCTGTACGAGACCGGTGATGTCGCCGGGGTCCATCTCGAGGGGCCGTTCCTGTCGGTCGACCGCTGCGGCGCGCAAGACCCCGCGTCGCTGCGCAGCGGCGATCCCGGACTTCTCCGCGACATTTTGAGCGCGGGCCGGGGCGCGGTGCGGTCGATGACCCTTGCGCCCGAGATCGACGGCTTCGCCGCCGTCGCAGAGATGTTGCGAGAGAACGGGATACTGCCCAGCATCGGCCACACGGACGCCGATGCGCTCACCACCCGACGCGGAATCGAGTCGCTGGGGGACGGTCCGATCACGGCCACACACCTGTTCAACGGAATGCCTACCTGGCATCATCGGGCGCCGGGCCCGGTGAGCGAGTGTCTGGCCGCTGCGGCGCGCAACGCGATGGTGCTCGAATTGATAGGCGACGGAGTGCATCTCGCCGACGAGACCGTCCGCGCGGTGTTCGATCTCGTCGGTGGTGCACACATCGCGCTGGTCTCCGACGCGATGGCCGCGGCCGGAATGTCGGACGGTCGCTATCGACTCGGACCATTGGATGTGACCGTCCGACACTCGGTAGCGCGGTTGTCCCGCGACACCGACAGCGAGACCGCTCCGATCGCGGGCGGGACCGCAACCGTCCTGGACCTGCTACGCCGCGCCGTGCTGAACGCCGGCGTGCCATTGGTCGAGGCGGTACTGGCCGCGTCGTCGACTCCTGCCGCGTCGATCGGTCTCGACTCCGACGTCGGTAACCTCGAACAAGGCATGCGAGCCGACGTATTGGTGGTCGACGAGGCCTTCGAACCACTGCGGGTGATCAGAGGCGGAACTGCAATCGGAGAGGACAGCTAGATGGAGGTCGTGATCCTCGACGGGGCCGACGCGGTGGACCGAACAGCCGCCGACGTCGTCGAACGAGTCGCACGAGCCGGCTCCACTCCTGTACTGGGACTGGCAACCGGGTCCACCCCGGTGGGCACATATCGCGAATTGGCGCGACGGCATCGGGACGACGGCCTGTCGTTCGCGCGATGCCGCGCCTTCCTGCTCGACGAGTACATCGGACTGGCGAAAACAGCAGAGCAGTCCTACTTCTCGTTCATTCGCGAGAACTTCGTCGACCACGTCGATCTGGACGACACCGCGGTGTTCTCGCCCGACGGCGAAGCGGACGACATAGCTGTGGAGGCGCAGCGGTACGACGCGGCGATCGCCGCCGCAGGCGGCATCGATGTTCAGATACTCGGAATCGGCACAGACGGGCACATCGGTTTCAACGAGCCCGGATCGTCGCTGAGATCTCGAACACGGGTGAAGACGCTGACCGAACAGACTCGCGTCGACAACGCCCGATTCTTCGATTCGCCCGAGGACGTGCCGCATCACGTACTGACCCAGGGGCTGGGCACCATCGACGAGGCGCGTCACCTGCTGTTGATCGCAACAGGGCAGTCGAAAGCGGACGCGGTGGCGGCGGCCGTGGAAGGACCGTTGTCGGCGCACTGCCCGGCGTCGGCGATCCAATGGCACCCGCACGCAACGGTGCTGCTGGACGAGGCCGCGGCGTCGTCGCTCGCACTCGCGGAGTACTACCGGTACGCCTATGCCAACAAGCCCCGGTGGCAGCACCTGTGAGTCAGCTGCGCGAGAACTCCGATGCGCGCGCGATCTGTTCGTCTGACGGCCGAACTCCGGTGTAGAGAACGAACTGTTCTGCAGCCTGGAGCGCGATGACCTGAGCGCCGGTGATCACGGGCTTGTTCGCCGCCCGAGCGGCAACGATCAGCGGCGTTTCCGACGGCATGGCGACGACGTCGAACACGGCATTCGCTGCATCGATCTGCTGCTCGGTGAACGGTGCCGAATCGGCGTCCGGCCCTCCGGCCATACCCACCGGGGTCACGTTCACGAGCAGGTCTGCGCCCACCGCTTCGGCCGACCAGTCGTAGCCGTAGGTCTCGGCGAGGGCAGGGCCGGTGTTCGCGTTGCGGGCGACGACGGTGCCCCGGGTGTAGCCCGAATCCCGAAGTGCGGCAACGACGGCCTTGGCCATCCCGCCGCTGCCGGTGACGGCCACCGAGTAGTCGGTCGAGAAGCCACTCGCGGCGAGCAGGTTCGCGACGGCCTGGTAGTCGGTGTTGTAGGCGTGGAGGACGCCGTTCTCGTTGACGATCGTGTTGACGGATTCGATGGCGCTTGCCGACTCGTGCATCACGTCGACCAGTTCGATCACGTCTTCCTTGAACGGCATGGAGACGGCGCAGCCTCGGATGCCCAGGGCGCGAACGCCCCCCACTGCGGCGGCGAGATCGGTGGTGGTGAACGCCTTGTAGACGAAGTTCAGGCCCAACTCGTCGTAGAGATAGTTGTGGAAGCGAGTTCCGATGTTGCTCGGTCGGCCGGACAAGGACATGCAGAGCTGCGTCTCACGGTCGAGGACGCTGCGCGGGTGTGCTGTTGCCATCGCTCAGACGTTACGCCGCGCACGTCGAGGCGACCGAAGCGAGAACACCCTGATCGGCCTGGGTGATCGGTAACTCGTACTGCGCAGCGACCGACAGATACTTACCCGCATAGAAGCAGTGGTAGGCCGCGTTCGGTGGCAGCCATTGCGAGGGTGTCTTGTCGCTCTTGCTCTGATTGTCCGCTCCGTTGACTGCGAGCAGATTGAACGCCACGTCGTTGGCGAACCGAACGCGCTTGTCGGGCAACCACATGTTCGCGCCCATGTCCCATGCAGCGGACAGCGGGTAGACGTGATCGATCTGAATCTTTCCGGCGTCCGACTTGGTGAACTGGATCGGCTCACCGGAGTACGGATCTGCGAGCGAACCGGACAGCACGACGCAGTCGCGGGTGCCTGCGCGGAACTCGACCTCGGTCATCGACAGCGCCAGGACGTTGTCGCGGGTACCGCAGCCGTCGTGACCACCCGGCCCGTCGTAGTCGTCGGTCCACGCCGGGCCGAACACACACCCTTCGCCGCTCTTGCACCCGCGCTCGTAGCCGAGGGCATCGGGCCTGGCCGCGACCACGCGAACCTGGGCGAGCAACTGCTCGATCTGAGTACGCGTGGGACTGCCGGGAGCGGGTTGGGCGGGTGTGAAACCGGGGATGACGGACCGCTCGCACGAGTCGAACACGGCCATCACTGCCGCAGCGAGCACCAGCAGTACCGCGACCCACAGTTTTCTCACGCACGCCCCATCGTCGATCTCCGTACTCGGTCATCGGTCCTCGCGACAGCAGTGTGCCGGAAGGTACCGACAGTGATCCCCGCACCCGTCTCGGTGTCAGCGAACTTCGACGACGACCTTTCCGAGCACGTGTCCGTTCTCCACGAGGGCGAGAGCCTCGCCCGCACGCTCGAGGGGGAAGGCATGGTCGATACGCGGACGAATGACGCCCGACGCGGTCAGGTCCGCCAGCCGCGCGAATGCTGCGGTGGTGCGGTCCCGATCGACTCCGGATCCGTCCCACTGCGCCGCGAGCATCGGGTCTGCGACGCTGACGATCGGTACCCCCGCCGTCAGTGCGGTCGCCGCGGCGCGCAAGGTCTCGCCTCCGACGAGATCGACGATGCCGTTCACCGGTCGCGAGATCGAATCGACGAAGTCGCCGCCGGAGGCGACGAATTCGGCTCCGAGGCTCTCGATCCACTCCTGTTTGCCAGTACTCGCAACTGCGAGAGCGTCGATACCGTCGGCTCGCGCGAGTTGCAGAACGGCCGAACCCACGCCGCCACCCGCACCGAGCACCAGGATGGAATCGCCCGCGCCGACGGCCAGTCGGCGCAGCGCGTCGTACGCGGTCCCGGCAGCCACCGGCAGGGTGGCCGCCGCCGCCCACGAGACGGCCTCCGGCTTGTGGGCAGTGCTCGATGCGTTGAGCACCGTGTACTGCGCGTACCCTCCGTGCCCCGAGGCGGTGGCCCCGAACACATGGTCGCCCACCGAGAAATCGGCCACACCCGCGCCGGCCGTCACGACGGTGCCCGATACTTCCCGACCCAGAACCGCGGGCAAGGTGATCTGCACGGTGTCCTTGCGATTGCCCGCCCGCACCTTCCAATCCGCAGGATTGACCCCGGCGGCGTGGACCGCCACGAGAATCTGCCCCGGTCCCGGCTCGGGGACGGGTAGGTCGAGAAGGTACTCGGTGTCGGGTCCGCCGTATTCGCTGAAGCCGTACGCGATCATGCATCCACTGTGCCTCACCGAGCGACTTGCTCGGGAGTGCCTCACCCGAGGTGTGTCGGTGCTTGCTGGTTGGATGGACCGATGCTGCACGGTCTCTGGTCTCCCGGTGCCGGGCTGATGCTGTGGGACGACGAGATCTCCACCGGCGACGAACCCGATCTGCCGCCGACACACGCGCACGTCCTCACCCGACCGTTCCGGCACCGTGCTGCGGTGTCGTTACCGGCACCCGGGCGCAGTGCCACCGCGCAGGCCCCGGTGCAGGTTCCGGCCATCGCGCTCGCCCCGCACGACGGTGCCGATCTGCTGTTGCGGACGCCGTCCGAGCACGCTTCGATTTCCGGCGATCTCCGGTACCTGGCGCACGTCGCCCGCGGAATCGAACGCTGGGTTCGCGGCGGTCGTGTGGTTCCTGCTCTGAAGTTGATGGACGGGCAGTGGTGGCCACGGTGGCGTCTGGTCGGGGGTGAACGTCAACGGGCCTGGCTGAGCGAACTCGCCGTCGCGATGCCGTCGGTGCAGCGTGCGGGAGAGCGGCCCAAGAAGATCCTCGACGACATGGTGGAGGAGCTCACCGATCCGATCGTCAGATCGGTTCTGGGTAGGCCCGACTCGGAGCATCCGCTGTTGTCCGCTCTGATTCGCGACGACCCGTACGTGGATGGAACCCAACAGATGTCGACGTTGCTCGACAACTGGCGCGCAAGCCTCACCGTCGACGAGCCGTCCCTCGTGCTACGCCTGCTCGAACCCGATGACGACGATGGCGTCGTCGACAGTTCCTCCGAGGAATCAGCGGAGTCGTTCTGGACGCTGCAGGTGTGTCTGCGAGCGGATGGTGAAGCGCCGCGGCCGGTCCCGATGAGCCGTAAGGTCGACGCAACCCTGCTCTCGATCGCCGTGCGCAAGCTCGGTGAGGCCGTGGCGGCGTACCCGAGACTGCGTGATCTGCCGGCTCAAGAAGGCACCCTCGATCTGTTGCTTCCGACGTCGGTGGTCATCGACCTCGTCGAACACGGTGCGACGGCGCTGCAGGCCACCGGAACGACGGTTCTGCTTCCTCGGGCCTGGACGAGGTTGGATCCGTCGATGAGGCTGCGCGTCGATTCGCCTGCGGTGACGAAAGCGGCCGCCGATCGGGCGGTCGGCATGGACGAACTGGTGTCGTACGACTGGCAACTCCAACTCGGCGACATGGTGCTCACCGAGGCGGAGATGAACAGACTCGCCGTCTCGAAGGGCGATCTCGTTCGACTCCGCGGTCAGTGGGTACTGGCCGACGGCGGTCAGCTCGCACGAGCCGCCAAGTACGTCGCCGAGCATCACGGCGACGGGACTGCCCTGAGCACGCTGATGCGCGAGATGACGCTGGCCGACCCACCGCCGGCTCCGGTCCAGGACATCAGAGCCACCGGATGGGCAGCGACGTTGCTCGAGCCCGGTGCGGTGCCCGAGACGATCCCCGTACCGGCCGGTGTGAACGCAACCCTGCGGCCGTATCAGCAGCGTGGGCTCGATTGGCTCGCGTTCATGAGTCGGCTCGGTCTTGGGGCTGTACTCGCCGACGATATGGGGCTCGGCAAGACGTTGCAGGTGTTGACACTGCTCGCGCACGAGAAGAGTTCGACGCCGACGCTGCTGGTGGCACCGATGTCGGTGGTGGGCAACTGGCAACGTGAGGCGGCGAAATTCACCCCGGCACTGCGAGTTCTGGTGCACCACGGCCCGGCTCGGTCGAAGGGCGACGAGCTGGACCGGGCGATCGCCGAGCACGATCTGATCGTCACCACCTACGCGTTGATGGCCAAGGATCGCGCGCAGCTGTCCGAGCAGACGTGGCGTCGGGTGGTCCTCGACGAGGCGCAACACATCAAGAACTCGGGCACCGTGCAGGCCAAGGCGGCGCTCGCGATCCCTGCGGATCACAAGTTGGCACTCACCGGAACACCGGTCGAGAATCGTCTGGACGAGCTGAGGTCCATTCTCGACTTCGCCAATCCGGGCATGCTCGGTAGGCCGTCGGACTTTCGGAAGCGATTCTCGGTTCCGATCGAGCGTGAGAACGACGAGAGCGCGGTCTCGCGTCTGCGCGCCATCACCTCGCCGTTCATTCTGCGTCGTGTCAAGACCGATCCGACGGTCATCTCGGATCTGCCCGAGAAGAACGAGATGACCGTGCGCGCCAACCTGACGGCCGAGCAGGCCGCGCTGTACAAGGCGGTCGTCGACGAGATGATGGCGCAGATCGCCGACGCGAAGGGTATGAAGCGCAAAGGTGCGGTGCTGTCCGCGCTCACTCGTCTCAAGCAGGTGTGCAACCATCCCGCCCACTTCCTGTCCGACGGCTCGCCGGTGCTCAAGAGGGGGCAGCATCGCTCGGGCAAGATCGGTCTGGTGGAGGACATGCTCGACTCGATTCTGGGCGACAACGAGAAAGCGTTGCTGTTCACCCAGTTCCGGGAGTTCGGTGAGCTCGTGGCACCGTACTTCGCCGAACGATTCGGGACCGACCTGCCGTTCCTGCACGGCGGCGTGAGCAAGTCCAAGCGCGACGAGATGGTGGAGAAGTTCCAGAGCGGGAACGGTCCGCCGATCATGATGCTCTCGCTCAAGGCCGGCGGTACCGGCTTGAACCTCACAGCCGCCAATCATGTCGTTCATCTGGATCGTTGGTGGAACCCGGCGGTGGAGAACCAGGCGACGGACCGGGCCTTTCGCATCGGGCAGCGCAAGAACGTCGAGGTGCGAAAACTGCTGTGCGTGGGCACCGTCGAGGAACGGATCGACTCGATGCTCGTCTCCAAGCAGGATCTGGCGAATCTGGCGGTGGGCACCGGCGAGAACTGGGTGACCGAGATGGACACCGCGGAGCTGCAGGAACTGTTCCGCCTCAGCGAGGACGCGGTGGGGGAGTGATGGTCGACTTCTCGCAATACGGGAAACGGCGAAAAGCCAAGGGCGGCATCGAGTCCAGGAACAAACGCGGTGCATTCGGGCAGACGTGGTGGGGCAGGCATTTCGTGTCGGCCATGGAAGACCTCGCGGATCCGGGTCGGATAGCGCGTGGCAGAACGTACGCGCGCCAAGGGCAGGTGCTCACTCTCGGTGTCGAGCGCGGGCAGATATACGGCGAGGTGCAGGGCAGTCAGCTCGAGCCGTTCTCGGCCTCGGTCACCGTCGAACCGCTCACGCAGGGTGAGGTTGCCGCGCTCGTCGGCAGGGTGCGATCGAACCCCGGCATGCTGGCCGAGCTGGCCTCCAATGCCATTCCGCAGGCACTGGCGTCGGTATTGCTGCCGCACGACAAGGGGCAGCTCGATTTCGACTGCACCTGCCCCGACGACGGCTGGCCCTGCAAACATGCGGCGGCTCTGATGTACATCGCTGCCGAGCACATCGATGCGTCCGCCGCCACCATCCTGACGCTGCGTGGCGTCGATCTCGATCAACTGATCGAGGGTGTCGGTGACGGGGACGACGAGTTCGACCCCGACGACTGGTTCGCCGATCGCGCATCGTTCCCGGAACTTCCCCAGGTGTCGTTCGCGCCGGCGGTCGACGATCTCGATCCGTTGATCCTGCGCCGGATCTTCCGCGCCGACGGCTCCACCGAGGCCGAGGTCAGTCGTGCCGTCGCCGATCTGAGGCAGTTCTACGACCGGATGTGACCACTCCTGGACTTACGTGGACATCCGACTATAGGATGGGCGTACTTCACTTCCACGCTCGAGGACGGACAAATTCCATGGCTCGCGAACTCACGCACTTCATCGGCGGCAAGCATGTCGCAGGCACCTCCGGAAAATTCGGGGATGTCTTCGATCCCAACACCGGCGAGGTTCAGGCCCGGGTTCCCCTGGCCGACGTATCCGAGGTCGAGGCCGCGATAGCCGACGCCGAACAGGCGCAGCGTGAATGGGCAACCTGGAACCCGCAGCGTCGCGCCCGAGTGTTGATGAAATTCCTCGCGCTGGTCACGCGCGACACCGAAGAGCTCGCTCGTCTGCTCTCCTCCGAGCACGGTAAGACCATCGCCGACGCCAAGGGCGACATTCAGCGCGGCGTCGAGGTCGTCGAGTTCGCCGTCGGTGTCCCACACCTGCTCAAGGGTGAGTACACCGAGGGTGCGGGCGGCGGAATCGACGTCTACTCGATGCGTCAGCCACTCGGCGTCGTAGCCGGAATCACCCCGTTCAATTTTCCCGCGATGATTCCCCTGTGGAAGGCCGGCCCGGCCATCGCCTGCGGAAACGCGTTCATTCTCAAGCCCTCCGAGCGTGACCCGTCCGTTCCGCTCAAGCTCGCCGAACTCTTCCTCGAGGCAGGACTTCCGCCGGGTGTGTTCAACGTCGTCAACGGCGGCAAGGATGCCGTCGACGTGCTCCTCACCGACGACCGCGTCAAGGCGATCGGCTTCGTCGGTTCGACCCCCATCGCGCAGTACATCTACGAGACGGCAGCCCAACACGGCAAGCGAGCGCAGTGCTTCGGTGGAGCCAAGAACCACGCCCTGGTGATGCCCGACGCCGATCTCGACGAGGTCGCCGACGCACTGCTCGGTGCCGCCTACGGTTCGGCAGGTGAGCGTTGCATGGCGATCTCCGTCGCGGTACCGGTCGGGGAGGAGACTGCCGACGCGTTGGTCGCCAAACTGACCGAGCGAGTGGCGAAGCTGAAGATCGGCCGCAGCGACGACGAGAGCGCGGACTTCGGGCCGCTCGTGGGCAGCGATGCTTTGAAGCGAGTCAACGACTACACCCAGATCGGTGTGGACGAGGGTGCCGAACTGGTCGTCGACGGACGCGGTTTCAGCCTCGAAGGCCACGAGAACGGATTCTTCGCCGGCGCAACGCTGTTCGACAAGGTGACCACCGACATGCGGATCTACAAGGAGGAGATCTTCGGACCCGTCCTGATCGTCGTCCGCGCCAAGGACTACGAGGATGCTCTGCGCTTGCCCACCGAGCACGAATACGGCAACGGGGTCTCGATCTTCACCCGTGACGGCGATACTGCCCGCGACTTCTGCTCCCGTGTCCAGGTGGGCATGGTCGGCGTCAACGTACCGATTCCGGTGCCGATCGCCTACCACACCTTCGGTGGTTGGAAGCGTTCGGGATTCGGTGATCTGAACCAGCACGGGCCCGATTCGATTCGCTTCTACACCAAGACCAAGACGGTCACCCAGCGCTGGCCGTCGGGCACCAAAGAAGCAGTTGCACAGAATCACTTCGTCATTCCGAACATGGACTGATCCGGCGATGTTCACCTTGAACGAGGACGAGCGAGCGATCAACGACACCGCTCGCGAATTCGCCGACGAGTTCCTGGCACCGAATGCCATCGAATGGGATCAGCAGAAACACTTTCCGGTGGACGTGCTGCGCAAGGCAGCGGGACTGGGAATGGGCGGCATCTACATTCGCGAGGATGTGGGTGGATCGGGTCTGACCAGAGTCGATTCGGTGCGGATCTTCGAGCAGTTGGCCACCGGTGACCCGTCTATCGCGGCGTACATCTCCATTCACAACATGGTCGCGTGGATGATCGACACCTACGGCAACGACGAGCAACGGCAGCGTTGGCTCCCGGGCCTGTGCGCGATGGATCAGCTGGGGAGCTACTGCCTCACCGAGCCGGGCGCGGGATCCGACGCCGCGATGCTCGGCACCAAAGCTGTGCGTGACGGTGACGAATATGTGCTGGACGGCGTCAAGCAATTCATCTCCGGCGCAGGCACATCCGAGGTGTACGTCGTGATGGCGCGCACCGGTGCACCAGGGCCGCGCGGCATCTCGGCGTTCATCGTGCCGAAGGACTCCGCGGGACTCTCGTTCGGAGCCAACGAGAAGAAGATGGGCTGGAATGCCCAGCCCACCCGGCAGGTCGTTCTCGAAGGAGTCCGCATCCCGGCCGAGAACCTGCTCGGCAACGAGGGCGACGGGTTCCGTATCGCGATGAACGGACTCAACGGAGGGCGCATCAACATCGCGGCATGTTCGATCGGCGGCGCGCAGTCCGCTCTCGACAAGGCCGTTGCCTACCTCGCCGAGCGCAAGGCGTTCGGGGCGCGGTTGCTCGATGCGCAGGCGCTCCAGTTCCGACTCGCCGATTTCAAGACCGAACTCGAAGCCGCCCGTACGCTGCTGTGGCGGGCCGCGGACGCGCTGCAGAACGACGCGCCGGACAAGGTCGAAATGTGCGCCATGGCAAAGCGTTTCGGAACCGACACCGGATTCGAGGTCGCCAACGGAGCGCTGCAACTGCTCGGCGGCTACGGCTACCTCAGCGAATACGGCGTCGAGAAGATCGTTCGTGACCTTCGGGTGCACCAGATTCTGGAAGGGACCAACGAAATCATGCGAGTGGTCGTCGCTCGGTCGATCGTGGGTGCCGCATGAGCGACGTGATCCTCGAGGTCTCCCGCGGTATAGGTCGAATCACCCTGAACCGCCCCAAAGCCATCAATGCGCTCGACCATGCGATGGTTCGCGAGATCGCACCGGCGTTGGCGCAGTGGGCAACCGACGACGCTGTGGACGTCGTCCTGCTGACCGGAGCAGGTGAGCGCGGACTGTGTGCAGGCGGCGACATCGTCTCCATCTACCACGACGCCAAGGACGGCGGCAGCGGTAGCAAGGACTTCTGGCGCGAGGAGTACATCCTCAACGCCGCGATCGCTCGATTCCCCAAGCCGTTCGTGGCCATCATGGACGGCATCGTCATGGGCGGAGGCGTCGGACTCTCGGCACATGCCAACACTCGCATCGTCACCGAACGATCGAAGATCGCCATGCCCGAGGTCGGAATCGGATTCGTTCCCGATGTGGGTGGCACGTACCTGCTCTCGCGTGCACCGGGCCAGATCGGCACCCACTTCGCGCTCACCACGGCGCGAATGAATGCCGCCGACGCCATCGCGGTCGGCTTCGCCGATCACTACATCCCGTCCGACAAGCTGGAGGACTTCTACTCGGCACTCGAGACGGTCAGCGTCGGAGAGGCCGTCGCGACGTTCAGCGAGCCGGCACCGGAGTCCACGATTGTCGGTCAGCAGGAATGGATCGACGAGTGCTACGCCGGCGACGACGTTCAGGGCATCGTGGACGCGCTTGCCGCCAGCACAGTGCCCGAGGCGCAGAAGTCGGCGCAGGACATCGCGTCCAAATCACCTGTGTCGCTGGCAGTGACACTGAGATCGCTGCGTCGCGCCGCGACGCTGCCGACGCTGGAGTCGGTACTCGACGAGGAATACCGCGTGTCGGTCGCGTCGCTGAGCAGCCACGACCTCGTCGAGGGAATCCGAGCACAGGTGGTCGAGAAGGACCGCAACCCGCAATGGCAACCGCGTACGTTGGCAGACGTCACGCCCGAGGACGTCGACCGGTACTTCGCGCCCCTCGGGGACGCGGAGCTGGGCCTGTCGAACGCACACACAGAAGGTGAGCAGTCATGAGCGAGAAGACGATCGGCTTCATCGGCCTCGGCCACATGGGTGGACCGATGGCCGCCAATCTGGTTGCGGCCGGCTACACGGTGCAGGGCTTCGACCTGGTTCCCGCGGCGCTCGAGCAGGCCACGAAGGACGGCGTCACCGTGATGGAATCGGCCGTGGCCGCCGTCGCCGATGCCGACATCGTCATCACGATGCTGCCCAACGGCAGACTGGTACTGGGGTTGTACGCGGACCTGCTGCCCGCTGCCGCGCCGGGTACGTTGTTCATCGATTCCTCGACCATCGACGTCGCCGATGCGCACAACGCCCACAAGCTGGTGCACGAGGCAGGACACCGCAGTCTGGACGCGCCGGTTTCCGGCGGAGTCGGGGGAGCGGCCGCAGGAACACTGACCTTCATGGTCGGCGGTTCCGAGGAGGATTTCGCCTCTGCTGCAGAGGTTCTCGACGTCATGGGTCGCAAGGTGGTGCACTGCGGTGCAGCAGGCAACGGCCAGGCCGCCAAGATCTGCAACAACATGATTCTCGGAGTGTCGATGATCGCCATCAGTGAGGCCTTCGTGCTGGGGGAGAAATTGGGGCTGAGCAATCAGGCACTATTCGACGTGGCGTCGACTGCGTCGGGTCAATGTTGGGCACTGACGACGAACTGCCCGGTGCCAGGACCGGTCCCGACGAGCCCTGCCAACAACGAGTACAAGCCCGGCTTCGCGGC
This sequence comes from Rhodococcus sp. 05-339-2, assembly GCF_002258965.1. Taxonomy (NCBI): domain Bacteria; kingdom Bacillati; phylum Actinomycetota; class Actinomycetes; order Mycobacteriales; family Nocardiaceae; genus Rhodococcus; species Rhodococcus sp. 05-339-2. The sequence continues at coordinate 50,528 of NZ_NOYW01000005.1, forward strand.
AGCTCTCATGGACAAGGACCTGGGTCTGGCTGCCAATGCACTGCGCGACAACGGTGTCGAGGGTGTCCTCGGCCTACGGGCGGCCGAGTTGTACTCTCGGTTCAAGGAAACATCCGGGGGCGGCACCGATGTCGACTTCTCCGGCATCATCAACGACATCCGCGAGCGCTCGAACGGAGCAGGCCAGTGAGTGACTACGAGACGATTCTGCTCGAGCGTCGGGGACGCGTCGGCATCATCACACTCAATCGTCCCAAGGCGCTGAACGCGCTCAACTCCGAGCTGATGCGCGAAGTGGTTTCGGTGGTCGGAGAACTCGACGCCGACTCCGGCATCGGTGCGATCCTGATCACCGGCTCCGAGCGAGCCTTCGCGGCCGGCGCCGACATCAAGGAGATGCAGCCCAAGTCCTACATGGACGTGTACCTCGACGACTTCTTCGCGGCGTGGGATCGACTTGCGTCGGCTCGGACGCCGTTGATCGCAGCGGTCTCCGGTTACGCGCTCGGCGGCGGGTGTGAACTCGCGATGCTGTGCGATGTCCTGATCGCCTCGGACACCGCGGTATTCGGACAACCCGAGATCAAGCTCGGCGTCATCCCGGGAATCGGCGGGTCGCAGCGCCTGACGCGAGCGGTGGGCAAGGCCAAGGCCATGGAGATGTGCTTGACCGGTCGCAACATGAAGGTCGAAGAAGCCGAGCGAGCCGGACTGGTCTCGCGCATCGTGCCGGTTGCCGATCTGCTCGACGACGCCATCGCGACCGCGACCACCATCGCCGAGATGTCGCTACCGGTTGCCCAGATGGCGAAGGAAGCGGTGAACCGATCGTTCGAGTCCAGTCTGCGCGAGGGTGTTCTGTTCGAGCGCCGCGTGTTTCACTCGACTTTCGCCACCGAGGATCAGAAGGAAGGTATGTCGGCCTTCATCGAGAAGCGGACGCCGAACTTCCAGCACCGGTAGCGGCGGGCTCCACTCCCGGTGCCGTCCTACCTGTCGGGGGACAGGAGGGCGGCCCCGCGGGCCGAGACCAGCTCCGGCATCGACGGCACCAGCGTCGTCAGACCGGTACGCAGCTCGAGAGAACGCGCAATCGAGGTGATGTTCGCACCGCCGCCCACCACGACGATGGACTGCGGTCTGGCACCGGACAATTGGATGGTCTGCTCCACCAGCATGCCCGCATACCGCACCGGTCCTGCGATCAGATCGTCGAAGTCGCGCCGAGTGAGCACATGCCGCGCAGTACCGGACGGATCGGTGGTGCTGACGACGGAGTCCACGCTCAACTGCTCCTTGATGGACCGGCTGGCGTCGATTCCGACGCGAACGCCGTTGGACGAGAGCAGCCTGCGAACCGAGTGATCGAGATCGTCGCCGCAGAACGTGGCAGTGCGCCGCGTCATGAGGGTGCGAGTGGACGCGAGATCGATGACGGTGACCGTGGTGCCGGTGCTACCGATATCGCACAACACGGTGACTCCGTGATTGGGTACCAGCCCGATGAAACGCAGATAACGCACTTGCGCAGCAGTTTCCGGCACGAGCGACGCCGTGCGGGCCGTACCTCGGGTGGCGACTGCGCCTGGATCGGTGGCAACCCGATAGGCGATGGCCGAGAACTGCACCGGCAGCGACATCGTCGCGGCGATCGAGTGGATGGCGTCGACACCGGTGGCGATCGTGGTGGACAGCGACTGCCCGGGCGTGCGGCGCACCGTCCGCGACACGATGGGGGTTCGATGGGGGCTGTCCAGATACGTCAGAATTGCGCGTGCACCGTGCGCACCCGCCCCGACCCCCAACACAATCAC
>NZ_NOYW01000012.1:0-36200 GCF_002258965.1 Rhodococcus sp. 05-339-2
CTCGTGCATGTCGTACGGGGTGTTCGGTGAATCGGGGATCAGGGTGTCGAGTTCGAGATCCTCCGCGGTGAGCGAGTCCTCGATCGACCCGACGACCGGATCCGAGGGTGCGGTGCGGGGCGCGTCGGCGCGATTGTTGCTCGGTAGGTACGAGAGCAGGTCGCGGACGTAGTCCAGTGCGTCCTGTTCTCCGGAGGCGACGTAGTGCGCGACCCCGGATTTCTCCATGTGGGTGTGCGCGCCACCGAGTTCTTCCATGGTGACGTTCTCACCGGTGACGGTCTTGATCACGTCGGGTCCGGTGACGAACATCTGCGAGGTGCCGTCGACCATGACCACGAAATCGGTCAGGGCCGGGGAGTAGACGTGCCCGCCCGCGGCCGGTCCCATGATCACCGAGATCTGCGGGATCACCCCGGACGCGCGGACGTTGCGGTGGAAGATCTCGCCGTACAGTCCGAGGGAGACCACCCCTTCCTGGATGCGGGCACCGGCACCTTCGTTGATCCCGACCAACGGTCGTCCGGTCTTGACGGCCAGGTCCATCACCTTGACGATCTTCTCGCCGTAGATCTCCCCCAAGGAACCGCCGAAGACGGTGGCGTCCTGGGAGAACACGCACACATCGCGGCCGTCGACGGTGCCGTAGCCGGTGACCACACCGTCACCGAAGGGCCGGTTCTCGCCCAACCCGAAGTTCTGGGAGCGGTGGCGGGCGAGGGCGTCGAGTTCGACGAACGAGCCCTCGTCGAGCAGGGCGGTGATCCGCTCACGGGCGGTCAGCTTGCCTTTGGCGTGGACCTTGTCCACCGCCGCCTCACCGGACGGAATCTCCGCAACCGCGAGACGTTTACGAAGATCGGCCAATTTACCCGCAGTGGTATGGATATCGGGTTCGGTTGTGGTCATGCAGATGTCCCCTACGTTGTGTGGAATGGCAAACGGAGATCGTCAGTTCGTGGCGAGCGAGCGCGCGATCACCAGACGCTGAATCTGGTTGGTGCCCTCGAAGATCTGAGTGATCTTGGCGTCGCGCATGTATCGCTCGACGCGGAAGTCGCGGGTGTACCCGTAGCCACCGAACACCTGTACCGCGTCGGTGGTCACCTTCATGGCCGCATCGGTAGCGATCAGCTTGGCCACGGAAGCGTTGCGCGAGTAGGGAAGTCCGGCGTCACGCCGACGCGCGGCATCGAGGTAGGTGGCGCGGGCCGAGTCCACTGCCGCTGTCATGTCCGCCAACACGAAACCGAGGCCCTGATGGTCGATGATCTTCTTGCCGAACGCCGTACGTTCCTGGGCGTACTTCACCGCGTCGTCGAGCGCCGCCTGCGCGATTCCCACGGCTACAGCGGCAATTCCGAGCCTGCCTGCATCGAGGGCACTGAAGGCGATCTGCAGTCCCTGCCCCTCCGCGCCGATTCGCCACTCGGTGGGTACGTGGACGTTGTCGTAGTGCGCGGCGGTCGTCGGGATCGCATGCAGTCCCATCTTCTCCTCGGGCTTGCCGAAGCTCAGACCGTCGGTTCCGTCCGGAACGAGGAAGCACGAGATGCCCTTCGACCCTTCGCCTGTCCGGGCGAACAGGTTGTAGAAGTCGGCCACTCCGCCGTGTGTGATCCACGCCTTCGAACCGTTCACGGTGTAGCCACCCTCGGTCGGGGTGGCCTTGCAGCTCAGTGCGGCAGCGTCCGAGCCGGCCTGTGCTTCGGACAGTGAGTAGGCGCCGATCTGCGCCCCACCGAGCATGTCGGGGAGTTTGTCGGCTTTCTGCTGTTCGGTACCGAACGCCATCACGGGATAGCAAGCCAGACCGTGCACGCTCACTGCGACTGCAACCGCCGCCCAGCGCGACGCCAGTTCTTCGAGGACCTGGAGGTACACCTCGTACGGTTGACCTCCACCTCCCCATTCCTCCGCGTACGGCAGGCTCAACAGGCCTGCCTCGCCGAGGGTGGCGAACACTCCCTCCGGGTAGGTCTCACGCCGTTCGTGGTCGTCGACGATCGGGTCGAGGACCTTGTCTGCCACGTCCCGGGTCAGGGCGATCAGATCACGCGCTTCGGACGTGGGCAACAGACGGTCGACGGGCACGTGAAAACCTCCGGGGCTATCGAATCAGTACTGCCGGACGATCCGCAGTACTGATGCACAGTACTGCACAAGCCGATGCAGTACCATCCCTGATGTGAACGCACCCGTGACCTCGCATGCCACGGCACGCCGTTCCGAACTCTTCGACCAGCTCGTGAGCTTGTTTCTGGCAGAGGGCTTCGCACACCTGACCCTCGACACCATCGCGGCCCGGCTTCGGTGCTCCAAGTCCACGCTGTACACCCTGGCGTCGAGCAAGGATCAGCTGGTCGGCGGCGCAACGGTGCACTACTTCAAGTCCATGACCACGCAGGTGGAGAACGCGGTCGCCGAGGTGGACGGCACCCGCAATCGCATCACCACCTATCTCACCGCGGTGGGGGCAGCTCTCGAGTCCGCGTCCGAACAGTTCATGACCGACCTGGCGTCACTGGAGGCGGCCCGCTCGGTATACGAACGAAACACCGCCATCGCCGCGCGCCGCGTCCAGGAGTTGATCAGCGAAGGCGTGGCCAGCGGCGAAGTGCGTGACGTGCACGCGGCCTTCGTCGGGGACGTGGCCTCCTCGGTCATGGTTCGCATTCAGACTCGCGAGGTGTTTCGACTGACCGGACTGAGCGACGGCGACGCTTACCTCGAACTGGCGAAATTGCTGACGGCGGGCATCGGCGCGTAGCCGCGGAGCAGGGAATGAATCGACCTCGGTATGCGCTGACACCCAACGAATACAGTTGATCCTTCAACGAAAGAGCGCGTGATGAAGAAGATCGGATTTCTGTCCTTCGGACACTGGTCGGCGTCCCCACAGTCGCAGACGCGGTCCGCGTCGGACGTGCTGCTGCAGTCCATCGACCTCGCGGTCGCCGCCGAAGAACTGGGTGCCGACGGCGCGTACTACCGCGTCCATCACTTCGCCAACCAGCTCGCGTCACCGTTCCCACTCCTCGCCGCCGTCGGTGCCAAGACGAGCACCATCGAGATCGGTACCGGTGTCATCGACATGCGCTACGAGAATCCGTTCTACATGGCCGAGGACTCGGGTTCCGCCGATCTCATCTCGGGCGGGCGGCTGCAGCTCGGAGTCAGCCGAGGATCGCCCGAACAGGTCGTCGAGGGCTACCGCTACTTCGGCTACACACCGGCCGAGGGCTCCGATCACGCCGACATGGCCCGTGAACACACCCGCATCTACCTCGATCTTCTCGAAGGCAAGGGTTTCGCACAGCCCAATCCGCGGCCGATGTTTCCCAATCCGCCCGGACTCCTGCGCCTCGAACCACACTCCCCCGGTTTGCGGCAGCGCATCTGGTGGGGTGCAGGCACCCGCGACACCGCCGAGTGGACCGCGCGACAGGGCATGAACCTGATGAGTTCGACTCTGTTGAGCGAAGACACCGGAGTGCCGTTCCATCGATTGCAGGCCGAGCAGATCGAACGGTTCCACAAGACGTGGAGCGACGCCGGACACGACTTCGCGCCGCGAACTTCGGTGAGCCGCAGCATCTTTCCGATCGTCAACGATCTCGACCGCGCGTACTTCGGCCGAGAGGGCAGCGGCGACGATCAGGTCGGCTACATCGACGGCGGCAAGGCCCGATTCGGCAAGACGTACGCAGGCGAGCCCGATCGACTGATCGAGGAACTCGCCGCGGACGAAGCTATCGCAGCCGCCGATACGCTGCTGCTCACCGTCCCCAACCAGTTGGGCGTCGACTACTGCGCCCACGTGCTCGACACTGTGTTGCGCGACGTCGCCCCGGCGCTGGGGTGGCGCTGAACACTCGCAGAGTGAGATTGGATTGATTTCGGCGGATACGGGTACTGGCAGCTCGTTCACCCGCCCTCGCCTGCCAGGAGTTCCCATGCTCAAACGCGACGTATCCGCGCGCCTCGATGTAGACATCACCGCCGCCACCACGCTCGAATTCCAGATCGCAATCGCGCCGCATCCGGGCACGACGGTCACCGAGTCACTGTCCTTCGTTCTCGACGGCAACCCGATCGAGGCGAAGGAAGTGAGCGGGCCGCACGGCAACCGAATTCACGTCATGCCCGCCGACGTTGGCAACCTGCAGGTCTCGTACGACGCCACCATCTTGGGCAACACCACCCCGGCACCGGTCACCGACTACGACATGTCGCTCTACCTCCGACCGAGCCGGTACGCCGAGGCCGACAAGTTCTACGGTTTCGCCGCAACCGAATTCGGCGACTACGCGGACTCCGAGGAACTGCTGGCCAAGATCTCCGCGTGGGTCGGCGCTCGCCTGAGTTACGTTCCGGGGAGCAGTGATCCGATCGACGGTGCTGTCGACACACTGCTCGCCGGACAGGGCGTCTGCCGGGACTACTCGCACCTCGTGGTGGCCATGCTGCGGGCGGTCAACGTTCCGGCCCGCCTGGTGGCGGTGTACGCACCCGGCTGCGATCCGATGGACTTCCACGCCGTCGCCGAAGCATTCGTGGGCGGCCAGTGGCGCGTCGTGGATGCTACCTGCCTCGCCCCGCGCTCGACGCTGGTGCGCATCTCGGTCGGTCGCGACGCCGCCGACACCGCATTCCTGGACAACCACAAGGGTGCCATCACGCTGAACAGTTCCGTGGTCACGGCAGTGGTCGACGGCGAGCTCCCGCAGGACGACATCACCGAGCTGGTCTCCCTCACCTGACCTCCGGCCGGACACCGCCCACTGTGATCTGAATCACACTGGCGTTTGCTTTCGGTGACGAAAACCGACTAAGTATCCGTTACCAACAATCACAGCCACCCGGAAGGACTCTCATGAGCTTCATCGACAAGGCCAAGAACGCCGCAGAAGACGCCATCGGCAAGGCGAAGGAAGTTGTCGGCGACGCCACCGACAACAAGGACCTCGAGGCCGAGGGCAAGAAGGACCAGGGTTCGGCAGGCGTGAAGAAGGTCGGCGAGAACATCAAGGACACCTTCAAGTAACACCGCAATCGCATCGAGTGCCGCCGATCTCGATGATCGGCGGCACTCGCCTTTCACCCCTTCCACCTCGCAGAACGGATTCCCTCATGACCACATCCACCGGCAACACCGAGACCACCAAGCGTCGCGGCGGATTCGCCTCGAAGTTCGCCCTCCTCGTCACGCTCGTCCTGGTCGCAGCACTGGTGATCTTCGTGCTGCAGAACACCGTGCACACCACCATCAACTTCCTGGGCTGGAACTTCGATCTCGGCCAGGGCGTCTCCTTGCTCGGTGCCGCTGTCGTCGGAGCCGTCATCACGTTGACCGCGACCGCTGCGCTCAAGGTTCGACGCGCAGTCCGATGATTCCCCTGCTCGCGCGCAAGTACCTGTACCGCTACCTCATCGTTGCGATCGGGCTTCCCGTCCTCGCTCGGTTGTTGGCCTTCGCCGGCCAGAGCCTCGAAAAGCGAACGGGCAAGGACAATGTCGTGTCCAGAGGCCTGAAGTCGGCCGGTCGATTCGCACAACGGCGGGCCGACAAGTCGCAGGGCAAGAAGGATCGTGAGTCTCTTCGCGCACACCGCTGAGCCGGTCGATCAATGCGTCGGCCGGCTGTACCGGCCTACCCGGCGAGGATCAGTGTCCCGCCGGGTCGGTCAGCGACTTGCCTTCCCGGGCCTTGACACGTTTGCGTTCCAGTAGAACCAGTGCAATTCCGGCCGCGAGAAGAACCGGCGCGGCGATCGCACCGATCCACACCCATCCGGAGAACCCGTAGCCGGCGGCGGTAAGGGTGAGACCCAGGCTCACCAATGCCATTCCGATGAAGATGTATCCGGGCCAGTTTCGCGTGTCGACGATCGCCTCACCCGCGTGGCCGCGGGTCGTCCGATCGTCGTCGCGTGCGCCGGCGTCGGAATCGCTCGTGTTCTGGTGCGCCATGTGAACCTCTCGAGATGAATGAGTGACGGCCACTGACCGCAGACCGGTCCTGAGGAGCGTTCACCGCCTTCACAGCGCGGTTCCCGTAAAGCGCCGTCGACAAACATCGGGCCGATGGTTCAGTCGTGCCAACTCACTGCGGCGAACGGGGCGTGGCTCGTCAGTCGTCCAACGATGCCTGCGTGTGCGAAGTTCTTGGCGGTGGCGACCGCGTCGAGCACGTCCACGCCTTTCGCGAGCTCGGCCGTGATGGCCGCGGCGAACACGCATCCGGCACCCGATACCCGCTCCTCGCCCACCTTGGGGGCGCGCAGCACGGTCAGTTCGGAACCGTCCCAGACGACGTCTACGGCCTCGTCGCCGCGCAACCCCGCACCCCCCTTGACCACCACGTACCGCGGTCCGAGTTCGGCAATTCGCTTGGCCGCCTCGCCCAGATCGTCGACGGTGGTGATGGCGTCCATTCCGGACAATGTCTGTGCCTCGAACAGATTGGGGGTGATCACGGTGGCCAGCGGAAGAATGTCGCGTCGAAGCGCATTGTCGGTGTCGAGCGCCGCGCCCGGCTCCTGACCCTTGCAGATCAACACCGGATCGACCACCACGTGCCGCCACGGCTGCAGACGCAGTGAGCTCGCCACGGTCTCGACGGTAGCGGGTGTGCCGAGCATGCCGATCTTGACGACATCGAGATCGTGTGCGGCAGTAGCGACTTCGATCTGATCGGCGATGACCGAGCTGTCGATGGGAACGAAGCGGTGGCCCCAGTCGGACTTCGGATCGAACGAGACGATGCATGTGATGGTGCCGACTCCGTAGACCCCGAGCCGCTCGAATGTCTTGAGGTCTGCCTGCAGACCGGCTCCACCGGTGGCTTCCGAACCTGCGATCACGTACGCGATTGTCGACATGACCTCAGTATGACAAGTACCTTTCGACCCGAAATCAGGTGGTCGCGCACCTGGTGGGGCGAACGTCAGCTCGGCAGATCGGGTTCGGTCGGGTGTTCACGGCTGATCAGCTGCGCCGCCAACGTCGATACCGGCACGTTCATTTCCTGTGACAGCGCACCGAGCATGTCGAACGCGCGGATGGCGTCGACGTCGAAGCGCTCCATGATGATCCCCTTGGCCTGACCGATTCGATCTCGCGAGGCCAGAGCGCTGCGAAATTGCTCACCACGCCGAGCGCTCGACAACGCGATCGCCGCGTGTGTGGCCAGGTTCAGTGCCGAGTCCTCGGTGTCCGGGTCGAACCGGCCGGTGCCCTCGGCGAGCAGATTGAGCGCGCCGAGTTCTTGCCCGTCGGTGTAGAGCTGGATCGACAGAACCGAGCGAACAGGAGTCTGTTCGACAACCGCGCGAGTCAGACGTGGCCACCGATCCTCGGATTCGACGTCCTCGATTCGTACCGTCTGATGAGTCCAGATGGCCTCGAAACACGGGCCCTGTCCATGCTCGTGCTGCAATGCATCGAACGTACGAGGCGCATCGCCGGTGGAGGCCGTCGATTCCAGATACTCCGGTCGTCTACCCTTGCTCGTTCGCCGGACCAGAGTGACCCCCGCGTGGTCCACCCCGTCGAGCAGTCGCACGGCGGCCGCCGTGACCTCCTCGAGCACCTGCTGCTGCGTCATCGAGCCGTGGACCACAGTTCCATGTGCGGTGAGAGCCATCTGCGAGATTCGTTCGTAGATGTCGACCTGTTCCACGTCTTCATCCTTTCGACCGCATACGTCCGCTTCGTACCTTCTCACACCGGTGTGAGAAGTGCGCAGTCCCTGCGACCGCCCCTGCCATCGGTTGAGGTGGACCGTTTCGGGGCATACGGCAGTGTCGGATCGTTCTACCGTGCGATCGCAGCACCCAGAGTGCCCCACTTCCAGTCCCGGAGTGTCGGCGAGCGCGGATCACGCGCTCACACAAAACGACAAGAGATTCCGGAGGCCGAATCGTGCCCACGAGCAGAGAAACCACAGCCAGCTGTGAGGACGTCTGGAGCGTCCTCGCGGACGGTTGGACGTACGCAACCTGGGTGGTCGGTGCATCCCGAATTCGCGCCGTCGACAACACCTGGCCCGCACCGGGTTCCACGATTCACCATTCCGTCGGCACCTGGCCCGCGGTGCTGAGCGACGTGACTCGTTCGGTGGGAATTCACGCCGAACGAGAGATACGACTCGAAGCGCGCGCCCTGCCGTTCGGCAAAGCGTCGATCACGGTGCGGCTACACCCGATTGCCACCGGTTGCCGCATCGAGATCATCGAGCACGCGATCACTGCGCCGTTCGCCCTGGTGCCGAATCGGATACAGCATCTGTTGGCGCATCCACGCAACGCCGAGGCGCTCCGTCGGCTCGCCCTGCTCGCAGAGCGGTCCACAGCTCCGTGAGCAAGTCCCCACTGCGACAGGCAGTCTCGGGAAAAATGCTGTTCGTCTTCATTCTCGGCGATGTGCTCGGTGCCGGAATCTACGCTCTCGTCGGCGAGATAGCGGGCGAGGTCGGCGGAGCGATCTGGCTGCCCATGCTCGTCGCCCTGCTGATGGCACTGCTGACCGCTGCGTCGTACGCAGAACTCGTCACCAAGTACCCACGAGCAGGCGGCGCAGCCGTGTTCGCGCAGCGGGCGTACAAAAAACCGCTCGTGTCGTTTCTGGTGGGATTCTCGATGCTCGCCGCAGGTGTCACCAGCGCCGCCGGCCTGGCGCTTGCCTTCTCGGGCGACTACCTGGGCGTGTTCCTCGACGTGCCCGCCGTCCCCGCCGCAGTGGTCTTCCTGCTTCTGGTCGGGCTGCTCAACGCTCGCGGGATCACCGAATCGTTGCGGGCGAACCTCGCCATGACGGTCGTCGAGGTATCGGGTCTGGTGCTGATCGTCGCCCTCGCCGGTCTCGTGCTGAGCCGGGGTGACGGCACGCCGTCCAGGGTCCTCGAATTCACCGACGCGACGACTCCGACGCTCGCGGTGCTCGGCGCGGCTCTGCTCGCGTTCTATTCGTTCGTCGGATTCGAGACGTCGGCGAACATCGCCGAAGAAGTCGAGGACGTGCGCCGGGTCTACCCACGGGCTCTTCTCGGTGCTGTCACCGTCGCCGGGGTGGTGTACGTGCTCGTCGGTCTCGCAGTGTCCACCGTCGTGCCCGCCGACACCCTGGCGCAATCGACCGGTCCGCTGCTCGAGGTCGTCGACGCTGCCGATGCGGGCATTCCGCCGTGGGTCTTCAGCCTCGTCGCACTGGTAGCCGTGGCCAACGGCGCACTGCTGACCATGATCATGGCGTCGCGACTGACCTTCGGCATGGCTCGTGACGGCCTGCTTCCCGGCGCATTGGCCAAGGTTCTCCCTGGCCGCAGAACTCCGTGGGCAGCGATCGTGGCCACCACCGTCGTCGCGATGGTGTTGTGCAGCACCGGTTCCGTCGCTGCGCTTGCGGAGACGGTCGTGCTGCTCCTGCTGTTCGTCTTCATCAGCACCAACGTGGCGGTACTGGTGCTTCGCAGCGATCGCGCCGACTCCGGCCATTTCCGGACGCCGACCGCACTCCCAGTGCTGGCACTGATCACGTGCGCAGTTCTACTGACCCAGCAGTCCGCGGCAACGTGGCTGCGCGCCGGATTGCTCCTCGCCGTAGGAGTAGCGCTGTACTTCGTCGGTAACCTGCTGACCGACAAGACCGATACCGACCAGAGGAGTGCAGTCTCATGACCACCACCGAGGTCGACGCGATCGTGATCGGCAGTGGCCACAACGGCTTGGTTTCGGCGGCAGCGATGGCCGACGCCGGCTGGGACGTCGTGGTCCTCGAGGCTGCCGAACATCCCGGCGGCGCTGTGCGCAGCGCCGAGCTCGTTCCCGGTTTCACCAGCGACCTCTTCAGCGCCTTCTATCCGCTGGCGCTCGCCTCGCCTGCCATGACTGCACTCGACTTGGAAAGCCACGGGCTGCAGTGGTCGCACTCCCCCGCGGTGTACGGCCATGCGCGGTCACCGCAGGACACCGACGCTCCGGTCGTTCACCACGACGTCGAGACCACCGCTGCGCGGCTGTCGGAACACGACGCGCGAGACGGCCGAACCTGGCTGCGGCTCTTCGAGCAGTGGGAGCGCATTCGCGAGCCCTTCATGAATTCGCTGTTCGGACCGTTTCCACCCGTCGTCCCAGCGGCTCGACTCGTCCACACCTTGGGGGTGCCCGAGACACTGCGCTTCGCGCGATTCGCGGCCCTCCCCGCCCGGGTGATGGCTCACGAGCTCTTTCACAGCGAGGCTGCTCGCTGCCTGCTGCTGGGCAACGCCATGCACGGTGACGTCCCGACCGATGCCCCGGTGAGCGGCATGATGGGCTGGCTGCTCACGATGCTGGCTCAGGACGTCGGGTTTCCGGCCCCTGTGGGCGGATCGTCTGCGCTGACGACCGCGTTGATTCGTCGTGGTGCCGCGTCGGGTGCGGCGCTCGAGTGCGGTCAGGCGGTCGAGCAGATCGAGGTGCGCGGCGGCCGCGCTCGCGGGGTGCACACCGCTGCCGGAGACACGTTTCGAGCGCGTCGGGCGATAGTGGCCGACGTGTCCGCACCGGCTCTGTACGGTTCACTGCTTCCGTTCGACGCCGTGCCGCGCCGAGTGCACGACGACTTGCGCACCTTCGAGTGGGACACCCCGGTGGTCAAGGTGAACTACGCACTCGATCGTCGAATACCCTGGAACTCACCGTCTTTGGCCGACGCCGGCACCGTCCACCTCGGTGCGGACGACAACGGCCTCGTGCACTGGGCGGCAGATCTCACCACCGGAGTTCTTCCCCAGAGCCCGTTCATGCTGTTCGGCCAGATGACCACTGCCGATCGGAGCAGGTCACCGGAGGGCACCGAAAGCGCTTGGGCCTACACACATCTGCCGAGGGGCGTCGTCGACGACGCGGCCGCCGACACCGTGGCGGATCGGGTCGACGAAGTCCTCGACGCCCATGCACCGGGATTTGCCGATTCGGTCGTCGGGCGGGTCGTCCAACGACCGAGCGATCTGTACGGTGCCGATGCCAATCTGCACGGTGGTGCGGTGAACGGCGGAACCGCGCAGCTGCAGCAGCAGTTGATATTTCGACCGACGCCGGGGCTGGGGCGGGCGGAAACGCCGGTGGAAGGACTGTTTCTCGGGTCGGCATCGGCGCACCCCGGTGGAGGAGTGCACGGAGCCGCCGGCCTCAACGCTGCCCGGGCAGCGCTGGGCCAGCGAGGTGTACACGGCTGGATGAAGACGAAAATCACCGGTTCGCTCATCGACGTGTTGACCCGGTGACGGCGTTATCGAAACGAGATCTTTCGTTACTCGTTCGAGATGTGCGGCGGAGTCTCCTGCAATCAGGCACTGGCATCGTTGAAAGCACAACAACTCAGCGTTGTGCACCGCGCGGGCAGACCGACCGGGACGAACGCTTCGGGGAAGAGGTAAAGATATGTTGACCAGCACTGCAACGATGGAACGCTCCATTCGCGACGACGAGGGCGTGTTTCGGGTCGAGACCGTCGTTCGACCGGACGGACACAACATTCTGCGAGCGTCGGGCGAACTCGACATGTCGACCAGAGCCGAGTTCGTGCACAGCCTGGACCGCCTGGCCGCCGCCTCCGATCGGGTCTGTGTCGATCTGTCGGCGGTGTCGTTCATGTACTCCGGCGTTGCCAACGCAATAATCGATGCCACCTACGTACATCCGGGCAAGATCGCCGTGCTCGCGCCTGCACGATCGGTGCGTATGGTCCTGGAGGTACTGGGCGCAGGCGACCTGTTCGTCGACGCGTTTCGGTCGTGAGTTCGACTCGACAACAGGTAACGTCGAACCCATGCCAGACGAGCCGACCGGAGCAGCCTTCGAGATCGTGGCAGCGGACCACGACGCGACGACCGTGCTCACCGTTCGAGGCGAACTCGATCTCGACACCATACCGGAGCTGTCGGCTGCTGCGTTCCCGGCGGCAGACACAGCCCGGGCCGGACTCGTGGTGGATCTGACGGATGTGAGCTTCCTGTCGTCGAGCGCCATCACCGTACTGGTGCGAGTCTGCGATCGACTGCCCGATGCCTCGCTCATGGCGCTCGTGGCAGTCGATGGTGTCGTGGTTCGGCCCGTGCAGCTCAGCGGAATCGATCGGGTGATGGCCACTTTCACGACCGTCCCCGACGCGGTGGCTCACGTGCGGTCGGCAGCTCTCGACTCGGAAGTCGACCGATGACCGGCCGGTACCGGTTCGGACAGCGACGATGACCGAGAGCAGTCCCGGACCCACTCCACAGCGTTGGAGCCACACCGCACCGGCCGAATCGGCCGTGGCGACCGCACTTCGACGTCGGCTGCATCACTGGGTTCTCGAACTGGGAGTGAGCAACTCCTTGGTGGACGACATCGTCCTCGGGGTCTACGAAGCGCTCGCGAACGTGGTCGAGCATGCCTACCACGCAGTGCCCGAGCCCGGAACGATGACGGTCACCGCCGCGTACGAACATCGAACCCTGACTGTCACGATTTCCGACACCGGAACGTGGCGGCCACCGACGCCGACGACCAATCGCAGCCATGGGTTGCAACTCGCTGCCGCAGTGTCGGACGACCTCCTCGTCGATCACCGGCCGGGGTTCGGGACCATCGTGACTGCGGTGTGGACCGATCCGGTCTCGGCAAGCCGCTCCAGCTCTGCCACCCGCTCGTCATGAACGAAGGGAGTGCCCATGTCTGCCACCGCTGCTGAATTGCTCGACAGTGCACCGTGCGGGGTGTTCTCCGTCGATGTGGCCACGGCACGGATCCTCTACGCCAATGCTGCCGCCGCCCGCATCACCGCACGCAGTCGTGACGCTCTCGTGGGAACTTCGGTCACCGACCTGTTCACGATCGAGTTCGAGCCCGTACTGACGGCGCTGATCGACGTCGCGTCGAATTCACGGGCAGACTCCCCGATCGGAGCCTCCGCGAAGCTGACCGTCGCACCCGACAGGAGCGATGCAATCGCCGTGTCGATACTCGCCAACGCCCTGCGCACGCCCACAGGTCCCATGACTGTGACGATGACGCTGCACAACGAGACCGAGCGGAACGTCCGCGAAAGAGATCTGATCGACGCCCGCGACAACGCCGAGGCGGCGCAGGACAGCGCCGAGGCCGCTCTGGACAGATCACAGGATGCACTGGGCGCCTCGGAGGAAGCGCGCAAGCAGGCCGAGGCAGAGAGAACGCAAGTGCAGATTCTGGCGTCGACCCTGCAACGCACCCTGCTCCCCCCGATCCTGTCCGCTCCGACGGGTATGAATGTGGCGGCTCACTATCACCCCGCATCCATCGACGAGGTCGGTGGCGATTTCTACGATGTGTTCCCCCTCGACAATCGGACATGGGGATTCTTCCTCGGTGACGTCAGCGGGAAGGGTGCCGGAGCCGCCGCCGTCACCTCGCTGACCCGATACAGCCTGCGCGCCGCGGCGGTGTTCGACCGCGACCCGATCTCGGTACTCGAGAACCTCAACACCGTTCTGCACCACGAGTTCCACGGCGACGACCCACGTTTCTGCACAGTGGTTTTCGGCACCATCACTCCGGGCCCGGACGGCGCGGTGGTCGACCTCGCCAGCGGAGGACATCCGCCGGCCCTGCGCATCACTCACGACGCCGTCGTGGACTTCGTCGACACCACCGGTGGTCAGTTGGTCGGAGCATTGGCCGAGCCGCACTTCGCGTCGGCATCGGTGACACTGCGACCCGGCGACGTCATGGCCTTCTACACCGATGGGTTGACCGAGGCGATCGTCGGACCGGGGCGAACACGCTTCGACGACGACGGTGGCCTCGAATCTTTTGCTGCCGAAAGAGGTCCGACGACTGCACCGAAGATCGTCGACGATCTCACGTCACTTCTGGCTTCCTTCGGAGACGGTCTGCAGGACGACGTAGCACTGCTCGCCTTCGAGGTACCCCGGGTCGACGCCGACGCGTAGCTGTTCAGGCCCGCAGGCTCGCTCAACGTGCGCGTATTCCCGACAGGAACACCCGCAGGACGTAGTCGGAGACTTGTTCCGGACCTTCCTCGGACCGTGAGACGGATCTGATCACCACGTTGTTGGCGAGTATCGTCGCAAGTTCGCTTGCCGACGCCTCGGTACCGAAGTCGCCTCGACGCTGGCCACGTTCGAGGATCGGGGTGAGCGCCGAGGGCAGCGGGAGTTGCTCCCGAATGGTGGTGACAGTGCTCGGCTCGTGAAACTGCTCGAAGCTCAGTGCCAGCAGCATCCCCGAGCTCATAGAGCGGTTGCGCGCCACGAACTCCGCAAGCCGCCCGACCGAACGTTCCAGAGCCGCAATGGGTTCCACCTCCAGTCGGGCGTCCGCACGACCCAGCCGGAGGACGCGCTCGAACTCGGGCGTCAGTGCGGCAACGATGATGTCGACCTTGCTCGGGAACAGGCGCTTGAGATCGGCAACGGTGAGCGAGGAAGCAGTGGCGATGTCGGCGAGGGTGACCGAGAAATATCCGTGTGCCGCGAACAACCTCTCGGTCGCCGCGATGACGTCGGATTCGATGTCGGCCCTCGAATGATCGAAACCGTCGAGAGAAGCGGGCACGTCCGCGGGTCCCGCTGTGCGGTCACGGCGATCCGAGTGAACTGGGTCCACCGCCCATTCCAGCAGCGATTCGACAGCCGTGGACGCACGAGACGTGGGCACCGTTCCCGGGCTGAGGGTCTCACGGAAAGCAAGACCGTCGAGCAGGGCGACGAGGACATTGGACAGTCCGGTCACCGTCAGCGGCGTTCTCACCGAACCCCCGAGTGCACGGAGCTTGTGCCGGACGGCATCCTCAATTGCGGCGTCCATGGCATCGAATTCGGGTGCCAACGACGATCTCGCACCGGCGTGGTCGGAGGCGATCATCGCGCCGATCATTCTCCTGCGCAGCAGACCGGAGGTCAGTTGCTCGAAGTAGGACGCGAGATCCGACGAGGCATGCTCTGCATCGCCGGGCTTCGTGTACTGCAGAGTCACGTGCGCGAGCAAGTCCTCGACGAACGCTTCCTTGCCACCACGCTCCCCGGCACGGGAGGACCCGGGGTAAGCATTGTGGAAAGTCTGGTGCGACAACCCGGCTTCTTCCACGACCGAGGCGATAGACAGCGATCGTGCGAGCACCGACATATCGAGATCGGTCAGCAATCGTGAGCCCGCCCGCAGCAGTTGTTCGCGGGGTGTGGATTTCGGGCTCAACGACGACCGCCTACGGTATTCGATCCAGTGGACAGTGAACTATAACAATGGCCCCGTGAAGACCCGACTTTACAAACCGATAAACCTGGATCGACAGAAGCCTCCAATGCCGTGTTCTGCCTCGAACCGGTTGGTGTTGTTTCATATTCTCCGGCGTGGTCGGATGTCCGAAACACCCAAGTCGGACAGCAGGGGTCGGATGCAATGCGAGTGACGAGTACAGGTCTGTCGACCACGACGATTCAGGTCGCGTCCGGTACCGCGATCCATCCGGCGCAGCGATTCGCGCCGCGCCGCAGTGCATCGACCGTGCGCGCCAGGACCGTCGCAAATCCCGGTACCGAGACTCCCAGGTCACAGCAGGAAGCGACGAGGTTCGCCGATCCCGGACTCACCGCCCGCGAGATCGCGGTCCTGGGTGCGTGGTTGCGCTGCGACTCCAAACAAGAAGTGTGTGCGGTTCTGCACATCGCACTCGGCACGGTGAATACCCACCTGTCTCGAATTCGCGCGAAGTACGCCACCGTCGGTCGTGCGGCACCGACCAAAGCGTCGCTCGTGGCCCGGGCGCTGCAGGACGGCTTGGTCACCCTCGACGATCTGTGATCGTCAGCCCGCGTGCAGGGTCGGTGTCAGGCTCGTTCCGCCCACGGGTCCGCGCGTCGCCACAGGGTCGGCAATTCGAGGTCGATGTCGTCTCTCCGCGCGCAGGCGTTCAGCACATCGACGGAGGCAGACATGTCGTCGAAGACGTACGCGAGCGCTTGCAGTGGTTCGTCCAGGGACCGAAAGAAGTTGTCCCAGTGCGTCAACACCACGCGTCGGGCACCGACCGCCACGACCGTCTCCTGCCAGTACTGCTCGATGAACACGCGCGGCCGTCGACCGAGTTGCCCTATCGAGAGGTAGACCACGTCGGCACGGCGGCCTTCGAGCATGCCGGAACGAAAACCGGCGCTGCTGTGCACCAGTGCCGTACGGCCGCTGGGAACGTGTTCGATGTGCATCGACCATGCCTCCCCGCATCGGTACTCACGCACCCGAGCAGGCTGGGTCAGTGGCCGCTCGATCGTTCCGTGCGCTCGGTCCGGATACGAGTGAACCGATTCGACGAACGAGACGGCGAAGTTGCCCTGCACCGTTGTCTCGTCGTTCGCGACCACGACGATCCGGTCGTCCGGGAGCCCGGAGCCCTGCCCGATGAACCCGGTCGAGGAACCGCCGACCAGAACTGCATCGGTACGCAGCGCTACCGCCGCCGAGTCGAGTGCGTGATCGTAGTGCGAGTGGGCACACAGCACCGCGTCGAGCGTGGTGATCCCCGCTCTGCGCAGGGCCGCATCGATGCGCCCCATGTCCGACCGCAGCGGTCGTACGAGGGTTTTCGGAAGCGACGGTCGCGAGAAGAAGCCGTCGGTGAGGATCGCCGATCGGCCGTCGTCGAAGAGCACGGTGCTGACACCGAGAAACGACACTGTCACCGGCGAATGGGGACCCGCCGACTCAGTGGTGGCGATCTCCGCCGGACCCGGCAGCGCGGGACGACCGATTCTGAGGGCCACCGTCACGCCTGCGCGGCGATCGCGCGTCCCGCCTGCCGGCCGCCGAAGATGCACCCACCGAGGAAGGTTCCCTCCAGTGAGCGGTACCCGTGCACACCGCCGCCGCCGAATCCTGCGATCTCACCGGCCGCCCACAGCCCGTCGATCGCGTGTCCGTCGCCGTCGAGAACCCGGCCCTGCAGGTCGGTTTGGATGCCGCCCAACGTTTTCCGCGTGATGATGTTCAGACGCACGGCAATCAACGGACCCGACTTGGGATCGAGGATCTTGTGCGGCGAGGCGGTACGCGCGATGCGTTCTCCGCGCGAACGACGCGAGTTGTGGATTGCGGAGATTTGCAGGTCCTTGGTGAACGGGTTGTCGACCTCACGGTCGCGGGCCTCGATCTGCCGCTTCAGATCGACGAGGTCGATCAGATTTTCGCCGGAGATCCTGTTCATGCCCTGGACGAGTTCGGCGAGGGTGTCGGCGACGACGAAATCCTCTCCGTTCTTCTTGAACGCCTCGACCGGTCCGCTGGCACCGGGCAATACTCGGCCGAGGACGAGCTTGAGGTTCTTGCCGGTGATGTCCGGATTCTGCTCCGATCCCGAGAGCGCGAACTCCTTCTCGATGATCTTCTGCGTCAGAACGAACCAGGAGTAGTCGAATCCACTGTCCTGGATGGCTTTCAACGTTCCGAGGGTATCGAATCCGGGAAAATTGGGCACCGGGAACCGTCGACCACGCGCGTCGAACCACATGGACGACGGGCCGGGAATGATTCTGATTCCGTGATTCTTCCAGATCGGATTCCAGTTCTTGATGCCCTCGGTGTAATGCCACATGCGGTCCTTGTTGACCAGACGTCCACCGACTTTCTCGGTGATGCCGAGCATGCGGCCGTCGACGTGTTCGGGGACTCCGGAGATCAGAGACTTCGGAGCCGTTCCCAACCGTGCCGGCCAGTTCTCCCGCACCATGTCGTGGTTGGCTCCGATGCCGCCCGCGGTGACGAGCACGGCTCCGGCACGCAGCTCGAACTCGCCCACCTCGACGCGGGTACTACCCGAACCTCGTTCCGCGGCACTGGGTTCGAGAACTACGCCGCGAACTCCCTCAACTGTGCCTGCACTGACGATGAACTCGTCGACGCGGTGACGAAAACCGAAGCGCACCAATCCCTTGTCGGCGGCCTCCCGCACGCGCCGCTCGAACGGTGCGACAACCCCGGGCCCGGTACCCCAGGTCAGGTGGAACCGCGGAACCGAATTCCCGTGTCCCTCGGCGAGGTAGCCACCACGTTCGGCCCACCCGACTACGGGTACCCACCGCACGCCCTGCGCGTGCAGCCAGGAGCGCTTCTCCCCGGCCGCGAAGTCGAGGTACGCGCGCGCCCACTGGTGTCCCCAGTAGTCCTCGCCGGCCGGATCGTCGATGCCGCGATCGAAGGTAGCGGTGCCGAGCCAGTCCTGCCACGCAAGCTCCGCGGAATCCTTGATGCCCATGCGTCGCTGCTCCGGGGTGTCGACCATGAACAGACCGCCCAGGGACCAGAACGCTTGACCGCCCAGGTTCTGCTCGGGCTCCTGGTCGAGGAGGAGCACCCGTTTTCCGGCGTCGGCCAGTTCGGCGGTCGCCACCAGTCCGGCCAAGCCTGCACCCACCACGATCACGTCTGCGTCCATTGCCCCACTCTTCTGCTCGACCCGACTGTCTCCCTCGACTGTGCTGTCGTGGGCGCCGGAACTCAAGGAAATCAGCTTCGTTGACAATACGGTTCATCAGCCACCGACAAATATGAGACGATGCCGCGATGTACCGAGCCCGGACCGCGGTGGTCGCCGAGATCGAAGCGGAACTGGTGGCTGTGGTGGCGTCGGCAGTGCAGGCCGTGCGGGATGCAATTCCGGTCTACCGCACCCTGGACGGTCCGCAGTCGGCCGATGTCGAGGCGATCGCCTACTGGTCGCTGCGTCGCCTGATGACGCTGTGGGCAGGCGGCGATCCGGCTCTCGACGGACGTGATCACAGTCGATTTCGCGCGATCGGTGCGGCTCGCGCCGCCGACGGCCGACCGTTGGCCGACGTGCTCAGAGCCTATCGAGTTGCATCGAGCGTGTTCGTTCGGCACGTGGCGACCGAGTACCTCGATGCGCTCGACCCACCGGACATCGCCGATCTCAGCCTGGGCGTGCTCGACGCCATCGACGCGATATCCGAGGAGATCATCGGCGCGTACATCGTTGCGCGCGAACAACTCACATCCAATCGGGCGCAGGCTCACGCCCTCTTGCTCGACGACCTGCTGGCGAACAGACACAACTCGCCCGGAGCGGTGGCCGATCGCGCCCGCGAACTCGACCTCGAACTGTCCGGTCACCCGAATCTACTGGTGGTGGAAATGACAAGCGCGGGCAGAGCACTGACCGATGACACCATCGAATCTCTGGTTCTCGCACTGGGACTCGCGCCGCCCGATCGCACCGCGCCGTCGACGACGCGCAGTCACCTGTGCACCCGACGCGAGCAGCGGGCGATCCTGCTGCTGCCGTCCTCGATCGGTCGAGACCGTGCCGACGGCGCGTCCCGAGCGACCGGTGTGCGTGGATGCCTCGTGGAGCTGTCGACCATTGCCGGTGTCAGCGGCGCGTGGAGGCTCGCTTCCGATGCTCTGGACACGGCACCGGAGCATGCGTTCGACGATCGTGCCGTGCTCGACACCGGCGACGGGCAGCTGCTGGCACTGTTGACCGCGCGGCCCACCGCGGACACGAGCGAGGTGGTGCGCACCGTACTCGGCTCGCTCATCGAGGCCGCGAATGCGCATATCCTCGAGGGCCTTTCGGCCTTCATCGCCACCGGCACCGCCACGGCCGCAGCGGCACAGTTGCATGTGCATCCGCAAACGCTGCGTTATCGACTGCGCCGAGCCCAGGAACTGACCGGCCGAGATCCGCGATCGGCGTGGCATCGGCTGGCGCTCGACACCGCGATTCAACTGCGGCAACTCGGTTGATCCGGCTCGGCGGCCATCGCTGCGGTGCGCGACGGGCTACGACGGGAAGCTGTCCGGCCGTACCTCGACAACAGTCTCTTCCATCGGAATGAGACACAGATCGAGCGCTTTCAGTTGATGTTCCACGACTCGACAGCATCGAGTCGCCGGCCGTCGGAATCGTACGTGTAGAAACCCTCTCCGTCCCCGAGGCCTGTCTTTCCCGCGTCGATGCCCTTTTGCAGCATATCGGCGAATTTCACTTGATCCTCGCCACCGCTTGCGCGCGCGATGTGTGCTGCGACGTTGAAGCCGACCGTGTCGTATATCTGGAACGGACCGGCGGGCGCCCCGGTGGCTATTCGCCACACATTGTCGATGTCGGCAGGATTGGCAACACCGCCGACGTAGAGGTTGGCTCCTGCTTGCAGCAGCGGAATCAACAGACTGTTCAACACGTATCCCGGTACTTCCTTTCGGACCGGAACGGGAACGAGACCGATCTCGGAAGCGAAGTTCAGTACGGTGTCGAAGTGAACGGGATCTGTTGCAGCAGTTGCCATCACCTCACCTGTGTTGTACCGCCACACGAGATTGGCGAAGTGCAGTGCGAGAAATTTCTCCGGCCGCCCGGTGGCCTCCGCAAAGCTGCTGGGCAGTAGCGACGACGAGTTGGTCACGAAGATAGTTCTCGGCGGGGCGGACGCGCCGATATCCGACCAGACACGTTTCTTCAGCTCGAGATCCTCCGGAACCGCTTCGATCACCAGGTCGGCGTCCGAAACGGCTTCCGCGACGCTGGTGGTGGTCGTGATGGATTCGATGGCCTCGTCGAAACGTGCCTCGTCGAAGGTCTTCAGGTCGCGCTTGTAGTATCCGCGCATCCATTCCCAGCGATCCGGCAGTTTGGCCAACAATTCGTCTGAAATATCGTATCCCACAACGGTTTTCCCATGGTACGCCGCCTGCATCATGATCTGCGAACCGAGCACTCCAGTTCCGAATACGGTCACTTTCTCAACATCGGCCATGGACGACACACTTCCCATTCATCGAGTCACTGGTTTCCCGCTCTACAAGTTCTACCGCTGACCATGGAACCACCGTCTCGGCATCGAACAGCGGATCGACTCGCTGAACGAGCGGTCGACTGTCCCGAGGACCTGTCACCCGGGCAAAGAAATCGAGCGCGCTCCCATGACAACCGCCATGGCCAACTGCCCGGCGGTGTCACCGATACTGTCGGTTGTATCTGCATTCGGAGGCCCTTCGCCGCCGTCCGTGCTGGATTTTCGATGCGTGGTGCCGTCGGTGGTGCGTGCGCGGTGGCAATTTCCTCTCCATCGGATCGTCGGCTGACGCATACTCGATCGATGGCTGTCGATCCCCGCGGAAGAGACCTCAGGCGCTATCTGGAAGAAGACCCCGGTGGGCCTGTGGTGATGCTCAACCTGCTGCGGTTCGCCGACGGTGGCCGCGATTCGTACGCAGAGTATGCGAAAGCACTGGACGAGACGTTCCTCCCGCGCTACGGCGCGACGGTGCTGTATGCGGGCGACGGCTCGACGGCATTGGTAGCCGACGACGGTCAGGCCTGGGATGCGGTTCTGCTGGTGCAGTACCCCTCGCGCAAGGCGTTCAGCGACATGGTGGCCGATCCCGATTACCAGGCGGTGACGGCACTGCGGACCGGCGCGTTGAAGGAGGCGGTTCTGCAGGCCACCGTTCCGTGGTCGTGAATTCGGGGCTCGCCGACCGAGTTGCTCGGTACTCAGCAGGGGCGAGACAGCGATCTACTCACTCTGTCGGGAGCAACCGACTACGGAACAGGTCGAGCACCTGATCCAACGCCTGCCGTGTCGGCTCCCCCGGAGCATCGATCAGTCCTTCGGTGACGACCGAATGCGGCGGTCCGAATGCTTCCGGGTTGAAGGCGGAGTCGGGCAGTTCCACCGAGACGAATGCGTCGCCGAGCTGCTCGCGCAACCATTGGAATCGCGCGGGCGGGCACATCTTGTCGCCTTCGAAACGCATCCCCAGGACCGTGAGCTCGCCTGCTGCACAACGACTCTTCACCTTGTCGAGGTCGCCGGGGGTGATGTCGATGGACCTACCGCGAGACTTCGATGCCGCGAACGGAAGTGAGGGCTGCGACAGCACCGGTGCGATCAGTCGATCGTCCGCCGCCATCGCAAGAGCGAATCCGCCGGTGAAGCACATTCCGATGGCACCGACGCCCGGTCCGCCGCAGCGCTCGTGCTCCTGCGCCGCCAGAGCGCGCAACCACACCACGATGCGCGACGATCTGCCGGTGGCCAGGATGGTGAATTCGCGGCAGATGCACGCCGGCACCATGGCGCGGGACATGGTGGCCACGGTGCCGAGCGGTCCCAGCGGGGCGGCCAGCGGATCCTTGCCGTCGACTCCGAACAGGTGCGGAACAACGGCCGTACAACCGATTCCGGCAACGGTTCTCGCGAAGTCCGCGACCCTCGGAGTGATGCCCGGCATTTCCGACATCACGATCACGGCCGGTCCGGTTCCGATGCGATACACCGGCGCGGTCCGCCCGTCCGCGGTGAACTCGGTTCGCTCGAAGTCGGCCAGCGTGTCATCGGTCATGGGAGTTCGCCCTTCTGTCGGATATCCACCGCGCCCAGCCGACGCATGCCGTCCAAGCTAGCCGTGCTTCACGAAATACGTCACCCCGACCGAGGATGTTCGACAGGCGGCGACCGATACCGACGCGCTGACCGGATGATCACCAGGAATCCGAGTCCGCGATGATCGTCACGCCCAGCACGACGAACAGCGTTGCGCCAGCGGCCACTCCGGCCAGACTCGCCGCAGGCGCGCCCGCACGACGTCCGATCACACTTGCCGCGACGTCGAGAACATCGATCGCGATCCCGGCCTCCACGGCTGCTTTGCGAACGTCTGCGGATGGGTGGTGCAGTGCCATTCCCAGCGCGAGATCGCGAACTCCGAACAGACGCGTCGCCACCCCCGCACTTCCGGCTTGACGCATGGGTCCGAGACCGAAGGCACGCCACGAGTGCGCTGGACTCACCCACGAGACCACTCCGGCGGTCGATCGCAGAACCGACAGTGCGAGCAATGGAGTCGAACGTGTACGCATGACATCTCCTTCGAGTTGTAGTGGTCACTACAACTCAAGCTACCTGTAGTGGCCACTACGATCAAGGAGTGGTCAAGAGACATTCACGCGAGGAGATGCTGTCCGTGGCACTGGAGGCCGCCCTGGAAGGCGGCCTGAGCCGCTTGACCTTCGGCAGACTCGCAGCGCGTTTGAAGATCAGCGATCGCACGGTCGTCTACTACTTCCCGACGAAGGACGACCTCGTCACGTCTGTGCTGTCGGTAGTCGGAGATCGATTGCAAACCGTGTTGGCCGCGGCGTTCTCGACGCCGATGAGGGATCACCGCGCATTGGTCGCGACGGCGTGGCCGGTTGTGGCACAGCCTGAGTACGATCCGCTGTTCGGTCTGTACTTCGAGGCGATCGGACAAGCAACAGCAGGACTCGAGCCCTACAGATCTGTGGCCTCGCACTTGGTCGAGGGCTGGATCGAATGGCTCGGGGGCTTCGTGGTCGGCGACGCGCACCATCGACGAACGGAAGCGGCGGCTGCCGTGGCGATGCTCGACGGCCTTCTGCTCATGCGTCTTCTGGGAGGCAGTGACCTCGCCGATACTGCATCGACCTCATTGCTCGATCACCGACGAATCCGCTGAGGGGCGAACGGATTCAGGACGCCACCGGTTCCGAGATCGGCGTCTGGAAGGACCACAGGTGACCCTCGAGATCACGAACGCCGTACTCCCTGACGCCGTAGGGCATGTCGGTGGGCGCGTAGTCGATTGCTGCGCCGGTTGCGGACACCCGTCCATGATGGGTGTCCACGTCGTCGATCAGGACAGCGAGCGAGGCGGTGACCATGCCGTTGGTCAGGGGCGACACCATCCGATGTTCAGGAGCCTCGCGGTGCAACCAGACAACACCGTCACCGGCGTGAACCTCGCCGTGGACTGCTCGGTCGCCGTCGTATTCGATCGGTCCCGGTGCGAGTCCCAGCACGTCGACGAGGTAGGAATGGGCTGCCGCGATGTCTCGATAGACGAGCAAAGTGGTACGCCTGGTCACCGCCGGCTCGTCGGTCGACAGGCCCGACAGCAGGTCCAACAAGGCGTCGTCTCCCGGCTGAGCGCCCTGCAGAAGCCGGTCCTCGACCGCCCGAACCCGTTCGCGCACCCGGGCGAGCTGTGCCATCCGATGGTCCAGGTCGGTCAGATGCTGCCGCGTCAGGTGCTGGAGGTCCATCGCTTCCGGATCGACATCGGCAAGCGGTGTACCCAATTCTCGGAGCAACCGAATTCGGTACAGCCGATCGAGGTCTCCCCCGCCGTACCGACGCCTGCCCCCGCCGTCTCGGTCGGGGGCGAGCAAACCCAGTTCCTCGTAGTACCGCAACGTACGTTCGGTGACGCCGGTTCGACGCGCGACGTCACCGATTCCCCAGGTGATCGGACCGTTGTTGTTCATGAATCAGACGGTAGAACCTCACGTCACGTCAGGAGCAAGCTCGACCGAAGTCGGTTCAGACATCTTCGAGTCGAATTCCCTTGGTTTCCTTCATGAAGAAGCACGCGACACCGGTCATCGCGGCCAGGAACATGATGTACACGCCGAACACCCAACCCAGATCGAGGCCGAGGAAGAGTTGGTTGAGATAGGGCGCAGTTCCGCCGAATACCGCCACCGAGAACGAATAGGCGAATCCGATTGCCTGCGTGCGGAGTCGGGTGGGAAAGCTCTCCGACAGTGTCGACGACAAGATCGAAGCCGGAACGGCGATGACGAGCAATGCAACCGTCGACGGGAGCAGCAACGTCCACCACTGCGTCGAGATCATCATCGTCAGCGGGATCTGCAGAACGAACATCAGCACGGCGAAGGCGGCCAGCATCGGCCGACGACCGATCGAATCCGAGAGACGACCGAAGAACGGCAGCGACACCAACGCGATCAACTGAGCGATGACCAGCATCCAGTACGCGGTGTCGGGGTTCATCCCACGCTGTGTGATGGCGAACGTCGAGACGTAGGAGGTCCAGGTGTAGTGCGCCGCCGTGATTCCCGACGTCATTCCGATCATCAATACGATCGCCTTCACGACGGTCTTGCGTGCGATCGGGGCCTGCTTCACCTTGTTCTGTTCCGAATCGAAGACGTCGCTCTCGTCCATGTTCTTGCGCAGATACAGAGCGAACAGCGCCAGGAGTGCACCCAGCAGGAACGGGATGCGCCAACCCCATTGACCGACAGCAGATTCGGACAGGGTCGAGGTGATGACGCCACCGACCGTGTATGCCAGTGCCGAGCCACCGAAGATCGCGACGAACGCGACGCTTCCCCACATGCCTCGACGGTTCGGTGGCGCGATCTCGCCGACGTAGGAGTAGGCCGTCGCCGACTCGCCGCCGTGCGCGAAACCCTGCATGACGCGGGCGAGCAGCAGCAGTACCGATGCCCAGGCCCCGATCGCTCCGTAGGTGGGCATGATGCCGATCAGCAGGCTTCCGGCTGCCATCATCAGCATGGTGGTGACGAGAACGAACTTGCGCCCCTTCTTGTCTGCGATCCGGCCGAACACGATGCCGCCGAGCGGCCGCATCAGGAATCCGACGGCGAACACCGCCAACGTCGACAGCAGGGCCGAGACCGGATCGCTCTGGCTGAACATCGCCGCGGCGATGAACGGCGCGAACACTGCGTAGGCGCTCCACTCGTACCATTCGAGTACGTTGCCGATCGTGCTGGCGAACAACGACTTCTTCCGCGAGGAGATGTCCGGTGTCGAGCGGGTGTCGCGGGGTGATCCGACGGTCATGGGGTGCCACTTTCGCTCGAGTGAGTCTGTGCTGAAACAGGTTTGAGTGCTGCGCGACGAATCTTCCCGGTCTGCGTCTTGGGCAGCTCGTCGATGATGTGGATTTCTTTCGGACGTTTGTAGGCAGCGAGCCGATCGCGCGCGAAGGCCATCAGCTCGTCCGTGGTCACGGCCGGACCACCGCGGACCGACACGTACGCGACCACCGATTCCCCTTGATAGGTGTCGGGACGACCGACCACGGCTGCCTCGAACACCATCGGGTGTTCGTAGAGGGCGTCCTCGACTTCTCGGGGCCAGACCTTGTATCCGGAGACGTTGATCTGGTCCTTGAGTCGGTCGACGAGATAGACCCAGCCCTGTTCGTCGATGATCGCTACGTCCCCGGTGTGCAGGCGACCTTCGGGCATCGTCGACGCCGACGCCTCCGGGTTCTGCCAGTACCCCGAGACCACCTGCGGCCCGGACACTTCCAACTCGCCGGCTACTCCCGTTTCGGTGGGTAGCCCGGTGGGATCGAGTGTGCGCAACCGCACGCGAGGGAGGGGCAGTCCGACGGACAACGATCCACTCGACGCGTCCACCGGTGCCCGGAGTCCTGGCGGTACCGCGATCACGCCTGCGGTGGTCTCGGTCATTCCGTACGCGTTGTGGATGTAGCACCCGAACTTCGCCTCGAACGCGGAGACGGTGGCCGGCGGAATGGGTGCGCCGCCGGAGTACAGCGCCTTGACGGAGGCGAAATGTCTGCGGTCCGCGCCGGGGCTCTCGGAGATCGCGTTGAACACGGTGATGGATCCGATGGTGTAGGTGACTCGATGCTCGACGAAAGCGTCCAGTGTGACGCCTGCGTGGAAGCGGTGAGCAAACACGAGCACGCAGTCACGCACCAGAGCCACAGCAGCATCGAGCATGGCCCCGGTGATGTGGAACAGCGGCGCGACGGCGAAGACGACGTCGCCGTCCTCCGTACCTGCACGCTCACCGAAGTCCGAGGCCGTCGCGAACGCGTTGGCGTGCGAGATCCGAGCCCCCTTGGGCGGCCCCGTGGTTCCGGAGGTGTATGCCAACAGCGCAAGATCGTCCGGCTGCGGTGCGGTGTCGTCCAGCACTCGACCGCGGTAGGCCTCGACGAGGCCGAGCATGTCGTTCTCGGGTGTCGGCGTGACCCGCGTCGTCGCGGCGAACACTCGCGGATCGTTGCGAGTCTGCAGATCCAGTCCGCTGGTGCTCACGAAGAACCGAATCGTACTGCCTTGCAACGAGATTTCGAGCTCGCCGAGATCGGACTCGTCACACACGAGCGCTACGGGCTCCGCGTCGTCGAGCAGGTGTCGCAGTTCTCGGTTGCGGTACATCGGATTCAGGATCAGAGCTACGGCACCGATCTTCCACAGCGCCAAGAACGTCAGTGCGTAGTGCGGAACGTTCTGCAGGTAGATGCCGACGCGGTCGCCGGGGTTCACTCCGCGGTCCGCGAACGCGGCAGCGAGAGCATCGGAGGCCTCGTCGACCTCGCGGGCGGTGAGAACGGCATCGAAGTACGCCAATGCAGGCCGGTCGGGCGACCGGAACACCCGGGCGCGCCAGGCATCGAGGATGGTGAGGGGCATCGAGGACTCTTTCGATCGAACGTTGGCCTGACCGAGATCGACCGACCGAACACTCGCTCGGTCGATACTCGGTAGTGTTACGGATCACAACAGAAGTGTCAACCGGGTGCTTCCGGGACCACACCCGCCGCCCGGCCATCTACGGTGGGCGCATGACCGCGACATCCACCTGGCGAACGTACGAGGGCTCGAACCTCTCCCCTGCCTTGTCGTCGGCGTTGAAGACGTTCGTGGAACAGGGCTACCACGGAACATCGGTTCGGCAGATCGCAGCGGAAGCCGGACTGTCGGTTCCCGGGCTCTACCACCACTTTCCGTCGAAGCAGGCTCTTCTGGTGGGCATCATGGACGCGGCGATGGACGAGCTGTTGGAGCGAACTCGATCGGCCGAGGCCGGTGCCGGTACGTCGCCGAGTGACCGTTTCGACGCCGTCGTCGAATCGCTACTGCTGTTCCACATTCACAGGCGCGACGCCGCATTCGTGTGCTCGACGGAAATCCGCAGCCTGGATCCCGGGAACCGCTCCGCCTACATTGCCAAACGGGACGAGGAACAACGACTGCTCGACGCGATCGTCGCCGCCGGTGTCGATGCGGGCCTGTTCGACACACCGCACCCGAGGGACGCCAGTCGAGCCGTGACGACGATGTGTGTCGGCGTAGCGACGTGGTATCGACCGGACGGGCCGTCGACTCCGAGCGAGCTGGTGGCGGTCTATCTCGACATCGCCCGTCGCACGGTGGGTGCCACGACCGGCGGGCACCGATAGCTACCCGGGGATCCTTGACCCGACCGACCGATTGTGCCAATCTTCCAGTGACCGAGCGAGTGTTCGGTCGGTATCGGAATGGGAGCGCATCGTGGCCATCGATCTGACGTACGACCCCGACATCGAGAAGCTGATCGATCGGACACGCACGTTCACCCGCAATCATGTGCTTCCCATCGAAGACCGATTCCTGGGCAACGTCGCCGACGCCGGAGGTGACGATCTACGCATCGAGATGCAGGCGGCCGCCAAGGACGCAGGCGTGTTCGCGCCGCACGCGCCGGTCGAGTACGGCGGCCACGGGCTGTCGATGAGCGACCGGGCACCGGTGTTCGAGGAAGCCGGATACTCGCTGTTCGGTCCGATCGCCCTCAACCTCGGAGCCCCCGACGAAGGCAACGTGCACATGCTCGCTCACATCGCGTCGGCAGCGCAGAAAGAGCAGTTTCTCGCTCCGCTCGCGCGCGGCGACGTGCGGTCGGCTTTCGCGATGACCGAACCCGCGCCGGGTGCCGGTTCCGATCCCGCGGCACTCACCACCGCCGCCGAGCGAGTCGAGGGTGGCTGGAAGATCAACGGGCACAAGTGGTTCATCACCGGAGCCGACGGCGCAGGCTTCTTCATCATCATGGCCCGCACCTCGGGCGCGCCCGGCGATCGCGGCGGGGCCACGATGTTCCTGGCACCCGCCGACACCGCGGGAATCAGGGTCGGCCGACACATCGGTACTTTGGACAAAGCGATGATCGGCGGTCACTGCGAGGTGTTCTTCGAGAACGCGTTCGTGCCCGACGAGAACGTGCTCGGTGCCGTCGACGAGGGATTCGCGTACGCCCAGGTTCGATTGGGCCCTGCCCGGATGACGCACGTGATGCGCTGGCTCGGAGCCTCCCGCCGTGCGCACGACATCGCCGTCGCGCAGGTTGCCCGGCGCGAGGGATTCGGCGGAAAGCTCGGAGACCTCGGCATGGTGCAGAAGATGGTCGCGGACAACGAGATCGACATCGCGGCCACCAGGGCGCTGCTGACGGTGGCGTGCTTCGAGTTGGATCGAGGTGGGCACGCGGCCAACGAGACGTCGATCGCGAAGACGTTCGCTGCCGAGGCCATCTTCCGTATCGTCGACCGCAGTATCCAGATGTGCGGCGGCCTCGGGGTTTCCGACGATCTTCCGTTGGCCAGGCTCTCCCGCGAAGTACGCCCGTTCCGGGTCTACGACGGCCCGTCCGAGGTACACCGGTGGGCCATCGCCAAGCGGACGATCGGTGCTGCCAAGCGCGCAGCGCGGGAGGCACAGGCGTGAGCGAACTGCCCGGTATGAATCTCGTTGCGCTGGAACGGTTTCTTCGAGAACACGGAATCGACGTCGACGGCGCATTGTCGGTCGAGATGATCAGCGGCGGTCGGTCCAATCTCACCTACCGGGCGTACGACGACACCTCGACCTGGGTCGTCCGTCGACCTCCCACCAGTGGGCTGACGCCCTCCGCGCACGACATGGCCCGGGAATGGGCCGTCACCGAGGCGCTGGCGGGCACCGATGTACCGGTCGCTCGAACCGTCGCGTTCGACCGAGACGGTTCCACGTTGGGTGCGCCCATGACCGTCGTGGAGTTCGTCCCCGGCCGAGTGGTCCGCACGCGGGAAGATCTCGACGATCTGACGGACGAGCAGGTCACTGCCAACGCCGCGGAGCTGGTTCGAGTTCTCGCGCGACTGCATGCGGTGGATCCGGACGCCGTCGGCCTGGGTACCTTCGGCCGACCCGACGGTTTCGTCGCGCGGCAGGTCGCCACGTGGGCTCGGCAGTGGGACCGAGTCAAGACTCGCGACCTGCCCGATGTCGA
Organism: Rhodococcus sp. 05-339-2; assembly: GCF_002258965.1. NCBI lineage: Bacteria > Bacillati > Actinomycetota > Actinomycetes > Mycobacteriales > Nocardiaceae > Rhodococcus > Rhodococcus sp. 05-339-2. Next base: position 29,903 of record NZ_NOYW01000012.1, read on the forward strand.
CCGATTGCATCGCGCGCTCGAAGCGGCGGTACCGGCGGGATCTGCGTCGTCCATCGTGCACGGCGACTATCGTGTCGACAACACCATTCTCGACGCCGATGACGTCGGTTCCGTTGCTGCGGTCGTGGACTGGGAGATGTCGACGCTCGGTGATCCCCTGACCGACGTCGCACTGATGTGCATCTACCGCCAACCGGTCTTCGATGCGGTCCTCGGCGCAGACGCTGCATGGACGAGCGATCGATACCCGTCCGCGGCGGACCTCGCACAACACTACGCAGTGGAATCCGGTCGAGAACTTCATGATTGGGGCTTCTACCTCGCCCTGGCCAATTTCAAGCTCGGAGTGATCGGTGAGGGAATCACCCACCGCGCGCTGTCGGGCTCCGACACCGGGGCCGGTGCAGGCAATGCCGCGGAGGCCACCGGGGAGTTCATCGCGGCCGGGCTACGGGCACTCGCAGGAGCCACCGACTGACGCGAAAACCACTGTCAGGCGGGCTCTCTCATCACACCGACGTGACGGACGGTGTCCGACACACCCGGGAGTTCCCGAGGCTCGGACCAGGTGTTCAACCCGTCGGTGCTGTCGGAGTAGAAGTACTTTCGGTTGGTGTAGTCGTCGTAGTACAACCGCCATGTACCGTCGGGTAATTCGATGACGGTCGGACCTTCTTTCAGTGGCCCGAAATCGCGGCTCGGGACGAGGGTGTACGGACCGATCGACGACGGCGCCGTCCAGTGTTCGATGACCTTGTGGGTCTCGTTCTTGGTGAACGCGTGATAGGTCGGCCCTACTTTCACCACAGTGGTGTCGATGTGGTCGGCTCCGATGCCGACGAACGGATCCGGAAAGCTCCACATCCTCAGGCCCGGATCCAGGGCCGTCATCAGATACGGCACGAACCCACCGCCGGTGGACAGCGACACGATGACGCTGACACGGTCTCCCTCGACGAACCACTCCGGTGCCCACGCCTTCGTGGTGAACGGAGACAACGACGGTCCGTCCGAGAAGCCGGCCGATCCGCTGAACCCGGATGGGCTGGCCGAGCCGGTACCGGCTCCGGTGCCCGGGAGGAAAGCGCAGCAGAACGGAATCGGGAAGTTCTGCAGGAACGTCCAGTTCACGCGGTCACTGCTGCGCGCGAAGCCGATGTTCGCACCTCCGCCGGTCGTGTACGTCACGTAGTACATACCGTCGGTGTGCCGGAATATGCTCGCGTCACGCACGACTCCGGACGGCGGTCGGTACGCCGCTGTCTGCAGCGCTGTGAAATCGGTGCCGTCGCCGGATTCGTAGACATCCATGTCTCGATCGCTGTCGTTACCGAACGCCACCATCGTGTAGCGCCACACAGAGGGCGCAGCGGCACCGGTTCCTGCAGCAGAGAACAGCAACCCGGCGACCGCCAGGATCACCATGGGTACGACGAGAAGGAACCTGCGCGCGGTCGATATCACCGACGAAGTATGTCCGAGTCGTACGCACCATGCGTACCTTCGGTAACAGAAACAACAGATTGCTACCGATGTTGTTATGAATGCGAAATGTACTGCGTGATCGGCTTGGCCTGGTACATCTCGTGATCTGCATCGTCGAGTATGTCCAGGGCACTTCGGGTGTCGTCGCGGTCGACGGTCACGCCGCCGATGCTCGCAGTCACCGTCAACACCCGCCCCGCGACCGTGATCGGTGTGGCGAGCTCGGCGCGTACGTCGTCGGCCTCGGTCCCCACACAGTGCGAAACGACGGCCACGAACTCGTCGCCTCCGATACGCCCCACGAAGGCCTCGGCCGGAAGGGCTCGCGTCAGACGGTCTGCGACCACACCCAGAACGGCGTCGCCGACGGTGTGACCGTACAGATCGTTGATGGTCTTGAAGTTGTCGAGGTCGATGAACAGCACGGCCATCGAGTCCTCGCGATCGGACTCGGCCAACTGCTCGTCCAGACGAGCCAGGATCAACGGCCTGTTCGGCAGGCCGGTCAGGTCGTCGTGTGTGGCCGCATGCTCGAGCTTCATGCTCATCCGATAGGTGTCGGTGATGTCGACGAACGTCGCGACGACCGAGGGGGTCGGGTCGGATGCGTTGAGCATCGTCGCCGTCAAGGACAACCAGAAGTGTCGGCCGTCCCGGCACCGTTCGATTCCGATCACGGCCTGGCAGGGTTGTCCGGTCTTGCTGGTGACGGCGACAGGGTGCTCGTGCGGCTCGATCGGCCCCTCGTCGGTGCCGTACACGCGAAACGGAAGGACCGACGCCTGTCCTGCCGTCGCCATTCCGACCTGAATGTCGAGAATCGTCTTCGCTGCGAGGTTCGCCGATTCGATGCGGCCGGAGTGATCGAGGACCACCACCCCCGCCTCCAGCGATTCCACGACGGCGGTGAAGTGTTCCTCGACTCTGCGCACCGCGCTCTGGTCGGCACAGACCAACACGTAACCGTCGGGCATCTGGGCTGCGGAGACCATCACGGCCAGCGCCGATCCGTCCGCGTGCCGATGCGACTCACACAGCCGACCACCCAGACCGAGAATGGCGGCCGGATCGCACGGCACCCCCACCGCATGCGAGACGCTACGCCCGAGTACGTCCGCGGCCGGTCGTCCGTAGACCGACTCGGCGGCGGGATTCCAACTCGACACCAGACCGTCGGCGGACACCCCGATGATGGCGTCGCTGACGTGCTCGACCAGTGCAGCTTGCTTCTGCAGCGCCCTCTGCGCAGCCTTGTGCTCGGTGAGATCCCGAAGTATCACCTGGTACGCCGGCTCGCCGTTCCAGACCGTGCGAACCGACACCGCTTCCATTGTCAGGACCGTCCCGTCCAGGGCCAGTACCGTCGCCTCCGACGCTGCACTGGCGGTGCCGTGCCTGTCGAGGGCGGCGATCCGTTCGAGCATGGGCCCAACGGACTCGGGGGCGATGAACGCCGTGATCGGGCGGCCGATGACGTCGGCGGCACTCCGGGCACGGAGATACTTCATTCCGGCGGGGTTGAGGTAGACCATCACGCCTCGTCGGTGGACTCCGATCGCATCCGGTGAATGTTCGACGAGAACCCGATATCGATCCGCCAGTCCTGGCGACGCGGCACGTGAATCAGGGTCGCCGACGCTGTTGCGCTCCCCTGATTCCATGCTCGGTCCTCGCGTTCGTAGACAGACGGTCAACACCCGATTGAACCACCTACCGAGGCACCTCTGGAGTGTACCGCCCGATTCGGGCGCTATGCCTCTTTCTCGGCTGGACCCGATGCCGGTTTACCGGGCTAAATCGAGGAGCGAGCCGAATCCGGTTCGCGTACCTCGAAAAGAAATGGATTTCGACGATGAGCTCTCATGGCATCGACATCACCGGGATCGGCGCACTGTCCGGCTACGGCTGGGGCGCATCCGCACTGTGGGACGGCCTCTTCACCGGCAAGGCGGCGGCCACCCTGCACCACGACCAGACCAGACCCGGGCACAATCCGGTGTGGCTCGCGAAAGTTCCCGACGGCGGGGACGAGAACGACGTATCGAGTCGATTCGGGCGTGCACTTCGCGGGGCCGCACGCGAAGCCGTCGAAGATGCGTTGGCGCGTGGCTGGCAGCCGGGTCGACGGGTGGGTCTGATCCATGCCGTCGTCCTGGGTGAAGTGGACGAGTGGCGCAACTTCTATCTGCTCGACGGCGGAGAACGCCGTGTTCGGGACTACCTGACACTCATGCCGTCTACCCCGGTGTCGCTGTTGATGCAGGAATACGGCTTTCACGGCCCGGCGATGAACGTCTCGGCGATGTGCGCGTCGGGCAACGCCGGTCTGCTCACCGCCAAGATGTGGCTCGATACGGCATTCGTCGACGACGTGGTGTTCGTCGCCACGGATCTGTCCCTGACTCCGGAGAACATAGACCACTTCGTCAAGCTCGGCGTCGGTGTCGTGGACGTGGAGCCGCAGGAAGGCTGCCGGCCGTTCCAAGAAGGTAGCCGCGGTTTCGGAATGGGCGAGGCCGCAACGGCATTCGTACTGTCGACGCGCAGTTCGGCGTCGTACGCACGGGTGCTGGGCGGTTCGATGACACACGACGCGTTTCACGCCACCTCGATCGACCCTGCGCTCACCCAGGTGCGGGACTGCTTCGAGCAGGCCTTGGCCGACGCCGACGTCACTGCCAGGCAGGTGCGGTATCTCAACGCCCACGGACCCGGCACCGCGCAGTGCGATGCAGCGGAAACCACCATGTTGGAGACGGTGCTGGACTCCCACGCGCAGGTGTATTCGGTGAAGCCGTTGACCGGACATTGCCAAGGCGCGGCGTCGGCGATCGAAACCATCTCTGCGGTGATGGGATTCGAGCGTGGACTCGTGCCCGCAGCCCCGCAGGTATCCGATGCGCACCCGTTGCTGCTCGACGGTTTCACCGCTGCGGAGCCCGGCTTGACCGTCAAATCTTCCCTGGGAATGGGCGGACACAACTCGGTGGTGGTGCTGGCACCGGCGTGAGTCGTCATCGGGGGCTCGGCAGCTCGCGTGGGCTGCCGAGCTCCCGAGCGCCGCTCGGCGATCGAGCGATCAGCCTGTGCTGACGGCAGTTTCGACAATGCGATAGAGAATCCGGGTGATCTGCTCGACGTCGTGACGGTCTCGAGGCGAGTACAGCAGGACGTAGGGCTCGGGAAGTCCGATCGGTGGGCGGCCGGCCAGCGGATGCAATTCTCCCCAACCGGCATCGATGATGCGCTGGGCATCGCCGTGCTGCGCGACGACGTGCAGCGACCCGTCGCTGGGGTGGACGTGAGCGATCTCCCCACCGGCTTGTCTCACCACACCGGGTCGTCGGGCCTCGGCGACCACGTAGAGAGCCTGCCCGCGCTTCTCGAAATGACTTGTGCCCAGGTAAAGACGATCGGAATCTGCACGCGCACAGGACTCGAGGACGTCGAACATCGACACCGGGCCGCCCGGCGCGATTCCGTTCAGCTGGCGATGCGGAATCGGATAAGAGGCCACCGACGGACGGGGGCCGGGCCGGGTTGGCAGCTCCCACGCCGACGATGCGGCGTCGACGCCACGCACGGTCAACGGATCCCTACCGAGCGGGGTAAGGATCTCGGTGATTGCCCACCCCACCATGTTGGCGGGTAGCCCACCGGGGCCGAGCGCTTTCCATGCCGCGTAGTCCTCGGCGATGTTCACGAGCCGAGGATTCTGGAGGCTTTCACACCGACACTGCATCACCACAGATTCCGCACTGCTCGAACTGGACCCGCTTCCACCGAGCAACTGGGACGAAGAACAGCGTGAATTGCTGGTACTGCTTCATGCGCGCCCACTGCGTGGTGTTGTGGCACCGCGGGCAGGTCCGCGTCGAGCCTGGGCCGACGTGTTTGCGCTTGCTGCCGAAACCGAAGAGTAGGAACATCACCCCAGCATAGGTGTCACGAACATCTGCCGAACTCGGCGCAGCACGGTCACCGTCGCGTTCTTCTCGACTGTGACCGTGCCGGCAGGGTTGGTGTCAGCTCGCGATCATGCCGTGTGGATCGATGACGAATTTCTGAGCGACTCCGCTGTCGAATTCGCGGTAGCCCCGCGGTGCGTCGTCGAGAGTGATGACCGTCGCGTTCACCGCCTTCGCGATCGAAACACGTTCCTTCAGAATCGCATTCATCAACTCGCGGTGGTAGCTCATCACCGGGCACTGCCCGGTGGCGAACGACAGCGACTTGGCCCAACCGGTGCCGAGGCTGAGCGACAGAGCTCCGCGCTGAGCAGCCTCGTCCACGCCGCCGGGATCGCCGGTCACGTACAACCCCGGGATGCCGATGCCGCCGCCCGCCGTGGTGATGTCCATGAGCGAGTTGAGAACCGTGGCCGGGGCCTCCCTCGACGAATCTCCACCGTGACCGCGGGCCTCGAAGCCCACCGCATCCACCGCGGCATCGACCTCCGGCACACCGAGAATCTGTTCGATCTGATCCTGCGGTGCACCCTTGCCCACGTCGACGGTCTCACAGCCGAACGTTCGCGCCTGGGCCAACCGGTCGGCGTTCATGTCGCCCACGATCACCACCGACGCTCCCAGCAACTGCGCACCGACCGCAGCAGCGAGGCCGACCGGTCCCGCGCCCGCGATGTACACCGTCGCACCGGGTTTGACTCCTGCGGTGACCGCTCCGTGGAAGCCGGTGGGGAAGATGTCCGAGAGCATGGTCAGGTCGAGAATCTTCTCCAGAGCCTGATCACGATCGGGGAACTTCAGCAGGTTGAAGTCTGCGTACGGTGCCATGACGTACTCGGCTTTTG
>NZ_NOYW01000017.1:0-33215 GCF_002258965.1 Rhodococcus sp. 05-339-2
CCGCTCGTGTACCCCGAAAGGCCTTACCGCTCGACTTGCATGTGTTAAGCACGCCGCCAGCGTTCGTCCTGAGCCAGGATCAAACTCTCCGTAAAAGACCTGCGAAACAACGGACCCACAAGGGACCGTGAATCAGTCAAAGACATCAAGTCAAATCACTAGCAAAAAAACTCAACTAGCATTTCAAACAACACCCGACAACAACCACCACAAGCGGATGGCTGATACATCGAATGCATTCACCAAAATAAATTCGGCACTGACATTCATCGACACACTGTTGAGTTCTCAAAGAACACGCACACACTCTCACCCCACGAACACACAGTCCGTCGGCCTCGAGGGCAACTGTTCCAGCGTATCCCAGCTTGGTCTCGGACACAAGGCCCGACTCTTGGGGGACACAACCTGCCGAACCACACGTCCAACCTCGTTCACCCAGTCCGTGAAGACCGGGTCGGTGTCCGTCGCTCTGACTCGACAAAAGTTACGCCACCAACCACACCAACGCAAATCGGCAGGTCGACCGACGGTCTTGGGGCATTTGCGCAGCTCGACCTCGTAGCGTCACGTCATCGGTCCCGCCTCGCGCTGCAACAGCCGCATGTGATGACAGCCACAGCACGATCTGCCTCTCCTGCAACAGCGTTCACCGCCGAAATGCGTTCCGTCCCAGAGCATCTACATGGTCCGGCACTGGTATTTCTTCCGCGAGATCCTCGGCAGGTTCGGCGTCACCGATCGCCTCCCACACCGGGACGACGCCCGCCCACACGTCGCTCTGTCGAATGTCGTGGTCGTCGTCGGCGGGTCCACCGGTCCGCGATTTCACCGACGCCTCGTACATCGGAAGCGCCAGTACCGCGGTCGCAGCAAGCTCCTTCCTCGTATGCGAACGCAGATGCGCGCTTCTACCGGGGACCACCTGATCGACTATCGCGTCCAGCGCCCGAATCCGTTCATCGGCGTCCTCCACTCTGCGGGGTCGGCCGACCACGACGGCACTTCGGTAGTTCATCGAATGGTGGAATGCCGATCGAGCAAGGACGAGTCCGTCGACGACGGTCGTAGTGACGCAGATGTCCTGCTCTGGAGCGTCGATCATGCTGCGTGATGCCACTGATCCGTGGAGATACAGCGTGCCCTCCCTGTCCGGACCGTTGGGATCCACGCCGAACACCGTCGGTACGACGCGAGGCAATCCAGCCACGACCACGCCGACATGACAGATGCGCGCCGAGCGTAGGACGTCGAGCAACGTTGCCCGTTCGAGGCTGGCACGGTTGCTACCCCGCATCACTACGGTTCGCGCTGTCGGGGAAAGAGGCACGTCGTCGACTGTCATGATTCACAAGATGCCGGACAAGTGGCCTTCTGTCGTGGTCCAATCAAGGCAAACTTGTTCAGGCCACTTTGTCGAGAAAGCCAAGGGATACCCGAAGCTCCATGCTCCCGATCTCTCTGTCGATCACCATCGACCGCGCCGACTCTCGGACGCTTCCCGTCCAACTGGCCGATCGCATCCGATCCGCAATCGACGACGGAGAGCTGCAACCCGATTCTCGATTACCCAGTACCCGAGCACTTTCCGTCGATCTGGGCATTGCGCGTGCGGTCGTGGAGAAGGCTTACGAACAGCTCGTCGCGGAAGGATGGCTCGATCCCCGGCGCGGTTCGGGCAACTATGTCCGACGTATTCCCCGCGCAGGTCGGTCGGTGGCGGTGTCGCCGAGTGCACAAGCACCACCACGAACTCCCCCGCGCATATCGCTCCGTCCGGGAATCCCGTGGACTCCACCCTCGGCGTCGGATGCCTGGAAGCGCGCATGGCGCGACGTCGGCAGCACACCGCCCCCTGCCGACTATCCCGATTCTGCCGGCACGCTCGAGCTCAGAACTCGCGTCGCCGAGCTTCTGCGCCGCGCACGCGGTCTTCACACCACCCCGGCGTCGATCGTGATCACGACGGGCAGCATCCATGGTCTCGATCTCGCCCTGGGTACGCTTTCGGTTGCCGAGTCGATCGAACATGTTCTGGCACTGGAGAATCCGGGCTACAAGTCCGCTGCGGCGCTTGCGACGCACCGCGGATGGTCGGTACACGACGTTTCCGTCGACGGCGCCGGCCTGATCGTCGAACAGCTCGGCTCGGCTCCCCCGCGGACACCAGCGGTGTACGTCACGCCGTCGCACCAGTACCCGACCGGGGCCTTCATGCCCATCGGTCGCCGTCGCGCCCTGGCAGACTGGGCCCGCGACAACGATTCGATGATCATCGAGGATGACTACGACTCCGAATTTCGCTACGGTGCAGCACCTTTACCCACTGTGGCCGAATTGGCACCCGACCGAACCGTCTACCTCGGCACCGTCTCCAAGACCCTCGGTGCCGGGATACGTCTCGGCTGGATGGTGGCACCCCGGTCGATGGTCGACCGCATCTCGGCAACGCGCCGCGCAATCGGCGATCTTCCATCGGTTCCCGTTCAGCAGGCAATGACGTCGATGCTGCGGGACGGCGAATGGGACAGAGCCGTTCGAGCGGCGCGGCGGCTCTATCGCACCCGCGACCGCATGGTCGCCGCAGCGCTGGCCAGGTTCGGCGAGCTCCGGGGAGTAGGAGCCGGACTGCACACGGTGTTGGTACTCGATTCCGACGCAGCCCGTGCCGTCGCTACGTCCTGCGCCACGAAGGGTGTGGACGTACCGACGCTCGAGCACTCGACCCGCTCGCCCACAGCGCGCGGTGGAATCGTCGTCGGATACGGCTCCGTCTCCGACGACGAATTGGATTATGCCATCAACATATTGGTCGAGGCGCTGAAAGCCGCGCTACTCAGCTGACCCGCTCGATGCTGCCACCGAGTGCACTCAGGTTCTCCACGAATCTCGGATAACCGCGATCGATGTGAAACACGTCGTGCACCTCTGTCGTGCCGTCGGCCACCAATCCCGCGAGCACAAGACCCGCTCCGGCTCGGATATCGGAGGACCACACCGGCGCACTGGACAGCTGCGGCACACCGCGAACCACCGCATGGTGTCCATCGGTACGCGCGTCGGCCCCCAGCCTGATCATCTCCTCGACGAACCGAAATCGAGCCTCGAAGACGTTCTCGGTGATCATCGACGTGCCGTCGGCGACGGTTGCAAGCCCGATGGCCATCGGCTGCAGGTCGGTCGGGAACCCTGGATACGGAAGCGTCGCGAAATTGACCGCCCGCGGCCGCTCGCGCTGAACGACGCGGAAGCCGTCCGGCTCGCTGGTGACCTCGGCACCGGCAGATCTCAGCTTGTCCAACACCAACGACAGGTGCTTGGGATTGACACCACGGACTCGCACATCCCCACGCGTCATGGCAGCGGCGATTCCCCAGGTCGCAGCAACGATGCGATCGCCGATCACCCGATGGGTCGTCGGCTTCAGCGCGCTCACACCACGGATGGTCAAGGTCGACGTGCCGGCACCACGGACGTCGGCACCCATCTCGTTGAGCATGTTGCACACGTCGACGATGTCCGGCTCACGCGCGGCGTTGTCGATGACCGTCTCCCCGGTGGCCAGGACTGCGGCCATCAGGATGTTCTCGGTGGCACCGACGGACGGAAAAGCCAGTCTGATGTTCGCGCCGCGCAATTCGTCTGCTTCGGCGACGACACACCCGTGCTGAATCTCGCTGCGCGCCCCGAGCAATTGAAGACCCGACTGGTGCATGTCGAGGGGACGCGACCCGATCGCGTCACCACCCGGCAGTGCCACAACTGCTCGCTTGCACCGCGCAACCAGCGGTCCCAACACGCAGACCGACGCTCGGAACTGGCGGACTGCCGCGAAATCGGCGTGATACTTCGGCATAGCAGGCGTGGTGATGTGAACGACCGATCCCTCCAACTCGACCTCACAGCCGAGCCCACGCAACACCTCTGCCATCAGTGGCACGTCCAGGATGTCGGGGCAATTGGTGATCGTGCTCGTACCCTCTGCCAGCAGCGCCGCCGCCATCAATTTGAGGACGCTGTTCTTCGCACCACCGACCGCCACCTCACCGACGAGGCGATTACCACCGTTGACCAAAAAGCGTTCACTCACGTCGACAGCGTAGCCAGCGGGACCGGCCGACACCCGCGCGGTACCGTAGCGCCCATGGCCGTCCACCTCACCCGCATCTATACGAGAACCGGCGACGACGGGACCACCGGGCTGAGCGATTTCTCCAGGGTGTCCAAGAACGACGAACGACTGATTGCCTACGCTGACTGCGACGAGACCAACGCCAGCCTCGGTGTGGTTCTCGCACTGGGCAACCCGCCCGAATCGGTCCACTCGGTGATCCGCACGATCCAGAGCGATCTTTTCGACGCGGGCGCCGATCTGTCGACTCCGGTCGTCGAGAATCCGCAGTACCCGCCACTGCGCATCGATCAGAGCTACGTGGACCGCCTCGAAGGGTGGTGTGACGAGTTCAACGAGAATCTTCCCGCCCTGACGTCGTTCATCCTGCCCGGCGGAACGCCGCTGGGAGCGCTGCTTCACGTATCGCGAACGGTGGCCCGACGCGCGGAGCGGTCGGCGTGGGCTGCTGTGCACGCAAGCCCGGAGACAACGAGTGCCTTGCCCGCGAAATACCTCAACCGACTCTCGGACCTACTGTTCATTCTGAGCCGCTACGCCAACCCCGAAGGCGACGTCCAGTGGGTCCCCGGATCGAGCCGCACGCCGGGTGAACCGGCTACCGACGAGAGCTGATCAGGCCGCAGGCCTGCGGCGACGCGAGCGGCCGGAGGGCCGAGACTCGACCCAGGACAGGAAAGCGGTCAACGCACTTCTGTCCAGGGCGATCTCGAAATATTTGCCGTTGTCTGACAGTTCCAACACCGCGATGTCGGGAGTCATGATGTCGAACTCGGTGTCCCGTGGGGCTCGTCGATCACCCACGTGGATGTCCTGCCGACCCAGGCGGTGATCAGGGCCGGGGCGAAGACTCGACAGCTTGAAGAAGACGAGCGTGTTGTCGCCGTAACGGATGATGCCGTGACGCCAACCTGCGCCGCCGTCCGACGGCAACACCCGCATGATCGCCGCGGTTCCACCGCGGCGAAGAACCATCAGACGGTACGCGAAAGCCGCGACGATGCCTGCGAGCAGCACAACCAGAATGATCAGAACAATCAATCCGTAGTGCATCGCAGGTCTCGTCGCGGCTTCTCGTGAACCTAGGACCGCTCGACAGCGCGGATACGACCCTTGGCCACCGCAATGGCCTCGACGTCGTCGCCGTTCTCTGCCACTACAGCCCGTGCCGCCTCGACATCGATGTCGTCGGCGAAATCGGCCGATTCTGCCAGCACGGTGACCGTCTTGCCCGTCACCGACAGGAATCCACCGTGGACGGCCGCGATGAGCTTCTCGCCGTCCGTGGTCGTGATCGACACCGTGCCACCCTCGATCAACTGACCGAGGACGGGCTCGTGGCCCAGCATGATGCCGATCTCACCTTCGGTGGTCTGAGCGCTGACGATGGTCGCGGTACCGGACCACAGCTTTTGCTCCACAGCGACCAGGGAGACCTCCATGCCGCTCTTCTCGGAAGAAGTCACGTCGGTCTACTTTCCGGCCATCTTCTTCGCGGCTGCCTCGACATCGTCGAGACCGCCACAGCTGTTGAAGGCCTGCTCGGGAAGGTGGTCGTACTCACCCTTGGTGACCTTGTCGAATGCCTCGATGGTGTCGGAGAGCGACACGACCGAACCGGCCTCGCCGGTGAACTTCTCGGCAACGATGAAGTTCTGGCCGAGGAACTTCTGGAGGCGACGTGCGCGGCCGACCAGAACCTTGTCCTCTTCCTGAAGCTCGTCCATACCGAGGATGGCGATGATGTCCTGCAGTTCCTTGTACTTCTGCAGGATCCGCTTGACCTCGTTGGCGACGCGGAAGTGCTCCGCGCCGACGATGCCGGGCTCGAGGATGCGTGAGGTGGAGCTCAGCGGGTCCACAGCGGGGTAGATACCCATCTGCGAAATCGGACGCGAGAGCTCGGTGGTCGCATCGAGGTGCGCGAACGTCGTGGCCGGGGCCGGGTCGGTGTAGTCGTCGGCGGGAACGTAGATCGCCTGCAGCGAGGTGATCGAGCGTCCACGGGTCGAGGTGATGCGCTCCTGGAGCTCACCCATCTCGTCCGCCAGCGTGGGCTGGTAACCGACGGCCGACGGCATGCGACCGAGAAGGGTCGACACCTCCGAACCGGCCTGGGTGAAGCGGAAGATGTTGTCGATGAACAGAAGAACGTCCTGTCCCTGAACATCGCGGAAGTACTCCGCCATGGTCAGCGCCGACAACGCCACGCGCATACGCGTGCCGGGCGGCTCGTCCATCTGGCCGAAGACGAGGGCGGTGTCCTGGAGGACGCCCATCTCTTCCATCTCGAGGTGAAGGTCGGTGCCCTCACGTGTGCGCTCGCCGACTCCTGCGAACACCGAGGTGCCGGAGAACTCGCGTGCGATACGAGTGATCATTTCCTGGATCAGAACGGTCTTGCCGACGCCGGCACCACCGAACAATCCGATCTTTCCGCCCTTGACGTACGGGGTCAGAAGGTCGATGACCTTGATGCCGGTCTCGAGGATCTCTGTCTTGCCCTCGAGCTGATCGAAGGCTGGTGGCTTCCTGTGGATGCCCCACTGCTCGCCGTCGCGGCCGAGTCCGGGGGTGTCCAGGCAGTCACCGAGGGCGTTGAACACGTGGCCCTTGACGACGTCACCGACGGGAACCGAGATCGGCTTGCCCGAGTCGACGACTGCAGTGCCGCGGACGAGTCCGTCGGTGGGCTGCATCGAGATGGTGCGAACCAAGTTGTCGCCGAGGTGCTGTGCGACCTCGAGCGTCAGGGTCTTGGCCACGGTCGGCAGAGTGATCTCTGCGTTGAGGGCATTGAACAGTGCGGGAATCGAGCCGCGCGGGAACTCGACGTCCACAACGGGGCCGATGACCCGAACGACACGGCCGGACTGTGTGTCCGCTCCGCTCGCGTTCTCTTGGGCTACTGCTGCGGTCATTGCTTAGTCACTTCCTGCGCTGTCGGCCAACGCGTTGGCGCCACCGACGATTTCGCTGATTTCCTGGGTGATCTGGGCCTGCCGAGCCTGGTTGGCCTGGCGGCTCAGGGTCTCGACCAATTCGTTCGCGTTGTCCGTCGCTGCCTTCATGGCGGTACGACGCGCCGCGGACTCCGACGCTGCTGCATCGAGCAACGACGCGTAGATCCTGGTGCTGATGTACTTGGGCAGCAGCGCCGAGAGCAGAGTTCCTGCTTCCGGCTCGAACTCGTACTGTGCCTGCACATCTGCGTTCGGCGAGTCGCTCAGCGCATCTGCACCCATCTCGAATTCCTCGTCGGTGTACGAGATTTCGAGCGGTGCCATACGGCGAACTTCGGGCTTCTGCGTGAGCATCGACACGAAGCGGGTGTAGACGATGTGCAACTCGTCCACGCCCTCGACGGTGCCTTCACCGTTGGGAGCGTCGACCTCGGAGCCCGAGCCGGCCATGAACAGCTCGACCAGGTGCCTGCTCGCCTTGGCCGCGTCGGCATAGCCGGGCTCCTGCGAGAAGCCCGTCCAGGCACCCTTCACATCCCGCTCGCGGAATGTGTAGTAGCCCAGGCCTTTTGCGCCGAGGACGTAGATGACCGGATCCTTGCCCTCGGAACGGAGCAGCTGGAACAGCTCCTCCGTCTCCTTGAGCACGTTGGAGTTGTAGCCGCCGCACATACCGCGGTCACTGGTCACGACCAGAACTGCAGCACGTTTGGGCTCGGGTCGCTCGTTGAGCAGCGGGTGATCGAGCGAGCTCGATGCACTCGCCAACGCGGAGAGCACCTTGGTGATCTCTTCCGCGTACGGCTTCGATGCGGCAACGCGGGCCTGAGCCTTGGTGATTCGCGATGTCGCGATCAACTCTTGTGCTTTGGTGATCTTCTTGGTCGAGTTGACCGACTTGATGCGGGAGCGAAGCTCGAGAATGCTTGCCATCTAGCTGTTCACGCTCCCTTCTGTACTCGTCTTGTCACCTGTCATCGCCGGCCTACTTGCTGACTGTCTTGCGGGTGACGTTGACCTGCTCCTGGCTGACCTCATCGGCGTTCAGAGTGTCGGCCTCCGCTTCGTTGACGACGCGGTTGCCGTCCGAATCGACGAATCCGGCCTTGAACTTCTCGGTCGCCTCGGTCAGTGCCTTCTGGTTGTCCTCGTCGAGGGCCTTGCCGCCGGCAATGCTGTCGTAGACGCCGCCGGCGTTGCGGTGCAGATCCTCGAGCAGCTCGGTCTCGAAGCGACGGACGTCGCCGACGGGCACCGAGTCGTACGTACCCTGGCCTGCTAGCCAGATCGAGACGATCTGATCTTCGACGGCAACCGGGGCGTACTGATCCTGCTTGAGCAGTTCGACCAGACGTGCGCCGCGCTCGAGCTGTGCCTTGGAGGCCGCGTCGAGGTCGGAAGCGAACGCCGAGAAGGCTTCCAGCTCGCGGAACTGAGCGAGCTCGAGGCGAAGAGATCCGGAGACCTTCTTCATGCCCTTGGTCTGTGCCGCGCCGCCGACTCGGGACACCGAGATGCCGACGTTGATCGCGGGACGGACGCCCTTGTTGAACAGGTCCGATTCCAGGAAGACCTGGCCGTCGGTGATGGAGATGACGTTGGTCGGGATGTACGCCGAGACGTCGTTGGCCTTGGTCTCGATGATCGGCAGGGCCGTCAACGATCCGCCACCGAGCTCGTCGGACAGCTTCGCCGAACGCTCCAGCAGACGGGAGTGCAAGTAGAAGACGTCACCGGGGTATGCCTCGCGGCCCGGCGGGCGACGCAGCAGCAGCGAGATGGCGCGGTACGCCTCGGCCTGCTTGGTCAGGTCGTCGAACACGATGAGGACGTGCTTGCCCTGGTACATCCAGTGCTGGCCGATGGCCGAGCCGGTGTACGGGGCGAGCCACTTGAAGCCGGCCGAATCGGACGCGGGAGCCGCGACGATGGTCGTGTATTCCAGTGCGCCCTGCTCTTCGAGTGCAGCCTTGACGCCTGCGATCGTGGAGCCCTTCTGGCCGATGGCGACGTAGATGCAGCGAACCTGCTTCTTCTCGTCACCGCTTTCCCAGTTGGCCTTCTGGTTCAGGATCGCGTCGATGCAGACCGCGGTCTTGCCGGTCTTGCGGTCGCCGATGATGAGCTGACGCTGGCCGCGGCCGATCGGGGTCATGGCGTCGATCGCCTTGATGCCGGTCTGCAGCGGCTCCTCGACGGGCTGACGCTCGAGCACCGAGGCAGCCTGCAGTTCGAGGGCGCGGGTCTCGGAGGACTCGATGTCGCCGAGGCCGTCGATGGGCTTGCCCAGAGGATCGACGACGCGGCCGAGGTAGCCGTCGCCCACGGGGACCGACAGCACGTCTCCGGTGCGCTTGACTTCCTGGCCTTCTTCGATGTGCTCGTAGTCACCGAGGATGACGGCACCGATCTCGGTGGCATCCAGGTTCAGCGCGACACCGAGGACTCCGCCGGGGAATTCCAGCAGTTCGTTGGACATCGCCGACGGCAATCCGGACACGTGAGCGATTCCGTCGCTCGTGTCCGTAACCGTGCCGACCTCCTCGCGGGAAGACTCCGGTGAGTAGCTCGCGGTGAAGTTATCGATCGCGCTACGGATCTCGTCGGAGGAGATCGTCAGCTCCGCCATAGTGTTTCCTGCTCTTCCTTCAAATGATCGCGGGGTGAAATGTCTCGAAAGTCGAGACGCTTCTTCTCGTTACTGTGTCCGTGTCGGACTATTTGAGCGTCTTTCGCAATGCAGCGAGGCGGCCTGCCCCGCTACCGTCGATGACCTCGTCGCCGATACGAACGACAAGTCCGCTGAGCAGTTCGGTATCGACCTCGACATGCACCGTGACCTGCTTGCCGTACGTGCGGGTCAAGGTGGCCGTCAGCTTCTCTAGCTGACTGTCGCTCAGTGGTGCTGCGCTCCGGACGTGTGCCACCGCGCGGTCGCGCTGTTCAGCGGCCAGATCGGCCAGACCGTTGAGTACGTCGGCGGGGGCCGCCTTCCGCGGACGCGTCACAGCCTGAACTGCGAGCGCCTCGGTGACCGCGGTGACCTTGCCGTAGAGCAGACGACCGAGCAGTTCGCGCTTGGCCTGCGAAGGCTTCGAGCGATCCGACAGGGCCTGCTCGAGCTGCGGGTTGGCAGCGATGATCCGTCCGAGCCGGAACAGTTCGTCCTCGACCGTGTCCAACTGATCCTGATCGGCCGCGGCGCGAAGCAGTGCTTCACGACCCAGCTCGACCAGCGAGTTCAGCAGGTCACGGGCGTTGGACCAGCTTTCGCCTGCCGCGGCCTTGACGATCGTCGCCGTTGCACTCGACACCTGGCCGGAGAAGACCTCTCCGGCCAGATCGCTTCGCCGAACGCCCTCGACCGACGAATCGGCAAGAGCGGTACGCAACGTGCGCTGCGCGTCGAGAGTCTCGACGACGGCGAACAACTCGGCACCGGTCTGAGCAGCGACGGCTGTTGCCTCGCCTGCCGACGCGGACCCCAGAGCTTCGTGGGCTACCGACCGCGTGCGGGCGAGTGCCTCACGAGAAGTTGCGTACATGGTTCGACTCACTTTCCGGATGCGGAGTCCGCGGTGACGGAATCCAACTCGTTGAGGAAGCGATCGATCGAACTGGAACGCTTCGCGTCGTCGGACAGCTGCTCTCCGATGACCTTCTCGGCGAGTTCGACGGCCGTGCGTCCGAGGTCGCCACGAAGTTCGGTGACGATCTGCTGACGCTGAGCAACGAGCTGATTGTGACCTGCAGCCACGATCCGGTCGCTTTCTTCCTGCGCCTTTTCCTTCATCTCGGCGAGAATCGCCTGCCCCTGGGTGCGCGCTTCCTCACGGATCTGCGCGGCCTCGGAACGGGCGTCGGCCAGCTGAGCGTGGTACTGCTCGAGTGCAGCCTTGGCTTCTGCCTGTGCCTCTTCGGCCTTCTTGATTCCGCCTTCGATGAGCTCGGAACGCTCAGCGAGAACCTTGGTGAAGCGCGGCACCACGTACTTCCAGAAGAGGAAGCCGATTGCCGCGACACAGACGATCGACCAAACGATGTCGTAGGTTGCGGGCAGAAGAGGGTTGTATTCCTCCCCCTCCGCCGCCAGCAACGTAATCGCGTTTGTCATCGCGCTCTCAGAGAATGAAGCCGGCGACGAGGCCGATCAGGGCGAGGGACTCGGTGAATGCGATGCCGAGGAACATGGTGGTACGGAGCTGACCGGCCAGCTCGGGCTGACGAGCGGTTGCTTCCATGTTCTTGGCGACGACCAGGCCGAGGCCGATGCCACCGCCGATCGCTGCGAGGCCGTAGCCGATGGCGCCGTATCCGCTTGCGGTGATTTCCTGCGCCTGGGCCAGAACTTCAAGGCTCATTGGGTTTTCCGTTCCCTTTCTTCGGTCCACATCCGGGTGTCGGAGGTGGCGGTGTAGCTGGTTCGGTCAGTTGGTCGGTCAGTGCGAGTCGGCGTGCAGCGACAGATCGATGTAGATCGCCGTGAGCAGCGCGAAAATATAGGCCTGGAGGAAGATCACCAGCATCTCGAACATCGTGAACAAGAAGCCCATGATGAGCGAGGGTGCAGCGAAGATCTTCAGCCCGGCCGACGCCTCGAAGAGGAAGAACTGGGTCGCGCTGAAGAACAGCACGAGCATGATGTGGCCGGCCAGCATGTTGGCGAGCAGACGCACCGTCAGCGTGAACGGACGGAGTACGAAGTTCGAGACGAACTCGAGCGGGATCAGCAGCACGTGCATCGCGGGCGGAATGCCCGGGATGACGATGGTGCCCTTGACGAACTTTCCGACACCGAACTTCTTGACACCTGCGTAGATGAACGCGACGTACGCGACCGCGGCAAGCACGATCGGTAGACCGATGCGGGCATTCGACGAGATGTTCAGAAACGGAATGACGGCGCTCGCGTTCACCGCGAACACAGTGAAGAAGATGGTCATGATGACGGGCAGGAACCGACGACCCTGTTCTTTACCGAGCACATCTTCTGCAACGTGGATCCGAACGAAATCGAGAGCGATCTCTCCGACGTTCTGAAGACCACGCGGAACGATCTTCGGGCTGCGGAGGGCAACCACCATGAAGATGATCAGAATCGCCGACATCAGGATGCGGATGAGCATCAGCCTGTCGAGCTCGAACGGGGTCCCCTCGAACAGCACCGCGGGAGGAAAGAAATCGGATAGTGACGGCGGACTGTATTCCGCAGCCAGGGTGGTGACGCTCAGCGGTCTCTCCCGTGTTCGGGCCGCAGCCGGGTAGCGACTGCGGTTCGATCGGACAATGACGATCTATCAAGTCGACGAAAATCGGCTCGCAATCGTCAGAGGCTGAGGCCCGGTCTTCATCGGCCAAGCGTCTGTCGGGTGTCGGCGACTCACGTCGACTCGGCAACTCTCAGGGCGGAACCTTACGTTGCCGAAGTCGATGACTCCGGGCCTACTGTAAGGAAGCTCACGCTGACTGCTACCTGCGGGGGTCGAGTCCGGGGAAAAGTCTCTTTCGTCCCGGTCTTGCCCGCCGCTTGATGCAAACTTTATCAACAGAACTACGACGTTGTGTAGGCGGCCCTCAGCTTAACCGATTACGACAGGCTGTCGTACTACCGATCGTCGGTCTTGTCCTCGGCGGGGACGCTGTCCACGTAGGCAACCTTGGTCTTGACGACCCCGAAGACCTCCGCACCGAGAACGACGACGAGTGCTCCCAGAATGGTCAGTCCCAACGAGTAACGGTTGTAGAAGTCGGCATCCTTGAGTGCGACCAGCACGATCAGGGCGATCACCATCTTCACCAACCAACCGCCCAACAACAGGGCTCCGACCGCCGAGGCCGGGAAACGCGTGGTCAGAGCAACCGACAACGCCGTCGTGATGACGAAGCCTCCGCCGATGGCCACGCCGATGATCGATCCCCACAGGCCGGGCGTTCCGGCCGCGGCCACGGATATGCCCACACTCACCACGGTCAGCACCACCAGTCCGATGAGTCCGTATCGGACTGCGGCGCGCAGCGGCGCGAATTGATCGGGCATGGACTGCGGAGTGAAGGTCACAGTTGTCGAGGGTACCCAGCACGCGACCGCGAACCGCCGACGGGATCAGCCGCCCCGTCGAGCGCTTCGTACTCGCGACCCATGCGATCGATCCACCCTCAGTGTGGGTACAGCGGTGACGACCAGCGCGAACACCAGGCCGGCCGCGACCAGGAGCACCACGATTCGGCGATCCAACAGGGACGACCCCACCGCCCCGAAAGCGAGGACACCGACCCACAGATAGATCACCAGCACCACCCGGCGGTGCGAATGTCCGATCTGGAGCAGCCGATGGTGCAGATGCATCTTGTCGGGACTGAAGGGACTGCGCCCTGCTCGGGTGCGGCGGATGACAGCCAGCAGCAGGTCGAGGATCGGAATGAGCATCACGGCCCCGACCAGCAGCAGCGGCGACAGCAAACCCAACAGATCTCGTGGACCGTACGCCGTCAGCGGGATCCGCCCCGAGGCGCTCGTCGAGATCGTGGCCAGCGTCAGCCCGATGAGCATGGAGCCCGAATCTCCCATGAAGATGCGCGCGGGCTGAAAATTGTGCGGCAAGAACCCCAGGCACGCGCCCGCCAGCGCCGCTGCGATCAGCGCCGGTGGGTAGACGCCGACGTCGCCTCCCTGCTCTTGCAGCAGCCCCACCGAGAAGATGCAGATGGCCAGCGAGGAAATGAGCCCGAGACCGGCCGCCAGACCGTCGAGACCGTCGACGAAGTTCATCGCATTGACGATCACGACGGTGATCAGAACCGTCACCAGTCCGGCTTGCAGTTGATCGAGAACCAGGGTGCTGCCCGGCTGACCGGGCTCGCCTCCCCACGGCTGATACAAGACGACCCAACTGACACCCATGATCACCAGCACGCCCGCTGCCGTCACCTGGCCGACGAACTTGGTGAGGGCGTCCAGACCCCATCGGTCGTCGATGATGCCGACGAGCACGATCACGAAGCCCGCGACCAGCGCGGCCGGGATGTCGCGGTTGTAGGCGACGTCGAATCCACGTGCCAGAGCGGGCAGCTGCGACGCGAACAGCAGCGCAGCCAGCATGCCCACGTAGATGCCCACTCCCCCGAGCCTCGGGGTCGCCTGTACGTGGACGTCACGATCACGTGGAACGGCGACGGCCCCGAACTTGACGGCGGCTACGCGGACCCCGCCGGTGGCGAAGAACGTGACCACTGCGGCAGTGAGAAAGACCAGCAGCAGCTCGCGAATCGGAACACCTGCACCCAGGTTCGACTGAGCCAGCATTTCGACGCTCATGCGGCGCGGACAGGCATGTCAGGACGCTCCCGGGACCAGGCTTTCGGCGGTGACACCGAGAACCTCGGCAATCTTCTCGGTGGGGATTGCACCGACCCGCAGAATTCGAGCTAGATCGCTCGTCAGATCGATGATGGTCGACGCCACCGCGTGATCGGCCGGTCCCCCGTCCAGATAGACAGCGGCCGAGCCGCCCAGTTGTTCTCGTGCCTCCGTCACGGTGGTGGCGGGTGGACTGCCGGAGATGTTGGCGCTGGACACCGCGAGTGGGCCGACCTCGCGCAACAGCTCGAGTGCAACCGGGTGCAGCGGCATCCGCAACATGACGGTGCCCTGGGCGTCGCCCAGATCCCAGGCCAGGGATGGAGCCTGTTGCACGACGATGCTCAGTGCGCCGGGCCAGAAGGCACGAATGAGATCTCGGGTGCGTGGTCGGACGCTCTGGACCAGTCCGTCGATGGTGTTCCACGATCCGACGAGCACGGGCACGGGCATGTCGCGTCCCCTGCCCTTCGCGCGGAGCAGATCCGTGACGGCGCTGCCGTCGAATGCATCGGCGGCGATCCCGTACAGGGTGTCGGTAGGCATCACGACGAGTCGGCCGGACTTGAGGGCACCGCGGGCAGCGGTCAATCCGGCAGCGCGCGCGTCGGCTTCACGGCAGTCGTAGACGGTACTCACGGCACCTATCCTTCCACCTTCGATAACGAAGTGATGTCAGGTGTCGCCCGCCTGCCGTTCCCGTCGTCAGGCCGAGGCCGGATGTGCCCGTGCGGCGACGACGAACCGGGGCCTGCCCGCCAGATCCGGATGCGCGGTGACCTCGGTGAACACTCGTCGCCTGGACAGCAACGCTGCAACCTCGCTGCCATTGGAGTCGTCGTGTTCGATCGCGACGCCACCGCCGACCCGAAGCCAGCGGGCGATGTTGGCGATCATCGGTTCGATGACCGACAGTCCGTCCGCACCGCCGAACAGCGCCATGTGTGGATCGTGGTCGATCACCTCGGGATCGAGTTCTGCCCCCTCCGGGATGTAGGGCGGGTTGGCGACGATCATGTCGACTGCACCGTCGAGCTCGGTCAACAGGTCACGGGCCGTGACGTCGCCGTGGTGCAGTGCGATCGGGGTATCACCGAGGCCACTGCGCAGATCGGCATTGCGCCGGGCCCACGCCAATGCCGACGGGTCGAGTTCGACGGCATGGACGACGGCGTCGGGCCGAGCGTTTGCGATCGCCAGTGCCAATGCCCCCGAGCCCGTACACAGATCGAGAATCACCGGCGGGTGGTGGTCGACGTTTTCGAGGAACGCCAGAGCCCAGGCCAACAACAATTCGGTTTCCGGTCGGGGCACGAACACGCCCGGTCCTACTTCGACGTCGATGTTGCCCAGCGACGTGGTTCCCGTGATGTATTGCAGCGGAATGCGTTTCGCGCGTTGCTCGACGGTTCGGAAGTACGCCTCGACGAGCTCGGGTTCCACGAGCGGCACCAGACCGAGACGGCCGCGATCGACTCCGACGAGGTGTGCGGCGAGCAGCTCCGCATCGACCCGTGGGCTCGGCACACCGGCAGCATCGAGCATCGATGTTGCTTCGAGGATGGCCAGACGTAACGGCTTTCGGCTCACTCGTACAGACTGCCACGAGGCTCCGACAGCCCGGTCACAAGCGCCCCAGCAACTCCGACTTCTTGGCGTGGAACTCGTCGTCGGTCAGGAAGCCTTTCGCGTGCAGACCCGCCAGCGCCTCGATCGCCGCCGTGATGTCGGAGATGTCAACACCCGACGGGTTGCTCCGGAGCGATTGGTTCGAGGACGGTTCCGAGGACGACGCGTGCGCGTGGGTCGGCGAGGCGGATTGCGGTGCCGGCTGGTTCTGCGAATTCGTTCCACTCGACTGCTGGTCGACGCGAGGCAGGCTGCCGGCGGTGAACGTGCCGTACTGGCTGGTGAACTCCAGCGAGCCCGGTCCGCCGCCCTGCTGTTGCTGAACCCCGCCGATGGAGTGATCGAGAGTGTCGTACACGGCCAGTTCGCCGCCGACCGACACGGCGAGGCGTCGAGAACCCGGGAACACGGCGTACTGCGAGCCGTTCTGACCACCGCTCGAGCTCGGCGTACCGAGATCCGACGGCCACCACGATCCGCCGCCGAACGAGTTGCCACCGAACGAGCCGCTGCCGGTCTCTCTGGGTGGGTACACCTGATGCTGCGAGAGCACGGCAGACAGATCGCGGCAGAGGCCGTCGACCCGGCTCTTGAGTCCGTGATCGAACATGTTGCCCACCATGGTCATTCCGCCGCGCATCCATTGCCCACTGCCGCCGAGCTCGGGAATGTTGAACTGCGCCATGCTGCCGCGGCCGTTGTTGACGGCGTCGAGCATGGTGCGGACGGCGTCGGTCGAGACGCCGTAGCGCGCCGACAGCTCGGACACGGCGTTCTCGCCTGCGGGGGTCAGGGCCTGGTTCATCTCTGGTGTGCCTCTCGGGCGCTGTTACGGGGTCGAACCTGGCCGCCAGGGTAACGCACCGATCCGTGAATCAGCCCGGCGAAATCTGTAAAGCTTTGCGCCGCAGCTACTCTGCCTGCATGCGCGCATCGCGGTCTGCCTTGGCGAGCGCGTCGAGCAACGCATCCATTTCCCCGTCGAGCAGAGCGTCGAGGTTGTGTGCCTTGAAGCCGATGCGGTGATCGGTGATGCGGTTCTCGGGGTAGTTGTAGGTTCTGATCCGCTCCGAGCGGTCGACGGTACGCACCTGGCTGGCTCGACCGGCCGAGGCCTCTTCGTTGGCCGCTTCCTCCGCGGCCGCCTGTAGGCGAGCGGCGAGAACCTGCATCGCGCGCGCCTTGTTCTGCAGCTGCGAGCGCTCGTTCTGGCAGGTGACCACGATGCCCGTGGGCAGGTGCGTGAGCCGGACTGCGGAGTCGGTGGTGTTGACGCCCTGTCCACCCTTGCCCGACGAGCGGTACACGTCGATACGCAAGTCGGACTCGTCGATCTGTACCTCTTCGACTTCGTCCGGTTCGGGGTACACCAGGATGCCTGCCGCAGAGGTGTGTACACGCCCCTGCGATTCGGTCACCGGTACCCGTTGGACGCGGTGGACTCCGCCCTCGAACTTCAGCCGTGCCCAGACGCCGTCGAGGGGATCCTTGGTCTTGATCGACAACGTCGCGTCCTTGTACCCGCCAAGGTCGGAGACGTTCGCGTCGAGCACCTCCACGCGCCACCCGCGGCGTTCGGCATAGCGCACGTACATCCGTGCGAGATCGGCCGCGAAGAGCGCCGACTCCTCGCCGCCCTCACCCGACTTGACCTCCATCACGATGTCGTCGCCGTCGTGCGGATCGCGCGGTGCCAGCAGGTCGGTCAGAGTCTGCTCGAGCTGCAGCACCGTCGCTTCGAGGTCGGGAATCTCGGCCGCGAACGACGAATCGTCGGCCGCCAACTCCCGTGCGGCTTCGAGGTCGTCCTGCGCGGAGGTCAGCTTGGTGTGCGCGGACATGATGGGGGCCAGTTCGGCGAATCTCTTGCCTGCTCTGCGGGCCGCGGACGGATCGTTGTGCAGAGCCGGGTCGGCGAGTTGCTGCTCGAGTCCGGAGTGTTCGGCGAGGATGTCGTCGATGGCCGAAGGCTTGTCTGTTCTCGCCATGGTGGTGACTCACTCTCGAACGCGGGTGCAACTGAATGTGGACACAAAAAAGCCGACGCCCGTCCTGTGATGCACAGGACGGGCGTCGGCGAAACAGCTAGCTGTCTGCGTCGGCCTTCTTGCCGGCGCGCTTGCCGTAGCGAGCCTCGAAGCGAGCGACGCGGCCGCCGGTGTCGAGAATCTTCTGCTTGCCGGTGTAGAAGGGGTGGCACTGCGAGCAGACCTCGACGCTGATGCGCTCTTTGTCGGTGGTGCTTCGGGTCTCGAAAGTATTGCCGCAACCACAGACGACTGTCGTCAGTGTGTAGTCGGGGTGAATTCCTGCCTTCATGGTGTCCTTACCGTTCTCTCTAGTGGTCGCCGGGTCGTCTTCGCCGATCGAAGACGTGAACCGGAACCGGACTCGGCCGTTGATTATGCCAGAGCGTGCATCTGACCTGCTAATCGCCGGTACTTCTGTGCCGACAGATCCTTACAACGCGCGCACCTGTCGGCTTGTTCCCCGGACGCGACGTCCGGGGAACAACCGTCAGTCGTTCGCCCCGCCCGGCGCAGTCTTGGAGACTTCCATCAGGAACTCGAGGTTGTTCTTGCTCTTCTTCAAACGGTCGACCAGCAGGTCGATGGCCTGATGCGAGTCCAGTCCGGACAACACGCGGCGCAGCTTGTGCACGACGGCAGCCTCGTCGGGAGCAAGGAGCAGCTCGTCGTGGCGGGTGCTCGACGGGTTGATGTCCACTGCCGGGAACACGCGGCGTTCGGCGATCTTGCGATCGAGCTTGAGCTCGGCGTTACCGGTGCCCTTGAACTCTTCGAAGATCACGGTGTCACCGGTGGATCCGGTTTCGACCATGGCCGTGGCGATGATCGTCAACGATCCGCCGTGCTCGATGTTTCGAGCCGCACCGAGGAATCGCTTCGGCGGGTACAGCGCGGTCGAGTCGACACCACCGGACAGGATTCGGCCCGATGCGGGCGAGCTGTTGTTGTACGCACGTCCCAGACGAGTGATCGAGTCGAGCAGAACCACCACGTCCTGGCCGGCCTCGACCAGACGCTTGGCCCGCTCGATCGCCAACTCGGCCACCGCGGTGTGGTCGCCCGGCGGCCGGTCGAACGTCGAGGCGATGACCTCGCCCTTGACGGAGCGCTGCATGTCCGTCACTTCCTCGGGACGCTCGTCGACGAGGATGACCATCAGGTAGCACTCGGGGTTGTTGATCGCGATCGCGTTGGCGATGGCTTGCAGAACGCTCGTCTTACCTGCCTTGGGCGGGCTGACGATGAGTGCGCGCTGGCCCTTGCCGATCGGCATCACCAGGTCGATGATGCGCGTGGTCAGGATGTTCTGCTGCGTCTCGAGGCGCAGTCGCTGATTGGGGTACAGCGGGGTGAGCTTGCCAAATTCCGGACGCTTGCGCGCGGCCTCGACCTCTCCCCCGTTGACGGTGTCCAGTCGCACGAGCGGATTGAACTTCTGCCGCTGGCTCGACTGCTCACCTTCGCGTGCCACGCGAACCGCACCGGTGACCGCGTCGCCGCGTCGAAGGCCGTTCTTGCGGACGAGGTTCATGGAGACGTAGACGTCGTTCGGTCCGGCGAGGTAGCCGGAGGTCCGGACGAACGCGTAGTTGTCGAGAACGTCGAGAATGCCGGCTACCGGCTGAAGAACGTCGTCCTCGCGGATCTCGGTGTCGCGCTCGCGGCCACCGTCGTTGCCGTCGCCACGGTCGCGACCGCGACGGCGTTCGCGGAACCGACGTCCCCGACGTCCGCGGCCTTCGCCGTCGTCGTCCTGGTTGTTGTCGCGGTTGTCGCGCGGGCCGTTGTTGCGATCCTCGTTGCGGTTGTCGTTGCGACCGTCGCCCTGATTGCGATTGCGCCCGCCCTGATTGCGCCCGCCGCCGTCACGGTTGGAATTGTCCCGATCACCCTGATTGCGGTTTCCGTTGTCTCGGTTGCCGTTCTCGCGGTTGGAGCCGTCCCGGTCGCCTTGATTCCGGCTTCCGGAGTCACGGTTGGCGTTGTCGCGGTTGCCGTCGGCGTCACGCGGTTCGCGCTCCGACCCGTCCTGGCGGTTGCGTTCGCCGCGACTGCGACGGGGGCGCTCGGTGGCGGCGTTGTCCCCGGTCTCGTCCGACTTCTCGGCCTGCGGCGCTGCTGCAGCCGAATCGGCGGCCGCGGGAGCGGATCCGGCCGAATCGTTGCTGTCGTCGAGTGGCAGTTGATCGGGGGCACCTGCGCGGCGACCCGCGGCCCGACGGCCGCGGGTGCGGCGACCCGTCTCGGGGGCGGAATCGGCAGCATCGCCCGGTTGCGTCACGGGTGCGTCCGCGGACGGCGCTTCGGGAGTCGACTGCTTCGGTGCCGCCTCCACTGCAGGCCGATCTTCGACGGCAGGCGCGGATGCAGCGGCACGACGCGACCTCGGTGCGTCGGACTTCGGTGCATCGGATTTCGGCGCGTCCGACTTGGCCGGTGCACTGCCCGACTGACGCTCGGAGATCGCAGCGATCAGATCGCCCTTGCGCATGCCGGAAATGCTCTTGATGCCCAGTTCACCAGCGAGGCTGCGCAGCTCGGTGAGAACCATTCCGGACAGGCCTGCACGTCGGCGTGACGTTTCGGGCGCAGAGATAAGTTCCGTATCGGTCACGGAGGTCCTTTCCTTCCCTCGCTCGCTCGATGCGCAGCCGAGGGTTCGTTCCGCAGTTCGGCGTTCTGCCGAACTCGGATATTGCCGTTCATGTTCGACGCACTCCGTCGACGACACCATCGATCCTCGACCGCAGAGAACCACGGGGAGGATCGAGTCAGGAGCGTCACATCACTCGGACGTTTGAATCCCCCGAATACAGCGACCTGATTGCCCTGACGAAACCGGCGTCTGAAGCGCACGATGTACGGACAGGGTTCACCATAGCGCCGTTGTCCCCACTCGGCAAGAACCCTACTCGGTGTTCGTCACGCGACGGTGACTCCGTCGGCCACGTCGAGGTCGAGCACTCGCCACCCCTCGGCCGACGCGGCCTCGCGCAGATCGGCCGGAAACTCGTCGGTGCACAGCGCCATGACCGTCGGGCCCGCGCCGGACACCACGGCTGCGATGGACCGCGCGCGCAAGGTGGCGATCCAGCGCGTGGTGTCTGGCAGCGCCTGAGCACGCTGACCTTGATGCAGCAGGTCCTCCGTCGCGGACATCAACAGATCCGGACGCTCGGTCAGCGCCACCACCGCGAGTGCACTTCGGCTGACATTGAAGGCCGCGTCGCGATGGGGCACCAACTCGGGCAACAGTCCCCGGGTGTGCGACGTCGACGAGCGCTCGGACGGTACGAGCACGACGACCTTGATGCTCGGGTGCACCTCGAGCCGAACGGCCGCGTACTTGCGCGCCGTCACACTGGCATTGGGCGGTTCGCTCCACGACACGACCGCACCGCCGAGGCAACTCGCGGACGCGTTGTCGGGATGACCCTCGAATTCCGACGACAGCTGGACGAGCTGGCCCTCCGACAGCGCGAGCGACCGATCCACCTTCGCAGCCAGCGCATTGGCAGCCGCCAGGCCCCCGACCACAGCCGACGCCGAGGATCCGAGCCCCCTCGAATGGGGAATTGCGTTGCGGCAGTGCACATCCAGGCCGTCGGCCCACACTCCGGCCGCTTCGAGTCCCCGCTCGATGGCGCGCACCACCAGATGCGTCGGGCCCCACGGCACGTCCGCCGAACCTTCACCGTCGACGTGAATCCGAAGTCCCGACGCGGTGGTCTTGACCTCGATCTCGTCGTACAGCCCCAAAGCGATTCCGAGACTGTCGAATCCGGGCCCGATGTTGGCACTCGACGCCGGGACGCGCGCGGTGACCGTCAGCCCGATGGGCAGTGTCGTCGTCATGGCCGGAGATTCCGTCAACTCAGGCCAGCTCGAGCGCAGCCGCGACAGCGACGGGATCGACCGAAATCGGCTCTACGACAGGCATTCCCGACAGCGCAGTGTCGGGATCCTTGAGGCCGTTTCCGGTGACCGTGCACACGACGGTCAGGCCCGGCTCCAGCCAGCCTTCCTTTCGAGCTGCCAGGAGTCCGGCGACACTGGCCGCGGAGGCGGGCTCGACGAACACACCTTCGGTCTTCGCGATCAACCGGTACGCCTCGAGGATCTCCTCGTCGGTCGCCGCGCGGAATGCTCCGTTCGACTCTTCCTTGGCATTGACGGCACCGTTCCAGGACGCGGGCGAACCGATCCGGATTGCGGTGGCGATCGTTTCCGGATCCTTCACCGGCGCACCGTGAACCAGAGGAGCCGCGCCCGCGGCCTGGACTCCGAGCATCCGCGGCTTGCGCGTGGTGAGACCGTCACGGAAGTACTCCGAGTAGCCACGCCAGTACGCGGTGATGTTTCCCGCGTTGCCGACCGGCAGTGCGTGGATGTCCGGTGCGTCGCCGAGGGCGTCGCAGATCTCGAAGGCTGCGGTCTTCTGCCCTTCGATGCGGACGGGGTTGACGGAGTTGACCAAGCCGATGGTCGGGAACTCGGCCGTCGTCTTGCGGGCCAGTTCGAGGCAATCGTCGAAGTTGCCCTGCACCTGGATGATCTTGGCTCCGTGCATGACTGCCTGAGCGAGCTTGCCCATGGCGATCTTGCCCTGCGGAACCAGTACGGCACAGCTCATTCCGGCCTTGGCCGCGTACGCTGCCGCGGAGGCCGAGGTGTTGCCGGTAGAGGCGCAGAGAACGGCTTCCTGGCCTCGGGCGAGCGCGTCGGTGACGGCCATGGTCATCCCTCGGTCCTTGAAGGAACCGGTGGGGTTGAGACCCTCGACCTTCAGATGCACTGTGCACCCGGTCAGTTCGGACAGGTGCCCGGCAGGCAACAACGGCGTTCCGCCCTCGCGCAGCGTGACGGTCTTCCAATCCGGGCCGATCGCCAGACGGGAGCGGTATGCCTCGATCAGACCGGGCCAGGGGGTGTGGACGCTCATACGGTGGTGCCTTCCAATCGGAGAACGCTGGCGACGTTGACGACGACGTCGAGCTGCTCGAGGGATGCAACGGTGTCGGACAGTGCGGAATCGGCCGCGAGGTGCGTGACGACGACGAGCCTGGCTCCGTCACCCGAGCCCTGCTGACGCACCGTGGAAATGCTGACGTCGCGTTTGGAGAACTCGGCCGCCACCGTGGCGAGAACACCTGGCTTGTCTGCGACCTGCATGCTGACGTAGTAGCGAGTGAGGATGTCACCCATGGGGGCCACCTTGAGCTTGGCGTACTTGGATTCGAGTGGGCCCCGTCCGCCGTAGAACTTGTTGCGAGCGGCCATCACCAGGTCGCCGAGTACCGCGGACGCGGTCGGCGCACCGCCTGCACCCTGGCCGTAGAACATCAGGCGGCCGGCCGCCTCCGCTTCGACGACCACGGCGTTGAACGCACCGTTCACCGCTGCCAACGGGTGGTTCAGCGGAACGAGCGCTGGGTAGACCCGAGCGGAGATTCGCTCCTTGCCCTTGGGCGTGACGATTCGCTCGCAGATGGCCAGCAGTTTGATGGTGCAGTCCAGGGATTTCGCGGTCTCGAGATCGTCCGCGGTGATCTTGCTGATGCCCTCGCGGTAGACGTCACCGGCCGTGACCCGCGTGTGGAACGCGATGGACGCCAGGATGGCGGCCTTCGATGCAGCGTCGTAGCCTTCGACGTCGGCGGTCGGGTCGGCCTCGGCGTAGCCCAGACGCCCTGCCTCGGCGAGGGTCTCGGCGTAGTCCGCTCCGGTCTCGTCCATGGCCGAGAGAATGAAGTTGGTGGTGCCGTTGACGATGCCGGCGACCTTGTTCACGCGGTCACCTGCGAGTGACTGCATCAGCGGGCGAACCACGGGAATCGCTCCGGCCACGGCGGCCTCGAAATACAGGTCGGCGCGCGACTTCTCGGCCGCGTCGGCCAGTTCTCCGGTGTACTCGGCCAGCAGGGCCTTGTTGGCCGTGATGACGGACTTACCCTTCTCCAGGGCAGAGAGCACCAGCTTGCGGGGAATGTCGATTCCACCGAGCACCTCGACGACGATGTCGACGTCGTCGCGGCCGACGAGTTCGGCCGGATCGTCGGTGAGCAGCTCGGGCGGAACTCCACGATCACCGTCGACCCGACGCACAGCGATGCCCCGAATCTCGAGTGGCGCACCGATTCTCGCCTCGAAGTCCTCGGCGTTCTCGGTGAGGATTCGAACGACCTCGCTGCCGACGTTTCCGAGTCCGAGTACGGCGACGCCTATCGGCTTCGATGTCATGGCTGAACCTCCAAGCTGAGCAGATCTTCGATGGTTTCCCGCCGCAGGATCAGGCGCGAATGCCCGTCCTTGACCGCAACCACAGCGGGCCGCGTCAGCAGGTTGTAGCGACTGGACATGGAGTAGCAGTAGGCCCCGGTGGCCGCTACCGCGAGCAGGTCACCCGGGCCGACGTCCGCCGGCATCCACGTGTTCTTGATGACGATGTCGCCACTCTCACAATGCTTTCCGACCACCCGAGCCACGAGCGCCTCGGCTTCGCTCGTGCGCGAGACCAGCCGGCAATCGTATTCGGCCTGGTACAGCGAGGTTCGGATGTTGTCGCTCATGCCGCCGTCGACGCTGATGTAGCGCCTGCGCGTCGTCTTGTCGACGGTGACGTCCTTGATGGTGCCGACCTCGTAGAGCGTGACGGTGCCCGGTCCGGCGATGGCGCGGCCGGGTTCGACGGCGATCGTCGGGACAGGCAGTCCCACCGCGGCGGATTCCGTCTCGACGATGGCGGTCAACTTCGCCGCGAGCTGCTCCACCGGCGGCGGGTCGTCGGTCGGCACGTACGAAATGCCCATGCCACCACCGAGATCCAGCGTCGAGATCTGGGAGGTCTTGTCGACGCCGAACTCCGAGATGATGTCTCGGAGCAGCCCGATGACCTTGTGCGCTGCCAGCTCGAAGCCGTCGACCTCGAATATCTGCGAACCGATGTGACTGTGCAGTCCCACGAGGCGAAGGTTGTCGGCAGCGAACACGCGCCGGACGGCGTCGAGCGCCGAGCCGTCGGCGAGCGAGAAGCCGAACTTCTGGTCCTCGTGCGCGGTAGCGATGAACTCGTGCGTATGCGCTTCGACACCGACGGTGATGCGGATCAGCACGTCCTGCACCACACCGGCCGCTCCGGCGACGTCGTCGAGTCGATCGATCTCGATGTTGGAGTCGAGTACCACATGTTCGACGCCTGCGCGCACGCCCGCCTCGAGCTCGACGACCGATTTGTTGTTGCCGTGCATGGCAATTCGATCGGCCGGGAATCCGGCAGCCAACGCGATGGCCAACTCTCCCCCGGAGCAGATGTCGAGCGAGAGTCCTTCGTCGGCCACCCAACGTGCGATCTCTCCGCACAGGAAAGCCTTGGAGGCGTAGTGAACTCGTTCGGGTGCCCCGAACGCTGCCGCCATTTCACGGCAGCGCGAACGGAAGTCGTCTTCGTCGACGACGAACAACGGTGTGCCGTACTGCTCTGCGAGCTCGGTGACCGACACTCCGGCGAGACGGACGGTGCCGTCCTCACCGCGCTCGGCGTTGCGGGGCCACACCTGCTCGGGCAGCGTCGTCATCTCCGACGCGTCGGCCGGGCGATGGGACATCGACTCTTTCGCGGGGGAATCGGCATGTTTGGGTCCTGCCGGATGTGCGCTCACATGCGCTCCGGTGCGCTGACGCCGAGCAGTTCGAGGCCGTTGGCCAGGACCTGCCGGGTCGCGTTCCCCAACGCCAGTCGTGCGGTGTTCACAGGTCCGGACTCCTCGTCTCCTTGTGGAAGTACTCGACACGCACCGTAGAAGCGGTGGTACGCCCCCGCCAGCTCCTCGAGGTAGCGGGCGATCCGGTGTGGTTCGCGTAGTTCGGCGGCGCTGGCCACCACTCGTGGATACTCGCCGATCGTCCTGATCAACTCGCCTTCCTGCTCATGGGTGAGCAGGCTCAGATCCGGCTGCTGAGCGCTGATTCCCAGTTCGGCGGCATTGCGTGCGAGCGAGGCAAGGCGGGCGTGGGCATACTGGACGTAGTACACCGGGTTCTCGTTGCTCGCGCTCGCCCACAGCGCGAGGTCGATGTCGATGCTCGAGTCGACGGACGAACGGATCATCACGTACCGGGAAGCATCGACGCCGATGGCTTCGACCAGGTCGTCGAGGGTGATGACGGTTCCGGCACGCTTGCTCATCTTCACGGCCACGCCGTCGCGGACGAGGTTGACCATCTGGCCGATGAGCACCTCGACGGTCTCGGGGTCGTCTCCGAACGCAGCCGCGGCCGCCTTGAGCCGTCCGATGTACCCGTGGTGGTCTGCTCCGAGCATGTAGATGCACAGGTCGAAGCCGCGCTGCCGCTTGTTCTGGAAGTAGGCGATGTCGCCGGCGATGTAGGCGGCGTTGCCGTCGCTCTTGATGACGACGCGATCCTTGTCGTCACCGAAGTCGGTGGACCGCAGCCACCAGGCCCCGTCCTTCTCGTAGAGGCTCCCCGAGGTCTTGAGGTATTCGACCGACTTGTCGACGGCCCCGGACTCGAAGAGCGAGTTCTCGTGGAAGTAGACGTCGAAGTCGACACCGAACTCGTGCAGGTTCGCCTTGATCCGATCGAACATCAGCTCGGTGCCGATGGACCGGAACGCCTCCTCCCTGGCCTCGGTGTCCAGTGCGAGCGCGTCGGGTCGCTCGGCCAGCACGTGCGCTGCGATGTCGGCGATGTACTCACCCGCGTAGCCGTTGTCGGGTGCAGGCTCACCCTTCGCTGCGGCGATGAGCGAGTGAGTGAAGCGCGCGATCTGAGCGCCGTGATCGTTGAAGAAGTACTCGCGGGTGACCTCTGCTCCGTGGGCGGTCAGGATGCGGCCGAGTGCATCGCCGACGGCGGCCCACCGGGTACCACCGAGGTGCACCGGGCCGGTCGGGTTGGCCGAAACGAACTCGAGGTTGACCTTCTTGCCTGCCATCGTGGAACCGTTGCCGAATGCCGCACCTGCGGCGAGTACGCGGGCGACGATCTCGCCCTGCGCTGCGGCGGCCAGCCTGATGTTCAGGAATCCGGGCCCTGCGACGTCGGCATCGGCGATGGCGGCGTCGGCGGCGAGAGCCTCGGCGAGCCAGCCGGCGAAGTCGCGGGGATTGGCTCCGGCCTTCTTCGCGACCTGCAGTGCCACGTTGGTTGCGTAGTCGCCGTGCTCGGGATTTCGGGGACGCTCGACGGTCAGCTTCGCAGGCAGGACGGATGCATCCAGGCCGCGGTCGGCAAGCACCTTCGCGGCGGTCGCGTGAAGCAGTTCGGCAAGATCGGCGGGAGTCACAGGTAGCTATCCTATTGGCTGGTGCGCGGCGTCCTCGCATCCACTGCCCGTCTGCCCGCGAGCAGCCTCGGCCGACGCGGTCCGCGCAGGCTCTGAGCACGCTCTCAGGCAGAGAACGTACAGTGAGGACGCTCTGCGCCGACGCTCATCCAATGATGCCGTCACCAGCAGATACGTAGCACCAGCGCAACCGACCACCACCTTTCCTCGACTGAGAGAGCAACTACAGCGATGCCAACGGGTCCCGACAAAGGCAGTCAGAACAAGTCGGCTGCGAAGGCAGACAAAGCCATCAATGCAGCCAACAAGAAGTCAGCTCGCAAGAAGAAGGGCGGTGTGCCCACCGCCACGGGCAGGCAGATTCCCTGGCTGACGGTTGCCGGTGTCGTCGTTGTCGTCGGTCTCGTAGCGGGCCTCGGGATCAATCTGTATCCGAAGTACCAGGACCGAGCCGAGGCGCAGAAGTTCGCACCCAGCGAGGCCAATCAGGATCCGTCGACGGGCATCGAGGGTGTGACCGTGCAGGAGTACCCCGCGGCTCTACACGTCGGGCGCACGCAGCGGGTCGCCTACGACCAGTCGCCGCCGTTCGGTGGACCGCACGATGCCGTGTGGGCCACCTGCACGGGAATCGTCTATCCCGAGGCCATTCGCACCGAGAATGCCGTGCACTCCCTCGAACACGGTGCCGTCTGGGTCACCTACAACCCCGACGATCTGAACGCGGACCAGATCCAGTCGCTGGCCGATCGCGTCGACGGTGAAACGCAGATGATGATGTCGCCGTACCCCGGCCTCGACTCCCCGGTCTCGCTGCAGTCGTGGGGCCACCAGCTCAAGCTGGACAGCGTGGACGACGAACGCATCGGACAGTTCATCTCTGCACTTCGACTCAATCGCTTCGCCTACCCGGAGGTCGGTGCCAGCTGCGCGTCCGTCCCGAACACCAGCGGTGACGGCTTCGATCCCGACAACCCGCCGCTGTTCGATGCCTCCGCTCCCGGCGCGGACGCGGTGCCGATGGACGGTGCCGGGATCACTCCCGACGCCAGCGAGGCCGGTGGCGCCGGCGGGATGCAGCTGCCCAGCGATCTCCAGATCCCCGCGAACTGATGACCGCACCGACACCGACCGAGAATGCGGAGGCCACCACGTCCTCGACCAAGCCGAGCCAGCGCACCGCGCTGGTGGCCCTTGCGCTGATAGCCGTCCTCGCGATCGGCTTCGCCGTGGGCTTCCTGGTGCAGAGTCCACTGGGCGGCGACGACAGTGCACCGGCCGCGGACTCGGTCGATGTCGGCTTTGCTCAGGACATGACCGTGCACCACAACCAGGCCATCGAGATGGCCGCGGTGGCGCTGACCAACGCCTCCGATCAGGCCGTCAAGAACCTGGCGTTCGACATGCTGACCTCGCAGCAGAACCAGGTGGGACAGATGCAGGGCTGGTTGGCCCTGTGGGATCGAGCACCGATCTCGACCGACGGCTACATGACCTGGATGGCCGAGGACGACTCGCACGGTCACTCGATGGGCGGGATGTCCATGGATCCCGGATCCTCTGACCCCACCCGCGCCATGCCGGGAATGGCCAGTTCGGCCGAACTCGCCGCGCTTCGCCAAGCCACCGGCTCGGACGTCGACGTGATGTTCCTCCAGCTCATGTTGCGCCACCACGAGGGCGGCCTGGCGATGATGGAGTACGCGCAGACGCACGCGCAGTCACCTGCGGTGATCAATCTGGCGAAGTCCATGGTTGCCACCCAGACCAGCGAGTCGACGCTGATGAAGCAGATGCTCGCCGAGAAGGGTGCGCAGCCGCTGCCCGAGGGGTGATTTCGACTCGCGTCCCGGATGCGCTAGTCTTTCGTACAGCCCAACAGGCACACCGGTTCGCCGGTGCGCCCCCGTAGCTCAGGGGATAGAGCGTTCGCCTCCGGAGCGAAAGGCCGCAGGTTCGAATCCTGCCGGGGGCACACATCTTTCACGCAGTTCACTGTCGTACGGTGGCTGCTCGAACGAGACGGTGGACTTCGATGTCCGAGGATCTCCCCCACATCGACACCGTCGTCGACGATCTGTATTCGCTCCCTCCCACCGATTTCGTCTCGCACCGCACCGCATACGTTTCCCGCTTCAAGAAGGCCGGCGACAAAGCCGGTGCCACCCGCATCGGTGCCCTCCGCAAGCCCACGGTCGTGGCGTGGTTGGTGAACACACTCGCTCGGCGAGACGAATCGGCTCTGGCCGAACTGTTCGATCTGGGCGAGCAACTCGAACGAGCCCAGCAGCGCGGCGACGGCCCCCGGCTGCGTGAATTGTCCACTGCTCGAAGCACTTCGATACGCGCCCTGACCGATCGTGCAGTCTCGCTGGGACGCGAGACCGGGACCACCGTCGGCGACAACGCTGCCCGCGAGATCTCCAACACCCTGAACGCAGCGATGGCCGATGCCGAGATACGCGACCGCGTGCGTGCCGGCCGAACCGTAGTGGCCGAAACGTACAGCGGCTTCGGACCTGCGCTGCTGTCCCTCGTTCCCGACCCGCCCGACGAGAATGACGGTGCCGAGTCCGACGAGTCCGACTCGCCGTCTTCGGAGATCGAGGACGACCGGCAGGAAGCGGACGAAGCCGAACGGAACCGGCTGCTCGCCGAACTCGAATCGGCCGAATCCGATCTCGATGCCGCACGAACCGAAGCCGAGGACGCCCGGGCCGACACCGAACGAACGGCGTCCGAATTACGCGGTGCCGCAGCGGAAGTAGAGCGAATCGAGGCCGAGTTGGAGGCCGCCAGGGCCACAGCGCAGGCCGCGCGAGAAGCAAACGAGGCCAGTGTCCTGCAGGCGGAGTCGACGGCGGAGGTACTCGACGCGGCCCGCGCTCGCGTCGCCGAAGCCCAGTCCGCCCTCGAGGAACTGAGCTGACCTACCCTGACGGGGTGACCACACGCTGGCAGGCCGAGAACTCCGCAGACGATTCCGCACGCTACATCGAGCGTTTCGACCGCCTGGCCGAGCGCGGCGTGGATCTGCACGGCGAGGCCCGCATGGTCGACGCGGTGGTCTCTCCCGCGTCGAGCATTCTCGATGCCGGATGCGGTACCGGCCGACTCGGCGCGGAGTTGGCCCGACGCGGACACCGGGTGACCGCAGTGGATCTCGATCCGGTTCTGGCCGAGGCAGCGCGCGCACATTCCGAACTCGACGTACACGTTGCCGATCTGACGACGCTGGATCTCGGCCGGATCTTCGACGCGGCCGTGGCCGCGGGCAACGTACTGGTCTTCATGAAACCCGGAACCGAACGCGCAGCGCTCGAACGCATCTGGGCACACCTGACCGACGGCGGGGTGTTCGTCGCCGGATTCGCGACCGATCGGGAGTACACCGTCGACATGCTCGACGCGGATCTGGTGGCGGCCGGCTTCGTCCTCGAACACAGATTCGCGACCTGGGATCTGCGGCCCTGGCACGACGACGCGGACTGGGCCGTCACCGTGGCACGCAAGCCCGCTCTGCTGGCCTGAGGCGAAACGAATCGAGACCGACCATTGCTGGTCGGCCTCGATCGAACAGAGCGAGCGACGGGATTCGAACCCGTGTGAACGGCTTTGCAGACCGGTGCCTAGCCACTCGGCCACACCCGCATCACCGATGACGATGCCGTATCGAGTGGGCGCGGCCCACAGTTTCGATCGCCGTGATTCGAACCCCGAGGGTTGGCTCGGACGCCCAGGGGAAGACTGTGCGTCATGAAGGAACACATAGCGAAGCTGCGGGAATCGTTCTGGTTCATCCCTGCCGTCCTCGGAGTTGTCGCACTCGTGCTCGCGCAGGCTCTGGTGAGTCTCGATCGCTACCTGCTGGACACCCGCGTGGATCTGACGGGCTCGCTGCTCTATCACGTGGGTGCCAGTGGCAGCCGCGACATCCTCGGTGCCATCGGCGGGTCCATGCTCGGCGTCGCCGCGACGTCGTTCTCCATCACCATCTCGGTGCTCGCCACCGCCAGTTCCTCGTACGGTCCCCGCCTGGTGCGCAACTTCATGGCCGATCGCGGCAACCAGGTGGTGCTCGGAATCTTCGGTGCCACGTTCCTGTACTCGCTGATGGTGCTGCGGTCGATTCGCTCGATCGAATCCGATGGGTCGGTCTTCGTTCCGGACATCGCCGTCAACGTTGCCGTTGCGCTCGCGGTGGTCGACGTGGGTGTGCTCGTCTACTTCATCCATCACATCGCGCAGTCGATCCAGGTGGCGACGCTGTCCGCCCGCGTCCGGGACGAACTGTCCGAGTCCGTCGACGCGCTCTACCCACGCGAGCAGCCCACCGATGCGGCATCGGCGGAGGGCGTCGTCAAGCCGCCCGTCTACACGACGGTGTTGGCCGAGGAGTCCGGGGTGATCATCGACATCGACGAAAACGGCTTGTTGGACATCGCTGCCGACACCGACACGTTGATCGACATTCATCGAGTACCCGGTGACCATGTCGTTGCCGGTGAACCGCTCGCCGACGTCCTGGCAGATCGCTCGGCAGACATCTCGGCGGACGCGATCGGACGAGTTCGAGGGTCGTTCGACATCGGCACCAGTCGAACACCCCGACACGACATCGCTTTCGCCGTCGAGCAGATGACCGAAATGGCGGTACGCGCTCTGTCGACGGGGGTCAACGATCCGTACACGGCACGCAATGCCATCGACGATCTCACGGTCGGGCTCGTCGCAGTCGTCCAGCGCCCCATGCCCTCTCGTGCTCGTCGCGGCTCCGACGGCACCGTGCGGGTGATCACCCGCCGCGTTGCCGTTCCGTCGTTGATCGACCATGCCCTCGATGCCGTGCGGATCTACGGCACCGGCAGCCCCATGGTGGTGCAGGCAGGCATACGTCTGGCCGAACGAGTGGGTCGCGCGGCACAGTCCTCCGAGAACGTCGATGCCGTACTGACCCAGCTGGACCTGCTGGACCGCGCGCTGGCATCCGGCGACACCGACACCGCCCGCACAGCCGAAGCCCGAGAGCGGATCTCGCTCGCCCGCGTGGCGATCACGGATCGAGTTCCGCTCGCAGTACCTCGCGTCGTGATTCGGTAGACGCCGCAAGCGGGCACCGTGGGAGGATGGTCGGTATGCCAGCACCGTCCCCGCTTCCCCTC
Source organism: Rhodococcus sp. 05-339-2 (assembly GCF_002258965.1). Lineage (NCBI taxonomy): Bacteria > Bacillati > Actinomycetota > Actinomycetes > Mycobacteriales > Nocardiaceae > Rhodococcus > Rhodococcus sp. 05-339-2. The sequence continues at coordinate 32,581 of NZ_NOYW01000017.1, forward strand.
GATCCCATTGCAGAGGCACACCGCCAGTGGACCAAGCACGGCTGGTCCGAGGCCGCCGACGGTATGGCCGCAGTGACGTCGTTGATGCGTGCGCAGCAGATCATGCTGGCACGGGTCGAGGAAGCGTTGAAGCCGACGGGGCTGACCTTTTCGCGCTACGAATTGCTGACGTTGTTGACCTTCACCAAGAACGGCGCTCTTCCGATGGCGAAGGCGAGCGCACGTCTGCAGGTGCATCCCACGAGCGTGACCAACGCTGTCGATAGGCTCGAGTCGGTGGGATACGTTCGACGCATCCCGCATCCGAGCGATCGGCGCACCACGCTGGTCGAAATCACCGAGCAGGGACGCACGTTGGCGGTCGAGGCCACCGAGCGCCTGAACTCACTGGTGTTCGCACGCCCCGGGCTGGCGCGTGACAAGTTGATGGCGCTCGTTCGGATCCTGGCGGAACTGCGTTCGGATGCAGGCGATTTCGACAGTGATGACATAACCACATCGTTCTGAGTTCGATGGTGACTCGTCACAAGACAATGGCACACCCGTACCGTTCGTGGTCCAATTGCACTGGGAACAGGGCGGAGTCGATCTGCTGAAGGGCGGGGCGGGGTGCTGGTGTTGGGGCAGCTCGACCC
>NZ_NOYW01000009.1:0-14026 GCF_002258965.1 Rhodococcus sp. 05-339-2
CCGAGCCACACCCGCGGCCAGATCGTCACCGCACTACGACTACTCGAACGCAAACAAGTCACCCTCCCACCCAAGAAACACGGAAACATCCCACTATGACCGAAACGAACGACGACGCAGCGAACGACGCGAACCTCGACGCAGCTCATTCCGACGAGGTGGTCTCTGCGAGTCCTGCTGCCGTTCGAGTGGTGAAGGGCAATCCGAGCGACGAGGAACTCGCCGCGCTGGTGACGGTTCTGACGGCTGCGCAAGGCGGATCGGAGTCCACGGGCGATTCTCGTCCCCGTGAGCTGTGGGGATCGCCGGTGTTGCTGCACCGCCGGTTCGCGGCTCAGTCGGCGTACTCGTACGCCGCGTCGGGACGCCACACGCGGTGACGGTCCGGTCCTCCGACGCTGCGCCGGGCCCTGTTCGTCTGGTCCTGGCGTCGGCGTCGCCGGCGCGCCTGTCGGTGCTGCGCGCCGCCGGGGTGGAGCCGATCGTTCGGGTGTCGGGAGTCGACGAGGATGCGCTGACCGACGCGCTCGGGCCGTCGGTGTCTTCGGAAACCGTGGTCACGGAATTGGCCCGAGCCAAGGCTGCGGCGGTGGCCGAGACGTTCGCGGATTCGACCGACGATCTGGTGATCGTCGGTTGCGATTCGATGTTGGCTATCGGCGGCGAACTGCACGGAAAGCCACATTCGGTCGACGTTGCGCGCGCCAGATGGCAGTCCATGGCGGGCAACAGCGGCGAATTGCTGACCGGCCACGCTGTGCTCCGGGTGACCGACGGCGTGGTGGTGGCGCAGGCCGCAGCGCACAGCAGAACCGTCGTGCATTTCGCGACGCCGTCCTCGGTGGATCTCGAGGCCTACCTCGACTCCGGTGAACCGTTGTCGGTGGCGGGGGCGTTCACGCTGGACGGTCTCGGCGGCTGGTTCGTCGACCGCATCGAGGGCGATCCGTCGTCGGTGATCGGCATAGGCCTACCGCTGGTGCGTACCCTGCTCACTCGGGTGGGTACGTCCCTGGCCGCCCTGTGGGACAGCACCCCGTCCTGACCGTTTCGGCCCCGCCTGCCGGTGGGGTGCCGAAGCCGAATGCCACCGTCAGGGCAGCAGGTCGATCAGTTCGCGAGCCCACTCCTCGGCCATGGTCTTCGGCCTGATGTTCGACGAGCTGTCGTGGCGAGCATGAGTGCCGACCTGCTTGCCGCCGAGCTCGGTGAGCTTCTCTGCGATGATCTCGCCGCCACGGTTGAAGGTGTCCTCGTAGACCCGGTCGCCGAGACCGAACACCGCGAACTGCAGTCCCGCGAGGTCGGGAGCATCCTCGACGAGTGCTTCGAAGAAGGGTTCTGCACCGGTGGGGAGCTCTCCGTCTCCGTAGGTGGAGCAGATGACCACGTGGAAGTCGTCGGTATCGATATCGGACACCTCGTACTCGAGCATGTCGCGCACCTCGGCGTCATGATCGCTGAGCACGTCCGCAATCTTGTCGGCGACCTCCTCGGCCGTACCGGTCTCGGACCCGAACAACACGACCACTGCCATGGATCGCTCCCCTTTCTCACACCTGCCCGAACACTCGAACAGTCGGAAAGCATAGCCTCACCGGCGATCCGGCCGAAAATCCGTCCTCGCCCGCAGTTGTGACTTGTCTCGAGATCACCAGAATTCGGGCGTCAGACCCCATCGGTCGAACTCCGCCTCCACCAGCCCTCGCAGGTGTTCCTTGCTGGGAAAGCTGTCCGGATCGAGCCCGGTGACGCACAGGGTCGCCCGTTCTCCCGATTCGTTCCACCAGGCACTGACGCCACCGCCGGTGCGGCGCAGCAAGGCCACGTCGGTGTTCTGCGTGATCGACCTCATCGCCACCGCGGTGGCGTCGACACCACCGATGGCGCGCAGTGCGACACCTCTGGCACTGAGATTCGAGCACAGGCACAGCGGTGCCGAGCCCGACGCGGCGAGTTTGGCCACGATCGCGTCGGGCAGCAACTGCATCAGCGGCTTGAGGAGCTCGAATGTCGTCGTGACCGAGTGATCGGCCTGGGTTCTGAATGCCTGCTTGCTCGCTGCTCGAATCGCTCCGAGATCGTCGAGGTACCCCGCTCCTGGGTCGACGTGGATCGAGACACCGGACGTCGCGTTGGCACGTCGATCTCCTGCAGTCCTGGTACTGACCGGGAGGGCGACGCGCACCCGGTCCTGCGTGGAGACTCGGCCGCTCCCGGTCAGGATGCCGAGCACCACCGCCACCAGCAGACTGTTGGAACTGCCGCCTTTGCTCGCCGCGGCAGCGGACCACTCGGAGGACAGGCAATCGACGACGACGGTGCTCGGCGTCCACGCACCCTCCGCAGGTGCGACGATCACCCGCGGACGATCCGCACCGGAGCCGTGCGGCACGACCGTGCTCGGGGCGGCGGACGCCGTGGTCCGCGCCCGCACCGCCTCCGCCGCGGTGCGGCCGAGCGCTCGGGCCGCACCCGAGAGCGCCGCACCGAAACGGCCGAGACCATCGGACAGATCGGCTCGCGAGGTCGCCGTCGCGGACGCGGAACCGTCATCGAGACCGACGCGCGCGAAATCGTCGGGCACAGCGTGTCCGGCCAGCGCGGCCGCTGCCGCCGAGGTGAGGGCGCCGCCGTCGCCGACGACGTGCGAGCCGACCAACGACACGACCGTGCCGCCGTCGTCCACCGAGGTGGCCGACAGACGCCACGCCGGTCCCCCGATCGGGTCCAATGTCACGGCGGCCTCGTCCTCGATCCACCTGTCGACCGCCCCGCGAGCGATCGGTGATCCGATGACCACCGGATCGGCGGCTCGACGAGCTGCGGTCCAACTGTCCCGGGCTCCGGGCACCCGGGCCCGCCGAACGGATCGATCGATGGGGCCTGCGGCGAGCATTCGCCACATCGATCGGAGTGCGTCCGGTGCGACGGCGCGGTCGAACCGCCAGACGATCTGGTTCACCACGGGTACCCCGAGAACACATTCCATGCGGAGGAACAGGTCGTCGTCGTACGTCAGTCTTTCCACTACGCGAGACTATCGCTGCGCGAGTGCGGACGCAGGTGGGCCGCAAATGTGTTTCCCGCCATATGTTTTCCGAACCCGACTGCGCCGGGCAGGACTGGTAGGTTGAGGGCGTTTTCCACGCCGACGCGACTGCGAGTGACCCTATGAAGTTCGTGATGCCATTCAACGGCAGTCGCGGTGACGTGACGCCCGGTCTTGCCCTCGGCGTCGAACTCGCCGATCGCGGACACGACGTGGTGTTCGGCGCACCACCGAACCTGATGGACTTCGCGCAGGCGAAAACGGCTGAGTCCGAACGAGTCAGCGTGGTCTCGTTCGGGCCGGACACCCAGCAACTGTTGGAGTCGGAGTTGATCAGGGTGCGCATCAAGTCGCGCAACCCGCGGACCAAGATTGCGGCACTCGCGGAACTGGCCAATCACGGCTGGGACCGGATGACAGCCGAACTCGAGTCGATGGCCCAGGGTTGCCACGCGATCGTCACCGGTTCGCTGGGGCAGGAGATGGCGTTCAACGTGGCGGAGTCTGCGGGTAATGCCTTTGTGGCACTGCACTATTGCCCGCTTCGGCGCAACGACGTCGTGCCCGTGACCCCGGGAGCCGCGTTGCCCGGCTACGTCAACCGATCGATGTGGGTGCTGGCGGAGTCGATGCGCTGGAAGTCCATGAAGGCTCGCGAGAACGCGCAGAGAGTCTCCCTTGGCCTGGCCCCGACGCGGCATTCGTTGCCGGTTCGATCCGAACGCTACGGCGGAGTGGAGATTCAGGCCTACGAGTCGGCGCTGTTTCCCGGACTCGCCGAACAGTGGGGCCCGCAACGGCCGTTCGTCGGATTCCTGGGGCTGAGCAGCGGTCGCGCGGACGTCGATCCTGCGCTCGAGGAATGGCTGAAGGCAGGTTCCGCGCCGGTGTACTTCGGATTCGGCAGCATGCCCGTGCCCGATCCCACCGCACTGGTGCGCATGATCGAGAACGTGACCGGACGGCTGGGCGTTCGCGCTCTCGTCTGTGCCGGCTGGAGCGATCTCACCGGTGCCGATCTTGCTGCGGCCCAGTCGAACTCGAACATCATGATCGTCGAGTCGGTCGATCATGCGAGCATTCTCCCGCGATGCCTGGCTGCGGTCCACCACGGCGGCGCGGGTACGACGGCTGCGACGGCACGGGCCGGTCTTCCGACGCTCGTCTGCTGGTTCAGCGCCGATCAGCCGTTCTGGGGAGCCGCGCTGCGCCGGATCGGCGCCGGGACCAGCACGAAATTCTCGGCATTGACCGAATCCGTTCTGCAGCAGGGAATCATCGACATCACCACCGACCGAGCCAGGCAGGCGGCGAGCCGACTCGCCGCCACCGTCGCTCCGACCGCAACCGCAGTGAGCGCAGCTGCCGACATCACCGAGGCAGCAGCGCAGAGCCGCTGACGCAGTCACCAGAAACGCGCGGTCAGTTCCCAGCGACCCAACGCATCCGCCACGTGGTCACGCAGTGCCCGGTCGTCGACGAATCGATCCGGATCCATGGCGTGGACGGTCAGGGTGATGCTCTCGTCCGTCTCGCACAACCACGCCGTCAGGCCACCGTCCAGCGATCGCGCGAACGCGGCGTCGGCACCTGCAAAGGTCGCTCTGCCCGATACGGCGCGAGCTCGAACACCGGCCACCGTGGTGAAGACCTCGGGCAGAACGCCCAGGTTCGAAGCCAGACCTTCGGCACCGTCACGTGGTTGCGGAACACGCGCGACCACCGCGTCGGGCAGCATCTGCACGAGGGCCTGCGAGATGCCCGCGGGTGGCAGGCCTGCAGCCTGCCTGGCCGCGAAGGCGGTGAACGCCGCCTTGCTGGTCTTCCGAATCGTCGACAGATCCCGGTCGCCCGCATCGGTGACGGGCACCTCGATCTTGACGATCTTGGTGGCGTTGGACCGGGTGTCGTCGGCGGTGCGATCGCTGACCGGCAGGGACCACTGCAGCGAGTCTCCGATCGAGGCTCGCCCGGCCCGCCCGGAGGCTGCCGTGAGGACCGCGATGAACAGGGAATTCGACGTGCCACCCCATCGCTCGGCGGTTGCTCTCCAGGCCGTCGCGTCCACCTCCGCAACCGCGTGAGGCGATACCCAGTCTTCGTCCACCACTCCGGCGGTCGGCTGCGAGCGAGTCGGCTGCGAGCGGGGTAGCTGCGAGGGTGGGACAGCAGCGTCCTCACCGGATCGGGCGGAGCTCGGAAGTGCTGACGCAGCGGTGTTCACCAACCAGCCGGCGACGGACCGCACCTGCTCCACGGCATCTCGTAGGTCCGAGCCGAGCGCCGCGATGCCGTCCGCGCCCGCTATCGACCGAGGCTGCTCGGACGCGGAGTTGGCGGCAACGAACGCGGCGATCAGAGCACCGCCATCGGCGACCATGTGCGAAGCGACCAACGACAGCACCGTCCCTCCGTTCGCCAAGGGTGCCGCTGCCAGTCGCCACCCGAGACCGGTCTCGGGATCGATGTCGCGGTCCAGGCGGTCGTCGGCCCACGCCAGAACGTCTGTCGGTTCGATGACGTGTGGGTGAAAATCCAGTGAATGGGAGACGGTCGAGGGCACCCATCGATCGCGTGCCGTCGGCACCGTCGACGCGACCACCCGGCGCGCGAGCAGACCGTCGGACAGGTTGCCCCGTAGTTTTTCCAGATCTGCCCGCTGAACGGATTCGTCGAACCACCACAAGAACTGGTTGTAGACGGGATATCCGATGCCGTGATGCATTCGCAAGAATAGGTGATCGGCAAATCCAATTCGAGTCACGCGCCGAACCTACTACATCCGAGAAACAGGGGCAGTGGTGTCGATTTTCCATCACCAATGCATTCACATTCGGCAATATATGCACGGAAAAGGGGGGTCGATTGTGTTCCACACCATGTTCGGGCCATTCAGTGGCCCAGGTCGTTCTCCGACCCGGTGGACAATCTGCGCCACACTGCGATTGTGAACTGTCATCATCTTGACCAGCAAAATCAGTGACTCGATCGTAAGATAGGACAATCGGACACCCCGCCGACTGCCGATCGGAGACCTGCGGGTCAAGACGTCCGACAGTGAGAAGTATTACTTTTACGCGTCGCGAAATAAATTCGCTTTCGCCCTATCGTGTGTTCTGAACTCACTTCGGGTCGACGGCAATGAAGTTGTTCTTTCAACGCGGAAAGCAGCAATCGAACAGCAATCGAATAAACGACCGGTCGGCTGCACGAACACCGCTGACAGGTTTACACGATCGACTCGACCGTAATCCAACGTGCAATACCGAACCAACGCCGCACACCGCCGACCGAGCCCGGAACGGAAGAGGACTCCCATGGAATACACCGAACTCGCCGACTACCCCCTCCCCGCCGGTCGTCTGACCGAGTGGGTCCCCCGCGTCGACGACGACCGTTGGGTACCGGACCCCCGTGGGCTGTCGTTCACGCACCAGGACCATTGCGAGCGCAGCGCGCCGGGCTCGTGGATCGGCACGGTGTTCGAGATCCACCGCCGCTACGACGTCGAGGCAGTGCGGGCAACCATCGCCGCGTACATGGGTCGTCACGAGGCGTTCCGCACCAAGGTTCGACGCGACGAGGAATCCGGTTCCTGGCTGCGCTACACCGCACCGACGGATGCAGTGCAGGTGACCGATCGGGCGCACACCGAACCACGTACCGAAACTCAGGTCTTCGGCCATCTGCACTCCTGGTTCGGCGAAACTGTGTCTCCGACGGCGTGGCCGCACTTCGTCCTCGCCACCATCGAACCGGACGACGCCTCCCGCGCTCTCTCGGACGGGCCCGGAGAGTCGTTCCTGCTCGCGTTCGCCGCCGACCACTCGGTGATGGACGCCTACAGCCAGATCTACGCCATCAACGAGATCGACCGGCTCTACGCTCATGCTCTCGAGGGCGTCGACCCGGAATTGCCCGAAGTCGGCAGCTATGTCGACTTCAGCCAGGCCGAGCGGACTCTCGGCGAGACGCTGACCGGTGACCACAGCGCCGTACGCACCTGGCAGGACTTCCTGGCCGTAGAGGACGGACGCTTTCCTGCGTTTCCCCTTCCGGTGTCGGTCGACCGGTCGCCGACCGGCAGCGGCCCGGCCGCGCAGAGCAGTATCTCGTCCTGGCTGCTGACCGCCGACAAATCCGATGCCTTCAACGCCGCATGCCGTGCCGCCGGGTACAACATGCAGGCCGGGATCCTCGCCGCCCTGGCGCTGACGAACGTTCGCCTGTCCGGCCGCACGACGTTGCGCACCGTGATGCCGATGCACACCAGAGACGAACAGAAGTGGGCCGCAGCGGTCGGCTGGTACGTCGGAATCCTGCCCATGGAGATCGAGCTCGACAACGCTCGCACGTTCGGGGAGGCGATCGAGGCCGCGGCGACTGCAGGCGCGGCCAACAAGGGGTTGGCACGGATGCCGTACTCGAAGATCGCCCAGATCCTCGAGTCGACGGAAATTCCGCGATTCGTGGTGTCCTACATCGACCTTCGGTTCCTTCCGGATGCCGACCAGTGGCAGGGCCGCAAGGGTCGGGCTCTGCGAAGCAACTGCCACGCCGACGACGAGGTCTACTTCTGGGTCAACCGGACGCTTCAAGGGCTCAACATCTCCGCACGATTCCCCAGCTCGGACGTCGCGTCCACCAACGTCCACCGCTTCATCACCGAGTTCGTCGCAGTGCTGACGGCAGTGATCGACTCCGACTGCGGTACCGATACGGTGCTCACGTCGGCCTCTCGGTCGGTGACCGTCGCCGCAGAGTGAGCCATCGAATCAACCCGCGGCCCGTATCGAGGAGGACGAAGCGACGATGATCATCACCGCTATGGGCAGGTGGAATCCCGCTCCCGGTCGGCTGCTCGAATGGCACCCCACGTCGGCTGCCCGGGCGAGTGCCGAAGCGGCACCTGTCGATTCGGCTCCGGCCTCGTTTCTCCAGGAGGACCATCTCAAGGCCGCGTGGGCGGCCCGCGAACGCGGCGACGTTCACACCGCGTACACCGGGGTGGCAACCGAGATCGACGGTGACGTGGACACGGACGCGATGAGCCGCGCACTGGCCGCCTACGTGCTGCGGCACGAGGGTCTTCGATGCTGGTTCGAGGTCGAGGGAAACGACGTCGTTCGGCATCTCGCTCCACCCGAGGTCGCGGCGTTCGAAGCGACCGACGCCGGAGAAGCGACGGACGACGACGAATTCCAACGCTACGTACGGGGGCGCTTCTCGTCCGAGGCGACCGCGGACTCCTGGCCGGGATTCGTCGTCGGCGTGGTGGCCAGGCCCGGCAGCTTCACCCTGTACTACGGCGCAGACCACGCGTTCACCGACGGTGGCTCGCAGGCCCTGGTCATCAGCGAGTTGGCGGACCTGTACGCGCTCGAGACCGGTGCGGACGCACCGATCCCTGCGCAGGCAGGTAGCCATCTGGTCTACGCCGCCGACGAGCGGGCGCGGGCCGCGACGTTCGGGGCCGATTCTCCCGAAATCGCCGCTTGGCGAGACATTTTCACCCGGCACGACGGCCGCATGCCTCGCTTCCCACTCGACCTCGGACTCGCGCCCGGCGAGAAAGCTCCCGTTCGCATCGTCGAACGCGACCTGTTGAACAAAGAACTGACCGCTGCATTCGACGCCGCATGCAAAGCCGCCGGAGCCCGCATGAGCAGCGGGATATTCGCTGCGGTCGGGATCACCGACTTCGAATTGGCCGGAACCACCGACTACTTCGGGATCACCGTGCTCAGTACCCGGCACCACGGTGACTACGGGCAATCCCAGGGGTGGTTCGTCAATTTCGCTCCGGTCGCGTTCGAGGTGGCAGGAAACGACAGGTTCTCCGACGTCGCCGTTCTGGCCCACCGAGGCTTCGAGCAGGCCAAACGGATCGCGGAGGCCCCGGTGCACGCCGTACTGGGTGCTCTCGCCGCCGACGGCACTCTGGGTAGCGAGTTGGCCGTGAGCCCGAACATGCTCTCGTACATCGACTTTCGCTGGTTCCCCGGCGTCGGACGAGACGCGGACACCCGCGCCGAGCACTTCACCGGCGAGGGTTCGACGTCGAACGCATCGATGTGGATCAACCGAGACGGTGAGCACTTGTATCTGGTGGCCCAGACCCCTGATACCGACGTTGCGGCGGCAGCGGTGAAGCGCTACCACGATCATCTGGCGCACGTGCTCGAAGCCATTGCACGCGACGGTGATTACCGCCTCACGCACGACGATCTCGTTCAGGAGCCGGCCGGTGCGGGTCACCTCGATCACTGAGTACACCCCACGCGCGGGCACGGTCGTCGAGTTCACCGCCGTCGTCACCGGGAATCCGCAACCCTCACCGGTCCCACCGTCGTTCAACCAGCGGTTTCACCTCGGTGATCTCGAGCAGGCCGAGCGCGTCTGGATAGCCGGAGCCTTCGAAGTGCAAGGCAACCTCGACATCCGAGCGCTCGAGTGGGCCTTCGAGCGCCTGATCGACCGCCACGACACCCTGCGCAGTTCGTTCGTTCGCGTGGTGGACGGAATCGAGCGGACGCTCCACGAACCGGGTTCGGTGGAGATGAGGCAATCCACTCGAACCACCTTCTCCTCGGCGTCGACGCTCCGGAATCACCTCCGAAACACGCTCGAACTGCACTGCGATGCACGACGATTCCCGTCGTACACCTGCGTCGGAATCGACCGACCGGACACCTCGACGATCCTGTGCGCTTTCGACCACTCCAACGTCGACGCCATGTCGATCGCCGTCGTCGTCGACGAGATCCACACCCTGTACGAGGCCTACCGCCGCTGCCCGTCGAACCCGGAGACAGACCTGCCCCCCGTCGGTGGGTTCGTCGAATACTGCCGCATCGAAGCAACCCAGCCACTCGTCGATCCAACGGACGAGCGCATGGTGCAGTGGTCGACCTTCCTCACCGAGTGCGGGGGCACCACGCCGCGTTTCCCGTTGGACCTCGGCGTCGCCGAGGGTGAAACAGCGCCTCAGGCAACGACTGTCACCCCCTTGCTCGACGCGCAGCACACCGCCGACTTCGAGCAGCTCTGCGCCCGTTCCGGAGCCGGAATGTTCGCCGGGGTCGTCGCAGCGATCGCACAGGCCTGCGCCGGCACGGGCGGACCGAACCGTGTGCCGTTCCTGTTCCCGTTGCACACCCGCCATCAGCAGCACTTCTCGCGAGCACTGGGCTGGTTCACCACCAACGCTCCCATGACCGTGGAGGTCGAACGAGATCTCACCGACACGATCACCGCGGCCCACACAGCGTTTCGCGCGGCACTACCTCTGAGCACAGTTCCGATCCCCCAGGTACTGAACAACCTCGGTGACGCCTTCACCCTGTCGCGTCGAGACGTGTTCATGGTGTCCTACATCGACTACACCAGAATCGGTGGACACGAGCGCTTCGACCGAACCGACGCACACCACATCAGCAATGCCACGGTCTCCGACGACGCACAGTTCTGGGTCTCCCGCACCGCATCGGGCCTGGCACTGCGATCACGATTCCCCGACACGGCAACGGCACACTCGGTGATGACTGCGTTCACCGCGGAACTGATCGCACTCATGCGGGCCTCCGCAGCGAAACCCGAGAGCGCAGCCCTCACGCCCTGACAAACTGCATTCCGCAGGCTCCACTCCCGCCCCCTGAGGTCATTCCGCAGGCTCCACTCCCGCCCCCTGAGGTCATTCCGCAGGCTCCACTCCCGCCCCTCGACAGATGTTCCGCATAGGATCGAGAGTGCAGACCGTTCACCCCCGGGCGGGCCGCCAGCCGAATATCTTCCGTAGGAGCCGATACGTGCCTGTACCAACCGATTCCACCGCAACGTTCGCCGACTATGCGCATCCGGATCGTCTCGTATCGACCGAATGGCTGTCCGCTCATCTCGGCACCCCCGGCCTTCGCGTCGTCGAATCCGACGAGGACGTGTTGCTCTACGACGTCGGCCACATTCCCGGCGCAGTCAAGATCGATTGGCATCTCGACCTCAACGATCCGGTCACCCGCGACTACATCGACGGCGAGCAGTTCTCGAAGCTGATGAGCCGCAAGGGTATTTCCCGGGACGACACCATCGTCGTGTACGGCGACAAGAGCAACTGGTGGGCCGCGTACGCACTGTGGGTCTTCACGCTGTTCGGACATCAGGACGTGCGTCTGCTCGACGGCGGCCGCGACGCCTGGTTGTCGGAGAACCGCGACACCACCCTCGATGTGCCCGAGTTCCCCGCAACCGAGTATCCGGTGATCGAACGCGACGACGCGCCCATCCGCGCGTTCGCCTCCGACGTCCTCGGCTCGCTCGGAACGGTGCCGTTGATCGACGTGCGCTCCCCCGCCGAGTACACGGGCGAGCGCACCCACATGCCCGACTACCCCGAGGAAGGCGCATTGCGCGGAGGTCACATCCCCACCGCCGTGAGCATCCCCTGGGCCAAGGCAGCCGCACCGGACGGACGCTTCCGTTCTCGTTCGGAACTGGACGAGATCTACTCCGGCACGTCTGCGACCGACGACGTGATCGCGTACTGCCGTATCGGTGAGCGTTCGAGCCACACGTGGTTCGTGTTGACCCATCTGCTCGGATACCAGTCGGTTCGCAACTACGACGGCTCGTGGACCGAATGGGGCAACGCCGTCCGCGTTCCGATCGCCAAGGGCGAGGAGCCCGGATCGGCTCCGGCCACTCGATGAGTGCCCTGCCGGAGTCGCTGGCCGAGATCGTCGAGGACTTCGCCGCGGTGGAGGGACAGGACAAGCTGCAGCTTCTGCTCGAGTTCAGTCGTGAACTTCCTCCGCTGCCGGAGCACCTTGCTCAAGATGCGATGGAACCGGTGCCGGAATGCCAGTCTCCGCTGTTCCTGTCGGTGGACGCCGCCGATCCCGAGCGAGTCCGGCTGTACTTCAGCGCCCCGCCGGAAGCGCCGACCACGCGAGGGTTCGCCTCGATCCTCGCGCAGGGACTCGACGGCCTCGGCTCGCAGGAGATCCTCGACGTACCCGACGATTTCTACTCGGCGCTCGGGCTGAGCGACGCGGTCAGCCCGCTCCGACTGCGCGGCATGTCGGCGATGCTGGCGCGGATCAAGCGTCACCTTCGCTGACGGTCGACCGGCGACGGCGCGGTGGCGCGCCGTCGTCTTGATCGATACAACGGGTCGTCGTTAGACTCCGCGGCAGGGCATCGATGCCCGGTCCCCCGACGCTGACGACGAAGGTTGGTTGCTGCCGATATGGAGTTCACGGAGTTGGCGGACTACGCGGTTCCCGCGGGCACGCTCACCGAGTGGATACCCAGCGTCGGTCCGCAGGCCCGCACTCCTGAGGCCGCAGGGTGGCACCCCGACGCCAGGCCGACGTCCTACGTCCACGAGGCGCACCTTCGTACGAGCCTGAGCAGTCCTCGTCGCGGCCGTGAATCATGGCTCGGCGCGGCCTTCGAGATCGCAGGCCCCCTGGACAAACCCGCGTTCCGCCGGGCAGTTCTGAACTGGATCGACCGGCACGAGGCGATGCGGTCGAGCGCGTCGATCGACGAGGTGACGGGCGAGATGACGCGGGTGACCGCGGCGCAGGGTGCCATCGACATCTGGCAGGTCGAGCAGGAACGGTGCGCGCAATCGAGCGAGGTGTTCGAGCACCTGCAGTATCTGTTCGACGAGTTCACCTCACCGTTGATCTGGCCCGCCTACGCCTTCGTGACTCTCGAACCGGTGGACGAGACGCGTCCGATCACCGTCTTCTTCGCAGCGGATCACTCCATCATCGACGGTCTGTCCACGGTGTTGGTCGCGCACGAGATCGCTGCTCTGTACGGAGAGGAACTCGGCGGTGCGCCTGCTGCCCTGTTCGAGGCCGGCAGCTACCTGGACTTCGGTTCCTCCGAACGCGAAAGGAATGCTGAGCTCGAACATTCGCACGACGCCGTGAGGATCTGGCGAGACTTCCTGGTCGACGGCGACGGCGAACTACCGGCGTTCCCCCTCGACATCGGCGATCCGAGTCCGGACGATCTGCCGCAAGGCGGTTTGTCCGCGTGGGTGCTCGACCCCGAGCAGGCCGACTCGTTCTCGGTCGCGTGTCGCAAGACAGGACACAGCCTGTTCGCGGGATTGCTCGCGGTACTCGCCATCACCGGCTCGGAACTGGGCGGGGGTAGTCGTTTCCGCACGGTAACGCCGGTGCACACCCGAGACGAGCCCCAGTGGGCCTCCGCACTCGGCTGGTTCGTCGGACTGTGCCCCATCTCGTTCGACATCGCCGGTGCCGACTCGTTCGGTTCGGTGGTCGCGGCGGCCTCGGCCGAGGTGAAGAAGACCAAACCGATCGCCCGCGTTCCTCTCGATCGGGTGTTCACCACTCTGGGCTACTCCGCCCGCCCGCGCTTCGTCGTCTCCTTCATGGACGTACGGTTCGCGCCTGCTGCCGAGCACTGGCCGGACTGGAACGCCAGAGCACTGCGCAGCAAGCAATACCAGCACGACGTGTACATCTGGATCAACCGCACGCCGCAAGGAATCAACATCGCGGCTCGCTACCCCAACACCGAGCAGGCGACCGCTCGGGTGCACGAGTACGTCGGTGCCTTCCGGAAGCTGTTGACCGATGTGGCGGACACCGGGACCGCGCGATTCCCTCTTCCGGACCACCACCGGTCCGATATCGGACATACCGACACCGGTCAGATCGCTACCAATCAGTAGCTCGCTGCGACGCGTCCTCGATCCGCTGCAGCTGTACGGACCGATTGCAGCGATGACAGTGCCGATGCTTAGACTCCGACGTGACGTTCGTAACGAAGCATGCGAGAAACACATCTGTAGGAGGCTCAGTGCCCAGCCATGCCAGTGCTCAGATCACCAAGGTTCTTGTCGCCAATCGTGGCGAGATCGCGGTGCGGGTGATCCGGGCGGCCGCCGATGCCGGGTTGGCCAGTGTCGCTGTGTACGCCGAGCCCGATGCC
>NZ_NOYW01000001.1:0-3451 GCF_002258965.1 Rhodococcus sp. 05-339-2
GTGTTCGGCGGTGTCCTACTCTCCCACACCCTGTCGAGTGCAGTACCATCGGCGCTGGAGGGCTTAGCTTCCGGGTTCGGAATGGGACCGGGCGTTTCCCCTCCGCTATGGCCGCCGTAACTCTGCGAAACAGTTACACACGGAACATCAGCGGTGCCACCGGATCTGGATCGGTGACGTACTGGGTTCATTCAATTGTTGTGCTGAAACGTGTGTTGTTTCAGATATTGCACAGTGGACGCGTAGCTTCTTTGTGGTAAGTCCTCGGCCTATTAGTACCAGTCACCTGCACCCATTACTGGGCTTCCAGTTCTGGCCTATCAACCCGGTGGTCTGCCGGGGGCCTTACCCCCTCGAGGGGGTGAGAAACCTCATCTTGGAACAGGCTTCCCGCTTAGATGCTTTCAGCGGTTATCCCTTCCGAACGTAGCCAACCAGCGGTGCTCCTGGTGGAACAACTGGCACACCAGAGGTTCGTCCGTCCCGGTCCTCTCGTACTAGGGACAGCCTTCCTCAAGTTTCTTACGCGCGCGGCGGATAGAGACCGAACTGTCTCACGACGTTCTAAACCCAGCTCGCGTGCCGCTTTAATGGGCGAACAGCCCAACCCTTGGGACCTACTCCAGCCCCAGGATGCGACGAGCCGACATCGAGGTGCCAAACCATCCCGTCGATATGGACTCTTGGGGAAGATCAGCCTGTTATCCCCGGGGTACCTTTTATCCGTTGAGCGACACCGCTTCCACTTGCCGGTGCCGGATCACTAGTCCCGACTTTCGTCCCTGCTCGACTTGTCAGTCTCACAGTCAAGCTCCCTTGTGCACTTGCACTCGACACCTGATTGCCAACCAGGCTGAGGGAACCTTTGGGCGCCTCCGTTACATTTTAGGAGGCAACCGCCCCAGTTAAACTACCCACCAGGCACTGTCCCTGAACCAGATCATGGTCCGAGGTTGAGGTATCCAATACGATCAGAGTGGTATTTCAACAACGACTCCACAGTAACTGGCGTCACCGCTTCACAGTCTCCCACCTATCCTACACAAACCGAACCGAACACCAATACCAAGCTGTAGTGAAGGTCCCGGGGTCTTTTCGTCCTGCCGCGCGTAACGAGCATCTTTACTCGTAATGCAATTTCGCCGAGTCTATGGTTGAGACAGCTGAGAAGTCGTTACGCCATTCGTGCAGGTCGGAACTTACCCGACAAGGAATTTCGCTACCTTAGGATGGTTATAGTTACCACCGCCGTTTACTGGGGCTTAAATTCTCAGCTTCGCCATCACTGGCTAACCGGTCCTCTTAACCTTCCAGCACCGGGCAGGCGTCAGTCCGTATACATCGTCTTACGACTTCGCACGGACCTGTGTTTTTAGTAAACAGTCGCTTCTCACTGGTCTCTGCGGCCCACACCAGCTCACACTGCAAGAGTGATCACCGGCAGGGGCCCCCCTTCTCCCGAAGTTACGGGGGCATTTTGCCGAGTTCCTTAACCATAGTTATCTCGATCGCCTTAGTATTCTCTACCTGACCACCTGTGTCGGTTTGGGGTACGGGCCGTGTAACAACTCACTAGAGGCTTTTCT
This sequence comes from Rhodococcus sp. 05-339-2, assembly GCF_002258965.1. Taxonomy (NCBI): domain Bacteria; kingdom Bacillati; phylum Actinomycetota; class Actinomycetes; order Mycobacteriales; family Nocardiaceae; genus Rhodococcus; species Rhodococcus sp. 05-339-2. The sequence goes on from NZ_NOYW01000001.1 coordinate 1,587, forward strand.
CGGCAGCATAGGATCACTGAATTCGCCTCAATCGGCTACGCATCACCTCTCAGGCTGTGTGAACGGCGGATTTGCCTACCGTTCGCCCTACAGGCTTACACCAGTACAACCACTGACTGGCCCAGCTACCTTCCTGCGTCACCCCATCGCTTGGCTACTACCAGATCAGGTCCCACGCATCCACCCGCCCCCGCACACCCGAAGGCGTGAAGTAAGCGAGATTCAGGGTGGTTAGTATCACTGATTCACCATGGGCGCGGTTACACGGGTACGGGAATATCAACCCGTTGTCCATCGGCTACGCCTGTCGGCCTCGTCTTAGGTCCCGACTCACCCTGGGCGGATTAACCTGGCCCAGGAACCCTTGGTCATTCGGCGGACGAGTTTCTCACTCGTCTTTCGCTACTCATGCCTGCATTCTCACTCGCGCAGCCTCCACACCTGGATCACTCCGATGCTTCCATGGCTGCACGACGCTCCCCTACCCACCCACACACCTGCACACAGATCCGCAGACCTGCATGGGGCTGTTGTGTGAGTGCCGCAGCTTCGGTGGTGTACTTGAGCCCCGCTACATTGTCGGCGCAGGATCACTTGACCAGTGAGCTATTACGCACTCTTTCAAGGGTGGCTGCTTCTAAGCCAACCTCCTGGTTGTCTTCGCGACCCCACATCCTTTTCCACTTAGTACACGCTTAGGGACCTTAGCTGGCGATCTGGGCTGTTTCCCTCTCGACTACGAACCTTATCGCCCGCAGTCTCACTGCCACGCTCTCACTCACCGGCATTCGGAGTTTGGCTGATTTCGGTAAGCTTGTAGGCCCCCTAGACCATCCAGTAGCTCTACCTCCGGTGAGAAACACGTGACGCTGCACCTAAATGCATTTCGGGGAGAACCAGCTATCACGGAGTTTGATTGGCCTTTCACCCCTACCCACAACTCATCCCCTCAGTTTTCAACCTAAGTGGGTTCGGTCCTCCACGACGTCTTACCGTCGCTTCAACCTGGCCATGGGTAGATCACTCCGCTTCGGGTCTAGAACACGCCACTACACCACACAAGGTGGATACGCCCTATTCGGACTCGCTTTCGCTACGGCTACCCCACACGGGTTAACCTCGCGACATGCCACTAACTCGCAGGCTCATTCTTCAAAAGGCACGCCATCACCAGCCATGACGAATCATGCACCGGCTTTGACGGATTGTAAGCGCACGGTTTCAGGTACTATTTCACTCCCCTCCCGGGGTACTTTTCACCTTTCCCTCACGGTACTAGTCCGCTATCGGTCACCAGGGAGTATTCAGGCTTATCGGGTGGTCCCGACAGATTCACAGCAGATTTCACGGGCCCGCTGCTACTTGGGTATCCACAACGACAGTTGCAATGTTTTCGTCTACGGGACTCTCACCCTCTACGACAGGCCGTTCCAGACCACTTCGACTAACACCACAATTTCTCACTGTCGGCCGATCCGGCAGAATCGACAATGCAAACCCCACAACCCTCCATACGCAACCCCTGCCGGGTATCACACGCACAAAGTTTGGCCTCATCCGCTTTCGCTCGCCACTACTCACGGAATCACTATTGTTTTCTCTTCCTGTGGGTACTGAGATGTTTCACTTCCCCACGTTCCCTCCACACACCCTATATATTCAGGTGCAGGTAACACGACATCACTCGTGCTGGGTTTCCCCATTCGGACACCCTCGGATCACAGCTCGGTTGACAGCTCCCCGAGGCTTATCGCAGCCTCCTACGTCCTTCATCGGCTCCTGGTGCCAAGGCATCCACCGTACGCTCTTCATTACTTACAACAAAGATGCTCGCGTCCACTGTGCAATTCTCAAACAACACACAC
>NZ_NOYW01000003.1:0-2535 GCF_002258965.1 Rhodococcus sp. 05-339-2
CCGCAAACCGGAATCCAACACAAACAACGCATCACCCGGCACCGGCGTACCGATAGGAGCTCCATGACCAGGCTTCATGGGCGCACTCATAGAGGCGTAGAACGTCTCTGTCTCCCCGTAGCCATTGATCATTTCTCGGCCTGAAGCCCACCGATCGACAAGTTCGGGCGAGCATGCCTCACCCCCCACAAAAATGGTCCTTACTTGATCTATTCCCTCGGGCGAGAGCATCTCGAGTGCGGACGGGGTCTGGTTGACGGTGGTGACCTGCTCGTCTACCAGGATTCGGTGAAAGTCCGTTGCGGAGCGGGCGGCATGCTCAGGGATGATCACCAAGCGGCCGCCGTGCAGCAGAGCGCCCCACATCTCCCACACCGACACATCGAACGAGTACGAATGGAACATCGACCACACCTGATCTGGGGAATGTTTGAAAGCATGTTCCGAAGCTGCGTAGGTCTGGGTGACGTTCGTTTGTGTGATGCCGACGCCTTTGGGTGTGCCTGTCGTTCCTGAGGTGTAGATGATGTACGCGAGGAGGTCAGCATTCGGCACCGGCAACGTCGTCGTCGGCTGTTCAGCGACCTTGGGATCCTCGACATCTATCAGTGGGACCCCGGACTTACTGACGCGACCAGCGAGGCTCACCGTGGTCAAAATCGCGGCCGGCGCAGCGTCTTGTAGAACGAATGCCAGGCGCTCGTCAGGGGTGTTGATGTCGATCGGCAAGTAAGCAGAACCCAGCTTCAGCACCGAAAGTATGGCTATCACAGTGTGTTCCGAACGTGGCAGCAACAGTGCAACAACGTCCTCTACTCCCACCCCACGCCCAGCCAACAAATGAGCCAACTGCGTCGATGTGTCGTCCAACTCCTGATACGTCCACGACCGACCCTCGAACACCACCGCTATGACGTCCGGCCGCACCCTCACCTGCTCGGCGAACAACTCCGGAATCGCGGGGTCCACGATCGATTCATTTAGCACTGACCGCGCTCCGAGGGCGTCCAGCTGCGTCAGTTCTCTCTCGTCAAGCAAGTCGATTGACGCCACCGAGCGGTCCGTGCCGGCGAGCATCGTCGTGAGCACCCGCTGCCAGCGGGTAACAAGTTGTTTTACAGTTTCGGCGTCATAGACGTCGGTGCGGTACTCGACCAGACCCCCAATGCCTATGGGACGGCCGGAGTTGTCGAACCGCTCACGCAGGCTGAAAGTCAAGTCCATTCGAGCGGTCAAGGTGTCCGTGCGCTGCGGGGAAATGTCGAGACCTGGCAGAGACAGATCGGGCAGGGTGACGTTTTGCCAGGCGAACAGGATTTGGATCAACGGATGGTGAGCCTGCGTACGGACCGGATTGAGGCGCTCGACAAGCGCATCGAACGGCACATCTTGGTTCGCGAACGCGTCCAGGCTCCGCTCCCGTACCTCCTCCAACAAATCACCGAAGTTCATCTCGGCTGAAACCCGCGTACGCAACACCAGCGTGTTGACGAAAAACCCGACCATGCCGTCAAACTCGGTTCGCCCCCGCCCCGCCGTCGGCACCCCGAACGCCACATCCGCGCTCCCGCTCAAACGCGCCAACAGCACCGAAAGCGCCGCCGACATCACCATGAACGTCGTCGCATTGCGTTCCCGCGCCACAACCCGCACGAGTTCCTGCAGTTCGGCGGGCCATTCGACGACGACTTGGCCGCCCTGATGGTTGGCGACGGCGGGGTAAGGCCGGTCCGTGGGAAGCTCCAGCAGTCCCGCGTATCCAGCGAGGTTCCGCTCCCAGAAAACTGTTTGTCGACCAGATCGGGTATTAGGATCGTCGGCCTCGCCGAGGAGCTTGTGCTGCCAGATTGTGAAGTCGGCGTACTGAACGGGCAACGGCTCCCAGCCTGGCTCCGTCCGGGTGGTGCGGGCCTGATATGCGGTAGTCAGGTCGCGAACCAGCGGCGAGAGAGATGATCCGTCGGCGGCGATGTGGTGCATTGCCAGGGCCAGATGGTGTTCCGTGGTCGAGACTGCGAAAAGCCTTGCACGAAAGGGAATCTCGGTTTCTAAGTCGAAGGCGTGGCGGGTGACAATACCGACCGCCTCATCCAACTGTTGATCGGTCCAGTTGGTGGCGTCGATGACTTTGCAGGCGACAAGCCCTTCAGAGGCATCGAGAATGCACTGCTCGGGCACGCCAGCCGTAGCGGGAAACACTGTGCGAACACTCTCGTGCCGGGCTACGACATCGGCAACCGCCAGGGTCAGCGCGTCGACGTCGAGTAGACCGATTAGGCGTAGTACCAGAGGGATGTTGTATGTCGCCGATGGTCCCTCTAGCTGATGGATGAACCACAACCGACGCTGGGCGAACGACAGCGGCAACTGGGCCGGACGCGCATATGGCTCCCAGATTTGCCTGGTGCCCGACTGTCCTCCACCCACCACACGAGCCAGGCCCGCTACGGTGGGGGCTTCCATGAGTGCACGGACGCTGATTTCACAGTCGAAGGTTTCCTGCACGGCGGCTACGACACGCATCGCAGAGAGCGA
>NZ_NOYW01000013.1:0-1694 GCF_002258965.1 Rhodococcus sp. 05-339-2
CCTGCTTTGTGGGCGTTGACGGGGTTTTCCATTTTCATCGCTTCCAGGACGGCGATGAGGTCCCCGGCGTCGACGGTTTGGCCTTCGTCGACAGCGACTTTGACCACGGTGCCCTGCATCGGTGCGGTCACCGCGTCACCGGAGGCCGCTCCGGCTCCGGCACCGCCACGGGTACGCGGTTTCGGCTTGCGCCGCACTGCACCCGCGTTGGCACCGCCGCCGTTGCCGCCGCCGAGGGACAGTTCCCCGGGCAGGGAGACCTCGACACGTCGGCCACCGACCTCGACGACGACGGACTGCCGCGGCAGCACCTCCTCGTCGTCGATCGGCGCTCCGGCGGTAAACGGGGGAACCTGGTTGTCCCATTCGGTTTCGATCCAGCGGGTGTGCACCGAGAACGACTCCCCGTCGCCGATGAACGCCGGATCGGAGACCACCGCAGCATGGAACGGGATCACCGTCGCCAACCCCTCGACGGTGAACTCGGCGAGGGCGCGACGCGACCGCGCGAGGGCTTCCTCGCGGGTGGCTCCGGTGACGATGAGTTTGGCGAGCATCGAATCGAACTGGCCGCCGATCACACTGCCGGATTCGACACCGGAATCGACGCGCACCCCCGGACCCGACGGGGCGATGAACGTGGTGACCGGGCCCGGTGCGGGCAGGAACCCACGGCCGGCGTCTTCGCCGTTGATCCGGAACTCGAACGAATGCCCGCGCGGTTCGGGATCTTCGGTGATCGACAGTTCTTCACCGTTGGCGATCCGGAACTGTTGCAGCACCAGATCGATGCCGGAGGTTTCCTCGGTGACGGGGTGTTCGACCTGCAGGCGGGTGTTGACCTCCAAGAACGACACGAGGCCGTCCTGGCCGACGAGGTATTCGACCGTTCCGGCACCGTAGTAGCCGGCTTCGAGGCAGATCGCTTTCGCCGACGAGTGGATTTCCTTGCGTTGGGCGTCGGTGAGGAACGGGGCGGGGGCTTCTTCGACGAGTTTCTGGAAGCGGCGTTGCAGCGAGCAGTCGCGGGTGCCTGCGACGACGACGTTGCCGTGTTGGTCGGCGATGACCTGCGCTTCGACGTGGCGGGGCTTGTCGAGGTACCGCTCGACGAAGCATTCCCCGCGCCCGAACGCGGCGACCGCTTCGCGGGTGGCCGAGTCGAACAACTCGGGGATCTCCTCGCGGGTGCGGGCGACTTTCATGCCGCGTCCGCCGCCACCGAACGCGGCTTTGATCGCGATCGGCAGACCGTGCTCGTCGGCGAAGGCGAGGATCTCGTCGGCGTTCTTCACCGGTTCGGAGGTGCCCGGCACGGAAGGGGCTTTCGCGCGGGCGGCGATGTGGCGGGCGGTGACCTTGTCACCGAGGTCGCGGATCGACTGCGGAGACGGCCCGATCCAGATCAGCCCGGCATCGATCACGGCCTGGGCGAAGTCGGCGTTCTCGGAGAGGAACCCGTAGCCGGGGTGGATGGCGTCGGCACCGGACTTGGCGGCGGCGTCGAGGATCTTGTCGATCACCAGATACGACTCCGCCGAGGTCTGACCCCCGAGGGCGAACGCCTCGTCGGCCAACCGAACGAACGGGGCATCGGCATCGGGCTCGGCGTACACAGCGACACTGGCCAACCCGGCATCGGCGGCCGCCCGGATCACCCGCACCGCGATCTCGCCACGATTGGCGACAAGAAC
>NZ_NOYW01000016.1:0-832185 GCF_002258965.1 Rhodococcus sp. 05-339-2
GCCCAGACCCCACCCCAGACTGCGCACACAAAAAAACTCCCCACCCGACGGATCGGGTGGGGAGTTTTGGCGGTGGCGGAGGGATTTGAACCCTGCACAGCGCCCAGGTAAGAGGCCGAATGCAGAGCTGACCTGCATGTTGAGATAACCGTGCATGACCTCAGATGACCAGATTTCACGGTTAAGTGTGGTCAGATTGTGGTCAAGTACTCCGAACTTACTTCCGCCGGGGTGAGCCATCTCGAAATAGGTCAGACGCGATGATGTAGGCAATGCCCAGCACCTCTACAACGGTCGCACTGATCCAGGCAATCATCACGCTGGCGGAGATGTTCCCCCACTGCGAACCCATGTACAGAACGAATACACCGAAGTTGATCATCAGCACCCATGGAACGAGCCACATCGTCCAAGTCAGTAGCTGGCTTCTATGGGTGTTGTCTTGGTGCGCGCGAACTGCAGCGGCGGCCGCGATCTCTTCGGCCTGCGCAGGGGGTATCTCATTGGTGGGCGCGGCCGACTGAGACAAAACATCGACGCCTACGTCATCAAAATTGTCGCCGCTGTCACTTTCGCCAAACGAACTCACGACGCAACGGTGTTTGATGTAACGATGTCGATTCCCAAGCGCCGAAGTCGTACCTCCATTGCAGGCACCGACACGGCGAAATGACCCGCCATGCGAATCAGGGTCGACCCGCGACTCTCCATCCGACGAACCTCAGCCTCGGGCATCAGCAGGTTTGCTGCGAACTCGTTGGCGTAGAACTCATGCGCGTCCGTCTTCGACGTGCGCTTGTCGATGAACGCAAAGCCCTCCTTGAGGTTCTTCGTAGACTTAGTTCGCTCTACAAAGTGGCCGAGTTCGTGCGCACAAGTAAACCGTTGGCGTGGCAGGGTGTCACTGGCCTCTACGTAAATTTCCGGCTGCGTCCGAAGCTGGGCGATGACCATGCCGGACGTGCCCTCTTCAAGAAAGCGCGCGGAAGCTCGGATGCCCATGGACTCTGCAATTGCGAAGGGATCGACCGGGAACGGCTTACCCCGCCAGTAGGTATCGAGTGCTTCCATGGCGTGCAGACGCGCTGCATCCTTAATCAGCATGTTCCCTCCCCTCGCTCATCTCATGCATCGCTGTAATTACAACGGCGGTAAAGAGCCGACTGTTCCCTCTCCAACTGTATCTCGCAGCACTGTATCCTGCGATGCCGACAGGCTGACCTGGATTCGCTGACGTTGGCTATCGAATCCGTGTCCGACGGCGTGGCGCTCCCCTACTGATCCACGCAGCGACCTGCGCCTCGGTGAACATGTGCCGACGACCACCACGCGGAAGAGAGTCAAGCGCACCACTGTTCGCGGCATCCCGAACCCAATCGGCGGTGTGCGGCACTAGCTCCGCCACGTCCTGGACCGTGAGCGGCTTCTCAATCACCGGTACCCCAACCGACGCGGCTCGGATGTATCAGGCTTCAGCGTTATCGGCAACCATCCGGGGTTACTCACCCGCATCCACGCATCGAGATCGTCACGGTCAACCCGCGACGTCTCCTGCCGCCGCTTTCGTTGTGTTGCGACCGGCCACCGGTGTGTATGGCGCAACTTCTCAGACATGGCCCGGGCGTCACTACTTCGGGTCCAGTCGAGGGTGAGGACTTTCCTCCGCCTGGGCAACAGTGACTTTGCTACCGGCCGGGATGTCGAAGACGGGTGTAGTGCCATCCAAGATTCTGATGTAGACACCAGTGTCGACATCCTTCTCAAGGGTGAGGTTTCCTGCAAACTTCTTAACGCCACCATCGGGTAGCCGCACATTGATCATGATGGCAGTGTGCCAGCGATAATCCCGACGCGAGCACTCCTGGGCTAATCGTCTGCGGCCCTAGGCGGTACGGTGCCGACGGATCGGGGCAACGACAGAACGCCTACACCGCCACCAGCACACAACTGCGCCACCGGTTTAGCTGCTCACCAAATTCGTCGCCATTCCAGCGACAAGACCGCCCCCCAGCCGAAGACGGCAACACTGAGCTGCTACCTGTCCTCAGGGTGTCAAAAACTCGGCGGATGGTCGAGACGTGCGACTACCGATCGACGTTGCCACGGTCCACATGTGGCATTTCTAGGTCACGGAACATAACAATCTGATAACTGACCCTGTCTAAGCTTGCGTCAGCCGGCCATCGGGGGTTTTTGCACCAGCCGCGACGCTGAGTTGCGTGTTGCTGACCCCTGCGTGCCTCAAGGCGGGCCGAACTACTCCAGCGAGGGTCTCGGGGACAGGGTTACGAATTGTTCTAAACGCGGACACTACAGGCACGATCAGACGGCATATCACCAGGTCAGCCGGTTCAGACGAGTTGAAGATCACCCGTGCCATTTCATCCGCTGTCGTGCAGACTCGGAGTCAGGTGGTGTAACAATCCAAGGTGTGACAGAGAGACCACGGCACCCGGACAAGGATCTTGAGAGCCTCCTCAAGTCGCTCGAGAACCAGGAATGGCGAGTTACAAGGGGGAAGAAGTACTTCAGGATTTTCTGTCCGGACGGCGTGATTCAAAGAACAGTTCATCTGTCGCCCTCGGATCCGAACTACCAAAGAAATTTAGAAGCATGGTTGAGGAGGTCAGGATGGTTCAAGTAGAGGACAGCACTACGGTCTACTACGTAGAACTTGTCTGCGGCGTTCGACACGAGGGTGACCTCGGAGACGTTGTGGACCCACTTATGGATGCGTTTGAGGAGCTCTCCGGAGTCAACGACGTCGATGTTGCGACCGATAACGAGCGATCAGAACTGACGGTTTTCCTCTACGTGCCAGCAAAATCGCAGCCCGAGGCGTTGGAGATTGCTCAGGCCGCCACCCGGACTGCCGTTCACGCAACCGGCGGCTGGACGCCGGATTGGGACGAGAGCGAAGGTATTGATCCCGAGCCCCGCTCAACTGTGCAAAGGGCGGACCTAGTCACTTCTTGACCCCTGCCCCGCAGCCAAAAACAGAATCCCCCGGGACGCGTCTTGTCCGGGGGATTCTTTGGCTCTTCCTACGCAGAACGGCCGTCCAGAGTGTGCGCGCTGACTCCCCGCCAGATCGATTCCAGCTGATCTAAACCCTCAGTCTCGGACCAAGCCGCTACCCAGCTTGTCGGCGTCAGCAACCTGGCAGCTCGGCGAGGGTGGACGCCGATCCGGTGAACCGCTTCCCGGTGACAGTGATGTAGCGGGCCCTCGAGTAGGTCTCGATCGACAGCCCGTCGATGCGACGACGCGAGCCGGGAGCCTCGGGCATCCGGAACCAGAGGTGCAGACCCGTCCCGCTCGGAGAGATCTCGGTGTAGGTGGCCGGCATCCGGGCAACGAAGGCGGACGCCGCGGGGGTGAGTTTCGAGCCCTCGAGGCAGTGATCGAGGTCGATACACCCGATCCCATCGCCGAGAACGAACCCCTTACGTTCGGCTGAACGTATCCGTGAGTAGCTCGTCCATGTCTGCGGGTCGGTCGAGGTGGCCGATGATCCGTCGAGCCGGATGGGGCGCTTGGAGGGTAACCACGAGACCCAACGGTCGCGGGATCGCAGGTCCATTGGGATCGATGCTCGGTTGCCGGCGACACGGCATCGCGTCGAGCAGTACGTCGGAACTCGGCCGGGCTTGAGGAGGTCGAGGGGAGCTGAGCACTGTCGGCACGTTCGCTGCACAGGTCCAGTCTACCTGCCGTTGTTACGAATCGATACCTCTGAGCTGCCTTTTTGTTGGCGTCGACAATATGATCCGCGTGCCGGCAACCGTGGTGAAAACGACCATGGCTGATCGGCTTTCAGCGCCAGTCAGGCCGTGCTGCGTGGCTCAGGACCATGGCTGAGCGTGCCGGTGCGCGACTCTGTATCCCGTACGCAAGCTGGGCATCAATGCTGCCCGGCTGGGGCCTGAGGGTGGAGCTGGGGCCATGGGGTGGGTAGGGGACGCCCTTGAGACCCGATCCGAGGGTGGAGCCGGGGAACATAGCAGCTCCCTGCATGCGTGCGGCACCTCTGGGTTTTGGTCGAGCAGAGCTTCGGACCCAGGAGGAGTGTGGCGCAGCTCTGCTCGACGGACTCGGCGCAGCAGTGCCGGGAGCACGCGCAGCCGAGCGTTCATGGGCGCGTTGTCAGCGCGGGTTGATGGCGACCAGGACGTCGGAGCCGTTGGTTCCGTTCTCGACAGCCTTGCCCACCGCGGCACCGGAGGCGAGGGTGACGACTGCTCCGGTCGCGGTGACCTCGACGTCGGAGCCTGCGGTGATCGATCCTGCTGCGGTGATCGGTAGGACACCGACACGCAGGACCACCACGCGCGTGCCGGATGCGGCGTCACGTGCGGCGACGCCGAAGACCTTGCCGGCGGCTGCGGGCGTGCCGACCTTGATCAGTCCGTTCGACAGGTCGCGGTTGGCGGTGATGTTGACGAACCGCTTGCCGGTGATGGGAGTTGTTGCTAGGCAGGTGATCTCGTCACCCGGGCGGTACAGGGGTGTGCATTCGTTACTCATCAGGCGGCCTCTCCGGTCGGTGCTGTATCGGGATGGGAAGCGAGGTAGTTGCGTTGGGTCTGTTCGGTGTCGGCGGACTCGTAGACGTCGAGGATCTCGTTGGCGCGCGAGATGGTGTTGAGCGTCAGACCGGTCCTGGTGGCGAGGGCGAACCATCGGCCGCCGCGGGCTTTCACGACCGGGCCGCCGATGACCTTGGCGAGTGCATCGAAGCTGTCCCGAGGCTCGGCGACATAGAACGCTGCATCCTTGCCGATCTGGTACTGCAGGAAGTTGCGGCCGCCGAGCACGTTGAACCCGGACACGTCGACGAGCGGATGGATGACGTTCTGCTGGATGTCGTCGAGGACCTGTTGGTGCTTGCCGAGCATGCGCCAGGCAGCGGCCGCGTCGTCGCCGAGCTCGAGGACGTGCTCTGCGTCGGTGTCTGGTCCGAAGTGCTCGGCCGCGGTGACGATGCCGTGCACTGCCTCGTCGAACACCGGTGTCAGTGAGCCGATCAGCTCGTCTCCCGCTGGGCCGTAGAGGTTTTCCACGAACGTCTTCGTCAACCTGCCTGTGGCGAGGCCGCGCATCTCGCGCGCTTCCTCGGTCGACCCTGATTCGAGTAGAGCCTTGGTGAGCACCTGACCGGCGTTGTCGGGTGTGAGATTGCCGTCCCGTAGCGCCGACGACAGGATCTCGGAGGCAGACCGAGGAACCCACTTGAGGATCGCATCGAGGGTGTCGAGGATCTGCTTCAATTCGGCCGGCACTGTTCCGCCGAGGCGCGTGACGTTTTTCGTCAGCCGCAGGCAGGTCGAGATGTCGACGTGCGTTGTCGAGATGGTGGTCATCGGTTCGTCTCCGTGGGTCGGTGTCGCGGGGTTGGGAGTTTCCAGTCGCTGGGGTAGCTGTTATCGGCCGGTCGACCGAGCCGCATTCGCTCTCGAGCGCGCATCGTTCCGATTGCGAAGTCGGCGCGTCGTTGCTCAGCCGCGAGTTCCTCGGGTGTGGAGTTGTCGTCACTCACGTCAGACTCCCTGCTGCTTCGGCTGGCGGGTCCGGGCGATGAGGTCGTCGAACTCTTTCTGCGGCAACGCGGCGAGCCAGTCCTCGGCACCGCGCTGCAGCTCTGCTGTGGGACTATTGCGCGCCTTGCGCATCGCAGGTGTGCTCCACGATTCGGGGTAGCTGTCGTCAGCCGGCGCGTCTGCCTGTGCTGGATCTGCCATTCTGATTCCTTTGTTCGTCTGCGGAGGTTCGGTACGCTTCGACTTCGTTGGCGTCGAATCGCCAGCCGCCGTTGATGATTCGTCCGCCGAGGTCGGCTGCCATTCGTTGCACCTGCCGGCGACTGCGGCCAAGAATCAGGGCTGCCTCGGCGGTACCGATGAAGTTCTCTACTGAGAGTGCAGCGCCAGCAGACTCGGCGACGTCGTCGCGGCGCGCTGCGGACGCATCGTCACGGCAGGATCGGAGCACCTGTTGGAGCCGATATACGTCGGGGCGGATCGGGTGACCGTTGCGTTCGACGGCCCGGATTCCGGCGCTGACTAGCCAGTACAAGTCTGCGATGGCGGGACCGGACAACAGGAGACAGTCCCCGAGGCGGTCGACGGCTGGCCGGTTCACGCGGCATCCTCGCAGCCATCTGTCCGGGGGATCTGTCCAGCGAGCACACCACGGGCTCCACCGTGAGTCGACTCGCCTTCGGCCCAGACCCGACATCGATCTATCACCGGGCACCTCTGACAGATGCGTGCCGCATCGGTGTGCCGTTCGTACGCCCGTCCCGGTGTCTCGTCGTGGTCGTGATCGCGAGGGTCGAACAATGCGTGATCTCCGCGGCACGCTGCACCCTCGAGGCCACCGGTGCCGGCGAGGATCGCAGCGAGCAGACGCTCGGCGGGCGACTCGTTCGCCTCGCGCTTGGGAGTCCTCACGATGCCTCCCGGGGCGATGGTGACGCCGCGTCGATCTGTTCTCCGCTGCCTAACCATTGGCCCGCGGTGCGGCCAGGAGTGCGTACCTCTGCACCACTCCCATGGGGGTCGGAATCAATCCGGTGCAAGTGGTCTTTCTGGCGCGAGCGGCGCACCGATGCGCCACTGTCACCGGTAGGACCACTTGCACCGCTTTGAATGAGACCTATCCCCAGACGCTTCCAAATCGGTGCAAGCACCGCGCGCGAGTATCCCCTTTTACCCCTACCACCAGGGCGAACAGTGGTCACCTTCGACGCCTGAGCGACCATCTTGGCCATCCGGTGCGGCGTGAGCACCTTCCCGTAGCCACTCCGTTCACCCCAGTACTCCGGATTGTGGTGCACCAACTTGGCGATGAGGTCTTCCGACGGGACGAAGGCCTCTCCTTCGGGCCAAATGGTGCACAAGTCCGTGAGTAGAACCATGCCCGGCGGTAGCGACAGCAATCCGGCCTCCCTCTCGTCGGCATCCTCGGCGAGGTTGCGAGTGATCAGTTCGTCGGCGATGGCGGGCCAGTGCCCACCGGCCGCCACGGCGACTCGTTTGAGCGGTCGCCACTTCTCCTTTGCACGGCCGGTGCACCCATCCGGAAGCGTCACCGGGACTCCCGTCAGTTGGTCTCGAAGGCTGTCCGTGAACTCGGTGATGCGCGCCGACAGCGTTGCCGCCGCCTCTTCGATGAACTCCCAATCCGAGTCCTCGATCGACCCGTTCAGGTCCGGCATCAGCAGGACGCGGATCGACCTCGAGCGCGTGTCGTCAGGGAGGCGCGGTGAGTTTCCGGCCATTGCGACGGGGGCGAAGGTGGGCATTTCCTGGACCTGCCACCCCCCGCCCTTGACGGGTACCAGCACCGGGCGAGTGGCACCGCGGCGGTAGCCGGAGTTGATGATTCCGATCAGATCCTCGACACCGGGTTTGTTCGGTGACAGGGACCGGTCGACCTCGTCGATGAGAACGGTCCGGATACCGTGCTCGAGCATCCGCACCAGTAGTGCAGGCGACGACAGTGACGCGGCCTGCACTGGTTTGAAGCACAGCCGCGACAGGTGGTCGAGGACGGTGGTTTTGCCCGATCCCGGCATTGTCGAGTCGATCAACAGTCGCGCGGTCGTGTACGTCTCGAGCGCAAGGTGCGTCGAGATAGTCCACAGCGTGAGCAGCGATAGGTCACGATCGTCGGGTACGGCTATGAACCGTCCGAACCAGTTCTCGACGTCGTCGAGGAGCTCCGATCCATCGATCATGCGGTGTGCCTCCTGGCCCAGGGATTCGCCGCGAGGTACTCGGCGCGGCGACGCGTTCTCGTAGCCACCGCCGACCAATCTGCGGATCCCGAAAGTTCCTTGCTTGCTTGGTTTTCTGCGTCCTGCCGTAACCACTCGGTCATTGCCCACCGGTACCCGGCGACGACAACGCTGTCTCGCCACCGACGATCGTCTTCGGGGATTTCCACCCAGGTCGGCGACCCGAGGACGGGGATATCACCGAGCAGGACCGCTCGGTCGAGTATCGGGGCCAGGCGTTGGTGGACCGGCAGGAAGTCGATCTCGTTTGAGTCAACGCCGCCGACGAGCACGGCAGCGGGAAGTGCGGCCGTGCCCTCGATCGGGCGTTGAGCGTCGGTCACGCGGCGGGATCCTTCTTCGCGCAGACCGGGCCTCGATGCCGGCGAACCGACTTCGGATCGGTCAGCCAGATGCCGCAGACATCGCACTGGACCGCGAGCCGAAAGGTGTAGCCGCGCAGTGCCGCTCGTAGCAGTCGATCGGCGGCGTCGATCACGGTCTCGTCGTACACGTCCTGGTCGTCGCTCACCGCAGTGTCTCCCGTGCGTGATCTCGCGACTCGATCAGCTTGGCTCGGAAATCGAACTGCGGCGCAGCAGATTCGAGCGTCTCGATCAACGGCACGATGATGTTCCGGGTGATCAGGGCCAGAGCCGTAGCGCTGACGTAACCCATCGAATCCGGGTCCAGCTTGTCGATCCATTCGATCGAGACCGCATCGACCGCGGCGTCGTCACCGGCCGCAGCGGCCATGTCGTACATCAGCAGCGTGGCGTCTGATTGAATCCGATCGATGTCGGCCATGCCGCGGGGTGTTCCGTCTTCGTTGACGATCATGGCGTGCGAAGGGGGTGTGTTCATTGCATGGCCTCTCGAATGGTTGCAGCACTGCGGATTTCGTCCTCGTTGCGCCGCAGTTGCGCTTGTGACTGGTGGTCGGCTTCGGCCAGGACATCGACTACGGCGGCGACTAGGTCGACTGCCTCTCCGATGTCCAGCGTTACGACGACACTTCGGCCGTAGGCAATTCGCACGCGGCCGACGTTGGTGAGCTCAGCGCGGACAGGTTCGTCGGTCATCTCGTCGAGTTGGGCGAACATCAGGCACCACCGGTCCCGTCGGCGGTTTCGGTTGCGAGGTCCACGAGCAGCAAGAGGCCGCGGGCGAGATTCGCGGCTTCGGCCAAGGTGAGGGTGTACCGGTCGTGGCCGTCGACGGTATCGACCTTGCCGTTCACCACCTTGAACCCATGTCGCTCGAATGCGATCTGCGGCTCGGGGTCACCCGTGTCCTGTCTGACATCCGCCCATATCGAGGCCGTCTTGAATGAGCCGTTTGGCTGCCAGCGGCCGTAAAACTGGTTGGTCAGCGGCATTACGATCGGACGACTTCGCCAGGACATCTCGTTGACCGCAGCGATCTCGTCGCCGACATTGAGGACGCGCTGGTCGGACTCTCGCTCCGACCAGCGTGGTCGCCTGTTCTCCAGGTACGGAATGGGAGCACCCGGCTTGACCACCAACTGCGGATTCATGTCACGCTGGAAAGCGTCCAGGTTGGACATCGCCGTCGACGGCTCGATGGCCGTCGCGAGTTCCTCCTGTGCGGCTCGTGCGATCGCGTGGGACCGCTCGATCTCGTCCGCGAACTTCGCTCTGGCGACCTTCATCAGTCGCGTCTTAGCCGGGCCCTCAACGGTTCTCCCGAACTTCTCGTACATGAAGTCGTCGAGCTTGGCGTGCGTGTACTTGACCGGCGGGAGGTGTGCCGGGCCCTGCTGGTTTACGATGGTCATGATCGATCAGTTCCTTCCGCGATGTTGGGATTGGTTGTCTCGCCCTCGGCCGCATCTGGAGCGCCAACTCCGCGGTCGAGGGCGTCTTCGATTTCGTAGGGGTCCGACGTCCAAGGCATCAGGCCGCGCCATCCGTCCGGACGACCTTGTTGCCGTCGAGCCAGGCGTAGACATCCTCGGGGTCGTAGTAGATCCGTGACCCCGCGCGGATGAACCTCGGGCCGGTCCCCTTGTAGCGCTGTTGAGCAGCAGCAGCCGGTGTCATCTTCATGAATTCGCAGTACTGGCTGTTGGGCCACGGACTCTGGCGGGCGTCTGACGACGCAACGCTTCTGCGGTCGCTGAGTTTCACTGAGGTCCCCGTTTCTCGAGTAACTGTTTTTCTAGTCACTTCAATAGTCAAGACCAGAAACCGAGTCATGTCAAGTAACCGAGAATGAAGTACGCTGACATGCATGAGACAGCTCTCCGACGTCATCGGCGGCAACGCGAAAACGATTCGCCTTAGGGCACAGATCAGCATGGACGAGTTCGCAAGAGTGGCAAAAGGTTTCGGCCTCAAGTGGTCGTCTAGCCGCGTTGGAGACTTCGAGGCCGGCCGGGTCAGCCCAACCTTGCCGACTATGTACGCCGTTGCCGCCGCGCTATCGACGGTCTCAGCCGAGCCGGTTCGACTGGCAGATCTGCTAGCGGGCCGCGAACTCGTCGAGATCAGCCCGAAACTTCACCTACCGGCGGAGATGGTTGCCAAAGCGTTGGCCGGTGCGCCGATCGACATCGCACCAGGCCTCAAGGATCGACAAGATGCGAACTACGAAAGATCAATCGTCCTAGGAAGATTCAAGCGCTACTTGACCGCCGACCAAAACTTCGACGAGTTTGCGGAAGCGATGGTGACGGACTACCAACAAGCTGGCCTCGCTGAGCGGCGAGCGGCATCGGACCTCAACGTCGAGCTGGAGGACGTCGTCTACTGGTCGCGGAAGCTGTGGGGACGCCCTCTGAGCCAAGAGCGAGATATACGCGCCGGCGTCGAGTCGAACGCTCAGAGGCGGGGACAAGTATCCCGCGACCTCAAGTCTGAGCTGAAAGATGGAATGGGATCCGATGGCGACCATTGAGCCGTACTCGACCAAGACAGGCAAGCGATACCGCGTTCGCTATCGGACGCCCGACCACAGGCAGACCACGAAACGCGGATTCAAGACCAAGCGCGACGCTGAGGCGTTTGCTAACACCGTCGAAGTACAGAAGCTCAGCGGCGAGTACGTAGCCCCGATTCTCGGCCGAGCTGCGTTGGCCGAGTTGGCACCAGATTGGTTGTCGCGCAAACAGTCCGATGTGGCACCGTCGAACTACCGGACACTCGACTCAGCATGGCGAACCCACGTTGGCCCGAAGTGGGGAACGGCCCGGATAGCGGAGATCGAACCTGCCGGGGTCGAGCGGTGGATCGCCGAGATGACACGCAAGGGATGTAGCCCGACGACCGTGATTCGAGCCTACGGCGTGCTCGCTGGGATCCTCGACGACGCGGTCAAGTCGCGCCGCCTTGCGAAGAACCCCGCTCGAGGTGTCGAGAACCTGCCGCGCAAGACCGCGAAGCGTCACGTGTATCTGTCCGCCGAGGACGTCGCTCGCCTGGCCGAGGAATCGGGGCAGCACCGTCGACTGGTGCTCACGAAGGCCTACACCGGTCTGCGATGGGGAGAGCTGATCGCATTACGCGTGAAAGACATCGAGTTCCTGAGGCGACGGCTGAGCGTGCACGACAATGCAGTGCAGCTCGGCGTCGATCATGCCGAAGGCCTGACGAAGAGTCGGCGTGGTCGATCGGTGCCGGTTCCCCAGTTCATCCTCGACGAGCTCGCTCAGCAGTGCCAGAACAAGACCATGTCCGATCTGGTGTTCCCGGGGCCCGACGGCCGGTACCTCCCGCGGCCAAAGTCGGACGGCGGATGGTTCGCCGGCGCAGTGAAGCGGGCCAAGGTGCAGACCATTACGCCGCACGATCTGCGGCACACGACAGCCAGCCTCGCCGTCAGCGCCGGGGTGAACGTTCTCGCGCTCGCCAGGATGCTCGGGCACACGTCCGCGAAGGTCACTCTGGACACGTACGCAGACCTCTTCGACACGGACTTGGATGCCGTCGCCGTGACCATGAATGACAGCTACTCACCGACAAGTGTGGCCAAGATGTGGTCACGTGAGCACGCTACGGGCGAGAATCGCGCACAAAAAAGCTCCCCACCTGCGTGAACAGGTGGGGAGCTTGTGGCGGTGGCGGAGGGATTTGAACCCTCGGACGGGGATTACCCGTCACACGCTTTCGAGGCGTGCTCCTTAGGCCGCTCGGACACGCCACCGCAGAAGACTGTACCGGAATGACGGCCTGAGGCTAAATCGCCTGCTCAGCACGCGAATCCATCGGTCATTCCGCAGGCTCCACTCCGGCGACTAGTTGCCGGTGAGCTTGTCCTTGATGTTCGAGGCTGCGTCCTTGACCTTCTCGACGCCGTCTTTGACTGCTGCCGAGGTCTGGTCGCCCTTGCCCTCTGCTTCGAGGTCCTTGTCTCCGGTGGCCGAACCAGCGGCTTCCTTTGCCTTGCCGCCGAGGTCTTCGGTCTTGTTCGAGATCTTGTCGCCGATTCCCATAGTGCTCTCCTTCGCAGAGGTTGGAGCGCGTCGTCGCACCCCTGCTCTCCACACTCCTGAAAACCGACGGACCCGGCCACCTCGCCCCTCACCTCGAGACGGGATCGTTATCTCTGGCGAGCGAAGAACCTGGTCAACACTTCGGCGCATTGGGCTTCCAATACCCCGCCGCGCACCTGCGGCCTGTGGGTGAGTCGACGGTCTCGCACCACGTCCCACAGCGAGCCGACTGCTCCGGTCTTGGGTTCCCATGCTCCGAACACCACTGCTCCGACGCGAGCGAGCACCAGCGCCCCGGCGCACATCGTGCAGGGTTCCAAGGTCACGGCCAGGGTGCAGCCTTCGAGTCGCCAGCCGTCCCCGTGTACGGCCGCTGCTCGACGCAGGGCGATCACTTCAGCGTGTCCGGTGGGGTCGCCCGACGCCTCCCGCGCATTGCAGGCTCGGGCGATCTCACGTCCGGAGGGGTCGAACACGACGGCTCCGACGGGGACGTCGGCGTCCGACGCCTCGGCGGCAGCCGCCAGCGCTGCGCGGATCATGTCCGCGTCGGATACCGACATGGACTACCGCCGCAGCTTGTTCAACGCTGCGGTGAACTCGTCCTCGAAGCCCAGGCGTTCGGCGATGGACTGCAGCTGCTCGTCGGGGTAGTCGTCGGTCTCGGCGACGATGATGCCGAGCACAGCTTCGGGGAGTCCGAGATCGGCCAGCAACGCGAGGTCACCCTCTTCGTAGGGCTCGATGTCGTCGAGTTCGTCGGGGTCGACGTCGGGGATCTCGATGTTCAACGCATCGAGGACGTCCGCGGCGATTTCGTAGTCGACGGCGGCGACCGCGTCGGACAGCAACAGTCGGGTGCCGTTCGGTGCGGGACGCAGGATGACGAAGAATTCCTCGTCCACGTCGAGCATTCCGAACACCGCTCCAGAACTGCGCAGCTCACGCAATTCGGTCTCTGCCGCCGACAGACTGGTCAGTGCGTCGTCGGACAGCGGCGTGACGGTCCACTTGCCTTCCTCTCGGACAACTGCAACGCCGAATCCCTCGAGGTCGTCGTATTCCGGTGCGGATGCGCGGTTGTTGTTCGCGCGCTGTGCGGCCATGCGCGCAACGGTAGTCCGGTAGGGGCCTGTATTCGAAGTCCACGTCCGATCGACGTCACCCACCTGTGCCAATCTGATCGGGTGACTTCTTCTTCGGTGTGCGTTCTGGGTCTCGGACTGATCGGTGGGTCGATCCTGCGCGCGGCACACGATGCGGGCCGTCCTGCATGGGGATGGAACCGATCGGCCGACGCGATTGCAGGTGCTGCGGCCGATGGATACGACGTCGGCACCGACCTGGTAGCTGCACTGAGCAGGGCCGCAGCACAGGACGCGTTGATCGTCGTCGCCGTTCCGATGCCTGCCGTCGAGTCGATTCTGACTGCTGTCGCCGAGCATGCCCCCACAGCTCCGCTGACCGATGTCGTCAGCGTCAAGGCCGAGATGGCGGCCGCCGTCGAGGCGCAGGGTTTGCAGGCACGCTACGTCGGGGGACATCCCATGGCCGGCACCAACCACTCGGGGTGGTCGGCCACCGATCCGACGCTGTTCACCGACGCGGTGTGGGTGGTGTCCACCGACCCGGGAGTCGACGCGGACGTGTGGGTTCGGGTGGCCCGGCTCGCTCTCGACTGCGGTTCGGTGGTGGTGCCAGCAGAGAGCGGCGAGCACGATTGCGCCGTCGCCAGAATCTCTCATCTGCCGCACGTGCTGGCCGAGACACTCGCGATCGTGGGCGCGGCAGGCGGACCGCTGGCGTTGGGCCTGGCTGCGGGCTCGTTTCGCGACGGGACGCGGGTGGCGTCCTCGTCGCCGAATCTCGTTCGGGCGATGACCGAGGGCAACGCCGCCGCTCTGCGGACCGCGCTGGACGAGGCACTGGACGCACTCACGGCAGCGCGCGAAGAACTCGACGAAGGTTCGACGAAATCACTGGTCGAGGCCGGAAACACGGCGCGCCTGCAGTACGAGCAGCATCAACGCTTCGAGATCACCGACATCACCCCGGGCGAACCGGGGTGGCGGGAAAAACTGCAGGACGCGGGTCGACGCGGTGGCGTCGTTCGTCAGATCCGCTCGGCCAGTCCCGGGTAGTCGAGAACGAAACCGTCGGCGTCGACCGTGACGGACGACGTCGAGACCGGTGAGATGACGTGAATTCCCTCGGAACCACTGCTGTAGGTCAGCGTGGCTTCCTGGATGCTGAGGTCGAGCAGGTTCACGTACACCGTGGGCACCTCGAGGTCCTGGACCTGGGTGTGCAGACCGAATCGCCGGATCGGCAGGGTGTTGAAGAACGGGCTGAGCACCATGTCGACGTCGAGCGCACCACTGTAGGTCGAGCGCTGATGACTGGTGCTGTTCTCCACCATCCAGTAGCCCTCGTCGTCACGGCTGACGGAGGCCTGGCGGTCACCGGACGCGAGAGATGTGCGCACCGAGAGCCTCTTGGTGACGCCGTATTCGTCGGTCACCAGGTCGTAGGACGCGCTGAAGGCGGGGTGATCGCTGCACGCGCCACCGATGATGCGTCCGGCTGCCTTGATGCGGTTGCCCGAGAGCTGGACCCGCACGGACTCCATGCGAGGAACGTCGTGCGCTCGCCACGTCAGGATCGACGGCCAGGTTTTCGCGTCTGTGGAATCGGTCGCGGGGATGGAGACTTGCTCTGCACCCGATGCTTGAGTGATCACCCACCTACGGTAGGCGACGAGGCCCCCAGAAGATCAAGCGGACGTGCCTTTTCTCGCAGTTCATTAATGTTGTGCCCGTGACGACAGAGAACGCGGGCGGCGAGCAGTTCGATTTCGCGCACTCCGAACAGGCTGCGAAGAGTCGGCAGGACAAGGCGAAGGCTCTGGCGCGCTACGTGTGGGATCGCGGCATCACCGGTGCCGAGCTACTCGACCTCACCGACGCGGTCCGCCGGAAGCTGGCCCGCGCTGCCGACCTGCATCCACCGAGCACGATGGAGACGTGGACCATCGTGGCCGAGTTGCTCGACCGTAAATCCGTGTGGGCGGCCGAACACCCGGGCCACGACGGTGCGACGCCCCAGCACGCCGACGAGAAGATCATGTGGGTCAAGCCGCCCATCACGCCCTGGACCTGATCAGCCGGTCACCAGGCCGATCTCACTGGCGATAGATCTCCACGTGGGCACCGGTGACCACACCGAGGGTCGACGTCGGCTGGCCCCAGCTCGAACCGCAGTTACCCGACGCCTGACCTGTCGGCACGAAGGATCGGCTCGACGAGGTGTAGGGGCCGACCGCCAGGAACGGAACGGCGGCAGTGACATGGAAGCCCCAACATTCGGTGATCAGTACGTACTCCCTCCCCGGAGGAGCACCGGTGTCGTGGCACGTTGCAGACGCGCCGAAGGCATCGTGGGCGATGGAGCAATCCTGAGTGTCAGCATGGGAAACGCCTGCGCCGATGATTGCTGAAAAGGCCAGACCTGAGACGACGACGGTGGCAACTCGTGTTGCCGCTACAAATGTTCTTCTCATACAGGTCATTTCGCCCAGGACCGACGACGCGTTACGAAAATCAGACCAGCGAGTCCTCCCACGCCTCGTGCAGGTGCGCGAAGCGTCCCTCTCCCGCGATGAGATCCTCGGGAGTTCCGTCCTCGACGATGTCTCCATCGGACATGACCAGAACGCGATCGGCGATGGCCACCGTCGACAGGCGGTGCGCGATGATCAACGCCGTTCGCCCCTGCAGGATGGTCTCGAGCGCACGCTGCACCAGCCGCTCGCTGGGGATGTCCAGACTCGATGTCGCCTCGTCCAGCACGATCACCGACGGCGCGGCCAGGAACACCCGCGCGAAAGCAACCAATTGCCTTTGACCCGAGGACAATCGTCCTCCGCGCTTACGCACGTCGGTGTCGATTCCATCCGGCAACGACGCGATGAACTCCGTCAGCCCGACGGCGTCGGCCGCGGCCCGCACCTCGGCATCGGTGGCGGTGGGACGTCCGAGTCGGATGTTGTCCGCTACCGAACCGGAGAACAGGAACGACTCCTGGGTCACCATCACGACGTTGCGACGCAGGTCGTCGTCGCTGATGTCCCGCATGTCGACGCCGTCGAGTCGGACGGCTCCGGCCGTCGGGTCGTAGAAGCGCGCCAACAGCTTCGCCAGTGTCGACTTGCCCGCTCCGGTCGCCCCGACCATCGCGACCACCTGCCCGGCGGGCACGTGCAGCGAGAATTCCGGCAGCACGACGCGTTCGGGGCCGTAGGCGAAGTGCACGTCGTCGAACGTGATGTCGCCCTTGGCTGTTCCGATCTCCACCGGGTTCTTCGGCGCTGTCACCGACGGTTCTTCTTCGAGTACCCCGGAGATCTTCTCCAGTGCAGCCGCAGCGGACTGGTAGGCGTTGAAGACCATCGCCAGCTCGTCGAGAGGTCCGTAGAACCGGCGCAGATACAACACGTAGGCGGCGAGCACACCGATGTCCATGTGGCCGTTGATCACTCGCCAGCTACCGAACACCAGGATGATCGCGAGCGTGACGTTGCCGATCCAACGCACGATGCCGGTGTAGCTCGCCATCCCGCGCAGCGCTGCGGTGGTGGCGTCGCGGTACTCCGAATCCTCGGTGCTCAGAATCGCGTCGTTGCGGCCCTCGCGTCGGAACACCTGTACCGCGCGGATACCGCCCATCGACTCCACGAAGTGGACCACGACGCGGGCGATCGCCACCCGTGTTCGACGGTATCCCTGGCGTTGTCGACGCTGCGACCACCGGGTGACGAGGACCAGCGGAACGAATCCGGCCAGCACGATCATCGCCATCGGAACGTCGAGGTACACCAGGATGATCGCGATCGACACCATCGACAGGATGGCCGTCAGAGCATCGTTGAGCGCACTTTCGAGCAGCGTCTGCAGAGATTCGACATCGCTGGTCAGACGCGAGATCAACCGTCCCGAGGTGTATTTCTCGTGGAACGACAGGCTCAGCTTCTGGGCATGGTCGAACACCCGACCGCGCAGGTCGTACAGGATGTTCTGACTCAGTCGACCGGAGACGGTGAGGAAGGCGTAGGTGGTGAGCATCCCGAGCAGACCGAAGCCGGTGTAGCCGCCGATCGCCCACAGCAACGGAGCCCAATCACCCTGTGCTGCAGCGCCGACACCGTTGTCCAGCGCATAGGCGATGAACAGCGGACCGGCAACGTAAGTGATGTTGTCGACCAGAATGATCAGGAACGACAGCAGGGCCTGCTTCTTGTACGGCCGCACCAACGAGGCGAGCAACCGGCGAGAACGCCCGGCCAACACCAGATTTCCGGTTGCGTCGACCTCCGATTCCTCGCCGCCGACGCCGCGCCAATCCGCGGCTGCGGTTTGCTCAGCCATGAATCGACCCCATCACTTCGCGGTACCGCGGCGACGACGCCAGCAGTCCCTCGTGTGTTCCCTGCTCCACAATTCGTCCGTTCTCGAGATACAGCACGCGGTCGGCCAAGGCAGCGGTCGACGGCCGGTGCGCCACCAGCAGTGTCGTCGAGTGCGCCAACACGCGTCGTAATTCCTTCTGCACTTTGGCTTCGGTGTCCACGTCGAGCGCGGACAGCGGGTCGTCGAGCACCAGTACCCGGGGCTTGCCCAGCACCGCCCGCGCCAGTGCGAGCCGCTGCCGCTGCCCACCGGACAGGCTCATTCCCTGCTCACCGATACGAGTGGCCAGGCCCCACGGCAACTGCTCGACGAAATCCGTTGCGTGCGCGATCTCCAACGCCTCGGCGACCTCGGCATCGGAGGCTCCGGGCGAACCGAGCGCGATGTTCTCGCGCGCACTGGCCGAGAACAGCACCGGATCCTCGAACGCCACCGTGACGATCGACCGCAGATCGGCCAACCGCATCGAGGCCACGTCGATTCCGTCGATGGTGATGGAGCCCTCGGTGGCGTCGAACAGCCGGGGTACGAGGTTCGTCAGCGCGGTCTTTCCGCTACCGGTGTTGCCGACCAGCGCGACGGTCTCCCCCGGCTCGACGACGAAGCTGACGTCCTCGAGAAGCGGTGCCGACGCGTCGGGGAAGGTGAATCCGACGCGATCGAATTGCACTCGGCCACGGATGTTTTCGGGCAGTTCGACGGGATTGTCCGGATCGGTCACGGTTTCGGGAGTATCCATGATCTCCCAATACCGATCGGCTGCCGTGCGGGCGTTGTTCAGCTCGGCCAGGAGATACCCGAAGGATTCGATGGGCCACAGCAGGAAGGTGACGATGGCGATGGCCGCGACGAGGGTGCCGACCGTCATGGTGCCCTGGACGATGGAGTACGTGCCTACGGCGAGGATCGCGCCGATGGTGATCGGCTGCAGCCCGACGATCACCGCCCAGATGATCGCCAGGTAGCGCACCTTCTTCAGCTCGGTGCCCCGCAATGTGCGGGCCTGACGCAGAAACTGCTTGCCCAAGTGCGCACTTCGACCGAACGCCTTGAGGACACGAATACCCTGGATGGACTCTTCGACCGTCGTCGTGACGTCGCCGGCCTGATCCTGAGCGTCGCGGGCCACGACGCGATAGAGCGTCTCGAACTTGGTGCAGGCGATCACCAGCGGTACCGACGTCGCCAGCATGATCAGCCCCAATTGCCAGGACTGCACCAGCAGTACGCCGATGCCTGCGACCAGTGTAACGGCGTTGATGATGATGAACGGGCCGATGAAGGCCATGAACCGCCGCAGCGAACCGAGGTCTGCGATGGCACGAGAAAGCAGCTGACCCGATTCCCAGCTCTCGTGAGCCGCGACCGACAGTCGCTGGAGTTTGTCGAATACTGTTGCGCGCGCTGAGATCTCGAACTGACTCGACGGGCGGGAGACCAGGTAGCGGCGAACCCAGATGCCGAGTGCATCGATGGTGCCGAGCAACAGGACGAATGCCGCGGGCCACCAGACGGCCGAGAAATTGCGATCGGTGATGGGCCCGTCGATGACGCGTTGCATCACCAGCGGGATCACCAGACCGGTCATGGTGGCGATCAGCGAGACCACGATCGAGGCGATGTAGAACCACTTGTACGGCAGCAGAAACGGCGCGAAACGGCGCAGCGAGCTGGGCGGCTTCGCGGTGTCCGGGTATGGCTGATCGAGGGTTCGGGTTTCGGGATCGAGCACACCCGTAGACACAGTTCTTCTCCTTATTGCTGTGCTCGAATGCTTTCATTGCACAGGCTCAGTTTCCAACCGATTTTTCGGCCCTCGCATTCCAGTGTGAAACCTCGAGCTCGGTCGAGGTCAAGCGAACCGACTCTCGAGTAACGTAGGGCCGTCGGGCAAGGGAAGGGCATACGTGAGCGCACGGTCGATGGTCGGGTTGTTCGCGGGGATCGGCGGGCTCGAGCTGGGGTTGGCCGACGCAGGGTGGACGACGCAGTTGCTGTGCGAGATCGATCCCGGAGCCGGGGCCGTCCTGAAAGCGCGCATGCCCGAGGTGCCCCTGCACACCGACGTCACCACTCTTCGAAGCCTGCCCGCCGACACCGAACTCGTCGCGGCCGGCTTCCCGTGTCAGGACCTCTCGCAGGCCGGACGCACCGCAGGCATCACCGGTGCCAGATCGGGCCTGGTCGACGAGGTGTTTCGGCTGGTCTCGCGTCGACGCGGCCCGCGATGGCTGCTGATGGAGAACGTGCCGTTCATGCTCCAGCTCGGCCGTGGGGCGGCCATGCGACACATCACCGACGCGCTGGAGGACCTCGGTTACATGTGGGCATACCGCGTCGTCGACGCCCGCGCGTTCGGGTTGCCGCAGCGTCGGCAGCGGGTGGTGATGCTGGCCTCGCGTACCGACGATCCACGCGAGGTGCTGTTCTCGCAGGATGCAGGACCGCTGCCCGACGGCGACCCGGCCACGCAGCCGTGCGGCTTCTACTGGACCGAAGGCATTCGCGGGCTGGGCTGGGCCGTCAATGCGGTCCCGACGCTCAAGGGCGGATCCTCGCTCGGCATAGCCAGTCCGCCGGCCGTTCGGTTGCCGTCCGGGGAGATCGTCACTCCCGGAATCATCGGTGCCGAACGTCTGCAGGGATTCGATCCGGAGTGGACGCTGCCCGCCGTCCAGCAGCCCGGCGTCCGCAGCGGACATCGCTGGAAGCTCGTCGGCAACGCCGTCAGTGTGCGCATGGCGTCCTGGGCGGCGAGCGCACTCGACGATCCCCAGCCGTACGACGCCTCGAACGATACGGCTCTGCTGCCTGGTCAGGCCTGGCCGACCGCAGCCTGGGGACGCGACCGCACCAGCTATCGGGTCGCGGTGACGACCATGCCGGTGCACGAGCCGTACGAGGACCTGATCGATTTCCTGGACGACGCGAAGCTGCTCTCGGCGCGAGCGACCGCCGGGTTCCTCAAGCGCGCCAGAGCCGGCAATCTCCGTTTCGTCGACGGCTTTCTCGACGACCTCGACGCCCATCTCGAACGCATGGGCGGGTACGCCGAGAGGGTGTCGGCGTGAGCGCAGACCGGCCCGCCACCGACGCCAAGACCAGCGCGCGACTGAGCAAGCAGAAACGACGCGACACCAAGCCCGAGGTGGCGCTACGGCAGGCACTGCACCGTCGAGGTCTGCGCTACTTCGTCGATCGAGCTCCGTTGAAGGGCATGAGGCGTCGAGCAGATCTGGTCTTTCCCAGGCGCAAGGTCGCGGTCTACGTCGACGGCTGCTTCTGGCACAGCTGCCCGATTCACGCCACCAAGCCCCGCAACAACGCGCAGTGGTGGGCCGACAAACTGGCGGCCAACGTCACGCGCGATCGCGACACCGACGACAAGCTCCTCGCGGAGGGCTGGCGCGTCGTACGAATCTGGGAACACGAGGACCCCGCCGAGGCCGCCGATCGAGTGGTCGACGAACTTTCCGGAGACTGAAACAACCTGTCCGGAGACTGAAACCATCTCCAGCCCCCGCGCGTCCAACCCCATGATCGGTTGATTCGAGTTTCGGGGGAAACGGTGCGTAGAAATTGGTGGCTTGCGGCAACAGCGCTGGCGATGGCCGTATCGACGAGCGGGTGCGCGGTGGTCTTGCTCGGCAGCGCCTCCCCCGTCAGCAGTGCGCCGCAGAACCGGTACGGATTCGTACTGTCCGAGGCGAACCGGTACCTCGCGGACTCGGCGGCGTTCGTGCGCAGCCTCGACCCCTGCGGTTTTCTCACCGAGGACGACCTCGCTGAGCTCGGCACGGTGGTGCAACTGCGCCCCGACGGCGAATTGAGCACGTGCTCGGCCAGTCTGAACCCGGCGAACTCGAGCGCCACCGACTCCGTCTCGATCGATCTGAACGGATATCAGCCGACGCCGGACGACCCGGACACCGAGCAAATCACGATCGGCGGCGAACAGGCGTATCTCCACGACCTGTCGCAAGGGCAGTGCCGCGTCAGCTTTCCTGCGCGACGAGTTCGACGGAGCCGCCACCGGGGCCATGGACGGCTTCCTCACCGAATCCGGTCGTAGCTTTGCCACGATCGACGTCGATCGGGCCGTCGCCGACGCGTGTGCAGCGGCGACAACCTTCGCCGAGACCGCACTGAGCCTGTTGGACGATCCACCACTGCGGGCCGACTCGAGGTACAACCTTCCGCTGGCCACGAAGGACCCGTGCGCCGTCCTCGAACACCTGCCCGCAACCTGGACGGTGGCCCGCTGGAACCCCGCGTCCGATCCGTACCGTTGCCACTTCACGGCGTCGTCGTCGACGTTCGAGGACACACTGGCGATGCTCGACGTCACGCTCACGTACGTCGACTCGGATCTGCGTTCGACCGACAGCGAGCCCGTCCAGCAGGGCGGCTACACCGTCGAGACACGCGCCTCGGATTCGTCGTGCTTCGCGGACATCGTGCTGGGCAACCCCGTGCTCGGCATGCCCGAGAAAGACGACGCTGCCGCGCGCTATGCCCGCACGGTTCCCACACTGTCCGTCCTGACCGACGGCTGCGAGTCCGCCGTCGCACTGGCGGTGGCAACCGCCGAGGTACTCACTGGCTAGCCTTGGTCGGTGCGTTCGAGAACCGAAGGCGTGGATATCCGCCGCGTCGTAGTGGCGATCTGCTTGATCCTCGCCGGCCTGCTGTACTCGGCCTGGGTGGCCGAATTCTTCCTCGATACCGGTCTCGACCCGACCACATCGTTCCTCAGCGAACTCGACGCCCGCGATCAGCCGTACCGCGAATTCTTCTCCACCGCAGACGTCGTCACGGGTTCGTTGATGATTCTCGCGGCGATTCTGGGCTTCCTGGCAACCCCGCGACGACGGCTCGTCGTCACCGGCTGGGTGGCGTCGGGCATCTTCGGCATTGCGACCATCGCCGACGCGAAACTCCCCCTCGAGTGTGTGGCGGCCGACGATCCGAGCTGTCCGATCGAGCCGAGCGGATTGTTCCCGCAACTCCATCACCTGCATGCGCTGACCAGCACCATCGCGGTGTTCGCGATCTTCACCGTCATGATCGCGTTCACGGTGGCCGCATTTCGCTACCGGCTCTACCCGCTGCTGCGCACGCTGGGCCTGGCCGTCCTGATCGTGACGACACTGGCTACCGCGTGGCTGCTGATCGCCGACAATCTGCCCGGTGAGTACGGTCTCGGCATCGCGCAACGGATACAGGTAGGCGGCATGTCGGCGTATCTGGTGGTGCTGGGGTGTGCGCTTAAACTCGGCGCATGTCTTTCACCGCGACCGAACTGAACGGATCCAAGGTCGAGCAGTATCAGCAGCTCACCGAGCAGGCCCGTGGCCTGGTGTTCGAGGAATCGAACCTCGTCGCCAACGCCGCCAACCTGTCTGCGCTGGTGTATCACGGTCTGCCCGAGGTCAATTGGGTCGGCTTCTACCTGTTCGACGGCACCGAACTGGTGGTCGGGCCGTTTCAGGGCCAGCCCGCCTGCGTGCGCATCGCCCTGGACAAGGGTGTCTGCGGAGCAGCAGCGACCACCCGCGAGACGCAGCGCGTCGCCGACGTCCACGCTTTCCCCGGTCACATCGCGTGCGATGCCAATACACGCTCCGAGGTCGTCGTACCGCTGTACCAGGGCGAGACCCTGATCGGTGTGTTCGATCTGGACAGCCCGGTTCCCGACCGCTTCGACGCCGACGATCAGGCCGGCCTCGAAGCGATCGCGGAGGTCTTTCTCAGTTCGCTGAGCTAGCAGCTGCCTCGAAGAACCAGGCCATGACCAGCGCACCGGGGTCGACGACGCCTCGCGCGGCCTCGCCGACGTAGCTGGCGCGGCCGCGGTTGGCGGTCATGTCCTCGGTCGATTCGGCTCCGGTTTTCGCGGCGTCCGCGGCCTGCTGCAGGGTGCCGCCGTCCTTCTCGAGTGCATCGACGGCAGGGGCGATGGCGTCGACCATCGTCTTGTCGCCTACCCGTGCGCCACCGAGTTCGGTGATGCTGTCCAGGCCTGCCCGGGCCGCGGCCGCGATGGCAGCAGTACCTGGCTCGGATTCGAGCATCGTCCGGTAGAACTGGCGGAACCAGATCCCGAACAGCGCGCCCGAGGTACCGCCCGCGTGGCCCAGGTAGGCCTCACTGACGGCTTCGAATACCGTTGCTGCCGAATAGGTGTCCTTGACGGCATCCAGATCGAGCTGTTCGAGGGCGGCCACCATGTTGGTTCCGAAGTCGCCGTCGCCTGCTTTACGGTCCAGCTCGGTCAGGGCCGGTTCTTCGTCGAGCACCCGCTGCGCCCAAGTCCCGATCCACGTCGAGGCGAACGCCGAAACCTCTCCGGTATCGGAGGGCTCGAACGAGGGCCCGAAGCCTCCACGTTCGCCCACCGACTTCACGCCGCGGCTGTGGGCGTTGGGCCAACCGGGTGCGTCGGTGGGGGCGTCCCAGAGCTCGAGCATCTCGTCATCGGCGCGCACGAGGGTGATCGAGGCTCCACCCATGTTGAGCGCGGTGACGAAGCTGCCGACGAGCGAGCGGGAGATCTCGATCCCTTTGCCGTGCAGGTACTCCGAGAGTTCACCGAACAGCAGATGCAGCTCCAGCGGATGCGTTGCTCCGAGCCCGTTGACCACCGCGATCACCGATTCGCCCGAGTTCACCCCGAGCGAGTCCACGATGGGATCTGTCAGTTTCGCGACGATCTCCTGGGCCGGCAGGCGCGGCACCCGGTCGGTGCCGCGTTCTCCGTGGATGCCGATGCCGAGTTCGATTTCCTCCGACGGGAGGTCGAACGACGGTTCGTCCGCTCCCGGCAATGTGGGCGGATTCATCGCGACGGCCATGCTGCGTGCGTTCTCCGCGGTTCGACGCCCAAGCGCGACCACCGCCTGCAGGCTGTCTCCGCGTTCGGCCGCTGCGCCGCATACCTTTTCGACGACGATGGTCGCTGCGGTGCCGCGGCGGCCAGGGCCGTCCTCGCTCTCACTGGCCACATCGTCGTCGACGAGAACGACGTCGGCGACAATGCCGTCCTCCTGCAACAACTCTCGGGCGATCTTGAAGTTCATCACGTCGCCGGTGTAGTTCTTCACGATGTGGACCACGCCGCCGCCCGAGTCCACGGCCTTGGATGCCTCGTGCACCTGGAGGGCGTTGGGTGAGGTGAACACCAGGCCCGGGCACGCGCCGGTGAGCATGCCGCGGCCGATGAAGCCTGCATGCAGCGGCTCATGGCCCGATCCCCCACCGGACAGCAGCGCGACCTGGCCGTCGGAGATGCGATAGCGACGCGTCAGGTAGCCGGGGTCGGCATGCCAGGCGACGTCGTCGGTGGCGGCGACGAAGCCGCGGAGGGCGTCGGCGACGAATGTTCGAGGGGAATTGGAGAACATACCTCCACCCTAACCACCTGCGCCCGAGTCCCGTCGTCGGTTCTGCGGGACGGATACAGTCGGGGGATGAGTACCGAGA
Organism: Rhodococcus sp. 05-339-2; assembly: GCF_002258965.1. Lineage (NCBI taxonomy): Bacteria > Bacillati > Actinomycetota > Actinomycetes > Mycobacteriales > Nocardiaceae > Rhodococcus > Rhodococcus sp. 05-339-2. The sequence goes on from NZ_NOYW01000016.1 coordinate 25,181, forward strand.
CCTGGACGCTCGACGCATCCGACGGCGGGCAGTTGGCTGTTCGCACGGATGTCACAGGAAGGGCATCCAAGATGGGGCATCGCCTCACGATCGCGATGACCTCCTGGGCTGCGACAGTCGAGTGGGCCGGGGACGCACCTACCGCTGTCACCTTGACCGCCGAGGTGAGTTCACTCGACGTGGTCCACGGCGAGGGTGGACTGACACCGTTGATCGGACCGGAGAAGATCGTCGCGAAAGCCAACGCGCTCAACAGTTTCGACGCCGACCGATATCCGTCGATTCGTTTTCACTCCACCGAGATCACGGCCGTCGACTCCGGATTCAGGCTGGCGGGCACGGCCGAGATCCACGGTGTGTCGAGGGAGATCACCGTGGATGTGGACGTCACGGACCTCGGCGATCGGTGGCGTGTCGGGTCCGAAACCACTGTGCGTCAGTCGGATTACAGGATCACTCCGTATTCGCAGATGTTCGGAGCCATGAAGGTGGTCGACGAGGTCACCGTGACGTTCGACGCCGAGTATCGCAAGCCCTGAGCCTTTCCAATTCACCTGCAATGGTGGACACTACGGCGGTGAGTCGAAACAGATGGTTGGTCGGATCCTGCGCATCGGCCCTGGTGCTGGCCGTAGCCCTGACTGCGGGCTGCAGCAGTCCAGCGACCACGTCCCCCGATGGACCTCCCGGGGTGAACGTCAACGGCGTCGGAGAAGTCCAGGGCGCACCGGATACGTTGACAACCCAGATCGGCGTCCAGGCCACGGCCGAGGACGTCACCGCTGCGATCGAACAGGCGAACGCTGCGGTGACCGAAGTGACGGACGCGGTCATCGCGGCCGGCGTCGCTCGCGAGGACATCCAGACTCAGCAGGTCTCGATCGATCCGCAGTATTCCGGTGCCCTGCCGGGCGGTACCTCGGCCATCTCCGGATATCAGGCCACCAACACCTTGCAGGTGACGGTTCGCGACCTGTCGAAGGCGTCCGAAGTGTTGGGCGACGCCACATCGGCCGGTGGCAACGCGACCCGAATCTCCGGGGTCTCGTTCAAGATCGACGACGATTCCGAGCTGATCACCGATGCCCGGTCCAGGGCGTTCGCCGATGCCCGCGATCGCGCCGAGCAGTACGCGACGCTCGCAGGCGGCGAACTCGGTGACGTCCTGTCGATCACCGAGTCGATCACCGGCCAGGAGCAGCCGAGGACGTTCGGCGACTCCGCCAGTTCGTTCGACACGGCGGTGCCCATCGAACCTGGCCAGCAGACGGTCAGTGTGTCCGTGTCGGTGAAGTGGGCGTTGAACTAGATCTCGGCGGGCGGTGGCAGGCGATAGTTCACCGGTGTTGCCGAGAAGTCCAGTGGGTTGCGGACGCCGTCGGCCACTGAACCCGGAACTTGCACGCGCGGTTCGAGACCGAGTGATTCCGCGAACGCGAACGCCTCCTCGAGAGAATTGACCGGTCCCGCGGGAACGTTGCGGGCCATCAGTTCTCGATACCAGTCGTCCGCGGTGCGGGCGCTCAACGCCGAGGTCAGAACGTCGACCAGCTCGTCTCGATGTTTCACGCGAGCGGAATTGGACGAGAAGCGCTCGTCCGCGGCCAGTGCAGGCGATCCGAGAACCTCGACCAGGGCAGCGAATTGCCGGTCGTTGCCCACGGCAAGTGCGAGGGGTCGATCGGCGGTCTCGAACACCTCGTACGGCACCAGTGAGGGGTGCTTGTTGCCCATCGGCACGGGCACGACACCGGCCCCCAGATAGGCCGACGACTGGTTGCTCAATGCGGACAGCACCGACGCCATCAGTGAGGTGTGCACCTGCTGGCCGGCACCGGTGTTCGATCGATGATGCAGCGCCGCAAGGATTCCGCTGAGCGCATGGAGTCCCGTGACTATGTCGACCATCGCCACACCCACCTTGGTCGGTGCCTCGGCGTCCGGGCCGGTGACGCTCATCAGCCCGCCGACCGCCTGAACCACCAGATCGTAGCCCGGCAGCGCTGCTCCCCCGCCGGTGCCGAAACCGGTGATCGAGCAGTAGATCAAACCGGGATTGCGCTGCGAGAGCGTCGAATAGCCCAGTCCGAGTCGGTCCATCGCACCGGCGCGAAAGTTCTCGATCACGATGTCCGCGCCGGCGACGATCTCGCGTGCCTCGGCTACGCCGGTCTCGGACTGCAGGTCGACGAACCTCGACGTCTTGTTTCGATTGACCGAGTTGAAATAGGTTGCGGTACCGGCAGAGTCGTACGGGGGACCCCACGATCGGGTGTCGTCTCCGATTCCGGGTCGCTCGATCTTGATCACCTCGGCACCCATGTCGCCGAGCATCATCGTCGCGTACGGTCCGGCGAGTACACGAGAGAAGTCCGCAACCACGAGTCCTGCGAGTGGTCCGGTGGCAGCTGTCATCGGTCCACTGTATTGCGCGGCACCCTGCAGTTCAGTTCAGGTCGGGAACGAAGGCTCCCAGCACGGCAACCATCGTCTCGACGATGAGCTCGATGGGTGGCCGGGGCGGGGCGGTACGGGACCAGTCGGAGACGATCTCGGTGAGCGCTCCGAGGAATGCTGTTGCAGCCAAACGATATCCACCCGGGGGAACGAAATCGGAACCGACTTCCGAGCGCAGGGTGTTCTCGAAGAATTCCACCCACTGTGCACGGCGGCGCGTCCGGTGCTGTTCGACGGCATCGCTGACACCCAGCATCTCCAGATACGAAATCCGCGCTCGCCGTGGGTCACCTCCGATCGATCCGACCAAGGCGGTCATCGCGGCGACGACCAGCGCGCGTCGGTCTCGGTCGACTTGCCCGTCGAGTGCGGCGACGACTGCAGCCAGCGCGTCGTCTTGGATCAGGTCGTAGACATCCACGAGCAGCGCCTCACGATTGGCGAACTCACTGTAGAACTGACTGCGCGCCAAACCGGCCGCGGTGCAGATATGGGCGACCGAAGTGGCTGCGTATCCGCGCACCCCGATGACCTCGATCCCGGCCTGCAGAAACCGTGCGCGTCGATCGGCTTTGCGCGCGGCGGACGATTGTCCGGCGTAGATGCGGCCCTGATCGTCGGCGACAGTCACCGGCGGAGTCTACCGCCGGTGACTGTCTCGCGGCCCTGACGCCGATCGGGCCCGTCACGCCCCGATCGGCTTGCCGAACAGTCCGGCGATTATCTCGCCGACGGCATCGACGAAGAGCGGGTGTGCACGTGTGTCGAGCGCCATCGAGCCGACATCGTTCGTTCGGCAACCCGGTTCCACAGGAACACCGGCAAACCGGTCGCGCATCCACAACACCGCGCTCGGAAAGGCAATCAGCTCCAGAGTGATGTGCTCGCTGAAATGGTCACGGGTGTAGGTGACATCGGCACCGGGACGGCTGCAGTACGAATCGACCATTGCGTTGACCGGCCCGATCGGCACCAGCCAATCCGGGTTCGAGTGGTAGACGTAGAGCGGCATGTTCGGGGTGGTGCCACCGAGTCGCATCGCGGACAGGGCCTTCTTCACCACGGGTTGTTGAATCGGGTCGCCGTCGGTATGCAGGAAACCCTTCAGGTTGACGAACGGGAGCAGCGCCGACGAGTAGCCGACACAGAGATTGTCCTTGGCCGCGAACAAAGTTCGGCCGAGCGGATCGATGTGCCGGTCGATGAAGTCGGCCAACTCGGGATCTTCGCGGCTGGCACCGATGATGCCGGCAGCGACGATGCCGGAGCCGAGGGCGTTGTTCGCGTTGTCGACCAGGGCCCCGAGTTCAGCCGGGGTTCCGCCCTCGGTGACGCCGACGATATCGAGCTCGGGCGCGTAGCTTCCGGCCAGCTCGGCTGCATGACCGGTGGCTATCGCGCCACCGGAGTAGCCGCTCATCCCCACCTTGGTGGCCTCCCCGGACAACTGCATCGGCGCGAAGTTCTCGGCCGCTCGGATGCCGTCGAGGGTGATCCGACCGGCGACCGGCCCCGCGGCGAACGAGTTGTTCGGACCTTGATGGTCGGGTACCGATACCGCCCAGCCCTGAGCCAACGCTGCCTGCACCTCGAGGAATTGGGCACCCGACGTCACTGCGCCCGTGACCGGCCAGGGAATTGCCCCCGCTCGCATCGCATACGAGGGCGCGCAGTAGGCGGCGAGAGAATCCTCGGCCAATTGGATGGATATCAGCGGGCGCGGTGCCGCGGGCACGCCACGGGGCTTGATGACCGTGGTGACCGCATCTATCGGCTCGTCGCGTCCGTTATTGGACCGAAACGACAGCTGCCAGGCGTCCACCTGTGTGGGGATGACATTGAGAGTGGCCAGCTCGACGGGCCGAGCGGCGATGATCTGACCTGGTTCGGCCGCGGCCAAGACGTCGGCGGGAGGACGGTAGAAGCCGGTGTCGAACTCCGGGATTGTCGGCCACGTGAACGGTGCCAGAGGCGGCTGAACCACCACCTCGGGCGGATCGCTGACGTCGGGTGCAGCGGCAGCGGGACTGGTCGTCGCCGCAATGGCGGCGACGGCGGTCACCAGGCCGATTGCGACCCGAAGCGTCCAAGATCGAGCAGAAGACACGGCTGTACTCCTTCGCGCCGGAGGACGGGCTCCGTAGGACGCGCGCCCGGCGTCAGTTCGTACAGCGCATCCGACCATCTTGGACACCGATGTCCGAGATGGTGCTGAGAACTGTAGAGCGAAGTGGCGTGGATAACAATCCCTGGTTCGAAAAGAATTCAGAAGTGAACCGATTCCAACTCCAGCCGGCCGTGCCCGCCCCTCCTAGGACATCACGCGACCGCGAAGGACCTCTTCGCCAAACCGAATTGAAAGCCGGTGATGGCGGTGGTCACCGGAGCTTCCGGGTTCTCGGCGGCACCCAGAGTGACGAACAGTGGCGTGAAATGTTCGACGGTGGGGTGGGCGTACGGCATCCCCGGCGCAGCACTACGGAAGTCCGCCAGAGTCGCGACGTCACCACGCGACAACGCGTCGGCCGCCCAGAGATCGAAGTCCTCGGACCACGTCGGCACGGTATTGGTGGTGAAGTTCTCGCGGGACAGGAACGGCAACCCGTGCGTCATGAATCCCGACCCGATGACCAAGACTCCCTCGGCGCGAAGTTCCTTCAACGCGGCGCCGATCGCCATCAGCCGATCGGGAGCGTGCGTCGGCAGGCTCAACTGCAGAACGGGAACATCGGCGTAGGGGTACATGACTTTCAGCGGTACCCAGGCACCGTGGTCGAGGCCGCGGGAGTTGTGCTGATGCAGGTTCTCCGACGCCGGAATGGCCGCGGCAACGCGTGCGGCCAGCGCCTCGGCGTCGGGCGTCCGATATTCCATCGAGTAGTAGCGCTGAGCGAATCCACCGAAGTCGTAGACCAATGGGGTTGCGGCACCCGAGGCGGACAGACTCAGCGGTGCCTCTTCCCAGTGTGCGCTGACGATGAGGATCGCTTTCGGCTTGGGCATCGACTGCGACCAGGTGAACAGCTGGTCCATCCACAGGGCGTCGTCGAAGACCGGGGGTGCGCCGTGGCTGATGTAGAGGGCGGGCATCGGTCCGTCGTTCGGGGTCCACAGTTTCTGCGACCGGCTCGCGGGCGCGGCATCGGCGAGAAATGCGTCGAACGCAGCGCCCGCGACCGGCGGGTTTATCACAGATGGCATGACAGGTCCTTCGAAGTGCTTAAGTTGAACCTTCAAGTTAGCACCGATCGTGCATTCTGGCCAGCATCGCTACGCTCGGCCCTATGCCGGACGCCGTCTACCGCGCACCGATGCCCGGTGGTGTCGAACGTGCCCTCACCTTCGGACTCTGCGGGATGGCGGCCGACGACGAACGATCACTACGACGGGTCGAGCGCTTCGAGCAGGTCGCGGACGGCTCCTGGGTCTGGACGCGTACCGAGCGCGGCGAGTACTTCCTCGGCCGAATATCCGGTCCGCTTCGCCAGGACCACAGCGCCGATGCGGTGGCGTCGAACATGGTCTTCGTACGTGACTGCGAATGGACCGACGAGCCCGTTCCCGAACATCGGGTACCGGCGGCGACGCTGCACACCTTCGCCCGCGGCGGGCGGAACTTTCAGCAGACGCACGACCCTGAGGTCGCCGCGGAGTCGGCTAACGTGTGGCGAGCGCGAGGTCGCTGACCTGGGGATCGACCTGCACGACGGCGTAGCCCTGAATCTCGAACTTGTTCTCGCCCTCGGGCGGCCCGAGCACGGCACGGACGATCAGCGTTGCAGCGGCAGCGACGAGTGCGATCACGACGACCACCGCGGCCACGATCAGCAGAGTCCGGGGGCCGCCGAACAGGTTCTTCGAGCTCATGCGTCCATCATGACTCCTGCGGGACGAGGCACGTATCGCGCCCAGCGAAATGATAAAGGTGTTGATCAGATGGTTTCGTGGTTACAGTGAATCCGTGACCGACTCACCCGAGCCCGATTTCTGGTCGTTCATCGAGACCGCCAACAGCACGTTGGCCCGGAAGTACGGATTCGAGCATCAGCTGGCCACAGAGGTTCTACTGACGCTCAACCGGGCGTCGAACATCGTCACGTACGACCTGGAGTCGACGGTTCATCGCCCGCGAGGCTGGTCGTGGTCGTCGTTCCGGCTGATGTTCGTGACGTGGCTGGCGGGTCCGATCGAGCCGAAGCGGGCCGCCGAATTGACTGGCATGAGTCGCGCGACCGTATCGAACCTGTCCAAATCCCTGATCGCGGGCGGTTTGCTCGTCAGCACCCCCGACGAGTCGGACGGGCGTTCGGTTCGCCTCGCCCTCACCGAGCGTGGTCACGCAGAGATGGTCGAGACGTTCGCCGAGCAGAACGAGCGGGAGAACGCGTGGGCCAGCGCGCTCACCGAGCCCGAGCAGCGGATTCTGGTGATGTTGTTGACCAAGCTGATCACCAATCGAAGCCAGTTCGACGTCCGCGGACGGAACTGAGGGTTGCGTAGATCACGTCAAAATAGTTAATGTATTTACTACATCCGGTGAACTCGACCCAGGAGCGACGACGTGGCCTATTACCGGCAGCTCGGATCGGTGCCGCCGAAGCGGCACACCCAGCATCGAACTCCAGAGGGCAACCTCTACTTCGAGGAACTGATGGGCGAAGAGGGCTTCTCCTCGGACTCGTCTCTCCTCTATCACCGCCACATTCCCTCGGCCATCGTCGATGCCACGGTCTGGGAGCTTCCCGATCAATCGACGACGCCGAACCATCCGCTGAAGCCGCGACACCTGACGTTGCACGAACTGTTCACGGACTCCGTCGTCGCCGACACCGACGTCGTCACCGGCCGGCGACTCGTCCTCGGTAACGCCGACGTCAGACTGTCCTATGTCGTCGCGTCGAAAACCTCACCGCTGTATCGCAATTCGATCGGTGACGAGATGATGTACATCGAATCCGGTTCTGCTGCAGTGGAAACAGTATTCGGAACCCTCCAGGCACAGCAGGGTGACTACGTACTCATTCCGCGCTCGACGACGCACCGTTGGATTCCCGACGGCACCCTGCGCGCGTACGCCATCGAGGCCAACAGCCACATCGCGCCACCGAAGCGCTTCCTGTCGAAGTTCGGCCAGCTGCTCGAGAACGCGCCCTACTGCGAGCGCGATCTGCACGGTCCATCCGAGCCCCTGCTCGCGGAGGGAACGGACGTGGAAGTGCTTGTCAAACATCGCGGTTCGACGGGCATCGTCGGAACGCGCTACGTGTACCCGCAGCATCCGTTCGACGTGGTGGGGTGGGACGGGTGCCTGTACCCGTATACGTTCAACATCTCCGACTACGAGCCGATCACCGGACGGGTGCATCAACCACCACCGGCGCACCAGGCGTTCGAGGGGGCCAACTTCGTGATCTGCAATTTCGTTCCGCGCAAGGTCGATTACCACCCGCTGGCGATTCCGGTGCCGTACTACCACTCCAACGTCGACTCGGACGAGATCATGTTCTACGTCGGCGGCGACTACGAAGCCCGTAAGGGCTCGGGGATCGGGCAGGGATCGATCTCGGTGCATCCGGGCGGTCACGCTCACGGACCGCAACCCGGTGCGTACGAACGCAGCATCGGTGCCGAGTTCTTCGACGAACTGGCCGTCATGGTCGATACGTTCCGCCCGCTCGAATTCGGCGAAGGTGCACTCGCGTGCGAGGACACCGGCTATGCCTGGACGTGGGCCGGCCGGGGACCGAACCGATGATCCCGAAGTTCTTCCATCGTCTGTGCGACGACGCCGCTGTCTTCCCTCCCGGCAATGCGCCGCTCGATGTTGCTGTGGCACAACACCTCGAGTACCGGGCCAGCGCCTTCGCCGACCTGGTGGGACCGCTGGTCGTTCCCGTGGACCGGGTGACAGAACTCGACCTGGGTACCCGGATGGAGGTGGCGTTGACCGCACCTGCCGGACCAGGCAGTGTCGAGGCCGGCCTACGCGCCGCCGACCGCACGGCCGGGGTGACCGTCGTGGCCATCGAAGTGGCAGTCCCCGACGGCACCGACATCGATGCCCTGCGCACCATCACTCAGGACATCGACATCTACGTCGAGATTCCCCGAGATGCCCGACGAGACGCCATCTTCGACGCCGTCGACGAGTTCGGGTATCGCGCCAAATTCAGAACCGGCGGCGTCACGGCCGACCTGTACCCGGACGAGCAGGAGCTCGCCGCGTCCATCTACGAGGCCGCGCAGCGTGAGGTCCACTTCAAAGCCACCGCGGGCTTGCACCATGCGGCTCGTAACACCGATCCCGACAACGGGTTCGAGCAACACGGCTTCCTCAACGTGATCCTCGCGGCGCAGGCCGCCCACAGCGGCGCGCGAGTCGGCGAGCTCGAGAAGATACTGGCGATCCGCGATGCAGACGCCCTCGCCGGGCTCGTCGCCGGGATCGAGGGCCAACGCGCCTTCGCCTCCTTCGGTACCTGCAGCGTCCGCGAACCCCTCGACGATCTCGTCGCCCTCGGCCTCGTGCCACCCCTGTGAGCCCCACCCCCGTACATCAGGAGCGCCGTCCATGACGCACATCGACATCCCCGCCGATTCCGAGTTCGGAATCGACAACCTCCCCTATGGCATCTTCAGCACTCCCGGTACCGACGCACGTGTGGGAGTTCGCTACGGCGACAACGTGATCGATCTATCCGTCGCTGTGGACGATCGTGATTTCGCCTCGCCCAGCCTCAATGCGTTCATGTCCCGTGGACGCACCCGCTGGGTGGAGGTGCGCACGTCCGTCACCGACATGCTCATCAATGGCACCACCCCCACGGACGCAATCGTGTCCGTTTCCGATGTCACGATGCACCTGCCGTTCGAGGTGGCCGACTACGTGGACTTCTACGCCTCCGAGCACCACGCGTCCAACCTCGGTCGACTCTTTCGCCCCGATGCCGAACCGCTGCTACCGAATTGGAAGCACCTGCCCGTTGCGTATCACGGCCGGGCCGGCACGGTGTTCGTCTCCGGTACCGACGTCAGGAGGCCGTGCGGTCAGCGCAAGGCACCCGACGAGGCGTCGCCCACGTTCGGTCCGAGTCGGCGACTGGATATCGAGGCCGAGATGGGCTTCGTCGTCGGTGTTCCGTCCGACGGACCCATACCGCCGGATCGGTTCTCCGAGCACGTGTTCGGTGCCGTCGTCGTCAATGACTGGTCGGCTCGCGACATCCAGGCCTGGGAGTACGTGCCGCTGGGGCCGAATCTCGGCAAGAGTTTCGCGACGTCCATCTCACCGTGGGTGGTTCCCCTGCTCGCGCTCGAACACGCGCGAACCTCGACGCCGGTTCAGGATCCGGAGCCGCTCGAGTACCTCCGCGAATCTCGTTCGTGGGCTTTGGACATCGATCTGACGGTCTCGTGGAACGGCCATGCCGTGTCCCACCCGCCCTACAGTGCGATGTACTGGTCACCGGCGCAGATGCTGGCGCACGAGACCGTCAACGGCGCAACCAGCCGAACCGGTGACCTGTTCGCCTCGGGCACCATCTCCGGACCCGAGAAGGATCAGCGCGGTGCTTTCATCGAACTCACCTGGGGTGGTAAGGAACCGGTGTCACTCGGCGCGGAGACCCGCACCTTCCTCGAGGACGGCGACGAGGTCGTCATTGCCGCCAGCGCCTCGGGGCCGAACGGCTCGCGCATCGGCTTCGGTGACGTCCGGGGCCGGATCACGCCGGCCTGAAGGACTGGCTACCACTCGGATCGCACGACCAGAGATTTCTCGATCTCCAGCGCTGCGTCGCGCACGGCCTGCCCCCACAGCAGGCCGGCCGACGTCGCCACCCTCTCGATCGGACCCGCGACACAGACGGCGGCGACGATGCGCTCGTCTCGGCGGACCGGTGCACTCACCGAGGTCAGGCCCGGGGTTCGCTCCGACGCCGATTCCCACCACCCGCGGGCCCGACGCTCGGCGTCGGCGTCGAGGTCGCCTGCCAACACATGACCGGCCGACCCCGCTCCGAGCGGAAGTAGCGCCCCCGCGGGCAAGGACGCCCGGAGTTCGTGCTCCGAATCCTCCGACACCAGACACAACCGATGCGATCCCCGCAGTACCCACAGCTGCGCGGATTCGCCGGTCTCCTGCCGCAGACGCCTGAGAATCGGCACCGCGAGTCCGCCGAGAGTGGACGTACCGAAGCGATCACCGGGATGAACAAGACCGTCGTTGTCCCGGCGCAGCATCGAGTACCGCACCATCTCGCCGACCAGCCGATAGACCGTCGATGCAGACAGACCCAGCATCTTGGCGAGGTCGCCGGTGGTCCGCGGACACGCCTCGACGGCGTTGAGAATCGCTGCGGCCCGAGCCAGAACCCCGGTGGTGGTGTCGGCGCTACCGTCCGTCACTGCTGTCGACCTCCGTTTCCGATTCCGGCACTGCACCGGCGACCTGGCCGACACTGACTACGCAGCATAGGTGTCGGACCGATCCGCGACGCCGTCAGCAGCGGCGAGCAGCACGGTGGACTCCAGCCAAGGTGCGGTAGGTGAGCGCGTTGGCCGTGCAGTGCTCGACATCCTCGTCGGTCAATTCCCGCCGAACCTTGGCGGGGACACCCGCCACCAACGATCTGGGCGGAATACGAGCGCCTTCGGTCACCAGCGCGCCCGCCGCAACGAGGCAGTTCTCTCCCACCACTGCGCCGTTCATGATGACGGCAGCCATGCCGACCAGTGTTCCGTCGCCGACGGTGCAACCATGCAGGACGGCATTGTGTCCCACACTCACGTTCGCACCGATCGTGAGCGGATAGCCCGGATCCACATGTGCGACAACGCCATCCTGAATATTGGACCCACTGCCGACCGTGATCTCCTCGGAGTCGGCGCGGAGAACGGCCCGATACCAGACACTGCTGTCCGGCCCCAGATTCACTCGTCCGACGAGCGTCGCAGTGGGGGCGACCCACGCGGACGCGTCGACGTTCGGAGACCCGCATTCGAGCGCGAGCAGCATCGACCCTGAGCTCGTATCGGTCATGAGTTCCTGTTTCCTTCCATCGGTACAGCTATTTCTGGAATCCACGTCACAGTGCTTGTCATCAGTGACCCAGCGCACTATGGTCATTCCTACTAGAAGATAATGTGTTTATCAAATATTGATAATTATCATCTTCACTCGGACCTACTACCCAACTGCAGGGAGTGACCACCGGTGTCCGCCACTACCGAGAACGGCCCATTGCACGGAATCCGTGTGATCGAGCTGGGCAACTTCATCGCCGCACCGTTCGCCAGTCGTCTTTTCGCCGACTTCGGTGCCGAAGTCATCAAGATCGAACGCCCCGGCGTCGGAGACGAACTCCGCGGCTGGCGTCGAAGCCGCGGAGACACCTCCATGATGTTTCGGACCATTGCCCGCAACAAGCATTCTGTGACCCTCGACCTTCGAACCGACGACGGCCGCGATCTGGCGCTGCGCCTGGTCGAAACCGCCGATGTCGTCGTCGAGAACTTTCGACCCGGCACACTCGAGCGGTGGGGTCTCGGGCCCGATCGTCTGCAGGCAGTCAATCCCGACGTCGTCCTGGTGCGGATCTCGGGCTACGGTCAAACCGGCCCCCATCGCGATCGCGCGGGATTCGGAGGTGTCGCAGAGGCTTTCGGCGGACTTCGCCACGTCACCGGGCACGCAGATCGCGACCCGGTGCGCCCGGCCGCACCCATCGGAGACGTCCTGGCCGGACTCCACGGAGCTGTCGGCGCTCTGGTGATGCTGCTCGCTCGAGAACGCAGCGGAGATCATTCTCGTCCCAAGGTCGCCGACGTCGCACTCTACGAAGCAGTGTTCATGGCCATGGAATCACTGGTCCCGGACTTCGACGCATACGGCACCGTCCGCCAGCGCACAGCGGGCAATCTTCCCGGCGTGGTCCCCAGCGGGATCTATCCATCCCAGGACGGCAGCGTCATGATCGCCGGTAACTCGAGCAGCGTGTTCGGCCGGCTCATGACCGCGGTCGGCCGAGCAGACCTGGCCGCGGACCCCGACTTGGCCGACGGCGACAGACGATTTCAGCGCGAGGCCGAGCTCGACGAGGCGATCTCGTCGTGGACATCGGCGCGCCCCACCTCCGTCGTCGTCGACGAGCTCGGTGCTGCAGGCGTTCCCGTCGGAGAGGTATTCGACGCAGGCCAGATCGCCGAGGACGAGCACTTCGTCGCCCGCGGCATGGTGCAGCCTCTGAAAGTCTCGGTGGAACAGGGCAGCACCGAGGAAGTGCGCTTTCCCGGAGTGGTTCCGCGCTTCGGCGACACCGCCACCGCCGTCAAGTGGGCGGGCCCGGATCTGGGCGAGCACACCGACGATGTTCTCGGCCGCACACTCGGTCTCACCGAGGAGCAGCTCGACGATCTCCGCGCCAGGAAGGTGATCTGAAATGCCGCGCGTCAACATCACCGACGTCTATCTCCGCGATGGTCTGCAGGACGAGAAGTGCATCGTCCCCACCGCGGACAAGCTGGCGGTGCTCGATGCAACCCTTGCGTCGGGCATCACCTCGCTCGAGATCGCGTCGTTCGTCTCTGCCACCCGGGTGCCGCAGATGGCCGACGCCGAGGAAGTCGTGAAACGCGCACGCCGCCGAGACGGAAGTCGTTACAGTGCACTGACTTTGAACAGTCGCGGTGTCCACCGGGCAGCCGAGACGGACATCGACGTGATCCAGATCGTCACGTCCGCCAGCGAGAGCCACAGCCGCGCCAACGCCGGACGCTCGCCCGACGACGCCTTGCGCGATCTGAGTTCCGCTGTCGCACTGCATCCGGACCGCACATTCATCGGCGGGGTCAGTACCGCATTCGTGTGCCCGTTCGACGGCGTCATCACGCCCGAGCGGCTCGTCGAAGTGTGTGAACGCATGGCCGACATCGGTCTATCGAGCCTCGGTCTGGCCGACACGCTGGGGATCGCCACCACCGACCAGGTACTGACCGGTGTCGACGCCGTACGAACAGCGTTGCCCGAGTTGACAATCAGCCTGCATCTGCACAACGCTCACGATCAGGCCCTCGACACAGCGGTACGTGCAGTACTCGACCTCGAGATCGAATACTTCGACAGCGCACTCGCCGGGTACGGCGGTTGTCCCTTCGCCCCGGGCGCGCACGGAAACCTGGCCACCGAACAGCTCGTGGATACGTTCCATCGCGCCGGAATCGACACCGGTATCGACACTGACGCTCTCACCGCCGCTGCCGATCTCGCTCGTGCAGTGGTCGATCGCGCCCTACCTCTCCCCACCCCCGCCTCCGCACTGTGATCAGGCGGGCTCCGGCCCGCGCATCGCCGCTTCCTCCGCGGCACAACCTCATCCTCCGTCCGAAAGGCCAGCCATGGTCTACGCAATCTCGATCGTCGCCCTCATCGCCATCTTCACGGTCGCGACGATCACTCCCATCAACATGGGTCTACTCGCCTTCGCCGGCGCGTTCCTCATCGGTGGCGCGATATCCGGCATCCCCATCGACGACATCATCGACGCATTCCCCGGTAGTACGTTCATCATCGTCGGCGGCATCACCTTGCTGTTCGCCATCGCCAAAGCCAACGGAACCATCGACGTCGTCATCGATCGTTCCCTCCGACTGGTGGGCGGGCGACGCTGGGCCATTCTGTGGATGATGTTCCTGCTGTCCGGGCTGCTGATGGCCCTCGGCTCCGTTCTCGCCGTCGGCATGCTGGCACCGATCGCGATGCCACTGGCCAAGCGCAACAACATCAATCCCTTCCTGATGGGCATGGTCGTGAGCCACGGCGCTCTTGCGTGCTGCTTCTCCCCGATCAACCTGTACGGCGCTTTCGTCAACGGCCTGATGGATTCCACCGGAGTCGGCTCACATCCGCTGGCCCTGTTCCTCATCCCGTTCGTGCTCAACACCTTCATAGCTCTCGTGCTCTTCCTCGTTCTCGGCCGCGACCTGATCGCAGATCGAACGCGTGCGTTCGACGTTCAGGACCTGCGCGACCAGGAGGGCGGGCTGCCGACGCCGTCCGGACCGCGTCCGGGCCACACCGGGTTGCCCGAGGGCAGCGGTGGCGGCACCACAGTGCAAGTCGAGGCCGATCCCATCGAAGCTGCTTCGGTCACAACGGTTCCCGATCAGCCCGTTCCGCTGAATCGAGTGCGTATCCTCACGCTCCTCGGCATCGCCGCCCTGGTCCTGCTGTCGGTGACCTTGGGTGTCGACATCGGCGTCAGCGCGATCTGCGTGTCGGTGGTGCTGCTGCTGTTGGCACCCAAGACCCACCCCAAGGTGGTCGACAACATCGCCTGGCCCGCCGTGGTCCTGGTCTGCGGCGTCCAGACCTACATGACGGTCATGACCCAGAACGGCACACTGGGATTCCTCGGCGACGCCGCGTCGGCCCTCGGCTCACCACTGCTGACGGCACTGATCCTCTGCTACGCGGTGGCCATCATCTCGGCATTCGGCTCGTCGATCGGCACCATCGGTATCGCCCTACCCCTCGCTGCACCGATGCTCGCCGCCGGTGAGCTGGGTGCCATCGGATTCGTTGCTGCCATTGCTTTCTCGGCGACGGTGGTCGACGTCAGCCCGTTCTCCACCAACGGTGTCATGGTCCTGGCCGAAGCACGAGTGGACGACAAGGCCCGATTCCAGCGAAAGATGCTGGGGTACTGCGGACTCGTCGTTCTGCTCGCCCCGCCGACGGTCTGGCTTCTGACAGTGGTTGCACCATCGGTCACCTGACTCGGCGAACCGACACGCCCCTGCTCACCGCCCTCATTCACGCGAGGGTCGGTAGGCAGGGGCTTTCGGCGTTCGATCGGTCTCCGCGGTGTTCAGCAGCGGCATTGTTCGGAACTCGACCAGTTCCGAAAGCACCACAACACTCGTCGACCGGGCGATCGTACGAGACTGGTTGAGTACGATCAGAGTTCGTTGCAGATCGTCGTGCGAGGCAGCCGCGACTCGGCACAGCACATCACCGGCACCCGTGGTGGCAAAGGCTTCCAGGACGCCGGGGATCTGCTCGAGCACAGCGACGACGTCGCCGAGCGCACCTTGCGCGATCTCCAATGTGACGAACGCCTGGACCCCGTAACCTGCTGCAGCCAAGCCGATTCGCGGCCGGTATCCGGTGATGACACCGCTGTCCTCCAGCCGTTGCAGCCTCGCTGTCACCGTCGCCCGTGCCACCCCGAGGTTCCGTGACAGCTCGAGCACCCCGATTCTCGAATTGTCCTGCAGCGCAGCGAGTATTGCGCGGTCCAGCTTGTCGAGCGTCGGTTCCATCGTGCACCTCGGTGGTCATCGTATTTTCTAGACATATCGTATAGCAAAACGAGAGATCGTCTGCGCTATCCGTACAGCTGAGACAGTAGAAACGAGGTCGATTGACGACCTATCCGCCAGATGTTTTGCTCGACGGAACAACTGGTCGACACGACGCCAGCTCGGCAACAGGGAGATTCAATGAGCCTCGACAACATCCTCAACGACGACGAACGGTTGGCCGATCTCGACGCCGAACAATTGCGTCAGCTCGTCGGTCTGGTCGAGTACGACGACAAACGCGACCCCTTTCCGGTCAGCGGCTGGGACGCCATCGTGTGGGTGGTCGGCAACGCGACGCAGACCACGCACTTCTTCCAGTCCGCCTTCGGCATGGAGTTGGTGGCGTACTCCGGCCCGACGACAGGCCAACGTGACCACCACGCGTACGTACTCAAGTCGGGCGCAGTGCGATTCGTCATCACGGGAGCCGTCGATCCTGACAGCGACCTGGTGGCACACCACACCCGCCACGGCGACGGCGTCATCGACATCTCGCTGGCCGTCCCGGATGTGGATCGGTGCATCGAGCATGCGCGGGCGCAGGGCGCGCGAGTACTGCAGGAACCAACCGATATCTCCGACGAGCACGGCACGGTGCGGACTGCGACCATTGCCACCTACGGCGACACCCGGCACACGTTGGTCGACCGATCCCGGTACACCGGCGCATACCTCCCCGGCTACGTGCCGCGGACGTCGACACTGCAGCGACCGGTAGGCGCTCCCAAGCGGATCTTTCAGGCCCTCGATCACGTGGTGGGCAACGTGGAGTTGGGCAAGATGGACGAGTGGGTGGACTTCTATCACCGCGTCATGGGATTCACGAACATGGCCGAGTTCGTCGGAGCCGACATCGCAACCGACTACTCGGCGTTGATGAGCAAGGTCGTCTCCAACGGCAACCATCGGGTGAAGTTTCCGCTGAACGAGCCGGCCGTCGCCAAGAAGCGATCGCAGATCGACGAGTACCTCGACTTCTATCGAGGCCCGGGCGCACAGCATCTGGCGCTCGCGACCAACGACATCCTGTCTTCGGTCGATGCCCTGCGCGCAGCGGGCGTCGAATTTCTCGCCACCCCCGATTCGTATTACGAGGACCCGGAACTGCGGGCCCGCATCGGCAACGTCCGGGTACCGATCGAAGAACTGCAGAAGCGTGGAATTCTCGTGGACCGAGACGAGGACGGGTATCTGCTGCAGATCTTCACCAAGCCTCTGGTCGATCGCCCCACGGTGTTCTTCGAGCTGATCGAACGCCATGGCTCGCTCGGCTTCGGTATCGGCAATTTCAAGGCCTTGTTCGAGGCCATCGAGCGTGAGCAGGACGCTCGCGGCAACTTCTGACTCGTGATCTGTTCGACGCCGCCCACCGTCAGCGTTCGGTGGGCGGCGTCGTGCGTCCCAGACCGCCTCGGTCCTCGTCGAAGATCAGCCACGTGCGAGTCGCGCGGACTCCGTCGAGTGATTGCAAACCCTCCAGCACCACCTGCCGCAAACTCTCGTTGTCGGGAGTCCTGATGAGCACCAAGACGTCGAAATCGCCACCGAGCAAACTGAAATGGTCGACGAATTCCATTGCACGCAAACCCTCGGACACGGTCCGCCACGAATCCTGACGGATGGACAGCGCAATGAACGCAGAGGTCCCCAGCCCGGACGCCGCATGGTCGACCTGCACGGTGAACCGCTCGATGACCCCCGAGTCCTTCAACCGATCGACACGCGTATACGTATGTGCACGAGAGAGATTCAATCGATCGGCCAGTACCCGCATCGAGACCCGACCGTCGGCGGTCAACTCGGTGAGGATGCGCCGATCGGTGTCGTCCAGCTCCACACGCCTCGAGACGTCGTCCATTCGTCCGCTCCTACCTGGTCGTTCTATGCACTGATCGGACATATCGCTGGTGTACGCGAGGATCGGTAGCCATATGTCTGCAATTCTACGACCATAGGACTTCTTCCTCACCGAATCGGCCAGAATCGCCGTACAAGCCGATTTCAGGAGAGTGCGCCATGACGACCGTCGAGAAGGTTCCGGCAACGTCCTATCAACAGTTCATGCCCGCCGACCGTCCCGTGCAGTATCTCGCACCCGACGGGACAGGCGTCGACAGCGCCGCACGGTATGCGCGCCCGTCCGACGAACGGCTGCTGGAGATGTATCGCTCGATGGTGCACGGCCGCCGATTCGACCAGCAGGCAACGACA
This sequence comes from Rhodococcus sp. 05-339-2, assembly GCF_002258965.1. NCBI lineage: Bacteria > Bacillati > Actinomycetota > Actinomycetes > Mycobacteriales > Nocardiaceae > Rhodococcus > Rhodococcus sp. 05-339-2. The sequence goes on from NZ_NOYW01000016.1 coordinate 43,211, forward strand.
TTGACCAAGCAGGGCCGGCTCGCGGTCTATCCCTCCTCGCGTGGACAGGAAGCCTGCCAGATCGCCGCAGCCCTCTGTCTGGGTGAGCAGGACTGGATGTTCCCGACATACCGGGACTCGATGGCTCTCGCGGCGCGAGGCGTCGACCAGGTGGAGTTGCTCGGTATGCTCGCCGGTTACTGGCACTGTGGTTACGACCCGGCCGCCTACAAGGTCGCTCCCCAATGCACGCCGCTGGCAACACAATTGCTGCACGCGACCGGTTTCGCGTACGCCGAGGCCAAGCAGGGACGAGACACCATCGCGCTGGCGTTCTGCGGAGACGGCGCAACCAGCGAGGGCGACTTCCACGAGGCCCTGAACTTCGCCGCCGTCTTCCGGGCCCCGGTCATCTTCCTGGTCCAGAACAATGGTTTTGCGATCAGCGTTCCGCTCGCGCGTCAGAGCGCGGCTCCGTCGTTGTCGCACAAAGGAGTCGGCTACGGCATCGGTAGCGAACAGGTCGACGGCAACGACCCCGTCGCGATGATGGCCGTCATGGACGAGGCAGTGAAGTACGTCCGCGCGGGCAAAGGACCGGTGGTCGTCGAGGCGCACACCTACCGCATGGACGCCCACACCAATGCCGACGACGCCACTCGCTACCGCAAGGCCGACGAGGTCGAAGGATGGTTGGCTCGAGATCCGCTCTCGCGCTTGGATTCCTACCTCGAAGGCCGAGGAATCCTCACCGAGGAGCTCCGCGAGCAGATGACGGTATCCGCCGACGCCGACGCCGCAGCACTTCGTGCCGGCATGAACGTCGAGCAGGACGTCGACCCCGAGGATCTGTTCCGGTTCGTCTACTCCTCCCCCACCCCCGGATTGACCGACCAGCGCAATCAGGTCGCCGCCGAAATCGCTGCAGGAGAACTGTCATGACCACGATCACCATGGCCGGAGCCCTCAACGCCGCCCTGCGCGATGCGTTGACCGAGGACGAGAAGGTCGTCGTCTTCGGCGAGGACGTCGGCACGCTCGGCGGCGTCTTTCGCGTCACCGACGGATTGACCCGCGACTTCGGCGACGACCGCTGCTTCGACACCCCGCTTGCGGAGTCGGGCATCGTGGGATTCGCGATCGGAATGGCGATGTCGGGATACAAGCCCGTCGTCGAGATGCAGTTCGACGCCTTCGCCTACCCGGCATTCGAGCAGATCGTCTCCCATGTCGCGAAGCTGCGCAACAGAACTCGTGGCTCGCTCACCGCCCCGATGGTCATTCGCATCCCGTTCGCGGGCGGCATCGGCGGCGTCGAGCACCACTGCGACTCGTCCGAGGCCTACTACGCCCACACCCCGGGGCTGAAGGTCGTCTCCCCGTCGACCGTCGCCGACGCGTACTCACTGATGCGTGACGCCATCGCGGATCCCGATCCGGTGATCTTTCTCGAACCGAAGCGGCTGTACTTCTCCAAGGACGACATCGAATTGGGAAAGACCGAGCCGATCGGCACGGCGGTCGTACGCAGAGGCGGTACCGACGTCACGCTTCTCGCCTACGGACCCACCGTGTCGGTGGCCATGCAAGCCGCAGAGTTCGCGGCCGAGGATGGCCGGAGCGTCGAGGTGATCGACCTGCGGTCGCTCAATCCGTTCGACGACGAGACCGTCGCGGCCTCGGTTCGTAAGACCGGACGCTGCATCGTGATTCAGGAGGCGCAGGGCTTCGCCGGTGTGGCCGCGGAAATCGCCTCACGGGTATCCGAGCGTTGCTTCCATCACCTGCACGCTCCGGTACTCCGCGTTGCCGGACTCGATATCCCCTACCCTGCACCGAAACTCGAGCACTTCCACCTGCCGTCCGCAGACCGCGTACTCGACGCGATGGACCGGCTGCAGTGGAACGATGCTCCCGATCTCAGCAAGGCGGTCACGGTATGAGCATGCAGGTGTTCCTGCTCCCCGATCTCGGTGAGGGACTGACCGAGGCCGAGATCGTCGAGTGGAAGGTCAAGCCGGGCGACATCGTCACCATCGATCAGGTCGTCGTCGAGGTCGAAACTGCAAAAGCGTCCGTCGAGGTGCCGTGCCCCTTCGAGGGTGTGGTCGGCGAACTGCATGCCGCCGAGGGCACTTCACTTGCCGTCGGCGCTCCCCTGATCAGCATCACCGGCGGCGCCATCGTCGATACGCCCGCCGCCCATGAGCGGTACCGCGAGGAAGAACGCGCAGGCTCGGGCAATGTGCTCATCGGCTACGGCACAGGACACGGCCCGACCGGTCGTCGGAAGCGGAGTGCGGCTCCGCCGCAGCAGAGAGCGGCTGCGCCGCAGGTGAGCGGAAACTCGACCCAGGCTACGAATTTCCACTCACATGCGCCGAAGGTGCTCTCCCCAATCGTTCGCAGCATGGCGTTGCAGGGTGGGCTGGATCTGGCGTCTATCGATGTCGCCGGCAGTCATGGAGTCATCACCCGCGCGGATGTGGAACGGGCACTGACCTCGAGCACTCCGAGTGCCGAGGGAGTCACTCGAATCCCGATCACCGGCATTCGTAAGACCATCGCAGACAAGCTCTCTCGCAGTCGTGCGGAGATTCCCGAGGCCACGGTGTGGGTCGACGTCGACGCGACGGCTCTGATGCAGGCCCGGCGCGACCTCGATGCCTCCATCGACGGCGTCAAGGTGACGCTGCTGGCGGTCCTCGCGAAGCTCACGATGATCGCGCTGGCCAAGTTCCCGGAGCTCAACAGCACGGTCGATACCGCTGCAGGCGAGATCCTGCGTTACGAGAATGTCGGACTCGGCATCGCCGCGCAGACCGACCGTGGACTGATGGTTCCCGTTGTGCCCCAGGCCGACAAGGCCGATCTGAAGGAACTGTCCGAACGGCTGGCCGAGCTGACCGAACTCGCACGAACCGGCTCACTGCCCGCGGCCCGGCTGAGCGGCGGAACGTTCACGCTCAACAACTACGGAGTGTTCGGGGTCGACGGCTCGGCCGCGATCATCAACCACCCCGAGGCCGCGATCCTGGGCATCGGCCGCATCATCGACCGTCCGTGGGTGGTCGACGGCCAATTGGCCGTGCGCAAGGTAGCGCAGCTGTCGTTGGCGTTCGATCACCGCGTGTGCGACGGCGGAGTGGCAGGCGGGTTCCTGCGCACCGTTGCCGATTTTGTCGAGAACCCCGTCGTGGCATTGGGATCCGTCCGATGAGCGACGTGGACGTTCTCATTCTTGGTGGAGGGTCGGGCGGCTATTCGTGCGCCCTACGGGCCGAGCAACTCGGCCTGACGGTCGCGCTGGTCGAGGAAGACAAGCTTGGTGGCACCTGTCTGCATCGCGGGTGCATCCCCACCAAGGCCCTGTTGCACACCGCCGAGGTTGCCGACGCGGTGCGCGGCTCGGCGCATGTCGGCGTCACCGCATCGCTGACCGGGGTGGACATGCCTGCGGCACTGGACTACCAGCGCAGCGTCGTCGCCGGCCTGTACGCAGGTCTGCAGGGATTGCTGAAGCGTCCGGGTATCGAAATCGTGTCCGGTCGTGGACAGGTGGTCGGTCCTCGCACCCTCGAGGTGGAGGGTCGACGCATTACCGGGGGCTCGCTGGTTCTCGCCACCGGCTCGTATTCACGCACCATCCCCGGTATCGAACTGGGGCCGCGCGTGCTCACGAGTGACGGGGCGTTGTCGCTGGATCGGGTTCCGGAGTCGGTCGTCGTACTGGGCGGCGGTGTGATCGGTATCGAGTTCGCCAGTATCTGGGCATCGTTCGGTGCGAAGGTCACCGTCGTCGAGGCGCTCGATCGCATCGTGCCGGGCGAAGACGAATGGTCCTCGAAGCAGTTGACCAAGGCATTACGTAAGCGCGGCATCGACATTCGTACCGGAACCAAGGTCGAGTCCGTCACCGACCTTCCCGACGCAGTCTCTGTGTCACTGTCGTCCGGGGACACCCTCTCGGCCGACCTCGTCCTGGTGTCCGTCGGACGCGGACCCCGCACCGACGGCCTCGGCCTGACCGAACAGGGCATCGCCACCGAACGAGGCTTCGTCACCGTCGACGACAATCTGCTCACCACCGTGGACGGCGTCTATGCCGTCGGCGACATCGTGGCGGGCTATCAGTTGGCACACCGCGGATTTCAGCACGGCATGTTCGTCGCCGAACACATCGCCGGGCTCGCACCGGCACGCATCGACGGTGATCTCATTCCGCGCGTGACCTATTCGCACCCGGAGGTCGCGTCGGTGGGACTCACCGAAAAGGCCGCGGAGCAGAAATACGGCACAGTGACCTCCGTTGTTTACGACCTCGGCGGCAACGGCAAGAGCCGCATCCTGTCCACCGCCGGCGGAGTCAAAGTGATTCGAGCCGGTGACGACGGCCCGGTTGTCGGTGTTCACCTCGTCGGCGACCGCGTGGGCGAGCTGATCGGCGAGGCACAACTCGCCGTGGCATGGGAAGCACTGCCATCAGAAGTCGGGAGTTTCGTGCATGCTCACCCCACGCAGAACGAGGCACTCGGTGAGGCGATGATGACACTGTCGGGACGTCCGCTGCACGCGCACAGTTGACCGCTGCCGGAACAGGTTTCGTCATGGTCGACCCGATGTCAGGTCGGGCCCGGGTCGGGTGGGGCTCGAACTGTGCACGATCAGTGTGCGCGCAGAGTCGCAGACCTGGGCCGGATCGGTGCTGAAGAAATACCTCCACTCGTTCGACGGCGACGCTGGAGCATCGGGGTCGAGCGGGGCGGCGACCAGGGCGCAGTAGAACCGTTGGCCGATGACGGCGATGGCACCGATTCTTTCCGAGGGTTGAACCAGGTCGGCGTGGCGCACCCCATCGGTGGCAGTGAACAGTGCGCGCGGTGCGTCGAGCGCTTTGACGTACGGGTGTCGGCGCGCCAGACGCTGCAGTTTGCGCGCCATGTCTGCGCTGCACAATTCCGGTTCGCGGAACGCGACGACGATCGTCAGAGTCTCGGTGGTTGTCATCGCGAAGTCGAGCAAATGGTCGGAGATGGACGTGAGGAGCGAGATCGACGTCGTGTCGGTGGCGCGGTCGTCGAGAATGTCCGTCAACGGTCTCGTCACTGGAGGGCGTGGCTGCACAGGAAAGGAGGAGGTCGGGGATGTATCGAGGGGGCCGGGACGGCCGAGATGAAACCCTTGCCCGTAGTCGGCACCCCACGCCAAGGCTTTGTCCTTCTGTCTCTCGGTTTCGATTCCTTCGGCGATGAGTGTCACCTCGAACCGGCTCGAGTATGCGAGCACGGCGAGCAAGGTGGCGAGCTTGTCGCCGGGGAGGTCGTCGTCGAGCAACGATCTGTCGAGTTTGATCACTTCCGGTGCCAGAAGGGGCAGCAGTACCAGAGAGTCGGGGTCGGCACCGACGTCGTCGAGAGCGATTGTGACTCCGTCACGTCGGAGTCGATCCGCCGATCTGAGCAGGCGTGCAGGGTCGGTGAGCAGGGAGCGTTCGGGGAATTCCGCAACCGGCCGAACCTGGGAGCCGCCTGCGCGGAGCAACTGGCTGAGGCGGCGGACCGAGGCCGACGAGTTCTCGGAGGACATCGCTTCGGCTTCGATGTTGACGAACAACGTACGCGGCGCGTGGTCTGCAGGGGTGGACTGTGCCGCTGTGGTGACTGCCGACTCAATGCATCTGCGGTCCAGCTCGTCGACCATCCCCATGGTCCGAGCGATGTCGAAGATCTGTTCGGGCGAGGTGTCCGGGAACGCCGGCCACCGGGTGAGTGCCTCGTGCGCGACGACCAACCCGGTCCTCGAGTCGACGATCGGCTGAAAGATCGAGGTCAGTGAGCTGAAACGCTCGTCGAAGCCCCTGTCGACGCCCAATTCTCACCCCACGTTCTCGGTCCCACCGCTGCACGTACACAGAGACTTTCGTTCCCTGTGCCGCGGCACGCGGGCGCGTTGTCCGTACGCGGGCTTCACCACAGCGGATGGACGGCGTCTGCTTAGTTCTTATCAAGCGATCCGCAGCCTGGCAATGATTGCCGCCCGTTGTTCAGTAACGTGAACCAGCCTGGTGTCGCGTCCGGCTGTGGGACGTGATCAGTGCCGCCCGTCGGCGACAATCATCCGAAAGATGCGGAGACTCAGCAATGTCAGAGCACAGAGTGTTCGATCCGTCCGAGCACGAACACGACTCGATCGTCCGTGGTCTGATCGACGATCCCGCCATCGGCGTCGTCGACACGACACCCGACCAGTTGGCCTCGCTTCGTGGGCTGCTTCCCGCGATCGCCGGCGACCTCGCGGAAGAGCCACGGTGGGTGTACTACCCATGGCGGCGCTCACTGGTGCGGGTCCTCGGTCCACGCGGCTTCGATCGGCTGCGACTGGACCGCAACAGAAACAAGATCACCACCGAAGAGCAAGCTCGGTTCAGAGGTCTGCGGGTGGGAATCGTCGGGCTGAGCGTCGGTCATGCCGTCGCGCATACCCTCGCACTGGAGGGATTGTGCGGGGAGTTGCGTCTGGCCGACTTCGACGAGCTCGATCTGTCGAATCTCAACCGCGTCCCGACTTCGGTGCTCGATCTGGGCGTGAACAAAGCGGTCGTGGCAGCCCGACGAATTTCCGAGCTCGACCCCTATCTGAATGTGCAGGTCTTCGCGAACGGTGTGACGGCCGAGACGCTCGGTGGCTTTCTCGACGGACTCGATCTCGTCGTCGAGGAATGCGACTCGATCGACACCAAATTGCTGGTCCGCCACCACGCCCGCGCCCGAGGTCTTCCTGTGGTGATGGAGACCAGCGACGGAGGCGTCCTCGATATCGAACGCTTCGATCTCGAACCCGACCGACCGGTGTTTCACGGACTGCTCGGCGAAATGGACACCGCGGATCTGGCCGACATGACCATCGAGCAGAAGAGCACAATTGCAGCGACGTTGCTCGAACCGAGCAAGCTGACCCCTCGAATGATTGCGTCGGTGCCGGAGATCGGGCGCACGCTCTCGACGTGGCCCCAGCTCGGCGGAGACGTCGCACTCGGGGGTGCCGCTGTAACCGCTGCCGTGAGGGCATTCGGCCGCGGCGAACCACTCCCTTCAGGTCGGCGGCGGATCGATCTGGATGGGTTGGTACGCACCGGCCTCGACCCTGCCGCCGGTCCTGCAAACGTGTGAGCGGGCGCACCACCGGCGAGGAGCTCCGACAGATACTGTTTGTGGGGTTCGCCCAACCCTGATCCGAGGAATCATCCGATGAACGTGATCGACCAGTCGCCTCGTCGGCGCACGAACTTCTGGCGATCACGGCTCGACACCCGCACGGCCGCAGTCATCGCGAGCGCCACCGGTGCGGTGCCGCTGTTGGCCATTGCGCTGCTGTCACCGACATTCCTACGGCCGAACGCACTTCCGGTTCTCATCGCCGTGCTGACGTTCACCGCAGTCACCGTGCTTTTCGCCGCCAAGGTGGGGCGGTTGAGCGAACGCCAATTCGCGGTCCTGGGTTTCGGGGGTATGACCGGAGTCGCGATCAGTGCCTACCTGATCGCGGATCCGGCAGGAACGCGTGCGGTCACCTCGATGTTGGCCATCGTTCCGGCCATCGCCGCATCGAGCTCACCACCACGTGTGACTGCCGGCCTGTCCGCGGTCTCGGTGGTGATGGCCACGGCACTGTCGGTGATCAGTGTGGGGTCTTCCGGGTGGGCAGTGACTGCGGTCGCTATCGGTGCCGCCGTGACCACGGTGCTGGTGCCGGTCGCGCTCATCGGTGGCCTGCGCCGAACACTGTCGGTGGTCAACCGGAAACTGCAACAACTGGCCGACACGGATCCGCTGACCGGTCTGGTCAATCGACGCGGACTGCTGTCGAACGCCGGGATCCTGGTGCACGAGGCCTGCGAGCGAGGGAAACCGTTGTCTGCGCTCGTAGTCGACGTCGACTACTTCAAGGCCGTCAACGACACGGCCGGTCACACAGCCGGCGACCGAACGCTCGCCGCGGTTGCCGCTACCCTGGCGAATGCGGTGCACGCGGTGGTCGGCGCATCGGATGCGGTGGTTGCCCGGACCGGCGGCGAAGAGTTCCTGATCCTCGCCACACACCGAGAGGATCACGAGCTCACGCGGCGGATACTCGACCGAGTCCGGTCCGACTGCACGGTGACCGTGAGTATCGGAACGGTGACTGTAGACGTGCGACCGGCCGCGTCCGATGACGGTGCGTCACCCGCGACGAGCTTCGCTTCGACCGAATCGGGCGGTCTCGATCAAGTACTCGATGCAGTCGTCCGCGCCGCTGATGCCGCGCTCTACCGAGCCAAGACCGACGGCCGAGACCGCGCCTGCCACGCGGGGACCTTGACGATCAGCTGGCAGGGCACCGTACAGGGTCGGCAACACGAAAATGGTCGACGCCAGTGATGTAGCGAGCCGCTATGCCACGAACAGGACGTGCCGATCGTCCCCACACAGTGCGCGGACCTCGTCGACCATCGAGCGCCACACCTCGGGCTGCGCGGCCTGTGCGAGAGTAGTTCGGTCCCACCACATCATGACGGTCCGGTACTGCTCGCTCGGATACGCGGCAGCGGGGATGCCGTGGTCGATCCGCCCACCGGAACTCTCCCACAATCGCAGGACGTGATCGGCCGCGCTGGCGAACAGGTACCGGCTGCCGGTCAATTCGAGCGTCGGCAACGCTGTTCGAGCCAGGACATTCGACACCGTCCGCCCTGCGGCCCCCGCATCGACCCACGCGCTTTTCATTTCCACGATTCCGTGGGGAAGTCGAGACCGAAGCAGGTCGGTAACCGGTGCCAGTCCGGGCGAGTCCTTCCACTCGGTGAGGACATGGGATTGCTCGACCATCGCGTACGGCCCCTGGGCTCGAACGCCGCCGAGCATCTCTCCTGCCTCATCGCACACCACGTAGAACAGTGCTGTCGTTGCGCCGGAAGCCACTTCTTCCATGTCGAGAGCCGCGGTGACACCGTGGCGTGAATACGACTCCCACGCTCCTTCGACGTAGCGGGACCACAGTTCCGGGGAGCCCGACGGCGTCGCGGCTGTCAATGTCAGGGCTCCGTCCGCGCAGGGCGTCGACCGGTGGACGGAGTCCAGCCCTCGCCCCCGGACGAGGCTCGTCCTGTCTGTCGGCACACTGCAAACCGAGCGGGGACGGTCTACGTATTCGATGGTGCGTGCCGAGGGCACGTCGGGGAGGAGGGGGGTAGTCATGGGCGCACTCCTGGCTGATCCCTCGACGCCCTTCTGGGGCAATATCGAGGGCATGGTTGATTCCTGAACAATCGTCAAACCTATTGTGTCCAGAAAACAACCCTACGGACCAGCGAAAGAGCCTAAAACGTACTGCAGACCTGTTCTTTATCGTCACTCTGTGACATATCACTGGTCGAATCCGACAGAAGGTTTGTCGTCACTGTGGATAGTCACATACTCCAGGTCATGATGCCCGCGGTGGTCAGCTGCACGCTCTCCGCAGCTGCGTTCCTGAAATCTGCATAGGTGCGCATTGTTCGCTGGAACCGAGGATTCTGTCCGCCGGGCGTGCATGGGGCCCCGCGTGCCGGCGAATGCGTGTCGTTCAGTGCGGGTAGCGCCGCAGAATCGCTCGGGCGGCTTGGGTGACGGTGGCGCGGTCGAAAGTCTGCACGAAGTCGAAAGTGCGGTCGAGGTCAGGGCCGTTGTCGTGGCGGTCACGTGCGGACAGAAGTGCCGCGTGGTGTGGACCGAGGGTGATGACGGTCCATTCCTGGACGAGTGGGTCGCCGGGGTCGAGTGGGGCATGTCGAACGTTGCCGTCGACGAGGGCGGGTAAGCCCACGCCGTAGACCCCGGCGAAGCCGATGGTTTCTGCGAGATGATGCCATCGAGCGGAGGTGGTGGGTGTGAAGTGTTGTGCGCGTTGAAAAGTGCCGAGTGCGATCATCGATGATCCGGACGCTGCGGCGTGCGCTTCGAGGGATTTGCTCATCTGAATCAACAGCTTTTTCGTTCCCCGCCGGGCGGTGGCGTGTGCCGAGGCAATGGCGTAGGGGGTGCTCGAGTCGGTGGTGGGTGTGGTCCAGACCGGGTCGGCGGGCATAGGAACGACCGGCTCGTCGAGGAGCTCGGCGGGGTCTCCGACTGCCGGGAACAGCTGCCCCGTTCCGTATGTGGCTCCGATGGTGATCGCGGCCAGGCGGGTGGCTTCGGTGTCGACGCCTTCGGCGACGATCACTGCGTGGGAGCGCTCGGCGTAGGCGGCGAGGGCATGAGTGGTGGTTCCGACGTCGTGTCCGGTTTCGGTGAGCAGGTCCGCTGCGGTGATGACGATGTCGGGCTCGATCAACGGCAGAAGGGTCGTCGCGTGGGGGTGGTCTCCGACGCCGTCGAGTGCGATCAGCTTTCCGCCGGTCCGCGCGGATGCTATCGCGGCCATGGCCTGGTGGGGGTCGGCGAGGACGGCTGAGGCGTCGACGGTGACGACGACGCGTTCGAGCATCGTCGATGTGCGTTCGCGGTCGCTGTCGTCGAGGGCGCGGCGTGATTGCGCGTCGAGGGTGAGGATCAGGGGCAGGTGTTCGGCGAGGGTACGTGCAGGTGCGGTGTTGGCAAGTGTGGTCTTGTGCAGATCGAACTGGGGTCGCTGTTGCATCAGGTGTGCGGCGCGGCGCAGCGCGTCAGCGGAGTCCAGTGCAGAACCGGCAGGGCCTCGTAGTTGGAGTTCGGCTCCGGCAAGGGCGTTGTCGTCGAGTCGTCGGATGGGTGCGAACTGCATGGTGACGACCAGTCCTATCGATTCCGAGAACGAGGTGGACGGTGAATGCGCGGTCTCGGTGTCGCGATGTGCTGCCATGCAGAATCCTCCCCGGCCACGCGAGGTCGCCCTGGCCTTCGTCGAAAAACCGATCCGAAGTCAGACGGATAGGTCGATACGAGTGCCGGCGACTCGACACCGAACCGACGATACCGCGCGAGGCGATCGTGCTGCCACGACATGTCTTCGAGCGGTCGCCTCCGGCTCAACCGGTCGCTGTGGAACTCTGAGTGCGGACCGTCTGTGGACGCACGAACGCGCGTACCGGACCGGTAGCGCCGATGCGGAACAATGAGCGTGATGCCGAACGAACCTGTTGACGACGACTCCGAGACAACCCAGCACGCCCGCTTCGGATTTCCCTACCGCTGGAGACAGATCGACCCGGCGCGCCACGGAATCGTGCTGGCGTGGTTGGCATTCACCGTCACCTTCGGCGGCGCCCGGCTGGTCACCTGGCTTATACATATCGACACCAGCGATGTCGGCGACATCAGCGCCGGCGGAGTGCACCTGCACCATTACCTGTGGGGGATTCTGTTGCTGGCAGCCGTCGCCGTCTTCGGTCTCGTGGACCGTTCGCCACGGACACGGTCGTGGATGGGAGCGGTACTCGGGGTGGCCCTGGCGCTGATCGTCGACAAAGCAGCATTGCTCATCACGCTCGAAGATGTGTACTGGCACAGCGAGGGCTGGTCATCGATTGCGCTGGCGATCACCATCATCGGCGTCGTGGGGACCGGACTGGTCCTCACACGCAGTGGCGTCGAGCGAGCCGATTGAAACGCATGCTCCACGCGTGTCGAGTATTCGAGCGGCCCGTTCACAGTTCGGGTCGAGCATGCATTCGCGCGACCGCGTCGCGTCCTGTTCGGCACCCCGACAGCGGTCAGGCCGTCAGCCACGGGCCTCATCGAGTCGCCGGCGACGTCGAACTGGAGTAGTACTGTGCGTCGACAGTATCGACTACGTCAGATAACCCCTGCATATACTGCGCCGCAGCAGCTTTCGCGAACCTGGCGTCAGCGCGATTCCCTGACGAATCGAAGAGGCCCGGGGTGATCTCGCACTTCACTCGGGGTGAGATCGTAGTGTCGGCGAACCAAGGTCGAGAGCTGAGCGTGCAAGCTGAATCCCCATTCGGCGGCAATATCGCTGATGTACCCGTCGCGGCAACCAAGGCACTACGTAAGCGCGGCATCGACATTCGTATCGGCACCAAGGTCGAGTCCGTCACCGAATCTCCCGACGCAGTCTCTGTGTCACTGTCGTCCGGGGACACCCTCGCGGCCGACCTCGTCCTGGTGTCCGTCGGACGCGGACCCCGCACCGACGGCCTCGGCCTGATCGAGCAGGGCATCGCCACCGAACGCGGCTTCGTCACCGTCGACGACAATCTGCTCACCACCGTGAACGGCGTCTATGCCGTCGGCGACATCGTGGCGGGATATCAGTTGGCGCACCGCGGTTTCAGCACGGCATGTTCGTCGCCGAGCACATCGCCGGCCTCGCACCGGCACGCATCGACGGCGATCTCATTCCGCGCGTGACCTATTCACACCCGGAGGTCGCGTCGGTGGGACTCACCGAAAAGGCCGTGGAGCACCAACAGCGCTGCACCACAACACGTTTCCGGTGTCGGTGTCTTCGTGCTGTGGGCTGGCCGACGCTCCCAGTGAAGGCCCTCCATGTCGATTCCTCACTCGCTCACACCGAGCCTTGACCACATCTCGTTCACCATCGACGGTGGTGACCGTCGATGACCTTTCGGTCTGTCTCGACCGCCGAGCTGCACCGCAAGGAGAGTCGACGGTGGGCAATACAACGGGTTTTGATATACACGGTCTACCGGTAGACGTTTGCATATGCTGTGCTGCAGCAGTTTTGAGAAGAGATGCAGTATGAATTCGTGTGCCGCTCATCGATGTGCCTTCAGCTGAACTTTCGGCGTGTTGTGCGGAACCGTTCGCACCGGTACGCCGTCGTGGCAGATCTGACATTCATGCCGACTGCCGGTCCGTGGCCGCTGGGCAAGTCGTGAGGATTTTGCCCCGCTGAGGTCGAAGAGGACGCCTGCGGGTCTATTCACTGAGTGAGTCAGTCGATGCACAGTAGATTTGGGCAGTGTGAACACGGCGAACGTTGATGTCCTCGATGGTTGGTACTCGCTGGTGTCGACTGGACACCACGTGCATGCGGTTCCCGATCCAGCGTCGGTGGTTGCGGCGTCCGATATCGGTGTCAATGTCAGCGCTACGCGTCCAGGCCTGGTCGCGGTGAGCATCGACCTCGCGTATCGTCCGCCGACCGATCATGTTCCGCAGGGGTGGGCACTTGCAGCGTCCGGGACGTTCATCGCCGCGACACTGTTGCAAGTGGAGACCCCTGACGGTGTCGTGCACGATGAGTTCCCCGACCTTGCGCAGATCATCCTGCCCTCCGAGATCACGTATCGAATGTTTCGACGGTTTCGGGACGACACCGGTGTGGAGCAGCATCTCTTCGAGCTCACGCCGGCGATGATGCTCGATCCGAAGGGCCGACCCGCGCGCATCGACGTACCCGAGCACACTGAGCCGGACCCCGACGACAACACGGGATGGCAGGTCGCATGCCCGACGTCGACACCGGGCTCGTCTGTTCTCGTCAGCGGGCGGGAGGCCAATAGGTCCGAGGCGTTGCGTGTCTTGGTCGACGCCGGTCTGAGCTTGTTGCAACGCGAAACACCCGACGCCGGGCCACTGTCGCCGATTTTCGTGTGCTTGGGCACGGAGTTCGCCTGGGTCAAGGGTTTCGGCGATCGAGCGTTGTCGAAGTCGGACCTTGCGCAGGTAGTTCTCGACGGTATCGAGGGTGAGCGGCACCAGGCACTTGAGCGTGTGGCTGATGCTGCTACCCGTGCATCACGACCTCCCGTCCGGTATGCGACGGAACCGTCGAGCGTCACACGGCAGTGGAATCGGATTGCCGCTTGGTTCGAGACGAGGGTGCCGAATTACGTCATCACTGGTGCCGACGAAACTCGCATTGCCGATGCCCAGAGGCGAACCGGAGTGGAGTGGCCGAGCGAGCTCGTCGAACTCTTTCGCTGCGTCGACGGTCTCCCACGTGAGCCGTGGATGGCATTGTTCCCCAAATACGAGTTGTTCGGTCTCGACTCGATGCTCGACGAACGTGAAATGATGACCGATATCTGGCAGACCGGCGATGCCGAGAACGATCCCGACCGGGTGATCTCCAATACCGCAGGCGAAGCCGCGTGGACCTTCCTCGACGAGTTCATCCCGATAGCGGGAGGGGACGGCTACTTTCTGTTCGTCGATACCCGCCCGGGCGAGTTGAACGGCTGCGTAACTGTATTCGACAAGGTGGACTCGGACGATGCTGGGCCGCAGTGGCTTTCCATCAGCGCGCTGCTCGGCGATCTTGCAACAAGTCTCGAGGCAGGTACCCCGTTCGACGGCATATGGCGTCACGACATCGTCGAAGGCCGTCTGCAGTGGGACTGCTGACAACCCAATGTTGTTCCAATGGAGCTGTGGACTGGGTTGAGAAAGAACTGAGGGTCGCCCTTGTTACCGGTACCTGCACAGGTGCGGGTGTCATGATCCCCTGGGCTGTTGAAGGGTCCTTGTCCCGATTGGCGCTGCTGGTGTTTCCTGCGTTCTGCGGTGCGGTGGCCGGGCTGTTGGTCGGTGTGATCGCAGTCGGTGGTGGCCGCTACGCCTTGTGGTCGAATCGCGTGTGGCCCGCACGGTCACATCGCACTTGGCGACACCGATTCGCCACGTGTACCGCGGCAGCGGTCACGCTGGTGACTGCGCTTGCCATGTGCTGGCTGTTCGTCGCTGCCGGTGAAATCTCTACCGACACGGTCGAATCCCCGCCCTGGTGGATCGCATTGGCAGCAATAGCGGCGTCGAGTTACCTGTTCGCCTACCTGCTTGCTCCTCCGACTGACCACACCGCCCGAACAGTGGACCGCTTCGGGGAGGTCTAGGTTTCACGTACCCCGGCCCGTGCGTAGCCTCCTCGGAGGGTTTGTCAGCGTGGAGGTCGTCGTGAACAGCTGACATACTCACACCGTGAACCTCTTCGTCCCTCACCGAGAGCAAGTGCTGACCGGGAGATGGACGCCATCGCGCGGAGTCGAGATCACGCATGCAGATTTGCCCGACCCGTGGTTGCGCGCCATCGACCGACTCAGCCAAGATCTCCATGTACGCCAGTACTGCGGAAGCATCGAACACATCGAATGGGTGGCCGAGTACGACCTAGACGGCGGAGCAGTATGGTTGGCGAGCGCGGTAACCATCGCCGGTCAGCGAGCCAACGGCCTGAACGGCAACGGCACCGGTGCGCATATCGACGCCGATGAAGATGCTGCGTTGTGGTCGATGGCGAATCTCGTCCAGAACGCAATAGCCGAGGCAGGAGCTGCGTGGCCGTGGGGCGATACTGGAGGGTTCATGAGCCCTCAGCTCGTTGACGAGATAGCTGTGTGGCGCGACAGGAACGGCGGCGCCACACGAATGGGAGACCTCGCAGACAACACGTGAGCGCCCGATTGCGAGTACTCCGCGCCATTCGGTTGTGCGGTTCCGAGGCTTACTTCGACGTACCGGGCCCAGCCGTTCAGATCGAGACCACCAGACCAGTTCTAATTGCACGCACTTGCAGGCCGTCGAATGCGCAGTCCATGCAAGTGCCGGACTGGCCCGCAATACGACCAGTCTTGATATGCAGGATTACCGGTAGATCTCTGCATGTTGTGCGGCGCAATAGGTTTCACAAGAAGATGGGACTGGGGCGGCGACCGGTGTCTTCGAAATGTGCGGGTCCGACGCTGTCAGCGTAGCGGGTTGGAATTGGTGGGGGCGTTACTCGGCGTCACCTACCAGCGCTGTGAGCCTTCGCGATTGTTCCTTTCGTTTCGAGGTGATGTCTGGTGGCCTGATCTGCCGGGTAGAAGGTTTCGATTGCCAATTCCGACAGTGTCACTTCTCGGGGTGTGCCGAAAACGGTGGTCGTTGATATGAATGACAGAACGGTGCCGGTAGCTTCCCGTATTTGCAGGGGTACGACGAAAAAGTACTTCTCCACGACCGGGTTCGACGGCGAGGGTGCGAACTCGCTGAGCAACGCCGCGAGATCGGTACCGCCCGTTGCCGAGTACTCGCTTCGGATGCGGTGCATCAGCGCCGAGCGCCACTGATCCATGTTCACGATTCTCGGGGCGAGTCCGTTGGCACTCAATGTCAGCCGGATGACATTGATCGGTGGCTCGAGCAAAGCTGGGTCAACATCGTCGAATAGCGAGTAGGCCGCGTTGTTGGCGGTCACGAGATCCCAGTGACGGTCTATGACCAGCGCAGGGGATGGAAGTTGGGCCCGCAAGATCGATTCCAAAGCGTGATTCACGTCGGCGAGTGGAGCGTCACCGAGGCCGTGCTCTGGGTGGGCTGGCGCAAACCCACCGGCCAGCAATATTTGATTTTGCTGCCGCAATGGAACTTCGAGCTGGTCGCAGAGGCGAAGGAGCATGCCGCTGGTGGGGTTGGAACGTCCAGTTTCGATGTAGCTGAGGTGTCGAGGTGAGACGCCGGCGCTATGGGCTAGCTTGAGCTGTGAGAGCCGTCGTCTCAGCCGCCATTGTCGAACCATGGAGCCCGCCGATTCCTGCATGACTGCACGCTAGTACCTGGGGCTGCACGCAACCATGACCTCTGAGGTCATCGACTATCTGACGCTCCGCGTGTGGACTGGCGGAACAACTAACGCAGCCGAGGAGATAGTCACATGGTCAGCACCATCGCCCAGCATTGGATCGACACGCTGGTAACGGGTTCGCCTGTAGGTAAGAAGTTGAGCCTTTCGGTCAGTAGCAGTGAGATCGACGCGGTAACGCTCACTATGCCTTTTTCAGAGGACATCACAACCACGCCAGGCGTTATTCACGGCGGTACCTTGGCCACCCTCATCGATACCGCAGGAGCGGCGGCTTCTGCCTCCGGGGTTGTCGAAGATGACATGGCCACCGGAGGAGCGACAACCCACCTCGCTGTGTCCTACTTGGCCACTGCCCGAACAAATCTCGAAGCGGCCGCGACGGTCGTACACAGGACCAGGACGACCACTCTGACCGAAGTCTCGGTGAGTGATGCTCAGGGCCGTACTGTCGCCAGGGGGCAGGTCACGAGCCGCATCTTTCACTAGCCTTGGCTGGGTCCTCGGACGGTGCGGTTAGTTCGAGAGGCTGAGATATACGACCAGTTCTGATATGCAGGGTTGCCAGTAAAGCTCTGCATATTGTTGCAGCACAGCACTTGTCGTCTTCCTCACGTCTCGTCGTCGGATCGACGCGAGGGGTCCTGATACGGCGCTGACGCCGTTGAGTGAGCGCGTTACGTTGTTATTCGGTGGCTTGCTGAAGGACTGTCTGAGAGGGTGCACGAATGAGTGCAGTCGACTGGTTCCTTGCAGGCCCGCGTGGTCGTCGGTTGCTCCTCGAGTACGCACTGCTCGCGGAGGAGGATTCGGCCGTCGATGCCGAGGAGTCGTTCCGCTCTGCGGTGTTCCTGGCGTCGTACCGCCTGGATGTCGATCAGGGTGCAGGAGTGGTGATGTTCGGACCCGGTGCGGAACAAGCGCGGCAGACCGTGGTGACAGCGGAGGATGTGGCAGATCGCTTGTCTCGGGTGCCTCTACCGGACGTGACAGCAGCCGTGCTGCGCTCGGTCCTTGCTGCAGCGGTGGATCACGCGATGTACTGGCAGCCACCGAGCGGTGAGGACATTCTCGCGGCCGCCGGTTCTGTTCGAGGTGAGCTGGAACGGATCGCTGACCACGTCGCCTCGACGCCGCACGCACAGTGGTGGTCAACGGGCCTGGCTGCGACTGATCAGTGGATCGTGGAGTGGGTCGACACAGACACGCCGTTCCGGGATACCCCGGCGGTCACCCGAACAGCCGCGGAGACGTTGCGCAACTACAGCGCTCGGACGGTGAAAGAAGAAGTATGGGCAGCGACCGAGCGCCCGGCGGACCCGACCGCGGACTTTTCCGGAGAGTGGTGGTCGTTCCCTCCGACACGGAGTTCGACTCGTTCGTTGTTCGATGGCACTCCAGCGGAGTTGTGGTTCGTCGAGGACGGCACGGGGTGGAAGCGGGCGGTCTCGCGGCGCATGTGTGTTCTCGGCGGTGTTCGCGTGTACGAGGTCGACGGCGCGCAGGCGTGGGCGCAGCTATGCAGGGAGTTCCCCGTCGAGGTGACCGCGCAGAAGCGGTACGACTGGTACTCCACCACCGGCCGGGTCGGCCGATGGGTCATTCCCGACTGGCCACGGGTGGCTGAGCACTACGACGGAATTCACCTCACCGTCTGCGGGTACCTTGCCGCAGCCGGGACCGCCATCACCGTGGACGACGCCAGAGCGAGTGTCATGGCGGGATGGGCACCTGACGAAACCTATTGGCTCACCGACACCGCAGCCACCGACGGCGATGAAGCCCAGGTGTGGGTGTGCGACACCGACGGGGAGCACCCTGCGTGGACCGCAGAAAGGCGTCGCTGACGCGGTCAGCACCGGAACAAATGTTCTGGTTATGTAGCTGAAATTACTGCATACTGTTGCAGCACAACACTTGAGCCTCGATCCGCAAGCGCGGTCAGCGCGACCAATAATTGGATCACGGTCCAGTTCTTCGCCCACCCAAATAGGGACCTGGAGGCTCGTTTTCATACGTCAGCTTGCGTGATGTGGAGCAATACGGCCAATTCTGATATGCAGCGTTACCAGCAAACTGCTGTATATGTTGTGCTGCAATGGTTTTCGCCTGTAGTCGTCAAGGACGACGTCTCCGAACAGCCGCAACTCGTCACAGTCAACAAGGTGACGGCTATCGGTCAGTTCGGGCGATCGGCCGCAGGAGGTAGTGCGGCGACGAGAGTGTGCAACGCAGTGTCGGTTCCGTCGATCGCGAGACTGCCGGTGGCCAATGCGTCAGCTATAGCAAGGCGGCCGGCGACCAGAGCAGCGACGATTCCCGAATCGCCGATGACCGCGGCGTCGGCACCACCGGGCGCGAGGCCTCGGGTCACAGTGGTCGACGTGCCGACGTGGGTGATGTGGACGCTCTCCCCGTCGATCGTGAAGTCATACACCCCACGCCCTTGCGGCTCACTGGTTGCGATGAGCCTGGCGAACACGGTCAGACTCCACTCCGGCTGAAAACGTCGGTCAGGGGTGCGTTCCGATTCGAGTTGGTGTCGGGCTCCCCAGATCGCCAACGGCACCAGGGCATCGGCAAGTTCCCACCCCGCTTCGGTGAGTTCGTAGACCGTCGACGCCGCCGGAGGCGGAAGATCCCGCCGCGTGATCACCCCATCCGCTTCGAGCTGTTTGACGCGCTCCGCGAGCAGGCTCGTACCGATACCGTGCAGCGACGCTGCCAGGTCGGTGTAGCGCTTCGGACCTGCCATCAGGTCCCGGACGATCAGCAGAGTCCATCGCTCCCCGACGGCATCCAGCGCGCCGGCCAACCCGCAGAACTGTTGATAGCTGCGCCGCGTCATACAGCCAGCCTACATAACCGAAGTGCTAGCGTACGATTTTGCATTGCCTACTTCTAAATCGTATGTAACAGTCGTACGCGGAACCCCTGCCGAAAGGACATCCGGTGGCAACTACCGAAGCGCGGAACTTCGTCGACGCGTTCACCGGTTTCCTGTCTGCTCCGTCATCCGCGAGGCTGACCGAAATCTTGCATGACGATGTCGTCCTTGTTCAGCCACTCAGCAGGCGCTTGGACGGAATCCGTTCTGCTCAATACGAGTTCGACGGTTTATGGGGGTGGATGCCGGACCTGCTGGCCGAGGTCGTCCGCTGGCACGGGGACGCCGAGGTGGTGTTCATCGAGCTGCGGCTGCATGCGAGCTGGGGTGGGCGACACATCGAGTGGCCGTGTGTGGACCGGTTGCTTTTACGCGACGGAAGAGCCGCGGAACGTCATGCCTTCTTCGACCCGCTACCGCTGGTGTTGCCGCTGATTCGACACCCGTCGGTGTGGCGGTCGTGGTGGCGATCGGGCGGGTCCCGACCTTGGAGATACGGGCATACATCGCCGTACGTGGTCGCCCGGTCAGCGCGTGGGAGCGCATCGTGAGAGTTCTCGTTGTCGGTGCCAGTGGATACAACGGCAGTCGCATCGCTGCTCAACTACGCCAGCAGGGACATTGGGTGCGCGGATTCGTCCGCGACCCCGCCCGCGCTCCAGCCGGATTGGACCACGTCGTTGTCGGAGACATCGCTACCGGGGTCGGACTCTCGGAGGCGCTCACGGGTATCGATGTGGCCTACTACTTCGTGCATTCTTTGGATGCGACCGACCAGGACAATCGGGATCTCGCCGCAGCCCGCCACTTCGCACACTCCGCGAACACTGGCGCGCCGCGGCGCTGCGTCTTCTTCAGCACCCTCCCCGCCCCCGACGGTGCTCCCGCACCGCTGTACCAACGCAACCGCCTAGCCGTCGAGCAGGAACTCCTCACTCTGCCCGGGATGATCGTCGTTCGCGCCGGAATGGTTCTCGGCGATCAGTCACGAGGAATGCGGCCCTATCTGCAACTCATCCGGCGCGCTCCCCTGATCCCGATGGGCCCGTGGCGTAGACATCGCATGGCTGTCGTCGACAGCGCCACCACCACCGCTTGTTTGGTCCACGCCGGTACCACCCCCGAACAGATCGGCCGCATCGTCGACATTCCAGCGTCGGGCGAACCCACACATGAGCAACTCGTGCGCGCGATCATGGACGCCCTGAACCTGCACAGACCGATCGTTCGAGTCCCGTGGAGTACGCCCACGCTCGACGCATTGCTTACTTCGCGATTCACCGATGACTCGTTTCACTTCAGCCGACATCTCGCCAGCATCAACCGATTCGACTACGTCGTCGACCCCATGCGCGCGCAGCCGTTCGCACACATCACACCCCTCCCCCTGCAGGCTGCCCTCGAAATGGCAGTCGACAACCCCTCTTCCGAGCACGACAGCCGGTGAGGACCACCTACGTCGCGATCCACAGCAGCTGACCCGAACCGAACGAAGGAACACCGATGACCAACACCGGACTGCCACCTCTCGATGGGCATGCGTTCGCCACCAACGCCGAACGCATCACCAACACCGCATCCATCCACGAGTGGACAGCCCTGTACGCCCCAGACGCCACCGCCGAATGGATCATCGACGGAGCCCGACAACACCTAGTCGGGCGAACCGCAATCACCGCCGCAGCAACCGAACTCGCCACCCTCTGGCGCAGGCAACACCTACGCGTAACGAAAACTGTGCAGTGCGCGGATGCCACCACGATCGCACTCACATGGACCGGGGGCTTTCGCCACGAACTCAATCAAGCCGGCGTCGAAATATGGACGTTCCGAGATGGACTGGTCACCCACCACACGATGCACGCCCACCTCGACGTCCGCGACCATACTTCTATCCGTGCCCGCCTACGCCTCGCCGTAACCGCACCGCGCATCGTCCTCGCCCTCACCTGGCAGCGAGCCCGAAGACCGCGATAGCGGGCTGACCGTCCAGCAGTCTGAACCTCGCGGTTACCGGTCTCCTCCACACGGGAACCGGGGTAATACGACGAGCTTTGATATGCAGGGTTGCCAGTAAACCTCTGTATGTTGTTGCTGTGCAAACATTTTCGACGATTCGAACGCGAATCGTCCTCCGGGTTTTCACTCGCTGCGGAGTTACGTCATGGTGCTACAGGTTTGGGTTAACACGGAGGCGCATGCTGGAATGCCGCCGGCTAGACCCTGCCCTGGGCCGTTTGAGTTTTTTAAACCGCACAAATGGTATGAAGTACGTCAAACGGACAGGCCGCCCAGAGGGCATCGAGCCAGACTAAGGAGTGCGCGATCGTCAACTTATGGATCAACAAGACCAGCGATCGGCGGTGGGAGCTTGTCGGCCTCATCGCCGTCGTAGTGTCCGTTGCCGGTTGCACGGTCGACGACACTGCAGTCCCGACAGTATCCGGCTCGGACGCCGCGATAGTTGCCACTGTCGAATGCGGTGACGATGGTGCAGCAACGGTCCGCGCCACATTCGGTTCTCGTGACGCACAGGAAGTATTGGTGACGAAAGCTGTCGAGTCTGAGTCAGAGGAAGCAGTCCCGGTCTACTCCGAGGACTTCGATGCTGAAGGCGGCACCACCGAATCCGAACTGACGATCTTGACGTCGCCTACCCGCGGAGTGTGCACCACAGCGTTGACCGACCGAGCGACCGGACGGGTGATGGTCCAGGTGACCGGCCCGGCACCCGAGACAGTCGAAGGCCTTGTGAGGTCTTCCGGATAGGTGCAGCTGGCCAGGCCACGCGAACGGCGGAGCAGAAACGGGCGATTTGCCAGTGGGCATCCGACCAAGGCTATGAAATCAGAGAGCGTGGCCGCATCCCGGCCGACAGGCGTCAAAAAGTGGTACGTCCGCGTTCGTTGGAGACCAGCTGTAGCGGCAGTTGACGATCGAGGAAGGCTTGGACTCTTGAGTAGCCCTTGCAGCATTCTCCGGTCAGTCGAGGCGGCTGAACCAGCTGCCACCGCGCAGACCCGCTCCGCCCAACCCTTGAGACGGCGGCGGTGCCGTCCATAGGCGTTCGACCTGTTCGGACGCATCGATGATCTGATTGCCGTCGACGGTGACGGTCGCTTCCGATACGCCGAGCCGGGGAATCGCAGTCACGATGCGGACCGGCCCGGGAGGCGGAACGGGGCCGAGAAAGATGGTTCCGTGCAGCGACCCAAGGTTGCCGTTGGAGCTCCTGACTTCCAGAACGACTCCTCGCGGGGCGCGTCGATCGATCGTCAGCTTTGTTCCGTCTCCCAGCTCGACTCCGAACAGAATCGACGCGTAGAGCGCGGAGTCCACGTGCTCTTCGGCACCGAGAATCAGGCCCAGA
Organism: Rhodococcus sp. 05-339-2; assembly: GCF_002258965.1. Classification (NCBI taxonomy): domain Bacteria; kingdom Bacillati; phylum Actinomycetota; class Actinomycetes; order Mycobacteriales; family Nocardiaceae; genus Rhodococcus; species Rhodococcus sp. 05-339-2. The sequence goes on from NZ_NOYW01000016.1 coordinate 65,989, forward strand.
TCCGACTGCCTGGTCAACGCGGACACCGAGAACATCACTCCGAACGAGTAGACCGCGACGCTGGACAGCCATATGACCGCGCTACCGGTCCTGTTCAGCTCCGGAGGGCTCGGTAGAGGGATCGGTCGCTCACTGCGAAACCCTTCGCTCATGGACGAGTAATCGAACCGCATTCCTACTCCTGCTCTCGTCGTAGACAGATGTCAATACGCGCCCCCTTGGAAAGGGGTTTGCTCATTCCTGAGGCTATCGGAAATGACTGCGCCAGTGTGGGATCGACGTAGACCGAGGGCAGGGCCATCTCGTCGACGAGATGACGATGTCTGAACAACGTGACGGTCAGTGGTCGGCGGCGGCACGTCTATCCTTATGCCCCGACCAGGGCCGAGAACCAGTCCGCCCCAACAAGCTACGTCGCCGTCACGGGATTCTGACCGCAGCTGTTCCCAACTGCACGGAGCGCGGAGCATTACGAACACTCTTGATATGCAGGGCTACCAGTGAAGTGCTGCATATTGTCGCAGCACCCTGCTTTTCAGATATACCAGGAACTAGCGAGGGCGGATCGAGCCAGACAGATCGACCTGTACGCGGCAGTGACCGTTCCGCGCATTTCGAGCCGTCCTCGGCAGAAGCTTGCTATCGGGTGCCGGGTCCTTCGACCTGTAGAAGGAGTTCGAGGTCGATCGACACGCTCGCGGCGGTGTTCAGTCCGAGTTCCTCGTAGGCGATGGAAAACGTGATCGGTCCGGGTTCGGGGAGGGGGCTGAGAAAATACGTTGCACCGGTCTCCGTTGGACGGCTGTAGCTTCGTCCCCCGTGCAGCCATGGGGTCGTTGCGTCGTCGTCCTCGGGGGTATCCCACGCGAAGCTCTTCTTGTTGGATACCACCTTGCCTGTGGGAAGCACGAGACCTAGATATGTCCGGTGCCTCGCGGGAGGACGCACGCGATGTGTCAGGTTGAGACGGTCACCCAACAACCCACCGCCATCGTGAACGGATGTTGCCGAAAGGTCGAACTGGAGACCTGTTCGGAAGATGCGCAGCCGATCGATCTGCATCTGGACTCCGCGGACAAGCGCGGCATCGAGCGAGAACGGATACCGCTCAGTGGGTTCGACCAGTAGGCCCTCGTCTTCGAGGGGTGGCTTCCGTTGGGGATCAACCTCACGCCGGTTGGCCGTCCGCTCGCGGATGGCTTCCTTGCGAGCGATGTGTGCGCGCACCTCGGGGGGATTTTCACCCACGCTGCTCCAAGGGACGCGACGGACTCCGGGCTCGTCCGGATCGATGCCTTCTACGAACTCCATACCCGCCTCCACCGTCGGCCCGATTAGCGTGCAGCCGCAAACCAAGTTATCGCACGCGAGCTCCGCCAGCCTTGAAAGTACGGGACAGTAGAACTGCTTCTGGCTGTGCGAACGGGTGAGCTATACGACCAGTCTTGATATGCAGGGTTACCAGTACAAGCCGGAAGCGGCTGCTAGACAACGGTTTAGAGCGGCGGAGTGAATCCTGGCGAGTCCGGGTTCATTACGCTTCGGGAATCGGGACGTGGATGCTGAGATAGGTGGATTGGCGCAGCAAGTCGAGCGTGATCGGGATTCCGGTGAGGGCTTCAGCGAGGGCGAACGCTGCTCGATCGTGTGGGAGGTCGAGCCAGCTGTCGTCTCCATTGGCCCAGTCGTCGGGGTTGAGGGCGAAGCCGCCGATGGACTGCATCAGAGGAACCAGCACGTCGGGATGGGTACCACCGCGGCCGCTCGGCTGGAACGGTTCGAAGTCCGTTGCGACCTCGCCATTGACGTACCAGTGAAAGTTCGTGACTCCATGGCCACCCCGGTAGTGACTCACTGCTGTCCGGCCGGCCGAGACCGGCCCCATGACCGGAGGGCTGACGCCGACATAGCCGTTGGGTTCGAACATGACCACACCGTTCTCAACCTCGAGGAGACCAACGCCGCCGGAGGCGTTGAAGATGTCCAGACCGCGGTCTTCGAGGGTTGGGTAGTCGCACTCGCCCACGATCGTGGGTGAGACGGGTAGCAGCTCGACGAGCTCGGCGATGGTGAGTTGCGGCATCAGGGTCAGGCAGTATGCGGAGAACATGTAGCCGTTGGCTTCACTGTCGTGAACCCAGTCGAAGGCGTGTAGGTCCGGCGCGTCTCCCTGCAGGTGGTCGACGATGGACTGTGGGCCGGCGATCTCGGCACTGGGCTCGTGCGCGGATCCGGGTGGGTGCTGTGAGCTCACCGCGACGACGCTACGGCCAACGTCGAGACCTGGGAAGCAGTAACGTCCCGGCGCAGCCTGGCAGACACCGATCGGCCATCAGTTTTGCGGCACGCGCGGCGTGAACCACCAACCAATTAACGCAGCAACGTCGGGTGCGGTCCTCGGAGCCGTCGCCGACCTTCGTCTTCGACGTCCGTGGCCCATACTTCCAGCAAATACGTTTCTTGTGTAGGGAGATCGTCGTTCTCCCGAATGACGTCCATCGTCAGTTTTCGATTGCGCTCGTAAGCGCGCACTCGATAGAAACCAGGGCCTTTCGCTGTGACGGACGACGGAAACGTGCCCGAGCCGTCGGCGGAGAAGGGGTAGTACTCGCCCGACGCGGGCATCGTGTACTTGCTGAGGGCGCGGAATCCGATCTCCTCGACGGTGTCCCAAATACCCGGCGCGAGTGCAGATGGTTCGTCGTCGAGTACGCGGATCGTGAGGTCGACTTTGCCACGTATCGCGCCGGTCGTGACGGTCACGACCCCTGGCGCGGCGATCAGTAGGTCGAAACCTTCCGGCGGGTCCGGGGGCGGGAGGTAGTCGTCGACATCTTCTGCCCCCACTTCCACGTCGGGATACTCTGGATCGGACGCTGGGTCGTCTACAAGGCAGATCGACCTGTACACGGCTGTGACCGTTCCGTGCATTTCGAGCATCTGTTGGTTCCATCCTCGTCGAAGACTTGCTATCGGGTGTCTGGTCTTTCGAGCTGTAGAAGGTGTTCGAGGTCGATCGACATGCTCGCAGCATAAGACGGGCAGCGGCGCGCCCTCAGGGAAACTGTGTCAGCGACTGCCCGCGCATACCCTGCGTCGGGTCGTGGAGCAATACGACTACTCTTGATATGCAGGGTTACCAGTAGGGGTTTGAAGGTGCTGCGGGACAACGTATTTCGATCATATCAAGTTGGACGCAACTTCGGCGCGATGTGGTTCTACGTCCCGACGTGGAGCGGATGCTCGGACACGTTATGAATCGAACGAGCTGTACATCACGCGGGTGGTCATGGTGTCGGCCTTGTCGTTGAACGCGCCGAAAGCCGACCGGAGCAGCTCGTAGGCAGGGGCAAACTGGGTCTGCTCGATCTTTGCTACCGATGAGACGGTCCATCCGATGATCCCGTCGTGTCCTGGAATCGGTTTTCCGAACAGATCGACCAGGGCTTCGCGACGGTATCCACTTTCCACCAGGTCGTTCTCTGTGTACCAGTCGTCTCTAGGGTTAGGAACGTATTCGTCCTGGACCCTCTGTAGCTCCTTCGTGAGCCAGTCGCTGTCGGCCGATGGAGTTGCAGGTTCGGACATTTCAGATCCCCTCCGGCGAGTCGCACGTCGTATGAGTTGCTTCGGATTGGGCGATAATATCGCCGCTCGTATTGATCGCTCAGCGTGTGTTTCTGATATCCGAACTGACATTGCGGCGCGCCCCTCCGCCGGTGAAAAGGGTTTGTAGCTCGGCAACTCGTTTGTTGGCTAGGCTGGCCGCTACCGAGTCCTAGACATTGTGTGTGATCGAAAGGTTTTCCGGCTGTGGCCAAACGAGTGACAACCCAATTGGTGGACGATATCGACGGGTCGGTCATCGACGACGAATCCGGCGAGACGATCGAATTCGCGGTCAACGGTGTCGAGTACTCGATCGACTTGAAAGCGAAGAACGCCATTGAGTTTCACAAGAAGCTCGACCACTACACCGAGCATGCGACGCGGGTCGGTGGCCGTAAGCGTAAGCCCTCCCCCGCTACCGCGACGGCGGCCGGCGGATCGGTCAAGCGTGATCCAGAGCAGACGCGCGCGATCCGGCAGTGGGCGTTCGACCAGGGCTACGAGATCAGCGAACGTGGCCGGATTCCGGCCGACATCGCTGAGGCGTACAACGCCGCTCACTGACCTGAATTCAGGGGGCGACGCGCATCTGCGTCCGAGCAGCAGCCTCCCTCTAGTACCCGTCGAGCCCGAGCTCCCTCCGGAGCTGGTCGCGTTCCTCCTCGAGGTAGGCCTGTTGCTCACGCGTCATGTGGCTGACGGACAGAGACATCACGAAATTGCATTGACTGTCATCGAACTGGTGAAGCCGCTTCAACGACTCCTCCAGCTCGCCCCTGTCAGCGGATTGGACAGCGAGTTCCTGGAGTTCCACCCTGTGCTCGATGGCCCACAACAGGGACTCGACGCCGGCAAGTCGCTCCCGCGAATATGGTGACGGCAACAGACCTCCCTCTCTACATTGGGCATCAGCTTACGGAGAAGTATTGGTTGTTCTGCGGCATATTCGTCGGTGCCCGGCTCTACAGTGTCGGGTGTGAGCGACACCGAGTCCGTGGCCACGATGCCTGAGCGCGTGCTCGACGAGCTTGCGCAGGTGGTGATCGACAAGATCGATCAACTACTCGATCGGGTGACCGACCGGGCTGTGGGCGCCGACGCCGGGATCGGCTGCGTGGATCTCCCAGCCGAGGAGTGAGCCTTCACCGGTCGGGTCGAGGTCGGCTGCATTGCAGATGCTCTCGCAGCCCGAGAGGGTCGTCTTCAGTTCGTGGAGCAGGCTTTCGCGTCCGGATCGGTGACCAGCTTGCCGCCGGCCACCCGGCGTCGGATCTCTCGCTCCCAGCGAAAGTCGTCGGCGTTCCACGGGAGATGCTCGAGCTCCCAGCTCTTGTACTTGTCGGTGAGAGGCGCGGGCACCATCGCGGCGGGGTCCTTCAATTCCAGCAGGTGGCCGCGAGCGTGGACGATGACGCACTCCGCGCCCTCGAACGTGCCACTCATACCGCCCAGTGCTGCGGCGAAGTTACTTGCTGCGGAGGGTTTTTCGGTGAGGACTCCTACCACGCAGCCTCTGTATCACTGTCCTCCGGGGACACCCTCGACGCCGATCTCGTACTAGTGTCTGTCGGACGCGGACCTCGCACCGACGGCCTGGGTCTGGCCGAACAGGGCATCGCCACCGAACGCGGCTTCGTCACTGTCGACGACAGTCTGCTCACCACCGTGGACGGCGTCTATGCCGTCGGCGACATCGTGGCGGGGTATCAGTTGGCGCACCGCGGTTTTCAGCACGGCATGTTCGTCGCCGAGCACATCGCCGGGCTCGCACCGGCACGCATCGACGGCGATCTCATTCCGCGGGTGACCTATTCACATCCGGAGGTCGCGTCGGTGGGACTCACCGAAAAGGCCGCGGAGCAGAAATACGGCACAGTGACCTCCGTTGTCTACGACCTCGGCGGCAACGGCAAGAGCCGCATCCTGTCCACCGCCGGCGGAGTCAAAGTGATTCGAGCCCGTGACGACGGCCCGGTTGTCGGTGTTCACCTCGTCGGCGACCGCGTGGGCGAACTGATCGGCGAAGCGCAACTCGCCGTGGCATGGGAAGCACTGCCCTCGGAAGTCGGAAGTTTCGTGCACGCCCATCCCACGCAGAACGAGGCACTGGGTGAGGCGATGATGGCGCTGTCGGGACGAGCGTTGCACGCGCACAGGTAAGGACGTCGAATTGACCCCTTGACGCCGCACTTGCATTTTGCAAGCATCGAGGGCATGAGCCTGTTCATCACCTGCCCCGTCGGGAGCGTGGAACGCGCGACCGCCTTCTACACTGCGCTCGGTTGGACCCTGAACACCGAGATGTCCGATCACAACGTGTCGTGCTTCGCCATCACACCGGGGCAGTACGTCATGCTCGGCAGTCGCGAGATGTACGCGAGCGTGGGCGGCACCGAGGAGCTGATCGGCGGTCCCGACACCCCGTCGAAGGTCACGGTCTCGTTCGACCTCGGTAGCCGAGAGGCAGTCGACGAGTTGACCGAGCGCGCCGGCGCTGCCGGTGGACGAATCGGAGACACCGATGACTACGCCTTCATGTACCAACGCCAGTTCGACGACCCGGACGGCTACCACTACTCGCCGTTCTGGATGAAGCCGGATACCGATTCGGCCGAATGAGTGACCTGGCCGACGCCCTCGACGTAGTCGGCGCTCGTTGGGCGCTGCTCATCGTCGAGCGGCTGCTCGAGGAGCCGCAACGGTACGGCGACCTGCAGCGCGAACTGGGCGTTCCGACGAACATGCTGGCTACCCGGCTACGCGAACTCGAAGCGGCAGGCGTGTTGACTCGCCTCCCCCTCCGGCACAACACTCGGGCGTATGCGCTGACCGAGAGAGGTCTCGCGTTGCGTGACGCAGTCGGCGCACTCCAGCGCTGGGGCAAAGAAGCTGCACCACCAGTTCGTGATTCCGACGTGAGCGCGACCTGACCGGCACCCTCATCGTCGGCGACCTCATGGGAGTGATCGCACGCGCGGGACAACACCGGACAACTGCGTGAGAGGGCTGTGGAGATACGTGGATACAGGACAATCCTTGATCGTGTTCTACATCGCGATCTGGGTCGGAGTGTCGGCGGTCGCGGCGATCGTCGGCAAACGGGGTGCGCTGTCCTGGGTGGCTGCGGTTGCATGGACCGTCCCCGCCGCCTGGCTGACGCTCGTCGGAGCATGGATACTTCCGGACCGAAGTCTGTACGAGCCTGCGGCCTCGGTCGCACCGTCTGAACTGTGGCCGGTCTATCTCGCGTTGACTGTATGGGTGACGCCCTTCGCGATCGTGGCTGTGTGGCTGCGAAGCGGGACAGCGATCCGTAACGCTTGCACGGCCTGCGGGATTGCTGCTGCGACGGGCGTAGCAGTGACCCTCTTCCAGATGACCAACCCGGACGAACTGATCTTTCTGACAACTCGAAGCGATCGGCCGCACGTCTACATCATCGTTGGCTTCGCCCTCGCCGTCATCGGGCTGGGTCTCGTCGCAAGCGTCGTCCGGCAACCGGGAAAACGTCACCTCAACCGTCTGGTCGCGGGCGCGGTCGCCTTCGGGGGTGCTGGCGTGACCACCTCGATCGGCGGTCTGCTCTGGCTCAGCTGGCTGTGCGTTGTCGCCGCGACAGTCACTCTGGTCACCGCAGCGATCCGCGCCGATCGCCGACGCCACATGCCACGTCAACACGAACAATGCGCGAGCGAGTGAATCCGGGGCCGCGATCGGTCGGCATGATCGAGAAACCCGGGCCCGCCTCATCCTGCGACCTGCAGGCGGTCGGGCGCAGATGGCAACGAGCGTGCGCGTTGGTCCGTGTCGATTCAGCCGTCGCGGTCGGTCTTGCGTACATACAACGAAAGCCCCGAAACCGTGATGGTTTCGGGGCTTTCGAGCAGGTGCGTCAGACGTTCAGATCCTCGTCTCGACGGTTCTTGATGCGCGAGGTTGCCACGAAGGAGATCGCCGCCAGGATCATCAGGTAGATCGAGATGGACATCGAGGTGCCGGTTCCCTTGAACAGTGCCTCGGAGATCGTCGGAACGAAGGCTCCACCGAGCACCGTGCCGATGGCGTAGCCGATGGATGCACCGCTGAATCGGACTGCAGCAGGGAACATCTCAGCATACAGCGCCGGCTGCGGTCCGTACGACAGTCCGAGTCCGACGGCGAACAGCCCGAGGGCGACGTAGATCCAGTGCAACTCACCGGTGTCGACGAGAAGGAAGAACGGATTGGCGCACAACACCATTGCCGCGTTGCCGAGGTTCATGATCGTGGTCCGGGCGTAGCGATCGGACAGATGTGCGCCGAGCAGAGTGAACACACCCCAGACGATGGCCGCGAACAAGCTGGCCACCAACACATCCACGCGAGCGAGTCCGTGTTCGCGCGTCGAGTACGCCACGATGAAACCGCCGACGATGATGTAGCCGTTTCCGTTGGTGCCGATGAACGACAGCGCAGCGAGCATGACCTGTTTCTTGTTGGTGCGCCACAGTGCACGAACCGGAGTGTGGTTGCGCTCCTTGCGTTCTGCGAGCTCCTTGAACACCGGAGTCTCCTCGACGCGGCGTCGGATGTAGAAACCGACGAGGATGAGCACGAAGCTGATCAGGAACGGGATGCGCCAGCCCCAGACCTCGAACTGCTCCTCACTGAGCAAGCCGGTGCACAATGCCAACGTTCCTACCGCGATGAGCATGCCGAGCGGAACGCCCATCTGGGTTGCGGCACCGTAGATTCCGCGCTTGCCCTTCGGGGCATGTTCGACGGCCATCAGCGCCGCGCCGCCCCACTCGCCGCCGGTGGAGAATCCCTGAAGGATGCGCAGCACGATCAGGATGATCGGGGCCCAGATGCCGATGGTCGCGTAGGTCGGCAGCAGTCCCATACCGACGGTCGCCGCACCCATCAGGGTGAGGGTCGCGATGAGGACCTTCTTGCGACCGATCTTGTCACCGAAGTACCCCGCAACGATGGCCCCGAGAGGCCGGAAGACGAAGCTGATGCCGATGGTCACGTAGGCGACGAGCTGCCCGGACGAGCCCATGGGCGCGAAGAACAGTTGGGCGAAGATCAGCGACGCCGCCTGCGCGTAGATGAAGAAGTCGTACCACTCGACCGTGGTTCCGACCATGCTGGCCATCGCGGCGCGGCGGTGCTCGCGCGACACCCCGGTGGGCGTCTCGACCTGTGTTGACATCGACTTGTCTCGTTTCGTTCGGGCTCCGGCGCTCGGATACTGAAGCGGCGATTCGGAGTGTCGTGAGGCAGGGTGAAAGGGATCGAACACGAACAATCTCGGCGACCGAAAACCGGATATAACTCACCGTCCATTCGGTCGGTAATCACTGTGACCGCCGACACGATGATTTGTCAAGGTGGCACAGACGATGCCGAGCGTGGATGCCTGCACATTCGTCGAAATCCACCGATCAACGCGCTGATGTTGGTCCGAAACGACGCAGACGCCGCCAGTGCCGGAGGGTCATACTCGGACTCATGACTGCACCAACGTCGACGGTCGATTCCGCAGCCGTCGGAGAGCTGATACTCGCGCTCGGCTCCGACGCGGTGGTGACCGATCCGGACATCCTCGAAAGCCATCGACGCGACGCGGCAGCCCTCTGTGAATCCGCACTTCCGCTCGTCGCGGTACTGCCGACCACCGAGTCCGACGTCCAGGCGATCATGAGAATTGCATCGACACACCGCATTCCAGTGGTACCTCAGGGTGCACTGACGGGCCTGGCGGGCGCTGCGAACTCCAGCCACGGAGCCATCGCACTCAACACTCGCCGCATGAACGAGATCATCGAGCTGGACGTCGTCGACCGCGTTGCCGTCGTTCAACCCGGCGTGACGAACAAGGAATTGAAAGACGCTGCCCGTGAACAGGGTTTGACGTACCTGCCCGACCCGTCCAGTTGGGAGGCGTCGACGATCGGGGGCAACGTTGCCACCAATGCGGGCGGCCTGTGCTGCGTGAAGTACGGCGTGACAGCTCGGTTCGTGCGGGGATTGCGCGTGGTGCTTGCCGACGGCCGAGCGACATTCGTCGGTCGCCGCACCGTCAAAGGTGTTGCGGGCCTCTCCCTCGCGGACCTGTTCGTCGGATCGGAAGGAACCCTCGGCATCATCACCGAGGTCACCGTCGGCCTCGACTTCCCCAGCGCTACTCCGCTGACCATGGCCGCGACTTTCCCGTCGACCGTTGCCGCCGGCGAAGCCGTCACACAGATCCGTGCGGCAGGTATCACCCCGAGCCTGTTCGAGCTGTTGGACCGCACCACCATTGCCGCGATCGACGCCTACGCACGGATGGACTTCGGAACCGACGCGGCGGCAGTGCTGATCGCGCAGTCCGACATCGGCGACGGTGCAGTGCAGCAACTCGAGGCGATCGCCGCGCTGTGTACCGAATCCGGTGCCACCGATGTGGCAGTCGCCGAGGACGAGGTCGAGTCGGAGCAACTCGTCCAGGCCCGTCGCCTGGCGTATCCCGCGCTGGAGCGCCTGGGTTCACCGTTGGTCGACGATGTGTCCGTACCCATTTCACAACTTGCGACGATGATCGACGAGGTGGGTCGGGTGGCGGACCGGCTGGGCATCGTCATCGGAGTCGTCGGCCACGCCGGTGACGGAAACATTCATCCGACGGTCATCGTCGACCCCAGCGTTCCGGCATCGTTGGCCAAGGCTCACCGAGCGTTCGACGAGATCGCGGCCTTCGCTCTCTCACTCGGCGGAACCATCACCGGCGAGCACGGAGTCGGGCTGCTCAAACGGGACCTCCTCGAAACCGAACTCGACCCTGTCGCAGCCGAACTGCAGCGGGGCATCAAGGAACTACTGGACCCGCATTATCTGCTCAACCCAGGCAAGGTGCTCAGCGTCCGGCCCTGAGCCGCAGCGACATCCATACGAGCAATCGGGTATCGGGATCATCGAGATCGAGATCGAAGAGTTCCCTCGTCCGCCTCAGCCGATAGCGAAAGGTATTGGCGTGCAGGTACAGCGATGCCGATGCTGCGGCGACGTTGGATTCGTGCGCGAGTAGCGCCAGCACCGTCGCGCCGTAGTCGGTCCCTTCGGCAGCGTCGTAGGTGAGCATTCGTTCCACGGCCGGAATCGCCAGCGGCACGTCCGAGAGCGCATCGGACGCCCTCTTCAGGGTGACCGGCACCCGACTCTGCGCGAATGTCGTGGTGTATGAACCTGTCTCGATCGCTCCCAGCGTCCAGTGCGCGTGGGCACGCGCCACCGCGGGCCGGGCATGCGGCCCACCGATCGCGAAGGTCACCGGAACACCGAATGCACCCTGTGCCCGGTGCCGCACCTCCTCGGCCTCCTCGGCGACACCGCGGTCGTCGTCCCTTGCCATGACGAAGAACACGACGTGCTCGTCGACGATGAAACCGGAATCCGCATCTCCGCCGAATGTGAGCTCCAACAGACCCCCGAGCCGCACCAACAGGGAACCGTGCTGCGCCGAGTCGACCGTCGCCGCCACAACCGCGAATCGGCTACCCGGCGAGGTGACGACGGCGGGATCGGTCAACAACGCACGGGCCCTGGGGTTACCGGGTCCGGTCGGACGGAGCCGAGCGAGGAGCAGCGGTGCCGCGGCAGCCGCAGCGCGCGTCAATGCGGTCACCACACCTCGATCGGGTGGACCGGAGGGAAGTGTGGACACGATGCACCAGATCGAGCCGAGGTACTCCCCGTCCGCCGAGACCGCCACTGCCAGACGCGGCAACGCTCCCGCCACGTCGACCACATGGACCGTCGAACTACGCCGGAAATCCGGATCGATGTGATGCACCATGTATCGGGCCGGAACCTGCTTGCCCAGGATGCCGTCGCGCCGTACGTCGTCGATCGGCTGCCCTGGAACCGACGAGTACGCAACCACGTAGCCCTGCGGGTCCATCACCGACACGGCACCGCCCACAGCTGCGGCGGTTGCGTCTGCCAGCGCCGAGAGGTCCGCAGTGGTCACCGACTCACAGTACTTCCACGGGTTCGATCGCTACCGCGCTATCGTGCGACTGTCGCCTCGGAACTCTGCGACCAGCTCACCTCGACACGACACCGACACGTCGTACAGCCCGTTGCGGCCGAACCTCGCACGCTCGACGGCGTCCGCGACCAGGACGTCGCCGGTCTTCGTCGGACGCAGGTAACGAATGTCGCAGCGGGCTGCGACGGCCGAGTCCTCGTGGGAGTTGCAGGCCATCGCGAACGTGGTGTCCGCCAACAGGAACACGTAGCCGCCGTGGGTGATGGCGTATCCGTTGACCATGTCCTCGGTGACGACCATCGACATCCTGGCATGCCCGGGTGACAGCTCGATCAGCTCGATCCCGAGCTTGCGCGATGCGGCATCGACCTCGAACATCTCTCGAGCGATCTTCGAATCCGTCACGGCTGCAACACCGATCGCTCGTTCTGGGTGAACATCGTGACGCCACCGGTCGCGAAGTTGCGCAGATCCTTGCCTGCCGCCTTCATCTCGGGCGAGGCCAAGCCGGTCTTCAGCGATGCCTCGTCCGCGAAGTACAGGCTGGCGATCGCGTAGTACGGCGGCGGTGAATCGTCGAGTGAGTCGAGCGTGCCCCAGGTGAAGTCGATCAGACCGGGGACTGCCCGAGCGAGGGGCACGTGCACCTCGGAGTAGTGACGATCGAATGCGTCAGTATCCTCGGGCATTCCGTAACAGACCGCGACTCGCATGCTCATGATGCGGCCTCGGGCTTCGCGACGAGAGTGAGCACGTCGTACGTGGCGACCGGGTCACCGTCTTGGTTGACGACCACTGCGTCCCAACGCACCTCACCGTAATCGGCACTCTGACGCGGAGTGATCAATTTGGCGGTCAGTGTCACCGTCAACGAATCCTCGGCCTTGACCGGCGTCAGGAAGCGCAGGCTGTCGACGCCGAAGTTCGCCAGGACGGGGCCCGGTGCCGGGTCGACGAACAAACCGGCTGCCAGCGAGACCACCAGGTAGCCGTGCGCGACGATTCCACCGAACAACGGATTGGCCGCTGCAGCTTCGGGATCGGTGTGTGCGTAGAACGTGTCGCCGGTGAACTCGGCGAAGTGATCGATGTCGGCGCGGGTGACCTGCCGGGGCCCACCAATGATGGTGTCGCCCAGTGTCAGCTCGCCCAGGTTCTTGCGGAACGGGTGGACGTCCCCGGTCGTCTGCTTCGCCCCAGTGACCCATTTGTTGCCGATGGCCGTCAGGACATCAGGGGTTCCCTGAATTGCGGTGCGCTGCATGTGATGCAGTACGCCGCGGATACCACCGAGTTCTTCACCGCCGCCCGCTCGGCCCGGACCGCCGTGCACCAGTACCGGTAGTGGCGAGCCGTGGCCTGTGGATTCCTTGGCGTCCTCGGAGTTCAGGACCAGGATGCGGCCGTGGTACGGCGCACTGCCCAGCACGACCTCGCGGGCGATCGCAGCGTCCTTGGTCACCAGAGATGCGACCAGAGAACCCTTTCCGCGGGCCACCAGATCGAGCAGGTCTGCAGTGCTGTCGTATCCGATGACGGTCGAGACGGGACCGAAGGCCTCGATCTCGTGCGGTTCGGTGGCGGCTTTGTCACCGGCCTTCAGCAACACCGGTGCCATGAACGCACCCGCTCGCTGATCCACCGTCTCCGGGTCACCGAACACCACAGTGGCGGACTTGGTCAGTCCGCGAATGGATTTGAGGACTTCGTCGCGCTGGTCGATGCTGGCGAGTGCACCCATGGTGACACCGTCGTCTGCCGGATCACCGACGACGACCTTCTCCAGCTTGGCCTTCAGCGCCTCGATGACGGGCTCGACCGAGTCCTGCGGCACCAACACGCGGCGAATAGCCGTGCACTTCTGACCGGCCTTGGCCGTCATCTCGGTGAAGACACCCTTGACGAACAGGTCGAATTCCGGATCATCCTGTGTCACATCCGAACCCAGGATGGATGCGTTCAGAGAGTCCGCCTCGGCCGTGAAGTGCAGTCCCTCACCGACGACGTTGGGGTGTGAGCGCAGGGTCGCTGCGGTGTCGGCCGATCCGGTGAAGGCCACCGAGTCCTGACCACCGAGGTGGTCGAGCACGCCGCGCGCACTGCCGCAGAGCAGCTGTACCGAACCCTCGGGCAGCAGGCCCGACTCGATGATGCGGCGGAACACCAGCTCGGTGAGGTATGCAGTTTGGCTGGCGGGCTTGACGATCGACGGCACTCCGGCGATGAACGCGGGTGCCAACTTTTCGAGGAAGCCCCAGACGGGGAAGTTGAACGCATTGATCTGCACGGCGACACCGCGCCGCGAGGTGTAGATGTGCTGACCGAGGAAGGTGCCCTTCTTGCCGAGCTGTTCGATGGCGCCGTCGAGGTAGACCGTCTCGTTGGGGAGTTCGCGTCGAGCCTTGCTCGCATAGCTCAGCACGGTTCCGAAACCGCCGTCGATGTCGACGCCGGAATCGCGAGTGGTGGCTCCGGTGTGCCGGGAAAGTTGGTAGAACTCCTCTTTCCCGGCCAGCAACGTCAGACCCAGTTGCTTGAGCAGCGCCGCACGCTCGTGGAACGTCAGGGCAGCGAGCGCGGACCCTCCGACGGTGCGGGCGTAATCGACCATGCCCGCGACATCGAGACCGCTGGACGACACCCGGGCGATCTCACTGCCGTCGACTGCGCTCAGCAGCGGCGTTCCCTCGTCGGTCGCGGAATACCACGTGCCCTGGGCATAGCTTTCCAGAAGTCTGCTCACAACGCCTCCATCTCACCGTACGTTCGGTCGGTAATTACCATCGCCGTCGAACGCCGAGAAGTCAAGACTTGCGTTGCTACGTGCGGCGCAGTCCGTCGAAGGTCAGCGCGACCACGGCGTCGGCCAGTTCTTCGACGGATCCGCCGGTGCGCGGGCGATACCACTCGATGAGCGAGTTGACCGTGCCGAACACGAGCTTGGACGCCAGAGCCGGATCCACCCCTGGACGCAGGTCGCCCTCTTCGGCGGCGGCGACCACGAGTCCGGTGACGAACGAATCGAACTCGCGGCGACGGGCGAGCGCTCGACGCTCGACATCGGTGTTGCCGCGGACGCGCAGAAGCAGCGTGACGTAGGGCAGCTCTGCACACAGGATGTCCACGCTGCGACGCACCAGGTATTCGAGCCGGTCGATGTACCGCCCGGTCGTGGCCCGATCCTCGGTCGTCACGGCGAACAGCGCGTTGAGAGCCCGCGACAGGGCGAGTTCGAGAAGCTCCGACTTGCCCGATACATGGTGGTAGATCGAGGACTTGGTGATACCGAGCCGCTTCGCCAGAACCTCCATGCTGGTGCCGTCGTACCCACGGTCGTTGAAGACCTTGACCGCCACGGCCAGCAGTGAATCCAGATCGTATCCGGGCCGGCCCGGCATGCCGGTCTTGCGCGGCGCGCGTGCGGTTGTCATGTCCACATCTTCTCAGCCAAAGGCCGATTCCACAGCACCATGGGCAGCAGCCCTTGCCAAACGACCGAATGTTCGGTTATTAATGACGCAACCGTACGAAGGAGTTCCCAGTGGGCGAAGTATTTCTCGTGGCCGGTGCGCGCACGCCGCACGGACGCTACGGCGGCGCACTGTCGACCGTGCGTCCCGACGACCTGGCGGGGATCGTGGTCGCCGAGGCCGTCCGCCGAGCCGGCGTGCCCGTCGATCGAATCGACGAGGTGATTCTCGGTGCCGCGAACCAGGCGGGCGAGGACAATCGTGACGTGGCGAGAATGGCAGTTCTGCTCGCAGGACTCCCCCACACGGTGCCGGGCTACACCGTCAACCGACTGTGCGCGAGCGGACTGACGGCAGTGGCCAACGCCGCGAGCACCATTTACAGCGGTGAGGCCGACATCATCGTCGCCGGTGGCGTCGAGTCCATGACCCGCGCGCCCTGGGTCATGGCGAAGCCTGGGACGGCGTGGGCCAAGCCCGGAGACATCTTCGACACCGCCCTCGGCTGGCGATTCACCAATCCGACCTTCGCTGCGCACGACGCGGGGACCGACCCCAAGATCACCCTATCGATGGGCGAGACGGCCGAGGAGGTCGCGCTCAGCGAGGGCATCACCCGCGCCGAGTCCGACGCCTTCGCCTTCCGCAGCCAGCAGCGTGCCATCGCTGCTCAGGATGCCGGACGCTTCGCGGACGAGATCGTGCCCGTCTCGACCAAGAACGGAGACGTAACCCAGGACGAGACACCGCGGCGCGAAACCACATTGGAGAAACTCGGCACGCTGAAGACCGTGTTCCGCAAGGACGGCATCGTCACTGCGGGCACTTCGTCGCCGTTCACCGACGGTGCGTCGGCGCTGGTGGTGGCGTCGGAGGAAGCCGTGAACAAGTACGGCCTCGAGGTTCGTGGCCGCATCGTCACCAGCGCCAGCGCCGGTATCGCACCGCACATCATGGGGCTCGGGCCGGTGCCGTCGACACAGAAGGCGCTCGCTCGCGCCGGGTGGTCGGCCGACGACCTCGGTGCCGTCGAACTCAACGAGGCTTTCGCGGCACAGTCGCTCGGCGTCATCCGTCAGTTGAAACTGAACGAGGACATCGTCAACGCCGACGGCGGTGCCATCGCCCTCGGCCACCCCCTAGGTTCCTCCGGTGCTCGAATCCTGTTGACGCTGCTGGGCCGGATGGAACGCGAGAAGGCCACCCGCGGACTCGCGACCCTGTGCGTCGGCGTCGGGCTAGGCGTGTCGATGTTGATCGAGGCACCGTGAACGCGCTTGTTGTCGAGGAGCTGACGGACCGCGTTGTCGTCACTCTGAATCGCGAGAAGCAGCGCAACGCAATCGATTCCGAGATGATCGGCGAGCTGCACGAGGTGTGCGGGCTCGTGGAACAGAATCCGAGAATCGTCATCCTGACCGGAGCGGGCGAGCACTTCGCCGGCGGTGCCGACATCAATCAGCTGCGGGCCCGCACCCGCGACGACGCACTGCGCGGCATCAACCGAAACCTGTTCGACCGCATCGCCGCACTCCCGTTGCCGACGATCGCTGCCGTCCGCGGCTACGCCCTCGGCGGTGGAGCTGAACTGTCCTACGCGTGCGACATCCGGATCGCGTCGTCGACGGCCGTGTTCGGTAATCCCGAACCGGGCCTGGGCATCATGGCTGCCGCCGGGGCCAGCTACCGGTTACCGACGCTGGTGGGAGTGTCCGTCGCGAAGCAGGTTCTCCTCGGTGGCCGGACGCTGGACGCAGAGGTGGCACTCCGCTCCGGCCTGGTGCTGGACGTCGTCGACGAGCCGTTGGCTGCCGCCCATGCCCTGGCTGATCGCATCGCCAAGCAAGCACCCCTGGCGCTGACGCTGACCAAGAAGATCCTCGATGCACCCGGTTCGCACCCGTGGGCCGACGACATCGCGCAGGCCGTGCTGTTCGAGACCGAAGACAAACAACGCCGGATGACGGCATTTCTGGAGAAGAAAAAATGACCGCTCCCGTGAAAGTGGCTGTCGTCGGCGGAGGACGGATGGGTGCAGGGATCGCGCAGGTCTTCGCGGCGCTCGGATCCACCGTCGTCATCGCCGAAGCCGCCGATCAGCAGGCCGCTCTCGGTCGAGTCGAGACGGGCTTGGCTCGGGCGCACGAGCGCGGCAAGCTCAGCGAGGACCCGTTGGCCATTCTCGCCCGGGTCTCCACGGTCGCGGGGCCGTCCGACCTGCCTGCCGAGCTCGACCTGATTGTCGAAGCGGTGCCCGAGATCCCGTCGCTCAAGATCGAGGTGCTCGTCCTCGTCGACAAGATCGCCGGGCCCGAGACCGTCATCGCGTCGAACACGAGCTCGATCTCCATCGCCGAACTCGGTGCGGCGCTGAGTGATCCGAGTCGCTTCGTCGGGATGCACTTCTTCAATCCGGTTCCGGCGTCGACTCTCGTCGAGATCGTGCGCGCGCCGGCCACCGCCGCGGACGTGGTGGAGCGAGTACGGCAGTGGGTGTCGCTGCTGGGCAAGACCGAGGTGCTCGTCAACGACTCCCCCGGATTCGCGACGTCACGGCTCGGGGTTTGCCTGGGGCTCGAAGCCATTCGGATGCTGGAGGAAGGCGTCGCCGACGCCGAATCCATCGACCGCGCCATGGAACTCGGTTACAAGCACCCGATGGGCCCGCTGCGGTCGACCGACCTCGTGGGGTTGGACGTTCGGCTCGCGATCGCAGAACACCTGGCGTCGACCCTCGGCGACAGGTTCACTCCCCCGCAGTTGTTGCGAGACATGGTTGCTCGCGGCGATATCGGACGCAAGTCCGGTCGCGGCTTTCACGATTGGACGAACGCATGACGGTACGGTTCGACATCACCGACGGCCTGGCGACCATCACCCTCGCTCGCTCCGAGGCACACAACGCCCTCGATGTCGTGACGAAGCTCGCGCTGGCGGAGGCCGTTCAGAACGCCGCCGCACCCGAGGTGCGTGCCGTATTGATCAGCGCCGAGGGCAAGAACTTCTGCGTCGGCCAGGATCTGGGTGAGCATGTCACCGCGCTCGAGGCCGATCCGGCCACGGCGATGGATACCGTCGGTGAGCACTACAACCCGGTCATCCGAGGGCTCGCAGCGCTCGACGTGCCGATCGTCGTGGCGATCCCCGGTGCCTGCGTCGGCGCCGGTCTCGGAATCGCGCTCGCAGGAGATATTCGGGTCGCGGGCACCAAGTCGACGTTCGCGACGGCGTTCACCGGCATCGGCTTGGCCAGTGACTCGGGATTGAGTTTCACTCTGGTCGAGGCACTCGGATCTAGCCGGGCCGCGGGTCTGATGCTGCTCGGCGACAAGGTCACCGCCGCGCAGGCCCTCGACTGGGGCCTGATACATCGCGTCGTCGATGACGCCGACGTTCTCGAGACAGCCCGCACGCTGGCGGCGTCACTCGCAGCCGGACCGACCCAGGCCTACAAGCAGGTCAAGTCGCTGATCGCGCGCTCCGGACTGTCCGACGCACTGGACCGCGAGGCGCAGGCACAGACCGCCCTGGGCCAGACCGCCGACCACAAGGCCGCCGTGGACGCGTTCCTGAACAAGACGAGAGCCTCCTTCGTCGGCATGTGAGCGGAAGTTCGACCCCTGCTACGAATTTCCGTGCACGTGCGGCGAAGCCGCTCTCACCGCACTTGTGCCGGGGGTCACTTCGATGCATACTGGTTACCAACCGATCATTCGGTAATGAAAGTAGGACTTATGACCACGTCAAACACCTTGTCGACCGAGACGCTGCAGGATGAATTCGACGACACCGTCGCCCGCGAACAGCGCGTCGAGCCACGTGACTGGATGCCCGACGGCTATCGCAAGTCGCTCATTCGCCAGATCGCTCAGCATGCGCACTCCGAGATCATCGGAATGCAGCCGGAGGGAAACTGGCTCACCCGCGCACCCTCACTGCGCCGCAAGGCGATCCTGATGGCCAAGGTGCAGGACGAAGCCGGTCACGGCCTCTACCTCTACTCCGCGGCGGAGACGCTCGGAGCGGACCGCGCCGACCTGACGGTCAAGCTCATCGAGGGCAAGCAGAAGTACTCCTCGATCTTCAATTACCCCACCCTGACGTACGCCGACGTGGGCACCATCGGCTGGCTCGTCGACGGCGCAGCGATCTGCAACCAGGTTCCCTTGTGCCGCAGCAGTTTCGGGCCGTATGCGCGCGCGATGATCCGCGTCTGCAAGGAAGAGTCCTTCCACCAGCGACAGGGTTACGAACTGCTCGCGACGATGATGCGCGGAACCGACGAACAGCGCGCCATGGTTCAGGAATCGGTGAACCGCTGGTGGTGGCCGGCACTGATGATGTTCGGCCCGCCGGACGACGAGTCCCCCAACACCGAGCAGTCCATGAAGTGGGGCATCAAGCGTCACACCAACGACGAACTGCGCCAACGCTTCGTCGACATGTCGATCCCGCAGGCGAAGGCCCTCGGAGTCACGTTCCCCGACCCGGACCTGAAGTGGAACGAAGAACGCAAGTCGCACGATTTCGGCGAGCCCGACTGGTCCGAGTTCATGCAGGTGATCAAGGGCAACGGTGCCTCCAACGTCGAGCGCATCGCAAACCGCCGCGCAGCGCACGAGGACGGCGCCTGGGTTCGCGAGGCCGCAACCGCATTCGCAGCAAGGAACGCATCATGACGGAATTCACCGCAGAGGGCGGACACGGCGCAGTACCCACCGACAATGTGCCGGTCGAACCGAAAAGAGAAGTAGTCAAAGCCGATTGGCCGCTGTACGAGGTGTTCCTACGCGGCAAGCGCGGCCTGAACCACGTGCACGTCGGATCGCTCCACGCCGCCGACGACCACATGGCGCTGCGACACGCGCGCGACGTCTACACCCGTCGCAACGAAGGCGTCAGCATCTGGGTGGTTCCGTCCAACTCGATCGTTGCGTCGTCGCCGTCGGAGAAGGATCCGTTCTTCGCGCCGAGTGGCGACAAGGTGTACCGCCACCCCACGTTCTACGAGATCCCCGACAACGTTCCCCACATGTGAGACCCACTCTGCAAGAGGACAAGCACTCATGACCGATCACGACAACGCCTACGAGGGCCTCGTCGACGAGAATTCGCACGGGCAGTGGGCCTTCGGAACAAGTTTCGACGACCCACTTGCCGGGGTCGATACCACCATCCCGGACGACGTCGACCCGAAAGCTCTTGCCGCGTACTGCCTCATGCTCGGCGACGACGCGCTGATCAGCTCACAGCGTCTCGCTCAGTGGAGCACCCGCGCGCCCGAACTCGAAGAAGAAGTCGCTCTGGCCAACGTCGGACTCGACCTCCTCGGCCAGGCCAGACTGCTACTGGCCCGCGCAGCCAAGGCCGATCCCACTGTCGTGCCGTTCATTTCGGACACCTCCCCCGCACCGGCCGAGGATGCACTCTCGTTCTTCCGAGACGAAGCCGATTTCCGGAACGTGCGGCTCACCGAACTCGACAACGGCGACTTCGCCAAATCTCAGGTTCGCCTTCTGGTGTTCTCGACGTGGCGGCTCGCGGTGTTCGCACGGCTGACCGACTCCCGCGACCCCGTGCTCGCCGCTGTCGCGAACAAGGGAGTCAAAGAGCTGACCTACCATCGTGATTACGCAGCACGCTGGGTCGTCACCCTGGGGTGCGGAACCGACGAATCGAAGCGACGCGTCCGCGAGGCAGTCACCCGTATCTGGCCCTACGTCTCCGAACTGTTCGTCCCGACCGACGAGGAGATCGCTCTGGCGAAGGTCGGGGTCGGCGTCGACCCTCGCACTGTCGGCGAAGAATTCGATTCCGTTCTCGCGCAGGTACTGCACGCAGCCGAACTCGAGGCCCCCGAGGGCAAGTCGGTCGGCACCATCGGCGGCCGCGGCGGTAGGCGCGGAATCCACACCGAGGCCTTCGGCCCCCTCGTCGCCGAGATGCAGGTCGTGGCGAGAGCGCATCCGGAGGGAGTCTGGTGACCACTCTCGAACGAGCAGCGCGTGAGATCGCAGCCACCGTCATGGATCCCGAGATGCCGCTGCTCACCCTCGACGACCTCGGAGTCCTGCGTGACGTCGAGGTACGCGAGAACGGAAGCGTGCTCGTCACCATCACCCCGACGTACTCGGGATGCCCGGCGATGGCGACGATGCGCGACGACATCGCGCACAAACTGCACGATCACGGCTACTTCGACGTCGAGATCGTCACCAGTCTCTCCCCCGCGTGGAGCACCGACTGGATCTCCGAGGAAGGCCTGCGCAAGCTCCGTGAATCCGGCTACTCCGTACCAGGGCCTGCCCCGGCCCGAACGTCCGGACCGGTCCCGTTGACGCTCACCGTGAAGCCGCGGCAGATCGCCTGTCCCCAGTGCAGTTCCTTCCACACCCGGCTCACGTCCGAGTTCGGTGCCACCCTCTGCAAAGCCCAGTACCGGTGCGACGACTGCCTGGAGCCCTTCGACCACGTGAAGGAAATCTGATGACCGTCACTGCCGAGCCGGAACTGAAGAACCTGCGCAACAAGCCATTCCACACACTGACCGTCGCCGACGTCGAATCGCTCTGCGACGACGCCGTGGCCGTCACCTTCGACGTCCCCGAGGACCTGCGCGAGGAGTTCGACTTTCGCCCCGGTCAATCGCTGATGCTCAGTCGTACGGTCGACGGCGTCGAGCATCGCCGCTCCTACTCCATCTGCGCACCGGTGGGCGCGCGTCCACGCGTCGGCGTACGAGAGGTGAGCGACGGCCTGTTCTCCTCGTGGCTCGTCCACGAGGTCAAGCCCGGCGACCGTATCGACGTCCAGGGCCCGAGCGGTAGTTTTCACGCCGACCCGGCCGCAGGCGGCCGACACGTACTCATCGCAGCCGGCTCCGGGATCACACCGATGCTCTCGATCGCCGCTTCGGTGTTGGCGAACCCCGACGCCGAAGTCGTTCTGCTGTACGGCAATCGGCGTACCAGATCGGTGATGTTCGCCGAGGAGATCGCGGACCTGAAGGACCAGTACGGCAGCCGATTCGACGTCATTCATGTGCTGTCCAGGGAACCGCGTGAGGTCGAACTGTTCAGCGGAAGACTCGACGCGCAGCGACTGCGCGAGATACTCGACACGGTCGTCGCCACACCGGATATCGATCATTTCTGGTTGTGTGGCCCGTTCGGGATGGTCACCGATGCCCAACAGGTTCTCGGAGACCTCGGTGTGGCGAAGACCAGCATCCACGCCGAGCTGTTCTATGTCGACGACGTGCCCCCGCCGCAGGAGAAGCATCGCGAACCGGGCATCACCGGACCGAGCAGCGAGGTCACGATCATCCTCGACGGCCGTGAGGTGACAGGTGCACTGCCGCAGGACGAGTCGATCCTCGATTCGGCCGAGCAACTGCGCTCCGATCTTCCCTTCGCGTGCAAGGGCGGGGTGTGCGGCACCTGCCGCGCGAGAATCACATTCGGCGAGACGGATATGCGGCGCAACTACGCATTGGAAGACAACGAAGTCGATGCCGGCTTTGTGCTCACCTGCCAGACCTACCCACTCAGCGACACCGTCACCGTCGACTTCGACGCCTGAGACCACGAGAGAGCAATCATGACCAGTGTGCTGTCCGCCCCCACAGACACCCCCGACATCGAATTCGCGTCCCGGGATCGAATCTCCACTCTCCAGTTGGAGCGCCTGCAGTGGTCACTGCAGCACGCCTACGACAACGTCGCGCACTACAAGAAGGCCTTCGACGACGCGGGGGTGCACCCGACCGATCTGAAGGACCTGTCGGATCTCGCGAAGTTCCCGTTCACCGCCAAGGCCGATCTGCGGCAGAACTACCCGTTCGGCATGTTCGCCGTCCCGCAGAACCAGGTCTCGCGCATTCACGCGTCCTCGGGAACCACCGGCCGACCCACCGTCGTCGGGTACACCGCGAACGACATCGGCAATTGGGCGGACCTCATCGCGCGCAGCCTTCGCGCAGGTGGTGTGAAGCCCTCCGACAAGGTGCACGTGGCCTACGGCTACGGCCTCTTCACCGGCGGTCTCGGCGCGCACTACGGTGCAGAACGACTGGGCTGCACGGTGATTCCGATGTCGGGTGGTATGACCGATCGTCAGATCCAGCTCATCGAGGACTTCGAGCCCGACGCCATCATGGTCACGCCGTCCTACATGCTCACGATCGTGGACGCGATGGTCAAGAAGGGCATCGACCCGGCCAAGACCTCGCTGAAGACCGGCGTCTTCGGCGCGGAACCCTGGACCGAGGAGATGCGCAAGGAGATCGAGAAGACTCTCGACATGGATGCCGTCGACATCTACGGCCTGTCCGAGGTGATGGGGCCGGGTGTCGCGATGGAATGCGTCGAAACCAAGGACGGACTCCACATCTGGGAGGATCATTTCTACCCGGAGGTCATCGACCCGGTGACCGGCGAAGTGCTGCCCGATGGCGAGGAGGGTGAGTTGGTGTTCACGTCGTTGTCCAAGGAAGCGATGCCGATCATCCGTTACCGCACCCGCGATCTGACGCGACTGCTGCCAGGCACGGCTCGCACGATGCGTCGGATGCAGAAGGTCACCGGCCGTACCGACGACATGATCATCCTGCGTGGAGTCAACCTGTTCCCGACACAGATCGAGGAGCTGATTCTGACGGTTCCCGCCCTGGCCCCGCAGTTCCAGTGTGTGCTCGAACGCGCCGGACGCATGGACACCCTGACCGTCCTCGTCGAGGCCCGCCCCGACGCCCCGCTCGACGCGCATCCGATGGCGGCGGCGACGTTGAAGAAGCTGGTCAAGGATCGCATCGGAGTCAGTGTTGGAGTCGATGTCGTCGCACCGGCTGCCCTCGAGCGTTCGATCGGCAAGGCTCGCCGTCTGATCGACAACCGTCCAGCCGTATGACATGAGCCCGGTGGCACAGAGTTTCGAGCAATGGCGCGAGAACGTCTCGACGGCGTTCGTGCCGCTGGACGCTGTGTCCACCGGGCCGTCGTCGTTCGAGGGCACACTGGTGTCGTCGACGCTGGGGGCCTTGCAACTGAGCGAGGTGACCGGCCGCGAGGTCGACGTCCGGCGGACCCGCGCGACCATCCGGCGGTCCGATCCGGGCTTGATCAAGGTGGGTCTGCAGCTGACGGGGCGCGGCACGATCGTTCAGAACGAGCGCGAGGCAGTACTGAACCCGGGTGACTTCGCGGTGTACGACACCAGCGCCCCGTACGAGCTGCATTTCGCCGGCAATTTCGAGATGTTCGTCGTGATGTTCCCGCGTCGAGAACTGCGTATCGACTCTCGTGAACTGACCACTGTGGCGGCGCGGTGCATCGAGGGTGCCCGCGGCGTCGGCGCGTTGGTGTCGCCGTTTCTGCATACCCTGCGCCGCAACGCCCTCGACGGCACTCTGCCCACCACGCCGATGCTCGAGCACGCGGTACTCGATCTTCTCGGTGCCGCTCTCGACGACGCAGCACCCCACGAGGCTCCGGGTTCGACACTGCTGATCGAGGCCAAGGGCCTCGTCGAATCGCACCTGTCCGACCCCTCGCTGTCCACGGCCTCTCTCGCTGCGCGCCTGCATATTTCGACGCGCTACCTACAGAAACTCTTCGAGTCCGACGGTCGCACGGTGGCGGGCTGGATCAGATCCAGGCGGCTCGATCGCTGCCATCGCGATCTCCGCGACCCTCGATTCGCCGCGGACAGCATCGGAACCATCTGTGCGCGTCACGGTTTGATCGATTCCTCGAACTTCTCGAAACTGTTCAAGGAGACGTACGGGATGTCGCCGCGGGAGTACCGCACCGGCTGAGCGGGGCCGGCGCATCCTCCGCAGGCCCCGCCCGTACGGTCTAGCTCCCCAGAATCAGATCCGAGGCCCGCTCACCCACCATGATCGACGGCGCGTTGGTGTTGCCCGACGGCACGGCGGGCATGATCGACGCGTCCGCGACCCGCAGCCCTTCGACGCCACGCACTCGAAGATTTGCTCCAACAACAGCATTGGGATCCGAGTCCGCACCCATCTTGCAGGTGCCGACCTGATGGTGGTACGTGCCTGCGGTCTGTCGAACATAGGCCCGCAGGTCGTCGCGTGTGCGCGCACTCGGCCCCGGAACCACCTCGGCCTTCCGCCACGGCGCGAACGCGTCGGAGGCACCGATCTCACGGCAGATCTCCACCGCGTCGACCATCGCTTCGAGGTCGTACGGGTCGGCCAGAATGTTCGGATCCGCCAGTGGCAGTTCACTCGGGTCCGAGGACGCCAACCGCAACGTCCCGCGCGAGCGGGGAGCGACGATGCCGGGTGCGATGGTGTAACCGTTCTCGGGCACCGGGTATCCGTCTGCCGGGTACGGAATGTGCATGAACAGGGGCTGCAGATCCGGTGCAGCGCCGGCCCATCCATTGCTGCGGGCGTAGAGCTGCGCCTCGAGCAGATTGTTCGTACCGGCTGCGAGCGGCTCGAGGGACTCGTAGATGTTGCTCAGCAGCAGGTGGTCGTGCAGATTCTCGCCAACACCCGGCAGGTCCACGACCGTGTCGATCCCGAGTTCGGCCAAGTGCGCGGCGGGTCCGATTCCACTGAGCAACAACGCCTTCGGTGATCCGAGAGCTCCACCGCAGAGGATCACCTCGTGATCCGCGAACGAGCGCTCCACCTCGGAACCCCCGCGGCTGTACTCGATTCCCACCGCACGGCCGTTCTCGAGAACCACCCGGTGAACGAGTGCCCCGGTGGTGACAGTCAGGTCAGGATGCCCGATCACCGGGCCTACGAAGCTCTTCCACGCACTCATCCGTTCGCCGTCGCGAGTAGTGGTGTGGTTGTAGCCGGCACCCACCATCTCGTCGGCGTTGAAGTCGTCGATCAGCTTGTGCCCGTGTTCGACGGCCGCGTCGACGAAGGCGGCCGCCAGTGGATGCGGGGTACCCATGATGGACACCGGCAGTGGCCCGTCGCCGCCGTGGAACTCGTTGGCCCCGAGTTCGTGCGACTCCGAACGCTTGAACAGCGGCAGCACGTTCTCCCAGGCCCACCCGGCATCGCCGGTTGCGGACGCCCACCCGTCGTAGTCGCTGGAATGCCCTCGCACGTAGATCATTCCGTTGAGGGACGAGCTGCCGCCGAGTACGCGTCCGCGCGGCCAGAAGATCCGTCGATCGTTGGCGTGCTTCTGCGGAGTGGTGAACAGTCCCCAGTCCTGCGAGCCTCCCAACAGCGTCGGCCAGCCCTGCGGTGAGTGGATCGCCGGATCGGTATCCACAGGTCCGGCCTCGATCACGTGCACGGTGTGACCGGCATCGAGCAGCCTCCTGGCGATGACACTTCCCGCTGATCCTGCTCCCACCACGATGTAATCCGTCGAATTCGTCGACATGCGCTACTTCTTTCTGTTGTGACCGTCGACACAACAGTGGTCGATCATCGCGACGGAAACATGTCACTGAGCGCACACATTCTGGGGCAGACGCGCCCTCGTTCAGTGGCGAACCCACGTGGAGGCGCTGTAGACCTCCACACCCCCGACCACGGTCGAGACAACGGCGACCGACGGAATGTCGTGCGGATCCATCGCAGCGAGGTCACCGTCGAGAATGCACAGGTCGGCCACCTTTCCCGGCTCGAGCGAGCCCTTCCAATCCTCGGCGAAGTCCTGCCACGCTGCGTTGATCGTGTACGTGCGGATCGCGTCGGCCAAACCTATGGTCTGCTCCGGCCCGCTGACTCTGCCCGACGCCCGGCTCTCCCGCAGCATCATCGTCGAGATGCCTTGCCTCCAGTCCGGTGTGGTGACCGGCGCATCGGACGAGCTCATCAGTGCCACTCCCGACTCGACGGCACTTCGGTACGGCCACTCGTACGCCGCTCTCTCGACACCGACGACACCCTCTTCGAGATCGGCGATCGTCCACTTGATCGTGGGGTTCATGTTGACGCCGATATTGTGCTCGGCCAGGAGCGCGAGTGTCTGCGCACTGATGAAGTCTCCGTGAATGAGGTAGTGCCGCGCATCGTCACGCGGATGGGACGTCTGTGCCGCGATCAACGCGTCGGCAACCGTATCGATGGCTCGATCACCGGTGACGTGCACGCCGATCTGATGCCCCGCTTCGTGTCCGACCCGAATCATCTCGGTCACCTCGTGTACCCGACGCTCGTCGGTGTCACCGCCCACGCACAGTGACCCGCAGCCGCCGCCGACATACTCCTGGTGCATCCATGCCGTCTTGCTGGGCGGAATACCGTCGGCGAATACCTTCACGCCGAGGATCCTGAACATGCGCGGATCCACGGTCGACGGCGGCTCCATCGCGCTGAGGTTGCGGTCGAATTCCGCGGCTGTTCCGCTCATTCCGGTGGGAAGCATCAGGGCCGAGACTCGAATCCCGAGCTCCCCCGACGCGGCGAGGTCGGCGTAGATGGACAGGCCCTCCTCACCCATCGCACCGCCGGCCAGATCTTCGCCGCCCGGCCCGAGTGCCGGGTCGGTGAAACTGGTGATTCCTTCTCGCTGCAGGATGGAGATCGCGGACCGCACTGCTTCCGTTCGCCTTTCGCGTGTGAGCTTCGGCAGAGCAGACTGGACGAGAATCTGGGCGCCCTCCTGCAGGATGCCGATCAGGCGGCCGGACGGCTCCGTCGGCATCACTCCACCGTCCGGCACCACCGTCTTCTCGTCGACGCCGGCCCGCTCGAGCGCGGCAGAGTTCACCCACGAGACATGGCGGGAGAAGTCCTGCAGGAACACCGGATTGTCGGGCGAAACGGCATCCAGATCGAACCGAGTCGGTCGAACCGCCGGATCGGACACGCACTCGTCCAGATATCCCTCGTCCCAACCTGTTCCGACGATCCACTCACCGGGCTCCGCCTTAGCCACCGAACCGGCCACCGCGTCGACCACGTCGGCGATGGATCGGACGGTCGGAAAGCTCAGGTCCAGCGACAGCGGCGGTGTGTCCAATCCGAAGGCCACCGCATGCAGGTGCGAATCGTTGATGCCCGGCAGAACTGTCTTACCTGCGAGATCGATTGTCACGGTGCGCGGCCCGACGAACTTGTCCATGTCCTCGTCGGTTCCGGTGGCCAGGATCACGCCGTCGGCGATAGCGATCGCACTCGCGATCGTGAACTCCGAGTCCACGACGAACACTGCGCCGTTGCGATAGACGATGTCTGCTGTAGTCATTGTTGTCTCCTGGATAGTGGAATCAGAAAGCTACGGGTGCCATTCCGAAGATCATGAGAAGGGAGCCGGCCGCCACCGGTCGTTCCGAGCATCTCCGGTGAAACATGGTGATTGTCAGAGCGATCCATGCAACCAGCAGAACCAGAACTGCGATCCTCGGATCGAGACCGGCTCCGTGCCGGTGCATCGGCGCGGCGGAGCCTGCATCGGTTGCCGAATGGGTATGGAGCGAGGGCATCAGCAGCAGTAGGACCGCCATGCAGGTCAGGTCCACGACGCACGGACCGGACGGCGACGTCGGTGAAATACTGCCGGTCACATACAGAGCCGCGACGACGAGCGCGAGGCCCGCCGGAATCGAGATGGCGGCGTCCATGCCGAACATCGCCATCACCAGCATCACGACGCCCATGCACAGGTGTGCGACACGAATCCGTCCGGTACGGCTTCGATGTCCGACGACCGGCAGCACCGCACCGATCGCTCCGAGAATCATCGCCCCTGTCATGAGCACGGGTCTCAGACCGCCGTGGATTCGGGAGTGCGCCGCCGAGTCATCCGCGCCGTGACCGTTCCCGCCGCGAAGAACACCGCCACGACGACCAACAGCAGCGCGGCGAGCACCCCTGAACCGCCGATGAGCAGTGTGAAATTGTCCAGCACCAGACCGAGAATCCCCACCAACCCAACGGTTCCGAGCGCCGGGGCGACAACGGTGTGCCAGGTACGCGTATCGACGGTCGATCGACGGAAGAACGCGATGATCGCGCCTCCGGTGAGGATCATCAGAACCAGGATGCTCACGGTGGCGAGTCCGGACATCCACGTGAACAGTTCCAGCACCGGGTCGGCGCCTGCTGCCGCGAAGACCACGAGAACCACTGCCGCCGAGACGGTCTGGAACAGTGATCCCAGGTGCGGGGAGCCGTGCCGAGAGTGGGTGCGCGCCAACATCGACGGGGCGACACCCTTGCGAGCCAGCGCGAACACGTACCGTCCGATCGCGTTGTGGAACGCAAGCAGGGCAGCGAAGAGGCTGGTGACCAGCATGATTTCCATGATGTCCGCCGCCATCGGGCCCAGGTACTGGGCGGCAGCGGCGAAGGTCAGCCCTGCCGTGTCGTCGGTTGCGGCCTGCGCGACGGACGAACTGCCGAAGGCAAGCACCACCGCCCAACTCGAGACCGCATACACCAGACCGATGGTGACGACCGCGGCGTAGGTCGCGATCGGAACCGTCCGGGTGGGGTTGCGGGCTTCCTCGCCGTAGATCGCGGTGGCCTCGAAGCCGATGAACGACGCAATGGCGAACATCAGGGCGATTCCCGGGGATCCACTGAAGAAGGCCGAGGGAGTGAAGGATTCGACGTCGATGCCGGCGGCACCACCCTTGGCGAACACCGCGACCGACAGCATCACGATGATGCCGATCTCGAGCACCAGCAGTACCCCGAGGACCTTGGCACCGAGATCGATGCTGCGGTACCCGAGCGTCGCGACGATCGCGAGGAGGCCGAGCGCCCAGACCCACCACGGCAGGTCGGGACCCCCGTACTTCACCACCAGGCTGTCGACGGTCGATGCAGCGAGGCCATAGATCCCCGCCTGAACAGCCGTGTACGTCAGCAGCGCCAGACCCGCGGCGCCGAGGCCCATGGTTCTCCCGAGCCCCTTCTCCACGTACGCGAAGAACGCGCCCGTGTCCACCATGTGTCTGCTCATGGCCGCGTATCCGACGCTGAAGATCAGCAGGACGATCGCCGCGACTATGTAGGCGAGTGGAGCGCCCGCTCCGTTGCCGGTCGCGATCATGACCGGTAAGGCTCCACCGATGGCGGTCAGCGGCGCCGCAGCGGCGATGACCAGGAACACGATCCCGACGACGCCGATGGAACCGCGCAGTACGCCTGCCGAACTCGACTGTGTATCAGACATTCTGCTCGCCGCCCTCGCAGCTCGATGCGGCGCAGTGCGAAGAACTCGAGCGGGGCACGTCGAGGGTGGGGTTGCGGTCGAAGAATCCCGCTGGCTTCAGTTTGAAGCCGGTGTAGTCCACCGGCATGATCGGCCAATCCTCGGGCCTCGGGAAGTGGGTCAGCCCGAAGGTGTGCCACAGCACGATGTCCTCGTCGACGAGGCTACGGTTCGAGGCGACGAAGGCCGGCAGGCCCGCTCCCCCGTGGTGCTGATTGACGAAATCACCTGCGGCATACCGTTCGCTTCGGTCGAACTGCGTCACCCAGAGATGCTTGGTGGCGAACGTGGCTCGTCGCGCGATCGACGAGTTGTCGTCGGCCAACAGCAGCGGCTGCCCCTCGGGATGCAATGTATATCCGACGGGCTTTCCGAGCCGGCTCGAGGAGGTGGGATTGGTGACGTGCCAGACGCGGCCGACCCTGCCGTCGGCGACGCGTTGGGCCTCCGATTCCGTGGCCAGCGGGGTGTGTTGCAGAGCAAAGGCATTGCCGTGCAGGTTGTCCGGGCCCATCGGTACTCGGCGGGTCTCGATCTGCTCGACGGAGTTGCCGATGCCGTCGACCATCATGTCCAGTCGCGCACTGAACAGGTGCTGGTGGCACGGCGCACCGAGCCCCGGGGCGATCTCTGTCGCGTAGGGGTAGTCGCCACCGGGATGCCCGGAGGTGAAGACGATTCCTGTTGCCTTGACCTCGAATTCGATGCTGCCGTCGAGATACAGGTACCAGAAGAATCCGTAGTCGTAGTTGCCGATGGTGGTGAAGAAGGAGATCACGAGACGTCGCTGACGCCGGGTCTCCTGCGAACCCGACCACAGATCGGTGTGCTTCCACAACACCCCGAAGTCCTCCTCATGCATGCACACGGCATTCGGCAGCGTCTTCGGATTGCCGAATTCATCCGCGATCACAGCATCGAAATACGTGATGTCCCCGACGCAGTCACAGCCGAGTTCGAGTGAATTCGCGTACCGTCCCACCAGATACTCACCGGTGTCGAAGTAGTTCTGCCACGACCGCACCGGGGATGGGTCCCCATAGGGCACAACCATTTCGGCGATCGAAGCGCGGTGGATGATCGGCCGGACGATACCGTCGTCCTCGAACCCGATCTGGTGCAGAACCAGACCTTCACGCACATCGAAGCCGACTCGGAAGGACCACTTCTCCCAGTCGACGCGATTGCCTCGAACCGTGAAGCTCGGACCCTCGGGTTGAGTGATCTCGATCGGCTTCTGCGTGGTGCGCACCGGACCGGTGACGGCCGGATCGTCGAAGTTTCCCGACTCTTCCGGGATGGGAACCACACCCAGGTCGACAACCTTGTCCACCGTCCGATTCATCACGTCCACGAACGCGACCAGCCCGTCTATGGGATGGGCCCACGCGTGATCGGCGGGGTGGTCCTGCCGAAAAGCCAGGCCACGCAGTATGCGTCGGCCATGCTCGCCCGGGTAGTCGAACACGCCTGCCGACAGGGGTGCCACTCGAACGTCGGCTACGTCGAGTCCGCGCGCGGCCAGTGCGGCGAGCCAGTCCGGGTCGGTGGAGAGCACATTCTCGACGAGCTCGAATTCCTCGTCGAGAACCGGCATCTGGCCGTCACGGATGGCGTCGAGGCGGGTGGAGCCGATCACCCGTCGCTCGTCGAGGGAGACCAGAAGGTCGACGGCATCGGGCGTCGAAATGTCGTGCAACAGCACCCGGAAGGTCCGTCGGGTGGTCGGTTCGGAGACGTACAACTCGGCCTTGTCCGGTTCGTCCAGTCCGACGTAGACGAATCGCGTTGCGGCCGTGACGAATCCGGCGGTGTCGACGATGTCTCGAACCTGTGCGATCTCGTCTTCGGTCGGCAACGACAATGCGTGGTCGATTGCGTGGGGCGTGAGGGTTGGCATCGGTGTTCCTCGGGTCGAGTGATTCTGGGACTTGGTTCTACAGACGTTGAATAACGAAGGCGTGCGAGAGGACACAGGTCGCCCACACACAGGGTGGCTACAGCTGAGTTATGAACCGGTCGAGCATCTCGAACTGCCGGTCGGCAGTGGTGTCATCGGGGGTGAGCACGCCGAGAATCTGCATGCCCATCATCATGTTGAGCAACATTTCGACGGCGAGATCGACATCGAAGTCGCCGGCGTCGCCTTCTGCGCGAGCCTGCTCGAGAAACTCCGCCATCCGCGCCCGCCACGACACCAGGGATCGACGGTTCGTGTCGTCCATGTGCTCGTCGTACATCGCGCGCTGCCACAGCGAGACTGCAATTCTCGCCTCGAGCAGAGTCTCTTCGGTCGTCGGCATCACTTCTCGGCAGAAGATGCGGAGGGCATCGAATCCTGTTGCGTCGCCGAGAGCTTCGTCGATCCGTCGGTTCGTAGCCTCGAAGACGTGCTCGAACGCGGTTCGGAGAATCTCGTCCTTACCCGCGAAGTAGTGGCTCAGCGCGCCGTTCGTGTATCCCGCCTCGGTCGCGATGTCCCGCATGTTCGCGGCATCGATCCCCTTGGCAGCGATCAGACGCCACGTTGCCGCGGTGATCGCGCGGCGGCGTTCGTCGTGATCCACGAGCTTGGGCACAGCCCTACGGTAGCG
This sequence comes from Rhodococcus sp. 05-339-2, assembly GCF_002258965.1. Classification (NCBI taxonomy): domain Bacteria; kingdom Bacillati; phylum Actinomycetota; class Actinomycetes; order Mycobacteriales; family Nocardiaceae; genus Rhodococcus; species Rhodococcus sp. 05-339-2. The sequence continues at coordinate 98,846 of NZ_NOYW01000016.1, forward strand.
GCTCCCTGCTCGGACCTAGGGTTCGGGCATCGTCATCATCGCCTTCCGATCCGTTCGCACGTTGTTCTACGTCCGTTGAATCAAAGCTTGAGGCCTACTCGTTACGAATCGAGTTTCCTTCGGTAAACACCGCGTTACCCCAGGTGAGTGGAACTTCGACCCCTGCTACGAAGTTCCACTCACATGGGTCGTTCCGCAGGCTCCACTCCCGCTCACCTGCGGGGGCTCTACAGAACGATCGTCACGACCTTCTCCTCGGTATTGGCCTCGATGCCTGCCCACCCGAGCTCACGGCCCGTGCCACTGGACTTCATGCCGCCCCACGGGAGTGCGGGATCGATTGCCGCCCAACCGTTCACCCATACCGCGCCGGAGCGGACCTGCGCGGCCAGGGTGTGCGCCCTCGACACGTCGCGGGTCCAGATCGAGGCGGCCAGTCCGTACACGGTGTCGTTGGCGATGCGGATCGCTTCGTCCGCGGTATCGAACGGAATCACCGTACCGACGGGCCCGAAGATCTCCTCCTGGGCGATCTTCATGCCGTTGTCGGCGTCGGCGAAGATGGTCGGCTCGACGAAATACCCGGCCCCGTCGGGACGGCCACCTCCGGCCGCCACTCGGGCACCGCCGTCGCGTCCGGCCTGGATGTACCCCAGCACGCTGTCGCGCTGCGTGGCGTTGACGAGTGCGCCCATGGTCGTCGACGGATCGAAGGGATCGCCCACCACCTGAGCCGACGCCGCAGCGGCCAGACCGTCGACCACCTGCGAGTACAGCGAGCGATGCACCAACACTCGGGTGCCGGCCGCACACACCTGGCCCTGGTTGAAGAACAGGCCCATCGCGGTTCCGTTGATCGCTGCCTCGAGGTCCGCGTCCTCGAGGATGATCTGCGGCGACTTGCCGCCGAGCTCGAGGGTGGTCCGCTTGAACGTGTCGGCAGCCTTCTTGGCGATGAGCTTGCCGACTCGCGGGCTGCCGGTGAAGCTGATCTTGTCGACGTCCGGATGCCCGACCAAGGCGTCGCCCGTCACTTCACCCAGTCCCGGAACGACATTGACCACTCCGGCGGGTACGCCCGCTTCGTCGATCAGTCGAGCCAGGTGCAGGATCGACAGCGGTGCGTCCTCCGGCGGCTTGATCACTACGGTGTTTCCTGCGGCCAGTGCGGGCGCGAGCTTCCATCCGGCGATCATCAACGGGGTGTTCCAGGGAACGATCATGCCGATCACGCCGACGGGCTCGCGAACGGTGTACGAGTGCGTCGGCTGCCCGAAGTATCCCGCAGTGGGAATGGAGCTGCCGGTGATCTTGTCTGCCCAGCCGGCGAAGTGCCGGAAAGTGGCTGCTGCATTGGGAATGTCGAGCATCGCCGGTTGACCCACCGGCTTGCCGACGTCGAGGGCCTCGAGTCGAGCGAGCAGGTCGCCGTCGCGCTCGATCAGATCGGCGATCCGGTTCAGCAACTTTCCCCGGGCCGCACCTGGGGTCGCGCCCCACTCGCCGCCGAGTTGGGCACGGGCGGCGCGCACCGCTGCATCGACGTCCGACGCGGTAGCCGCAGCAACCTCGGCCAGGGGCTGTTCCGTCGTGGGGTTGATGTCGGTGAAGGTGCCACCGTCGGATGCGCCGTGCCACTGCCCGGCGATGTAGAGCTCGGTGGCGGTTCCGGTCGGCAACGACGGTGCGGCCGATTCCTGTACTGCAGTCATGTTTCTTGGCTCCTTCTCGGGCGCCGATCGCGGCACCTGTGGCGTGTCTGCTCCAGATTGCGCCCGGGCCTACGAGAAGGTCTTGTGTGATCGCGCACACATTGTGCGGCAGATGCGCACCGCCCATCGAGCTCCACGCGTGACGATCGTGTGTCCACACACGAAGTCCCGGTTACCGCCATCTTTCGATGTCCGACCGCTACTTCGACAACTCGCTCGAGTACGGAACTCCACGAGCAGCTCGACTTGCACGGCCGCCAAGGACAACCACATCATGGTCTTGATGGGCCTGAGCGAGCGATAAAAGGCAAGCCTCCGTATCGCCCAGTGGATCATCGCAGAATGCCCGCACCACCATCGGCGCGTTGGCGGCATCGTGGGGATTCACCGACCCCGCGCATTTCAGCCGCGCGTTTCGTGCGCGCTTCGGCTGCACCCCCAAGGACTTTCGCGACACCAACCGCGGCTGAGTCGGCTCAGATCCCGAGCGACCCGGCCAGCGTCGGCCAACTCTTGGGCAGCTGCTCCACCCAGTACGGCCACGAATGAGTTCCGGTCTCGGTGAAGTCGAATGTCGCCGGGATGTTCAGCTGGCCGAGTCGGTCCGCCAGTCGATGGGTGCAGTAGTTCGCGCCCACTTCGATGAGGCCGCCGACCACCACCACATCCAGTGCCGCTGCGCTGTCGAAGCTTTCGTGCGGCCCCGGCGCTCCCGTTCCCACCGACACGTACACGTCGGTGCCGCGCAGACTTTCGGCGTTGACAACCGAATCGTGTTGCACCCAGGCAGGATCGAGAGGTCCGCCCCACATGTTGTCGGCATTACCGCCGAACGCTCCGACGATCGCGCGAATGCTCGCCTGCCCCATCGGCTCCGAGGAGGCGAAACAACCACTGTACGACGCCACCCCGGAGTAGAGGTCGGGGTGACGTGCGGCCAGCATCATGGCGGACTGCGCACCCATGGACAGCCCTGCGATCGCGTTGCGTCCGTTGCCGTCCACGGCTGCGTCGATCAACGGGGGGAGTTCCTCGGTCAGGAACGTCTCCCATTGGTATCGGCCGAGTTTCGGATCGTCCCGTTGCCAGTCGGTGTAGAAGCTGCCGGGGCCTGCCAACGGTAGGACGACGTTGACGTTCTTGTCGGCGAAGAATTCGGCCGCGCCGCCCTTGCGGAGCCACATGCTGTTGTTGGGGTCCTCTTCTCCGATGCCGCTGAGCATGTACAGCGTCGGCCGCGAGCCGGACCGTGCTGCCGGGGTGAGCACCTGCACCTCGACGACCGCCCCCATCGCTGGCGATTCCACGCTCAGCGTGCGCAGGGTCTGCGACGCGATGGACGTGTCGACGATCCGCGCGACCGGCCCGATGGGATCGGCCGTCGCGACGCCTACCGAGGACACCGACAGAGCTGCGGCGACGACGAACGTGGTGAAGATGCGTCGACGACGCATGGCGATCCTCTCGGGAGGTGTCAGCAGGGCGGGATTTATCACAACGAAATGGCGAATTGCATGGAGCATTGCACAGCAACCGACCGGATGGAATGCCGAACGTCGATCCGCCCGATTCGGACCGACCGGGACTCTGGCAACACCTCGCCGCGCGAGCATTTGCCCTTCTTTGCAACATCTTTCGGGCATCGAGTACCGACTTTCGATATCGCATCGCCCACTAATGGTTAGTGCACTACTCAATTCTGGTAGCCTGGGACCGTGGCCACCGCCGAAGATCCACTCGCACTCGATCGACAGGTCTGCTTTGCACTCGCCGTCGCCAACCGTGCCGTGCTGTCGGTGTATCGGCCCCTGCTCGAGCCGATGGGGCTGACGCATCCGCAATATCTGGTGATGCTGGCACTGTGGGGCGAGTCGCCGATGTCGGTCAAAGCCATCGGATCGGCACTGCAGCTCGACTCCCCCACCCTGTCGCCGCTTCTCAAGCGTCTGGAGTCGATGGGGTTGCTCACCCGCAATCGAAGCGTCGAGGACGAGCGCGTTCTGCTCGTCGCGCTCACCCCGGCCGGGGCCGCACTCCGCAAGAAGGCCGAGAGAATTCCACCCGCCGTCGTGGCGAAGCTCGGCGCGTCACTCGCCGAGCTCGACGAACTGCGACGCGTCCTCACCCGCGTCAACGACGCGGCCATCGCAGCAGGAGCACTGTCGTGAACGCTCGCCCGACCCGCACCCGTCCGCCCCTCGGCCAATGGCTGGGCTACGCCGTCCTCGGCCGCAAACTCCCCGACGAGTTCCAGGGCTGGGTCCGACGCGATCTCGTCGGTCCGGGAGCGACGCCGCGTCACATCCTGCGCTCGATGATTCCGTTCCTGCCGATCTTCATCGGATTTTTCGTCCTGTTCCCAGGAGCGATCTGGCTACGCGCCTCGATGGTGTTGCTCAGCCTGCTGCTCGCGCTGTTCTACACGGCGGCGTACATGGACCAGAACCGTGCCCGACGCCTGGAAATCCACGGGCTCCCGGCCGATCTGAAGAGCGAGAAGAAGACAGCCGAAATGGAACGGGAACGCGAGAATTACCGCCGCAATCACTGACGCTCTCGGTCGAGCCCGGCGGTGAAGTCGTCGACGATCATGGTTGCCAGGTCGCGGGTCTTTCGGTTGGAGTTCTGCGACAGTTCGGTCAGCTGGGTGAACGCGGCATCTTCGTCGATGCGGTAGACCGACATCAGAATTCCCACTGCCCGGCCGATCGTTCCGCGGGTGTCGAGGGCAGTGCGCAGCGTCGAGGCCTGGTTGTCACTTTCGGCGAGGATCTGTTCGCGCATACGGGAGAGTTCGTGGTGTACCCGCACACGGGCCACGAGTTCTCGATCGTGGAACGGTTTGACGATGTAGTCGTCGGCCCCGCGGCCCAGGCCGTCGAGCACGAAGTCCGTTCCCGCTCGCGCGGTCAGCAGTATCACGGGCACACGCTGCAGACCGGTGTCGCGGCGGATCTCGTCGACCAGGTCCAGTCCGCTGCGCCCGGGGAGCATGACGTCGGTGAGCACGATGCCCGGCGGCGTCGACCGTGCCAGATCGAGTGCGGTCTCGATGTCGCCTGCGGTGGCGACCGACCACCCTTCCTCGGTCAGCAGCCTCAGCAGGTAGTTGCGCATGTCGACGTTGTCCTCGACGAGCAGAATGTCCGCTCGATCGGGCGTCGCCTGCGTCGATTCGTGGGCCACGAAGATCGCCGACACCGAATCGGTCGGTGTTGCCGGACGGTCGACAGGCACCGCGGCCTCGACCGGCACCCGGGGCACGACCACGGTGAACGTGCTCCCGATGCCCACCTCGCTGGCGACATCCACATGCCCGTTCAGGGCTGTGAGCAGGTCCGATACCAGCGCGAGCCCGATGCCGAACCCTTCGATACTGCGCGCTCCCGCGTGCTCGACCCGGTGGAATCGATCGAAGATGCGCGACAGATCGTCTTCGGGGATTCCGAGCCCGGTATCGGCGATCACGAGCCGAACGGTGTCGGTCTCGGCCCTCAGACGCACCGACACCCGGCCCGTGGGGGTGTACTTGATGGCGTTCGCGACGAGGTTGAACACGATCTTCGACCACATCTCGCCGTCGCTGAGCACGACGACGTCCTCGGACGTATCGACTTCCAGGTCGAGACCGCGGTCCGACGCCACCGTCGCGAACAGCGTCGCGCAGTCACGCGTCACCGCCGTGAGATCGGTGGGTTCGAGACGGGCCTCGAGTCGGCCCGCGTCGGCGCTGACGGCATCCATCAGATCGTCGACGAGTCGGCGTAGTCGTACCGATGCGCGATGGACCACGTCGAGAGAGTGCCGATCGGGTTCGCTCAACTGCGAGGAAGCACTCTCGCGTACCGAGTCCAGCGGACCGGCGAGAAGGGTCAGCGGTGTTCGGAATTCGTGCCCAACGGTTTCGAGCAGTCGCGTCTTCGCCGCATCGGCCTCGGCCAGCGCCACGACGCGTTGCCGCTCCATCTCGAAGGCCTGGGAGGCGGTCAGCGCAGTCGATACGCGTTCGGCCACGACGCCACAGAACGAGGTGAAGGCATCGTCGATCACTCGGTGGCTGCTCACCCCGATCAGCAGCGCACCGACCGGCTGCACACGGCCTGCCATCGTCAACGGCACGACGACGGCCCGAGGAACGTTGCCGTCCACGCCGACCGTCGCCACGGCCACTGCGCCGTCGGCGACCCGGGCGAGATCGGCGCACTCCCACGTCGAGCGCTCGTAGCCGACGTCGCCGCCGGTCACGACACACTCGACGCGGCCGTCCGCATTCATGCCTTCGCGGAGGTAACCGGAGACGAGCGGAAACTCCGATGCTTCGGCCGCGAGCGCGCCCACGGCCGCCCGGCAGATGTCCTCGGCACCGTCGGTGTCGATGCCTGTCAGCGTCCCCAGGCTCAACAACGCCTGCATACGACGGTCACCGAGCACCTGCTGGGTGACCTCCGACGTGGCGACGAACACGCCGAGGACCGCGCGCCCGGGACCGTGGATCGGGCTGTAGGAGAAAGTGAAGTACGTCTCTTCGAGGAATCCGTACCGGTTCATCATGAACCGTTGGCGAGCACCGTGCACTGCCGTGCCGCCGTCGACGACCTGTCGGGCCAACTCTCCGATCTCGTCCCAGATCTCCGCCCAACAGACCTTGGCCGGCTGCGCTGCGGCCGCGGGGAACTTGTCCCCGAGGAAGTCGGTGTACGTGTGGTTGAAGATCTGCACCAGGTGAGGACCCCACCAGATCAGCATCGGAATCGTCGACGGCATGACGGTGCGAATCGCGGTGATCAACTCTTGCGGCCACTGGTCCACCGGCCCCAACTCGGTCGCCGCCCAGTCCAGTTCCCGAAACCTGGCGTCGGTCGCGTTGTCACCCGGAAACAGCTCGTCCAGGCGGGCCGAACCGGCATCGGGTCGTGGGCAATTCATCGCATCGTCCTTCGTAACTTGCGCCCGCTGGTGCTCGGCGGCCGCAATCTCGCCGTCGATACTAGCCGAACGCTCGGTATGCAGGCGTTTCGCTCGAGCCTTACGGGGGTACTGCCGCGACCATGCCCTCCTCATTCAGTCTCCCGTACCCCTTGGGCGTCTCACGTCTGTCGAACGACGGTGCCAACCTTGCCGTCTACTCCGAAACAGCGGACTCGGTCTCTGTGGTCGTATTGAACGACGACGGAACAGAGCGCAGTACAACGCTTTTGACGCAGCGCACCGGTCACGTCTTTCACGATCTGGTTCCCGACGTCACCCCGGGAGCGCGGTACGGTCTGCGCGTCGACGGTCCGTGGGACCCCGCGTCGGGGCTGCGGCACAACTCGGCGAAGTTGCTCCTCGACCCGTACGCCACCGCCATCACCGGTCAGGTCGACTGGAACGAGTCGGTCTTCTCGCATCTGCACGAGGAACCGGAGACCCGCAACGACGAGGATTCGGCACCGTACATGCCGTACTCCGTTGCTGTGCAATCGAACTTCGATTGGTCGGGAGACGAGTCACCGCACACACCGTTGGACAAGACGGTCGTCTACGAGGTGCACGTCAAGGGATTCACCGCCACCAATCCCGATGTGCCCGAGGACATTCGCGGCACCTATGCCGGACTGGCACACCCCGCAGCCATCGCACATCTGAAGCGAATCGGCGTCACGGCAGTGGAACTGCTGCCGATCCACCAGTTCGTTCAGGATTCGCATCTGCTGGAGGAGGGCCGTCGCAATTACTGGGGCTACAACTCCATCGGCTTCTTCGCCCCGCACAACGAGTACAGCAGCACCGGCGACACCGGCGGCCAGGTGGACGAGTTCAAGGCCCTGGTCAAAGCCATGCACGACAACGGCATCGAGGTCATTCTCGACGTCGTCTACAACCACACCGCCGAGGGCAACCATCTCGGACCGACCCTCTCGCTCAAGGGAATCGACAACGGCTCGCACTACCGACTCGTCGACGACGACCGGAGCGCGTACTACGACACCACCGGTACCGGCAACAGCCTCAACGTCGGTCACCCCGCCGCCCTGGCACTCATCCTCGACTCACTGCGCTACTGGGTGACCGAGATGCACGTCGACGGCTTCCGCTTCGACCTGGCCAGCACCCTGACTCGTCAGGACTCGGACCTCGACGTGCACAGTGCGTTCCTCAGCCTCGTGCATCAGGATCCGACGCTCGCGCCGGTCAAGCTCATCGCCGAACCGTGGGACACCCAGGGCTACCAGGTGGGCGGCTTCCCGGCGCGCTGGTCGGAGTGGAACGGCAAGTTCCGCGACGACGTTCGCGATTTCTGGCGCGGCGAGAGCGGGGCGCTGCCTGCACTGGCGCAACGTGTCACCGGCAGCCCGGACGTCTACGAGAGCACCCGTCGTCCCACGTTGGCGAGCGTCAACTTCATCACCGCGCACGACGGCTTCACGTTGGCCGACCTGAACTCCTACGACGACAAACACAACGAGGAGAACGGCGAGGACAGCCAGGACGGCGAATCCGACAACCGCTCGTGGGGTTGCGGTGCCGAGGGCCCGACCGACGACGAGGGTGTCAACGCATTGCGAGCTCGCCAGCAACGCAATCACCTTGCGACGCTGCTGCTCTCGGCCGGTGTGCCGATGATCCTCGGCGGCGACGAGCTCGGCCGGACGCAGAACGGCAACAACAATGCCTACTGCCAGGACAACGAGGTCTCCTGGTTCGACTGGAGCACAGCCGATCAGGACCTCATCGACTTCACCACGCACCTCATCGCGCTTCGCACCGAGCACCCGGCACTGCGCCCCACCTGGTTCCGGCACGACAGCGATTCCGACGAGGAGGGAGCCGGCCCGGACACCGTCGACTTCTATCGCGCCGACGGCGAGAAGCTGTCCGACGAGGATTGGTCCGACGGCAACGCCCACAGCATTCTGGTCCTCATGCGCGCCGGGGAAAGTGATGCCTCGTTCGCGTGGATGGTCAACGCCTCACCCGGAGCCGTGGAATTCACTCTGCCGAAGGGCACCTGGACTCAGACGATCTCGAGCGACCCGGATCAGGACTACGAGGCCGGCGGCCCGTCCATCCTGATCCGAGAGCACTCGTTCACGTTGCTGCAGGGCTGATCGAGGCGGAACACTCTGCTGTCCACCGGTCTCGAACAGCCTGCCATTGATTCGAGTCCGATCGTCCGGCCCATGCGATGTATCCATCGGGCCGGACGAGGACTGCCGGACCGTGGTCGGCTCGGCGGGGGATATCCGTTCGGCTGCAATCGTTCTCGCCGATCATCAGAAAAGTGGTGTCGCGCAGCGCCGTGGTGACGGTGCCGTCGATGAGGGGTATCTGCACGGCGCGCCGGCCAACCAGCGGGTGCTCGCCACGTCGGCGAGCATACGAGATCGAAATACCGGAAAACATCCCGGCTATCCTGCCGACGGCACGTTGTCTACGAAGCACCCGTGCGGAGACGATGTTGCGCAACGTCCGCGCTACCACCGAGCGCAGCAACAACATGCGAATCGTCGCGCCGCTACTGCGCAACACCAGCTTTCCCACTGGATGCCGCTCGTCGTGATAGGTGTCGAGGATCTTCTCGTCGGCACCGCCGAGGACGGCTGCCAGCTTCCAGCCGAGGTTCATCGCGTCCTGGATTCCGGTGTTCATGCCCTGTCCCCCGGCAGGCGAATGTACGTGCGCCGCATCGCCGGCCAGGAATACCCGGCCCACTCGGTAGCGCCGGACTTGCCTCTCGTCGCAGGAGAAGCGCGAACTCCATCGCACGTCGGTCCAGCCGTAGTCGGTTCCGATTGCGCGGCGCACCACGTCACGAAGCCGCGTCTCGTCGACGGACGCAGCTACGTCTGCGGTGTCGGTACGGTCGCAGGCGATCACTCGAAACCACCCGTCGCCGAACGGCGCGACGAACGCAAAGCAGTCCTCGCCTGCGCCGATGTTGATCAGACCGTTGGGCGGATCAACCAACCGTACATCCGCGAGCATGATCGACCGCAGCAATTCCCTGCCGGGGAAGTCGAGTCCGATCGACGTGCGGACGATACTGTGCACTCCGTCGGTTCCGGCCGCATACGACGCCGTCCACTCCTGCGCGCTGCCGTCGGCCACCGTCCCGCGCACCACTACTCCGTCGGCATTCTGCTCGAGACCGGTGACCTCGACCCCGCGCAGAATCCGCGCACCGGACGCCCGCGCGTACTCCTCGAGTCGAGAGTCCACGTTGGTCTGTGGCGTGACCAGCAGATACGGAAACTGCGACGGTAGTGCGCCGAGGTCGAGGGACAGTCCGTTCCAGAGTTTCAGTCCCGGCGCGTGCGCTCCGGTGGAGAGCAGGTCCTCGGCCAGACCACGACTGTCGAGAATCTCCAGCGTGCGGGCATGTACTCCGAAAGCTCGCGACAGCGGTGATGGTGCATCGTGTTTCTCGAGCACCGTCACCGAGCGGCCGGCACGCGCGAGTTCCCCCGCCAGCATGCAGCCTGCCGGACCTGCACCGACGACGATCACGTCCGAATGGTTCATGACGCACTCCCACTGTGGTCAGCGAATTCCTGGGTCAGCGAATTCTTGGTCAACGACTGTTGACTTCCGACGATAGACCCACCGAGCACCGTGGTCAACGGTTGTTGACTTAGGCTACGGAGATGACCGAACGACAACCTCGATCCGCGACCGCCACCCGGGCTCGCATTCTCGACGCAGCCCGCGCCCAATTCGGGGCCGACGGCTACGACCGCACCACCATGCGATCCGTCGCCGCCACCGCGGGCGTCGACGCGGCGATGGTCGTCAGGTACTTCCGAACCAAGGAAGCGTTGTTCGCCGAGGCCGCCACGTTCGAACTCGACATTCCGGATCTGACCCACGTCCAACCCGAGCGCATCGCAGAAGTGTTGATGCCCAGGTTCTTCCAGGTCTGGGAGGAAGACGGAACGTTCCTCGCCCTGATGCGCGCTGCGGCTACCAATGCCGCGGCGGCAACGACCATGCAGCAGGTGTTCGCCACCCAGGTCGCGCCGGCGCTGGCCGCAGTCTCGCCAGATCGGTATGCGGAGCGGGCTGCCCTAGTGGGAACCCAGGTACTCGGTCTGGTGTTCGCACGCTACATCCTCACAGTACCTCCATTGGCCGAGATGACCCACGAGCAGTTGGTTCGGTGGGTAGGACCGACGCTGCGGCGCTACCTCACCGAACCACTCGACTGAGTAGGTCAGCTCACCCCGGCACGCACGTCCGGTGCCCCGAGACGGGCTGCATCAGCAGTGTCGTCATCGGGCTGTTGCTGCGAATCCCGTTCTGCCAGAACCCGAAGCCGATAGTGCTCGATCTCTTCGGCAACGTGCTGGTCGTCCCATCCCAGGATGGGTGCCACCAACCGGGCCACCTCGTCGGCCGCCGCTTCACCACGATCGGGAACCTCGATGGAGATGCGGGTACGACGCGTCAGAATATCTTCGAGGTGCCGCGCGCCTTCGTGACTCGCGGCATAAACGGCCTCGGCCTTCAGGTACTCCGGCGCACTCTCGAGAGGCTCGCCGAGCTCGGGATTGCCGTCGATCAAGTCCAACAACTCACCCATCAGAGTGCCGTACCGACCCAGCAGATGCTCGACGCGTGAGACACGCATACCGGTGCGCTCGGCCGTCAGGGCACGGGAGTTGAACGCCCCGAGGTAGCCATCGGCACCGACGAGCGGAATGTCCTCGGTGACGCACTTCGGTACCGTCCGCTCGAGCCCGTGCACTGCGGAATCGACTGCGTCCTTGGCCATCACGCGATAGGTGGTGTACTTGCCACCCGCGATCACCGTCAGTCCGCGCACCGGACTGGACACCGCGTGCTCACGCGAGAGTGTGCTGGTGGAATCGGATTCACCGAACAGCAACGGTCGCAGTCCCGCGTACACACCGACGACGTCGGTTCGGTCCAACGGATCGGCGAGCAGCTTGTTCACGTGGCCCAGGATGTAGTCGATGTCGCTCTGGCTCGCGGCCGGGTGAGCCAGATCGAGCTTCCAGTCGGTATCGGTCGTACCGATGATCCAATGACTTCCCCACGGGATGACGAACAGCAGACTCTTCTCGGTTCGCGTGATGATGCCCGTGGCACTGTTGATGCGATTGCGCGGCACCACCAGGTGCACACCCTTGGACGCGCGAACCTGGAATTGTCCACGCCCACCGACCATCTGCTGCACCTCGTCGGTCCAGACACCGGCAGCATTGATGACCTGCTTGGCCCGTACCTCGAAGGAGCGGCCCGTTTCGAGATCGCTCGCCACGACGCCGACGACCTTGTCGTCCTCCCTCAGGAAGCCCGTGACGCGAGTGCTGTTGGCGCACAACGCACCGTAGGCGGCCGCCGTACGGGCGAGCATCATCGTGTGCCGAGCATCGTCGACCTGACCCTCGTAGAACTTCACCGCACCGCGGATCGCCGAGCGCTTGCCGGACGGGAAGGACTCGAGTGTCTTCTTCTTGCCGAGGTGCTTGTGATGGCTCGGCACGCCGCGTCCGGCACCCATGACGTCGTAGACGCCGATGCCGAGCCCGACGTACGGGCGGTCGATCACCTTCTCCAGCGGATAGATGAACGGCACCGGACGAGCGAGATGCGGGCAGAGCTTGTTCAGTACCAGCGAACGCTCCTTGAGCGCCTCGAACACCAAGGCGAAGTTGAACTGCTCGAGGTAGCGCAGACCGCCGTGGAAGAGCTTGCTCGAGCGGCTGGACGTGCCGGCCGCGTAGTCACGCGCTTCGAGCAGACCGACCTTCAGGCCGCGCGTTACGGCGTCGAGTGCGGTGCCCGCGCCGACGACGCCGCCGCCGATCACCAGGATGTCGAGCTCTTCGGCTTCCATCCTCGCCAGCGCGTCGGCGCGCGACTGCGGGCTCAAAGCCGTTGTGGTGGAACTCATTCTTCATCAACCCAATCGAGAGTACGTGTTACTGCCTTCTTCCAGCCGGCGTAGAGCTTCGCCCGCTGGTCCTCGTCCATGGACGGCGTCCATGTCTTGTCCTCGGCCCAGTTCTGACGGATGTCGTCCTCGCTCTCCCAGTACCCGACGGCGAGGCCGGCCGCGTATGCCGCTCCGAGAGCGGTGGTTTCGGCCACGACGGGCCGCACCACGTCGACGTTCAGGATGTCGGACTGGAACTGCATCAGCAGCTCGTTGACCACCATGCCGCCGTCGACCTTGAGTACCTCCAGATCGACACCGGAGTCTGCGTTCATGGCCTCGATCACCTCACGCGTCTGATACGCGGTGGCCTCGAGGACGGCGCGGGCCAGGTGTCCCTTGTTGACGAATCGCGTCAGTCCCACGATGGCACCGCGGGCGTCCGACCGCCAGTGCGGGGCGAAGAGACCGGAGAACGCGGGGACGAAGTAGGCACCGCCGTTGTCGTCCACCGACCGTGCGTCGGTCTCGATGTCGGCGGCCGAGGAGATCATGCCCAGGTTGTCGCGCAGCCACTGCACCAGCGAACCCGTCACGGCGATGGAACCCTCGAGCGCGTACACCGTCGGTTGGTCGCCGATCTTGTAGCAGACCGTGGTCAGCAGGCCGTTCTTGCTCATGACCTTTTCGGTGCCGGTGTTGAGGAGCACGAAATTGCCTGTGCCGTAAGTGTTCTTGGCCTCGCCGGGAGACAGGCAGGCCTGCCCGAAGGTGGCTGCCTGCTGGTCGCCCAGGATGCCGGAAATCGGTACCCCGCGGAACGGACCGCGCGCACGGCCGGTGCCGTACACCTCGGAGCTCGAGCGAATCTCGGGCAACATCGACATCGGGATGTCCATGTCCGCACAGATCTGCTCGTCCCACTGCAACGTGTCGAGATCCATGAGCAGGGTACGCGAGGCGTTGGTCGGATCGGTGTAGTGCAGCCCACCGTCGGTTCCGCCGGTCATGTTCCACAGCACCCACGTGTCCATGTTGCCGAAACACAGTTCTCCCGCTTCGGCTTTGGCGCGTGCACCGTCGACGTTGTCGAGGATCCACTTGACCTTGGGTCCGGAGAAGTAGGTCGCCAGGGGCAGCCCGGTCTTCGCGGTGTACTTGTTGGCGTCGCCCCCACCCAGTGCGGTGGCGATCCGATCGGTACGGGTGTCCTGCCAGACGATGGCGTTGTAGATCGGCTTGCCCGTCGCGCGCTCCCACACCAGCGCCGTCTCACGCTGGTTGGTGATACCGACTGCAGCGATGTCCTCGCGCGTCAGATCGGCAGCGGCCATGGCACCGGCCGCGACGGCGCGCACGTTGTCCCAGATCTCCGACGCGTCGTGCTCGACCCAGCCGGCCTGCGGGAAGATCTGCTTGTGTTCCTTCTGATCGACCGCGACGACGGTACCGGCGTGATCGAAGATCATGCAGCGTGAGGACGTGGTTCCCTGATCGATCGCGGCGACGTACTTTCCTGCGAACTCGGTCATGGCTTCTCTCCTGTGGTCTGGGTGTCTGCTGGGAGTCGTGATGGCGGCTCGGGCGTCGAACCTTCGTCTTTGCGCAGGTTCCTACCGATGAGCAGGTCGTACAACAACACTCCTATCGGTCCGCCTACTAGAGGTCCGACGATCGGGACCCAGAAGTACAGGCCGCCGTATTGATCTCGCCAGGCTCCACCGTATCCGGTGATGTACGACGCCAGGCGAGGTCCGAAATCTCGGGCCGGATTGATCGCGTATCCGGCGTTGGTGGCCCATGCGAAGCCGATGGCGACCACGATGAGGCCGACGATCAGTGGAGCCATGTTGGCCATCGGCGCGGTGCCGAGCGAATCGGTCACTGCCACAATGAGGAACAGCAGGATCGCGGTGCCGATGATCTGATCGATCAGTGCCGAGGAGACGCTGACGGGCAACGTTCCGTTGCCGGGAAGCGTCGAGAAGATCGTCTGGGTGGCGGTGGTGTGCCCGGGGTCGACTGCATTGATCATGTCGTTGTAGTTCCAGCGCACCAGCAGCGCGGCCACGAAGGCACCTGCGGTCTGCGCGAGGATGTAGGGCGCAACCATCTTCCAGCTGAATCCGCGGAAGAGTGCGAACGTGATCGTGACCGCGGGGTTGAGGTGCGCGCCGGTGATTCGACCGGCGACGTAGATGCCGAACATCACCCCCAGGCCCCATGCCCAGGCGATCGAGTCGTGGTCTCCGAGACTTCCCGATTCACCGCCCGAGACCACCTGCGCGACGACGCCGACGCCGAACAGAATGAGAATCATGGTTCCGGCGAACTCGGCAGCCATGTGCGCCGGCAGTCCCCATTCCGGTTCCTTACGAGCCATTGTGTAGCCTCCGCAAAGTTGGTGATGCACGCCACATTGCGTGCTGTTTGCCACGGTAGACGGCCTGCACTGCGTTGCACAGCTGGTGCACATATGTGCAAATCGGTCGTACACTGGTGCCGGTGACCGACCCACTCAGCGTGCCCGAATCGGACCTACGGACCGGCCATGCCACCCAGGCAGCGCGCCTGTACTACTTCCAGGACATGACGATGGCGGCGATCGGCCGTGAGCTGGGCGTATCTCGCTCGACGGTCTCACGACTCATCACGTTCGCGCGGGCATCGGGACTGGTGGAAATCAAGATCTCCACCCCGCTCGGTCAGGCACCGCGAATCGAGCGTGCATTCGCCGATCTGTACGACATTCGTGCACATGTCGTCCCCGTATCGGAAACCGTCGACGAATTGCAGCGCCTCGATCGCGTCGCCACCTTCGCAGGCCGATTGCTGACGTCGTTCTTCGAATCCGACATGGTGATGGGCGTCGCCTGGGGAACCACCGTCAGCGCCGTCAGCCGCAAGCTCGCACCCAAACGAACCCACAACTCCACCGTCGTGCAGCTCAACGGCGCAGCGAACACCCGAACCACCGGAGTCTCCTACGCCACCGACATCGTCCGAACCTTTGCCGACGCCTACGGTGCTGTCGCGCAGGGGTTTCCGGTGCCCGCCTTCTTCGACTACCCCGAAACCCGCCGACACCTGTGGCGCGAACGCAGCATCAAGCGAGTACTCGAACTACAGGACCGGATGAACCTCGCCGTGTTCAGCATCGGCGTCATGAGCGGTGCCGTTCCGAGTCACGTCTACAGCTCCGGCTACCTCGAGCGCGAGGATCGAGCCGAGCTCCAACGCGACGGTGTCGTGGGCGACATCGCCACCGTGTTCCTGCGCTCCGATGGCAGCCACGACCGAATTGCGTTGAACGACAGATCGAGTGGACCGAGCCTGGATCGGCTCAAGGTGGTTCCGCGCCGAGTCTGCATCGTCGCCGGAGCGTCCAAACTCGATGCCCTCACCGCAGCGCTGCGCGGCGGATTGATCACCGACCTCGTCATCGACGACATCAGCGCGGCCCAGTTGATCCTTCGCTCACGCGGCTGACCCATGTGAGCGGAACTTCGTAGCAGGGGTCGAAGTTTCGTGCACATGGGTGCCCTCTTGCGCTCACCCGATTCTCGTGTCACTCTTTTCTTCATGACAACCGGAAAGGCGGACACCGCCTCCCTCACGTGAGCGCCGTGCCGATGCCGTCGACATTTCCCCGTCGCGGCACATTCAGTGACAATCCCGATGAATACGCCGAGAGCATCAGTGCGGTCTGCGCGCAGCGTGATCGATGGCTCCGCTACGGCCTGAAGGCCGGCCCCTCCGATAGAACCACGGCGGAATCAGCCGTGGCACAGTTGTATCGAAGAGCCGGTTTCGACGCCCCCGAGTTCGTGTGGGTACCGTCCCCCGCTGCCGCCGCGTCCTTCGTCACGGCAGAGCAATTGGTGAGCGAAATCCCCACGACCGCAGCAAAAGCCGAGAAGTCACCTGCACGCATCGCATCGTTGCTGTCGAATTCCCGTCGACGAATGGACGAGCGAATCGACAAGCGAAGAATCGAATGGCCGCGGTGGTCCTTCCACCAGAATCCGAACATGCCGAGCGATCGAGAAGCGCGGATGACCGTTGCAACACGTTCACCGGAGGACGCGGCCCGAGCCGGCATCAGTCCCGATCCCATCATTCGCCGGACAGTGTGGGATTCGTTGCGCACCAGTCTGTTCGACGGTGTCGCTTCTGCGACGAGAAGCCTCGCTCCGCACTCGTTCGGCAGTATCACCTGGTACGGCCAGCAGGAAGCGCATCGCGTCGCCTACTACGACATCTATCGCACCTTTCACCTCGCCGCGTTCGAGCGCGAGGACAACGAGCTTCTCGACATTCAATCGGCCCTCGTCGAATCGACGGGATGGTGGTGGGCGTTCGACGACGTCGCAGTGATGTCCGAACGCCCCACCGCAGTGCACACCGAGCCGGTTCCCAATCCGGTGCACGGTGAAGTGCGCCTGCACAATTCGTCTTCTCCAGCAGTCGAGTTCGGTGACGGCAGCGGCGTCCATGTCCTGAACGGGACCGTGGTTCCCAAGTGGGTGATCCACGATCCGACGGTCGAGCGCATCACCGTCGAACGCAACGTCGAGATCCGACGGAGCGCCATCGAACGAATCGGTTGGGACAACTATCTCGACCGAGCCGGTTTGCGACTGGTCGACACCGACGCCGATCCGGGCAATCCCGGTTGCACCCTGCAACTGTTCGCCACCCCGGCGGGCTGGGGCAGCGAGGGTCGAATCCTTCGCGCCGTCAACGGCTCTCGTGAACGTGACGGCGAGCGCCGACGCTACGGACTTCGCGTCCCCGGCGCGTTCTCGTCCGCGGTCGACGCCGCGGGCTGGACCTACGGCCTGGCCGGAGCCGACTACGGCCGGCTACTCCGCAGAACCTGACACCTCACCGCGCCACCACACCCCGACTACACACACCCCGACAACACCCAAGGTGACTCACATGAACTCGAACATCACACTGTCCGCACTGATCGACCTCACCGGCCTCGACGTATTCGACTATCTCGACAAGGAGATCTCCGTGCCCGTCATCGACGGGCTGCAAGCTCAAGGCGATCTGATCGTCGTTCCGTACGTACTGCTCGACGGCATAGTCGTCCCCACCGGCCAGACGCGACGCGAGAAGGTGCCGTTGACGGGAATCGAACTACTGCGCAGCGCCGCAGGCGGTAACCCCCACAGCCTGGTGGCCGACGGTGGCGTCTGCTCGTGGGCCACTCCCGTGCACGACGTCCGAGGTCTGGCCCTGGGCATCCTGACCAACTCGCAGACGGCATACCTCATTCATCCCGAACACGGAGCCACCGGAATCGCGCCGGGGACATACGTCATCGGCCGGCAGCGAGAACGCGGACAGGGCGGCTGGTTCCATTCGACCCACTTGGTTGCCGACTGAGGATAGTGGTGCCCATCACATTTCTGCCGAAGTGCTAGGTCCATCTCACAAACCGATCTTCGGTAGTAAGTGTGACGTTGTGTACCACTAAGGTTCGCGACATGGCTGCTGTTGTCGTCTCCACGGTCGCATGACCGGCTCCCCCTCGCCGGTCCAGAACCGACTCCTCGGAATCGCCCTTGTCCTGCTCATCGTCATGTTCGTCGGGTGGAGCGTCACCTCGTACAACAAGACGTTCGAGGACGTGGTGACGGTGTCGCTCGAGACCGACAGCGTCGGCAACGCGCTTCCCCGCAATGCGGATGTGAAGGTTCGCGGCATGATCGTCGGCGAAGTCCGCTCGGCGACGACGGCCGATGGCGTCGTTACCTCGGAGTTGGCCATCGAGCCGGACATGGCCGAGATGATTCCGTCGAACGCCACTGCGCGACTGCTGCCGAAGACGTTGTTCGGGGAGCGGTACGTCGCACTGGTCCTGCCCGAGGGCAAGCCGGCGTCCGCGATCACCGAGGGCACCGTGCTGAAGCAGGATCGCAGCGGTAACGCCATCGAGGTCGGGCAGGTACTCGACGGCCTGTTGCCGCTGCTCCAGGCGGTTCCGCCGGAGGACCTGTCGAACACCCTCGGTGCGTTGGCTCAGGGACTGAGCGGGCGTGGTGAGCAGCTCGGTCTCACGATCGACAGACTCGAGAACATTTTTGCCGGCCTCAACACGGAGTTGCCCGCAATCCAGGAAGACCTGCGCGGGCTCGCCGATTTCTCGCAGACCTACGCCGATGCCGCTCCCGAGCTGATCAACGCACTGGACAACCTACGGACCACCGGCAATACCGTCGTCGAGAAGCGTCCGGCCCTCGAATCGCTGTACGCCTCGGTGACCTCGGCCTCGTCCACCACTGCCGATTTCCTCGACGCCAACTCCGCGAACGTCATCGGATTGGCCGCGAACTCACGAGAGGCCCTCGAAGTCCTCGCCGAATTCTCACCCGCGCTCGGTTGCACCGTCGCCCAGTTCGCCGAGGGGGCCAGGCGTGGACGGATCGTCACCGGCGTCGGCGACGAGTACCCCGGCATCAACGTCTCGATGCCGTTCGTCAACCCGAAGGGTCGGTACCTACCGAACCAGGACGAGCCGAGACTGTTCGAGCAGAACCGCGGCCCGACCTGCCCTGCTCCCATCGAGCGTTCGACCGGCGAGTACTTTCCGCAGTATCCGGGCGGCTCCGCGAACGACGGCTCGTACCAGGTGCCGACTCGAAACCCCGGTGACCAGGACATTCCGACGCTGCCTGCACCGCAGCTCTCCCCCGTGCCCGCCTCGTACGCGAATTCGGTCACCGAGCAGCAGACCCTGGCCGTCGTCTACGGCGGGGCCACCGGAATCGACCCCGCCGCAGTGCCGTCCTGGACCACGACGGTCGGCGCTCCCGCGCTCAGAGGAACGCAGGTCACGTTCGAGTAGGACCAACTGATTGAATGGTCCGCATCCCCCGTCGACGAGCGCGGCGGGTAACGATTCAGGAGTGCAGATGTCAGCCGATACGAACACCGCCGGATTCTCCATCCAGTCCAGCAACGACGGCCGCGCGGCCGTCATCGCTGTCGCCGGTGAACTCGACGTCACCACGGCCCCCGCGTTGTCGAACGCGATCGACGCCCAGATTTCCACCACGCCTGCCGCGTTGATCATCGATCTGAGCAAGGTCTCGTTCTTGGCCTCGGCTGCCATGACGGTGCTGGCATCGACGCAGAAGAACCACGGGGACAGCGTCGCCTTCTCGGTCGTCGCCGATGGGCCGACCACCAGCCGCCCGATCAAACTGATGGGTCTCGATCAGGAATTCGCGCTACACGCAGATCTGGCGTCAGCCCTCGCCGCTCTCGACTGACGACACCCCCAGCGCCATCACTGCTGCATCGTCGGCCAATCCGTCGCCGAAGCTGTTCAGTAGGACTCGCAGATCCTCGACGATGATCGCTGCCGTCGCCGGGGCGTGGGCTGTCGCGAACTCGAGCAGCGCGCCCTCGTCGTCGTATCGACCCGTGCCCACCCGGGCCTCGGTCAAGCCGTCGGTGTAGAGCATCAGGGTGTCGCCTGCGCTCAACGTCACGGTGGCAGGCACGAAGCGGGCGGCACGCAGAATTCCGACGAGTTGCCCACCCGTCATGTGTACGTAGTGCGCGCTGCCGTCGGCCCGCATCACCAGCGGAGGTGGGTGACCGCCGCTGGCCATCGACACCTCGAATCCTCCGTCCGAGCGACTGAGCACCCCGAACACCGCGGTGCAGAACTGCGCATCGTTCTCGCGGAACTCCTGCCGCAGAACCGAGTCCAGGTTGTGCAGAACAGCGACCGGATCGTGGTCGTACACCGCGGCCGCGCGCAGGGTGTACCGCGTCAACGACGTCACGGCTGCGGCCGACGCACCCTTGCCGCACACGTCGCCGAGGAAGAATCCCCACCGGTCGTCCGACAGCGGGAACAGATCGTAGAAGTCTCCACCCACCTCGTCGCTCGATGCCGCGTGATAGTGCGCGGCAGCGGTCATTCCCGACGGCGGCAGCAGGGCAGGCGGCAGCAACGACCGCTGCAGGGTCTTCGCCAGCAGCTCCGCTCGAGTTCGGGACTCGAGCAACTCGCGTTCGTAGGTGCGACGGTCCCTGGCGTCGAGCGCGGTGATGCGAATCAGTAACGGCGCACCCGTCTCGTCCGTCTTGACGTTCGCGGTCATGAACACGGGCAGCCGTCGCCGATCGGACGTCACGAAATCGATCGCGATGCCGTCGAGCTGGCCGTACATCCGCAGAATCGGACCGAAATGGGTCTCGTAGTGAATCCGGCCACCAGCGGTGAGGAGTTGGGTGAAGTCGGTACCGATCAAGGCGTCGACCTCGAATCCCAGCCAGTTCGCCAGCGTCGAGTTCAGTCTCACGATCCGCATGTCCGGCAGCACCGAGAGGTAGCCGCACGGCGCGTTCTCGTACAGGTCCTCGATGTCGAGTTCGTGGATCACGACGATCTCACGAAGGTCGCAATCGCCTCGGCGGTCTGTTCGGGCTGGGTGACGTGCGGGCAGTGCCCGCTGGCGTCGAGAGTCTGCAGAGTGCTGCCTGCGATGTGTTCGTGGACGTATCTGCCGACCTGAGGCGGTGCCAGCGAATCCCGAGCACAGTCGACGATCATCGTAGGCAGGGCGACCCCGGCCAGATCGGCGCGATTGTCGGACAGGAAGGTGGTACGGGCGAACACCCGTGCGCACTCGGGATCGGTTCGGCAGAAGCTCGCGGTCCACATGTTCTCGAGATCCGGCCGATCCGGTGCGTTCACCACGATCGTTGCCATCGACGCGGACCACCCGAGATAGTTGCTGTCCAACGACTCGAGCAACTCGTCGATGTCCTCGCGGCTGAAGCCACCCCGGTAGTCACCGTCGTCGATGTATCGGGGGGACGGCGTCAGGAGAAAGAGTTTGGAGAATCGCTCGGGAGCCGCCTGGACCGCGAGAACACCCATCATCGACGCCACCGAATGCCCCACGAACGTCACATCGTGCAGATCGAGTTCCTCGGCGATGTCGACGATGTCGCGGACGTAGGCCTCCAGCGGCGCGTACTTGTCGGCATCCCACGCCGCGGGGTCCGAGGCTCCCGACCCGACGTGATCGAAGAGCACGACCGAGAAATTCGGAGCCAGGATATCGGTCACCGAACGCCACAGCGTCTGGTCGCAACCGAAACCGTGAGCCAGCATCACCACGGGCCCGTCGACAGCCCCCACGACCCTGACGTTGTTCCTGATACGCGCACTCACCCGCACAGTCTGCCATCTGCTTCCGACACCGGGGAGTGAGACTGCTCCGACGGGGTATTGCCCTTGTCTACAGAAACGAGAAAGTCATGCGAGTGCTGGTCACCGGCGCAACCGGATACATCGGGTCTCGGCTGATCCCGGTCCTGCTCGAACAGGGTCACGACGTGCACGCCGCAATGCGCGATCCGAGCAAGAAATCGCGCTTCGCCTGGGGCGCTCACGTCACCGCCGTGCACTTCGACCTCGACGAGCACGAGACCTTCGACACCGCGACCGAGAATGTCGACGCGGTCGTGTACCTCGTGCATTCGATGGACGAGGGCGACTTCGTCGAGAAGGATCGGCATGCCGCGCAGGCCATGGCCGCCGCGGCCGAACGCAACGGTGTGCGCCGGATCGTCTACCTCTCCGGACTCATTCCCGACGACGGCACGCCGCTCTCGGATCACCTGCGCTCTCGCCTGCAGGTAGAGGAGACGTTCCTCGACAGTTCCGTCGACGCCACCGCGCTGCGGGCGGCGATCATTCTCGGTTCCGGATCGACGTCGTTCGAGTTGGTGCGACGGATGACCGAGCGGCTGCCGCTCACGCCCATCCCGACGTGGATGCGCAGGCAGGTCCAGCCCATCGCCGTCGTCGACGTGGTCGCCATCATCGCCCGCGCTCTCGGCGACACCGCACGCCCGGGAACGTTCGACATCGGCGGAACCGAGACGATGAGCTACCCCGAGCTACTGCAGGCGTACGGCAGCGTCGCCGGTCTGCGTCGCATCCAGGTTCCGGTACCGCTGTTGCCGACCGGTCTGGTGGGGCGCGCCGTCGCCAAGATCACCGCCATGCCTGCCGGCACGGTGATCTCGTTGGTCGACAGCCTCACCCACGACATGGTGGTGCGCCGCGGGAACGCAGCAACAGAGGTGTTCGCCGAGCCCGATACACCGCTGATGAGCGTCCGAGAGGCCCTGGAGCGTTCGATCACCGTCACCGCGGAGGAGGGCACCGATGCCCACGCCGATCCCCAGGCTGCCGCCGACACCGATCCCGAGTGGGCAGGCGGAGTCGTCGATATCGTCGACGGCCATGTGCGGCAACGGCCGTCGGGCATCGTCGGAAAGGCTCTGCTCGGAGTGACCCGCTAGCCGATATCGGCGTAGTGGTGGGCCCACGGCACGGCTCGCTCCAACTGACCGGCCAGTTGGACGAGCAATGCCTCGCCACCGAGGGGTGCGGTGAAGTGCGCGCCCATCGGAAGACCCTCGGGGGTCCAGTGCACGGGAACCGACAGCGCCGGACGCCCGGTGACGTTTCCCAGCTGCGTGTAGGGAATCCACGAGATGTTGTCGTCGATCATCTGATCCACGATGCCGGTGTAGCGCAGGATTCCTGCAGTTCGGCTGCGCAGCAACAACTCCGATGCCAGCTCCAACGGCTTCGCCAGATCGAAGGCACCGATCTTCGGGGGGAGCTCCGCGAGAGTGGGCGTGAGCAGCAGGTCGTAGGTCTCGAAGAAGGTGGCCAGCGCACGCACGTGCACATGGCGACCTTCCACTGCTTCGAGGTAGTCGACACCACTGGCGGATCTGCCCAGCGCCGCCATGATGCGGGTGTCACGCTCGAATCTGTCGTCGCCGCAACCGGTTCTGCGTTTCACCTCGTCCATCTCCCACGCCAGGTAGGTGAACCAGGCCAGCAGGAATTCGCGGTTGAGATTCGCGTCGTCGTACGGTGGGGCGTCGAGAAGTTCGACGGTGTGGCCGAGATCGGTGAGTGCCTTCGCAGCCGACTCCATCGCGGCGACGGCCTGCGGGTGGGGCGACGGATTGACCGATGTCACGGCATACATTCCGATGCGTAAAGGCTTGGGGTCCTTGCCCACTCGGGACAGGAACGTTCCGTCCGGACGCGCGGGCAGATAGCCGGACGTCGCCTCACCGCCCGCCAGCACGTCGAGCATCGCGGCGGTATCGCGCACCGACCGCGACACGACGCCCTGCACTGCTGCCCCGTGCATGGGTTCACCGAACGTGGGGCCCGACGGCACCAGTCCGCGTCCCGGCTTGAGTCCGACCAGACCGCAGCACGACGCCGGAATCCGGATGGAACCGCCGCCGTCGTTGGCTCCCGCCACCGGGACGATGCCGGACGCCACCGCAGCGGCCGATCCACCCGACGATCCACCGGGAGTTCTGCTGCGATCCCATGGATTTCGAGTCGCGCCGTGCACCGCCGGTTCGGTGATTCCCTTCGCCCCGAATTCCGGAGTGTTGGTCTTACCGAAGATCACCAGGCCGGCATCGAGCCAGCGCTGCACCACCGTGGAATGCTCGGGCATCGGCAGGTTCGTCAACGCACGCGATCCACTCGATGTGGGCAGGCCCGCGTAGTCCTGCGAGAGATCCTTGATCAGGAACGGCACGCCGGCGAAGGGGCCCTGCAACGGTCGCGTCAGCTGGTCGTCGGCCTGCTCCCGCATCACCCGAATCACGGAATTGATCCGCGGATCGATCGATTCGACCTGCGCCAGTGCGCAATCGAGCAGTTCGCGCGGTGTCACATCTCCTGCGGCCACGAGACCGGCCAGACCGAGGCCGTCGTACTGGCGATACTCGTCGATGCGCATACCGGCCACAGTATCCGAGGCCATGTCGGCCTCGGAGCGGAATCAATGCCGCGAGTTCGACCCAGCGAGGGGCCGCAATGCCCCCATCACGATCAACGAACACGCCAGGAGCGCAGCGACCACGAGCAACGCTCGAAGTACGTCACCGTGCCCGCCGAGGAAGCCGATGAGGGGCGGACCGCCGAGAAAGGCGAAGTATCCGATGGAGGCGACCACACTGACGCGAGCGGCGGCAGCTGCCGGCTCGTCGGCCGCCGCACTCATGGCAACCGGGAAGCCGAGGGAGACGCCCGATCCCCACAGAAACGCGCCCAGAAACGCAAGCGGCACAATCGGACTGAGCACGAACAACAGCACGCCGACCACGGAGACTCCCGCGAGACCTCGCAGTACGACGACGCGACCGTACCGATCCAGCAGACCGTTGCCGAACCACCGCACCGCGGTCATGGCGACCAGGAACGTGGTGAACGCCAGGGTCCCTGCGACGGCCGATGCACCGTATCCGTCGATCAATGCGATGTTGAGCCAATCGTTTCCGCTGCCCTCGGCAAACGCGAACGACAAGGCCACGACACCGATCAACAGGGTGCGCGGCTCCTTCCACCGAGCGAGGGCGTGTGGCCGCGAGGTGTCGGGGGCGGGCTGTTCGGGTTCGGCGTCGGACTCGTTCAGAAAGTTACGGACTCCCCACGGGATGGCCCCGACGATCGCGGCTGCGACCGCCAGCAGATGCACCGTCACCGAGACGTTCAGCACCACCATCAGTGTTCCGATCAGGGCTCCCACCACGGTGCCCGCGCTGAAACCCGCGTGAAAGCGCGGCATGATCGACCGCCCGAGCCGTCGTTCGGCCACTGCGCCATGGACGTTCATGGCAACATCCCATGCGCCGTTGGCGAATCCGAGCACGAACAGCCCGAGAAGCAACGGCACCACACCAACGAGATAGCCGGTGGAGATGATGGTCAGACCGGCCGCGAGGACGACAGACATCACAGTCACCGTGAGCCGAGACCCGAAGCGGTTGATGATGATGCCGGACAGCGGCAGGGCGAGCAACGACCCGACGGCGATGGCCAGCAGCACGATGCCGAGTTGGGACGACGTGAGCTCGAGCCGGTCCCTCACCTGCGGAATACGCGATGCCCAACTGGCGAAGGCGAAACCGGCTCCGATGAACGCGATGTAGGTGGCCCGTACCGCGGTGGTCGTGCGCGCCGAGGTCGCGTCGATATCAGACACTGTGAATTACCCTGTTTCTCTCGCTGTTCCGCAAGGGTAACGAACGAGGGGCCGGCCGCAGCGATCGCCGCCGAACTCGAAGTTATGGATGGATTCCGGCCGAATTCTGTCCATAACTTCGAGTTCGACAGTCCACCCGCTCAGAATCCGATGGGCAGTCCCGCATAGTTCTCCGCCAGTCCCGTTGCTCCTGCCTCGCTGGAGGCCACCCAACGCAACTGGGAGAGCTGCAACTGCGCGTCGAACGGGTCGTCGCCGGTGTGCAGCATCGTCGTCATCCACCACGAGAAGTGCGTGCAGCGCCAGACGCGTCGGAGTGCGTCGTCACTGTAGGCATCGGCGGCACGGGAGTCGTTCTTGCCCAGCAACGATGTCAGCGCCGGGGCCAACAGGGCCACGTCGGCAACCGCGAGGTTGAGGCCCTTCGCTCCGGTCGGCGGCACGATGTGCGCGGCGTCGCCGGCCAGAAAGAGTCTGCCGTGTCGCATCGGCGACTGCACGTAGCTGCGCATCGGCAGCACGCTCTTCTCGGTGATCGGTCCCGGTGTCAGCTCCCAGCCGTCCTGACCATGACCGAGCCTGCGTGCCAACGCATCCCAGATACGCTCGTCGGACCAGGTGGCGATGTCGGTGCCGTTCGGAACCTGCAGATACAGCCGGCTGACCGTCGACGATCGCATCGAGTGCATCGCGAATCCATCCTGATGCCAGGCGTAGATCAGCTCGTCCGTCGACGGTGCGACGTCTGCGAGCACCCCGAGCCAGGAGTAGGGGTACGTTCGCTCCCAAGTGTTACGCACCGAATCCGGCATCGCCGCGCGGCTCGGACCGAAGGAACCGTCGCATCCGGCGATGACGTCGGCGTCGATCCGCATCGATGTTCCCGACGCGTCGGTGAACGTGACGTACGGGGCGTCGGACTCCACGTCGTGCAACGCGGTGTCGGAGACGTCGTAGTACATCTGCTGACCGGCTTTCTCGCGGGCCGCAACGAGATCCTTCGTCACCTCGGTCTGCCCGTACACCCACACGCTTCGGTCCACCAGATCGCGAAAGTCGATGTGGTGTCGCTCTTCCGGCCACTGCAGATAGATTCCGCGGTGCTCGTGGCCTTCGCGATGCAACCGCTCGCCCAAGCCGTGGTCGTCGAGCAGCCGGACCGTCGAATGTTCGAGGATGCCTGCGCGGATTCGCGAGAGCACGTACTGCTGCGTGCGCGACTCGATCAGAACGGAGTCGATTCCCTGCTCCCCGAGCAGGTGGGACAGCAGCAGACCCGCGGGCCCTGCACCGATGATGGCGACCTGTGTACGCATGCATCGAGTACACCGCGCATGCGACCTCCGGACAAGAGGCAGTTTCCACTCAGTGAAAGCCCGCGTTCACCCCCGTAGTGTTCGCTCGATTCCTCGGGCCGCAACCTGCAGAGCTGCAACCAGTCTGGCGCGATCTCGACCGATGCTCGGAACCACGATTCCCAGTGCGGCCACCACCGTCTCGCTCTCGCCGCGGACGGGTACGGCCACCGAACACGCTCCCAGTGTCATCTCCTCGACCGTCTGCGCATACCCCTCGCGATGCACTCGGCGTAGTTCACTGTCCAACTTTCCCGGGTGAGTCACCGTGTACGGGGTGATGCGGGCCAAGTTCCCGAGCACTCGGTCGTGCACCTCGCGCGGGGCGTAGGCCAGCAACACCTTTCCGACTCCGGTCGCGTACAACGGCAGACGGGCTCCGACCCGGCTGATCGCGGGCACCGACGCGTGTCCGGCCAACCTGTCGAGGTAGAGCACCTCGTCGCCGTCACGAATGGCCAGATGCACCGTGGCGAGCGTGGCTCCGTAGAGATCGTGCAGGAACGGCGACGCGATCTCGCGCAGGTCGGATTGATCCGGGGCCAACATACCCAGCTTCCACAGCCGACGTCCGACCACGAACTTGCCGTCGTCGCCGCGAACGAGTGCTCCCCAGCCGAGAAGCTCGTGCACCAAGCGGTGAGCCGTGGCGATGGGAAGACCTGCGCCGTCTGCCAATTCGGTCAATGTCAACGCAGGCTTCTGCTCGTCGAACACGCCGAGCAACGCCAGCAGTCGAGACGCCACCGAGACCCCCGGATCCCGCGCATTGCCCGCCACCTGCACGACGATAGCCTCCCCGGTCATCGCCGAGCTCGAAGTTATGGACGAATTTCAGCCGAAAGTCATCCACAACTTCGAGTTCGGCGGCCATCAGACCGCGGCAGCCGCGAAGCCGATTCTGTTGAAGCGCTTTTCGCGGGCGATCATCCGCATCGACGGATCCTGGGCGATCAGGTCGGCGAGCTCCCGGTGCAGCACCGCACCCACCCGGTCGCAGAACTGCTGCGATTCGTCCGCCGCGTCGGGCAGCTCGGGAATGATGATGTCGACGACACCGGCTCGGAAGAGATCGAGCGAGCGTACTCCCTGCTTGGTGGCCATCTCGGCCGCATGAGCAGTGTCCCGATGCACGATGGCCGACGCACCCTCGGGCGGCAACGGCGAGAGCCACGCGTGCTGAGCAGCGAGAACGCGATCAGCGGGCACCAGCGCGAGAGCGCCTCCGCCCGTCCCCTGCCCCAACAGCAACGACAGCGTCGGTGTTTCGAGGTCGACCATGTCCGCGATGCACCGCGCGATCTCGCCGGCCAGGCCACCTTCCTCGGCCTCCTTCGACAACGCCGCGCCCGCGGTGTCGATGACGGTGACGAGCGGAAGCTTGAGATCCTGAGCCAGACGCATACCGCGTCGGGCCTCGCGAAGCGCTGCGGGACCGAGCGGGGTCCTGGTCGTCTGCCCACGTCGATCCTGCCCGAGCAGTACGCACGGCATGTCGCCGAACCGAACGAGAGCCAGAATCAGACCCGGATCCGACTCCCCCTGCCCGGTTCCGTTGAGCGGCAGCACATCTGCCGCCGTACTGAACAGCAACTCGCGCACGCCGGGACGATCGTTCCTACGGGAGGCCAGGATCGACGTCCATGCGGGCACGTCATCGATCGACCATTCGAGCGCCTCGACGGTGCGGGGCCGGCACGACGGGATGTCGGTCATAATACGCAGCGCCCGATCGACGATTTCGCCGAGCTGCTCGGGCGGGCGGATGGCGTCGATGAGCCCATGGGCCTGGAGGTTCTCCGACGTCTGCACGCCCGTGGGGAATTTCGCGTCGTAGAGGGCCTCGTAGACGCGAGGCCCGAGGAAGCCGACGAGGGCACCGGGCTCGGCGACGGTGACGTGTCCGAGCGATCCCCAGGACGCGAAGACTCCACCGGTGGTGGGGTGCCGCAGGTAGACGATGTACGGCAGGTTCGCCGCCTTGTGCGCAGTGATCGCGGCGGTGATCTTGACCATCTGGAGGAACGCGACGGTACCCTCCTGCATGCGGGTTCCGCCGGAGGTCGGCAACGCGAGCAGCGGCAACCGCTCGTCCGTCGACCGGTGCACGGCGGTGACGAGCCGTTCACCCGCCGCAACCCCGATCGAGCCGGCCAGAAATGCGAACTCGCCGAGCAGGATTGCGACCTTGCGGCCCCGAATCGTCGCGGACCCGGTGAGGACGGATTCGTCGAGACCGGTCTTCTCACGGGCCGCCGCGAGTTCGCTCGCGTACTGGTCGTCGATGACGTAGTCCGCGGTCGGGGTGTCCCAGGAGTCGAAGCTGCCGGGATCGATCACCAGATCGAGCAGTTCGAGGGCGGTCATTCTGGTCATCGGATCGCTTCTTTCAGCCAGTCGCGGACGAGCTCGTCGTCGGCACCGAGTACCGGCGGAGCCAGATGATTGGTTTCGGTGACCTCGGTGCCGTCGGATTCGAAGAAGCGCAGCGGCGGCCCCGGAAGAGTGACCGTGCCCAACGTCGCGTGCTCGACGTCGACCAGCAGGCCTTGAGACTTGGTCTGCTCCCACTCGTACACCTCCTGCACGTTGCGCACTTTGCCTGCGGGAACACCGATCTCGTCGAGAAGGGCCAGCAGCGGTTCGGTGTCGTAGGTGCGGAAGATCTTGGAGACGAGTTCGATGACGTCGTCGCGACTGTCGACGCGTTGTGGGTTGGTGGCCATGCCTTCGAGATCGGGGTCGATACCGAAGCCCTCGCAGAACCGATGCCACAGGCCCTCGCTGCCCACGGAGATCTGCACTGCGCCATCCGAGGTCGGAAACAATCCGTACGGGCAGATCGATGGGTGATGGTTGCCCTGCGCCGTGCCGATCTCGCCGGCAACGGTCCACTTGGTGCCCTGGAAGGCGTGTACTCCGACGACGCTGGCGAGCAAGGAGGTACGGACGACCTTGCCGCGTCCGGTGCGGTCGCGTTCACGCAGTGCGGCGAGAACGCCGAAGGCCCCGTACATTCCGGCCAGCAGGTCTGCGATGGGAACGCCGACGCGTTGGACGTCTTCGGGACCGGAGCCGGTGAACGACATCAGCCCGGCCTCGCCCTGGGCGATCTGATCGTAGCCGGAGCGGCCACCCTCGGGGCCGTCGTGACCGAATCCGCTGATCGACAGCACGACCGTGCGTGGGTTGATCTCGGCGATGCGTTCGGGCGAGAAGCCGAGGCGGTCGAGCACTCCGGTGCGAAAGTTCTCGAGCAGCACGTCGGCTCGTTCGATCATGTGCTCCAACGCTTCTCGGCCGTCGTCGGTCTTGAGATCGAGTGCGATGGATCGCTTGTTGCGGTTGGCCGAGAGGAAGTAGGTCGACTCACGTTCGGCGTCGCGCGGAGTGACGAAGGGTGGACCCCAGACTCGGGTGTCGTCGCCGCCCTTGGGGGTCTCGACCTTGATGATGTCTGCGCCGAGGTCGCCGAGCATCATCGCCGCGTGCGGGCCGGCGAGGGCACGGGTCAGATCGACCACCACGGTGCCTTCGAGCGGTCCGGTTCTGCCTGTCGTGTTGAGGGGCATCGAATTGATCCTTACGTCGAAGCGAGGTGTGAGCCGGACCCGAAGTCCGATTGGATGACTGGGCTAGTGGACTAGCCAATTCCATTGGACCAGCGAACCCCAGAGAAGTCAAGTAACGATTTTCGGGACTTTGCCCAGCTCAGACGCGTGATGGCGGCACGTCGAACACACGCGCCGCCATCATCGAGAACCGCATCCGAGCTACTGTCGAGCTACATCCAGCCGGGTACCACCAGCAATCCCCAGGCGACCAGTGGACCGATGACCACAACCAGAGCGCTGTACTTGAGGATCTGCTTGTAGAACACATCTCGGTCGATGTCCTGGGCGTTGGCGAGCACCAGGGCTCCGTTGGTGGAGAACGGGCTGACGTCGACGATGGTCGAGGCGATGGACAGGGCCACGATGACTCCGATAGCACCTACTTCACCCGCGAGCAGGAACGGGACGGCCAGCGGGATGGTGACGCCGAGGATCGCGGTGGACGATGCGAAGGCCGAGACGATGGCACCGATGTAGCAGAGCAGCAGCGCCACCAGGAGCGGGATACCGATGCTCGCGACCGAATCGCCGACGTATTCGACCGTTCCGGCTTCCTGCAGGACCCCGACGAACGTGAGCACGCCGCCGATGAGCAGAACCGTCGACCAACTGATCTGGTTGATCGCACCCTTCTGCGCCTTCGGCGATGCGAGAGCGAGAACCACGGCCACCGTCATCGCGATGAAGCCGACGTCGAGATCGAGCACGAGTGCGAACAGCGCCAGCGAGGCCAGGCCGACGAGCGTGAGAATCTGATCGAAGGTGATGGCCTTGACCGCGGTGGCCAGCGGCGGTGCGTTCTCGACCGTGACCGTCTGACCGGACGGACGAGGCGTCGAGGCACCGAAGCCGCGCATCACCGTTCGCGAACCCGAACCGCCGACTCCGCCGGTGTCGCCGTCGGGACGACTGCCGTCCTCGTCGTGCACGCTGCGTCCGATGAGGGAGCGGCCACCGAGGAACATGAACAGCAGCGCACCGATTGCGGCGTTGAAGAACAGGCTGCCGAGGAAGAGCGTGAGCGGGCTGTTGACCAGACCGGCGTTGGCGGCGATGTTGTTGACCGTGACGCCGTAGATGCTGATGGGCGAGAATCCGCCTGCCTGCGCGCCGTGGATGACCATCATGCCCATGAGCAGGGCGTTGATCTTGTAGCGCGCGGCAAAGCCGAGCGCGATGGGGGCCACGATGGCCACAGCGGCAGGCCCGAGCGCCCCGATGGAGGTCAGGACGCCGGTGATGCCGAACATCACCCAGGGGATGAGCGCCACCCTCCCACCGACGAGTCGAACGGCTCCACGGACCAGCAGGTCGACCGTGCCGTTGTTCTGCGCGATGGCGAACAGGTAGGTGATGCCGACGAGCGTCAGGAAGAGACTGCTCGGGAAGCCGGCAATGATGTCGTCGGCACCCATGCCCACGGCAAGTGTTCCGACGAAGAACGCCGCCACGAACCCCAACGCACCCATGTTCACGGGGAACACGGTTGCGGCGAGGAACATGACGACGAGCGCAAGGATGGGTATCAACTCGGTCGACATCGAAGGTCTCCGGTCCGTCTCTGGTGTCACTCGAGCGGTCGCCCGAGATCTTCAGTGGCTAATTGGACTGGCCACTGAGTCATTAAGGACTCAACCAGTGAACTGGATCACTTGTCAATACTTGCCATGACCTGAGTCACCGGTTACCGGACAGTTAAGGTGGAGTTCCAGAGGAGCAGAGAGCGAGTGACACAGTGGCTGAGCAAATTCGCCCCGTGACCCGACCACGGCTGTACGAGGTCATCGTCGAACAGCTGTGCAAGCACATCGCCGATCGCGACATGAACCCCGGCGATCGACTTCCACCCGAGCGCGAACTCGCCGGCCACCTGGGAGTCAGCAGAGCGTCGCTGAGTCAGGCCCTCGTTGCACTCGAGGTGCAGGGCATCCTCGCCGTGCGCCACGGCGATGGGGCGGTACTCATCCGACGGCCCGTGGGCGACATGGCAATTCGCGCCCTGCGCGAGCACGCCGATCGACTGCCCGAAGTGATCGAAGCCCGCGAGGCACTCGAGGTCAAGCTCGCCGAACTGGCCGCAACGCGGCGCAGCGACGACGAGATGGCAGCCATCGACCACGCGGTGTCCGTGATGGCCACCGAGATCACCGACGGCGATCGCGGAGACTCCGGCGACGAGCTCTTCCATCACGCCATCACCGAGGCCGCGCACTCACCGCTGCTCGCCCGCCTGATGGGCGAAATCGCCGAGCTGATTCGCGAGACCCGCATCGAGTCGCTGTCGCAGTCCGACCGCCCCCAGGCCTCGCTCGAGCATCATCGACGCATCGCCGAGGCCGTCCGCAATCAGGATCCGGCCGAGGCAGGCCGGGCAATGGCCGACCACATCCGACTCGTCTCGGATGTGGCTCTACTGCGCTCGGTCGACAGCTAGAGAACTGCCCGCCGAGCTCGAAGTCATGGATGAATTCTGACCCGAATCCGTCCATGAC
Source organism: Rhodococcus sp. 05-339-2 (assembly GCF_002258965.1). Classification (NCBI taxonomy): domain Bacteria; kingdom Bacillati; phylum Actinomycetota; class Actinomycetes; order Mycobacteriales; family Nocardiaceae; genus Rhodococcus; species Rhodococcus sp. 05-339-2. Next base: position 131,977 of record NZ_NOYW01000016.1, read on the forward strand.
TTCGAGTTCGGCAGCTCGGGCAGCACCCATGGTTGACATCCACGACATCGTCGCGCCATCATTATTGGCACAGCGCCAATAAACCACAGTCGCGCTTCGAGCCAAGGACCCCCCTATGACTGCACTCGCAGATCGCTCCACCGACGACCTCACCACCGAGCTCGCCGACGTGCGCCAGCTCGCCCGTGGATTCTTCGAGAAAGAGGTCGCACCGCACCGGGAGGAATTCGCGGCGGCCGGACGCCCCAGCCGCGAGGTCTACCGCACCGCAGGCAGCCTCGGGCTGCTCGGCATGTCGGTACCCGAGCAATACGGCGGAGGCGGCGGCGACTTCCGCCACGAGGCAGTGCTATTCGAAGAACAGGTCCGCGCCGGCGACTCGGCCATGCAGCTCGGCGTGCACAGCGGCATCGTTCCGCATTACATCCTGGCCTACGCGTCCGAGGAGAAGAAGCAGCGGTGGCTGCCGAAACTGTGCTCGGGCGAATGGATCGGTGCCATTGCCATGACCGAACCGGGCACCGGATCGGACCTGCAAGGCATTACAACCCGCGCCGTGCGTGACGGCGACGACTACGTGGTGACCGGCGGAAAGACGTTCATCTCCAACGGAGCTCACTGCGATCTGCTCATCATCGCCGCCAAGACCGATCCGTCCGCGGGAGCCCGGGGACTGTCATTGCTCGTCGCCGAGGTCTCCGATGACACCGAAGGTTTTCACCGCGGACGCGTGCTGCACAAGATCGGCCAGAAGGGCCAGGACACAGCCGAACTCACCTTCGACGGTCTTCGCATTCCCGCCTCGAATCTGCTCGGGGGCGGGAGTGGAGCCGGCAGGAACGACCAGGAAAGTCATGAGGGTCGCGGTTTCGCGCAGTTGATGCAGCAACTCCCCCAGGAGCGTTTGATCTGCGGCATCGCAGCCGCTGCGATGATCGACGCCGCCGTCGCGCAGACCGTCGAGTACACCAAGTCGCGCAGCGCGTTCGGCAAGACACTGTTCGATCTGCAGAACACCAAGTTCGAGCTCGCCGAATGCGCCACCATCGGCCGCGTCGTGCGTACCTTCGTCGACGACGCCATGGCACAGCATATTTCGGGCACACTCGACGTCACCACGGCCGCAATGGTCAAGTACTGGACCACCGACCGACAGTTCGAGGTGGTCGACCGGTGCCTGCAGCTCTTCGGTGGCTACGGCTACATGGAGGAATACCCCATCGCCCGCATGTTCGTCGACGGACGCATCGCCCGCATCTACGCCGGTGCCAACGAAGTCATGAAAGAGCTCATTTCCCGTTCCCTGTAGAACTCGGCAATCTTGTTGCCCTAGAAAGGCACCCCATGGAGGCATTCCTCTACGACGCAGTGCGCAGCCCACGTGGCCGCGGCAAGAGCTCCGGCTCACTGCACACCATCAAACCGGTCGACCTCGCCGCGAACACGTTGTCCACGTTGCTCTCTCGACACTCCCAGCTCGATCCGGCCCTGATCGACGACGTCGTGCTCGGTGTCGTCACCCCGGTCGGCGATCAAGGCTGCGACATCGCCCGAACCGTCGCGATGGCGGCCGGCCTACCGGACAGCGTGGCCGGCGTTCAGCTCAACCGCTTCTGCGGATCGGGGCTCGAGGCCGTCAACACTGCGGCGCAACGTGTTCGGTCCGGATGGGATCGGCTCATCGTCGCCGGTGGCGTCGAATCGATGTCTCGTGTGCCGCTCGGGGCGGACGGCGGCGCGTGGCCGTGCGACCCGCTGACCAACTACGGCAGCTACTTCGTCCCACAGGGAGTCAGCGCAGATCTCATCGCGACGATCGAGGGGTTCGATCGGGACGAGGTCGACGCCTACGCGGTACGTAGCCAGCAACGAGCGGCGCATGCCTGGTCGATGGGTCACTTCGAGAAGTCGGTCATCCCCGTCTTCGACGCCAACGGCCGGCTTATGCTCGATCACGACGAGATCATGCGACCCGAGACCACCACTGCCGATCTCGCCGCCCTGACACCATCGTTCGCACAGATGGGTTCGCTCGCCGGGTTCGACGCCGTCGCGATGCAGAAGTACACCGAGGTCGAGCGCATCGATCACGTACACCACGCCGGTAACTCCTCCGGCATCGTCGACGGCACCGCGATGGTTCTCATCGGCTCCGAAGAGGCCGGTCGCGCAGGCGGATTGACCCCACGCGGACGCGTCGTGGCCGGGGTCGTCGCCGGATCGGACCCGACGCTGATGCTCACCGGCCCGGTTCCGGCCACCCACAAGGTGTTGGCCGCGGCGGGACTCGGTCTCGACGACATCGCGGTGTTCGAGGTCAACGAGGCATTCGCTTCGGTGGTGCTCAACTACGCGAAGAAGCTGGACATCGACCACGAGCGCATCAACGTCAACGGCGGCGCGATCGCGATGGGCCACCCACTGGGCGCAACGGGAGCGATGCTCACCGGAATGGCTCTCGACGAGCTCGAGCGCCGGGGCGAGCGCTATGCGCTGATCACGCTCTGCATCGGTGCCGGAATGGGCGTCGCCACCATCATCGAGCGCCTGTGACCACCCCCGCGCTCGAACAACGACCCGAGGACACGATGAATACCTCTGCTGCACTGACGACGTCGACGATCACCGGCGAGATCGGGACCGACCGCGTACTCGTGGTGACGATCGACGACCCGACGCAGTCGACCAACACCATGAACACCGCGTTCGGTGAATCGCTCGGTCGGACCGTCGACTGGCTCGAGGCCAATCGAGACGCATTCGACGGCGTCATCGTCACCTCGGGAAAGGATTCGTTCTTCTCCGGTGGTGACCTCGAGTTGTTGCGCGACGCGGGCCCCGCAGACCATGCACGCATAGCCGATGCCCTCGACTTCACCAAGGACAAGTTCCGTCGGCTCGAAAAGCTGGGCAAGCCCGTCGTCGCTGCACTCGGCGGCACCGCGCTCGGTGGCGGCTTCGAGATCGCGCTGGCTTGTCATCACCGAATTGCATTGAACAGAAGCCACTCTCGCTTCGGCCTTCCCGAGGTGACCCTCGGTCTGCTCCCTGGCACGGGCGGCGTCACCCGAACGGTGCGGATGTTCGGAATCGTCGGCGCATTGACCCAGGTGGTGGGCCAGGGCCAACGCTACCGGCCGGCCAAGGCACTCGAGATCGGACTGATCGACGAGGTCGTCGACACCCACGAGGAGATGATGGCGAACGCACGTGCCTGGATCGTCGCCAATCCCGTCGCAGTACAGCCCTGGGACAGGAAGGGGTTCGAGATTCCCGGCGGCACCGCGGCCTCACCCGCGTTGGCTGCGCAGCTGCCTGCCTTCGCGGCCACGGTGCGCAAGCAGGTCAAGGGTGCACCCATGCCCGCCCCCATCGCGGTGGTTGCTGCCGCGGTGGAAGGGTCGGTGCTCGACTTCGAGTCGGCGTCGATCGTGGAAACCCGACACTGCACGGCACTCGCCTGCGGTCCGGTCTCGGGCAATCTGATCCAATCGATGTTCTTCGATCTCGGATCCATCAACAAGGGCGGCTCTCGTCCGAGCGGCGAACCGCACCGGGTACCCGAGAAGGTGCTGGTGATCGGTGCCGGGATGATGGGTGCCGCCATCGCCTACGTCGTCGCGTCGGCCACGGTCCCCGTCGTACTGCGTGATGTCTCCATCGAATCCGCCGAGCGTGGAAAAGACTACGCGCGTTCGATTCTCGGCAAGGCCGTCGCGAAGGGGCGCACGACCCAGGCCGACGCCGACACGGTGCTCGCGCTGATCACACCCAGTTCCGACGCGGCCGATGCCGAGGGGTGCGATCTGGTCGTCGAGGCCGTGTTCGAGGATCCAGCCGTCAAGCAGGGAGCGTTCGAGGCCGTCGAGAAGTATCTGACCGCCGACGCACTGCTGTGCTCGAACACCTCGACCCTGCCCATCACCGAGCTGTCGACGGGAGTCTCGCGCACCTCGGACTTCGTCGGCACGCACTTCTTCTCTCCGGTGGACAAGATGCCGTTGGTGGAAATCGTTGTGGGAGAACACACCAGTGATTCCACTCTGGCCCGCGCATTCGACTTCGTCCGTCTGATCGGCAAGACGCCGATCGTCGTCGGAGACAGTCACGGCTTCTTCACCACTCGCGTCATCGGCCGGTTCATGGACGAGGCGATCTCGCTGGTCGCGGAGGGCGTGCACCCCGCCACCGTCGAGCAGGCCGCTCTCCAGGCGGGCTACCCGTCCGGTGCGTTGGCTCTCATGGACGAGATCTCGTTGACCCTGTCCAGGCACATCCGCGAGGGCATGGCCGAGGCCGCCCGCGCCGAGGGTCGACCGTGGATCGTCTCGAACTCGTATGCCCTGGTCGATCGACTGGTCGACGAGTTCGATCGACCCGGCCGCAAGGGCGGTCGCGGCTTCTACGAGTACGCCGAGGACGGCACCAAGGCGGGGCTGTGGCCGGGCCTGGTGGAGCACTACCACCGCCCCGACCACGGAATTCCGTTCGAGGACATGATGGATCGGATGTTGATCGCACAGTCCCTGGACTCGGTCGCATGCCTGGACGAGGGAGTCCTACGCACGGTCGCCGATGCGAACATCGGCTCCATCCTCGGCATCGGCTATCCCGCCTGGACCGGCGGGGTGCTGCAGTTCGTCAATCAGTTCGGCGGCGGGCCGCAGGGGTTCGTACATCGAGCCGACGAGCTGCGGGCACGGTACGGCGATCGGTTCGTCGTACCGAGGTCACTGCGCTCGCGCACCGAGCGGTACCTCTGACGCCTCACGGAGTCGGCTCGGTGCGATCATGAGAACCATGCCGGCTGCAAGTACACCCAAGTGGAATCGACTCGAACCGGACGAGCGTCGGACACAGATCCTGGCCAGCGCCGTTCGGTTGTTCGGCGACAAGCCGTACGCCGAGGTGTCGATGTCGGACGTCGCCGCCTCGGCCGGCGTCGCCCGCGGGCTCATTCACCACTACATCGGCAGCAAACGCGATCTGTACCTCGAGAGCGTTCGATTCCTGGTCACCGTGCCGCCGATCGAAGACGTACATCTGCCCACGGGCTCACTCGAGGAGCGGGCCCGTGGCAGTGTGCACTGGCTGGTGGGGGTGATCGAGACACACGGCACGGCATGGGTGTCGATGGCGAGCGGGTCGGGTGTGGACGAACAGGTGGCGCAGATTCTCGACGAGGCCGACGATCTGGCTGCCGAACGCGTGCTCGACGCAACGGCATTCGAGGGCAGAGGCGGTGACCGTCGCATCGCGACGTCTGCGGTGCGCGCGTTCGGCGGCATGGTCAAGGCAGCGGGCCGCGAGTGGTTGGTCCGCGGAACACTGACGCGTGAACAGGTCGAAACCCTGCTGACGGATGTGCTCGTCACCGTTCTCGCAACCGCACGTTCCTTCGACGACGCTCGGGAACGTTAGCAAGACAACCGTTTTCGCGGAATCGCCAGACGGGTCGCCCTACACCTCCACTATTGACACAGTGCCAACAAGGTGGAACTGTGACGGTATTCACCCGGGCGCCCTCGCCCCCTCTCGCACAAGGGACTCGACATGTATCTCACCCAAGGCCTGCATCGCTCCGCCGCAACGACTCCGAACCGCGCAGCGACGGTGTTCGGCGATCGCGTTCGCACCTTCGCCGAACAGATCGACAGAGTGGCACGACTGGCGGCAGGCCTGCACTCCATCGGCGTCGAGTCCGGCGATCGAGTTGCGATGCTGGCGTTCAACAGCGACCGCTACTCGGAGTACCTGCTCGCGGTGCCGTGGGCCGACGCCGTGCTCAACCCCGTGAACATCCGATGGTCGCCCGTGGAGGTCGCGTACGCACTCAACGACTCCGACACCAAGGTCCTGCTGGTCGACGACACCTTCGGTGCGATGGTCCCGGCACTGCGCCCGGCATGTGCCGGCCTGCAGACCATCGTCTACTGCGGAGACGGCACCACCCCCGAGGGCATGGTCTCGTACGAGGACCTGGTCTCGTCCCACGATCCCGTCCCCGACGCCCGCCGTAGCGGCGACGCACTCGCAGGACTCTTCTACACCGGCGGCACCACCGGCTTCCCCAAGGGCGTCATGCTCTCGCACGCGAACCTCGTCACCTCCGGCCTGGGAACGGTGGCGACCGGACAGCTGCTCGACGACGCATCGATCCTGCTCCATGCCGCTCCGATGTTCCACCTCGCCGATCTGGCCGCGTGGGTGGGACAGGTCATGCTCGGCGGTACCCACGTCATGGTTCCGTTCTTCGAGCCGACCGCCGTGCTCGGCGCGATCGCCGAGCATTCGATCACCGATGTGTTGTTGGTACCGACGATGATTCAGCTTCTGGTCGACCACCCCGCATTGAGCGAGTTCGACACCTCCTCGCTCAGTCGTGTGCTGTACGGAGGATCCTCGATCTCCGCAGGCGTCCTCGAGCGCACCCTGGCACGCCTCCCGCAGGCCCGTCTCACTCAGGCCTACGGCATGACCGAGCTCGCACCGGTCGCATCCCTGCTCTGGCCGGAACACCATGTGGGAGAACGCATCGGCTCGGCCGGTCGCGCGGCCCCGCACTCGGAGATCCGGATTCTCGGCCCCGACGACGAGCAGTTGGCCACCGGATCCGTCGGCGAGATCTGTGTTCGCGGTGGACACGTGATGCTGGGCTACTGGAACAAGCCGGACGAGACCGCCGCGGCCGTTCGCGACGGTTGGATGCACACCGGCGATGTGGGCTACCTCGACGCCGACGGATTCCTGTTCGTCGTCGATCGACTCAAGGACATGATCATCACCGGCGGCGAGAACGTCTACAGCGCAGAGGTCGAGAGCGCACTGAGCCGCCATCCCGCCGTCCTGGCCTGCGCCGTGATCGGTGTGCCCGACGGCGAATGGGGCGAGCGCGTCCACGCCTGTGTCGTGTTGGCCGATGGCACCTCGCCGACGGTCGAAGAACTTCGCGATCACACCCGCAGCTACGTTGCCGGATACAAGACCCCGCGCACCATCGAGTTCGTCACCGCGCTGCCCATGAGCGGCGCGGGAAAGATCCTCAAGCGCGAACTGCGGGTCGCCCACGTGGCGAAGGACGCGCTCGGAGCGTCCCTGTGACCAGCCAGGTCCAGGCGCGAACCACGTTCGATTCCTTCTCCCCCATCGACGACGGTCCGGTCGCCTCGTTCCCCGTCGATGGGGCGGAGTCCGTCGCGCGGACGGTCGGACTCGCGCGAAAGACACAGCGCACATGGGCCTCGCTGCCGCCACGTTCTCGCGCCCGACACCTGCGGGCATGGCGACACGAAATCTGGAGTCATCGAACCGAATTCGTCGATCTCATTCACCGCGAGAACGGCAAACCCGCCGACGATGCACTGCTCGAGATCGTACTGACCCTCGAGCACATCGCGTGGGCGGAGAAGCAGGCACCGAAGCTCATGCGGTCACGCCGAGTCGGCCCCGGGTTGCTGCTCGCGAACTACTCCGCTCACGTGGAGACGGTGGCACTCGGTGTCGTGGGCGTCATCGGTCCGTGGAACTACCCCCTGTATGCACCCAACAGTGCGATCGGTTCGGCGCTGGCAGCAGGTAACTGCGTGGTGTTCAAGCCGAGCGAATACACCCCCGCGGTAGCGGCCCGATACGTCCGCGCGTTCCACGAAGCCAATCCGTCTCTGCCACTGGGCATTCTGTCGCTCGTCACCGGATACGGCGAAACCGGTGCCGCACTGTGCCGATCGGGTGTGGACAAGATCGCGTTCACGGGCTCGACGAGAACCGGCTCGAAGATCATGGCCACGTGCGCCGAGACGCTCACCCCGGTGGTCGTGGAATGCGGCGGCAAGGATCCGGTGATCATCGCTGCGGACGCGGACATCGCGGCAGCAGCCGAGGCGGTGGCCTGGGGAGCATTCGGCAACAGCGGGCAGACGTGCGTCGGAGTCGAGCGGGTGTACGTCGAGCGGAGTGTCGCAGCACAATTCACCGGCGCTCTCGTGCAGCATGCGCGCTCCATCCGGCCCGGTGGTGATGCGTCGGCCACCTACGGGCCGATGACGATGCCCGGCCAGATCGACATCGTTCGACGCCATCTCGCCGACGCCGAGGCGGCGGGTGGTCGAGCACTGATCGGCGGACTGTCCTCGATCGGCGAGCGATTCGTCGGGCCCACCGTGTTGGTGGACACCCCCGAAAGCTGTTCGGCCGTTCGCGAGGAGACCTTCGGCCCCACGGTCACCGTCCGTGAGGTCGACAGCATCGACGAGGCGATCGAGCTGAGCAACGATCATCGGTACGCTCTCGGCGCTTCGGTGTTCTCCCGCAGGCAGGGCAAAGAGATTGCGGCGCAGCTGGTGTGCGGTCAGGTCACCGTCAATTCGGTGATCGCGTTCGCCGGAATGGGATCTGTTCCGATGGGCGGCGTCGGTGCCAGCGGCTTCGGGCGGGTACACGGCGACGAGGGGTTCGCCGAGTTCTGCCGCACTCACAGCCGCGTCACGAAGCTGTTCGACATCCCCGGATTCGAGCTGGTGACGCTCCACCGCAAGCGCTGGGTCATGCCGCTGATCGACCGCCTGCTCGGGCTCCGTCACCGTCGGTGATCGGTCAGTCCTCTGCGCGCCGCGCGGTGGTGCCGTACGACCGTCGCACCACCTCGTCGAGGGTCGCCGCCAACTGCGCGTCGGTCATGGCGCGTGGCGTCGCCACTGCGGCAGCGGACAGATACACCCCGCACAGCCATTCGAGCAGTTCGATGTTCGACAGTGCGGCCGCGAGATCGTGACCGGTGGCCACCGATCCGTGATGGGCCATGATCACCGCCGACCTCGAGCGCATCGCGGTCACCACCAGGTCGGCGAGCTCGGCCGTACCGAACGGCGCGAACGGCACCACCGGAACCCTGCCGCCGAGGGACAGCTGCGCGTAGTGAACGGGCGGCAGTTCGTCCGCGACGAGCGACAGTGCAACGGCCGCCGAGGAATGCGCATGCACGACGGCACGAACCTCGGACGACGCGTAGATGCCGAGGTGCAGACCCAGTTCCGAGGTCGGTTCACCTGGTCCTGCGCGGACGATTCCGTCCGTACCGACGAGCGTGACGTCCTCGATCGTCGCGTCCGCCAACACCAGCCCGGTCGCCGTCACCGCCACCACATCACCCGCGCGTGCGCTGACATTGCCTGCGGTGCCGAGAACCAGGCCCTTGCGGCCCAGTTGCCGGGCGGTCTCGGCGACGGACTGCCGTAGCTCCTCCACGTCGACCGACATCAGACAGTCCGGCAGGTGCGTGCGAACGTCCGAACGTACTCGAGGTCGTAGGTGCCGAAATCGGTACCGAGTCCCTGCGCAACCTGAGCCGCGGTCGCATTGCCGAGTTCGGCTGCCTCGACGACGTTCATGCTCAGGGACAGGCCGCGAACGAACCCGGCCGAGAATGCATCTCCGCATCCGCTGGTGTCCACCACGTCCACGGAGAACGCGGGGACCTCGACGACACTGTCGGTCGTGACGACGAGAGTGGGCGACGCGCCCGCGGTGGCCACCACGCAGGACGCTCCGAGCTCGAGCAGTCGACGACACCCGCCCTCGACAGTGGCGCAGCCGGTCCAGCCGAGGACCTGCTCGTCGTTGGGCAACAGGTAGTCCACATGGGGCAGCGCGGCCGCGAACGCACCGAGCCCTTCCGGACCGGACGGGGCCAGGCTGTCCACGGTGACGACGACACCGTCCTCGTGGGCGCGGCGCGCGATGTCGCGCGCGGTGTCCGGTCCGTAGAACTCGGGCCCCCCGAGATGCAGGAAGTCGACGTTGTGAAACATGTTCCACGGAACATGCTGAGCCAGATAGCCGTTGGCTCCGATCACGTGCAGAGCCGGCCGGGATCCGTCCGGCCTGATCGGCAGTACCGATGCCGAGGTCTGGACCCCGTCCATGCGGTGAACGAGGGAGACGTCCACTCCGTCGTCGATGAGGAGCTGCAGTAGGAACGTGCCTGCCGAATCACCACCGACCACTCCCGCGGTGTGTACCGCGGCACCCAGTCGGGACAGCACCAGTGCCGTTCCCGCGGCCGTACCCGCGGCCGACATCGCGATCTGCTCCGCCAGGACCGCCGCCTGACCGTCGGGAATCTCGGTCACCGGCCGCACCAGAGTGTCGAGTATGTGCACCCCCAGGGTGAGGACCTCCGCCGGTGCTCTCATCGGATCGTCGCGGTTCGCTCGGAGAGGATCAGCGCCTCGAGGTTGCACATCGAGACGTCGAATCGCGCGGACATCCCGGCGGTCGCGATGGGCCGCACCACACGCCCCATCCAGCTCGGTGCAACATCGAACCAGAATTCGAAGGTCATCGCGGTGGAGGTACCGCCGGCGAGCGGCGCGAAGCGAAAGACGTTCGCCACGTTGACGAGTGGCGCGAAACCCTGACCCGAATCGATTCGCAGTCGGTTCGGTTCCAGCTCCCGGACGGTCCATGTGGCGTGAGTGGTGAAGCGGCCGAGCGTCGCCACCTCCTCCGTGTACACACCACCTGTGCGTGCGGTGCCATGATGAGCGATGACCGACCGGACGTCGGTGACCCACTCTGCGTACCGACCGGTGTCGGCGGTCAATGCCCACACTTCCTCGGGGCTCACCGAGAGGGTGCGATGGGCCGAGACTACGAAGCGTTGTTCCACGAGAGTTCTCCTTCGGTCGAAAGTATTGCTGCTGCTGCGTTTTCACCCGATCGCACAGCCCCGTCCATGTACCCGTTCCAGTAGTCGGAGTGTTCGGCTCCAGCCCACTGCACTCGGCCGAACGCAGTGTCTCGCCACCGGCCGAGTTCGGTCAGCACTCCGGGGGCAAGAACGGCGGTGGGCCCGCCGCGGGTCCAGTGCTCGCGAGTCCAGTCGAGCTCGATCCATTCCGTCGGTTCGAGCGCGCGCGGCCCGACGGCGGAAGCGAAGGCGCGCAGCACCTCGCCGCGTCGCTCGGCGTCGGTGCCGTCCGACCAGTTCCGGCCGCCGCGGTGGCGTGCACCCCAGGTGCCGACGAATCCCATCAGCACTCCTTGGCTTCCGTCGGGGGGTGAGTTGTCGAACATCGAGGACACCGGTACGTCGCTGTCGCGAAAGAGCGCTTGGCCCGACAGCCCGCTCGCGCGCCAGAACGGTTCGGGGTACACGGCCTCGCACTTGGCCAGGCCCCCGAAGTTCATTCGCTGGAACAACGCCTCCTGGGGTGCGGGAAGCGCAGGGCTCCAATCGATTCGGGTGGCCAGAACGGGCGGAATCGCGACGACCGCCGATCGAGCGATCCATGATTCGGTGTCGCTGCACACCACCACGCGATCCGGATGCTGCTCCACACGTCGAACCGGGGTGTCGAGCCGGACGGCGTCACCGAGCTGCTTCGTAATTTCGATGCAGATCGCCTGTGAGCCACCGAGGAATCTCCACTGTTGTGCTCCACCGGCGACACTCATCAACCGATCGACGGTACCGGGGGTGTACTCGTTTCCCGCCCCGGCTACGTACGCCAGGCCGAAGAGCGCCGATGCGTCGGCGGACGTGCCACCGAACACCGAACCGAGCAGGATGTCGAGCAGTTCCACGCCACCGGCGGTGGCCGAGTGCCTCCGGGCCCAGGTGGCGAGAGTCTGGGTGTCCCACTCGCGTGCTCGGGGTGCCGACCACGGTCGGTCGACGGGGATTTGGTTGGCAGCCCGATCGATTCGCGCCACGAGCACACCGACGTCGGGTAGCGCCGCCAGATCCGGCGGCACCCCGCCGTCGAAGCGTCGAGCGTTTCCGTTCTTGACGTACATGCTCGATCCGGTGTCGTACGCGGGGAACGTCCCGACGCCCACCGATGCGGCCAGGCGGAGGACATGGTCCTGCGTCGGACCCACGAACTGCCCGCCGGTCTCGACGACCGAGTTCTCACCGAGTGCGTGGTTGACCGTGCGCCCACCCACCCGGTTCCTGGCCTCGAGGACCTGCACGGTCAATCCTGCGGCCGTCAGTTCCCTGGCGGCGGTCAGACCCGCGAGTCCTGCGCCGACGACCACTACGTCCACGTGCGGGGCCTGCGACATCTCGGTCATGGGTACTCCTTTCCGGGCTGTTCGATGTAGCGGCGACAGTAACCCAATATTGGCCATCCGGCCAGGATTGACGAAAAGTGCCTGCTGGAGAGCACAGCGATGGAGGTGGAAGACAGCACTCCGACTAACGTTGCGGCCATGACCGAAGAGCGCCGGAAGACTCGATACGCGCGCGGCCGGGAGCGCCGCGACGCGCTGGTCGACGCGGCCATCGGCGTGATCGGAACACGCGGACTCGAACGCGTCTCGTTTCGGTCCGTGGCCGAAACCGCCGGCTTCCCGCCGTCGACCACCAGCTATTTCTTCGGCTCGGTCGGCGAACTCATCGATGCCGCAATCACTCGTATCGCCGAGAACGTGACGGCGAAGGTCACGGCTCTACTGGACGTCGCGAACGCAGGCGGGCTCACTCGCGACGATCTGGCCGACGCGATCATGGACCTCGTCTCGTTGCTGTCCTCCCCCGAGGACGACGACTCCCTCGTCCAGTTCGAGGCGTACCTCGCCGTGCGTAGACGGCCCGAGCTGGCGGATTCGGTGCACCGAATCATGCGGATGATCGAGGAGGCGGCCGAAGCGGCGTTGGGGGCATTCGGGATCGCCGAACCACACCTACCGGCTCGACATTTCCTGGCCCTGATCGACGGCTACACCCTGCACGAGATCGCCAGGCCTACGCCGGGTGGCAATCGGGCCGAACTGCGAGACGCGCTGTTTCGGGTCCTCGATTCGTACGATCGAACGCCCTGACTCCAGTCCGCGTTGCTACAAACCGGCGCGCTCGAGGATTTCGTCCCAGTGGAGCTCGGCCTCGGCCTCGCCGATTCCGGTGGCCGCGATTCGGTCGTAGTCGTCGATCAGTGAATCGGCAACGCGCTCATAGCGTTCGAGCCATGCCTCTTTGTCGTCACGCCAGTAGCCGACGATGGCCAGCCGTTTCGCGGGTATGCCGATGTCACCGCGCAAGTAATTGCGTACAGCTCTAGCTGCTGCGGCCTCCCCACCGAACCAAACGTAGCCAGTTCCCGCCGGTATCTCGTACGCGCGAACGGCATCGGGCAATTCCGATGGTGCGCGGCCGTTTCCGGCCACCCGCCAGTCCATCGTCACCGAGGCCGCCAATCGAACGTCCAGCACATCATCGTCGTGAGCCACCTCGACGATCGCATGCGCGCGCAGGTGCAGGCAGCTGCTCGAGTGCACGGCACGAGCCGGGGCCCTGCCACTGACACGAGTCCGCCCAAACCGCGTTGCATTTTCAGTCAGAGCGGGGTCGAGTACCGACAGAATCGCGTCAGTTTGACTGAAACTGCTGTGCATAACAAGCTTTTCAAGCTATTGCTTGTCGTAAAAAATATGATAGGTAGTGGTTTTCGTGATCATTCGACTTGCGTTGATTACAGCAACCCCAGTGGGCGGCTGTACAACCACCTACGAGGTCATGACGGCACGCAATTACGCCGCATGGCGTACGAGAAACTGCGGGCCGGAACGCTACCTATGGAACCTGGGTGCCATGCCCTTCACCCAACCAAGGCGTACGAGGTCAGCCCACAGCCACCCAAGTGCCAGTGCGGTTGCGGGTCTGTCGCCGAGGACATCAAAGTTACCGAAGTGTGTCGAGAAGGACGCCGCGAACGGTTCATAAGCAGGTCGATCGAGAATCCGCTTCTTGTGCCAGGTGTAGAGCTCGTCGCGGTTGTGACGCAGCTCTGTGGTACGGGTCTTGTCATTGAGTGTGAGCGACACCGCGTTCTCTATGGAACTGCAATCCGACGGCGCTGTCCCATGACGACTGATTGGCCTCATCAGCCATGCCAAACCTGGTTCCGGGGGACCCCAACTGTCGGGATCATCTGCGTCGGATGCCGTGTAGTGCACGTCTCCGTAGAACTCGACGGGCATCAGACCTCGGACACCGAGTGTGTCTCCGAAATTCGGAGCGAGGAGGGCCGTCAGCTCGAGATAGCACCGCATAGCTGCGGCGGCGACCGCCTCGGCGCGGGCCAAGATTGTTTTTGGACTGTATTGCCCCCATGGCGCTCCAGGATATGGGGGCAAATCTGGTGCCGGGTACAGCGAAGGCGTCGGGCTCGTCGACTCGCCTTTCGGAGATCGGATTTTCGATCGGACCATGTCGTTGAACTCGTCGCGTAGAACCCCGGCATGCTGGGTCGCCACCCGATCAGCAACCAGCCCGAGCCGATCGCCGAAATCAGCGCCAAGGTGGTCTCGCATCGTTTCCCAGACCCAGTTGGGTCCGGTCGTGATGGCGTGAGTTCTCATCGAGATAGATCGATCGAGAGCAAAGGGTGAGGTGCCGGCGAGTGAGATGACCTTGTCAAGCGGTCGACCCGGCAGCTCATCCCGGACAAGCCACGAGATCCGCAGAGACCATGCCTGCACGTCGACCGCAAGCGCGATCCGCTCCAAACTAACCGTGCCAGTGAATTGCGCCGGAGTTGTCGCGAGGGCGAGCGGTCCCAATCCCCCCATCCATGCCTCCGCAGCAAATCGCAGACGGGTACCGATTCTGGCCCAATCCTCCGAGTTGTAGTCGGGATTCGTGCGTGCAAGCCCTCCAGCATGAGTTTCTTTGATGACCCATGCTGCGGCGCCAGGATTCCACCGGACGAGCTTGCCCATCACGGCGTCGGCCCGGACGGGCTCCGACGCGGCCAGCACGATAGCCAGAACGTATTTCCACTGATCGAATGTCTCGAGCGAGGTCAGCTCCTCGTCGAGGTCGACTTCTTCTTCGATGATCGCTTTGGCGGCGAACCACTGTTCGAAGGTCGCAAGCGAAAACCCGCACGTCCGCCCTGTCCGGGTGACCAGCGACGACCCCCGTATACGGGCGGCGATCTGCGTCGTGGTGAATCTGGCGGGGTCGATCGGCTTACCGTCGCGAATGGTCTCGACCGCCAAACGTCTCAGTTCGGCGTAGAGGTCGAAGCCCTCGCGTTCGACAACATCATCGACCACACGGTCGACAAGTTCCGGAATGCCGGTTGCCCCTTCCGCCGCTGAGGCGTGTCGGGCGATTAGGAGCGCGAACAGAGGGCGTCGAGCAGCCTCCGCGAGCTGATCGTTCAGCGGTGGTAGTTGCTGGCCCGCAACGGTCGCCATCAACCGATTGGCATGACCGACCTCAAGAAGGGGTGCGGCCACCTCGCGAACGGGTGAGCCCTTGTCGATGGCCCGAGCGGTGAGTGCTACCCGCGATTTCGGCCAACGGTCAACGAAAGACCGCGACTCTAGAAGCAAAGTGGCTGCGTCCTCGGTGTGCTCGTCGAGGCCATCGACGACCACATCGACACCCTGAGCCGCGAGTGCTTCGGCGCCGATCTCGCGGACAATAAAGTCCTCGATCGTTTTGTTGAGGGACCCTGAGCTGAGCCAGACAGGCGCTGGAGCCGACGAGTCCTTACGCGCGGTGACGAGCGATGCGCGGTGCCATTCTTCTGCCATATCCGACTTGCCCGACCCCAAAGGGCCGACCAAGACACAAGAGTCTCCGGCTGCCAGCGCTTGCAGACCAGTTGGGATCGCAATGTGCTGGGTCAGGGATCGCTCAACCTGAGCGCCTTCCAGTCCCGCCCCGAGACGCCTTTGCCGGCGGCGTTGCTCGGATGCCTCGGCCGCGATGTCGAGGTACTTCTCCTGTCCCAGAAGTACATACGGGGTAGCTGCAGTCAGCGCGGTAGGCGCGGCTTCACCAGCCAGCACCGCCTCGACCCACTCCTCGTGGTCGGCCTTCCACTGATGGAGCAGCTCCACGGGAAATGACTCGGGCTGAGAGTCGATCTGTTGATGGTGGTAGTTACACAGCAGAATCAAATTTTCGTACCGGTTGCGCTCGGCGCGCGTCAATGGCGAATCCCCACGCGGGCCGGCCGGGCTTTCGGCCACGATGTGCGCGTCTTCGCAAAGGACTGCCATCCTGTTGTGCGGGGTTGCGGCGGCGGTCAGCACTCTCCTGCAACCTGCGAATGCACATCGATTACCGGAACGTTGATGCAACTTGCGCTGCTCAGAGACCGGGATCGACACCATCCTATTGTCGCTGGTCCGTCGCAAGTACCGCAGCTCCGGCCCGGCGTTTCGTAGAAATTCTGACGCCAGCAATTCGCTCCGAGCGGAACAGAGAAGGGCGTCGCCCTATGTGTTCGAGACAGCAGCGGCGATACCGAAACTTCGCCGACGGTTCGACATACGTCACACAGTGGCATGGAGACATGGTCCTGACGGGGCACGAACCACTGGCCACAGACCCCTTGAACCGGGTCGCCATCCACGATGCTCTCCGTTAGCCGATAGGTATGGACGACGTGGGCGAGCGTGCCCGGCTCCATTCTTCCCGGATGGTCTGCCGACAGCTCCCCACGACAAATGCCGTCTAACTCTTCAGTACTGTCTACGTCGATTGAGTGAATTCGAGTTGCCGAAAACGTTGATCCCCAGCGGCTTTCGCGTGGACAAATGGACGCCAGTACTATTTGCTCTGCCCATTCGAGCAATCCAGGCACAGCCCAGCTCAACGGGGTGATTTCCACAAGCAACTCGTGCGGCATGCCGTCTTCCGCCCGCACATACATAACAGAAATCATGCAGAGGGCCTTGCCGCTCGGGTCTGCAACGGTCTTCGTGATCAGGTCGCCCGAACTACGCGCTGAGTGAACACAGCTCACCGAGTCTCGAACTATTTCAAGCTCCCACTCAATGAGGTCGTCTTCGGCCAGCTCGCGCGCTTCCAGAGTCTTGTCTTGTACCGTGGGTAGAAGGTACTCATGTCCGCGTGCTTCGACAAGCTCATGAACTGCTTGTAGAAGTCTTTTCGAGATCCCGCTGTCCGAGTGCCAGCAGCGATAAGCCACGCCTGCCCGTCGGCGTCTTCATAGACTGCTCCGCGCCAACGATTGACTTTGACTTTCCAATAGACCGGCGGCGACGGGATCCCCGAGATACTTTCGCGAAGCTTGGCGCACGCGTCGATCGGAAAGTCGTCCACGGCCTTGCAAACCCTGCGTCAAGTTTCACCCTCCCCTTGGGAAAACCGGCCCGGTGGGTAGCTCTCACCGGGCCGATCCGGTGCCAGAACGCGACCAGGTGCAAGGATGGCGCGTCGAGCAATTCGAACCTCACACCGGCGGACCCCGAAATGGTTTGCGAATCAACGCTGTTGACGACCTTGTCAGTCGTAGACGCATCGCAGTCGAACAGCATCCGGCGGCAAACGTCCACGACCCTCGGTCGGTAAACGTCGACCTCCACCACACAGGAACCGTGAGTTCACCGCGGTAGCTGCCGTGGCCCGCTCGATCACAATCGCTCCCGCGCAGGCCGAGTGAGCAGTGTCGATCAAACGACGGATGGTGCGCAAGGAACCCAGGATGCTTATGTAGCTACTTCAGCATGCATCTCATGATTGGAGCTAAAGATGGCAATCTTCAACACATTTCGGTTGCGAGCAACGTGCCCGCGTTGCGGCGGATCCGGCGGACACAGCGATTTTGGCAACTGGGTAAACTGCTCCGCCTGTAACGGAACCGGGCAGAAGTAGAGGGCGCATAGCGAAAGCCGATCACGGTCGGTACGGTGGGTCGACTGCACATCTACGAGATGCGGTCGACCCGCCGTCACCTGCACTCCAAATCGTTCGAGTGAACATTCTTGGGTCGGCAAAGACCCTGAATTGGCAGAATGGGCGCATGACAGGTATCGGTCCGCTCCTTCGTCAGCTCGTAGGTGATACCACCGAGGCTGAAGAATCCATCCAACTGGAGCTTCGGACGGCTGCGGGTGACGTGCACGGACACACAACCTCGCACGAAGACTTTTGGGTTTGGGCGACAAACCAGCTGGGCATCACCTCGGGTTATAACGGAACGATGTCCCCAGAGCCTGATTTCGACTACATGCATATGACCGTTACGTCGGACGATCAGCATGGCTAAGACAAGGTGGTGCGCGTTCGGCTGTCGGAGGTCGTTGCGTGGACCGTAGGGTGAAATTCTTCACCTACGATACGTTTTTTCGCAGCTAGAGGCATCGTCTGAAGCGCCTCAATCGGCGACTCCGCCCGGGACCTCTTTAGAGCGATCGGAGGCAGAGCAAAGAATGCTTACTTTATCGACGGACCTGCTGCTGATTCGTGTATATACCGATGTCTGTGACCGCGACGCGGCTGACCCCAAACCCGCGCTGTTCGTCGAAGTTCGACAACCACCCGAGGGCATTTGCGACGCCGTCCTCTCCTCCACCAAAGTTTCGTACTGCGTCGGCATATGGTGGTAGCGCACTTCGGACACGGCGGTCAGGGCCGAGCTGGTGGCTCAGAACCATCCATTGGTCGAACAATATGGTCGACAAAGGGAGAGACTGTGCGAGGTACGGCATAACAGATACGTCCGAGGTACGTCGATACTCGTTGCGGACGGTGAGGGCTGGCATCGCACTGACACCCCAGTATTGAAGTTGTTCGCGCGTTAGCCTGGATAAGTGGGTTACAGGTGCCGCGTTCTCGTGTTGCTTTGTCACGCGCCCGGGAGGTGGCGGGCAGGTACCGCAGAACATTTGGTGTTGCAACCGGCGAACCGCCCAATCACCCCAGGCCGGTTGATCCGTGCGAATCATGGCATTGATAGCAACGCGTAGCTCATCGGCCTGTGCCACATCGACGTCACTAATTGACTCTCTGGAGAAGGTTCGTTCAGGCCATCCATTGAAAAAGACGTAGTACGGGTCGAGCACTCCAACAAGATCACGGTCCGGCTTCTTCGTATCCGGATCGACGCCGAGGTTAGCGCCATTGATGAGAACATCCATTTGAAGCGGGCCGCCTGTACGCCCGACGGTATGGTCGAGCTGTTTGTAAAGCGGTACACCGTCAGGAATAGGTCGAGACGCAGTGTCGATTCTGGGGAAAACACGTTTGGCTTGAATACGAGCGCACCTCCACCCGAGGTCGTCTGCTCCGATCCACCACTCCCAATCGGCACCAACTGCGGATTCTTGCCCACCCGTGAACTGGTATTGCTGAAGTACCTGGTGGCCTTCGAGTAGAAGTAGGAGAAGCTCGGTGAACGCCGGCTCGTTCAATCGTGCTGCACCACGGGGACCGTGTAGACGTGTAGCGCTGAGCTTCCAGAACATCGCCGATACGGTATCCATGGCTTGAGCTGCACGTAGTATCGCCTCGTAGTGCTTTGAATCACCAGTCACGCTCATCCTCGTGGTCGTTCCAGGCCGCGGGTCACAGCCCGGACCGATTGGTCCCTTCATGATCCACGCCTACGGCCTCATCCACTCACCGATCCTTCGTACTTCCGCCAGAAGCACGCGCGGAGGCGGTGGCGGATGTTCGCGTCGAGGTCGTCGACGCCCAACGCATCGGACGCGTCGCGCAGTAGCGCGCGGTCGATGTCCGGCGGGATGGACGGACGTGCGCGTTCGAGTTCGCGCACTTCGTCCTGGGTGTTGCTGTTCAGGACCGAGTCCAGGACGTTGACCACCACCTTTTCGATGAGGTCGTCCTGCGCAGTTTGCTCCTCGTAACTGGGTGCAATCCATGAAGGTTGCCCGGTCGATCCGCTGTACGCGGGAACCGGCGCGTGGGGCGACGGAGCGGGCCGAGGTGCGGCGGTGTTGCGTCCTGAACAAGTCACGATGTCGAGCGGAGTCGGACGAGCACGCGAGGAGCGATCATTCGGGGCTGTGGGTGCCGGGATCGCGGGTGCTGGCGGTGATCGTCGCTCGATCTTGGTCACGGCAGCATCGACGATGTCACCGTCGATTGTGTCGAGTTCGTCTGCAGCTCGCATGAGATGCCGACTCACCGCGTGCGGTGCTCCCGCTGTGGTGGGAACCGCCAGCAGCACGACCTGCACACCGTGTGCCTGTGCTTCCTCTACGGCTTCGGTGAGGTCGTCGTCCCCCGAAACGAGGAAGAACACGTCCGACGCGTCGTTTCGAGCATGTGCGACGAGATCGAGACCGATGCGCAGATCGACACCCTTCTGCTCCCCATTCACACCGAACCGCCCGAGTCGGAGTTTGACCTTCGACAGTTCACCGATGCGCTCCTGCTGGGCGTCGGGCACGCCGTGGCGGGCGGAGTCGTACCAGTGCACTCGGAGGGCCGGTAGCCCTGATTGGGCTTCGGCAATGCCGATCAACGACGCGATCAGGGATGCGTAGTCGACGTGGATTCCACTGCGAAGCGAGGTACCGGTGACGCGTTTGGCAGCGGACGCCAGTAGGTACCCGGTATCGACGTAGAGCGCACAGGTCGAGCGCACGATCAGCCCCCATCCGTGCCGGCCGGGGCGGATGCAGGAGAGTCCCACGGTTTGACTCTGGTTAGGGTTGTCTGCAGGTCGGGGGCGAAGAAGAACTCCGAGTTCTCCTGAACGAACGAGAGAGTGACGCCCTTGTTGTCGTTTCGGCCGCCCCCGGTCGGGATACCCGGACGGCGATTCTGGCCGTACAGCACCTTCACCTTCTCGCGAATACCAAGAACTGCGGCATAGGCCTTTGCGCTGAACGCCTCGACCTGGTTCTTGTTGAAGTGACCGAAAGCAGACGCAATGACTCGCGCCACTCCGCGATGCTCGGTCCATACTCTCCACAGGGCCAGAGCGTTTGCTTCCGGGAACAGTTGATCGATCCGCCAGGACTCCTCGCGCAGAAGTTTCGCGATGAGCTCGGAAGTCGGGTTGCGACCCTCGTCGCGGATCGCGATGAGGATCTCGTCTGTACATCCGCGCTTTTCCCGAACCGCCCACGCTCCGAACCAATGGTGCGCCGCCATGGCGAACAGCGGGCGCGAATTTTCGGTCAGGGCGGTAAAACCGATAACTTTGGTTTCCGGACTATGGGCACGCAGATATTCCAACACCGAAAACCCGGTCGCAGCAGTTCCATCTTCACCGGGCCCGAGCTCGAAGTCGACGAAAGCATAGTCCCAACCGGACATATTTGATTCCGACAGACTTTCGTAGTTCTCGAATTTGTCGACAGTTCCGGTCTCACCGAATATGTCATTGAATTGACGATCGAATGCTATGTGATCCTCTACCAGCAGAACTCGAACCATGATGACTCCCCCTTGCTAATTATCCGATTTATCAGTCTCTCGACGACTGCCAGTGACCCATTACCTCTTTCCACCCGTCGTCGAGAGTCCGGTAGGAAATCCGCCCGCCGCGCTCCCTCAGTCTGGCATCGAGTCGCACGAGCCCGCCGCCCTCCCGCATCCACGCATCCGCGTTGATCGGGTCGCCGTTGTCGATCGAAGTGGCCGTGTACACCATCGTGTTCGCGTCGAATCCCAAGGACACAGTGCACGCGGTGGCATTGGCCTTCACCGCATTTTGAGCGAAGTCGGCGAGCACCAGCGTCGCGGTGTAGCGGTCCCACCGAGAAAGCGGGTCCTCCGGATGCGTGAAGGTCATGTCGATGCCCCGCGAACCCAGGAGTTGCTGCAACTGACCCGCCAGGACGCCAGGCCACTCGATGTCGAGATCGGCTTCGCTGTCCTGTTCGAGCACTTCCCGATAGCCACCCACCAGCAGCCGATATTGATCGTGCAGATCTGGATCGGCATCCTTGTTACGGGTGATGTACCGCGCCAGTGCGTCGAGTGGTGCACCGACCCTCGAGTGCAGTGACGCCGTGATCGCTTGACGACCGACGATCTGCTCGTTGTCCGAAAATGCTCGTGCGAGAACGAATGCCCGGTCCGTCTCCCGGAGACGGATCTGGACCGCGATAAGTGCGGCGCACAGTGCTAGAGCAGCCCACCTCGCATCCGAGCTCCAGGGCGCGGGAAGGATGACGGCAGCAGCTATGCCGGCACTCAACAGCCCGACGGACGCCCGCACACCCTCGATGAAGGTCGGCATCCTGACGTCAGGATTGTAGAACGCGGGATCACCGAACACCGCGCCGAGGCAGCTCCCGACGTAGACCAACGAGGCCGCGACACACACCAACCGAACAGCAGGGGGCTGGTCGGCTAGGAGCCAAGGCCCGAGTATGCCGAGCGGAACGTAGCTCAGTGCTTCGAGGATGCCGGGAATATTGGGGCGGTTCAGCCCGAGGGTCCGGTTCGAGTAAGCCAGACTCTTGGCAGCGATCGGGTCGATCGGGGTGACGTCCTCGGGCTTGTCGGTGTAGAAGTTGTCACTGACCGATAGATACGTGGAGAACAGCGCAAACGCGAGAATCAGCCAGACGAACCACGGCGGACTGCTGAACCCCAAGGTCACCGCAAGGACGACCAACGCTCCCAGCCGCGTCATAGCGGCTCGGAACCCATAGTCGCCGACCCTCTGAAGTGCGACCTGGTAGGCGATCCTGCTGCGACGCTCAGATTGGTTCATAGCGAATAGGTATATACCGTTCTGTCGTTGCTCGCCAGAGTCTCGAGCCGACATTCTGAAAGAATCAGGCAAGTGCCCTAAATTTTAAAAAGGTGCATCTGCCTACCACTTCAAATTTTGGGCACTTGCCCGGTATTAATGACTATCTATTGCGCGTCTATTCGCGGCCAGTACATAGTTATTCCACGGACTGACACAAGGTCGGACCGGGCGTGATTCGCCGATTATCTCGACGAAAGGACACCCCATCATGAATACCAATCGAGCAGCCAAGGGTTTCGCCGGTCTGGCACTTGCCGGAGCTGTTGTGATCAGTGGCCCGACTACGGCGGGTGCGGAGGTTGTGCATGCCGCCCCGATCCAAAGTGAGATCGTCCGTACCGATCTCCACCGGGCGGACGCGCCCATCCCCGTCCAGAGACCGAGCGCACAACAGGTCAAGTCGACGGTAACCTGGATCTACAAGACCGTCGTGGAGGGCGTCATCCAATGGGTAGTGGCCCAGGGCATCGAGAAGTTGAACTTCGTGGGGCCGCAGAGTGCGGAGGCCGTTGCGGCGGAATTCTGGGCGTCGATCCCTTCCGTCTCGGCGGGGTCGGTCGATAGCCCTGAACGGTTGGTTCTCCTCGCGAAGCAGGCACCGGGGCCCGACGCGAAATCTCGCACTGGATACGTGAAGGGCAACGCGGAAGAGCTGTTCCGCGCCATCACATCCACATCCGGCTGCTTGAGCAGCGGCAAGACCTCGGCGAAGTGCGGGATACAGACCATCAAGCTGAGCCCGGGAAGCAAGTCCAGCAAGCCCACGATCACGGTGTCGACGTCGGTTCGATCGACGAAGGTCGTCGTTCTGCACTGACATCCGTCAGCAGTTCGTCCACGATGCCCGTGCAGCCGCCGTTGCACGGGCATCGTGGTGTCGTCGTCTTGTTCAGACACCTCCGCCGACGTCGCACCCCTGAGGCTGGTCGACCTGCTCCATGAGACACCGCGTCAGAAGCGGTCGTCGGGTTCGGTCATCGACATCACCGACCGGGTCGCGCAAGTCATCGAGATCGACCGCGGCGTCGACGCGGCCATCGAGGGTGGCGTGGACGCATGGTGACCAAGAGACCGACCGCCAAAGGTACCGGCGCATCCTCGTCGATGGTGCTGCTGATCGCGATCTCGCTGGTGATCGTGCCGATCGCCCTCGGATACGGGTCGCTGTGGCTCGGCACGCGTTCGCCGGCGCGGGCGCCGGCGCCGGCGAGTCGATCCCAGGCAATCCGTTCGAGGCACTGTTCTCCGTCGTCGGCGGGTAACTCACCTGGCCAACAGTGTCGACATTGATCTTGGTGATGGCGGGGATCGTCGACTCCGGTCCCGCCGGCGTCGGTGCGGCCGCTCGGGCGGCACGCGGCGGTAAGAACGATGTCGGTGCCAAGGCTCATCTGATGAGCTCAACGTCGAACCTGTCCGGGGTGACGGGCAAGCACGCCCGCGACCGCGCGAAGTCGCTGCGTGCGGATCTCGCCGACCGGGACAAGCTGGACGACGCCTACATCGGGGGCATAGTCGGCCGCACGGTCCAAGCCAACCAGAAGGTGTTCACGTTGTGGGAGGACATGATGTTCGCCCTGGCAGCCCCACAAGGGTAAGACGGCCGCGATGGCGATCGCCGATCTGCGCACCGCGCCGGGCCCGGCGTTGTTCACCTCGAACAGCCGCGATGGCCACGACCCACACGTGGAGTTCGCGAAAGCACCCTACTATTATTCCCACCTCGGCTCGCGGGACATCTGCATGATGACGATCGTGCAGAACCTCTCCCAGGCTCGGAAGGTGTGGGGCCAGGATGGGGTCAAGCGATTTCCAGGATACGGCGAATTTCCATTGGTACGGCGGCGGAATCAAGGACAAGACCACACTGTCGGACCTATCCGCGCTCGTCGGTGATCGCGATGTCGAACGCTGGTCGGCCTCGCGCAACGGCGGCATGTTCGACACTGGCTCGACTTCGAAGTCGCAGTCCGGGTCAAAGCAACCGATCATGACCGTCGACGGTCTTGCCGCGATCCCGAAACCCGTAGCTCTGGTGAAGATTTTGGGTAACCGTCCGGTTCTGAAGGTGTACTGGTCCGGCGGCCCGAATACCGCCATCACCGCCTCCGCCGAGCGATGCGGGACCCCGAGAAGGCACAGATCCTGCTCGACCAACGCCAGCCCGACCCCGACGAGGTCACCAACGTCGACGAGGAGTCGTTCCTGTGACCGCATACGACAAGTTCGTCCCGGCAGAGGGCGGTCTGAACTATTCGCTGCGGTGGTCTCCGCTGACCAGCAACGGCACGATGTTGCGGTGCGCGAACGCGAGCAGCTCGTCGTAGGTATCGAGCGGGGCGGCGGCCGAGGGTGTCAGTAGGATCGAGTGGACCACGCGCACAACAATTTCCGGTGCGTCCGGCACGGCGAAGGTGTCCGATTCCAGTTCACCCCTGGTGATGTGCGTGGCAGCGTTGATCGCGGTCACGAGCAGTGCCGATGCGTTGGTGGTCAATTGCTCGAGCACCAGCGAGCTCTCGGAGTCGAACATCTTCAAGAGCACAGGGTTCGTTCGCACCGAGTCGATGGTCGTGGCGAATCCGTGTGCCGCCCGATCCGCACGTGACCTCTGTTCGGCAGCCGCAGCTGCCACCGCCGCGAACAGCCGCGACGACTCCCGCGCCATGACGGCCCGAACGAGTTCGTCCTTCGATCCGATGCGGCGATAGACGGTCACGCGATTGATCTTGGCGCGCTTCGCGACGTCGCCGATGGTGGTTCGAGGAATTCCGACCTCACCGAACAGTTCCAAGGCGGCATCGAGAATCGGCCCGTCGTCCCCATCTGGATGCATCGCTTGATCCTATCGGCCGTCCACCGTCGATTCTGTGCAACATTGCAACATAATATGTTGCTATGTAGCATCACTGGCAGCAGCAGCACGATCTCGAAGAAACGGAGTTTCGAATGTCTCGGAACAAGGCGGGCGACTCGGACGAGCAGTACACGGACGAGTCCTACGCGATAGTGGCGCGCGCGGTGACATTCGACTGGTCCGGAGTTCCACTCCAGTACATCCCCCACGAGTGGTACGCCACCCACTTCTGGAACGTCATGCACCTGGTTCTGCCCGAGGGAGAACGAGCGATGGCGGACGTGTTCGCCCGCGCGCTGCCGTACATCGACGACCGCAGACTGCACGAGGAAGTCGTGGGATTCGTCGGCCAGGAAGCCACACACGCGTCCTCTCACGAAAGCTTCCGCACCTACCTCGTCGCGCACGGAGTGGACATCGAACCGATTCTGCAGCGCATCCGCTTCGCCGTGGGTGTGGTGTTCGGCGATCACGGCCTCACCGGCCGCGCAGGCAAAGCATGGCTCAACGAGCGCCTCGGAATCTATGCAGCAGCAGAGCATTTCACCGCAGTGGTAGGCGAGTGGCTGCTCGACAATGCCGAATTCGACCGCATCGGCGTCGACCCGACGATGCTGGATCTGCTGCGTTGGCACGGAGCGGAAGAACTCGAACACCGCAATGTCGCATTCGATGCGTTCCAGTACGTCGACGGTGGCGCATTCCGCCGCGCCCGAACCGCGGTGATCGCCAGCGCTGGGTTGGCCGTGTTGTGGTTCAGTACCGCCGCGTACCTGTACCGGAATTCGGTCGCCACGCCACGAACCGGTACGCGGCGGCTGCGCGCCCCGTGGCCGATCGCGTTCGCACGAGCGTCACGCAAGCACCTGATACCGGGCCTGTCGTTCCTGTTCGTGCAGCTCGCCCTGTACATCCGTCCCGGCTTCCACCCCTCGAAGATGGGCGACATCGACAAGGCCGTGCAGTACCTGGCAGTCTCCCCCGCGGCGCTGGCGGCCCAGCAGTGACGACCACAGTGCCTCCGGTGCACAGCCATCTCGGCGAGATCACCGTGACGGCACCGGGACGGGGACTTCGCGCCATCGGTGCCGCGTCCCGTTTCTACGCCAGGCTCGTCACCGATTCGCCGATCGTGACGGCCCTGTCTCCGGCGCGGCCCCGACGAAGCGTCGGATACGAATTCGAGACCGTCGTCGACGATACGATCGACGAGGCCGAGGACGTTCGCTCGCTGCTGCTGTCGCGCAGGGACGGTGCACCAC
This sequence comes from Rhodococcus sp. 05-339-2, assembly GCF_002258965.1. Classification (NCBI taxonomy): domain Bacteria; kingdom Bacillati; phylum Actinomycetota; class Actinomycetes; order Mycobacteriales; family Nocardiaceae; genus Rhodococcus; species Rhodococcus sp. 05-339-2. The sequence goes on from NZ_NOYW01000016.1 coordinate 158,598, forward strand.
TACCGACATGGCAACCCGGAGCTCACATCGACGTCACCACTCCGTCCGGTTCGGTGCGGCAGTACTCACTCGCCGGTCGACCCGGGTCAGGTGATCACTACCGCATCAGCGTCCGCAAGATCCCCGGCGGTAGAGCGTCCACCGAGATCCACGCGCTCTCACGAGGCGATGTCCTGCGAGTTCGAGGGCCCCGCAATGCCTTTCCGATGGCGGAGGCCGAGCATTACCTCTTCGTGGCCGCCGGAATCGGCATCACCCCCATCCGGGCGATGATCGAACGCGCCGTCCGGGACGGGGCGCGGTGGACGCTGTACTACCACGGTCGCTCTCGAGCGAGACTGCCGTTCGTTGCCCTACTGCAGCAGTTGGCACTGACCTCGCGCGGGCATGTGATCGTCAAAACCGATGATATCGACGGATTTCCGGTTCCGGAGGACATCGTCGATCTCGGGATGGGCAACTCCGCGATGTACGTCTGCGGGCCCGCGGCGCTGTCGGGCAGGCTCCGCGACGAGTCCCTCGCCAGTACGGCCGTTCGTGAATTCCACACCGAGTTGTTCGCGCCTGCAGCGGTGGTCGACGGCATGCCGTTCGTGTTACAGCTCGATCGTTCGGGAGACACCATCGAGGTCGGTGCGCAGGAGACCGCTCTCGACGCACTCCGCCGGTCCAGGCCGGATCAGCCGTTCTCGTGTCGGCAAGGCTTCTGCGGAGCGTGCGTCGTCGGTCTCGTCGCCGGACGCGTCGAGCACCGAGATCGCGTCCTGAGCCCGTCCGAACGCGAGAACTCACTCACCCTGTGTGTCTCGCGCGCTGCCGTCGACGGCGAAGCTCTCGTCCTCGATCTGTAGAAGGAGCCCATACCCTCATGCCTGCAACACCATTCGACAGTGCCACGCCCGTACCGCACACCGACGTCGCGATCATCGGCGCGGGCTTCGGTGGCCTCGGGGCCGCGATCAGGCTCGAGCAGGAAGGCCGCAGCGACTTTCTGATCTTCGAGCGCGATACGGCGGTCGGTGGAACGTGGCACGTGAACACCTATCCCGGTGCGCAGTGCGATATTCCGTCGGCGCTGTATTCGTTCTCGTTCGCACCCAACCCCGACTGGACGCGGCTCTACCCGCTTCAGCCCGAGATCGAGGCGTATCTCAACGATTGCACCGATCGTTTCGGTATCCGCGATCGCATCCGTTTCGGGCACGAGGTACTCGACGCGACGTGGAACGACGAACAGGCCCAGTGGGTGGTGCGGACGAGCGAGGGAACATGGTCTGCGCGCATCCTCATCGGAGCACTCGGCCCGTTCAGTGAACCGGCAACTCCCGACATCGAAGGACTGGAATCGTTCTCGGGCACCGTGTTCCACTCGGCGAAGTGGGACCATCAGCACTCCGCCCAGGGCCGACGTCTCGCCGTCATCGGCACCGGAGCATCCGCGGTGCAGTTCGTTCCGCGTCTGGCCCCCGAGGCCGCGCACCTGACGCTGTTCCAGCGGACACCGACATGGATCCTTCCGCATCCCGACCGGCCGATCTCCGAATCCGGCAGGTCCCTGCTCAGGAAGTTCCCCCGGGCCCAGCGGGCGATGCGCCGCACGTTCGATCTGTTCCAGGAAGCGTTGGTTCCCGGACTCATCGGCCATCGATCGTTGCTCGCACCGCTGACGGCATTGGGGCGCGCGCATCTCCGTCGTCAGGTGAAGGACCCTGTACTTCGCGAGAAGCTCACACCTGGTTACGAATTCGGTTGCAAGCGACCGACGTTCTCGAACAAGTTCTACCCCGCCCTGTGCCGTGAGAACGTCACCGTCGAAACCACGAGCATCGCGCGGATCGTGCCCGAGGGCATCGTCACCACCGACGGGACCGTGCACCAGGTCGATGCCATCGTCCTCGGGACGGGATTCACCGTGTCCGGCCACACCGGCTTCCGGCGGATCGTCGGTCGTGACGGAAAGTCGTTGGCGGACCACTGGCCCAAAGGGGAAATGTCGTCGTACCGGGGCACCACGGTGCACGGCTTCCCGAATTTCTTCATGCTTCTCGGCCCCAACTCGGTGGTGTACACCTCCCAGGTGGTCACCATCGAGGCTCAGGTGAACTACATCCTTGCGGCACTGCGCGCGATGGACGACAACGCACTGGCGGCCCTAGAGGTCAGCATGCGGGCACAGATCGAATTCGCGGATCACACCGACGAGCGTCTTGCGGGATCGGTGTGGAACTCGGGAGGATGCAGCAGTTACTACTTGAGCCCGTCCGGACGCAACGTGACGTACTGGCCCGGTTCGGTACGCAATTTCACCCGGCGTATGTCCACCATCGAACTGCGTCATTATCACTGCCGCAGCGCGCTTTCCGAGGTAGATCCGATGCTCGCGACCAGCAAGGAGCTCGCATGAGCGGCACCATCGAACTCGCGGGAAAGGTGGCACTGGTCACCGGCGGAGCCCGTGGAATCGGAGCCGCGACGGTCGAGAGATTGCGCGCGGCGGGAGCGTCTGTCGCGGTGGTGGATCGAGATTTTCCCGCGGATCCGACCGGTACGGAAAGGACACTTCTGCTCGTCGGTAACGTCACCGATCCGGCAGCGATGGCGGACTGCGTCGCGGCAACGATCGACAGGTTCGGCCGCCTCGACATCGTGATCGCCAATGCCGGGATCACCCCGCCGCCGGCCACCATCAGGTCGATCGACCGCGCCGTCTTCGACTCGGTGATGGCGGTGAACTTCGGCGGCGTCCTCAACATCGTGCGGGCCGCCGCCGACGAGATCGTCGCGAGCGGCGGACACATACTGCTCGTATCGTCCTGCGCTGCATTCACTCCCGGGATGGGTGGGTCCGCGTACATGGTGAGCAAGGCGGCCGTGGAACAGCTGGGCCGCGCTCTGCGCATCGAACTTGCTGCCGTCGGCGCATCGGCCGGTCTCGCGTACTTCGGAGTGGTGGACACCGATCTGGCACGGCACACCCTCGAGGACGATCCGATCGGTCGGCGAATCGGAGGATTTCTTCCGTGGCCGCTGAGCCGACGCCTGCCGTCTCAGCGAGCCGCCGAGTTGCTCGTACACGCGGTCCGGACCCGTCGGGCACGATTGATCGCCCCTGCCGTGTGGACTCCGTACTTCTGGTTCCGGGGAATGCTCAACCCGATTCTGGAACGCAGGCTCGTCCGGGACCGTCGGGTTGCGCAGATCATCCGGGATCTGGAGGAGACACACGCACGCTGACGTTCCGTAGCCGCGTGGGCTATGCGCTCTCACCGTCCACGCTGGGAACGTCACTCATCGGCGGGAGCGGCCGGGCGCACAGGTCACGCGCATCGGCGTCGGACATTCCCAGCGCGAGCAGCACGCTGTACGCCATTCGATCCACGGCCTCGTTGTCGTCACGATCAGGTTGCTCGAGCAGTAGCTGGCCCAGACCGAGCAATGCGCCTGCCACCAGAGCCAAGGACAGCTGTATGTCCTCGACCCGGAAGTACCCCGCATCGACTCCGGCGACGATGTCCCTCGCCGCACGTGGACCGAGACCGTGCTGCGAGGTGATCAACTCGGGACCGGAGTGGATGAGCACGCGGCTGAGTTCTGGTTGCAGGCGAAAGAGTCGGCCGGAGATTCGAAACGATCGAGTGAACGCCTCGGCGGGGTCGGCGTCGACGTCGGTCAGCGAATCGAGGTAGCCGCCCAGCAACTCCAGGGCACCGTCGACCGCCGACTGGAACAGCTGCTCTCGACTGACGAAGTGGTTGTAGAACGACCCCATACCCACGTCGGCGGCCTGGGTGATCTCTGCGATCGGCGCGTTCAGTTCGCCGCGGGCGATGAAGCCCTGCGCCGCTTCGATCAACGCTCCACGCGTGCGGGCCTTGCGGCGCTCGAGTCGATTCGGGGTTTCGGTCATGGTCCCTACTTCTGTCTGCGCTGGTCGACGGCCTGACTCTTCCTCATGGCTGACGATTCTGTCAACACTATTGACTGACGGCACTGTCATAGGTGACGATATTGTCACCAACGAGGGAGGCTCAATGGCACAGGACGTCGACGGCCACAAGGACATGCACGTGGACCAAGGCGCGCTCACCGGCGAGCACCCCGGTCGCGCGAAGGATCCCATCATCAAGGTTCGGGACATTGCGTGGCTGGAGTTTCGCAAGCCGGATCTGACCAAGGCCGAGGCGTTCGCCGTGGCCTTCGGTTTCACCGTCTCGCTTCGCACTCCGGAAGAGATCCATCTGCGAGGTACGCACGTCGGCGCACCGTGCGTGATCATCCGTCGCGGCAAGCGAACACGCTTCGTGGGCGCAGCCTTCGCCGCCGCAGACGATGCCGACCTGATGAGGCTGGCCGAGGCCACCGGGCAGCGCGTCCAACGACTACCCGACACACTCGGCGGTGTAGCCGTGAATCTCACCGACCCGGGTGGACAACCCGTCCAGGTGGTGTCCGGGTACACCGAGCATCCCGAGCTGCCCGGCCAGCCAGCGCACACCTACAACTTCGGCGACCCGCGCTACCGACTCAATGCGACGCAGCGGCCTCCGCGTCAGCCCGCCCGAGTCCAACGTCTGGGACACGTGGTGCTCCAGCGCACCGGCTACCTCGAGAACCTGAACTGGTACCTGCATCATCTCGGACTGATCGTCAGCGACTTCCTCTACTACGACGGCCAGCGTGATCGCGGTCCGGTGATGAGCTTCATCCGCTGCGATCGTGGCAACACTCCGGCCGATCATCACACTCTCGCAATGACTCTCGGTCCGTCCAACCGGTACGTACACTCGGCCTACCAGGTGTCGGATCTCGACGCCATCGCCGCGGGCGGGGAGTACCTGACCCAGCGCGGGTACCGGCATTCGTGGGGTATCGGCAGGCACATCCAGGGCAGCCAGATCTTCGACTACTGGCGGGATCCCGACGGTTTCCTGGTGGAACATTTCAGCGACGGCGATATGTTCGACAGCTCCCTCGAGCCCGGCTGGGCACCGATGACCGCATCCGGCCTGGCTCAGTGGGGGCCGCCTGCGTCCAAGGACTTCCTCGGGATCGCGCCGAGCAAAGCGTCTCTGCACGAGCTCAAATCGATCATCTCCTCGCTACGCACCGACAACGAATTCGACACCGAACGCCTTCGCGGCCTGATGAAAGTGGCTTCCTCATGAGCATCGCTGTACTGCGCACCGCCGACGCCTGGTGGGTGGAGACCCCGGCCGGGGCGTCCCGAATCGACACCTCGGCCACCACCACCGCCGAGCTACTCGCCGATCGAGCGGCCATCGAGTCGGCGCGCGAGTCCACCGATGTCGTTGCCGTGGAGACGTTGTCGCCGATCTCGCCGGTCACCGCGCCCTGCCGAATCATGGCGAACATGACGAACTTCGTCTCGCATGTGAAGGACTCGGGAATGAACCCCGAGACGGTGCCGCTGACGTTCTTCCGCAAGACCTCGGGCTCGATCAGTGGACCCACCGACGACGTGATCAAGCCCGCGCACGTCAAGTTGCTGGACTACGAGATCGAGATCGGCTTGGTCTTCGGCAAGACCCTCACCGTCGGCACCAAGATCGACGCGTCCAACGTGGCCGAGTACGTGGCCGGGCTCGTGATCACCAACGACGTCTCGGCGCGCGATGTCCAGTTGCCCAAAACTCAGTTCTACGAGGGCAAGTCGTACCCCACCTTCACGCCGGTCGGGCCGCGCCTCGTACTGCTCGAGGCCGGCGAGTTCGACCGGTTCGGAGACCTCGCATTGACCTTGCGCGTCAACGGTTCGGTCCGGCAGGACAGTACGGTCGCCGACATGATCTACCGTCCGGTCGAATCGCTGAAGGCGCTGAGCAAGTTTCAGCGGATCGATCCGGGCGATCTACTGCTCACCGGTACGCCGGGGGGCACCGCACTGAAGGCCCCCGCCAAGCCGATCGAAATGATCGGATCGCTGGTTCCACCGTCGGTCAAGTGGAAGGTCTTCTTCAAGAAGCAGGCCAAGAATCCGGCGTTTCTGAAGGACGGTGACGTGCTCGAACTGACGTGCTCCACTCCCGACGGAGCCCTCGATCTGGGAGTCCAGCGCACCCGGGTCTCCTACCGATGACCGAAAACACGTCCGACGGTCGCCACTTTCCCGTGGTGATCGTCGGCGCCGGTCCGACGGGCATGACCGCTGCGTTGCTGCTGGGTCGGTACGGCGTGCCCTGCCTCGTGTTGGACAGGTGGGAGGACGTCTACCCACAGCCTCGCGCGGTCCATCTCGACGACGAGGTGTTCCGCATTCTCGGCGATATCGGCCTGGCCGAGGACTTCGCGGGAATCTCGCGCCCCGGTCGCGGACTGCGATTGTGCGACAAACAGATCCGCACGCTTGCCGAGTTCGAGCGGGATCCCGACGATCGACCGCACGGGTATCCGCAAGCCAACATGTTCGATCAGCCCGATCTCGAACAGCTGATGCGCAAACACATCTCACAATTCGAATGCGTGGAGATGCGCGGCAATTGCGAGATCACCGACGTCCAGAATCTGAAGAATTCGGTGCGGGTCCGGTACGACTCGACCGTGGACGGGACCCCACACTGGGTGACCGCCGACTACGTACTCGGCTGCGACGGGGCCAACAGCATCGTTCGAGCCTCCATCGGTTCGAAGATGCACGATCTCGGCTTCGCACAGCGATGGTTGGTGGTCGACATCGCCACCGATGCGGACCTCGATCAGTGGGACGGCGTGCACCAGGTGTGCGATTCCGAGCGATCGGCGACCTACATGCGCATCGGCCCCACCCGCTATCGCTGGGAATTCCGTCTGCACGACGACGAGACCATGGACGCCTTCACCGACCTGGCGTCGATCGGTCCACTGATCGCGCCGTGGCTGGAATCTGTGGACGAGCCCGAGATGGAGCTGATTCGCTGCGCCGAGTACACCTTTCGGGCACAGGTGGCCGACCGGTGGCGTGATCGCCGGGTTTTCCTCCTGGGCGATTCCGCGCATCTGACGCCGCCCTTCATCGGACAGGGGATGGGCGCTGGGCTCCGAGATGCGCGCAACCTGGCCTGGAAGATCGTCGGCGTGCTCGACGGGCATCTGAAGGAGACCTCGCTCGACAGCTACGAGACGGAACGAAAGACGCACGCCAAGCAGATGATCGAGTTGGCGGTCGCGATCGGATGGGCCATGACCGGCGGCAGCCGGCTCACCGGCATCATGCGCACGAACATCGCACCCGCTCTGGGGTATCTGCCGTTCATCGGCGCAAAGGTCACCGCCAGCACCACGCCGTCACTCGGCCGATCGCAGTACGTGTTGCGTCCGCCCGTGCCGGTTCGCACTCTGGCCGGAAAGCTCTGCCCCAACAGCACATTGGACAATGGAATGCGCCTGGACGACCTCGCGCCCGGCCAATTCCTGTTCGTCTCGTCGACGCCCTTGTCCATCGGGCACCGTCGAGAGGTCGAACGTCGCGGAGCCGTCGTCGTCGAAGTGGCGGCGTCGTCGGATCTCGGGGCCTGGCTGCGCAGCGGGCATGCTGTCGCTGCCATAGTCCGACCGGACCGCACCGTCATGGCGTCGGGCACCTCGGTACCTTCCCTGCACACCAAGGTACCGACCACCGCTTTTCGTCGGCGAGACTGCCCGGCACACGTTGCGACGAAGCCGAGCCCTACCCGCACAGCAACAAAGAGGCGTAGATGAACACTGCACTTGTCACCGGAGCGACGTCGGGAATCGGCGAGGCCGTCGCCGAAACTCTGATCGCCCGCGGCTATCACGTCATCGGCACCAGCCGTAACAGCTCGAAGGTGGCCACCCCGATCCCGGGGGTCGACTACCGCGATCTGGACCTGACGGATCCGCAATCGATCCGTGCGTTCGTGGACGAACTCGGCGACTCCCCGATCGATGTGCTGATCAACAACGCAGGCGAAAGCCAGTGCGGCCCACTCGAAGAACTCCCCATCGAGGCGATCACTCGATTGTTTCAGCTCAACGTGTTCGGCGCGATCGAGTTGACCCAGGCCGTATTGCCGGCCATGCGTGAGCGCGGCCGCGGCAGAATCGTCAACATCGGCTCGATGCTCGCGAGCTTCCCCCTGGCCTACCGTTCCTCGTACGCCGCAACCAAGGCCGCGATCAAGGGCTTCAGCACTGCGGCACGGTTCGAGCTCGAACCGTACGGAATCGACATCACCACAGTCGAACCCGGCTCGATCGCCACCGGCCTGTCCGCCCGTCGCACCAAGTACTGCGGACCGCATTCGCCCTACCTACGCGATTTCACCACGGTGATCGCGAAGCTCGACGCCAAGGAGGCACAGGGCATCACGGCCGAGACGGTCGCGAAGACCGTGCTGAGAGCGGTCGAGGACAAGAAGACCCTCCCGATCTACGCCGTCGGCAGCAATGCGCCCGCAGTGTTTCTCGCCAAGCGATTGTTACCACGCACCGTGCTCGAGAAGTTCACGGCCCGCGCATACGGATTGCCCGGCAAACGCCCGGTCGGCTAGCGAAGCAGTCCTGCGACGAACGGGATCGTGTCGGCCTGTGACTGGACGAGGGCTCCACTGTGGTCGGTGTTGTAGGCCCGGAACGTCACCGGCTGACCGTTGGCGGTCAGACGCGCGACGTAGGCCGCGGTGGTCGGAAACGGAACGTCGATGTCCTGGAGACCGTTTCCCATGAAGAAGGGCTTGTCGAATCCTGTTTCGGGCATCGCCATGTAGTCGTCGAGCACGGCCGTGAAATTGGGCAGGCTCGTCAGTGGCGCGGTGAAGAAGTCGCCGATCGTCACACCGTCGAGTTGTTCCTCGAAGTCCGATACGCACTCCGTCTCGGCCAGGTCTGCGTACTTCTTTCCGAGCGGGGTCAGGATGTTGTCCAGTCCGAGCTCGGGATGCGCGTAGCGCAGTGATGCGCCGATGTACGCGACGTAGGCGGTCAGTCCCGACGGCAGCTCCACCGGCGGAACGCCCGGTCCACCGATCGAGACCAATTTCTCGATGTACGCGGGAGTTCCGGTGCCGACCGCCCCTCGGTAGTCGAGCTCGGGGCCGCCGAATTCCGTTGCGTACCGGGCGGTGTAGATCGCTGCTCCGCCGCCCTGCGATTGGCCGACGGCCACCCAGGATCGCGACAGGGCTTCGCTGTGGTTGCGGCCCGCCTTGACCATGTCCACGACGTTGTGTGCCGTGGTTCGACCGTCGAGATACGTCGGCAAGCCGGGTGTTCCGAGGCCGGCATAGTCGCTGGCCACGATGGCGTAACCCTGCGCGAGCCAGTTTCCCAGGTACGGCAGATCGCGCTCGGCGTACGCCGGACCGATCATCGACGGCGCACACGAATCCCCAAGACCGGATGTGCCGTGGGCCCACGAGATCACCGGCCAACCACCCGCGGGCGGCGTGCCGGGCGGCAGGAAGACGGTGCCGGTGCTCAGCGCTTTGTCGCCGAACGTGTCGGTGGTGACGTAGGTGAGCACTTCGGCCGAGGCCGCGCCGGGAACCCACAGTTCCCGCGGCAGATCACGAGTGGAGACGACGTCGCCGATCTCCTGAGTGATCGCCGGTGCTGCGGAAGCAGGTGCGGCCAGCAGCGCCGTCACCATGCTCGACGCGACAGTCGCGGCAACTGCGAGAGCACCGATCAGACGACGAGAGGTCACTGGGTCTCCATTCCGTTCGAGTGCGCGAAGCCACCGCGTTCGTCGATGCGCGCCACCTTGTAATACACGACCGCACCGATCCACACGACGAAGAACGTGCCGACGACGAGTTGGCCGGCCAAATTGAGATCGATGACGGCCAGCGCGTCCCACAGGCCGCCGGTCAGCTCGAACTGCTCGGCGAGCAGCGACAACAACTGCACCGTGCCGATCACCAATGCCACGAAGACGGACAGGCCCGTCATCGTCATGTTGTAGTAGATCTTGCGCACCGGCGTCACGAACGCCCATCCGTACGCCTTGGACATGAAGATGCCGTCGATGGTGTCCATCGTGGTCATGCCCGCGGCGAACAGAACCGGCAGCGCGATGATCGCCATCGGCGGAAGTCCGCCTGCCATGGCCGTCGTGCCTGCGATCGCAAGCAGACCGACCTGAGTGGCGGTGTCGAATCCCAGCCCGAACAGCAGACCCAGCGGGTACATCTGCCACGAGTGATTGATCAGCTTGTCGTAGCGGCCGCGGAACAGTCGATTCATCAGCCCACGCTTGGCCAGCAACTCGTCGAGGCCGGCTTCGGTGAACTCACCTCGTTTCGCACGTCGCCAGACTCCGACGATTCCCGCGAGCACGGCGATGTTCAACGCCGCGATGAGATACAGGAACGTTCCGGACACGAGCGTGCCGATGATGCCGCCGACTCCGGCGAATGCGTCCTGGAACGCCGTGGCCTGGGACGCGACGAAGGCGATAGCGGCGACGAAGACGAACACGACCGTCGAATGACCGAGTGAGAAGAAGAGCCCGACGGCCAACGGCCGCTTGCCCTTCTGCAGCAGAAAGCGGGTGGTGTCGTCGATGGCCGCGATGTGATCGGCGTCGAAGGCGTGCCTGAGCCCGAGTGTGTACGCCAACACGCCTGCTCCGGCGTACACGAGGGTGCCGTCGGCCCCGGTGAGTCCATGGATGCTCGGAATGGAGTCGTAGTGCGTGAACAACCCCCATCCGATCACGTGCAGAGCGGCTACGAAGCCGGCCATCGCCAACAGGCGGGGAATCTCGTCGAGAGTGAATCGACTCTGCCGTCGGCCGACCTCGGCGCGCGAAAGCTCAATCGTCATGGAGACATTGTGGCCGACGACAACGAATTACTCTTCCTGCGCGGCCGCGGCCAGGACGCGTCGCGCATCGGGTTCGACGGACCAGTAGGCAAGGAGGGCCAAGATCCCGCCGACGGCCAACAGCGGTAGCAGCGGAACCAGGCCGACGGTGAGTGAATCGGCCGCGTCGGACACCACGCCGACCAGAAGCGGCCCGACGGCACCGCCCGCGGTCGCGGCGATCTGAAGCATGCCGAATCCCAGACCCCGATCCCGGGCCGGGACCACGTCGGCGACACATGCGGTGAGCGTGGGGAGGGCAAAAGCCGAGAAGAAGGCGAAGACGGTGAGAAGTACGACGAACACCACCGTGGCGTTCATGCCGAGCGCAATCGACATGAACACACTGCCGAGGAGAATTCCGCCACCACCCAGCACTACTCGCCACTGGGCGAGGCTGTTCCCGATCACGGCCCTTCGGGTTGCCATCGCCGCGACGAGCGTGCCGAGAACGATTCCCACAAGCGTCATTCCACCGCCCGCCGTCGCGGCGGCCGATTCGGACAGGCCGTACCGGCGTTGCAGCAGACTCGGAAGCCAGAAGGTCAGGCCACCGATCGACAGGCTCATGACCGTCAGAGCCGCACCGGTGAACCACAGCGTTCTGATGGGCAGCAGTCGGCGGAGCTGGGCGGCAAGCGGGCCGGACGGCGTGGGAGCCTCCAGGCTCGGGTCCGCGCGGGCCGCCAACCTGTCGGCGTATCCGCGTTCCGGTTCCTTCAGACGTGAGACGAGCACTGCGACAAGCAGTCCCGGGATCGTCATGACCATGAACGCCCCGCGCCAGCCCAGCCAGTCCGCCAGCACACCACCCAGAACGATGCCCGCACCGCCCAGATACGCCGAGGTTCGCCACCAACCGAACGCGGTGGATCGTGTTGCGGGCGGGTAGAAGTCGGCAAGCAGGCTCGCGCTCGCCGGGTTGTCCACCGCCTCCGCCGCGGCAAGACCGACCCGCACGAGGTAGAAGATCAGGAACGTGGGCGCAAGCGCGGAACCCAGCGTCGCCAGAGACCACAGAACGACGACCCAGGTCACGATCCTGCCGCGATCGTGACGATCGGCGAAGTACGCAGCCGGTATCGCCAGAACGCCCGCGGCGATCGCGGATGCACTGGGCAGCGATCCCGCCACCGCGTCGCCGAAACCCCATTCGGCCTGAAGCTGAGGGAGAACGGCGGCAACGAGGCTGAATTCGATCCGGTCCACGAAGGCCACGAGGACCAACACGATTGCCGGTCCCCAGCCGAAGGGAAGAAGAGCAGACCCGGGCCCGGACCGCAGTGTCCCGATGGTTCGCCAACGGCTGCCGCGATCGACCACTGGGCCTGGATCGATACCGGTCGCCATGCGTCGTCCCTCGATTCAGCGTCGTTCGAAACCAGTGTGCACCGCCGGGCACAATCTCAACATCGGTTGATGTCTCTGTCATTTCCCTCGAACGTGCTGACAGGTCACAACGCGGAAGCGGACATTCGACGCTTTCGTCACGGCAGGATGAGGTGGCCGAAGTCGAAAACAGTGGGGACGAAGTTCATGTCACGGGTGAGAATCGCGATGTGCCTGCTCGCAGGTCTGGGATCCTTCGCGATCGTCGTTGCGCTTCTTCTGCCCACCCTCGTGTACGACCGTCTGGCGGTCACTCCCCTCGACATCGCCGCCACCACAGTGGCCACCACGGCAGACGGAGCGGGCGGCGAGGTCCTCGACTCGAAGACGATCGCCGGCCCGGGGCCCTTGTCGATCGCAACCGATGTTCCCCTCGTTCTCCAGCGGTACATCACCGTGGAGGATCCCTCCGACGCAGACCGCGTCACCTTCCAGGTCGGAGCCACGGTGCGACGCGCCGACCGCGACGGCGATGAAGGCCTGCTGACCGCCTCGGTGGATCGAGTGACCAGCGACCGACGCACCGGCCTACCCGTCGAGCCGGCGGGATCATTGCAGACCACCGTCGATTCACCTGCTATTCCACTGCCGCGCAATGGATTACAGCATCGCTTCCCCTTCGATACCCAGCCGATCACGTACACGGTCTACGACTCGACGGCGTGGACGAGCTTCGAGGCGAACTTCGTCGAGGAGATCACCATGGAAGGTCTGCCGATCTATCGCTTCCGATCGATCGTGACCGAAGCCGACCTGTCGACCACGACGCAGTCACCGATCAACTCGGTGACCCTCCCGGCATCGAAGTGGGGACTGGGCGACGGGGACGAACCGATCACGATGAAGCGATGGTATTCCAACGTTCGCGACATCTACGTCGAACCCAGAAGCGGAAGCCTGGTGTGGGGCAGAGAAACCCCGTACCAGTACTTCGCGAGAGATCCGCAGGTCCCCGAGGTCACCATCTTCAAGGCGTCACTCGCTCTGAACGAGACGGGTCGCCTGGAGCAGGTGAACTCCGCACGCGACGCTGCGAACAGCCTGGCCTGGTTGACTTCTCGCGGACCACTCCTGGGATACGCGGTCGGTGGAGCCTGTCTCGTCGGTGCCGTCGCCGCCGGAGTGATCGGATCCCGTCGCGCGCGTTCGCCCGAGCCAACCCCACAGCAGGCGGACGAATCCGAGCGCGCGTCGGTGTAGGTGCGCTCGGCGTCCACTATTCGGATCCGAAAGCGGGATCGCGATCGTGTGGGCACATTGTGGACACTCAGGTCGGTGCGTCAGGCAGGAAGCCCCAACGCCCTCAGCGCCATTGCTCGCAAGACGGGCCTGGCAGTACGTGACGGACTGCGTCCCGCGCTGTAAGGCGTCGAATTGATCAGACCGAACACGCCGTGTGCCGCAGTGCGAGCGTCGGCTTCGTTCGACGTCGGGTCGACGGTGCACAGGACCTCGACCCACAGTTCGACGTACTCGCGCTGCATTCGGCGTACCTTGCGTCGAGCGCCCTCGGGCAGACTCTGCAGGTCGCGATCCTGGATTCTGATGAAGGCCGGTGTGTCGAAGGCGAAGTCGAGGTGGAACTCGACCAACGCGGACAACGCGTCCACGGCAGCCCCACCACGATCGACCACCGCACGGCCACCGTCGAGCAGATACCCCGAGATCCCGACCATCAGCTCGACGAGCACGGCCTCCTTGTTCGGGAAGTGACGGTAGACGGCGGGTCCGCTGACACCGACTGCCGCGCCCAGATCCTCGAGGCGCACCGAGGTGAATCCGCGTTCGGCGAACAGTGACGCCGCGGCATCGAGCAACTGCTGCCGACGCTCGGCCTTGCGCTGCTCACGCACCGTGGTGGGCTTCGCCTCCAACTCCTGCACTGACTCCCCCTCGACCCTGGACTCTCAGTTAATCGTAGTTTACTATGATGTCAGTTATCAACCATTAACTGAACTCCTGTGACACCGGCGTCCAACCCCTAAGGCGTGCACCTCATGGCAATCGATATTGCTGCCAACCGGGCAGATCACGAGCTGCTCACCAGTGAGCTGGCCGAGCGGCTCGCCGCGGCGGCGCTCGGCGGTAGCGAAAAATCCCGGGAACGACACATCGCGCGCGGCAAACTGCTCCCCCGCGACCGCGTCGACGAGCTGCTCGATCCAGGCAGCCCGTTCTTGGAGATCGCACCACTGGCTGCCAACGGTCTCTACGACGACGAGTGCCCCGGCGCAGGAGTGATCGCCGGCATCGGACGCGTTTCCGGTCGCGAATGCGTGATCGTCGCCAACGACGCCACCGTCAAGGGCGGCACGTACTACCCGATGACGGTCAAGAAGCATCTGCGCGCGCAGGAGATCGCACTGCAGAACACCCTGCCGTGCATCTACCTCGTCGACTCGGGCGGCGCGTTCCTGCCACGCCAGGACGAGGTGTTCCCCGATCGTGATCACTTCGGCCGCATCTTCTTCAACCAGGCGACCATGAGCGCCAAAGGAATTGCGCAGATCGCCGCCGTCATGGGCTCGTGTACAGCAGGCGGCGCCTACGTGCCGGCGATGAGCGACGAGGCCATCATCGTCAAGAACCAGGGCACCATCTTCCTCGGCGGCCCGCCACTGGTGAAGGCCGCGACCGGCGAGGTCGTCACCGCAGAAGAACTCGGCGGTGGTGATCTGCATTCGAAGATCTCCGGCGTCACCGACCATCTCGCCGAGGACGATCGAGACGCACTACACCGGGTCCGCCGAATCGTGTCGACGCTGGGGCCCCGCACTCCACGGCCGTGGGACGTCGTCACGACGCGTGACCCGGTAGCCGACCAGACCGAGCTCTACGACGTCGTACCCACCGATCCTCGCACGCCGTACGACGTGCGTGAGGTGATCACCAGGGTGGTCGACGGCGGCGAATTCGACGAGTTCAAGGCCGAATACGGCAAGACACTCGTCACCGGGTTCGCCCACCTTCACGGTCATCCCGTCGGCATCATCGCCAACAACGGTGTGCTGTTCGCCGAATCTGCCATGAAGGGCGCACATTTCATCGAACTGTGCGACAAGCGCAGTATCCCGCTCGTCTTCCTGCAGAACATCTCGGGCTTCATGGTCGGCCGCGACTACGAGGCAGGCGGCATCGCAAAACACGGCGCGAAGATGGTCACCGCGGTGGCGTGTGCCCGCGTCCCCAAGATCACCGTCGTCATCGGCGGTTCCTACGGTGCAGGTAACTACTCGATGTGCGGCAGAGCGTATTCACCGCGCTTCCTGTTCATGTGGCCCAACGCGCGAATCTCGGTGATGGGCGGCGAGCAGGCGGCGTCGGTGCTCGCGACGGTGCGCAGCGAACAACTCGATGCGGCGGGAAAACCGTGGAGCGACGAGGACCAGGAATCGTTCAAGGCTCCGATACGCGAGCAGTACGAGAGCCAGGGCAACCCCTACTATTCGACGGCCCGCCTGTGGGACGACGGCATCATCGACCCGGCCGATACCAGGCAGGTACTCGGACTGGCCCTCGCAGCGTGCGCCAATGCACCGCTCGAGCCGGTCTCCTACGGCGTTTTCAGGATGTGACGGACATGACCATGATAGACACCGTTCTGATCGCCAATCGCGGCGAGATCGCCGTGCGGGTGGCGCGAACGCTGCGCCGCATGGGGATTCGCACCGTTGCCGTCTACAGCGACGCCGACGTCGACGCCCGCCACGTCCACGAGGCCGATACCGCGGTACGCCTCGGTCCCGCCAACGCTCGCGAGAGCTACCTCGACATCGCCAAGGTGATCGCGGCCGCGAAAGCCACAGGAGCGCAGGGCATTCATCCGGGATACGGATTTCTCTCCGAGAACTCCGAGTTCGCATCCGCCTGTGCCGAAGCCGGAATCGCCTTTCTGGGGCCGCCGGCGAAAGCCATCGAAGTGATGGGCGACAAGATCGCCGCCAAGGCCGCGGTCAGCGCCTTCGGGGTCCCCGTCGTCCCCGGTATCTCCCGTCCCGGCCTCACCGACGCCGACCTCATCGCCGGCGCTCCCGACGTCGGATTCCCGGTGCTGGTCAAACCCTCCGCCGGTGGCGGCGGAAAAGGTATGCGTCTGGTCGAGCGCGCCGAGGACCTACCCGCCGCATTGACCAGCGCCCGCCGGGAAGCGGCGTCGTCGTTCGGCGACGACACCCTCTTCCTCGAGCGATTCGTGTTGCGGCCCCGGCACATCGAGGTGCAGATTCTCGCCGACGAACACGGCAACGTCATCCACCTCGGCGAACGCGAATGCAGCCTGCAGCGCAGGCACCAGAAGGTCATCGAGGAGGCACCGTCGCCCTTGCTCGACGAAGCAGCCCGTGCACGCATCGGTGAGGCGGCCTGCAACACCGCCCGCAGTGTCGACTACTCCGGTGCAGGCACAGTCGAATTCATCGTCTCGGCCGACCGCCCCGACGAGTTCTTCTTCATGGAGATGAACACTCGCCTGCAGGTCGAGCACCCGGTCACCGAGATGGTCACCGGCCTCGACCTGGTCGAATGGCAGGTGCGGGTGGCATCGGGCGAGCCCCTGACACTCGCGCAGGACGACATCACGCTCACCGGACATGCGATCGAGGCCCGCGTCTACGCCGAGGATCCCGGCCGCGGATTCCTCCCCACCGGCGGCACCGTTGTCGGACTGCGCGAGCCGTCGGCGCCGGGGATTCGAGTCGACTCCGGTCTTGCCGTCGGCACGGAGGTGGGTAGCAACTACGACCCCATGCTCTCGAAGGTCATCGCTCACGGACCCGATCGAGCAACCGCACTGCGCAGCCTCGATCGTGCACTGGCCGACACCGCGGTACTCGGCGTCGTCACCAATATCGAGTTCGCCCGGTTCCTGCTCGCCGACAACGATGTTCGTGCCGGCAATCTCGATACCGGACTGCTCGACCGTCGCGTCGAGGACTTCGCAGCGGCCGAGGCGACCGACGAGGCGCTGATCGCCGCCACCGCCGTGCAGTGGCTCGACGCGTGGCAGGCTGCGGGACAGGATATCTGGGCAACACCATCGGGTTGGAGAGTCGGCGCGAAGGCTTCGTTCCAACGTCGCGTCGCGTCCGGAGGTCGGACGGCGCACGTGTCCATCACCGGAACCCTCGATGCGGCGACGGTCGTCGTCGACGACGGATTGCCGCGCACCCTCCGGGCAACGGCCACCGAGGACTCCGTGAATCTCGTGATCGACGGTCTACGCGAGTCGATGACCTTCGCCCGAAGCGGCTCGGCCACCTGGATTTCCAGTTCTCGCGGCACCTGGCGCATCGATCGGATTGCCGAGGCGAGCGTCCGCGAGGACGATGCGCACTCCGGTGACGCCGAAATCCTCTCGCCGATGCCGGGTTCGATCATCGCGATCGGAACGACCACCGGCAGTGCGGTCACCGCGGGCACCGCCGTGGTCGTCGTCGAGGCGATGAAGATGGAACACACTCTGACCACCCCAATCGACGGCACGGTCGAACTCACTGTTGCAGTGGGCGATCAGGTCCGCGTCGATCAGATCCTCGCCCGAATCGTTCCCACACCCACCGAAGAGGACCAGCCATGACCGATCACCTGTCATCCGCGAATCTGCCCGACGAGTACCAGCAACTGGTGAAGTCCGTCGCCGACTTCACCCGGACGGTCGTGGCACCGGTCTCGGCGAAACACGATGCCGAGCACTCTTTCCCGTACGAGGTCGTCGCCGGGATGGCCGAGATGGGCCTGTTCGGTCTGCCGTTTCCCGAGGAGTACGGCGGAATGGGCGGCGACTACTTCGCGCTGTGCCTGGCCCTCGAGGAGCTCGGCAAGGTCGACCAGAGCGTCGCGATGACGCTCGAAGCCGGCGTCTCGCTCGGTGCCATGCCGGTGTACCGCTTCGGCAACGACGCGCAGAAGGAGCAGTGGCTGCCCAAGCTCACCGCAGGCAAGGCCTTGGCCGCGTTCGGTCTGACCGAGCCCGGTGCCGGCAGCGACGCGGGCGGCACCAAGACCACCGCCAAGCGTGACGGCGGCGACTGGATCATCAACGGCAGCAAACAGTTCATCACCAACTCCGGCACCGATATCACCGAGCTCGTCACCGTCACCGCGGTGACCGGCGTCGACGAGGCGACCGGACGCAAGCAGATCTCGTCGATCCTCGTTCCCACGAACACCCCCGGGTTCGTCGCCGAAGCGGCATACAACAAGGTCGGCTGGAACGCCTCCGACACACATCCGCTCAGCTTCACCGATGTGCGCGTACCCCAGGAGAACCTGCTCGGGCAGGAGGGTCGCGGGTACGCGAACTTCCTGCACATCCTCGACGAGGGCCGGATCGCGATCGCCGCGGTATCGGTCGGTGCCGCGCAGGGCTGCGTCGACGAGAGCGTGAAGTACGCCAAGGAACGTGAGGCGTTCGGCGCTCCGATCGCGCGCAATCAGGCGATCTCGTTCAAGATCGCGCGCATGGAGGCACGCGCCCACACCGCGCGCACCGCGTACTACGACGCGGCAGCACTGATGTTGGCGGGCAAGCCGTTCAAGAAGGCGGCGTCCATCGCCAAGCTCGTCGCCTCCGAAGCGGCAATGGACAACGCGCGCGACGCCACGCAGATCCACGGCGGCTACGGTTTCATGAACGAATACGTCGTCGCCCGTCACTACCGCGACAGCAAGATCCTCGAAATCGGTGAGGGTACAACCGAGGTTCAGCTGATGCTGATCGCACGGAGCCTGGGACTGTGAGCGACAAGCGGATTCGCCAGCGCGGCCTGTGGTTCGACGAGATGGAGCTCGGCACCGTCTACGAGCACCGGCCGGGACGCACCATCACCGAGGCCGACAACACCCTGTTCACCACGCAGACGATGAACACTCAGGCCCTGCACCTCGACGCCGCCTACAGCGAGACGACAGCGTTCGGCCAGCGTCTGGTGAATTCGATGTTCACCGTCTCCACCCTTGTCGGACTGTCGGTGACGCAGTTGACCCAGGGCACCATCGTGGCGAACCTCGGCTTCTCGGAGGTGTCGTTTCCCAAGCCACTGTTCCACGGCGACACCCTGTACGCCGAGACCGTGATCTCGGACAAACGCGAATCGAAGTCCCGACCCGGCGAGGGCATCGTGACGTTCACGCACACCGGCCGTAATCAGCACGGGGACATCGTCGCAGTGGCGGTGCGCCAGACGCTCGTCCGCATGCAACCACCGGAGGAGGCGTCGTGAGCTGGGTTCCGCCGGGGCCGGCGTGGCTGTTCTGCCCGGCCGACCGTCCCGAGCGCTACGAGAAGGCCGCAGCGCGAGCAGATGTGGTCATTCTCGATCTCGAGGACGCCGTCGGCGCAGCGGACAAAGCGGGTGCTCGTGAGTCCGTGGCCACTACCCCACTGGACCCGTCGCGCACCATCGTTCGAGTCAACGCACACGGCACCGACGAACAGGCTGCGGACCTCGAGGCGCTGACGCGCACCGGATACACGACCGTCATGCTCCCCAAATGTGAATCGGCCGAACAGATCGCGGCCCTGGCTCCGCTGAGTGTCGTCGCGCTCATCGAGTCCCCGCTCGGTGCGATGACGGTGTTCGACGCCCTCTCCGCCGACAATGCGATCGGTGTCATGTGGGGTGCCGAGGATCTGGTGGCCGCCATGGGCGGTAACTCGAGCAGGCAGGGCGACGGCTCGTACCGCGATGTCGCACAGCATGTTCGGTCGCAAACGCTACTGGCCGCGAAGGCACGCGGGGTGTTCGCGCTCGATTCGGTGTTCCTCGACATCCCCGACCTCGACGGGGTGCGCGCGGAGGCCGACGACGCCGTGGCCGTCGGCTTCGACGGCAAGGTGGCCATTCACCCGACCCACATCCCGGTCATTCGCGAGGCCTATGCACCCACTGCCGAGGAACTCGACTGGGCCACCGCCGTGCTCGACGCCGTCTCCCGCAATCGCGGTGTCTTCACCTTCCGCGGCCGGATGGTCGATGCCCCGGTGCTGGCGCATGCTCGACGCATCGTCGCGCGCAGTTCCCTCTCCTAGCCCAGTACTTGCACGCGCCGTTAATTGCCGGCGCGGTATGGTGGGTGGTCACGAGTACAGGTACCGAGAGGCACGACACATGAGCGCACACGACCCCGCCCTGACTGCCCTTGCGCAGAATTGGCTTGCGCTTTCCGTCCTGCACGGACGTATCGAAAGCCGCATCGAGCGTGCGTTGCAGACCAACCACAGTCTCAGCGCGCGCGAGTACTGGCTGCTCGACGTCCTGGGCAGGCAGCACGACGGGGTCGGCGGCCACCTGCAGATGAAGCAGGTGGCCGATGCCGTCGTACTGAGCCAGAGCGCCACGACTCGCCTGGTCACTCGCCTCGAGGATCGGGGGCTGCTCACGCGATACCTGTGCCCCACCGATCGACGCGGCATCTACACCGACGTCAGCGAAGAAGGCCTGGCCCTGCTCGAGGCCGCGCGGCCGACCAACGACGCGGCGTTGCGCGAGGCTCTCGACGACGCATCCGACGAGCCGGATCTCGTTCCGTTGGTCGATGCCGTTCGACGCGCAGCAAGCTGATTCACTCCACCTGTTGCACGGCTGCTCTGGTCGCGTCGGCCACCAAGGGATTCATGGCAGGCGAGTCTTCCACCCCCGACGTCGTCGCACTGAGCACGACCAGCAGGATCCTCTGCCCGTCCGGCCCGAGCAGCAGTCCGGCGTCGTTGGATACGCCGTAGCTTCCGGTGCCGGTCTTGTCGGCCGAAGTCCATTGTGGCGCAATGCCCGCCCGGAACCGGGCGGCGGACGTCTCGGTGTCGCCCATCCACTCGAGCAGCTGCTTGCGCGAGGCCTCGGTCAGAACGTCGCCGTCGAGCAGGGTTCGGTAGCCGGCGGCCAGCGAGTCGGGTGTTGTGGTGTCCCGTGGATCACCCGGGATCGCCGTGTTCAATTCCGGCTCGATGCGGTCGAGGCGAAACTCGGTGTCACCGAGTGATCGTGCGAAGTCGGTGAGCGCCGCGGTGCCGCCTGCCTCGCGAATCAGCAGATTGCCGGATGTGTTGTCACTCTTGGTCAGTGCGGCCACTGCCAAGTCTGCGATGGTGACGACCGAGCCAGGCTCCCAATCAACCGCGGATTCGGGCACCTTGTCCTCGGCGGTGATCGTTCGGGTATCGGTGAGCTGCAACCTGCCTGCATCGACGGCGGCGAGTACGGCACCGACGGCATACACCTTGAAGGTGGAGCAGAACGCGAAGCGTTCGCCCCCGCGGTAACTCTGCGTGGAACCGGTCTCGAGATCGAGCACACTGACGCCGAGCCGCGCGGTATCCCTGGCCTCGAGCTCGAGATACGCCTGCTCGGCACTGGGCTGTTCGCTCGTGGACTGGGCACTGCCCGTGTCGGATCGCGGCGGTTCGGTGGTGGCTGTCGAGGAACAGGCCACGCCGGCAGTCAGCGCCGCCACTGAGATCGCGATGATCAGTCGAGTGGATGTCGAGGTACGCATGGGGTCATGCGATCACAGAATCCCCGGTACCTGGCTCACCGACCCTCGGACATCCATTCCGCTTTCGGCTTCGCAGCTGTTCGCGGGCACTCTTCCAGCGACCGGTCGGCCCATGGACACGATTGCGTGTGATCCAGGTCATGGAAAATCGATAGCGTGGAACCGTCACCTCCACTATCGTTACTTCTGTTACGTAACGGAAGGCCATCGATCGATCTCGAACGAGCCGACCAGACGACAACAATAGGAGGCACTCCATGAACGCCACCACACGCGCGCTGTTGAGCCCCGTCGTCGGAGTCATCGTCGTGCTGGCAATTATCTGGGGCGTCGGCGGAGACATCCCGCTCTGGCGAGCCGCATCGATGGTGCTGGTCGGTGCTGGCGTCGTCTTCGGACTGAACTGTGCGTGGGAATCCAATCCCTGGACCGAAGATCCCACGATCGATCAGCACAACCAGGTCACAGCCCAATAGATGCGGAGTCTCCCGTACTGCAACCGCCTAATGGAGGCGGGGATTTCCCACGCTCACGGCCGTGCGCTCACTGCGCGGTCCAGGTCGGATCGCGTTTCTGCAGGAATGCGGTGATTCCTTCGATGACGTCCTTCGTGGTGGCGAGTCGATCCAATTCCCGACGGTTCTGCGCCCACGATTCTTCCTCGTGCGCGATGGTGCCGTCGGAGATACGTCGCGCGAGCCGCTTGGATGCGCGCACCGCGAGCGGCGCACCCTCCGTGCACAGGTGAGCGAGACCGAGTGCCGTATCGAGAAGGTCGTCGGGCGCGACCACCCTGTTGACCAACCCCCATCGTGCGGCCTCTTGCGCAGAGATGGGCTGACCCGTCAGGATCATCTCCAACGCAATGTGTTCCGGTACCGCAGTCATGAGCCTGAAGGCTCCCCCAGCACCGGCGACGAGTCCGCGGCGAATCTCGGGTAGGCCGAATACGGCCGTGTCCGAGGCGACGACCATATCCGAGACCAGAGCGATCTCGGTTCCACCTCCCATCGCCGACCCGTTCACGGCCGCGATGATCGGAACCGAAATCGGGTGTTGGACAATCCCGGCGAACCCCCAATGCCCGGTCTCGGGCGGGGTCACCGCGCCAGGGCCTCCGGTGCCGAGGGCTTTCAGATCAGCACCCCCGCAGAAGGTCGCCGATCCCGCACCGGTCAAGACGATGGCACGGACGTCGCGGTCGGCCTCGGCCGACTCCCAGGCCTGCCCGAGCAGCGTGTGCACGCGTGCGTCGATGCTGTTGGCAGCTTTCGGTCGGTTGATCGTGAGGACGAGAACATGACCCTCACGCCTCGTCAGTACAACAGGTTCGATGCTATCGGCCTCGGACACGAATGTTCCCCTCGTTCGACTCGACACTGACTGTTGCTCCGATGATTTCGCGTGCAGGTTCGCTTCGATAGAGGGACAACGCATGCGCACTGGCCGTGTCTCCGGGTGCCGTCTGTGCGGCAACGCGTCGTCCGCGCTCGTCCCTCCCGACGAGGAAGGCCTGGTTCGGTTCCTGCTGCCGTGAATGCTCGACGGAGACAGTCTCCACCACGAGATCCCCGTCCTCGACAGGTGCTCGCGGTGGCGGATTCGATTTCAGCACTGCGGGTTCGGGATTTCCGGTGTAGCCGAGCGGATGTTGGTCGCCGGCCAACAGCACGGAGTGGTGGTAGGTCAGATACCCACCGTTCGCGTGCACCAGCGCAAGGCTCTTCCCGCCACGAATCTCCCGAACCGACGCGGTGATCGAATGCAGCGAATGACTGCTGAGCGGCCCGCCGAAAGAGGAGTGCCCGCCGGTCACGCTGGGAATCAACGACTTCGGCGTCCCGAGGTGGCGTGTTGCGAGGGTCGGCACGATCGGGAAGCAGCTGTAGACGTCCAACACGTCCAGTAGCTCGACCCCGATCTCCGCGCCGTGCAACGCCCGATCCATCGCATCTTCCATCGCTGCGGACCGGCCGAAACTACTGCGGTCGAGGATGTCGACCGTGTCCTCGGCACCGGCACCGCCCCAGACGTAGACGATGTCGCTCTCGGGCACGCCACGTTCGCGGGCTTCGGCCAAGCTCGTCACAACGATGCACGCCGCCTGGTCGACGAACGGCATGGCGTTCATCGACAGCGGATACGGCTCGCACAGGATGCGGTTCTTCGGCGACGGCGCTCCGATGTCCGCAGCCGTCCTCGCTCTTCCGTTCCACGAGTACGGATTCTTCTCGGAGACAACGGAGAATGTCGCATACAGCTCGCTGCACTCGGCCTGCCGCGTTACCGGATCCACGCCGGACTCGAAGCGAAATCGGCTCTCGAACAACGGATAGATCCGGACCGGTGAGATCAGACCGGCTTCCTGCATTGCAGCGCTGCCGAGTTGATCGAGGTCGAAGGTGGGCGGACCGCCCGGATCGGTGCTCCACCCGCCGTCGTCGACGGGGTCTCGACCGGCCTTGACCAGTGCGCTCATCGAGGCCTGGGCTTCACCGCCTGCGATCACCGCCACCGTCGACTCTCCGGAAGCGATGCGTGCCGCCGCGCGATCGAGGAGTCGGGCGGGCCATTGTCCACCGATGGGAGCGTCGAACACGTCTGCTGGTGTGGCATCGAAGATGCGTGCCAGCGCCGCGGCGGGACTGGCGTAGGCCCAGCTGGCGATATGGCAGAACGCGATGCTGTCCGCGCGGCGAAGCCACGGCTCCGAGGTCGGCAAGTCCTGGACTGCCGCAGTCGCAGCGAGCGTGATCAGTTCCATGGGTTCGACGCCCACGGGTTCGCCGCGGCCGCTTGTTTCACCGACAGCCACGATCACCGGAATACGCGTCGGATCCACCGTCGACGCCTCCTGGCGTACAGCACTCATGGACGCAAACATATTACAGACAGAGATTGTCCGCAATGACGCCAGGTGCGACAATCCGGGGGTGACCGACGAAGCCAAGAGCCGACGAGGACGTCCTCGCGATCCGCATCTGGAAGACCGCGTCTACGACGCGGTGCTCGAGGTGTACTGGGAAAAGGGTTGGTCCGGTTTCACACTCGACGCCGTTGCCCGCCGTGCTTCGGTCGGTAGAGCCGCGCTCTATCGTCGCTGGGAATCCAAGGGGGCCTTGGTCGTCGATGCGCTGGAAGCCAGGAGTCCACTCGCGACGCCGATCGATCTCGGCACGCTGCGGGCGGATCTCGTCGAACTGGCAGTGCAGCTTCTGCACGGTTACAGAGGGACAGCTGGTCTGGTCAGTCTGAGGGTCGCCCTCGATGCGCGGGTGCACCCCGACCTTCTCGGACACATGATCGACACTCTCAATCGGAGCCGACTGGTCGCAGCGCGCCTCATCGTTCATCGAGCTCAGGCTCGAGGTGAACTACCGGAGTCCGCCGATACCACCCGAATCCTCGAACTGGTGACCGGGGCGGTATTCAGCCATGTCATCTTCTCGCATCGCTCCGATGCCGACAGAGCCGAGACCGACCGCGCCTACGCCGAAAACCTGGTCGACGCGGTCCTGGATGGCATCGGCACGACATGACACGTACGGCCGCCGAGTCCGGTGGACTCGGCAGCAGCACATGAGCTGGTCTACTACTCGTTGTAACCGAAGATCGCGTTCCAGGCCTCCTGGTCGTCAGCGGAGTTCTCGATCGACTCGGACTGCGTGATTCGGTTGACCTTGGGGTCGGTGAACTT
The DNA here is from genome assembly GCF_002258965.1 of Rhodococcus sp. 05-339-2. Classification (NCBI taxonomy): domain Bacteria; kingdom Bacillati; phylum Actinomycetota; class Actinomycetes; order Mycobacteriales; family Nocardiaceae; genus Rhodococcus; species Rhodococcus sp. 05-339-2. The sequence goes on from NZ_NOYW01000016.1 coordinate 183,997, forward strand.
CGGCAGTTCGATTCCGCGAATCACCGGCGGGTCGATATCGTTGCGCACCGAGTACTCACCGAGATCACTGAAGACCTGCTGTCCCCTCTTGGAGAGGTTCCAGTTCATGAAGACCTGCGCGGCCGCAATGTTCTTCGCTGTGGATGCAACCCCGGTGTAGTAGTCGTAGGCGGTCAGTCCCTCCGCCGGTACCACGAAGTTGACCGGCGCATTCTCGTTGTTGGCGATGTTGACGCTGCTCACCACGACGGTCCCTGCCTCGATCTCACCGCGGGCGAGCGCATCGAGCTGAGCTCCGATCGAGTCGAACACCCTTGCCTCCGATGAGTACTCGCGGAGGTAGTCGTCGCCGAGTACCTCGCGCTGGAACCGAGTCAGCGCCAGTGCACTACCGCCGGCTCCGGCCTGAGCGATACCCAGATTGCCCTTCCACCGGTCGTCGAGAAGATCTGCCCAGGACGCCGGCCTGTCGTCGCCCTCGATGAGCGCACTGTTGTAGCCCATCGTGTAGATCGGATCGAAGGTGCGGTAGTAGTTGCCACCGTCGAACACCACGTCGTCCTGCAGCTCGCCGGCAGTGGGCGGTGTGTACGGCTGGAACACACCGCGCTCGCTGAGTCCGCTGACGAAGCCTGCGTCGGAAATCCTGACGACGTCCGCATCGAGGCGACCGGCGCCGTACTCGGCCACCAGGCGCTCGTAGAGCCGGTTCGGGGTGAGGCGCACGAGCTTGACGTCGAGTCCGGTGTCCTTCTCGAAGTTCTTCAGCACCGTGGCCTCGGTGACCGCGGTGTAGCCGCTGTACAGGGTGATGCCACCCTCGGCCTGGGCCCGCGTCCACAGATCCGGATCGGCGATCTGTTCGCCGTCGATCACGAGGCCGTTGTCGGTGACGATCTCCTCCGCCGCCCGAGCCAGAGCGGGGCGTTCGGGTGGCGGTGAGCAGGCCGTGGCCGTTGCCACTGCGATACCCAACGCGATTGCTGAAACCAATTTTTTCATCAGACAGTTTCCTTGGATCCGAAGCGACGCGAGAGGACTGCGAGCACACCGATCACGACGCAGTACAGCAGGCTCAACTCGGCAGCCGACTGGAACGAGCCATTGTCGTAGGCGTCGAAGATCGCGATCGACAGCAGCCGGGTGTCGGAGGTGAACAGGAACAGCGCGGCGGTGAGCTCACGCATGGACAGCATCAGCAGCAGCAGGAAGGTCGAGGACAGACCGACCTTGAGCAACGGAGCGGTGACGAACGAGATCGCTCGGTGTCGCCGTGCACCCAACATGACGGCACTGTCCTCCAAGTCCTTGTCCAACTGGATGATCGACGCGGAGACACCGCGGTACCCCTGCGGGATCGTCACTGCCACGAATGCGATCACCAGCACCGCAAGCGTTCCGTAGATCGGCAGTGGAAGCGCCAGCCACGTCCACAGCAGACCCAGGCCGAGCACGATGGCAGGAACAGCCAGCGGCAACATCGCCAGGTACTCCAACAGCTTTCGGCCCGGAGCGTTCGTGCGGTACCTCGTGTACGCCAAGGCGAAGCAGAACGCGGTACCGATCGCGGCGGTCGCGACACCGACGATGACGCTGTTGGTCATCACGCTGTGAAAGTCTGCACTGCGCAACGTTTCTCCCAGTCCCCAGAACGACAGCGCTCCCGAATCGAAGAGCTGACCGATGTTCGCGACGTACGGGCTGGTCTGCAGGGCCGCCAACACCAGCGCGATGAGCGGCAGGAGAACGGCGAGCGTGAAGTACACCCACGCGAACACGGCGGCCGGAATACGCCAAGCCCGCAGCGGAACCTGTCGTGCCCGAACACCTTTGCCGCTGACGGTGGTGTATTCCTTGCTACTCATCGCCCGCTGCTGGAAGGCGACGACGGCGACCAACAGGACTGTGAGAACCACTGCGACAGCGGCGGCGTCGTTACCGCGGGCAGGCGATGCGTTCATCAATCGGTAGATCAGGGTCGGCAGTGTGTCGACTCCGCCGGGCACACCGATCACCTGTGCCACCGGGAAGTTCTCCACGGTGAGCGCGAAAACCAGTATTCCCGAGCCGATCACGGCAGGCATGACGAGCGGGAACGTGATCTTGCTCAGCATCTTCGTCAACTTCGCACCGTGCAGACTGGCGGCGTCTTCGAGGTCCGGGTTCATCAACGAGAGCGCCGAGTGGACCATCAGGAACGGATACGGCGCGTAGTAGATGCCGAGGATGAAGATCATTCCGCCGAAGCTGTAGATGTCGATGAAGCCGGGCAGACCGATGGCAGTCAGAATCAGGTTGATGTAACCGGTGGCCGGGCCGGCCAGCAGTGCCCAGGCAAGTGCCCCGACGAGCGCCGGGAGAAACAAAGGCGCAATACCGATGCCGTAGATCATCTTTCGACCCGGAACGTTGGTACGTGCTGCGAGGAAGGCGAGCGTGCACCCGATCGCCAGCGCGACGATGGATGACCCGATACCCACCAGGGCCGAATTCCACAGGGCACTGCGTGCCGTCGAGGATCCGAGCAGTGCGAAGTTGTCGAGGGTGAAGTTACCGAAGTCGAACAGCGATGTGCGCTCGGCGTTGTCGGTGAATGCGCCCATCACGATGAAGAACATCGGGAACAGCACGATCACGGTGAGCAGAGCCAACTGCAGAAGCGTCGGAATCCACTTCTTCGGACCCGGCCTGCGTTGGGGTGTCGGGGTGTCGACCGGCGGCTTCGTCGTGGTGACGGGCCGATTGTCGGTGGGGGCGCTCATACCGGCACCGCCTCGGAGGCGACGCGATCGTCGACGAGAACCTGAGCTCCGCCGGCTACTGCTGTGACCCGTGCGCGTTCTCCCATTCCCAGGATTCGGCTGGCGTGTCCGGTGGCGACGGCTTCGATCTCGGGGCCGTCGTCCAGTGTGACGCGGTATCGAATGGACGCACCCTGGTAGCTGGCGACATCGACTGTGCCCATCCAGGACTGGCCCTCGGGCTCGGCATCGTCCAGCGGGGTGACCAACAGATCCTCGGGCCGCAGGCACACCACGACGGGCCCGTCGGACGCCGACGCTGCATCGACCGACACTGCAACCTGCCCGAAGTCCGTCAGCTCCATCGTCGAGCGCGGGCCCGAAGCAGGCGTGGCGCGGAAGATGTTGCCGACACCGAGGAACTCGGCCACCGAGGCGGACATCGGCGAGGTGTAGATGTCCTCGGGGGTACCGATCTGCACGATTCGGCCGTTCTGCATCAACGCGATTCGGTCGGCAAGGGCGAACGCCTCGACCTGATCGTGCGTGACGTAGACGGTGGTCAGTCCGAGACGGAGTTGAAGCTCTCGCAATTCCATCCGAAGTCGTTCGCGCAGTCGGGCATCGAGGTTCGACAGCGGCTCGTCGAGCAGGAGCACGCTGGGGCGCATCACCAAGGACCGAGCCAGCGCCACCCGCTGCATCTGACCACCACTGAGCAAGCTCGCTCCGCGGTGGGCCATTTCACCCAACCCGACGAGGTCGAGGGCCTCGAGAACGCGCTGGTTCATCTCGGTCTTGTTGACCTTCTGCATCTTCAAGGAGAACGACACGTTGTCGAACACGGTCCGGTGCGGCCACACTGCGTAGGACTGAAAGACCATACCCACGTTGCGTTTGTGCGGCGGGATCGTCTTGTTCTTGTCGGAGTCGTGGACGACGCGGTCACCGATCGTGATGCGCCCGGCGCTTGGGGTTTCGAGCCCTGCCACACAGCGCATCGTGCTGGTCTTACCGCAGCCGGACTGCCCCAGCAGCACCAGGGATTCTCCGTCGGCGATCTCCAGGTCGAGGTCGCGGACAACAGTGTTTCCCGAGTAAGCGAGGCTCAGATTCTCGATGCTAACCTTCATGATCTTCCTTTTCTTCAGTCGTCGAAGCCGTGTTCACAGGTCGAGCTATCCGATCGAAAGAGCAGTTGCCGCAGCGGAAACGAACAATTCTGCCGTCGCGATACGTCGTGCAGCGCGGTGCAGGGTCACGCTGGTGAGGTTGCCGTCCGCAGCGATGTCGACATCGACGGCCAACACACCTGCCGGCGTCCCCAGACGCAGGGTCGAGGTGACCGCACCGCGGACAACCCGATCCACCACACCGCCGCGCACGGTTGCGGCAGCGGCCACCGCGACCGCCGACGTCAGGCCGATGGACGGATGCGGTGCCATCATCGAGAGCATGCGCACGCACACGTCGTACTCGCCGGCCGAGACGAGCGTTCCGTCTTCGAGGTGGTAATCCACCGGAGGCGCGATGATGCCGACCTTGGGCACTGCGTGCGTGATCGGATCCTGCGGGCGCGACAGCCCCATGAGCAGTGCTGCACTACGGCGCAATTCGACCAGTAGCGGAACACGTTCGGTCAGTTCGGCGGCTGTCTCGGCTCCGGTCATACCCAGGTCGGATGCATCGAACAACGCAGCGGGAGCGCCGGCGACCACCATGGTGCCGCGGTACTGCGATCCATGTAGCTCCACGGTGTCCGCCACCGCCCCGGTGGGGAGCAGCCGAGTGCGATCGGCACCCAGGTCGATGAACGTCAGTCCGACGGGAACGCCGAGGGCCGATGTTCCGGCAACCTGGGCCGACCCCTCGGTCGGAACCACGCCGCCCGGTGTGTCGATCTCGGTGAGCAGCACCGCACCGGTGTTGCGGTTACGAAGCCGTACGACGGTGGTGATCGGATCGATCGGCACCAGTCCTTGCTGGAGTGCGTACAGGCCGATCGCGGTGGCACAGTTGCCACAGTTGCTTCCCCACTCCACCTTTCGGTCACCGATGGCAACCTGAGCGAAGAGGTAGTCCACGTCGATTCCGTCCTCGGAGGACCTGCTGACGATGGCCGCCTTCGAAGTGGTCGAGCTGCCGCCGCCGACGCCGTCGAGCTGGCGGGGGTCGCCGGATCCGAAGGCGGAGACCAGAATCTCGTCCAGAGATCCTGCTTGTTCGATCAGTGGCTCGACGTCGACGGAGCTGAAGAGCCAGCATTTGCTGGTCCCGCCCCTCATCCACGTGCCACGCAGTGAATACATCCTCGGATACCTTCCGATCGTTACTCTCGAAAACGTTCTTGGAGTTGAACATTCGAGGGAGCCATGCGGTCATGTGACGCAGCTCTCGTGCGTTTGCTGTACATAGCCTGCATCACACAGCCGTCGAGTACAATTACGAAAAAGTCGAGATCCCTTAACTTTCACTTAAAGGTGGTTCGATCATGTTCGACACCCGACGCCTGCTGCTTCTGGTGGAGGTCGTGCGAACCGGATCCATCACGGCGGCCGCAACTCGGTTGAGCTTCACCACATCTGCGGTCTCGCAGCAGCTGAGCAAGCTCGAGATCGAAGCCGGGCAACCACTGCTCGAGCGCCACGCCAGGGGAGTTCGACTGACCGAGGCGGGTGAGGTTCTGGTGCGTCATGCAGAACGAATCGAGACGCAATTGCTCGCTGCACGAAACGAACTCGAAGACCTCTCCGGCCTGCGCGCCGGGACGCTGCGAATAGGAACCTTCCCCACCGCAGGGGCCAGTCTGCTACCGCCCGTGGTGAAGCTGTTCAAATCTCGTCATCCTGCGGTGGCACTGACGGTGCGCAGCTCGCGATTCGCCGGGCTCCGGGGGATGCTCGACACCCGTGAGGTGGAGCTGTCCCTACTCTGGGACTACGAGTGGGCCAGAATCACCGACTCGGACCTGACGGTGCACCAACTCATGATCGACCCGCCCATGCTCGTCGTATCCGTCAATCATCATCTTGCCGAGCGTAGTTCGATCCACATGAACGAGCTGGAACACGAGCAGTGGATCACCAGAGAGGACACTCATCCGGTGGGTGCAGCGCTCGAACGGGCATGCCATGCTGCCGGGTTCTCGCCGTCGGTGTCGTTCGCAGCGAACGACTATCAGGAGGCTCAGGCCATGGTGGCGGTGGACCTCGGCGTCTCGTTCGCACCCCGGATGGCGCTGTCCAATATTCGAGACGATGTGCGATTGGTCCCGTTGACGGGCGCACCGTCGCGTCGAATCTTGCTGGCCCACTTGGCGGAACAGAAGCTCTCGCCGAGTGCGACCGTGCTACTGAAGATGTTCGAGGACGTCGCCGCCCGATTCTGAGAAGCGATGTCGCTCAGGCCTAGTGCGCACCGACGAGAGTGGGCATGGGCACGACGAACAGATCGGCGGTGGCGATACGACGCACCGCTCGATGAAGAGTGACCGATAGCAGAAATCCGTCCCGATCCGTGACGTAGTCGACGTCCAGCACACCTGCCGCTGTGCCGATGCGGAGCGATCCGGGCCAGCCGATGCGGGCGTTGGCAATGACCACACCACCCGTGACCGTGGCGGCCGCTGCAACAGCCACCGCCGACGTCAGTCCTATCGCCGGGTGCGGTGCCATCATGGAGAGCATGCGCACCGAGATGTCGTAGTCCGCAGCGGCGACGCGCTCACCGGTGGTCGTGGTGTAGTCCACGGGAGGTCCGATGATTCCGACCTTCGGAACGGCATGCGAGACAGGCTCTTCGGGCTTGCTGAGTCCCATTCTCAGCGCTGCCAGCCTACGCAGCGCAATTAGTGTGGGGACGTGCGCGGCGACGACATCGTTGCTTTCCGAACCGTCCAGCCCGAAATCGGCGGCATCGAAGAACGCGGCGGGTGCACCGGCACGAACGAATGTTCCTCGGAACTCACAGTCGCCGAGCGTAACTCGATCGATCTCTGCGCCGGTGGGAAGCATCGTCGGTCGGTCAGGGGCAGGGTCGGTGAAGGTGAGCCCCACCGGCACACCGAGGGCCGTGGTTCCGGGGACAGCGGCGCCGCCTTCGGCAGGAATGCGTCCGCCCGGGGTCGAGATCTCCGCGGTGAGAATTGCACCGGTGTTCTCGTTGCGCATGCGCACGACGGTGACGCGATCGTCGACGGCGACGAGACCGGTCTGCACGGCGTACAGCCCGATCGCCGTCGCACAGTTTCCGCAGTTGCTGCCCCACTCGACCGTGCGGTTCTCGATGGCGACCTGAGCGAAGAGGTAATCGACGTCGATACCCGGAGCGCTGGAGCGACGCACGATCGCGGCCTTGGAGGTCGTCGAACTGCCCCCACCCACTCCGTCGAGTTGCCGTGGATCGCCGGACCCGAACGCGGCAGTGAGGATGTTGTCGAGCCCGCCGGCCTCGGCGACGTACGGGTCGATATCGACCGCGTTGAACAACCAGCACTTGCTGGTCCCCCCACGCATCCAGGTTCCACGAAGAGTGAACATCTGCTGTGCCTTCCGATCAGGATCCGATGCTTCCACCCTGGGCCAGAGGATGATCAAGCACAATTACGAAATATGTTCATGCCGTGCAGCAACGCTTAACGCACTGGTACCGGTTCAGAACAGGGCGGGGACGACAACCAGGATCAGCCAGCACAGAGCCGGCGCGATGGCCACGACGACTCCGGCATTGAGCAGCAGCTGGCGATAGAAGCGTGGGCGTTCGATGTTCTGCGCGTTGGCCAGCACGAGCGCACCGTTGGTCGAGAAGGGCGAGACGTCGACGACGGTGGCCGAGATGGCCAGAGCAGCGACGACACCGACGACCGGCAGTGCACCGGTTCCGAGCAAGGGCATGGCCAGTGGAATGACCGCGGCCAGCAGGGCGGTGGAGGACGCGAATGCCGAGGTGATGCCGATGACGTAGCAGAGCACGATGGCGACGATGATCGGAGCGCCGATGGTGATCGCCATTTCGGCGAGATGATCGATGGTGCCGACTTCCTGCAGGATCGAGATGTAGGTGACCATGCCCGCGACCAGCAGAACCGTCGACCAGCTGATGTCTGCGATGGCTTCGTTCTGCTTCTTCAGATCCGTGAACGCCAGGACTGCTCCGGCTCCGATGGCGATGAAGCTGATCGGCAGGTGCAGGACGAGAACGAGCACCAGGAGTGCGCCGATGAGGAACAGCGTGAGCTTCTGCACGAACGTGACCGGGGCCGGCGCGTCGACCAGCGTGGTTGTCGTCGGACGAGTGAGTACCGCAGTGCTGCCGCCTGCCGTGCTGCCACCGCCGGTGCTTCCGGTGCTACCGCCTTTGGGGACGGACGTCTTGACCGGTGATCCGCCCACCGGGCCACTGCCGGGCGCGGGGTCGGTGGAGCCTGTCGCGGTGTACTCGAAGCCCTTCATGCGGGCCAGTGCTGCGTAGCCGACGACCGTCAGCACCGAGAGCAGCAGGTTGATGCCGTAGCTGGCGAAGAACAGCGTCCACGGGTTGAGCGCGAGGCCGTTGTTCTCGACGATGTCACGAACCAGAACGCCGGAAACGGAGATAGGGGAGAACGCGCCAGCGTGCGCACCGTTGATCACCATGATGCCCATGACCAGCGGGCTCATGCCTGTTCGTGCTGCGAACGCCATGGCAGCGGGCACGATGAGCGCGACTGCAGCAGGGCTGAATGTGCCGAGCGCGGTCAAGACCGAGGCGACGAAGAAGAACACCCAGGGCACCACCGTCACCCGACCGTGCACCGCCCTGATGCAACTGTTCACCAGCAGATCGATGGTGCCGTTGCGTTTGGCCATGCCGAAGAAGTAGGTGACGCCGACGATGGTCAACACGATCGAGCTGGGGAACTCGTTCAAGATTTCCTTGTCGTCGAATCCCAGCGCGAAGTATCCGACCACGAAGGCACCGATGAATCCGAGGATGCCGATATTGATCGGAAAGAAGGTTGCGATCACGAACATCGCAACCAACGCGATGAGCGGGAGGATCTCGATGGAAGTCATGGGCGTCTTTCGGGTGGCTGGGTAAGTGCTCGGTTACATCCGCACTCGAACGTTGTCCCTGTCACATTATTGACGCGACACTTTTAGGACAATATCGTTTTGCTACCCGGTCGTTTAGCTGAGCTGAAAGATGTGCGCATGAACCACACGTTCGACGTCGTGACGTTGTTCCTTCTGCTCGACATCGCCGAGGCCGGCTCCCTGACCGCAGGTGCCGAGCGAGCGAACATGACTCCCTCGGCAGCGTCCCAACGCATCAGCAAACTCGAACACGGCATCAAACAGCCGGTCCTCACTCGCCTCCCGCGCGGCGTACAGCTCACCGAGGCCGGCGAGATCCTGACCAGCCGGGCCCGCCTGTTTCGCCGCGAGATGCGTGCCGCGAGCGGCGACCTGGAAGCGATCCGGGGCCTCGAACGCGGTTCGGTCCGGCTCGGCTCGTTTCCCACGGTCAGTGCGTCGCTGCTCTCCGACGCGTTGAAGGACTATCACTCGCGATGGCCGGGGGTGGACGTTCGTGTTCGGTCGGCCGTTCGACCGCAATTGCTGGACATGCTCCATTCGAGCGAGATCGACCTGGCACTGCTGTGGAGCTACGCCTGGACGGAAGAGGCAGAACGATCGCTGTCACTCGAGCCACTGATGGAAGACCAGACCGTGCTGCTGCTTCCGATAGACGACGATCGCCGGGGACGGGATGTGTCCTTGCACGACCTCCGAGGCGCGCGGTGGATCATTCGGAGCAACGACCACCCGGCAGCGGAGGTTCTCTATCGCAGTTGCCGCGTAGCAGGATTCGAGCCCGACGTCGTGTACGAAGCCCACGACTACCAGGAAATCGAGGCCATGGTGGCCGCAGGCGTCGGCATCGCCATGGTCCCCCGACTGTCGGTGGTCCACCACCGACCCGACGTCACCACCATCGCTTTCCTCGACACCGATCGTGTTCCGACCCGGGTCATCTACATCGCCTCACTCGCGCGACGCCAGTACACCCCGGCTATGTACGCGATCTCGAACGCTTTACGCGGTGCTGCCGAACGCAGTGCGCAGACGCCCGCGGGGTCGGATCGAACAGCTGTCGGCACAGCAGACAAGGATCAAAAAAGTTCCAGCACCAGAGCCCGGTGATCGGACACTTCCGGCGCGGCGACGATCTCGAAGCTTCGTACGGCGGTCGGTGACGACACCAACACGTAGCTGGCACTGCGAATTGCTTTGGTGTAGATGGATGTTCGAGTGTCGGCGTCTCCCACGAGGTCGGCCATCCCATGTTCGGCCAGCAGTGCGAACGTCTCGCTGGTCGGCAGCAGGTTCAGATCGCCGCAGAGCACAACGACGTCAACCGACGGACGAACATGCTCGACCATCTCCGCCAACTTCCTGGCCTGCTCCAGCCGAATGGGACTGTCGCCCTTACCTGCTGGATCGCGCAGACCGTGACATTGGATGACGGATACGGACTTACCTGCGACGCGATCCCGAACGGTGACCGTCAGAGCAGCTCGTGGGCGATCGGTCACGCTCCACTCGGCGTGATCGACGAACCGGGAATGGACGAACCGCGCGTCGAGCCCTACGACGGGTACGTCGTCACGCACCCAGGTCGCGATCCCGAAGTCCTGACGCAATTCGACGCCCTCACCGTCGGTGACAGGTCCGGTGTCGTTGGCGACGAAATACGGCGTGTACCCGGGGAGCGCGGCCGACACGTCGTCGAACAGGTTGAGCCGCTGCGGCAGTGTGCGCTCACCGTCGGCGAACGTCGCCCATCCCGACCGATGCGGAGTACGCGTGACTTCCTGAAGGCAAATAACCTCGGCATCAACGGATTTCAGCCATCCCACGAGTTCGTCGTACATGGCGCCGCCCCATGCATTGATCGAGATGATCTTCACGACGTCATGATGGCAGACGACGTCGAGATGGGCACTTCGCTTTCGATGCAGCCGTCACGATCCCCGAGCCGAGGGCACGGGGTCCGTCAGAGGACTAGGCTCGGACTTCATGAGAGCGTTCTGCAGTGTTTCTTCGGCCGGGTTGTGACGGCGCAATCGCGTCTTCGCGAGCAATTGGCGTCGGCGATGGCAGGAGTCGGTGGTGGACTGTCGGCCGCTGATCGACTGTGCGTGGCGTGTGTCGAACTCCTGCCGGTCGACGGTGCAGCGATCTCGGTGATTCACGACGGTGTGAGCCGCGGGACCTTCGGGTCCAGTGGCGCATTCAGTAGACGGCTCGACGAGTTTCAGTTCACGTTCGGTGAGGGACCGTGTTTGGACGCAGTGGCCACCGGGGCACCCATTCTGGTGCCCGATCTGGCCGATCCCACCGAACGGCGTTGGCCTGCATTCACTCCCGCCGTTCTCGACGCCGGAATTCAAGCCGTCTTCGCACTGCCCACGGCAATTGCCGCAGTGCACATCGGGGTTCTCGACCTCTTCTCCTCGACTCCAGGACCACTGTCGAACACCGACTTGAGTGCGGGCATGTGGGCGGCCGAACTCGCCGCGCTACCTCTGCTGGATCTGATGAACTCGGATCTCGATTGGGAAGCGGCAGGCGAGGGCGGCGACGGCTGGGATCAACTCGCATCTCTCGAACGCGTCGAGGTGTACCAGGCCACCGGCATTCTGATGGGTCAACTCGATCTCGACTCCGTCGAAGCTCTCGCCCGGCTGCGTGCGCATGCCTACACCAGCGGCCAGACGGCAAGCGAAGTCGCCTGGGACATCATCGAACGTCGGCTCGTACTCGACTCCGACGACACACCCACCTCTGGGTCCGACTCGGGAAGTATCTGATGAACATCGACCGCGAGCACGGCGTCACCGAAGCCTTCGTGCGATTGGCCAACGGCCTGGTGGGTGACTTCGATGTGATCGAGCTGCTCAGTGGACTGACCACCGAGTGCGCCGAGCTCCTCGATATCGCCTCGGCAGGATTGCTCCTGGCCGACGAACGGGGTGTGTTGCACGTGGTGGCAGCATCCTCGGAAGCGACTCGACTGTTGGAGGTGTTCCAACTTCAACGCGAGCAGGGCCCGTGCCTGGACTGCTTCCACAGCGGACAACCCGTCAGCGTCGCCGATCTGGAGGAACGGCGGACGACATGGCCTCAGTTCGTCGAGGTTGCCACCTCGGCCGGTTTCGCCGCGGTTCACGCCGTTCCCATGCGATTGCGGACGAATGTGCTTGGCACCCTGGGCCTGTTCGGATCACGGTCGGGCGCACTCGATCACGACGACCTCGAGTTGGCTCAGGCTCTCGCCCACGTGGCCAGCATCGCGCTCGTGCACGGATCGGTGCCGCCCGACCCGGCCGCGATCGGAGCACGACTGTCGAACACCTTGCGAAGTAGGGCCAGGCTCGAGCAGGCGAAGGGACTTCTGTCGCACGTGGGTGCACTGGACATGGATCAAGCATTCGGTGTGCTGCGGCGCTACGCCCGCGATCACGCCGTACCGCTGTCGCAGGTGGCCGACGGCCTGGTCCAACGAACGTTGGATCCTCGGACGGTATTGTCGAACGTCGCCGGAACCCGAAGCGACACGTCGGACTGAGAACCCCGACAGCTACCCTCCGGGGCCGGTGGGTCTGCACGCCTCCGCCATTACATGCTGCGCCGACTCCGTCAGACTGCAGCGGTCACGTGTGGATCGGCGTCGTAACTCGATGTCGGCGTCGACCGCACCCCTGGCAAGCAACACTCCCCGGGCCCGGTCGATGAACCACAGCGGTTCCGTGGCTCCGATATCGAGCGCGCCCGACAGATGGGCATCCAGTTCGACGGCGGCCGGATCGAGGTGCAGAAGAACGCCGGCGTCGGCGGCCAAGCCCTCGAACGATCCTCGGGTTCCGGCGAGCATGACGAGCTCGGAACTCGCCGCTCGTTCCATGTCCATCCCGAGAGGTATCGACACCGATGTCTGCACCCGTGCAGTGTTGTCCGCCACGGCGGACATCAGGGTGAACGGGTACTCCTCGATGGTGATGGTCAAGGTGGCCGATATCAGGGATTCGATCGAAACCACCGCCACGCCGACCAGATCGGCCAGAAGCCGACTCAAGTCGACTGCGGGGTCGGCGATGCGGCCCGTCAAGGATTCGAGAGCGTCGATCAACGTCGATTGGGTGTCCATGGGTACGCCTGGGCGGCCCGAGCGCCGATTCGTGGTTCCCGTCTGCACATGCCTCGTCAGCGCTGTGCCCGTTGGTTGCCAACGATGGGTCGGGACCCACCCCAAGTTCGCCAACTGATTGGACCCTACGCCCACCCGAGACTCGGTGGGCACGGCCCTTGCGCCCGGTTGACAAACCAGTGCAGCTGTTATCAGATGGGCACTGCTGAGAAAACAGCCGACCCGGGATCGACTCCGACGCCTACGTGGCCGCGAAGCCGACAGAGATCTTCGTCGCCCGGACAGAACGATACGCGCGGCAGAGACCGCGCTTCACGACCTCGGAACCGATCGTCCGCGCGCGCGAGGTACCTGCGCCGCCCATCGGCAGCCCGAAGGGCGGAGCACCAACGATGACTGATCTCGTTGCAACACAAGCCCATTCCTGCCGACATGCAAACTTCTGCCGAAACACCGAGCCGTCCGCGGGTCGCGAGTCACTCGCGTCACCCACCGACGCCCAGCGCGTCCACCGCTTCACCGGAGAGCCCGATGTCCGTGCACTGGCGAACGTCGCGCGTGAGCTCAATGCGCACCACAGCAGCGTCGAGCACACGCTCAGTGCAATCTCCTCGGCAGCACTTCGAATCGTTCCCGGTGCCGAAGCCGCGTCGACAACAACGCTCCTCGGACGTGGCCGGACGCGCTTCGACGCCCCGACCGACCCACTGGCGGCGGCGGTGGACGACATTCAGCGTGACGTCGACGACGGGCCGTCCCTTCGATCGATCCGTGACAACGAAACCGTGCTCGTACGTGACGTACGAAGCGACAGCCGATTCCCCTCGTTCACCGCTACAGCGTTGCGCTACACGGCAATTCGATCGATCCTGCGCCTTAACCTCGACCCCATCGGGCAGGCGAAGGGGATGATCATGGAGCGGTACGCCACCGAGCCCGAGCACGCGTTCGACATGCTGTCGGCGATATCGCAGGAGACGAACACGCCGGTCGATGTTCTGGCCGGCCGACTGACTCGCCGGGAACAATCCCGGTCGAACACCTGATCGCGCGGCCCACAATGTCCGAGTCTTCGCCTGTCGTGTCGCCCGCCGATATCCCTCCAGAATCCGAACAAGCCCCGGAAAGCTGGACCACCGATGCTGATCGACGCGACCGCCGAGCGGCCACGCGTGATGAAAACGCCGGTAGCGCAGACCGATTCGCCGAAGAACGCGACCGAAACGACGAGCAGATCACGGCGGCCGAAGACCGCAGGCGTGCGGCTGAGGACCGCGCGGCAGCGCGAGCCGACCGTCTCGCCGCCGCACAGGACCGAAGACGATCGGCCATCGACGGTCTGACCGGCACCTACCGTCGGGACGCGGGCACAGTCGCACTCCAACGTGACTTCGAACGGGCGCGACGGGACGGGCGGCAAATGGTGATCGGATTTCTCGACATCGACGGGCTGAAGGCTGTCAACGACAGCCGTGGGCATGCGGCAGGTGACGACATGCTGCGCAACGTCGCCGCCATCGTCCGTGGCCATCTTCATCGCGACGCAGTGCTCGTCCGCTTCGGCGGTGACGAGTTCGTCTTTTCCCTTCTCGACGTCGACGAGGAGGCGGTGCGCCACGATCTCGAGGCGGTCGAGTCCGCGTTGCGCGCCAGGGGGACCGGGTCCATCAGCTGCGGAATCGCTCTCGTCGACTACGCAACGTCTCTGTGTGCCGCCATCCAGGCAGCCGACGCCGATCTCTACAGCCGACGCCAGAGTGCTCTATTCGACTCCGCCCGAGGCGCAAAATCGAATGGTGTCACCACCCACGACAATCGGGGCGAACGGACAAGCCACCGCGGTCGAGGAACACTGCACGTGGCGGACGACTCCGACCGACCGTCCGCCCGCAGCACGACCGACATAGCATCGATTCTGAACGATCCGCATTCGGTTCGTCCGATGTATCAACCGATCGTGGACCTCGACTCCGGCATGGTGGTCGGGTACGAGGCCCTCGCTCGGTGGCCGCTCCATCCCGCCGTCGACCCAACCGAGGTGTTCGCGGCCGCGGCCGATTGCGGCGAACTGGTGCAGTTCGACTGGGCCTGCCGCGCCGCCGCTGTGGACGGCGCACTCGAGGCACAACTGCCGCGAGCACACACTCTGTTTCTCAATGTCGAACCCGACACCGCAGGGGTCGTGTTCGATCACGCTCATGCCCGCATTCGTGCCGCTGCCGAGCATCTCGACATCGTGCTCGAACTGACCGAGCGCTCACTGCTCTCGGACCCGGCGAGCCTGCTGCGCATGGTGGACCGAGCCCGGCGCGACGGGTGCCGCATCGCGATCGACGATGTTGGCTGCCACCCCGATTCATTGGCTCTGCTCGAGTTCATCGCGCCCGAGATCATCAAGCTCGATCGCGCACTCGTACAGCATGATCCGAATCCGGAGCGAGCCCGTGTCATTGCCGCGATCAGCGCGCACGTGGAATCGACCGGCGCGATGATTCTGGCCGAGGGTATCGAAACGCAGGCCCACCTCGAACGTGGCCTCGCCTACGGCGCTGTTCTCGGACAGGGATGGATGTTCGGCCGCCCGGCTCCGCTGCCGTGCACCGAACCCGGCACCACCCGACGCATGACCGGAACACGGCGTCCGCGAATCGAATCGCTGCGCTCGGTTGCCGGTCGAGTCCCAGCCCTGCCGTCGGACGTGTTCGACTATGCCCTGCCCTCGATCGGGCGAAAACCGTTAGTGGCGGCTCTGACTCGCCAGATCGAACGACATGCGCAGCTTGCCGACGAACCGCTGGTCATCCTGGCGACCTTCCAGAGCGCCGAGTTCTTCGATTCCGTCGTCGCGGCAAGGTACGCCGACCTGGCAGCCCGCAACACGTTCGTGGCCGCGTTCGGTGTCGGGATGGCACCCGAGCCGGCCCCGGGGGTGCGCGGCACACGTCTGCGAATCGGCGATCCCTTCACCGGACAATGGACGATCGCGGTGGTGGGACAACACTATTTCGCGGCCGTCGTTGCCAGGGATCTCGGTGACTCCGGAGACGACAGCGAACGGCGATTCGAGTTCCTGCACACACACGACCGAAGTATCGTCGTCGCAGCTGCCCGTTCGCTCATGCAGCGCGTCACCCCAACGGGTCCGGTGGACGCAATGTCGTGAAACATCTGTGTCGGTTGCCGTTACTGTCCGGTGCGGCGTGCCTGTGCTCGGCGCTGTGCCTCGTCGAAGATCGACTGCGCCACCACGGTCAGTTTGGTGCCGTCCTTCTGACTCATCACCCGAAGGCGGGTGAACGCCTCGCTACTGCTGCAACCACTTCGACTGACAATGATGCCGATCGCATGGTCGATCACCTTTCGGTTGGTCAGTGCTCTCTCGAGCTGGTGCGACAGCAGCAGTGCATTGGACAGAGTTCGCGCGTTCTCCACCGACACAGCGGCGGGCACCGCGAACAGCTCACCGAGAGCTACCGCTCGATCGTCGAATGCATCCTTGGCGCGGGCATAGACATTGATCGCGCCCAGAGTTCCTCCGCCCGACAACAGGGGCAAGGACAGAGCGCTGTGCACTCCGAGACGCCCGATCCTGGGGCCGAAACGCGGCCAATGGACGTCACCGCCGAGCGAGCCCGATCGTACGGTGCGCCCCTCTGCAGCCGCCGTGATGCACGGACCCTCACCGACCGCGTACTGGATCGTGTCGACCTCTACGACGAAATCATCCGTCGCCACGATCGTGTCTCGCCGGTCGCCGTGTTCGAGAGTCAAGCCTGCACCATCGGCACCCGGTATCGCCTTCACAGCGAATTCGGCAATGTGAGTGAGCATCTGCGACAACGACAGGCTGTTCATGGCCAGCTGAGACAACGAGGTCAAACTGTCCCGGAGGTCGTCGAGTTCGTCGGCCTCGGCGGCGGTACGTCCGTCGTCGGCGGAGTCCTGGGCCATGGGGAACCTCGAATCGGTCTGATGTACGCCTGAATCGCATGAACGGCTGATTCGAGTCTAGCGACCGATCGAAGACAACCGGTGAGACGGCACATCCATCGGATGTGGCCCTCCCGGTTGACAACACCATCGGACGGGTGTCGACTGGTAATGCTGAGACCACCAGCCGATCCGGGAACGACGCTTTCGCCCTACGTAGGGTCACGGCGTCGCAACAGCTTTCGTCGCCCGAACCCTCACATCATTGCGAAGCTTCGCACACACGCACTTCCTCGACGGCACGCTCTGTATCGACATCTGTATGACGGTGCAGGCCATTCGCCGCTCGCAGGGGCAAGGCCCACCATGAACGAGTTTCACGCCCACGAACTGATCGACTTCGCCGTTCGCTGGATTCCCTACGGCGGCGCAGGAGACGAGGAGATCTGGATTGCTTTCGGCCTCAATGCCGCGGGCTACCGTCGACGATTGCACGCAGCACTCGAATGCACTCCGCTTTCGGTGCTCGACGAAGCAACACGGGCGCATCTTTAGCTGCACGTTCAGCTACGCAGCAGTGCGCCCCGTCCGCTCGTCGGACAGTAGAACCACACACCGACCGACCGAGGGGCCCAGGTGTGGGAACGCCCGGCACGGGTAACCCGAACACCAGGGAAGCCGGTGAAAAAAGCGCCAATTCCTTTCGTATTCCGCACAAGTCGTGTTCCGACTGTGTGCATTCAACCGAAAGGGACATCGATGTCCAACAGAAATACCGTCATCCGTTCACTGCACGACCTCGGCGCGGCTGCATGGTTCGGGGGCTCGCTCATGGGTGCCGTCGGCGTCAACGGGGCATCCTCGGCAGTGCAGGATCCGAGAGACCGAGCACGAGTTGCCGCCTCGGGCTGGGCGAAATGGGCTCCGGTCAATGCCGGAGCCATCGGCGCGCATCTCATCGGCGGCGCGGGGATCCTTCTGGCCAACCGTGGTCGCGCTCGGCATCAGCAGGGCGTCACCGCCAACACCGTCATCAAGATCGCCGTGACAGGTGCTGCGCTGGCAGCAACCGCGTACAGCGGCGTGCTGGGTGCCAAAACAACAGAGGCGCAGGGACATTCGATCGAGTCGGCAACCGAGCCGATGGCAGGAACACCTCCGGAGGCCGCCGCTGCTCAGAAGCAGCTGCAGTACCTGCAGTGGGCGCTGCCGATCCTCACCGGGACGCTCGTCGTTCTGGGCGCACAGCAGGGCGAGCAGCAGCGGCCGACCGAGATTCTCTCCGGAATCGCCGGCAAGCTGGCCGCACGAGCACAGAGCTGACCGAAGAGGCTGCGCAGCAGGGCATTCGGCCCGAGTACCCCACGGTTCACATCACCGCGGGGTACTCAGCGGTTCGCGGCTTGTCCATGAAGGTGCGGAACACCGAATCGAAGTGATCCGGCTCGTCCAGATGCGGGAAATGCCCGGCTCCCGGCACCACCTCGATCGCCGTTCCTGCGGGCATGTGGTCGCGGACTGCATGTGCGTGGGCGAGAGGAATGATGGCGTCGCGCTCACCCCACACCAGCAGTGCACGCGCATCGGTGAACGAGGCGAGAAGCCTTGTGGCATTCACGGTTTGACCGCGGTAGTCGATGACCGATCGTGCGGTGGACAGGAAAGCTCGGCGGGTCGCAGGGTCGGACATCGACGCGAAGTTTCGCCACGCTCGGCGGTCACCGGCCCCAAGTCTGAACAACCGTAACCGCGTCAGGACTCCCAGGACACCGCCTACGACAGCTCTGCTCGCGGTGGAAGCGGCGAACGGAATCGCCATGCCGCTACCCGGTAACGACGCCGCCCGCAGAACGGGATTGACATCCTGTCCCAGCCCTCCGCTGGCGATCAAGCAGATGCCGTCCACCATCCCGGGGAAGAGGTACAGCATCTGCATGGCGACCCCTCCGCCGTACGAATGTCCGACGACAGTGACCGACTCGATGTCGAGTGCCGTCAGCAGATCGCGGACAGTCGCGGCGTGTGCGCTGAGCGAGTAGTCACCTGGAAGTTTGTCGGACTCACCGTGTCCCGGCAGGTCGACGGCGATGACGCGAAACCGGTCCGACAGACCCGCGATCTGGGGATCCCAATCGTGAAGAGATCCCATCAATCCGTGGACCAACACCACGACCGGTCCCTGCCCGTGATCGATGTATCGAACTCGATGGCTGGCAAGTTCTCGGGTACGAGGTACTGCCTTGATATCCGACATGTCGTCGCCGATCACTCGGGCCTGCCCTTCACGATGTTGTCGAGTCGATTGCTCGTGTCCGATGTGCTCGGGCGAGGGCAATTCTCGAGAACGCGATTCACGCTCGACGAAGCGAACGTGCGCGGGGACGTCGAAATGACGTCCGCGCCGCTGGAATGGCCGTGTTTTTTGACCACGTCAGCAGTACCCATAGCGCGGTATTGCAAACGGTGCTGTGATGCACCAGGCTGCGCGAGGGGCTGTGCGGCCCGACGCACTCCCGGGTGTTCTCTCACCCGACGAACGAGAGGAGATCGAGCACCCGTGAGTGTGCAGTGGGCCGTCTTCTTGTCGTTGGTGTTGGCCAGCTACATCTCGCCCGGACCCGACACGGTGATGATCCTGCGTTCGAGCGTCGGTGGCCGGCTCGTTGCGATGGCAGCAGCTGCCGGTGCACTGTGCAGTTTGACCGTGCACATGCTCGTCAGTGCAGTAGGGCTGTCGGCCTTGATCGTCGCGCTTCCCGGCAGCCTCACCGTTCTCGCAATCCTCGGTGCCGCGTATCTCGCCTACCTCGGCATTCGCGCGCTGGCGGAGAGCGGCCGCACGAGGCGTCGAGGAGCAAGCCCGCTCACCGTCGGCACCGGGCCGGTATCCGATCTCCATGCCCGTCGACGCGCCTTCCGAAGCACCTTCCTCACCAACCTGACGAACCCGAAAGTGATCCTGTTCTTCGTCGCCGTGTTGCCGCAGTTCGTCGACCGATCGTCCTCGTGGCCCGTAGCCGTGCAACTCGGGATTCTGGGTGCTGCCGACGTCCTCGTCGGAATTGTCTATCTGCCGATCCTGGTCCTGTTCGGCGTCAAAGCATTTCGCAATCTCGGACCGCGGGGACTGGCCAATCTCGAACTCGGAGTGGGGCTTCTACTGCTCATCTTCGCCGGCGCACTCGTCGTCGACGTCGTTCTGGGTTGAGCCCGTCCGGCACACGAACACATCGGCTTGTGAGAACGTGAGGTGGTGGAACTGGACCCCATGCGCCCGGTCGACTATGTGGAACGGGGACCCTCTCCGGCCGCTCGACGTAAGCAGCGTCGGTGGCGGGTGTTCTTCATATGCCTGGCGATATGTCAGTTGATCGCCTTCGACGTCTTCGACCTCGACTTCTGGTGGGGTGCTCTGGCCAGCCTCGTTGCATACGGGTTGTTCGAGCTGTTCTTTGCGACGCTCGACCGTGTCCGCTCTCGCCAGGGTTAGCGACCACTACTGCGGCGGACGGTGAATGCGGCAGCCAGCGCGCCGGCGACATCGTCAACAGCGGAAGAAGTCCACGGATCGTCAGCCCGGTTTGTTTCTATTGTCCAGGTTGTACTGCACCGACCGCGCGAAAGCGAGCAATGTTGCCGTACCGGGAATGTCATCGCGTCCGCTGCGGGCCACACTCTCGGCGGTGCTCACGCCGTGGCGGTCGCGCCATTCAAAGGGGGCCTGGCAATACCCGTATCGCCAGGGTCTGGTTGCCGCGTGCCAGCCCGCTTAGTTTGTTGTTCGGGTGCGCAGCGGTACCGGCAACCTGCCGCGTCGCCTATACCGTTTCACACTCCCGGAAAGGAAGACGCATATGACAGAGAGTAACTTCGCTACGCACACAGAGCTTTTCGACCTCAGCGGAAAGCGCGCGCTAGTCACAGGGGGCACCGGAGGCATCGGAATGATGATCGCGCGTGGCCTCCTTCAGGCGGGTGCCCACGTGGTCGTCAGCTCACGCAACGCAGAAGGGTGCGTCAGGGCGCAGGAGCAGTTGTCCACATTCGGCAACGTGCGGGCTGTTCCTGCCGACCTTTCCCGTCACGACGAATGTCGGCGACTGTCCGAGCTGGTGACTGCAGACTCGGAGCGCCTCGACATCGTTGTCAACAATGCAGGTGCTCTCTGGGATGAGCCGTTGGCCACGTTCCCGGACGAAGCCTGGGACTCGGTCATCGACCTCAATTTGAAGTCACCGTTCTGGCTGGTCCAAGCGCTGCTGCCCGCACTTCGTGCGGCGGGTACCGCCGACGATCCCGCTCGGATCATCAACATCGGCAGCATTGCCGGCATTCACATCCCTGCCAGGCCCAACTATTCGTACTCCACCAGCAAGGCTGCCTTGCATCACCTCACCCGAGTTCTTGCCAAAGAACTAGGACCCCAGCATGTGACAGTGAACGCAGTGGCACCGGGACCGTTCCCCTCGACAATGATGGCGGCGACCTTGGAGGAACTCGGCGAGGCCATTGCGGCGGCAGCACCACTGCGCCGAATCGGCCGCGACGATGATATGGCAGGTATCGCCGTGTTTCTCGCCAGCCGGGCCGGCGCATACCTCACCGGCACAGTGATTCCCGTCGACGGCGGCATCGCGACGACCGCGTAGACCACCTCGGCTTTGCGCTCGCCTCGGACCTGTTGCGCGGAGTCTGTCGCACCCTCGAGCCAAGAGCCGGGCTACGGTGGAGACATGACCTTGACGGGTGCTGCGCGAACGGAAATTCGAGAATTTCTGGTGTCTCGCCGCTCTCGCATCACGCCCGAAATGGCGGGACTTCCTGCTTCCGGCAACCATCGTCGTGTCAAAGGTCTGCGACGCGAAGAAGTAGCACTTCTTGCTGGAGTGTCGGTCGATTACTACGTTCGTATGGAGCGCGGTGCCCTTCTCGGAACCTCAGAGGGCGTGCTCGACGCGTTGGCCTCGGCTCTGCAACTCGACAACGCAGAGCGAGCTCATCTTTTCCACCTCGCGCGCCGATCAGGAACACCCACCAGTCGACGGCGGCACGTACCTACGGCGACTGTGCGGCCGGCGTTGCGACAGGTGCTCGACGCCATCACCGATGCTCCGGCATGGATTCGCAACGGACGCCACGACGTGCTTGCCATGAACCAGCTCGGCCGAGCCCTGTATTCGCCGGTGTTGGCAGACCCACGCCGCCCCTCCAACACTGCACGGTTCTTGTACTCGAATCCCGATGTAGCCCGGACGTTCTTCGTCGACTACGACCACGTCACGCGGAATGCAGCCGCGATGTTGCGGATGGAAGCCGGCCGCGATCCGCACAACGAGCAGCTCGTAGCCCTGATCGACGAACTGTCGGCAAGTAGTGAACTGTTTCGAAGCCAATGGGGTTCTGGGGACGTGCGCCTACACGGATACGGGAGCAAACGTGTCAATCATCCGGTGGTGGGCCGGCTCGACTTGGACTTCGAGTCAATGGATCTGTCCACCGACTACGGCCTGCAGTTGAACGTGTACACCGCGCCCGCACAGGGGCCCACTGCCGACAATTTGAGCCTGTTGGCTTCGTGGGCGGCAAGCGTGTCCCTGGCCACCGAACTCTGAAACCATTGACCTACGCCGAATCGCACTGGTCCTGGTCGACGAGCTCCCGACAACAGCGGCAGAGTCCGTCGGCCATCACTCGTCGATCGTCACGACGCCACCGTTTCACCGCCACGCCGTTCGATGCTGGGACTGAGGCTGTCCGGCTCGACACCATGAACTCACTGCTTTCGCGCCGACATCCGACCGATGCATTGAGTAAGTGTTGAGCCGGGCGCACTCGCAGGGGCATCGAAAAAGCCCCGAACCGCATCGCTGCAGTTCGGGGCTCCTTCTTCTGTGCGCCCGAAGGGATTCGAACCCCTAACCTCTTGATCCGTAGTCAAGTGCTCTATCCGTTGAGCTACGGGCGCATGTTCAGTTATCCAACTGGTCTAGCTGAACGGTAACGATCTACCGTTCGTGGCGGAGGCGAGAGGATTTGAACCTCCGGTCCCGGTGAAAGGACAAGTCATTAGCAGTGACTCCCATTCGGCCGCTCTGGCACGCCTCCTAGGCTGCCGGCCCTCTCGGACCGCCGAGGAAAGAGATTACACACGGCAAAGGCCAGAAGGCAAAACGGCTGGTCGACGCCTCCGGTTCGCGCGGCGTTCGCGTAGAAGTTGCTTGTTGCTCGTCAGCGCATGAAGCTGTCGAACCAATCGAAGATTCGGGTCTGGGCGTCGACGAGCGCGGCCGCTGCGGGGTCGCTGTGATCGGAACTGCCGGGTTGTTCGCGGGGATGATCGGCTCGGTGCTTCAAGCCCGAATAGCTGACGACGTTCGTGGCCACTGAGGCACGCGTGGCGGCGTCGCGAAGGGCTTCGATGTGATCCGGTGGGGTGTGGGGGTCGTCCTCGCCGTAGAGACCGAGCCAGGGGGCCTGCAGCTTGGGCGCGGCCTCGACCAACGCGACCGCGTCGGAGTTGAGCGGCTCGACGATGCCCGCTGCCGCAACACTGACCGCCGCCCCGACCGGACGACTGGTGGCCACGATCAACGCTGCCGTACCTGCATCGTCGAACCCGATCACCCCGACACAATCGGGGTAGACACCGCGCTGGACGAGCCAGTCGGAGGTGGCGTCGAAGTCCGCGAAGAGGTCGTCTCCGAAAACTTCCTTCTCGTCGCCGTGGCCTCGATGGAACAGGTTCGGCGCGACGGCGAGCCAACCTTCCAACGCCAGTGCACGGAGTAGGTCGAGCAGAGACTCGGGCACCTCACGCGCCTCGTGCAGTACGACTATTCCGCCGCGAGGTGGTCCATCGGGTTCGACGGCGGTCAGCGGTACTTTTTCCTGCGGGGGAGATTCGTGCGCGGACGTATCCACCTCGTCGTCCGCGCCGATGGTCGGCGCGGTGGCGGAACGAAGGACTGCGGCGTCGCTGAAGATTCCCGACATACTTACCGAAGATAGGACGATCTGCCCCGCCGCGCACAGCAATATCACGGACGCGCAGAAGTCAACCCCGAACCTGGGCGCATAATGGCAGCCGTGACCGCGCGCATCCGCCCCGACCTCGACGCCATCCCCGCCTACGTTCCCGGCCGCACCTTTCCTGGTGCGATCAAACTGGCTAGCAACGAAACGACGCAGGGACCGCTGCCGAGCGTGCGCGACGCGATCGCGGAGGCCGTCGGCGGCGTCAACCGCTACCCCGATAATCGAGCGACCGCCCTCGTCGAGTCACTGGCGAAGAAACTCGGCGTTGCCACGGAGAACGTCGCTGTCGGAAGTGGTTCCGTCTCGCTGTGCCAGGAGGTCGTTCAGATCACCTGCGGCCCCGGCGACGAAGTTCTGTTCGCCTGGCGCTCGTTCGAGGCCTACCCCATCGTCACCAGCGTCGCAGGCGCGACACCCGTCTTGGTTCCGTTGACCGCCGACCATGTGCACGATCTCGACGCGATGCTCGCCGCCATCACCGACCGCACCCGGCTGATCTTCGTCTGCAACCCGAACAACCCGACCGGAACCGTGGTCCAGCGCGAGAGGCTCGAAGCGTTTCTCGACGCGGTACCGTCGAACAGTCTCGTGGTCCTCGACGAGGCCTACTTCGAGTACACCCGACCCGACGCAGGCAATCACACCGACGGAGTGGAGTTGGCACGCGGACGACGCAACGTGATCGTGCTGCGGACGTTCTCGAAGGCCTACGGACTCGCCGGCTTGCGGGTGGGCTACGCGGTGGCCGATCCCGAGGTGATCACGGCGCTGTCGAAGGTGCGGATCGCATTCGCCGTCAGCACCGTGGCACAGCAGGCGGCGGTGGCTTCGTTGGAGGCGTCGGCAGAGCTGCTGGCCCGGACCGATGCCCTCATCGTGGAACGGGACCGGGTACGCGATGCTCTGGTTGCGGGCGGCTACGACGTCGGCGCATCACAGTCCAATTTCGTCTGGCTGCCGCTGGCCGAACGCTCGGGTGAATTCGCCGCTGCTGCAGCCGAACAGGGCGTACTGCTGCGCGCCTACGGAAACGACGGAGTGCGGGTCACCATCGGCGACCCGCACGAGAACGACGCGTTTCTGAAGTTCGCTCTACAGCCCTAGCGCGCGCTCGAGCGTAGGCCAGGATTCGCGCAGGTCGTCCTGCCAGTACGGCCACTGATGGATGCCGTAGGGGCGGTAGACAACCGTCGCGGGTATGTCCAGCGACCGGAGTCGAGTATCGAACACGGTCGTGCAGTACAGCGCGGCGGCTTCGAGTGGTCCGCCCATCAGCGCACCCTCGACTCCGCTACCACCGGGGCCGAGCTCGTACGGACCGGGCAGGCCGGTGCCGACGGACAGATAGACGTCCTTGCCGCGGAGTGCTTCGGCGTTACGTGACGGATCGTGCTCGACCCACTGCGGATCGGTGTTCTCTCCCCACATGTTGGTGGCATTGCCGCCGTTGGTGGCGACGGTGGCGCGCACCGCATCCTTGAAGTTGGTCTGCGAATTGTCGTAACAACCGCTCAGTCCGGCGACGCCGGTGTACAGGCTGGGGTGACGGGTGATCAGGTCCATCGCGGCCTGGGCACCCATCGAGACACCCGAGATCGCGTTGGTGCCGTTGCCGTTGAAGCGCGCATCGATCAGCGGCGGCAGCTCCGACGTCAGGAACGTCTCCCACTTGTTCACACCGAGCACCGGATCCGGAACATTCCAGTCGGTGTAGTAACTGCTCGATCCACCGACCGGGAGCACGACGTTGACCTGCTTGTCCGCGAAGAAGTCGACGATGTCGGTCTTCTGCGTCCAGGTGCTTTCCTTGTAATCGGATTCCTTGCCGGCACTCACACCGTCGAGCATGTAGAGCGTCGGACGTGACACCGCTTGCGCGGCCGGAAGAAGAACCTGAACCTGGATGGCGCGGCCCATGGCAGGCGACTCCACCCACACCGCTGCGCGGCGGTCGGTCAACATGTCCACACGATCGATCCGTGCCGATGCCAGAGGCAGGGACTGAGCTGTGATTCCGGGAGCCACACCGCCGCCATCGGAACTGCCGGTACCGGGGAGCGGCTGCGCCCCGGCGAGACCCGACCCCAGCAGCGACACTGCCAGAGCAGTTCCCGCTACTGCCAACACTCGGCGGTGCATCAGATTGCCCATCCTCCCCCGGCGCACCCTCACGGGGCGCAACACGAACAACATCCGTCACTCAACGTACCCACCGATATGCGCGCACGCTAAAGCTGTGGGTTCGCTCACAATAGCCGCGCACATGCAGGTCCAAAAGTCCGCGTGATCCTTTGTTACATGTACTCGAGACAGAACGGTCTACCTGGTCGGATGCACTCGTGGACACACTTCCCACGAGGGCACTCGATGTGACATTCGGTGGACTTTCGGGGGGTCGATGTCACATCGAGTGGACCTCTGGGGGTCGATTCAGCCGCGGCCGGTTTCGCCCTGCAACTTGTCGATCATCTCCGAAGCCTGCGCCTTGTTGAGACCCTCGGGAACTTCTTCGCCTGCTTCCTGCGCGAGGGTGCTCAGGTAGCTCTTCTGCGGGCCGGTCATCGGCTCGTCACCGGTGACCCAATCGTCGGGATCCTTCTCGGGGTTCTGGTTGACCTGCTCGTTTTCGCTCATACGTTCGTAGATACGCCGATTTCACGGGTTCCAAACACCGCCGCCCTTTCCGATGCGCGACGTAGATCACCCGAATGACTTGATTGACAGTTCAATAAATGGTCGAGGATGCTCCAGATCACACCCCCTCGATTGGAGTTCCATGAAGACGAAGAATCTGCTGGTCAAGCTCGGTTTCAGCAGCGCTATCGCTGCAGCCGCCCTGGTGACCGCACCGGCCGTCGCCTCGGCCGATCCGATCACCGATTTCCTCTGTAACAGCGGTTCGGCTCAGTTCTGCCCGGTGCTCCCACCGCCTCCGGCCCCGCTGGCGGCACCCGCTCCTGCACCACAGCCTCAAGGTGCTCCTGCCCCGGCACCCCAACAGGGCGGCGCCTTCCAGTACGAGAACTGCGATGCGGCCCGCGACGCCGGTGCCGCTCCGGTCTATCGGGACGAGTACGGCTACGGGCCTCATCTCGATCGCGACGACGACGGCATCGGCTGCGAATAGCGAATTCGCACTCGTGCAGGCAGAAGACACCGTTTCGTCTGCTCGAGTGCGATCTCGGCGGGCGGATACGCTCACTCGGTGAGACGACGCCAGCAACCACCCCTGGCGAAGCGGCACGGTCTCGATCCCGCCCGACTCCGGATGCCGGAGGACGGAACCTGGCGCACCGTCCGCGACTTTCTCACCGCCACCGAGTCACGGATTCCTCCACAACGGATCGACGCCATGTTCGCGGCCGGTGACATCGTCGACATGACAGGCCCCATCGCACCGGATGCACCGTACGTTCCCGGTGAGGCGGTCTGGTTCCACCGCGATCTGCCGTCGGAAACCGTTGTGCCCTTCGAAATCTCGATCGTGTACCGCGACGACGCGCTGCTGGTGATCGACAAGCCACACTTTCTTCCGACCATCCCCCGCGGCGGCCACATTCTGCAGACCGCGCTCGTGCGATTGCGTCTCGAACTCGACCTGCCGCAACTGGTGCCCGCTCACCGACTCGATCGCGTCACCGCGGGTCTGGTCCTGTTCGTCGTCGATCCGACCCTGCGCGGCGCATATCAAACGCTCTTCCAGGATCGAAAGGTCCACAAGGAGTACGAGGCGATCGCTTCGTACGACCCCACACTGACCCTGCCCACCGCCGTTCGCAGCCGAATCGTCTCCGAGAGAGGACAATTCACGGCCCACGAGGTGCCCGGAGAACC
This sequence comes from Rhodococcus sp. 05-339-2, assembly GCF_002258965.1. Lineage (NCBI taxonomy): Bacteria > Bacillati > Actinomycetota > Actinomycetes > Mycobacteriales > Nocardiaceae > Rhodococcus > Rhodococcus sp. 05-339-2. The sequence continues at coordinate 211,728 of NZ_NOYW01000016.1, forward strand.
CAACGCGCACACCACCATCGAACTACTGGAGCATCGAGACGGACTCGGTCGCTATCGATTGACACCGTCGACCGGTCGCACCCATCAACTGCGATTGCACATGAATTCACTCGGTGTGCCCATCATCGGTGACGATCTCTACCCGACGGCCACCGGCCGAGCCGTCGACGATTTCACCGATCCACTCCAATTGCTCGCCAGTGCAATCGAATTCACGGACCCGATCTCGAAGGCAATCCGACGCTTCGAGACGCGATTGAGCTTGCAGCGTTGGGTATCGGATGGCAGGGCGTAATCGGTCGACTACTCGGGATTGCGGTCACGTTCTGATTTCACAAGCTCCTTGGTGCGCACCAAGCGCAGCGCGGTGACCAACACGACGCCACCGATGATGTTGAACAGCACCGTGTATCCGAACCAGTCGATCCACTCTCGATAACTCACGTCTGCGCCTGCGTGGACGGCTCCGAAGATCAGCAGGGAATCGAGAATCGAATGGAACATCTGCAACCCGGCAAGCAGGAAGCCTGCCCCCATGGCGGCGATGATCCGCGCGACATCCGACGTCGTACCCTGCTGCATGCGCGTCAGCAGCGTTATCGTGCTGCCACCGAGAACCGCCAAACAGACCGACCGAAGATCGAGCGGAGCGTGAACGAAATGCTGCGCGGATTCGGACAACACCTTCTGCCACTGCGGAAATGCGTGCGCTATCAACCACATCACGAGCCAACCACCCAGCAGATTCGCCAGCAGCGTGCCGATCCACAGCCTCGCGAGCTGCAGCGGAGTTCCGTTGCGGGCCACCACCGCGGCGATCGGCATCAAGAAGTCCTCGGTGAACAGCTCACCGTGTGCCAGGTAGATGGCCACCAGGCCGATGCCGAACGCCAGACCTGCCAGCAGATGGCTGCCGGTCTCGTCCAGCACAGCCAGATACGCCATCACACCCAGGGAAACTTCGAGCCCGCCGAACAATCCCGTGATCAGGACCGTACGCACGGTGCGATGCAAGCGCTCTGCACCTTCCTCGACGACAGCGTCGAAACTGTCCTCGAGCTCCTCTTCCAGAGGCCCCTCGTTGTCGCCGTCGTTGCGCCGCGCTTGTTCACTCATCAACAGGCAGTACCCACTGAGCCGGGATCGATACCAAGCAGGTCGCGACGGAGCTCAGCTTCGACCGGGACAAACGAATCCGGTCCACCCATGCGGGTGGACCGGATTCCGAAACGAACATGTGGCGGAGGTAAGTGCATGGCATTCAAACCTGTCCAAGGAAACGCGTCGGATGTTGAGCAAGTGGTCTGAGCTGCAAGGTTAACCGGCTGAGCCCTACCGCTCGCTTAGCTCCATTACGTCCAGTTCGGCCGAGACAGCCTTACACCAGCGTCAAAGGCCGCGAGCAACGGTCTCTCCGCCAACGAGAGGGTGATGCGCCACGCAGGGATCCGCACACCTGCGCTGTCGTAGAGGTAGTCAGTTTTACCTGGTGTCATGAGGATGTAGTCGTCTTCCACCGGGATGCGGTAGGCGACATAGCCATGATCGGTGATCAGGACAAACGCAAAGCCGCCCTCGAAGGGTAGTCATCTGCTAGGTACCGTGCGCCCGAGCAACACTGTTGGAATTAGACACAGCGCAGTACCGATGAGGAGCCATAGAAATGTCTCGTGATAGGCACTCACGAGACTGTGGCCAGTCGAGGCACTGTGCAAAATCGACACAACCGCCACGGCTCCTAAAGATGCGCCGACCTGAGTCGTGAGCCGAGATGCGCTGCTCGCGTGCGGAATCTGGGCCTTTGCCATTCCATCGTAGGCAGCGCCCATTGCCAAGATGGTGACAAGTCCGATTCCCGCTCCACGCAGGAAAAGCGCGAGGTAGAGCAGCGCTCCATGTTCGGAGAACACCTGCCATGCGAAGGGAACAGTTCCGATGCCAGCGAGTGTGATTGAAATTGCCACGAGTGTTCGTGTGCTGATGCGGTGTGTCAGCGGTGTGCCGATTCGTCGAGCGACCAGTGCGCCCACACCTTGAATGCCGACGATGAGGCCGGCTTGCAGCGGAGTCAGCCCCCTTGCTTGTTGAAAATACAATGGGACCAACAAGATTCCTGCGTAGAAGATCATGCTTGCAGTCAGCAGGACGCCGATTGCTCCGGTGAAGTTTTTGACGGCGAACAGTCGGACGTCCAGCAACGGCATCTTTCTGGTCGTGAGTGCATGTGCCGTGTACGCAGCGAGCAGCACAAGTCCGGCGGCCAGATAATAGCCGCTCGCAGAATCAACCCCGAACCGATCGAGTCCGAACACCACGAGTGCTACGCCAGGCAATGCAAGCAACAACCCAAGCCAATCGAGCCGGACCGGTTGTCGTACGACGGGATCGGTGATGTAGCGGAAGGCTAGCCAGATTGCGATCAAGCAGATCGGCAGGTTGATCAGCAAGGTCCATCGCCAGTTGAGCCACTCGACCAAGAGACCTCCGACAACGGGCCCGAAGATTGGTGCCAGCACTGCTGGAATTCCAACTTGGGCCATCGCAGGCTTGACGAGTGAGGGGCCGACAGCGCTGACAAGGACTGTCTGCAACGCGGGCATCAACAGGCCGCCGCCCATACCCTGCACAACTCGGAACACAATGAGAGCCGCAGGGTTCCACGCAGCGCCGGCGAATAGTGAGCCGATCATGAAGATGACAAGTGCGGTAATCCAGAGATTTTTTGCACCGAATCGCGCACTCATCCAGCCGGACAGCGGGATTGCCAGCGCGGCAGCGAGCGCGTAGCCGGTCACGGCCCATTGCGCCAACGAAAGGTACATGTGCAAATCGTCGGCAATTCGGTCGAGCGCAACGGTGATGATGGTGGCATCGAGCAGTGGTAGCACAGCCCCTATAGTCAGAATGTTTGCCAGCCGACGGCTGGAGGCATCAAGAACAGGTGGCGGCGCGGTATCAGTCTTCGTCATCGTGCCGGGGTGAAGTCGAGAAGCAGTGATTTCGGTCCGCGAGTGTATAGCCCCGTCTCTTGATAGTCGTCAGGCTCGGCCAGTGCGAGATCCGGCAACAGATCGAGCACAATGCTTGCAGCGGTGGCAATCTCATCCCGCGCGAAAGCTGCTCCGACACATGCGTGTATCCCGGTTCCGAAGGCCATGTGCTGCGCTGCTGCAGTGAATGAGCGATCGGCAGACAGATCGGTCCTTCGCAGATCGAAACGGTCGGGGTTCTCGAACGCGGCCGGATCCCGATTGGCTGCGCCGATCATCATGAACACCACTGATTCTGCCGGGATAGTGGTGTCCTCGACTGTCACTGCCGTGTCGAGTTGTCGCGGAATGATCTGCACCGGAGGCGTCAGCCGCAGAGTCTCTGCAATCGCGGCCTGGATATAGCTGTGGTCATCTCGGACGAGAGCGAACTGGTCGGGGTTGGACAGGAGGTGCCGGAACAGCATGCCGAGAGTCTTATCGGCGGGTTCCGTTGCTGCGGCCAGCACGTTCAAGCACAGTGCGAGAATTTCGGTCGTCGTCATGACAACGCCATCGACGTCGGGAACGCACAGCGCTGAAATGAGGTCACTTCGCGGTGAGTTCTTCCGACTCTCGATCACCGGGGTAATGACGTCCGCAAGTCGGGCGCTGCAGTCGAGGTCGTAGTTGTACCGTTCGTCATCGAAAGTGATGCTCGTGATGAAGTCGGCGACCCCAGCGTGCCACTGGGCGATCTGCTTGTAGTCGTCGGTCGGCAATCCCAACACCTGCAGCGTAACCAGCACAGCGAAGTCCTTACCGAAGTCATTGACCAGATCGATCCGACCGGACGCCAGGTGCGGCGTCAGAAGGTCGCGAGCTGTGCGATCAACGATTTCGGCATGCCGCGCCAAGGCATCGGGATTGGTCAGCCCGCGAACGACCAGCCGGTGCTTGGCCGCATGCTCGCTTCCTTCCATCTGGGCGAGTACGACTCCGCGCATCACCGGTTCGGCGCGGGTTGCCAGAGGCGCGGTGGTGAATCGTCGGTCACGAAGTGCAGCACGGACGTCCTGATAGCGCGAGAGCAAGTAGACGTCCAGGTCCGGTACATAGTGCACCGGCGACTCTGTGCGGAGGTAGTCGTAATAGGGGTAGGGGTCGGACTGAAAGTCCGACGACAAGATGTCGAGCGGGGCGGAGAGTGGCATAGTCGTCATTTGTCGATCCCATCAGCAGTGGGGTTGAACTCCGTGGTGTCGTTCGTTGATTCGGTTGGGTTCACGATCAGATATCCCTGGTCAGGCGCCACTGAGAAGGGGTAGTCGCCCGCAAAGATCGCATCGCCGATCGGCCACTCGCGGTGATAGACGAGCATTGAGGACTCGACGCCAATCAATGACGGTGTGTTGAGGAAGAACGGCAGCTCGGCGAACAGATACGGCACAGCGAGCTCGACGTCGACCGGCGCAGCATTCTCTTCTGCTGTTGAGGCGCGTACTCGGCCACGAATTGCTTGGTCAGCCATGTCGAGGCAGGCCTGGTGAAACTGTTGATCTGTTTCGTATGTGAGTTGGCACAGGGCGCGCGCACATCGATAGGTCCAGTTGTCGGCGACGTCCGTGAACCTGACGATGCCACTCGGGCTAGCCGTATTCTTGACGTTGAGATGGTCGAGTGCTGCAGAGATGGCTCTTGCATTGCGCGCCAACTGTTGTCGTGACTTCCGCAAGGCGCGGCCCTGCGCTGTTCCGGTTGCGCGCAGCAGAAGTGACGTCGATTCTTCGTCAGGGAGGAGGAAATCGAATTCGTCGAACTGGCGCGCCACCCATCGCGCCAGACGAAGCACGTAGTCATCGGAGAATCGGCTATTGAATGGACTGATCCCCAAGAAGGCGTGTTGGCGGCGATCGAGAACGGCCGCGCACGTAGCAGTCTGGGGACGCACCCCGAAGTCGACGTCAGTGAACCCTTCGGCGAACACCGTAGGTCCACCTGCAACGGTGTTCTGTAGACCGCTCATGACACTGACTCCGAATCGGTTGCCCGCGAGAGCGTTTCGACCAGTTCAGCGATCAGCGGGTCGCGCGGCCAGAAGACCTCGAAAAGCCCGACTGCAGACAGTTGCGGTGCCAGATCGACGATTGTCGACCAAAGGTCAGTGTGTCGCTCCGTTCCCGGAGTCGTCTCGCGTAGCGCTTGAACGTTCGCTATAAACGCAGCTACTGTCCCCATTCGTATCTTGCGTCCGCCGAACACCGCGAACTCCGAACCATCGGGCAGCACGTCCTCGGGATAGACAGGCCTTTGTGTCATTGAATTCAACCTCCACCGACTCCGATGCGTGCGCCGTGCACGCTTCTCGCCCAGTGTGACACAGAAGCGTGTGTAGCGCACGCAATGGTCTACGGTTGAAGGATGGACGAGTCCGATTTGGGAACCCGCACCGAGCTCGCGCTCGTCAAGTTGATCCAACGTGACACGCGCGCACACCTCTACGAGCGCGCCCTGGCTCCCTTTTCAGACATTGTCGACGCTGTTCGCTATCCCACACTGAGTGGCATTTTTTGGTACGGCCCCCTCAGTGCCGCCGCACTGAGCGAGCGCGTCGGGGTGGATCGCACGGTCGCCAGTAGGTACGCCGCACAGTTGGAAAACGCGGGGCTCGTGCAGCGTGCGCCAGATGCGCGGGACGCGCGGGCGTCACTACTGACTTTGACAGACGAGGGTCGCACCGTGGTTGCCGGCATCCGTCTTGAACTTGCGAACGTGATCAAATCGACCTTCGACGATTGGCCCCCCGGGCTCGCCGAATCATTCGTCGAAGGCCTTGAACGTTTCGTCGCAGCTGCACCTACGCGCACATCAGCAGCCAAGCCGAAGCGCGGGTGACAAGAACCCACCGATGGTTGCGTCTCAGTCGTGCTGACCCAACCGCAGTGCTACGACTCGCCGGGAGCCCGGTCGGTCACATTCCCAGCTGCAAGCTCGACAACCACGCGCCTTGCCCGAAATGACGAGGCGAGATTTGAACCCTCTCGACCTCTGGAAAAACAAAGGTACGCCGAGTTGAACTCAAAGCGCTCAGACTCGGCGCACCTCTGTTATTGCCAATCATTTTCACTTGGCGGAAGCGGAGGGATTTGAACCCCCGGACGCTTTTACACGTCTCTCGCTTTCAAGGCGAGTGCATTGGGCCGCTCTGCCACGCTTCCGTGTGCGATCTTAAACGGCCCGGCGGGCCGAGGCCCAATCGCCCCTCGTCGTCCGCCGCTCATCGTCGCGGTGTGGAACCGGACGCGTCCATCGCGGCGTCGACCTTCTCGAAGATGTCTCCGAGCACCTCGAGTTCGTGGGGCGACAGAATGTCGATGAGGTGCCGACGGACGCTGCGGACGTGGGTCGGTGCCGACTCCGCCAATCGCCGACGGCCTTCCTCGGTGATCACCGCGAGCACGCCTCTGCCGTCGTTGACGCAGGTACTGCGAGTCACCATGTCCTGGAGTTCCATTCGCCTGATCTGATGCGTCAGGCGACTTCTCGAGGACAGGACGCCATCAGCCAGCTCACTCATTCTGATGGAGCCGTCGATCGATTCCGACAACATCACCAGGATTCGGTACTCCGCCATCGACAGGTCGTGGCGATCCTGCAGATCCTTGTTCAATACCCCCATCAATCGTTGCCCGCCGTCCATATAGGCGCGCCATGCTTTCATTTCCGCAGTGTCGAGCCACTGCGGGTCCCCCCCGGGACCAATGGCTAATTCGGCCGTCACGCGTGTCATCTTAGGCAGGAAATCTACCCACGAGTAGGTTGACGCGGTTCGAGGCCCTGTTCGGTACAGCGCCCTAAGGTCGAAGAATGACCGATCCCAACATCGACCCGCCGTACGTTGCCGCCGCCGACCGCTACGAGTCCATGCTCTTCCGCCGAGTGGGCTCACGTGGCCCCCGACTTCCGGCGGTGTCGCTAGGACTGTGGCACAACTTCGGTGACGACGTACCGCTGATGAACCAGCGCGCGATCCTGCGTCGCGCATTCGATCTCGGTATCACGCACTTCGATCTGGCCAACAATTACGGCCCGCCGTACGGCAGCGCGGAGAAGAACTTCGGCCGCATCTTCTCCGAGGACTTCGCCGGATATCGCGACGAGCTGATCATTTCCAGCAAAGCCGGCTGGGACATGTGGCCCGGCCCCTACGGCTTCGGTGGCTCTCGCAAATACCTGCTGTCCTCGCTCGAGCAGTCGTTGACGCGGATGCGACTCGAGCACGTCGACATCTTCTACAGCCACCGGCCCGACCACGACACCCCGATCGAAGAGACTGCAGGCGCACTGATCAGCGCTGTCCAGCAGGGCAAAGCGCTGTACGCGGGCATCAGCTCGTACAAGCCCGAGGGCACGCAAAAAATAGCGGACCTCCTCGCCGACGCGGGCGTTCCCCTGCTGATCCATCAGCCGAGCTACTCGATGGTCAATCGGTGGATCGAACCCGAACTGCTCGACACCCTCGATGCCGTCGGCGCAGGCGTCATCGCCTTCTCACCTCTGGCCCAGGGCATGCTCACCGACAAGTACCTCGACGGCGTCCCGTCGAATTCGAGAGCAGCGCAGGGCAAATCGCTGAATCCGGACTGGCTCACCGACGACCACATCGGGCACCTCCGGGCGTTGAACGACATCGCCTCGACTCGCGGCCAGTCCCTCGCACAACTCGCCCTGAGCTGGGCCCTGCGCGACCCGCGCGTGACCTCGGTACTGATCGGCGCATCGAGCGTCGAACAGCTCGAGAACAACGTGGCGGCACTGCAGAACCTGGACTTCAGCGACGCAGAACTCGCCGAGATCGACACGCATGCCGAGGACTTCGGAATCAATCTCTGGGACCTGTAGGTGCCTGCGGCAGTGGTGCGGGCGAGTGCCCTCTGGGGCACCTAACCGCACCACTGCGCCGGAGGCGCACTATGGAGACATGCGTGCCATCACACTCAAAGAATTCGGCGACCCCGACATCATGGAATGGACCGAGGTTCCCGACCCACGTCCGAGCCGCGGGCAGGTGATCGTCGACGTCTCGGCCACCGCCGTCAACCGTGCCGATCTCATGCAGCGTCAAGGCAATTATCCGCCGCCCCCGGGTGCCAGCGACATTCTCGGACTCGAATGCTCGGGCATCATCTCCGAGCTCGGCGAGGGCGTCAGCGATTGGAACGTCGGCGACAGGGTGTGCGCCCTGTTGGCCGGCGGTGGGTACGCCGAGCAGGTCGCCGTACCCGCCACCCAGCTCTTTCCCATCCCGCAGGGCCTCGATCTGCATGTGGCAGCAGCACTTCCGGAAGTCGCATCCACAGTGTGGTCCAACCTGGTGATGGATGCACACATGCGCTCGGGCCAGGTACTGCTCGTCCACGGTGGTGGTAGCGGAATCGGAACGCACGCAATCCAATTGGCCAAGCAGATGGGCGTCACCGTCGCCGTCACCGCCGGCTCGAAGTACAAGCTGGACATGTGTGCTGACCTCGGAGCCGACATCCTGATCGACTACAAGAATCAGGACTTCGTGACCGAGATACGTTCACAGACAAAGGATCACGGTGCCGACCTGATCCTGGACAACATGGGGGCGAAGTACCTCGACCGCAACATCGACGCCTTGGCCATGGACGGCACCGTCGTCACCATCGGCATGCAGGGCGGCGTGAAGGGCGAGCTGAACTTCGGAAAACTCCTCGCTAAGCGTGGCTCGGTGCACGCAGCCGGGTTGCGTGGCCGCCCCGAAACCGGGCCGTCGAGCAAAGCGAACATCGTCGCAGACATGACCGCACACCTGTGGCCGATGATCTCCGAGGGACGCGTCACCGCCGTCGTGCACGCCGAGATCCCGATAACCGAAGCAGCGCAAGGACATCGAATGCTCGACGAGGCCGAGACCATCGGGAAGGTGATCCTGCGCGTGCAGTGATGTGCGCCTCAGGTCGTGCATAGAAGTTCGTAGCCCACTACGAACTTCTATGCACGTGCGGCGGAGCCGCTCCCGCTAGAGCGCGAGAGCGGACAGTGCAGCCTGGAGCTGATCGATCTCGTAGCGGGTGGTGTACGGAGCCAGGCCGATGGTGACGGCACCACCCTCGTCGTTGACGCCCAATGCGTCGAGCAACCGACTGCCACCGTGGACTCCGCTGACACTGCCGATTCTGGCCTGCGCGAGTTGCTCGGACACCTTCACCGCGGGAACACCATCGACGGTGAAGCTCAAGGTAGGAATACGCGTCGGCGCATTGCCGAGCACCATGACGTGGTCCAGGGATTCGAGCGCCTTCATCAGGTAATCGAACAGGCCGTCGTGGTAATGCTGCAGGGATCCGATCGACAGCTCGAGGCGCTCGCGACGCGTCCCGGTCGCTGCGTCGTCGAGATTGGCCAGATAGTCGATGGACGAGACCACACCCGCCAACAACGCGTACTGATGCGCGCTGACCTCGAGCCGCTGAGGCCCCTTCGCCGACGGGTTCAGCGACATCGAAGGCAACTGTTCCAGGAGCGTCGGATCGCGGAAGATCAGCGCACCGACCGACGGCCCGCCCCATGCGGCGGTGTCGATCGCGACGACGTCGGCTCCGAGTTCCTTGATGTCGACGTGGGCGTAGGGGGCCGCTCCGGCCGCGTCGACCACGATCAGCCCGCCGACCTCGTGCACCAGATCCGCTGCGACCCGAACATCGGGGGCGCTGCCGACGATCGGCGACGCCGCAGTGACCGCGACGAGCCGAGTGGTCGAGGTGATGAGGTCATCGAACTGCCACGTGGGCAACTCGCACGTATCGATTTCGACCTCGGCCCATCTCACGTGCGCGCCGGATCTGCTGGCGACCCGCAGCCACGGCGCGACGTTCGCTTCCTCGTCCAGTCGCGAGAGCACCAAGCCGGTTCCGAGCCCCAGCCGCGAGCTCATCGAATCCGCGAGCCAGGACAGCAGCGTCGCGCGGTCGGGACCGATGACCACACCGGACGGATAGGCACCGACGAGATCGGCGATCGCGACGCGAGCGGATTCCAGTAGAGCTGCGCTGCGCTTGGCCGCGGTGTTGCCGGCCGAATGGTTGGAGGCACTGTGCCGGAAAGCGGTGGACACGGCGGTCGACACGCGGTCCGGGATCAGCATGCCCAGCTGAGGGTCGAGATGAATCCACCCGTCACCGAGCGAGGGGATGGACCCTCTCACTCGCGCGACGTCGTAACCCATGCCGGACACTCTAAGCGCCGACCGGTGCAGCATGTGTTCCACGTCCTGTTTCGCCAGGGAACGGTTGCCCACCTCGCACGCTCGATCCTCCCGGCCTCCACTTGTTCCCGACGACCGAACCAGGATAATCGCCCCAGACGATCGCGCAACGGCGAGCGAGGCGTAAAGATGGATATATGACTCAATCCGAGCCGAACAGTGCGCCCGACGACCACGTTGTTGTGATCGGCCCCAACGGAGAACCGCTCGCCCTGAGCCGCGAGGAAGCGACGGCCGCTGCGGCCCGCGCCGCCGGATCCTCCACGAACGATGGATCGGACGATGGATCCGGCCTGTCGGAGATGGTGGAGCAGCCGGCGAAGGTGATGCGTATCGGCACGATGATCAAGCAGCTTCTCGAGGAAGTGCGCGCCGCACCGCTCGACGACGCGAGCCGGACGCGGCTGAAGGAAATCCACAAGTCCTCCATCCACGAACTCGAACAGGGCCTGGCACCGGAGCTCCGCGACGAGCTCGAGCGCCTGGTACTGCCCTTCGGCGACGACGTGGTCCCCACCGACGCGGAACTGCGCATCGCGCAGGCTCAACTCGTCGGCTGGCTCGAAGGCCTGTTCCACGGCATCCAGACGGCCCTGTTCGCTCAGCAGATGGCCGCACGCGCTCAACTCGAGCAGATGCGGCAGGGCGCGTTGCCTCCCGGCGTGATGGGCGCTCCTGGTGGCGCGGGTCACGGTGGTAGTGGCACCGGCCAGTACTTGTAAAGAGTCGACACCTGTGAAGAGGTAGTGTCGACCGTCGTGTCGGCACCAGCGAAGGATCCCGAGAGCGAGGCAGGAGAACAGATGCCTGCTCCGGTTTCGGACTCACAGACTTATCGGCGCGCGTTCGGCGACCTGAGAACCGGTTTCGCTCAGCGCGAGCTGTGGCTGCATCTCGGCTGGCAGGACATCAAGCAGCGGTATCGCCGATCGGTGATCGGTCCGTTCTGGATCACCATCGCCACCGGTGTGCAGGCGATCGCCATGGGTCTGCTGTATTCGGTACTCCTGGACATCGACCTGCGGTCGTTCCTGCCGCACGTCACCGTCGGTCTGATCATCTGGAACCTCATCAGTGCCGCAATTCTCGAAGGCGGAGACGTCTTCGTCGCCAACGAGGGTCTGATCAAACAGCTGCCCAGCGCGCTGAGTGTGCACGTCTATCGCCTGGTGTGGCGTCAGCTGCTGCTGCTCGGCCACAACATGCTGATCTACGTGATCATCATCGCGATCTTCTGGCCCGAGGGCGGGCTGCACTGGACCGTGGTCTTCGCGATCCCGGCGCTGGTGCTGATTCTGCTGAACGCGATATGGGTGTCGATCCTGTTCGGCATCGTCGCCACCCGCTACCGCGACATCGCCCCGATCCTCGGCAGCTTCGTCACGCTGATGTTCTTCATGACACCGATCGTCTGGACCACCTCGGGACTCGAGTCGATGGGCGGTGAGGCCGCGAATCGCGCCAAGCTCGTCGAGATCAACCCGCTATTCCACTACCTCGACATCATCCGGGCCCCCCTGATCGGCGAGGATCAGCAGGCGTACCACTGGTACATCGTGCTCGGCTTCACCGTCGTCGGATGGGCGCTGGCCATCGTCGCACTCAAGAAGTACCGGGCCCGCGTGCCCTACTGGGTTTAGGGGTATTCGAGTTGTCCATCAGCATCAGCACCCATGACGCGTGCGTCGACTTCCCGATCTTCGACGCCAAGACGCGGTCTCTGAAGAAGGCGTTCCTCGGCAAGGCCGGTGGCGCGATCGACCGCAATTCCTCCGACGTCGTCGTCGTGGAAGCACTCAAGAACATCACGATGAACCTGAAGGACGGCGATCGCGTCGGACTGGTCGGTCACAACGGTGCGGGCAAGTCGACGCTGCTGCGTCTGCTCTCGGGCATCTACGAGCCGACGCGGGGCAGCGCCACCATCCGTGGCCGCGTCGCGCCGGTGTTCGATCTGGGCGTCGGTATGGACCCGGAGATCTCCGGCTACGAGAACATCATCATCCGCGGCCTGTTCCTGGGTCAGACCCGCAAGCAGATGCTCGCGAAGATGGACGAGATCGCCGACTTCACCGAACTCGGTGACTATCTCGACATGCCGCTGCGCACGTATTCGACGGGCATGCGCGTGCGCGTCGCGATGGGCGTGGTCACCAGCATCGACCCGGAGATCCTGCTGCTCGACGAGGGCATCGGGGCCGTCGACGCCGAGTTCATGAAGAAGGCGCGTCATCGGCTGCAGGAGTTGGTGAAGCGCTCGGGAATCCTGGTGTTCGCCAGCCACTCCAACGAATTCCTGGCTCAGCTGTGCGACACCGCGATGTGGATCGATCACGGCCAGATTCGCCAACAGGGCGGGATCGAGGACGTGGTGCGGGCGTACGACGGTGATGACGCGGGAGACCACGTCGCCCAGATCTTGAAAGAGATCGAGCGGGAGGACGCAGGAGTGAAGCCTGCGGAACGACCAGAGGATACGGCCGGTGGCTGACAAGATCGTCGGCGTCATCGTCACGCACAAGCGGCGTGAGTTGCTGGCACTGTCGCTGGACGTGATCGGCGCGCAGACGCGTCCGCTCGACCATCTGGTCGTCGTCGACAATGCCGATGAGCCCGCTGTACGCGAACTGGTGGAGTCGATCGACCTGCCGACGACGTATCTCGGCTCGCAGCACAATCTCGGCGGTGCAGGCGGGTTCGCGCTCGGGATTCTGTATGCGCTCTCCCTCGGTGCCGATTGGGTGTTTCTCGCCGACGACGACGGCCGCCCCGAGGGCCCGCAGGTACTCGAGACTCTCTACGACTGCGCTCTGACCCACGGACTCGACGAGGTCTCCCCGGTCGTCTGCGACATCGACGATCCGGACCGATTGGCCTTCCCGTTGCGCCGCGGCGTCGAATGGCGTCGGCTCCGGTCCGAATTGATCGACCCGGCGAACCCGGACGACGATCTTCTCGAAGGCATCGCATCGTTGTTCAACGGCGCTCTGTTCAAGGCGTCGACGATCGATGCGGTGGGCGTGCCGGATCTGCGCCTGTTCGTCCGCGGCGACGAGGTGGAGGTGCACCGGCGACTGCAGCGCTCGGGCCTGAAGTTCGGTACCTGCCTCACCGCCGCCTACGTCCACCCGAACGGGGCCGAGGAGTTCAAACCGATCCTCGGCGGCCGGATGCACACGCAGTACCCGGAGGACGCGACCAAGCGCTACTTCACGTACCGCAACCGCGGCTACCTGATGTCACAGCCAGGTATGCGAAAGCTGCTGCCGCAGGAGTGGATTCGCTTCACCTGGTTCTTCCTGATCACCACCCGCAACCCGAAGGGTCTGGCCGAGTGGTTCCGGCTGCGCGGGCTGGGGCGTCGGGAACACTTTCGTCGACCGTAGAGCCGTCCACCATGGGGTGCGCGCACCCGCGTGATACCGCTACCGTGTGCCCATGACGGAACCTCGGAAGCTCGCTGATCGCATCAAGTCGTCGGCACGGGAGAAGCTTCAACGAGCGATCGGCGAGGTTCTGGCTCAGCAGACCGCCCAGCTGGCCGAGCAGACCAGCGATCAGCAGGCGAAACTGCTCGACGTCCTCGAACGCCAACGACGCGAGATCGACGATCTGCACGCGTTCATCCGCGGTCTCGAGATGCGGATGCGTCGGGACATCCCGTACGCCTCCGACGTCGAAGCCGCCGCCCAGAGCGCAGAATTCGCCGAAGAGATGATGCCGCAGGCCCCGACGTTCCTGCGGCCGCACGCGACGCTGCGCTTCGCCCTCGGCGAGGTCTCCATTCGCGGTATGGCACTCGAGTTCGGCGTCGCCAGCGGGACGACGCTCGAGATCATCGCCGAGGAATTGAGCTCGCGGAAGGACATCACCGTCGTCGCCGGATTCGATGTCTTCTCCGGCCTACCCGAGACGTGGCGCACGGGCTTTCCGAAGGGCCTGTTCGAGCAGGACACCATCCCCGAAGTGCCGGGCGCACAGATCGTCCCCGGCCTGTTCGAGGACTCGCTGCCGGGCTTTCTGAAGGGTCACCACGAGAAGTTGGCGTTCCTGCACCTCGACGCGGACCTGTACTCGTCGACGGTCACCGTGCTGGATCTGGTGGCCGATCGACTGGCCGTCGGCACCGTCATCGTGTTCGACGAGTACTTCAACTTCCCCGGCTGGCGCAACCACGAATACCGGGCGTGGACGGAATTCGTCGCACGCACCGGCACCGAGTTCGACTACCTGGGCTACACCGCCGACAACGAACAGGTCGTCGTCCGTATCCGCACGGCCCCGAAGGTCCGCGCGAATTAGCTACTGCCCGTACAGGCGAGCCCAGTTCTCTCGACTCGTGAGCTGCGGGACGGCGGCGCGGTAGGACGCGGCGACCGTCGGCGTCTCGGTGCGCAGACGCTTGAGTGCGGTGACGCCGCGCTTGAGCAGTTCGGTCGCATGCGCCTTGTTGCGCTTGCGAACTCGGACGCCCTCCTGTGAGCGATCGGTGACGATGGCGTGGGAGAACAGCGACACGTGCCACCAGTGGGCATCGTCGGCCGAGATGGCGACCGGGCCCGGATTGACGGTGCCACGCCACTGATTGAGCACGCGCTTGGCCAGGACCGCGAACTCCATGCTCTTCTTCGGATGCGGACCGGCGGGAGTGATGAACATGTCCGCCGGACGAACCCCGGGAACGTCGTTGGCGTTGTGCCGCTTGGTTTCTCCGTAGGCAGCCCGCTCGCGCCGGATGGAACCGGCGGCGTCCATTCCGCCGTCGAGCAGATAATCCGGACCGGCCAGGAAGTCCTCGACGGCCTTGATCAGCGTGTACGCCATGCCGTACTGCATCGACACCAGGTAACGCAGCAGATCGGTGAACAGCTGCTTGGCGAGCGCCTTACCGTCGAGTTCGATGTGCAGGGCGGCGGTGATCATGCCGTTGCGCAGGTTGAAGTAGCGGTGCCACTCGTCCCAGTCCTTCCACGCGAAGTCGGCATGCCAGACCGCTGCGCCCGGGAGCGTCACGGTGGCGAATCCGTTTGCACGCGAGCGGTATCCGTACTCGATGTCGTCCCACTGGAAGAACAGCGGCAGCGGGTAACCGACCTGCCCGACGATCTCGGACGGGATGAGGCACGACCACCAACCGTTGTAGCCGGCGTCGACTCGGACATCCTGCTGCCGCTTGCGCTTGAACGCACTCTTGTCCGAGATCGCGTTCTTGACGTGCACTCCGGCTTCGAGCTTCTGCAGGTTCGCCACCTCGGCACCGACGTGCACGCGATCGGGGTGCAACAGGTACAGCATCTGGGCACCGATGATCGCCGGCTCGACGGTCATGTTGGCGAACGAGTTCATGCGCACGATTGCCTCGGGCTCACACAGCACGTCGTCGTCCATGAAGATCACATTGGCCGGGTCGCCGCCCTTACCCTGCACCTCGTAGAGCCCGCGGGTGAATCCGCCTGCGCCGCCGAGGTTGGGCTGAGTGATGTAGACGAGCTTGCTGCCGAGCTCGGCCGCGACGCGCTGGAACTTCTCGCGCGTCTGCACCTGATCGGTGCCCTGATCGACGACGTAGACGTTGTCGACCCCGAGCAGGGCGATGGGATCGTCGGCCATGGCAGCGACGGTGTTGGCGCAGTCGTCGGCGCGGTTGAACGTGCAGATCACCACCGAGGTGGGACGCAGCTTCTCCGGCGCGGCGACGGTCCATTCCGCGTCCTGCACCGACAACTCACTCGACGTGGTGGTGAAGCGGACGTACAGCGCACCGCCGTCGAGGAACTGCGTCGTGGCGACGGGGACGGCCACCTGAGTCGACGCGTTCGCGGAATCGACCGTTGTACTGGCCATCGTGCGCTCGTGGCCCTTGTAATCGGTGGCCACCAGATCGATCCGACCGGCACCGGCGACGCTCGCTCGGAACACCACCTCGGTGACGGTGGTCCACCGCTGCCAGTAGCTGGCCGGGAACCGTCCGAAGTAGCTGTTGGTGTGCACCACGCTGCGCTTGGCGATCCGAACGCCCGTACGGGTGCGCTCGGCGTTGCCCTTGCCGACCGAGCTGTACATATCGGCACTGACCAGGGGCGACGGACCGTCGAACAGCAGTCTCTGGACTGTCAGTTCGGGCTCACCGTCACCGCCGGCAACAGCCGACGAATTCGACGCGGAGCCGAGACGATCGAGAGCAGTGCCGTCCATACCGAGAAGTACCCCATCCAGTTCGAGTAGTGGCTCTGTGCGGCCGTGGAGAGAAGAAGACCACTGACCATGGTTGCACAGCCCCCGACCGATCCGTCCGACGCTCGCCGTCTACTCCGCTTCCCGCACCCTCGCCATCAGCACGCGAGCGGCATCGACCGGGTGCGTGTACGGCCACCAGTGGCCCGCATCGACCTGGTCGACGCGCAGGTCGGGGATCCATCGATCCAGACCGTCGGTGAGATTGGGCGAGAGCATGCGGTCGTCAGTCGGGACGACCACGGTGGTCGGGACGGCGCAGCGCGGGACGGGTCCGCCGAGCAGACGCCTGAGCACGTTGGCGCGGTACAGGGCGATACCGCGCTGCTGGTCGGCCGCCGTCGGGGTCGGCTCACCATGGGCGTTCAGGCGCGCCAGCAATCCCGGAACCCGCCTGCCCAGCACGGGCACGTGGAACCCGAAGACGTACCAGGACCGCGCCAACTGCTCGACCAGTGACGGCCAGCGACGCGGTCGCACCAGCCGCGCCCGCGCCACCTGCCGCAGGTGATCCAGGCTCGGGCCCGATACCGACGTGTACGACGCGAAAGCGGTGGATGCGCGAGGCGAGGCCATCGCCTCCCACATCTGGACCGACCCCCAGTCGTGGGCGAAGACGTGGACCTTCCCGGTGAGCCCCGGTATCGACTCGACCACCGCGAAGGCGTCGCGCGCCAGTTGCTCGATGGACACGTCCGCTGCGGGCTCGAGCGCGGACGCTCCGCTGCCTCGCGTGTCGTAGGCGATCACCCGGACCCGATCGCCGAGCTCGGCGATCAACGGATCGAACACATGGCGGTTGTCGGGATAGCCGTGCACCAGCAGTACCGTCGAGCGCGCCTCCGGGTTCCCGTGCTCGACGACGGGAAGTTCTGCGCCGGGCGTGCGCACCGTCCAGCGGGTCATCCCGCGTCGCTCAGGGCATGCAGAGTGCCACCGCGCAACAGGTGCGCAACCATCCTCAGCCGCATGGCCTCCTGTTCGGGCTGCGGGTGCACCACGGCGGCCAACGCCTCGCCGTCGAGCAGATGCACCACGCTGAAGATCACCGTCTCGAGATGCCGTGGGTCGAGCACGCCTGCGACCGGTAGTGTGCGAGCGAGTTCAGCGATCTGCTCGTGATAGCGAACGGTGAAGGGCTGCAGCCTCTCTCGCAGCTCTTCGTCACTGCGGGCTGCGGTCAGGAGCTCGTACCAGGCACCGTTGATCGGGGCTCGGCACGCAGCCCTGAGCAGTTCGAGGCAGTGTTCGATCGACGCGCTACCGAAACCGGACAGGCCATGACGGAACTCGACGAACTGGCGTCGACGAACCTCGTCGGCCGCAGCGACGATCAGGTCGAGCCTGGTGTCGAAATGTCGGAACATGGCACCGGAGGACACCCCGGCGCGGCCGACGATCTCACTGACACTGGTTGCGGCATAGCCCTTCTCGCACAACGACGCGATCGTCGCGTCGAGCAACTTTCCGATCGTCTCGGTCCGGCGCTGCTGTTGACTCGGGCTCACACACGCTCCCGGCGACGGGGAGCCGTCGGGGTACCCGCCCGCAGGAAACTGCCGGCCCGCTCCGACACACCGAACCACGGAGCGAAGGTGCCGCCGGAGAACACCACTCGGCCCGCGACCAGAGTGGCGGCGACAGCGCGGTCGTTACGGTTGACCATGCGGCTCAGGCCCCCGAACTCCGGCATGGTCTCCTCCCGATAGGCCAGGACCTCCTCGTCCAGCCCATTCGGATCGATCACCACGATGTCGGCTCGATCACCCACCCGCACGTGTCCGGCGTCGACACCGTAGAAATCGGCCAATTCGCCGCTGAGCTTGTGCACGGCCTTCTCCACGGTCATGAACGGCCTGCGATCGCTCTGCGCATCGTGCACGCGGTGCAGCAATCGGATACCGAAGTTGTAGAACGCCATGTTGCGCAGATGAGCGCCTGCGTCGGAGAACCCCACTGTCACCCCGGGCTGGTTGATCAGCTTGTCCATCTGACGCTTGCGATGATTCGCCACCGTGGTGTGCCAGCGCAGTTTTCGTCCGTGTTCGACCACCAGATCGAGGAACGCGTCCACCACGTGCACACCGCGCTCGGCCGCGACCTCGGCGACGTTCTTGCCGACGACCGACGCGTCGGGACACTCGGTGATCTCGGCGTCGGCGAAGTCTCGATGCCAGACGCGTGAGCTGAACTTCTTCTCGAAGTCGGCGCGGAACCAGCGGCGGTACGCCTCGTCCGAGAGCAACTCGTTGCGTCCCAACTCTTCTCGTAGATGCAGAGCTGCTCGGCCCGATCCGAACTCCTCGAACACCACCAGGTCGATGCCGTCGGAGTACACGTCGAACGTGGTGGGCAGATGCTGCCAGCGGAACTGGCCCTTGCCCGGTCCGTTGACCATGCGCGCGAGCGGGCCGAAGACGCGATGAATCCACGGCGACGCCTTGGCATCGGCCGCCGCCAGCAGCGAGATCTTGAGCGGAGTGCGGCCGATCCCGGTGGCCGAGGCGAGGAAGAACAGCATGTCGTACTTGGTGTTCAGGTTCGGAATGCTCTGCAACAACCGACCGCGTCGACGCAGGATCTTGTGCAGCGCACGGAACTCGCTCCACCGCGCGTACGAGGACGGCAACGACCGAGACCGGTACCGATCGCCGTCCAACTTGTCCCACGGGTTCGTCATCGTCGACATCCCGAGCAGTCCGGCATCGAGTGCCTGCTCGAGCGCGTCCGACATGGCGCGCCACTCCTCGCGGGTGGGCCGCTGACTGCGATCGGTCGAGCGATCCAAGCCCATCACGTGCGCCCGCAGATCCGAATGTCCCACCAGAGCAGCGATATTGGGACCGAGAGGCAGTCGTTCGAGCGCAGCGATGTACTCGTCGGGGCTGGTCCACGTCTTGTGCGTATCGACGGCTTTGAGCACATGATCTCGCGGCAGCGCCTCGACCCGACTGAACAGATCCGCGATGTCGACCGGAGTGGAATAGAGCGTCGACAACGAACAGTTCCCCAGCAGAACCGTCGTGACCCCGTGTCGGACGGACTCTTCGAGACCCGGGCCGACGAGCACCTCCGCGTCGTAGTGGGTGTGCACGTCCACGAAGCCCGGGGTGACCCACTTGCCGGTGGCGTCGACCACCTCGGTCGCCGGACCCACCTCGAGCGGCGTGGCCGACACGGCCCGCACGACACCGTCGACGATGCCCACCTCGGCTCGCACTCCGGGACCGCCGGACCCGTCGTAGACGGTGCCGCCGGTGATGACGACGTCGAAATCAGTGTTCGAGTTCAATGTGACCTCCGTCATAGTGTCACCTCAATCTAACTTAGAGAGTGATCGCTCGCAATAGTCGGTTTTCCGCCAACACCTGCGGGTCACACGCGTCGACGTTTCGGTTCCCGGACACCTCGGGAGCTACAGTCGGGTGTCTTTGCCCGCACTCACGGAGTTGACCCTTGACCCCCACGGATACCCAGATCGCGCGCGCCGCCCTGCCCGACAGCAGGAGAGAGCGCCTCGCGTGGGGAGCAGCGGTCGCTGCAGTCGTCGTTCTCGGCTACCTCCTTGTGCTCAGCGTCGATCCCCGCTTCTTCTACATCGACGACACCGAATCGGGTGCCGTACCCAACTGGCTCCAGCTCGGACGCATCATGCGCGACGGGCACTTCCCCTCGCTGGTGCTCGATCAGTGGATGGCAGGCAACTACCCGGTCGAGGGCCAGGGCGGCCTGTGGAATCCCGTGCAGATGGCGATCAACTACATCTCGCCGTCGATCGACAACTTGGTGCTGCTGGCCACGGTCGTCAAACTCGGCTTCTCGATTCTGTTGGCCTGGGGCGTTTTTCGCGTCGCTCTGGCCTACGGAGCGCGGGCGAACTGGGCCGCGGTAGCGGGCGCGAGCGCACCGTTCGTCGGCTTCACGCTGTTCTTCGAGAACACCTCGTGGGTGACCGCACTGATGGGTACCGCGTGGATCATGAACGCGTGGGCGAGCTCGGTGTCCTACGCCCGCGGTCGCAGCGGCCCCATCGTGCCGTTCGTCTTCCTCTACCTCGCCATCAGCGTGGGATACGTCCACGCCGCGGTGATGGCCGGAGTGATGATCGGATCCGTCGCGATCGGCGAACACCTGTTCCAGCGGCTGTGGCGTCCGGCAGTGAAGGTGTGCGCCGTAGGCATCGCCGCCGCGGCCTGCGGGGCCGTCACGTTCCTGCCCGGCGTGCTCACCTCGGCGGTCACCTGGCGTAGCGGCGACGAAGGCACGTTCAACGACAACTTCTTGACGGCACCGTGGTCGGAATCGCTGACCGCGAGCATCCCGACCGCTGTGACCAGCATCGAATCCTGGGCGGGCGAGACCACCGAATCGCCGGTCACCTACATCGCCTGGTTCGTGGTGCCCGCGCTGGCGTTCATCGCATGGCGTCGAGTACCCGCCGCTCTGCGCGAGCTGGCAGCCCCGCTGATCATGCTGGCGTTCGCCCTGATCTTCACCGCGGGCCCCAGCGACATCGGGCCGATCCGCTGGCCCGCCCGCATCCTGCCGTTCGTCGCCCTCGTCGCGCTGATTCTCGTGGTCACCCTGATCAGCCGGTACGGCACTCTCGACAAGCTACGGCCCCGGCTGCTCGCGGCCGGCCTGTTGACGCTGGTGCTGCTGCTGCGGGCCGGTTCTTCGGGCCCGGAGTTCTTCGGCCGCCATGTCCTCGCTGCGCTGGTGATCCTGCTCGTCGGAGCACTCGCCCTGCTGTTGGCCCACCGGTTCTCCACGCGCGCGACCGCGGCACTGCTGCTGGTGACCATCGCGCCGGTCGCGATGTACCAGGTGGCCACCTACGAACCACCCTTCGACAAGTGGTGGCTGCCCGCGTCCCAATCCGAGGCCAAGGCCGCGTTCCCGCAGTGGCAGGGCGCGACTCTGCAACTCGGCAGCCGTGCGCTCACCGAGACCGAGGCCGACGGACCCGACGACCCCAAGCTGCCCTGGCACTCCCAGGTGTACGGCAACTCCGCCAAGATCATGGGCCTGGACTACGTCAACGCGTACACCCCCGTCGGATATCTCGACTTCGCCAACCTGCTGTGCTTCGAGCACGAGGGATCGACCTGCGAGGACGGCTTCCGGCGCGTGTTCGAGATCGAGCCGTACACCGGCAAGACCTACGCCGATCTGATGCAACTCGATCGAATCGTGCTGCAGAAGAACCAGTATCCGCTCGCGAATGCACGGCCCGCACCCGCAGGCTGGGAGTGGGTGACCGCTCCCACGCCCGAGTCCGCCCGCCAGATCTACGTTCTCGAACGCGTCGACGGACTGATTCCCGCCACGTTGGGACGCGTCGTCGCGACCGTGAACGCCACGGCCGAACCTCGATCGTCCGACGCCGACTCCGAGCACGTCGACGTCAGCGCTCCGAACGGCGGCAGCGTCGTGTTCTCCCGTCTGGCCTGGCCCGGCTACACCGCGACCCTGAACGGTGAAGAGCTGCAGACCAAGGGCTTGGCCGACATCTTCCTCTACGTCGACCTGCCGCCCGGTACCGAGAACGCAGATCTGCACATCACCTTCCGGCCGCCCGGCGAACGTCTCGGACTCGCCGCGATGGCGGGCGGGGTGCTGCTGCTGGTCGGTCTGGTGGTACTCGATGTGCGACGACGCAGAAGCCCTGCCGCGCCGGAGTTCGATGGCGACAGCGGGAACGGATAGGGTAGGCCCTCGTGATGTCCGACGATTCTGTTGCTGATCCGCACCGCATTTCCATCGTGGTGCCGGTCTACCAGGGTGAACGGACTCTCAGTGCGTTGATGGACGAGATCCTTCCGTTGACGCAGGTGACTCACACCCCCGTCGGGCGGCCGATGATCGTCGAGGAAGTTCTGCTCGTCTTCGATCACGGACCCGACGATTCCGCTGCGGTGATCAGGCGGCTGACCGCTGCGCACCCGTTCGTTCGTGGAGTGTGGCTGAGTCGCAATTTCGGTCAGCACCCCGCCACCCTCGCCGGCATGGCGTCCAGCGGCGGCGAATGGATCGTCACGATGGACGAGGACGGGCAGCACGACCCGGCAGCCATCGGCGGCATGCTCGACACCGCCCTCGACCGGCAGTCCACCGTCGTCTATGCCAAGCCCACCAACGTCGCACCGCACGGACTGTGGCGCAACACCGCCTCCCGCGGCGCGAAATGGCTGATCGCCAAGGCCCTGGCCGGGGACAACACCGTCGACTATCAGAGCTATCGCCTGGTGCTCGGTGAGGTCGGCCGCTCCGTCGCCGCCTACGCAGGTTCGGAGGCGTACCTGGACATCGCACTCGGGTGGATCGCGGGCGACGTCACGACCAGCCCGGTGGCGCTGCGCGAAGAGGTGGACCGTCGATCGGGCTACCGCCTGCGCACCTTGCTCTCGCATTTCTGGCGGATGGTGCTCTCGAGCGGCACCAAGGGCCTGCGGCTGGTCAGCTTCATCGGCATCGCCTTCGCGGTACTCGGCCTGATTCTGGTGGCCTACGTACTGGTGTCGTACTTCGTCTTCGACTCCGGTGCCGAGGTGCGAGGCTGGGCATCGACGATGGTGATTCTGCTGTTCGGGTTCGGGGCGACTCTGTTCTCCCTCGGTGTGGTGGCCGAGTACGTGGGCGTCAACGTCAAGACGGCCATGGGCAAGCCGCCGTACCTGATCGTCACCGATCCGGGAAACGGCCCACTCGGACGCACCGCGCCTGCAGGATCAGTCGAAACTCCACAGTCGACCGACAACACACCGTCGGCGTGACCGCAACGCACACGTGGATCGTCGGCAGCGGCGGACTCCTGGGCGCTGCGGTGACCCGCGAGGCCGGTCGTCGCGGGCACCGAGTGCACACCAGCACCATCCCGTGGTCGGACAGGGAATCTGCCGAACAAGCTCTGCTGCAGCGCTGTTCGGAGTTCTTCGACTCTTTCTCCGACGGTACGTGGAACGTGATCTGGGCCGCCGGTGCGGGTGTGAACGGAACCAGCGCAGCGCAATTCGCCGAAGAGAACGGTCTGATCAGAGCCGTGTTGGCGCGCATCGAAAGTGCCGCCGGCGACCGCGCGGGCACCGGAACCGTGTTCCTCGCTTCGTCCGCCGGAGGCGTCTACGCCGGCGCGACCGGAGCCCCGCATCACGAAGGAACACTGCCGGTTCCGTTGGGCGACTACGGCTTCGCGAAACTGCAATCCGAGGCCATCGCAACCGAGTTCGGTGAACGCACCGGGATCAACGTGGCCATCGGGCGGTTCGCGAACCTCTACGGGCCCGGCCAGAACCTCGCGAAACCGCAGGGCCTGATCTCACACCTGTGCCGGGGCTACCTCATGGCTTCACCCGTCTCCATCTACGTACCGATGGACACGTTGCGTGACTATCTCTACGTGTCCGACGCGGCAGAGATGGTCGCCGACACCCTCGGTATGTCTGCCACGCAACGACACTCGCCGACGATCAAGATCTTCGCCTCCGGTGAGGCCGTCACCATCGGCTCGATCCTCGGAGCCTGCCGGACGGTGTTCCGCCGTCGACCGAACGTGGTGCTGGCGGCGTCGCCGCTCGCGGTGTTCCAAGGTCGCGATCTGCGACTGCGCTCGACGGTCTGGCCGCAGATCGATCGTCGAACGCACCGAACGTTGCCCGCAGGAATCGCCTCCACACTGTTCGCGACCCGTGAGGCATTGGGGGTCGGTCGATGACCGAACCACAGACCCCCGCTCCCCCGGCCGGGATGAACGGCGCACCGGGGCCGCTGATGCGCATCGTCAAGAATCAGAAGATCGCGTTCCTGCTCGTCGGCGGCGTCAACACTGCACTGGGTACCGCGTGGTTCATCTTGTGGCAGTTGCTGATCGGTGAGCGATACGGATATCACGCCGCGATCGTGCTCGGCTACCTCTGCAACGTGCTGTGCGCGTTCGCGATGTACCGATACCTGGTGTTCCGCGTGCGTGGGCACTTCTTACGCGATCTGCTGCGGTTCTTCGTCGTGAACTTCGGCGCGTTCGTCGCCAACATCTCTCTGATGACGATCGCCGTATCCGTCTTCCACTTCCCGCCCATCCCTTCACAATTGGTCGTCACAGCAGTGATGGCAGTCGTCAGCTTCTTCGGCTATCGCGACTTCTCGTTCCGCAGAAAGAGCCAGGCCCCCACACCATGACACCCCGTGTATCCGTCGTCGTCCCGGCGTACAACAACGCCGAGTACCTGGCCGAGACCATCGATTCGATTCTTGCCCAGACTTTCACGGACTTCGAGCTGGTCATCGCCGATCATTCGTCGACCGATGGCACCCTCGCCGTCGCGCAGAAATTCGACGACCCGCGCATTCGTGTGCTGACGACCCCGGCCGGTGGCGGCGCGCAGGCCAACTGGAATCGGGTCACCGAAGAGGCCACTGGCGAATTGATCAAACTCGTCTGCGGCGACGACACCATCGCGCCCACCGCGTTGGCGACTCAGGTCCAAGCATTCGACGACAACCCGACCGCCGTTCTGGTCGCCTCTCAGCGGACGTTGATCGACGCCTACGGCAAGACGGTGATCGCCGCCCGCGGGCTCGGCGGCCTGCACGGAACGGTCTCGGGTCGAGTTGCCGCGCGAACCGCAGTCCGAGCCGGTGCCAACATCTTCGGCGAACCCGGCGGCGTCATGATGAAGCTCGCGGAGCTCCGCGAAATCGGGCTGTGGGACAACAGTCATCCCTACCTGATCGATCAGGCCACGTTCATCGCTGTCGCGCTCCGCGGCGACATCGTGGCAATTCCCCGACCACTGGCATCGTTCCGCATCAACTCGGGGCAGTGGAGTGTGGAGCTTGCGACGCAGCAGGCACGTCAGGCCGCCGACTTCCACCGCTCACTGCAGGCCAGCGACCCGAGCCTGTTGTCCGACAACGACGTTCGCATCGGAAACGCCAAGGCACTGATGACGTCGTTCATGCGTCGCGCGGTGTACCTGCTGCTGCGCCACCGGATGTCGCGCAGCAGCTAGGCCCTGCTTCAGGGTAGGACCGACTCCTTCGCCGCGTAGACGGCCTCGGTGGCGTCCTTCTGCGGTCGCCACCACTGCTCGTTCTCGCGGTACCAGTCGACGGTCGCCTTCAGGCCGGCACGGAAGTCGACATACGTTGGCGTCCAACCCAATTCGGTGCGGAGCTTGGTCGAGTCGATGGCGTAACGCAGGTCGTGGCCGGGGCGGTCGGTGACGAAGTCGAAGGCGTCGGGTGCGTTGCCGGTCTCTTCGAGAATCGCTTCGAGGACGGTGCGGTTGTTCGCTTCGCCGTCGGCTCCGATGAGGTAGGTCTCGCCGATGCGGCCGCCGTCGATGATGGCCCAGACGGCGCTGTTGTGGTCGTCGACGTGGATCCAGTCACGCACGTTCTGCCCGGCGCCGTAGAGCTTGGGCCGGGAGCCGCTGAGGATGTTGGTGATCTGGCGCGGGATGAACTTCTCCACGTGCTGATACGGGCCGTAGTTGTTGGAGCAGTTGGAGATGGTGGAGCGGACGCCGAACGAACGCGTCCAGGCCCGCACCAGCAGATCACTCGACGCCTTGGTGGACGAGTACGGGCTCGACGGGTTGTACGGAGTGGACTCGGTGAACCGCGCCGGGTCGTCGAGTTCGAGGTCGCCGTAGACCTCGTCGGTGGAGATGTGGTGGTAGCGGACGTCGTGTTCGCGGACCGCATTGAGCAAGGTGGTGGTGCCGATGACGTTGGTGTGTACGAACGGCCACGGATCGGTCAACGAGTTGTCGTTGTGGGATTCGGCGGCGAAGTGCACGACCAGGTCCGTCTCGCGCACGAGGCGGTCGACGAGATCGGCGGCGGCGATGTCGCCGTGCACGAACTCGATTCGATCGGCCACCGGATCGAGGGAAGCCTTGTTACCGGCGTAGGTGAGCTTGTCGAGCACGGTGACCTGGGAATCGGGACGCTGCGCGAGGGTCTGATGTACGAAGTTCGCGCCGATGAACCCGGCCCCACCCGTGACGAGAATTCTCATGAACAGGCACTTTACCGGTGGATGCCCGAGCGGGCCGATCTTGTCTGCCCGGCGTGCTAGCTTCTCTTCGACTTCGGGGGGAGTAGTGATCGGATGGGTCTGGGGAAGATTCCTGTCCGTCTCGCGGCATCGATAGCGCTGTCGTTCGGCCTCATGTGGGCAATCCCGCAGCTGGCACCGGAAGTGCCCGAACCGTACGAGGGAGTGCCGTGTCGGCCCTACCGAATCCCGTAGGTCGATGTCGCCGACTCGGTTGAGCGATCGGCCGTCGGAACTGTCAGGAGCCTCGGACAGTGCGGCCGGCGAAAGCCGCCAAACGCTCGTACGCGTTCGCGTCGTCGGGTGCCGGTTGCTCTGGATCGAAGGCACCACCGCGCCGTTCGTCGGTCATGTTCGCGGACATGAACACCATCCCCTCCTCGGGCACGGTCTGGTCGAGATCATCGGTGCCGCGACCGAGTGCGGTCGCGAGATCCCACGCGTGCACCGAGAGTTCCGCGGCAACCATGCCGAGCGGCAGCGGCGAACCTGCGTCGATCTCGGCCATCAGTTCGCGAGTCCGCTCGGTCCACAGCGGAATCGGATCCGAGGACGACTCGGGCGTCGCCGACCAGTCGATCTCGCCACCCCGAGCCATGGTCACCAGGTTGGCAGCGGTGTTCACCAGGTGATCGGTCAGGTCAGCGACGGTCCACTCGGTGCAGGGCGTCGCCGATGCGCGTTCGGCTTCGGTCACTGTGGAGAGCAGAGCGGTGACCTGATCGATACCGGTGGCGATCTGGTTCGTCGTCGTCACGTGGCTTGTCCTCGGTTCTCGGTGGTCAGTCGGTCCCGTTCCCCACAGCTGCGAGGCAGGACGAAGTTTAGAGGCGGATTCCACATCGCGCGCGGAAACGGAGCGGCACAAGCGAGCGGGTGATCGGAGGGTCTGGAAGACTTCGCCGTCATGCGGGGAATCATTCTGGCGGGCGGCACGGGCTCGCGTCTTCATCCGATCACGATGGGCGTCAGCAAGCAGCTGGTCCCGGTCTACGACAAACCGATGATCTACTACCCGCTCTCGACTCTGATCCTGGCCGGGATCCGCGAGATCCTCGTCATCACCACACCCCAGGACGCCGACCAGTTCACGCGTCTGCTCGGTGACGGCTCCCAATTCGGCATCGACTTGACCTACAAGGTCCAACACGAGCCCAACGGACTCGCCCAGGCCTTCGTGTTGGGTGCCGACCACATCGGCACCGACTCCGCGGCATTGGTGTTGGGCGACAACATCTTCTACGGCCCCGGCCTGGGCACCCAACTTTCCCGTTTCGACACCATCGACGGCGGAGCCGTATTCGCCTACGAGGTCTCCGACCCCACCGCCTACGGCGTCATCGAATTCGATGCGAACCGCAAAGCCATCTCACTCGAAGAAAAACCCGCCGCCCCGAAATCGAACTACGCCGTTCCGGGGCTGTACTTCTACGACAACGACGTCATCGCCATCGCCCGCGACCTGCAACCGTCCGCGCGTGGGGAATACGAGATCACCGACGTCAACCGCCACTATCTGGAGGCAGGCCGCCTCCAGGTCGAAGTCCTCCCCCGCGGTACCGCCTGGCTCGACACCGGCACCTTCGACTCGCTGCTCGATGCCTCGAACTACGTGCGCACCATCGAACAACGCCAGGGCCTGAAGATCGGATCCCCCGAAGAGGTGGCGTGGCGACGCGGATTCATCACCGACGACGAACTGCGCGCCCGGGCGGAGACACTCGTCAAATCCGGGTACGGCCGCTACCTGCTGGATCTGATCGACCGAGGACACCGAGCATGAGCTTTCGCGAGTTGAGCATCGCCGGTGCCTACGAGTACACCCCACGCCAGTTCGGCGACGATCGCGGAGTGTTCTTCGAATGGTTCAAAGCCGGCCTCTTCGCCGAGACCACCGGGCGGTCGTTGGAGCTGCTGCAGGCGAACTGCTCGGTCTCCGCCGCCGGGGTCCTGCGTGGAATCCACTTCACCACCAACCCACCCGGACAAGCGAAATACGTCACCTGCGCCCGCGGAGCATTCCTCGACGTCATCGTCGACCTGAGGGTCGGATCCCCGACGTTCGGGCAGTGGGACAGCGTGCTGATCGACGACATCGACCGCAAAGCGGTGTTCCTGTCCGAAGGACTCGGCCACGCCATCCTCTCGCTCGAGGACAACTCGACCGTCATGTACCTGTGCAGTCTCGAGTACACCCCGGCCCTGGATCGCGACATCAACCCACTCGACCCGGCGCTGGGCATCGACTGGCCCACCACCGCACGCGACGGATCGCCGTTGACCTACGAGCTGTCCGACAAGGACAAAGCCGCCCCCACCCTCGCCGAAGCCCTCGCACGCGGAGACCTGCCGGACCTGTCGTGAGCGGCGAGCGCCGGATCGGGCAAACGCGCGCGCGTTCGTCAGACGCGCGCAGAATCGCCCGTGACCGTTGACGAGAATGCGCGCGTTCAGCAAGTGCGCGCGCGTGTGCGAACCTCACGGGGGCGAACCCGCGTTTGGCAAGTGCGCGCGCGTTTGCGAACCCCCGGCGGCGAGCCCGGAGGCTCAGCGGATCTTGAAGATCACGAATCGCTGAACGAGGAAGTTGATGACCGTCGCTGTGCCCTGCGCGATGACGAAGGCCACGTTGGCGTACCAGAAGCCGTCGGGAAGGGCCTGGTAGAGCCAGGTGTAGATGCCCACCTGGACGGCGAAGGTGACTCCGTACAGCGCGACGACGGCGAAGAACCTGGCCCGTGACGGAGCTGCGTTGAACGTCCAGCGGCGATTGATCAGGTAGGCCGTCGTCGTTCCGAGTACGAAGCCGATGGCCTTGGCCAGCGTCACACCGACGCCGAACACGAAATGCAGGAGCAGGTTGACGCCCTGGTCGACGATCGCCGACAGCACACCCGTCGCCAGGAACCGCAGCACCTGCGTCTTGAGGTCGAGGGCCGCGTCGGCGATGTTCTCGGTCAACGGCAGCTCGACGGGTAGCGGGACGTGATGCTGCAACTCTTCGTCCTCGGGCGACCAGTCGTCGCCCGTCGAGCCTTCTTCTGCGGAGCGGTCGGGGGTGGACACGAGGACTGACACTAGCCGCTGCTGCGGTGCGGGTACCCTCTTGAGCGATGTCCACGACAGCCGACGACGCACTCTTCCCCCTGGAACCACAGGCCGGGAACACTGCGCCGCTACCCACGCAGACCCGCACACTCACCGGTTGGGGCCGCACTGCGCCCTCCACTGGAGAGGTGCTCTCGACCTCCGACCCCGAGCTCATCGCGAACGCGGTCAAGCAGGTCGCCGAGCAGAACGACTCCAAGCCGGCCTACCTCCGACGCGGCGTCATCGCCCGCGGCCTCGGCCGCTCCTACGGTGACAACGCGCAGAACTCCGGCGGCCTCGTCATCGACATGAATGCGCTGAACGGCATTCACAGCATCGACGCGTCCACGCGCATCGTCGACGTCGACGGTGGCGTCAACCTCGATCAGCTGATGCGTGCTGCGCTGCCGTTCGGTTTGTGGGTACCGGTGCTGCCGGGTACGCGACAGGTCACCATCGGAGGTGCGATCGGCACCGACATCCACGGCAAGAACCATCACAGCGCGGGCAGCTTCGGCAACCACGTCCGCTCGATGGAACTGCTCACGGCGGACGGTCAGATCCGGCACCTGACGCCGTCGGGCAAGAACGCCAAGCTGTTCTGGGCAACGGTCGGCGGCAACGGACTGACCGGCATCATCCTGCGCGCAACCATCGAGATGACACCGACGGAAACGGCATATTTCATCGCCGACGGCGACGTCACCAGCACCCTCGACGAGACCATCGCACTGCACAGCGACGGCAGCGAGAACAACTACGACTACTCCAGCGCATGGTTCGACGCGGTTGCTCCGCCACCCAAGCTCGGTCGCGCGGCTGTGTCTCGTGGATCGTTGGCGCGCCTGGACCAGTTGCCGGAGAAGCTGCAGAAGGATCCGCTGCGATTCAACGCGAAGCCCTTGGTGAAGTTCCCCGACATTTTCCCGAACGGACTCGCGAACAAGTACACCTTCTCGGCCGTCGGCGAGGTCTGGTACCGCAAGTCGGGCAACTACCGCAGCAAGGTGCAGAACCTCACGGCGTTCTACCACCCACTCGACATGTTCAGTGAGTGGAACCGCGCCTACGGCTCCAAGGGATTCCTGCAGTACCAGTTCGTGGTGCCGCCGGAGGCCGTCGACGAGTTCAAGAAGATCATCGTCGATATCCAGAAGTCCGGGCACTACTCGTTCCTCAACGTGTTCAAGCTGTTCGGGCCCGGAAACAAAGCGCCACTGAGCTTTCCGATTCCGGGTTGGAACATCTGCGTCGACTTCCCGATCAAGCCGGGCTTGAACGAGTTCGTCCGCGAACTCGACAAGCGCGTGCTCGAATTCGGTGGCCGTCTGTACACCGCGAAAGATTCGCGCACCGACGCCGAGACGTTCCATTCGATGTACCCGCGGATCGACGAATGGATCAAGGTCCGTCGATCTGTAGACCCCACAGGCGTTTTCGCCTCCGATATGGCTAGAAGGCTGGAACTGCTGTGACGATAGACGCCGTAGGTAACCCCCAGACGATTCTCGTTCTGGGTGGCACCAGCGAGATCGGTCTCGCGATCACCGAGGAGTACCTGTCGAAGTCGCCGGCACGTGTCATCCTCGCTGCGCTGCCGAACGACCCGCTGCGCGAGAGCGCCGTTGCACAACTGACCGCCAAGGGCGCGAAGTCCGTCGACGTCATCGACTTCGATGCACTCGACACCGCATCGCACCCGAAGGTCATCGACGCCGCCTGGGCCAAGGGTGACGTCGATGTCGCCATCGTCGCCTTCGCCGTCGACTTCGATGCCGAGCAGCTCTGGCAGGACCAGCGCAAGGCCGTCCTCGCCGCGAACATCAACTACACCGCCTCCGTCTCGGTCGGCGTGCTGCTGGGCGAGAAGATGAAGGCGCAGGCCTACGGCCGCATCATCGTCATGTCCTCGGTGGCAGGCGAGCGGGTACGTCGCTCCAACTTCGTCTACGGCTCCACCAAGGCCGGACTCGACGGGTTCTACCTCGGGCTCGGAGAAGCGTTGCGCGAGTTCGGACCTCGGGTCACTGTCGTTCGCCCGGGCATGGTGCGCACCAAGTTCAGCGCGCACGTCAAGGAAGCCCCGATGACCGTCGACAAGGAGGTCATCGCGAAGCTCGCGGTGAACGCGTCGCGCAAGGGCACCCCGCTCATCTGGACTCCCGCTCCATGGCGTCTGGTGATGATGGTGCTGCGGCACGTACCGCGGCCGATCTTCCGCAAGCTGCCCATCTGATTTCGATGACAATCGGGGTTGCACCGGCTCGCAGAACCGCCTCTGCCGTCGGCGAGATCGCTCTCGGTGCGCTTTTCGCAGTCGTGGTGGCGACGGTCGGGTTGTACGCCTTCTCACTGGTTCAGTGGCCTGCGTTCAACTCGTCCAACGTCACCCGCGCCATCACGACGCTCGGTCAGGTGGTTGCGGCAGCACTGTTCGCCGCATCGATCTACCTGTACCGGATTCACAAGTGGCCGTGGATCGCTCGACTCGCAGCATGGGTCGGGCTGAGCGGTTTCGTCACCGTCACCCTCGGGATGCCGCTGGCTGCAACCAAGCTCTACCTGTTCGGCATCTCCGTCGACCAGGAGTTTCGCACCGAATACCTGACTCGGCTGACGGATTCGGCGTCGTTGCGGGACATGACGTACGCCGACATCCCGCCGTTCTACCCCGCCGGCTGGTTCTGGCTCGGCGGACGCGTCGGCAACATCCTGGGCATGGACGGCTGGGAAGTGTTCAAGCCCTACGCAATCGGGCTGCTCGCCGTCACCGCCGTCGTGTCGTTCGTGCTGTGGAAGGCGCTCATCCGAGCCGACTGGGCTGTCGCCGTCAGCGCCGTCACCACCGCACTCGTCGTCGCCCACGCCTCCCCCGAGGCATACAGCGCCGTGATCGTGATGCTCTTCGCTCCGGCACTGGTTCTCGCGTGGGGAGCGCTGCACCGAAGCGCATCGTGTGGGTGGGGCGCGGTGGTCGGCACCGGACTCTTCCTCGGTCTGGCCGCGACGTTCTACACGCTGTACCTCGGTTTGGCGGCGTTCACCGTGGTACTCATGGCACTGTTCGCCGCGGTCCTCGCATATCGCGAGCGGAAGTCCTGGAACGTACTGGTTCCCATCGTGATCAAGGTCGCCGCGATCGCAGCGATCTCGGGCCTCATCGCCGCGACCGTGTGGCTGCCGTACCTGATCGAATTCCTGCGCGGTGCGCCGTCCACGTCGGGCACGGCGTTGCACTACCTGCCCGAAGCCGGTGCGACACTTCCCTTCCCGATGTTCGAGTTCTCCCTGATGGGCGGACTGTGCCTCATCGGCACAGTGTGGGTCGCGGTGCGGTTCTCGTCCTCACGCCGGGCACAGGCACTCGGCGTCGGCGTCGTATCGATCTACCTGTGGACTCTGCTGTCCATGGCAGCCACGGCTGCGGGCACCACCCTGCTCTCGTTCCGCCTCGAAGCAGTCCTGATCGTATTGCTCGGCAGCGCAGGCGTTTTCGGCTTCCTCGAAGGCAGCCACGCGATCTACCAGGCCATCAACGAGCCCCCGAAGTTCCGCATCGCCGCCGTCGTCGTAGCGGCCATCGGTGCCATGACCTACGCGCAGAACATCCCCCAGGTACTGCAGACCGAGATCACCGTCGCCTACTCCGACACCGACGGTGACGGCAACCGCGCCGACATGCGCCCACCGAGCGCGGTCTCGTACTACCGCGAGGTCGACGAAGCCCTGACCGAGCAGACCCAGCGTCCGCGCGACGAAACCGTCGTACTGACCGCGGACACCTCGTTCCTGAGCTACTACCCGTACTTCGGCTTCCAAGGACTGACCTCGCACTACGCCAACCCGTTGGCGCAGTTCGATCAGCGAGCCGACGCCATCGAGCAATGGACCGAACTCGAGACACCCGATCAATTGGTCGACGCGCTGGAGAGCAGCCCGTGGCGCGCACCGGACGCGTTCCTGTTCCGCCGCGGCGCCGACGGCTACACCCTGCGCCTGGCCGAGGACGTCTACCCGAACGATCCGAACGTGCGCCGCTACACCGTCACCTTCCCCGAGGCACTGTTCGAGGATCCACGGTTCACCGTGACCGACATCGGCCCCTTCGCGCTGGTTGTGCGCACGGGTTGAACGCGAACGCACTACCTCGGCGATGCGGTGTGGGTTCGAAATCCCCTCGGTGAGCGTCCGGTCCATCGCGTGAATGCATGCGAGAAGCTGGCCACGTCGCTGTAACCGAGTTCGGCGGCGATCTCCCCTACCGTCACCGAACTGTCGAGCAGACGCATGGTCGCGTGCTCCTGAAGGAACGCCTGGCGCAGCGCACGGAACGTGGTTCCCTCGGTGCCGAGTTTCCGTTTGAGGGTACTGGTGGAGATGGCCATTCTCCGCGCACAGTGCGCACTGTTCGTGCAGTCGCGGTCGGTGTCGAACAGCGCGCGTACGGTGTCCGTGTACGACTTCGCGCGACGGCCGTCGACAGCTTTCTTCAGTTCCGCGATCCCGAGTCGATACGACAACGAATCGGAGAACCGGCATGCCTCGGCGAGGATGGCCGCCGGCACGAAGACGAACGGTGACGGCGCATCGAACACGATGCGCCGGATCTCGTCGTCGTCGAGCGCATCCCGCTCAGGGGCCGGGATATCGAGGTGAAGTTCGACCGCGGGCGCGGAACCGGCGAGCATGTCGATCAAACGAAGAAGGCACGAACCGCCGTACGCGACAGCAATGCTGTCGAGCCCGTCGTCTCCCGTGCGTCCGGCGAGTCCGATGGTCAACCCTCGATCGGTGTGGTGGATGTGCACGGCGAGAGCCGTCGAGATCAGAGGTAGGTACTCCAGCAACTCGACTATCTCCGAAACCGATCCGGCACTGATCAGCGGAAGACTGAGAGGCCCGAACGACGTGGGCTGCACGTATTGCGCGAACGTCGCACCGAGCCGGAACCCCTGTCGGCGGTCGAGGTCCGGGTACACCTCCCGAAACCACCGCAGCGGCACCTGGCCGTCGCGGGTGGCCAGCTCCGTCATGCTGACGCCGTCACGCAGCAGGATGCGTCGGAACGCCGCTTCGGCCCGCTCGCCCAGCGCGCCGCTACCGAGCAGCTGTGCGAAGGCAAGCGGAGGCACTCCGGACTCCTCGAATCCCACTGAGCCAAATTAACAACAAATCGATGCGTTCGAGCCTGGTTCGGGAAGCCCATCGCAGTGAGACTTGGAACACAGTTGCTCAGCGAGGAGAACACCATGGCACACGTCACCTTTGTCACGCACGACGGCGAGAAGCACGAGGCACCGTTGACCGAGGGCACATCCCTGATGCAGATCGCCGTCGACAACGCCATCCCGGGTATCGACGGGGACTGCGGCGGCGAAGCAGCCTGCGGAACCTGTCACGTCGTCGTCGATAACGCCTGGAGCGACGTCGTCGGCACCAACGACGAGGTCGAAGAGGACATGCTCGCCATGAACCCCGAGCGTGAACCGACATCTCGGCTGTCGTGCCAAATGACCGCGCGCGAATCCTGGGACGGCTTGACGGTCCGCGTTCCCGAATTCCAGATCTGACCTGCGGACCGGAGGAGAGAACCATGAGTATCGCCGACACCGTCGCAGCCACCGCGAGATCCATCATCCCGATGGAACTGCAGATTCGCGGTGCGCACCTCTACGACAAGACGCGCCGAATCGTGACCCGCACCGACGGCCAGGTCATGTTCACCGAGACCCCCATACCGCCGGTCGACGAGGTCGATCTCGCCGATATCGACCTGAGTAACCCGTTTCTGTACCGCCAGGGACTCTGGAAGTCGTACTTCGAGCGCGTCCGCAACGAGGCACCGGTGCACTTCCAACCGAACAGCCCGTTCGGGCCGTTCTGGTCGGTCACCCGGCATGCGGACATCGTCGCCGTCGACAAGAACCACACGGTGTTCTCGGCGGAGCCGTTCATCATCATCGGCAAGCCCCCGCGCTTCATGGATATCGCCATGTTCATCGCGATGGATCCCCCGCGTCACGACTCTCAGCGCGCCGCGGTCCAAGGGGTGGTGGCCCCGAAGAATCTCCGCGAAATGGAGGACCTGATCCGGTCGCGGGTTCGGGAGGTTCTGGACGGCCTGCCCGTGAACGAGCCGTTCGACTGGGTTCGCACGGTGTCCATGGAACTCACCGCACGGATGCTGGCCACTCTGTTGGACTTCCCCTACGAGCAGCGGCACAAGCTGGTCGAGTGGTCGGACCTCGCCACCGCGATGGAGCAGGCGAACGGTGGTCCCTCGGACAACGACGAGGTGTTCCGGGGAATGGTCGATATGGCCAAGGGTCTGAGCGCCCTGTGGCACGACAAGGCAGCGCGGAAGGCAGCAGGGGAAGAACCCGGCTTCGACCTGATCTCGTTGCTGCAGGCGAACGACGACACGAAGGACCTCATAGACCGACCGCTGGAA
This sequence comes from Rhodococcus sp. 05-339-2, assembly GCF_002258965.1. Taxonomy (NCBI): domain Bacteria; kingdom Bacillati; phylum Actinomycetota; class Actinomycetes; order Mycobacteriales; family Nocardiaceae; genus Rhodococcus; species Rhodococcus sp. 05-339-2. The sequence continues at coordinate 247,826 of NZ_NOYW01000016.1, forward strand.
TTCCTCGGCAACCTCACCCTGCTCATCGTGGGCGGAAACGACACCACGCGTAACTCGATGAGTGGTGGAGTTTTGGCGCTCAACGAGTTTCCCGACCAGTTCGAGAAGCTCAAGGCCAATCCGGATCTCGTGCCCGGCATGGTGTCGGAGATCATCCGCTGGCAGACCCCGCTGGCCTACATGCGCAGGATCGCGAAGGAAGACACCATCCTGAACGGCCAATTCATTCGCAAGGGCGACAAGGTGGTCATGTGGTACGCCTCCGGCAATCGTGACGAGCGGGTGTTCGATCGACCCGACGACCTGATCATCGACCGCAAGAATGCACGCAATCACATCGCGTTCGGGTTCGGCGTGCACCGGTGCATGGGCAACAGGCTCGCCGAGATGCAATTGCGCATTCTCTGGGAAGAACTGCTGGTTCGCTTCGAGAACATCCAGGTGGTCGGTGAACCCGAATACGTCCAATCGAACTTCGTGCGGGGTATCTCGAAGATGATGGTCACCCTCACCCCGAAAGTACAGACGCAGTGACGACCGATCGTGCGGTGATCGTCGGTGCCAGCCATGCCGGTGCGGGGCTGGCAGCACACCTGCGACGCGAGAAGTGGGCCGGAGACATCGTGCTCATCGGCGACGAGAAGACGCTCCCCTACCATCGTCCCCCCTTGTCGAAGGCGTATCTGGGCGGCACCTCGACCCTCGAGGCCATGGCCATCCGCGGAGCGGATTTCTACGACAAACAGAACATCGAGCTGGTCGACGGTTCGGTGAGCAGCATCGATCGTGAGGCTCGCACGGTCACGTTCGATACCGGAGTCACGCAGTCGTACAGCAAGCTCGCCCTGTGCACCGGCGCGCGAACTCGTCGATTGACAACTCCCGGAGCAGATTTGGCGGGCATCCACTACCTGCGCACCGCCGCCGACTCCGCATCGCTACGCTCGGCCGCGACGCCCGGCAAACGGGTAGTCGTCGTCGGCGGCGGTTACATCGGTTTGGAAACGGCAGCGTCCCTCCGCGCATCGGGTCTCGACGTCACCGTCGTCGAGGCCGCGGACCGTGTTCTCGAACGCGTGACCGCACCGGTGGTCTCGACGTTCTTCACTCGAATCCACCGCGAGGCGGGCGTGGACATTCGTACGCGGGCCCTCGTGGAGGAGTTCCGCGGAGACAACCAGGTGCGCGAGGTCGTACTGGCCGGCGGAGACACGCTTCCGGCAGACCTGGTTGTCATCGGAGTGGGCATCGTGCCCAACACCGAGCTCGCCGAATCAGCAGGAATCACCGTCGAGAACGGAATCGTCATCGACGATCGGGCACGCACCAACGATACCGACATTGTCGCCGCCGGTGACTGCGCCTCCTTCGACGTTGCACGCTACTCCCGACGCGTTCGCCTCGAATGCGTCTCCGCCGCAAACGAACACGCAAAGGTGGCGGCGTCGACCATCACCGGAGGGTCCGCCACCATCACCGCGCTTCCGTGGTTCTGGTCCGACCAGTACGACCTCAAGCTTCAGATCGCCGGACTGGGCACCGGATACGACGAGGTCGTCGTCGACGGCGACCCGGAGCGCGATCGCGACTTCACCTGCTACTACCTGCGAGACAGCCACCTCATCGCCGCGGACTGCATCAACCGTCCGCGCGATTTCATGAGCAGCAAGAAGAAGATCGCCGAGCAATCCACGGTCGAACCCAGCGAATTGGTCGGATAGGAACTCGACGACCGATACCAGAACGCCGACTCGTTGCCACGCATCTCGCCGGGAGTCATCGATCCCCACCGTGTGACCCACGTCGTTCGAGTTTTCGCCCACCGTGATGTTTCTGTAACCTCGACGCGATGACCACCCACGACCAGAGAGTTCTCGAGCGGCAGCCGACAACGGCACCGGCTCGACACTCCGGCGTCGGACGTGGTGACGTCGTTGCAGCGGTCGGATTTCTGGTCGCTGCCGTCTACGTCCTGCAGGGCCAGTGGCGCAATCTGGGTGGCGGCTACCTCTACAACAGCGGCCAGGACCAGACCATGTGGGAGTGGTTCTTCTCCGTCGCCGCGCATTCGGTTGCTTCGCTGAGCAACCCGTTTGCGAGTGACCTGCAGAATTACCCGCTCGGGGTGAATCTGATGGCGAACACGGCGATGTTCGGCATCTCCATCCCGCTGGCCCCGATCACGTTGCTATTCGGACCGACGGTGACCTGGGCAATTGCCCTCACCGTCGGACTGGCAGGAACGTCGTTCGCGTGGTTCTGGCTGTTCTCCCGCCAGCTCAACTCGTCCAAGGGTGCCGCGGCCATGGGCGGTGCGCTGTGCGGCTTCGCCCCCGGCGCGATCTCGCACGCCAACGGCCACCCCAACTTCGTGGTGCTGTTCCTGCTTCCGGTCATCGCCATGCTGGTCACCCGCATCGCCCGCGGCGGCGGTACCACCAAGAACACTGTCGGCCTCGGCCTGATCGTCGCGCTGCAGGTCCTGCTCGGCGAGGAACCGCTGCTGATCTTCGCGATGTCGTTCGCCATCTTCGCCGTCGTCTACTACCTGTCACGGCCGCGATCGCTGTGGCCCGCCGTCCGCAATACCGTGCCCCGACTCGCCGTATCGGCGGGCATCGCGTTGACTCTCGTGGCGTTTCCGCTGTGGTGGCAGTTCTTCGGCCCGCAGTCGTACTCGTTCCTCGAACACGGGCCGATGGGCAACGACGCCAAAGCGCTGTTCCAGTTCCCGACGCAATCCCTCGGCGGCGAGGCGACGCCGGGGCAGAACGTCCGCATCAACGCCACCGAGGAGAACGCGTACTTCGGTTGGCCGCTGCTGGTCCTGTGCCTGGTTGCCGCGGTGTGGATGTGGCGAGTCGCATCGGCCCGTGCCGCCGCCGCGACCGCGATCGTCATGAGCGTGCTCTCGCTCGGCGCGACGCTGGTGATCGGCAAGAACGACACCGGCATCACGCTGCCGTGGACGAAGCTCGCCGAGTACCCCCTCGTCGAATCCGTGCTCGAAACCCGCTTCGCGTTGGGCGCAGTGCCTGCCCTGGCCCTGCTGCTCGTCCTGGCCACCGATCGAACGTTCCGCAACGGACTGCGTCCGCTGCCTGCGTTCTGGATCGCCGGACTCGCCCTCGCGCTCGTGCCCCTCATCCCGACGCCGCTGGTCACCGTCGACAAGTCTCCGACCCCGGAGTTCTTCGCCGACGGTGAGTGGGAGAACTACGTCGACGACGGTTCCGTCGTCACCGTTCCTCTCCCACGGCCCGAGGACGCGCGCCCGCTGCGCTGGCAGATGGACGCCGACATGGGCTTCAAGTTGGCCGCCGGATACTTCGTCGGACCGAGCGACCAAGAAGACAAGGTCGCCAAGTACGGAGCCGTCGATCGGCCCACCGCACTGCTGCTCGGCTCGGTCTACGACTCGGGCACCGTTCCCGAGATCACCGACGATCAGCGAAGTCAGGCAGCGCAGGACATGGTGTTCTGGGAGGCCGACGTCGTCGTCCTGCCGCCGAGCAAGAACACCATCGCCCTACGCACCACCGTGACCGACCTCGTCGGTGTCCAGCCTCGATACACCGGTGGCGTATGGGTGTGGGATGTGCGGACGCTCGTCCCATAGCATCGTCGGCGTGCCCGAGACCGCTCCGAACCCGAAAACCGCCCGGCTGGTAGCGATCGTCACCGGCATCATCGGTGCGGTTCTGGCCATCGCGACTCCGTTGCTGCCGGTTCAGCAGGACGTCGCGACGCTGTCGTGGCCGCAGAGTTCGTTCGGCAGCGTCAATGCCCCGCTGGTGAGCTACTCGCCCGTCGACCTCGAAGCAACCGTTCCGTGCAGCGCGGCCAGTGCTCTCACCGACGGCGGCACCCTGGTCTCCACTGCACCCATCGCCGCTGCGAAGACCGAGCAGAAGGCACTGATCGTGCGGGTCGACGACGGCCGACTGCAGGTTCTGCTGCGCGATCGGGTTCTTGCCGAGACTCCCGTTTCCGAGCTGAGCGGCAATTGCGCCCTGACCGTGTCGTCCAACGCCACCAACACCGTCGTCGACCTCGACGGCGAGGCGATCACGGTGGACGGAGACATCCGGCCGCAGGTCGTCGGCATCTACACCGACCTCGAAGCCCCGGTCGACGGCCTGACCGTGCGCGCGGACATCGACTCGCGCTACTCCTCGAGTCCCACCGCGTTCAAGTTGCTGGCCATGATCGTCGGCGCACTCGCTGTGATCGCATCCCTGTTCGCGCTGCATCGCCTCGACGGCATGGACGGTCGACGCCACCGCCGATTCCTCCCCTCACGCTGGAAGTCGATCACCGGCGTCGACGCCGTCGTGGTGGGCGTGCTGGTGCTGTGGCACTTCATCGGCGCGAACACCTCCGACGACGGCTACCTGCTCAACATGGCCCGCGTCTCCGAGAACGCCGGCTACATGGCCAACTACTTCCGCTGGTTCGGCGTCCCCGAAGCACCGTTCGGCATGCCGTACTACGACATGCTCGCCGCCCTCGCCAAGGTCAGCACCGCCAGTATCTGGATGCGCCTGCCCGCCACCATCGCGGCCCTGCTGTGCTGGCTGGTGATCAGCCGCGAGGTCATCCCCCGCCTCGGCCGCGCGGTGCTCACCAACCGGGTCGCGCTGTGGACCGCCGGATTCGTGTTCCTCGCCTTCTGGCTGCCCTACGACAACGGACTGCGCCCAGAACCGATCATCGCCCTCGGTGCCCTGCTCACGTGGTGCTCGATCGAACGCGCCATCGCCACCGGACGACTGCTGCCCGCCGCCATCGGCACCCTGATCGCCGCCTTCTCCCTCGCCGCCGGTCCCACCGGGTTGATCGCCGTCGCCGCCCTGCTCGCCGGACTGCGCCCGCTGGTGATGATCGTGGTCAAGCGAGCTCGCCAGGTGGGACTGCTCGCCGTCCTCGCGCCGCTGGTCGCGTCGGGACTGGCGGTGCTGATCGCGATCTTCGCCGACCAGACTCTGGCCACCGTCCTCGAAGCGACCCGGGTGCGTTCGGCCATCGGACCGAACGTGCCGTGGTTCGAAGAACGCGTCCGCTGGGACGCATTGATGACCATCTCGCCCGACGGCTCGCTCGCCCGACGATTCGGCATGTTCGCGATGCTGCTGTGCATCGTCGTGTGCATCGCGGTGATGCTCCGCAAGAACGGACGCATCCCCGGCACGGCCACCGGGCCGTCGCGTCGGATTCTCGGAATCATCCTGGGCGCACTGGCTCTGATGATGTTCACGCCCACCAAGTGGACCCACCACTTCGGTGTGTACGCCGGTCTCGCCGCATCGTTGGCCGCGCTGGCTGCCGTGGCCGTCACCGCGGCAACCGTCCGATCCCCGCGCAACAGAACACTGTTCACCGCCGCCGTACTGTTCCTGACGGCGGTGGCGTTCACCAGCTCCAACGGATGGTGGTACGTCTCGAGCTACGGCATTCCGTGGTTCGACAAGCCGCCGTCCATTGCCGGAAAGGGCTTTTCGACGATCCTGCTCGGCCTGACGATTCTGACGCTGCTCTACGCCGCCTATCAGCACGTCCGATTGCCCTATCGCCGAAAGGAACCCAGCACGCGTCGACGCTTCGCGCCGTCCGCGCTGACCATCGTCGCCGGCGGGGTCGTCGCCTTCGAGGTGCTCTCGTTCGTCAAAGGCGCTGTGGCGCAGTACCCGGCGTACTCCATTGCCCGATCGAACTTCTCCGCCCTCGCCGGAAACTCGTGCGGACTCGCCGGCGACGTGCAGGTGGAGACCGACGTCAACGGCTCGGTCCTGCAACCGCTCGATCCCGCAGCCGACGCACTGGGTGCCGGCGGCAGTACCGGCTTCACCCCCGACGGCGTCGCCCAGGACCTGACCGCAGACTCCGAGGACACCGCGCAGGGCAGCGCCAACTCCATCCGCCCCGAGGACTCCGAACAGAGCGCCGCGGCCACCTCGTCCAACTCCGCCGGCACCTCCGGCGGAACCAACGAGAACGTCGGAATCAACGGCAGCACAGTCGCTTTGCCGTTCGGTTTGAATCCTGCATCCACTCCGGTGCTGGGCAGCTTCGGAGCCACCGAGCCCGCGTCCCTGACCTCGGGCTGGTACGAGCTTCCTGGAGACGGCGACCTCATTGCCATCGCCGCCGCAGGCCGCATCCGATCGGTCGACAAGGACGGCGTCGTCACCCCGGGCCAACGCGTCGAACTGGAATACGGACGCCGCGACGGCGGCGACGTTCAGGCATTGGGCCGCGTCACCCCGCTCGATATCGGTCCGTCGCCGTCGTGGCGCAACCTGCGGGTCCCGATGAACGACCTGCCCGCCGACGCGGACGTCGTGCGCATCGTCGCCGAGGACAACGACCTGGCCGGCGATCAATGGCTCGCCGTCACCCCGCCGCGTGTCCCGAAGACCCAGACGCTGAACTCGCTGGTCGGATCGACCGATCCGGTGTTGCTGGACTGGGCCGTCGGACTCGCGTTTCCGTGCCAGCGCCCGTTCGATCATCGCGACGGCGTCGCCGAGGTACCGAAGTACCGCATCCTGCCCGACCGCACCGGTGCCGAATCCACCAACGCCTGGCAGGACTCGATCGGCGGCGGCCCGCTCGGCTGGACCGAACTGCTCCTCGGAGCGCAGACACTGCCGTCGTACCTCGCCGACGACTACTCCCGAGATTGGGGCTCGATCGAGAGATACATGCCACTCGATCCCGACGCGGCGACGGCCGAGATCGACGTCGAGCAGCAGTCACGGTCCGGATTGGCCAGCGACGGGCCGATGAAAACCGACTGATCCCCTGGTTCTGTAACGATTCCGGGGACGGTGCCTGTGTGACCTCTTCGTCACGCTCGCATAACATCGACTCTCGTGCCCGACGTCGTGACAGATTCATCAGCTGGTCCACCCGTTCCCGCTCCACTGCGAGCCTCGGACGAACTTCGTGCTCAGGTACGAGTTCCCCGGCTGATCGCCATGGTGGCCGGCGTTCTCGGTGTGCTGTTCGCGCTGATCACTCCGTTCGCACCCGTCACTCAGACCACCGCCACCATCGCATGGCCGCAGAACGGGCTCCTGCAGGACGTGGACGCCCCGCTGGTGTCCCAGGCACCCCTGAGCCTCACCGCGACCCTCCCGTGCTCTGCCGTCGCAGCACTCCCCGCGTCGGGCGGGCTACTGCTGGCAACGGCACCCCCACAGGGTGAAGGCGCGGCACTGAACAGTCTCTTCGTTCGCGTCGGCGAATCGAACGTCGACGTTCTCGACCGCAACGTGGTCGTCGCGACGGCACCTCGCGCCGACGTCGAGAGCACCCGCTGCGCGACCATCGAGATCACCTCGAACGACCAGTACACCTCCGCGGCATTCACCGGACTGACCGACGACGACGGCCAACCGATCCAAGGCCGTCTCGACGGCGACCTACGCCCCCAGGTCGTCGGCATCTTCAGCGATCTCAGCGGTGCGGCCCCGGCCGACATGTCCGTCACCGTCGATGTCGACTCGCGGTTCTCGTCGTCGCCGACGCTCCTGAAGTCCCTGATCATGATCCTCGCGATCGCCTGCACCCTGTTGGCCATCGGCGCACTCGGCCGGCTCGACGGCACCGACGGTCGCGCGCACCGCCGCTTCTTCCCGTCGCACTGGTGGAAGTTCACCGGCGTCGACGTCACCGTGCTCGGTGCTCTGGTCGGTTGGCACTTCGTCGGCGCGAACACCTCCGACGACGGCTACCTGCTCACGATGGCCCGCGCCGCCGATCACTCCGGCTACATGGCCAACTACTTCCGCTGGTTCGGCGTCCCCGAGGCACCGTTCGGCTGGTACTACGACGTACTCGCCGTCTTCGCCAAGATCTCGACCGCCAGCCCGTGGATGCGCCTGCCCGCCCTCATCGCAGGCGTCCTGTGCTGGATGGTGATCAGTCGAGAGGTGGTGCCACGCCTCGGCCGTGCCGTCCGCAAGTCCAACGTCGCCCTGTGGACCGGCGGACTGGTGTTCCTCGCGTTCTGGCTGCCGTACAACAACGGTCTGCGCCCCGAACCGATCGTCGCCCTCGGAGCACTGCTCACCTGGTGCTCGGTGGAACGATCCATCGCCACCGGCCGATTGCTCCCCGCAGCCGCAGCATGTCTCATCGGAGCCTTCACCCTCGCCGCAGCGCCGACCGGATTGATGTGTGTGGCAGCGCTTCTCGCCGGAGCCCGGCCCATCGCGCGCATCGTCGTTCGACGCCACCGCCAGGTGGGCACCCTTGCGATGCTGGCACCTCTGGCCGCAGCAGGCGTACTGGTCCTCGTCGTCGTCTTCGCCGACCAGACGTACGCCACGGTCATCGAGTCGACCCGAGTCCGCACCATCATCGGCCCCAACGAGGCGTGGTATCAGGACTTCCTGCGCTACTACTACCTCTTCGTACAGACCGTCGACGGCTCGGTCGCACGCCGCTTCGCGTTCCTGACGATGATCCTGTGCCTGTTCACGACACTGTTCGTGCTGCTGCGTCGCCGACGCATCCCCGGTATCGCGAACGGTCCGGCCTGGCGCCTGCTCGGCGTCGTGCTCGGCACCATCTTCTTCATGATGTTCAACCCCACCAAGTGGACTCACCACTTCGGTTCCTACGCCGGAATCGCCGGTGGCCTGGCCGCGCTGACGGCCGTCGCTGTTTCGGCCAGCGCCCTGCGCTCGCGGCGGAACCGGTCGCTGTTCACCGCCGGACTGATGTTCGTTCTCGCACTGTCGTTCTCGGGCATCAATGGCTACTGGTACGTCTCGAGCTACGGCGTTCCGTGGTTCGACAAGACGGTCTCGCTCGGCGGCAACGAATCCGGCACCCTGTTCCTCATCCTCTTCGGACTCGTCCTCGCCGTCGCCGCATTCCAGTACCTACGCGAGGGATACGCTCCCCCACAACCGAAACCGACATCCGCGCGCGGCAAACGCATCCGCAAGTTCGCTGCCGCACCGCTGACCGTCATCGCCGGAATCATGGTGCTCTTCGAGATACTCTCGCTCGTCAAGGGAGCCGTCTCGCAGTACCCCGCATACTCGTTGGCACGCTCGAATGTCCAATCGGTACTGGGTAATTCATGCGGACTCGCCAACGACGTCCTCGTCGAATCGAACCCCAACGCAGGCGTGCTGAGCCCGCTACCCGAGGACTTCGACCCCGTCGCAGGACCCCTCGGCGGATCGAGCAGCACACTGCGCAACTTCACCGCCAACGGCGTTCCCAGCGACCTCAGCGCGGACGCCGTGGAAGTCAAACCAGGACAAGGCAATACCGACCAACAGGCCGTCGGACCCGCCTTCGAGGAAGGCCAGAGTTCGGGTACCGCAGGAGGCACCGGCGAAGTGGGCGTCAACGGCTCCTCCGCCGCCCTGCCCTTCGGACTCGACCCGGCCACCACGCCCGTCCTCGGCTCCTACCAAGAAGGCATCCAGGAGCCCGCGTCGGCCACCTCGAGCTGGTACCAACTACCCGCCCGCAGCGACGACGCACCCCTGGTCGTCTTCTCCGCAGCCGGACGCATCTGGTCCTACGACGACACCGGGGCCCTCACCTACGGACAGTCGCTACTGCTCGAATACGGCAAGCGCCAGCCCGACGGTAGCGTCCAGGCCCAGGGCGCCTACCTGCCGCGCGACATCGGACCCGCACCCTCGTGGCGCAACCTCCGAATCCCGTTGGCGGACATCGCACCCGACGCCGACGCCGTCCGCATCGTCGCCAACGACCCCAACCTCACCGGCGACCAGTGGCTCGCGTTCACTCCGCCGCGGGTGCCCGTGATGGAAAACCTGAACACCCTCATCGGCAGCGAACAACCCGTGCTGCTCGACTGGGCCGTCGGACTCCAATTCCCGTGCCAACGTCCCTTCGACCACCGGTACGGCGTCGCCGAGGTACCCGGATATCGCATCCTCCCCGACCGCCCACTCGCCGTCAGCTCCACCGACACCTGGCAGTCCGGCGAGAACGGCGGCCCCCTGGGCTGGTCCGAACTACTCGCCAAGCCCGTCACCGTCCCCACCTACCTCGAGAACGACTGGGCCAGAGACTGGGGTTCGTTGGAGCGCTACGAGCAGTACTACCCGAGCGCCGTGCCCGCTGAACCCGAAACAGCAGACGTCACCCGATCGGGCTTCTACAAAGACGGACAACTGCGAGTATTCGAGGACTGACTCCGCCCGCCCCCCGCTCCGCGTCAATGGACCCTTGCATGCGTCTCGACCGTGCAAGGGTCCATTCACGTTTCGGCCCGTCGTGGGTCAATGGACCGCTGCATACGTCTGATCGCGTCAATGGTCCATTCACCTTCCGTGGGGCAGGAGCCACACGCCCGCAGACGGCCATCGGAGTTGGTAGCGCCATCGGCCGGCCTTAACATCCGAGCCCGACAGCGTCGTCCACCTCGAGAGTGGTAACGGCCAATTCATCCACAGAGTGGTCGTTGATCCACAGACCGCCCGCGGCAGCGCCGAAGGCGACGAACGTGTCGGAGCCGAATTCCACTCTTCAGGCATGAAGAGACGATTGTGGAACGCAGATTCATTGTTCGACCTGAGCTCGGCCGGCGTTGTGACGCGCCGGCAGCTTCGTGAGGCGGGCGTGAGTGATGCAGCGATCGACAGCAGATGCGCGCCCGGCGGTCCGTGGCAGCGGTTGCTACCGGGCGTCGTACTGCTGCGCAACGGTCATCCGTCGACGCTCGAGCGCTCAGCCGCGGCGCTCGCGTACGGCGGACCGACGAGCATGATCACCGGCTGCGTCGGACTCGATTCGTTCGGATACGGGACCAACGGGTCCGCCGGGGAGGTTCATCTGCTGCTACCCGCGCAGATGCGTCGGGCATCGGTGTCTTTCGTGCGAGCAGAGCGCACGTGGCGGCTTCCGAAGCCCATAACCAAGGGCAGCATCCGCGTTGCTCCTCTGGTGCGTTCATTGGTCGACGCCACGCGGGCCGCGAAATCCGAGACACGGTGCATTGCCCTGCTGACCGAGGTACTCCAACGAGGCGGCGTGTCCATCGACGAAATCGCCACCGAATTGGCCGAAGGTCCGCGCCGCTACAGCGCACTCACCCGGCGTGTACTTCTCGAGCTGCGGGACAACGCGCACTCGGTGGCAGAACTCGAAGACCAACGCCTGTACCGAAGCAGCGGGCTGCCTCCGATGACACACAACTGCGACATCTACGCTCCAAGCGGAGAGTTCATCGCCAAGACCGACGGCTGGATCGACGCCGTGGCACTGGCACGGGAGATCGATTCCGTGACCCATCATCTGTCACCGGCCGACTACCAGCGGACACAAGCTCGACGCAACCGAATGCAGGCCCACGGACTGATCGTCGTATCCCATTCACCACAAGACATCCGCGATCGACCGAACCAGGTGCTCGACGACTTACGAAAGAATTACCAACACGCTCTCGCCAGACCTAGACCGGATGTCGTGATGGTTCCACACCAATCGGCCGGGTGAATGGACCATCGGACACGTCTGAGCAGTGCAGTGGTCCATTGACACAGCCGCGGCTGGTGCGTGAATGAACCATCGCACACGTCTGACCGGTGCAGTGGTCCATTGACGCGAACGGGAGCGGAGCGACCCCCGACAAACGACGATCGCCCCACTTCGGTTCGACTAGATCGGGAGCAACGAGTGCTTACGTGGACTCTTGTGCACTTCCTTGTCTTTCAGGATGTGCAGGGCCTTACGAATTTCGAGGCGGGTTTGCGAGGGCTCGATGACCGCGTCGATGTAGCCACGTTCGGCGGCGATCCAGGGCGTTGCCACGTGTTCGTTGTAGAAGTTGATGAGCTGCTTGCGCAGGGCCGGTGCGTTCTCTCCGGCCTCGGCGAGTTGCTTGCGACTCATGATGTTGATGGCACCTTCGGCACCCATGACGGCGATGCGGGCAGTCGGCCAGGCGAGGTTGATGTCGGATCCGAGCTGCTTCGAGCCCATCACCGCGTATCCACCGCCGTACGACTTGCGGATCACCACGGTCAGTTTCGGCACCGTCGCCTCGACGAAGGAGAAGATGAAACGGCCGCCGCGATGGATGACGCCGAGAGTCTCCTGGTCGACGCCGGGCAGGAAGCCGGGTGTGTCGACGAGGAAGATGATCGGAATGTTGTAGGCATCGCTGAGGCGGATGAAGCGAGCGCATTTGTCCGCTGCCTTGGCGTCGAGCGCCCCGGACAGGTGCATCGGCTGATTGGCGACGATGCCCACCGGCCGACCGTCGACGCGGGCGAAGCCGGTGATGACGTTCGGTGCCGTCTGGCCCGACAGTTCGTGGAATTCACCGTCGTCGAATATGCGCAGGATGATGTCGTGCATGTCGTAACCGGCGTTGTCGGCGTCGGGCATGAACGAGTCGAGCTTGCGATCGGATTCGGTGATCTCCGGCTCGAGCCCCGGGTTGATCACCGGCGACTCCTCCTGGCAGCTCGACGGCATGTAGCTCAGGTAGTTCCGGATCCACTCGAAAGCGGCCTTCTCGTCGGCAGCGACGTGGTGCACGTTGCCGTTGACAGCCTGGACGCGGGCACCGCCCAGCTCGTCGAGGCTGACGTCCTCACCGGTGACGGACTTGATGACGTCCGGACCGGTGACGAACATGTACGCCTCTTCGGTGGCGACCACGATGTCGGTGTTGATGGGCGCGTACACGGCACCACCGGCACACTTGCCGAGGATCAGGGAGATCTGCGGGCACAGACCGGACAGCGCCTCGTGGCGTCGACCCAGCTCGGCGTACCAGGCCAGGGACGTGACCGCGTCCTGCACACGAGCTCCGCCGGAGTCGTTGATGCCGACGACCGGGCAACCCATCTTGATGGCGAAGTCCATGATTCCGGCGACCTTGCGGCCGAACATCTCGCCGACGGTTCCGCCGAACACCGTCTGATCGTGCGAGAACACGGCGATCGGACGACCGTCGACGGTTCCGTGGCCGGTCACGACGCCGTCGCTGTAGAGAGCGGCCGGGTCGTTCGGGGCCTTCACCAGTGCGCCGATCTCGACGAAGCTACCGGGATCGAGCAACGACTTGACGCGATCGCGGGCACTGGGGATGCCCTTCTTCGCACGCTTGGCTACGCCGATGTCGCCGGCCGGTTCCTCGGCCTGTTCGAGCTTCGTCCGTAGTTCGGCCAGCTTCTCCGCAGTGGTGCCACTCAAGATCTACGCTCCGGTTCTTGCAGACTCGATGTTCTCGAGCGTCTTCGACAAATGGGCCGCAATTTTTCCAATGTACGGCTCGTCGACGACCGCGAGGTGATCGCCTCCGACGTAGACGATCTCCAGGTCCTCGACCACCGGTCCCCAGCCACCGTGCTCTTCGCGGGTGGCGTACGCGGGCTCGAGAGCGATCGCGTCGTCGTGGTACTTGTCGGCCATGTACAGCGTCACGTGACCGCCGTACTTCTTGAGCTCGGCCGTCTGGATGGCCCGATTGTCGAGCCACGACGTGCGCTGATGCTCGATGATCCCGCCGGGGATCTTGGCACCGCTGAGCTTGACCAGATCGGTGATGATGCGGATCTGTCCCTCGTCGTCGGAGTCGACCAGCTTGTCGTAGGGAATCGGGTAGTCGACGTTGTACGTCTTCTTCGCGAACGCCGCGTAGCGTTCCCAGCGCTTGCGCACCTCGTCCTTGGTGTCCGGGATCTGCGTGCCGGGCATGACGGTGTCGAGCAGCCCCACGTAGGCGACCTCGATGCCCTCTTCCTCCATCTGACGCGCGACCTCGTAGGCGAGGATGCCGCCGAGCGACCAGCCGACGAACACGTACGGTCCTTCGGGCTGGATCGCCTTGATCAGCGGCACGTACTCCGCAGCTCGCACGGCGATGGGGCCTTCGACGCGCTCGAGGCCGTACATCGGCGTGCCGGCAGGCAGCTTCCGCAGCAGCGGCTCGTAGGCGACGGTGGAGCTGCCGGCCGAGTGGAACGCGAACACCGGTGTGGCGGTGGAGCCTTCGGGCCGGGCACGCAGATTGCGTACGACGCCGTCGATCTCACCGTCCTCGAGGTGCGGACGAACCTTGTCTGCGAGCTGTTCGATGGTCTCGGAGTCGAGGACGTCGTCGAAGGTGATCTCGCCGCCGGCCCGCTCGGTCAGACGAGCGGCCAGCTTCTCCGCCGTCTCGTCGTCGAGGATCGGCAGGGTGTTGAAGATTCCCTTGGCCGATTCCTTCGTCACCACAGCCCATGTCGCGAACGTCATCCGCTCGGCATTGTCGCGCGGAGGCACGTCGGATCCGGCGGCCTCGGCGAATGCTTCCTTGCCGCCGAGATCGGTCTGCGCCGCGGCAGCAACTGCCGGGGCAGCCTTCTCGACGGGGGCAGCGTCCTCGGCAATGGGGGCAGCGGGGGCAGGCTCGACGGCGGCCGGCGACGCAGCAGCCTGTTCGGCCGCCTTCTCCGCCGCCTGCTTGTCTGCCAGTGCCTGCACCTCATCGCGGTTCTCGATCGCGTAGCGCAGGTACTTCTCCACCTCACGCAGGTTGGCGTCACGCACGGCCTGCAATTGCACTGTGGGGATATCGAATTCGTACTCGACACGGTTCTTGATGCGCACGGCGCTGAGCGAATCCAGCCCCAGTTCGATCAGCGGAACCTCGGGCGGCAGATCCTCAGGCGCGTAGCCCATGGACTCCGCGACGATGACGGCCAGTCGGTCCTCGAGCTTCTGGTTGCCGTTCGGATCCCAGCGATCACCGAACGTCTCGACGACCTCCGGCAGCTCCTCCATGGGAGACGAGGAGCGCTCTTCCACAGCCACAACGGGTTCCGGTCGAACGTCACCCGAGGTGACGACGGCCTCGTGCAGCAGGGTGAACGCCGAGCCCTCGTGCGCGTGCACCTGTACCGACGCGCCACCGAGGTGCGAGGTCAACGTGGTGACGACCGTACCCGCCTTCGGCACGCCGGCGTGGGAGACCGAAACGCCCAGTGCCACATCGGAGAACACCTGCGACGCGGCAGCAGTGACCAGTGCATCGAAATCGGCGACGGCGGAGGCCTGGACCTCCCAGACGTGCCGGCCGTCCGGCAATGCGACGCGGGCACCGGGAACTCGCGCGTTACCGCTGGAGCTGACCTGCGAGTTCAGCCAGAACTCCTTGCGCAGGTAGGCAGTTCGCGGGATGTCCGCGTACGGGCCGGATTCGAACAGCGTTGCCAGTTCCAGTGCATGACCGTGGACGTACAGCTGCGCCAGAGCGGCGAGGAAGGTCTCGGACTCGTCTTCCTTGCGCTTGAGCGTCGGAATCAGAGTCGAATCGGCGACGCCTGCAGCCCAAGCCGTGGCGGCGACCGACATCAATGCGACGGGATTGGGAGCGAGCTCGACGAACGTCGTATGCCCATCTCCCACAGCGACATTGACGGCCTGAGTGAACCAGACCGGATGACGCATTCCCTTGGTCCAGTACTCGACGCCGTGGATCGGCGCATGCCCGACGCGATAGTGGGCCTCGCGATCGACCGACGAGTAGACCCCGGCCGTGAGCTTGCCGGGTTCGATTCCGGCGAGTTCGGCGGCCAGCTCACCGAGCAGCACGTCGACGGCTGCGGTGTGTCCGGCACCCTTGACGTCGAGGAGTCGGGCCATCTTGCCTGCGGCCTCGGCCATCTCGACGAGAGCCTCGACCTCGGCGCGTGGTCCGCCGACGGTGGTGTGGGTCGGTGCTGCGTAGACGCAGGGCTCGACGTTGGGGAACTGATCGGTGAGGGTCTTGACCTCGTCGGGGGTGTACTCGACAAGAGCCATTGCGCCCTGCGATGCGGCTCCGAGTCCGTCCTGGCCCTCGGCCAGCAGTCGCGACCGGGCGTAGATGATGCGCACTGCATCTTCGAGGTTCAGGCCGCCGGCGACGTATGCAGCCGCGACCTCACCCATCGAGTGTCCGATGACGGCCGACGGCTCGGCACCGTGCGCGCGGAGCGTTGCGGCCAAGGCGATCTGGATGACGAAGATGCCCACCTGGGAGTTCTCGAACTCGTAGGTCTGCGAGTCGTCGAGGATGATCTCGCGGATGGAGTAGCCGGCCTCGTCGACCAGCAGTTCGTCCACCTTGTCGACCTCGGCGGCGAACACCGCGTTGGTGCGGTAGAGGCGCGATGCCATCTTGCGGTGCTGTGAGCCGAAGCCGGAGAACACCCACACTGCACCGTTGGAGGCCGGTGAGTCTGCGGAGAACACTCCGGGTCCGGGCTTTCCTGCGGCGATGGCGCGCAATCCTGCGATGGCCTCGGCGGTGGTGGATGCCAGAACCACTGCGCGCGAACGCCCGTGGTTGCGGCGGGCCAACGTGCGGCCGACGTCGACGAGAGGCGTCGTGCTGCCCTCTTCGGTTTCGAGCCAGTCGGCCAACTCTCCGGCGGCTCGCTTGCGGCGCGACGGAAGGGCCGCGGACACAGCGAGAATGACTGTCTCCGAACCGGTTTCAGCATCGGACAGAATCGTCTCGGCCTCGGCTACCGGATCGGTCGTCTCGACCTCCGAGACGGCAGGTTCAGGCTCGGGGTCGGCGACGATCGGCAGCTCGGCACCGGAGACGTCGGTGAGGCCTTCGACGAGAACGGCTTCCGGGTCCACGGCCGCGGGGTCGAATGCGCCGTCGGTCTCACCCGGGACGTACTCGCGCACGACGACGTGTGCGTTGGTACCACCGAAGCCGAAACCGGACACACCCGCGACGGCCTTGCCGGTGTACCGCGGCCAGTCGGTGGCCTCCGGAATCACCTTCAGGTGTGCCTTGTCGAAGTCGATGTACGGGTTGGGGCCCGCGTAGTTCAGCGAGGCGGGGAGCTTGTTCTCCTGCATCGCGAGCACGACCTTGATCAAACCTGCTGCGCCCGCGGCAGATTCGAGGTGTCCGAAGTTGGTCTTCGCCGATCCCAGCAGAGCCGGCTTGTCGGCGTCACGGCCGCGACCGACCACCCGACCGAGAGCGTCCGCCTCGATCGGGTCGCCCAGAATGGTTCCGGTGCCGTGCGCTTCGATGTAGTCGACGCCCGACGGGTTGATGCCGGCGTCGCGGTATGCGAACCGCAGCGCATCGGCCTGTGCGTCCGGGTTCGGCGCAAGCAGACCGTTGGAGCGGCCGTCCTGGTTGATCGCGGATCCGGCGATGACGGCGAGGATGTCGTCCCCGTCGCGTTCGGCGTCCTCGAGTCGCTTGAGCACGACGAGTCCGCCGCCTTCGGAGCGGATCATGCCGTTCGCGTCGGAGGAGAAGGCCTTGATTCGGCCGTCGGGCGCGAGCACCCCCGTCTGGCCGAAGCCGACGGTGATGGGCGGCGCGAGAAGCATGTTGACGCCACCGGCAACGGCGAGATCGGATTCGCCGGTACGCAGACTGCGCACCGCCTGGTGCACGGCGACCAGCGATGACGAGCACGCGGTGTCGACGGCGATCGACGGCCCGCGGAAGTCGTAGAAGTAGGACACTCGGTTGGCGACGATGGCGGTGGACGTACCGGTGAGGGCATACGGGTGCACGGCCGGGTCGCTGACGGCGATGAGCTGGTAGTCGTTGGAGGAGCTGCCGATGAAGACGCCGACCTGGCTGCCCTTGATCGAGCTGGCCGGAATGTGCGCGTGCTCCAACGCTTCCCAGGTCAGCTCGAGTGCGAGCCGCTGCTGCGGGTCGACGTTGACGACCTCGTTGGGCGACATCGCGAAGAATTCGGCGTCGAAGGTCTTGACGTCGTCGAGGTAACCACCCTTGGTCACCGTTGCGGCCACCGCGGCGGCGATGACCGGATCGGAGGTGAATTCCTGCCAGCGGCCGTCGGGCAGATCGGTGATGCCGTCGCGGCCCTCGATCAGCAGCGACCACATCTCCTCCGGAGTCTGTCCGGTGCCGGGGAAACGGGACGACAGGCCGACGATCGCGACGTCGTGCGCGTCGCCGGAGTTCCCGCCGCTGGTGTAGAACGCGTCGTCGACGGTGCCGACAGGCTCGTCCGGCTCGCCCTCGATGATGATCTTGGCCAGCGAGGCGATGGTGGGGTGCTGGTAGACGACGGTGGCGGTCAGCGTGACTCCCACCAGCTCCTCGATCTCGCCGCTCAATGCGACGGCATCGCGAGAAGACAGACCGAATTCCTCCATCGGGCGGTCGTCGGAGATGGCCGACGCCGGTTGCCCGGTCGCGTCCGCAACCCAGTTGCGCAGCCAGTCCCGCAGCTGCGCAACCGTGAGGTCTCCGCCGTCCACGCGCTCGATTTTGTCTGTCTCTAGTTCAGCCATTACTCACCAAGTCGTGTCGGAGGAAAAACGGAGGGTGCGTCCGTCAGTCGGGCAGTTCTGCGTCCGGGAAGGCCGTCTGCTGGTAGCCGCCACGCAGCGTGCCCTCGATGTACGCGGCCTTGCATGCGCGTCGAGCGATCTTGCCGCTCGAGGTGCGCGGGATGGAACCGGCCGGGACGAGGAGGACGTCGCGAACGGTGACGCCGTGCCGTGCGGAGACCGCGGTACGCACCTCGTCGGCGATCGGAGCCGGATCTGCCTTGCCGGAGCCGGGTGCGCGCTCGGCGACGATGACGAGCTGCTCGGAGCTGTCGTCGGGGTCCTTGGTCAGGGCTGCGCCACTGAACTCGAAGACGATGTCCGGGAGCTGGTTGAGCGGGACGGCGAAGGCTGCGACGAAGCCGGGACGCAATGCCTTGCTGGCTTCCTGGGCCGAGAACTCGAGGTCCTGCGGGTAGTGATTGCGGCCGTCGACGATGACGAGGTCCTTGACGCGGCCGGTGATGTAGAGCTCGCCGTCGTGGTAGACACCGAAGTCGCCGGTACGCATCCAGTTGCCACCCTCGGGAGCGCCGTCTGCGTGCGAGCCTTCGGGGTTGCGGTGGACGAGCTTGTTGTGGAAGGTCTCGGAGGTCTCGGTTTCGCGGCCCCAGTAGCCCTTGCCGATGTTCTCGCCGTGCAACCAGATCTCGCCGACGTGCTCGTCGGCAACCTCGGTGCCGGTCTCGGAATCGACGATGGCGGCCCACTGGCTGCGAGCGACGGTTCCGGTGGACACCTGCGGGATGGCACCGGGGGCGTCGGGGGCGACGACGACGAAGTTGCCCGCATTGAGCTCGACGCGGTCCACGTAGACAACCTTGGCCTCGTCGGCGTGCTTGCTGGTCGAGACGAACAGGGTCGCCTCCGCCATGCCGTACGACGGCTTGATCGCGGACTTCGGCAGACCGTAGGGACCGAACGCCTCGTTGAACTTCTTCATCGACGACGTGGTGACGGGCTCGCTGCCGTTGATCAGACCGATGACATTGGACAAGTCGAGGCTCTCGCCGTTCTTCGGCAGACCACGCTGGGCCGCGTGCTCGAACGCGAAGTTCGGTGCCGCTGCGAAGGTGCCTGCGCCGTCGGACACCGCGGCGAGTTCCTTGATCCAGCGCCAGGGCCGCTGCACGAACGCACGCGGGCTCATGATGGTGATGTACTTGCCGCCGAGCGCCGGGAGAATGACGGTGAGCAGGCCCATGTCGTGGAACATCGGCAGCCAGGTGACGCCGCGGGAGTCGTGGTTGATCTCCATGCTGTCGACCATCTGCAGCGCGTTGACGCCGACCGCGCGGTGCGTGATCTCGACGCCGGCCGGGGTCCGCGTCGAACCGGACGTGTACTGCAGGTAAGCGATGTCGTCGAGCCCGGCCGTCGGCTCGACCCACGTCTCGCCGACGCTGTCCGGGACCGCGTCGACGGCGATGATCCGGGGGCGCTCCGCGGCGGGGAGCGCGCGGAAGAAGGCGCGTACGCCTGCTGCCGAGTTGCTCGCGGTGAGGATGGCGCTCGGCTTGCAGTCACCGAGGACGGCATGCAGGCGATCGGTGTGGCCTGGCTCGTCGGGATCGAACAGCGGTACCGCGATGGTGCCCGCGTAGATCGCTCCGAAGAAGGCGATGACGTACTCGAGGCCCTGCGGTGCCAGGATGGCCACTCGATCACCGGGCTGGGTGACCTGCTGCAGGCGAGCAGCGACAGCTTTGAGGCGAGTACCGAACTCGGCCCAGGTCAGCTCGTGAGCTTCGCCGTCACGTTCCCGGGAGTAATCGACGAACCGGTACGCGAGCGTGTCGGAATTCTCCTTCACGTTCACCTCGACGTGGCGGACGAGCGTCTGCCCCTCGCCGATGGTGATATGGCCGTTCTCATCGATGAAATCGTCGAACGTGTGGCTCATTACTTCAATCTCCTCCGACACGAATCCGCTGCCACACAGCCTGCGTGACCTGGGCCCGCACGACCGGCTACGTGCATGCGGACACCGAACAGCGTTTTATGTTACTGACTAGTAGCTCTTATGGTGTCGGTTTGGCACCTGGTTTGAAGGCCAGCTACATGGTACCGACACGCGCCTACGTCACTCGCCTTTCAGCAAGTCGACAACCGGCGCGAATGCTTCCATTTGAGTAGGGAAAACCCCGACATAGGACATCGTCGTCCGCGCGCGAACGTTACGGATCTGATCGGCAATTTCCTCGTATGTCCCGAATGCGAGGTACGGAGACGACAGGATGTCCTCGACGGTGAGCTTGACATCGACGTCCACGTTCGGCGGGTAGCCGTTGTCGAGTGCCGCGAGCGCCATCTCGGCCATCTGCTCACGGTCGTCGGTGACGACGATCGTGGTGATGGCCCAGTTCAGTTCGATGTCGTCGAACCGATCGCCTGCTGCTGCACGAATGAGCTCGACACGCTCGAGGGTCTTCTCGATGGTCATGCCCGAGAGCAACAGCTTGCCCTCCTTCGAGGTGCTCGGCACCACGGAGATGATGTCGGCGTGCTTGGCCGCCAGGGCGAGCATCCTCGGACCGCCACCGCCGATACAGATGGGAGGACGCGGTCCCTGGCGGGGCCGAGGACTGCCCTTGAGTCCTGCGATCGTGTAGTGCTTGCCCTCGAAGTTGCATTCCTGACCGCGCAACAGGACGTCGAGAATTTCGAGGGTCTCCTCCAGCTTCTCGATCCGCACGCCAGGGCGGTCGTACGTGATTCCCGCCTTGTCGTATTCCTCACGCATCCAACCCGCACCCAGACCGAGCTCGAGCCGTCCACCCGAGAGCACGTCGATGGTGGCCGCATCCTTGGCCAGCACCGCGGGATGCCGGAAGCCGTTCGCCAACACAGCAGTGCCGAGCCGAATCTTGTCGGTGGCCACGGCGAGCGCGCCGAGTGCTGCGATGGGACCGACCTGGTTGCCCAGGTGGTCGGGAATCATGAAGCTGTCGTAACCCAGTTCCTCGGCCTGTTGCGCCAGCTTGATGAACTTCCGAGCCCCGCCCTCCTCGGCGTTTCCCTCTCCGCCTGCAGCGAATCGGAATTTGCGCGGCCCTGCGGTCGCGGCCTCGGCGGAACTCATCTATTGCTCTCCTCGGAGTGTGCAGCGGTCTTGTTTGCTGGTGGCGAGAGCAGCCCGGCCGAGGCCGATCTGCGCAGGTCCAAGGCGCCACTCTAGCCGCTGACCCGAGTCGATCACACCGGCTGGGGGCTTCGCGGCCAAGGTTTGTGCGCGGCACCAGACCACTGCACGTCGCGTTGTGACGTTTCCGTTATAAAGCGTCGACACTCACGAATGCGCGGGCGTCGGGGCATTCTCGATCAGTCCGGCGGCCCACCCAGCGGTCCACTGAGTGGCCGTCGTACCGGATCCGTCGACGACGAAACTGTTGTACGACGCATGAACCGGGTTGCCTGCAGCCCCGATCAGAATCTGGATGCTTTGCGGAATGTTGCGGAGCGACAATCCATCCGACGGCGAAGAGCAGATCAAGTCTCCTGGTGCACAGATCTGGTTGGTCCGGTCGTCGAGGGCACCGAAGCCCCCTTCTCGACGCCCCGTCATCGTGATGCCGGGCAGGTCGAGTCCGCCGAGAGCAACCTCGGCACCGACGCCGTCGAGCGGAGCCGGAACATCCGTACCGGAGACGCCATCGCGTCGACCGTCTGCGATGAGGGTGACGCCCAGAACACGATCGGCGGAGATGGGACCGTTGCCCGCTCCGATGTCGGCCGCAATGTCGCCGGAGATGACCGCGCCCTGTGAGAAGCCGGTGAGGACGAAGTTGGTCAACGGGCAACGCGCACTGACATCGGTCATCTTCTGCACGGCGACGGCTTTGCCCTCGGTACGACTGTTGTTGTACGACTGCTGACCGTCCGGCGGCAGCGCGATGGGATTGGAGAACTGAGCCACGTACGGCACGGTGTAGACGTCGGCTCGCGAACCGGGGAACTGCTCCTGCAACGGGCGAGTGACGTTGAGCATCAACGACGCCGGATTGGCCGTCGGGTTGTACGGATCGTCGGTGGACGACGATTCCCAGGTTCCGGGGATGGCGATGACCTGGACGTCGGGGCAGTCGGCCGGCTGCGACGTCGGCTCCTCCGGTCCCGGCGGCACCGGGATGCCCGGTTCCTTCGGCAGCCGTCCGGCCAGCAGGTACCACAGGGCGACGATGATCAGACCGATGATCGCCGCAACGGCGATCACCGGAAGGATTCTGCGCTTACGCTTGGCCATCACCGTTGATCTCTACGGCCTGCAGTACGTCGCCTGCGCGGCGGCGATGTAGGTCTGGGCTGCCTGCTGAGCCTGCGTCTCGCTCATCTGCGTTCCGGAGGCGCTTGCCTCGACGCCGACGTTCGCGGTGACGAACGTCGAGATCTCCTCCGCCGTGACGCCCTGCGCCTGCGCGGCACAGATGTAATTGGCCGTCGACACCGCGATGTCGCCGTTGCCCGCCGGGGTGATCCCCTGCTTCTTCAGCTCCTCCAGGAAGCTCGCGCCGCGGTCGTCGATCTGGCTTTCCGTCGGCCCGGGGAAATCGTCCGGGACGGGCTGCGGCTGCTCGGGCGGCGCGGTGGCCGCCTCACCCGGACTCGTGGTCGGCGCAGCAGTGGTGGTCTCTGCGGCCGACGTCGTCGACTCGGCCTCGGTCGTCGTCTCCGCAGCCGAGGTGGTGGTCGTCGGCGCTCCGGTAGCCGTCGAGTCGTCACTCCCGCAGGCCACCAGCATCGAACTCGCCGCAAGGGCGAACACACCGAGCGACAGAGTCCTGGTGAGGGAATTACGCGTCATCGATCGAAATCCTTCGGTCGTCGGGTCGCAGGCGAGAGTACCGCCACGCTCTGAGAAGACTCTGAGCTGATGTCGTTTCGCAAGCAACTACGGCGCGATCGTGGCAACGCCGTCCTTGACGGTGATGATGCCGAACTGGAAGTTCTGCTGCTTGCCGCCACCGTCGATGTCGAACTGATCGCTGGTGGGGTAGCCCAACCGGCCGCCCTCGTAGCCGACCGATCCCCATGCATCGAAGATCGGACCGTACGGGGTGGACCAGGCTCCGCTCAGCGGGCTCCAGTAGATGTTGCCCGTCTCGAACTGGTTGAAGCGTCCGCCGTCCCTGATCGGGCCGAGTTCGTTGGACTTGGGGAACCCGAGAGCTCCACCCTCCCAACCCAATTCACCGTACTTGCCCAGAATCATGCCCTGCACCGAGTGCACACCGGCATCGGGCGAGGTGTAGATGGCACCGATCTCGAAACCCTGTACCGATCCGGGCTTGGTCGGCGTCTGAACCTCGTCGAGCACCGGGTAGCCCAGCGGCCCGCCCTCGTAACCCTGGGCAGCCCACTCGTCGAGCACGGCACCCTTGACCACGTGAGCTCCGGTCTGCGGCGTGAAGTAGACCATGCCGTTCTGGAAGGCGTTGAAGCGTCCGCGTCCGTCGGGAGTGCCGATCTCGCCGGTCTTCGGGAAGCCGAGCGCGCCCTCCGGGCCCTTGTTGCCCTGGTAGATACCGCCGATAGCGCCGGCGACGACCTGCGCACCGGTATCGGGGGTGAAGAAAACCCGGCCGAAGGTGAAGTCCTGCGCGCGACCTCCGGCCACGTTGTACTCGGCAGTCAAGCACGGTCCGAGCCACGAGTTGGCACCGCTCGCGTTGCCGATCATGCCGGCGACGCTGCACGCGGGCTTGTCGACCTCGACTCCGAGTGCGGTGGCGAGCTGCGGCCAGAGCTGATGCAGCTCGAACTGCCAGTACGGCCACGAGTGCGTGCCCGACGGCCGGTAGTTGACCTGAGCGGGGATGCCGAGCTGGTTGAGCTTGGTGGCGAAGGACTGCGAGGTCAGGCGCGAGAGGATCTCGAGCCCCATGCCGGCGTAGTTGGTGCTCACGCCCGGAATGCCCGAGGGCTGGTCGTACGGTCCGGTCGAGCCGTTGCCGCTGGAGATGTAGAGGCTGACGCCCTTCAACTTGTCGGCCAGCAGGTACGGATCGTGCTGCGCCCACAGGGAGTTGGACGGCGAGCCCCACATGGCGCTCGAGCTGTAGCCGCCCGCGTCGGTCATCGCGTACTGGATTGCCTGCGGCATGCCGAGCGAGGTGGTGGTCAGGATGCCCGAGAGCGAACCCGCGAACTTGAAGAAGCCGGGGTTGCGCGCGGCGAGGAACATCGCGGACGTACCGCCCATGGACAATCCGACGACTCCACGGGTGTCGGTGCTGCGCCAGTCCCGCTCGAGAATGGGTGGGAGCTCCTGGGTCAGGAACGTCTCCCACTGGTAGTTCTTGCCGTTGTCCTGATCGAGCCAGTCGGAGTAGAAGCTGGACTGGCCGCCGATGGGGAGGACCACGTTGACGTTCTTGTCGGCGAAGTACGACTCGGCGTCGGTCTCGGCCGTCCAACCGTTCTCCTGGTCGGTCGCGCGCAGACCGTCGAGCATGTACACCTGCGGGAACGTGGCCTGCGGGTTGATGTTCCAGTCACGCGCGAGCAACAGCTGAACCTGGATGGGCGTTCCCATCGAGGGCGACTGGATCCACAGCGCGACGCGACGATCGGAGAGCCAGTCCACCGACGTGACGGTGGCACCGGACGTCTGCGTGTAGGCGGGGCCGGCCAGCGCGACAGGGGCCGTCCGCGCGATGGGGGCAGCGGAGGCAACGGTCGTCGTCGCGAAGGGGATCATCAGCGCGGAAGCGACGGTCAGTGCTGCTGCCGCTCGCCGAGCCCGTGTACCGGCCGATGTAGTCCGACCGAACCGAACAAGCTCAGTGCGCATGATGGTGACTCTCTTTCGACGTGACTTTCGAAGGTCTCCTATCGAGACATGCTTCGTATGTCTTTCTACACGTGCCCGATGCCGACGAGCAGCAGACGCGCTGTGACTGGTGGTGCAATTGTGAACTGAGTCGGCATCGCGACCGTGGCCGGGACCGAAAAATGCCGCCCGGCGCACAGACGCGGGGCGGCATTTCTCGAAGAACGACTACTCGATCGGTGTCAGGCGTTGAGCGCGTCCAGGATCTGGCCGCGAGCCTTCCACAGCTCGGCTCCCCAGTACGGCCATGCGTGAATGCCGTTGGCCGGGAAGCTGTACGTGGCCGGGATGCCGAGAGTGTTCATGCGGATCTGGAATGCACGGGTGTTGGCGAGCGAGAGTGCCTCGAGCGCCATTCCGTTGGCGGTGTTGTAGAAGTCGATCGGAGCGGCCGGGCGATCGAACTCACCGGGCAGCCCGCTGGCTGCCGAGATGTAGAGGGACAGGCCCTCGAGTCGCGGCGCGAAGACGAACGGGTCGTTGCGCAGCCACGCCGGGTTCCAGGGCGGTCCCCACATGGAGTCGACGTTGAAGCGACCGGCGTCCAGCATGGCGACGCGGATGGCCTCGCGCATGCCGGGCGCGGAGATGTTGAGGTAGCCCGAGAGCGAACCGGCGAACTTGAACTGATCGCGGTGGTACGCGGCGAGCGTCAGTGCTGCCGAACCACCCATCGACAGTCCGAGCACACCGTTGTTGCTGCGCGAGACACCGTAGTTCTCGAGGAACGCGGGCAGCTCCTGGGTCAGGAACGTCTCCCACTTGTAGGTGACTTCCTGGCCGTTGAAGTTCGACGAGGTGTACCAGTCGCTGTAGAAGCTCGACTGACCGCCGACGGGCATGACCAGGGTCACGTCGTCGTTGGCGAACTGATCCTGCGCGTTGGTCTCGAACGTCCAGGCGTTGCGGTCGTCGCGGGCACGCAGCCCGTCGAGCAGGTAGAGAGCGGCGTTGCCGCCACGGGCCGCCCACTGGACCTGAACCTTGATGGGGCCCATCTCGGACGGGACGATCAGGTCTTCACGGCCACCGGCAGGGGTCTGATGCGCGACGGGAGCGGGTGCTGCGACAGCGACCGCTCCACCGACGACACCGGCTGCGAGGGGAAGGACGAGCGCTGCAGCACCGACGCCGAGCAGGCGCTGACGCCAGCGTGAAGACGCCTTCGGTGTTCTGCTGAGGCCGGCAAATCGCATGAATCGTGCTCTCTCTCATCTACGCGGTCTCCGCGACGTGCGGCCCCCGGCAATCGAACAGGGCTTTCCTGGTGGCCCCTCCGGGCCGAAGGACGACGTGGTCCTGAAAAATCTGAGGTTCTGCTGTGAAACAGGCGAACCGCTCGATGGAGGTTATTCCATCGAGCGGTTCCAAGGCAAAACTGTGATCAGCGTCCCAGTTTCACCTCGACGTTTCCCCGAAACAGGAGACTATCCTGCTCGGTCCCCGCTGAACAGCCCTGAAAAGTCGTGAAGTCTCACGAAGGGCCGAGAAGCGGGCGAAACGACCGAAATGATCCGTGAGCCGGTCAGTTACCGATGTTGGCGCTCAGGTCCGGTGCCATGATGCGGATCTGCTCGCCCCAGTAACCCCACTGGTGGGTACCGACGGCCGGGAACGCGTAGGTGACGTTGTTGGCACCGATGCTGGCCATCCGGATCTGGAACGCCCGACTGTTCGCCAGTGCGATGGCCTCGAGGCCCATGCCGTTGGCGGTGTTGTAGTAGTCGATGAAGCTCCGCGGGCGATCGAGTCCGCCGGGCAGGCCGCTACCTGCGAACACCCACACGCGGGTTCCGTTGTCGCGCAGACGAGGGGCGAAGACGAACGGGTCGTTGCGCAGCCACGCCGGATCCCACGGCGGTCCCCACATCGCGTCGATGTTGTAGCGACCGGAGTCGAGCAATGCCAGACGCATGGCTTCGCGCATGCCGGGAGCGGAGATGTTCAGGTAGCCGGACAGCGAGCCCGCGTAGCTGAACTGGTCCGGGTGGTAGGCCGCGAGAGTCAGAGCAGCCGAGCCACCCATCGAGATACCGATGACGCCGTTGCGGTTGGGGTTGAAGCCCCAGTTCGCGCGCAGGTTCTCACGCAGGTTCTGCGTCAGGAAGGTCTCCCACTTGTACGTGGTCTGCTGGCCGTTGAAGTTCGACGGTGCGTACCAGTCGGAGTAGAAGCTCGACTGTCCACCCACCGGCTCGACGACGTTGATGTTCCAGGAGGCCAACACGGCACCGGCGTCGGTCTCGTGCTCCCAACCGGAGATGTCGTTGGTGGCCCGCAGACCGTCGAGGAGGTAGACGACGCGATTGGTGTTGCCGTCCGCGGCGCGCCAGACGCGGCTCTTGATCGGACCCATGCTCGAGTCCGTCCAGACGTCGATGGCATTGCCGTCGAAGGCTGCGTTGGCAGTTGCGCCACCGCCGGCTACAGCCAATCCCAGTGGGAGGACCACCGCCATCAGCATGGACGTGGCGGCGCGGCGGCCCCAGGAGCCACCCCGCTTGTCCTCGGACCGGCTCTTCCTTCTACCCAGCATGCACTCGACCTCTCAGCTGCTTCATCGTCACATCGGTTACGCAATCAACGCTTGATCTCGCAAGTTCACCATGTCTGCCGTCCGACCCTCGGGTCGGTCGCACACACATCCTCAGCGCTTATCGCACCGAGGGCGGCCACCGTTACAGGATCGAGATAGCTCATCTTGGCGTCGAGACCATTTCGGCGCAACCCGGTGACCTTTTCGTGTTCGGACACCTAATTGTCCGCCTTCAATATCGGGGCCGGAAGATCACATCGTTGTATTTCGTATTTCGGCACCCGATCGAAGCGATATCCGGCATAGAAGAGCGAACGCTTGAAATTGCGAACGAACAGATCCTTCGTCAGCGGGGCCCGGTAGGAGGTGAGCAGCTCCTGGGTGTCGGGGCAGGTCAACGCCACCTGTGCCTCGGTGACCCAGTCCTCGTCCATGTACCAGGGCAGGTACGGATGGACGGCGACGAGTCCGAGATCGGCCACCACCCAGTCCGGATACAGATTCTTGTCGTGCCCGATCCGGCCGTTCTCGAGCCGCTCGGTGTGCGATGCCAACGGGTATGCCAGCCCCATCTGGTCGATGACCCGCACGTCGAGGCCGACGTTCATGCTGGTCATTCCGAGGTTGAGGAAGAAGACGGTGTGACCGAATCCACCCTCGGGGATCGGCAGCGGCGGTGGAACGACATCCCAGTACGTGAACTGGGCCGAGGGCAACAGCAATCCGCCGTCGGGAGTGTCCTCGATCGCCTCGACCATCCCTCGCATCCGCGGGTAGTCGAGGTAGTCCGAGGCCAGAATCGGATGAGCGTGCCCGGTGTTGAGCGAGTAGAACGCCCGCTCGTCGACGATGCCACTGCGTCCGACGATCGAGCCCTGCGGCATTCCAGTCGTGTTGGCCGCCACGACGGCCCAGATCACGATGCCGGCCCAGACGAACAGATCGGCGACGAAAACCGCTGTGGCGCGGTCTGCAGCCCAGCGTTTCGGGAGAGCGACCGGCAGCACGGAAATCGGCAACAAAAGCGTGAACAATGCCGGCAACAATGTCCGACCGTGCATGAAATCGCCGCCGACGCGAATCGAATACAAAGCCAACAGAAGGCCACTGATCAACACGAAGACGACCACGGCGGTCGGCGTCCGCAGCGCGGCGAGCCAGCCGCCGACGGTACGGGGCAGGGACAACCGCACTCGCGAGGCCGACAGCACGGCACCGACGACGAGCAGTATCAGTGGCAGCCACAGCAGATACGGGCCGACGAGGTTGGACAGGTACTCGAACCCCTGCGACCACTTGGCTCCGCCTGCATCCTTCGACACCGCGGTGTTGGGGTACGGCAGGCCGTAGTAGCCCATGCGCCAGATCTGATAGAGCACCGGCACCGCACCGGCGAAAGCGAACACTCGCAGCCTGGACAACCAACTCTGCGGAGCCAGGAAGATCATCGCCAACGCCAGCACCGCCACGATGGACAGTTCCGGACGCACCAGCGGGCCGAGCCCGGCGAAGAAGGCCAGCAGCAGCAGCTCGACGCCACCCGACCGTCGTTGACCCCACCGGACCATCAGCACCCACAGCATCGCCAACCAGAAGATGACCAGGCAGGTCTCGAGGCCGGACGTCGCGAAGTCGCGGGCGGGCGGAACCGCGATGTAGACCAGGACTCCGGCAGGCAGGAACAGAGTCTGCGACGCGGTGCGACCACGCAACGCGAACGTGCCCATCATCGCCAGAACGACGGCCGCCGTGGACAGGATCAGTGCGATCGTCAGGACGACGTACTCGAGTCGACCCTCGCTGAGCCAACTGCCCGCGTACACGAGGTAGGTCCAGATGGTGCTGGTGTTGGTCTCCACGCGCTCGCCCGCGTTGAACACCGGTCCGTTGCCTGCCAGCAGGTTGCGGACGGTACGCAGAACGATCAGGCCGTCGTCGGCGATCCAGCGGCGCTCCCACGCACCCCAGAGGAACAACGCCCCGGTGACCACGGTCCCGATCCAGAAGACGGGCCTGGTGATCGATGCCCGAGCGGAGTTCTCTTCTCGCGCGTCTCGCTGGTCAGGCGAGGTAGACAGCGACACCAACCACTCCGATCCACGCTATGGCGAGTAGCTGCAGAACCCTGTCTCCCAACGCGATCTCTTCGGGTTCGCCTGCCTCGCCGCCATCGACATCCACTGCGTATCGCAGGATTGCGATAGTAAACGGAATCATCGAGATGGCGAACCAGTTGGCACCCGTGCCCGCGTCTTCCTGGAACGCCCACAGGCCGTAACAGATGACGACGGCGGTCGCGGACAGTGTCCAGACGAATCGCAGGTAGGTGGTGGTGTAGTTCTCGAGCGATTTGCGGATCTTCGCTCCGGTGCGTTCGGCCAACTGCAGCTCCGCGTAGCGCTTGCCTGCCGCCATGAACAGCGAGCCGAACGCCATGATCAGCAGGAACCACTGCGACAGCGGGATCGAAGCGGCGACGCCACCGGCGATCGCACGGAGCAGGAAGCCCGAGGAGACGATGCAGATGTCGAGCACGGCCTGGTGCTTGAGACCGAAGCAGTACGCGAGCTGAATCGCGATGTAGACGCCGATGACCAGCGCCAGTTTCCAGTTCGCGATGAACGAGAGGCCGATGGCGAGACCGAGCGAGACAACGGCCATCGCGTAGGCGATGTTGACCGGCAGTACGCCCGCGGCGATCGGTCGGAATCGCTTGGTGGGGTGGGCGCGGTCGGCGTCGACGTCCATGGCGTCGTTGACCAGGTAGACCCCGGACGCGGCGAAGCAGAACACGACGAACGCGAGCGCGACGGACAGCAGAACGTCGGGGTCGGTGACCGAGCCCGCCGCCAGCGGTGCGGCCAGCACCAGTACGTTCTTGACCCACTGACGCGGACGAAGCGCCTTGACGATGCCGTCCGCCAGGTTCTTCGGCGGTGCGCCTACGGGTGCGGCATCCTCGCTCATTTGTCTCCTTCGAACTTCACGACGGCCGCAGCCGTCAACGCGCCGAGCGCCGATCCTGCCAGCACGTCGGTGGGGTAATGGACTCCGAGCACCAAGCGCGAGAGCAGCATGGGTGGGACGAGGACCGCCGGTAACGGTAGCCCGGTCACCCGGCCGAGGAGAACCGCGGCGGCTGTGGTCGATGTCGCATGCGAGGACGGAAAGCTCAGCTTGCTGGGCGTCGAGACGTTGATGCGGACGGCCGGGTCGTGAGGACGTGGCCGGCGCACGATGCGCTTGATCACGATCGACGCGGCGTGGGAACCCACTGCCCCGACGGCCACCGAGGCCCATTGACGCCGACGCGGCCGGTCCAGTGCAGCTCCGATACCGGCGATCGCGACCCAGCCGAGTGCGTGTTCGCCGAAGTGCGACATGCCGCGGGCGACGGTGATCGCGCCGGGGGCACTGCCGACGGTGCTCTGCACCTTCTCGAGGATCCTGACTTCCGTCGGAGCCTCGGTCTGTCCCTTACGCCTGGTAACGAAAGACACGTTCCCACGTTTCCTTACTGGTCAGGTGCGGCACGGCATCGCGGTACCGAGCCTTGAGGGCGGGGAATTCGGCTGCCAACTGCTTGCGCAGCGTCAGGGCTTCCTTGAGCAGCGCCGCAGCCTGCTGACGATCCCGCTTGCGGTACACGACGCCCCGGCCGTCGGCGGTGGTGACGGTGACGCCGTCGACCTGGGACAGCAGGAACCAGCGCGCGTCGAGAGTCGGGACGTTGAGCTGCGGGCGGTCGTGATGCTGGGTGTGCGCAGGCTTTGCGTTGTGCAGCAGCCCTTTTGCCAATCGGCCGATCTTGGCCAGTGGGTTGGTCGGCAGCCCGACGGCTCCCACCTCCTCACCGGACGCGAGCGGCAGTTCGGTGGAGCTGCCGACGACGACCGCGTCGGGGAACTCCTTGCGCAGTGCGTGCACGGTCGGCAGCGCGGTGGGCAGGATCTCGAGGATGTGCTCGGGGCCGGCGAGGAAGTCGCGGATCGCCAGGTTCTGGATCGCGACGGTCGAGTACTCGAGGCACAGCAGATGCTTGACCGTGGCCTTGATCGTGTCGAGCACCAGCCCCTTGCCGTCGCCCGGCATGTGCAGCGATGCGACCACCAGGCGGTTGCGCAGATGGAAGTACGCCTGCCAGTCGATGGCGTCGTCCTTGTCGCTCCACGCCATGTGCCAGATCGCCGCACCCGGCAGCGTCACCGTCGGATAGCCGGCTTCGCGTGCGCGCAAGCCGTATTCGGCGTCGTCCCACTTGATGAACAGCGGCAGCGGCTGCCCGAGTTCCTCGGCGACGACCCGCGGAATCATGCACATCCACCAGCCGTTGTAGTCGACGTCGATGCGGCGGTGCAGCAGTTTGCTGGTACGCAGTGGATCCTCGGAGAAGTCGTGGTCGTACTCCACGTTCTGTGCGCCGGTCCACATGAAGTTGCTGCGATCGATCACTTCGCCCATGACGTGCAGGTGACTGCGCGCCTGCAGGTTGAGCATCTGGCCGCCGACGAGTGTGGGGACCTTGGCGAACCGAGACATGGCCAGCGCCCGCAGAATCGAGTCGGGCTCGATCTCGATGTCGTCGTCCATGAACAGGATGTGTTGGCAGGCAGTGTTGTTCAGCGCCTCGTACATGATGCGGCTGTATCCGCCGGACCCGCCGAGGTTGGCCTGATCGTGGATGGCGAGCCTGCCGCCGAGGGCCGCGGCGGCCTCGTCGAATCCGGGCTCGTCCTTCGCCTTGCGGGTGCCCTGATCGGGCATGATCACGGCCTGGATCACGTCCAGCACCAGGGGGTCCGACCCAAGGGCGACAAGGGCTTTGACGGCGTCGGTCGGGCGATTGAAGGTGGGGATGCCGACCGCGACGGTCGCTTCCCCCGGAGCCTCGATCGGGGCGTACCAACCCGCACTCTCGAGCACCACCTCGGAGTCGGAGGTGATGTCGAACCAGATCCAACCGCCGTCCTCGAACGGACCGAGATCGATCAGAAATTCCTGCGCCGCATCTCCGTCGACCGCCTCGCGGCCCTCGACGTGGATGCGCGACGCGTCGGCCTTGGACCGGTAGACGTCGATTCGGCAGTGGCCGGAGACCTCGACGCGGAGCACCACCGACTTCAAGACGCTGTAGCGCCGCCAGTAGCTCGCCGGGAATGCGTTGAAGTAGGTGCAGAACGACACCTCGGACTCGGAACCGATGGTGACCGAGGTTCGCGAGAGCGAGTGTGCCCGTTTGGCATTGGTGAGTGCTTCTTCGAGGTACAGCGTGCGCACGTCGAGCGGTTCACCGGAACGCGGAAGCAGTACGCGCTGCAACAGCGACTTACCCAGAACCGGCGCCGCGTCGGTGATGCCGTCCTCGAGCAGGTGCTTGGCGGTCACTTGTCGCCTGCCAGAGGAGCACCGGTCTCGAAGTGCGGAACCAGGGTGTTCTCGTACATGTTCAGTGCGCTCGCGATGGCCATGTGCATGTCCAGGTACTGGTACGTGCCGAGGCGTCCACCGAACAGCACTTTGTTGGACGCTGCTTCGGCCTTGGCGCGGTCGCGGTAGGCCTCGAGCTTCTGCCGGTCGTCGGGGGTGTTGATCGGGTAGTACGGCTCGTCGCCGCTCTTGGCGAAGCGGGAGAACTCACGCATGATGACCGTCTTGTCGGTCGGGTACTGGCGCTCGGGGTGGAAGTGCCGGAACTCGTGGATCCGAATGAACGGCACGTCGCCGTCGTTGTAGTTCATCACCGGGGTGCCCTGGAAGTCACCCGTCGGGAGTACCTCGGTCTCGAAATCGATTGTGCGCCAGCCTAGTTCGCCCTCGGAGTAGTCGAAGTAGCGGTCCAGTGGGCCGGTGTAGACGATGGGGGCGTCGGGGCTCTCGGCCACGAGCTCGGCTTTGACGTCGAACCAGTCCGTGTTCAACCGGACCTCGATCTTCTCGTCGGCGGCCATCTTCTCGAGCCACGCGGTGTAGCCGTCGACCGGCAAGCCCTCGTAGGCGTCGTTGAAGTAGCGATTGTCGAACGTGTACCGCACCGGCAATCGGGTGATGTTGCCCGCGGGCAGGTTCTTCGGATCGGTCTGCCACTGCTTGGCGGTGTAGTCCTTGATGAAAGCCTCGTAGAGCGGGCGACCGATCAGCGAGATCGCCTTCTCCTCGAAGTTCTGCGCGTCCTTGGAGTCGAACTCGCTGGACTGCTCTTCGATGAGGGCGCGCGCCTCGGCGGGCGAGAAGTACTTGCCGAAGAACTGCGAGATCAGGCCGAGGCCCATCGGGAACTGATACGACTGGCCCTTGTGCAGAGCGAAGACACGGTGCTGGTAGCCGGTGAAGTCGGTGAACTTGTTGACGTACTCCCAGACCCGCTTGTTCGAGGTGTGAAACAGATGGGCGCCGTACTTGTGAATCTCGATACCCGTCTCGGGCTCGGCCTCGGAGTACGCGTTGCCGCCCAGATGGTGCCGCCGATCCAGCACGAGGACACGCTTACCCAACTGGGATGCCGCCCGCTCCGCCACGGTCAGTCCGAAGAACCCGGATCCGACGACGATGAGGTCGTATCGGCCGGTCACGGAGGCGTCGGAAGAGGTGGTCTCGGGGCTTACAGCAGTCACGGGCAACCAGGGTATCCGACGATCGTGACCGCTCTGCCCCGCCAGGTGCCCATCGGCGGGCCCGGTGTCATCGAACGGAACGTCGGAGCAGGTAGGTGTCCATGACCCAGCCGTGCTGGGACTTGACCTGCTCGCGGGCGCTGCGGATCTCACCGAGCACGTCGTCGAGCGGACCTGCCACCAGCTTCTCGTCCACCGTTCCCAGATTGGCACCCCAGTGGATGCTCCATCCTGCGCCGGTCAGCACGCTGCAGGCCAGGTTGCCGTCGAGCATGACCACGAGGTTGTCGAGGCCAGCGGCGACGTCGCTCGCCAAGTTCCTGCCGGTGGTGATGACGATCGGTCCGCCGATGCGGTTGAGAACGAGGCGATGACTCGCCGCCAGCATCGACACGCTGGAGACACCGGGTGTGACATCGAACTCGATGTCGCCGCGCAACGCGGCCAGCCGCTCGACGACGCGGATGGTGCTGTCGTAGAGCGCGGGGTCGCCCCAGACGAGAAACCCCACGACGGTGCCTCGGTCGAGGCCGTCGAGCACATCGGCGTAGGCGCGGGCGCGGGCGTCGTGCCAATCGAGGACCGCGGTCTCGTATTGCCGGGGTGATCGGTCCCGCGGCGGGTCGGGTACCTCGATCACCCGGTAGCTGCCGCCATGGTGACGCTCGAGTATTTCCTGCCTGGCCGCCCCGAGATCGCCGACCGATGCGCCCTTGTCGGCCACGACGAACACATCCACCGCCCGCAGCTTCTGGATCGCCTGGACGGTGATCTGATCGGGGTGGCCGCCGCCGATGCCGATCAGGTGAATCCTCACGATCGGTCCCGGCACGCGTCGTACAGGTGGGATTCGGTGACGACACGTCGAGCCAGGGCAGGCCCCACCAGAATCACCGCCGCCTGCCGCAGGTCGGCGGCCTCGACCTGGTCGGCGATATCGGCCAGAGTGCCGCGCAGGATCAGCGCGTCCGGCTTGCTGGCGTGGAAGACGACGGTGGCCGGGCACTCCGGACCGTAGAACTCCGTCAGTTCCTCGGTCAGGATGCGCGTGCGGGTGATCGCGAGGTGCAGCGCCAGGGTCGCGCGGGTGGCGGCGAAGTTCTTCAGCGCCTCGGTATCGGGCATCGCCGTCGAGCGGGCCTGCGCGCGGGTGAGCACCACCGACTGCGTCACTTCGGGAACCGTCAGCTCGACGCCCAGTGCGGCGGCTGCGGCCGCGTAGGCCGGAACGCCAGGGGTGACGTCCCAGGGCACGCCTGCCGCGTCGAGTCGAGCGGACTGTTCGGCCAGGGCGGAATAGAGGGACGGATCCCCCGAGCACAGGCGAGCGACGTCCTCGCCGCGTTCGTGGGCGGCGACCAGCTCACCGGTGATGGCGTCGAGATCGAGCTTCGCGGTGTCGACCAGGCGGGTGCCTGCCGAGCAGTGGTCGAGGATCGCGTCGTCGATGTAGGTACCGGCGTAGACGCAGACCGGGCTCGATCGCAGGAACTCGACGGCCCGCAGCGTGAGCAGGTCGGCAGCGCCCGGTCCGGCTCCGATGAAGTGCACAGTCACAGCTCGAAAGCGTAGGTGACGCGCCCGACGCGCCGCGCCACCGGAACTTCCCGGGGATGGCTAACTGTCAAGCTAAGGTTTAGCCTTGTGTCTGATGGGACTCATGTTGCTGATGTGATTCATGTTGTTCAGTAATCAGAGATCCTACGACGCGTACCTACCAACAACCAGGGAGTACCGCCTTGCCGAACCGTCGAACGAAGCCGTCGATCGTTCTCGGTGCTGTCGCACTACTGGCCGTCGCGACCCCCTTCGCGGTCGCAGGCCTCACCGACAGCACGACAACCGGAGTTCGACCGGCCAACGAGACAACCCCCGTCACTGTGCCGACCAAGATCGTCGAGACCGCGCTGAGCGCCGCACCGGACATCGTGATTCCGCTGCAGGAGCTCACCGGACTGCCGTTGCCCGATCTGCGGCTCTCCGACCTGAAGTACCTGCCGCTGCCGGATTCCATCGTGATACCGCCGATCGAGATCCCCGACATCCCGGGTCTCACCACCCCGGCCCCGGGCAACGCGACCGCCCAGGCCCCGATTCCTCGGGTGGACGCCTCTGCACCGGTGAACCCCGAAGCTGCCGATCCGACCGGTCCGCCACTCGGTGCCGCCGTCAAGGAGATCACGCAGGACACCCCGTTCAGCATGGTGGCCCTGACCTCCGAGCAGCTCGACGGTGCTTCCGCTCAGATCCGCCGGCAACTGGAGGACGGCTCCTGGGGCCCGTGGCTGCAAACCGCGCCGGTCGATACCACTGCGAGCGATGCCGTTCCCGCTGCGGAAAAGCAGGGCACCGAACCGATCTTCGTCGGACTGACCAAGGCCGTGCAGGTGTTGCTGACGCCGATGACGAGCAGTGCAGCTCCCGAAAGCTTCGCAACTGCACCGGTTCCCGAGGTTCCGGTCGTCGAACTGCCTGCTCCCGGCGCTCCGGCCGAGGTTCCCGCTGCCGCGGAACAGCCCTTGGGCTACACCCCGGCGTCATCGAGCAAGCCACTGCGCCAACAGGATCCGGCTCCGGCCGATCCCGCGGCCCCGGCACCCGAGTCCGACAGCTCGGCCGAACAGCTGGCCGCGGCCGTGAACGACATCAGCGCGGTACTCATCACCCCCGGCACGTCGCCCGCCGACTCGGCACTGAGCGACCTCGCCACTCCCGTCGCCGGTGACGCAGGCCCGAACGTGATCACCCGCGCTCAGTGGGGTGCCGACGAGTCGATCCGTTGCGCCACACCGACGATCGACGACTTCATCGGTGGTGCCACCGTGCACCACACCGCAGGCAGCAACGACTACTCCAAGTCCGAATCGGCCGAAATCGTCCGAGCCATCTACGCGTACCACGCGCAGACGCTCGGCTGGTGCGACATCGGCTACAACGCCATCGTCGACAAGTACGGTCAGATCTTCGAGGGCCGCGCGGGCGGTCTGGACAAGCCGGTTCAGGGTGCCCACGCGGGCGGGTTCAACGAGAACACCGTCGGTGTGGCCATGATGGGCGACTACTCCAACGAGGATCCCTCGCAGGAGACCATCGATTCGGTCGGCAAGTTCCTCGGATGGCGACTCGGCAAGGCCGGTCTCGACCCCAAGGGCACCACCACGATGACCTCGGAGGGAACGAATTTCACGTTCGTCGGCAAGGGCAAGAGCATCGACCTGCCGGTGATCTTCGGTCACCGCGACGTCGGCAACACCGAATGCCCGGGTGACGCCGGATACGCGCGGCTCGGAGAGATCCGCGACATCGCTGCGGCGAACCTCGGCGGCGGCGGAGATGCCACTCCGGTCTCGCCCGACGTGACCGACACAGCTCCCGATACCGCAGTGACCGACGCGGCACCGTCCCGTCCGGGCACCGACGTCAGTTCCACTCTGGGCGAGAACATCCCGGCCCTGGTCGCCGAGTTGCAGCGTCTGGCGTCGACCAGTCCCGTCGCTCAGAAGTGGTTGTCCTCGGGTGGCGAAACCGGTGCGCTGGGCGTACCGGTGAGCGGTCTGGTGCAGGTCAGCGGTGGCCGCGAGAAGGCGCAGTTCGCCAACGGTGAGATCATCACCAACATGGCAGGCCAGGCCGTGGCCGTCATCGGCAAGATCTTCCAGCAGTACGTGCAGCAGGGTGGCGTCGACGGCGTGCTCGGTCTGCCGCTCACCGACGAGTTCCGGGTGCCGGAGGGCCTCCGGACCGACTTCGAGAACGGCTCGCTGATCTTCAACGAGCTCACCGGAATTGTGACCACGGTGATCAAGACGTACAACGACACCTACAACGCGGAGATGCAGAACCCCGTTGCAGCACCGGTGGAACCGGCTCCTGCGCCCGCTCCCGCACCGGAGCCCGCACCCGCAGGCTGAGATTCACCAGCGAAAGGGCCGAGTCACCACGGTGACTCGGCCCTTTCGCGTTCCGGTACCACACCTTCGTGCCCAGCGTGGCGACGCGTCACCACCAACGTTCGAGGACGTGCGCCACTCCGTCTTCTGCGTTGGTGACAGTCACCTCGTTCGCCGCCGCGACGGCAGCCGGATGCGCGTTACCCATCGCGACACCCAGTCCCACCATCGTCAACATCGGGACGTCGTTGGGCATGTCGCCGAAGGCCACGATGTCCTTCACGTCCACCGACAGGGTCTCGGCGACCTTGGCCAGACCCGACGCCTTGGTGATTCCCGGTGCCGAGAGCTCGATCAGTCCGTTGTCGGTGGAGAACGTCAGGTCGGCGCGACCGGAGATCAGCGGGGACAGGATGTCTGCCATGTGTCCGCTGGTGGAGCCGGAAAGACGAATCAGCAGCTTGACGGCCGGAACGTCGACCACGTCGTCCTCGGTCATCTCGACGTTGTCCGGGTTCAGCCAGGCGTGCTCGTAGCCCGGGGAGCTGACGAACTGCGGGGTGGCCGAGTCGTGTGCCGTCCGGCCCACCCGCTCCGCGGCCAGCCCGCAGCCCGGCAGTGCGCGATAGGCGACGTCGGCCAGCCACTGCAGTGTCTGCACCGAGAGCGTCTCGGCGCTGAGCACGCGATCGTTCGCGGCGTCGTAGATGACCGCTCCGTTGGCGCACACCGACATCGGCGCGTATCCCAACTGATCGACGACGGGGTGGATCCACCGCGGCGGGCGGCCGGTGGACAGCACGAACGGCACGCCGTCGGCGACGACGGCCGACACGGCACGCTTGGTGCGTTCGGTGACACGCTCGTGCTGGTCGAGCAGAGTGCCGTCGACGTCGCTGGCGACGAGACGGGGGGCGAGGCGGGTGGTGTTCGGCGCGTTGGTCATCGTGACGTCATTCTGCCCTAGTGTCGAGGTGACCTGTCTTCGACGTGGAAGGAACGGTAGATGACATCTGTGAACCGTCAGATCCGATTGGCTCAGCGCCCGGTGGGACGTCCCGACGAGTCGACGTGGAACCTCACCGAGGAACCGATTCCCACGCCGGGCGACGGCGAGTTCGTCGTCACCGTCGACTACGTCTCTCTCGACCCGGCGATGCGGGGATGGCTCAACGATGCGCGCTCGTACGTACCGCCCGTCGGGATCGGCGAGGTGATGCGGGCGCACGCCGTGGGACGGGTGCTGGAATCCCACCACCCCGATTATGCTGTCGGAGAGATCGTTTCGGGCTCGTTCGGCGTCACCGAGCACGCACTGTCGGACGGCACGGGGGTGCAGAAGGTCGACGAATCCATCGCACCGTCACCCACGTGGCTCGGAGCGCTCGGCTTCCCAGGACTGACGGCGTACTTCGGCCTGATGGACGTCGGCAAGCTCACCGAGGGCGACACCGTGGTGATCTCCGGAGCCGCGGGCGCCGTGGGCAGCATCGCGGGCCAGATCGCAAAAGCCAAGGGAGCCACTGTGATCGGCATTGCGGGTGGTCCCGAGAAGTGCGCGTGGCTCACCGAGGAACTGGGTTTCGACGCCGCGATCGACTACAAGAACGAGTCGGTGTACAAGGGCCTGAAGGCGGCTGCACCCGAGGGCATCGACGTGTATTTCGACAACGTCGGCGGTGAGATCCTCGACGCGGCCCTCTCACGGCTTCGCAAGGGAGCGCGAGTGGTGTTGTGCGGAGCCATCTCCGGCTACAACGCCACCGATCCGCAACCCGGCCCGGCGCACTACCTGTCCCTGTTGATCAATCGGGCGTCGATGACGGGCTTCATCATCTTCGACTACCTCGATCGCTACCAGGAGGGCATCGACGCACTGTCCGAACTGCTCACCAGCGGCAAGATGACGGCGCGGGAGCAGATCGAGATCGGCGGCGTCCCCGCCTTCGGATCGACACTGAACTTGCTGTTCGACGGAGCCAACACCGGCAAACTGGTCCTCGAGGTCGGAGAACGCACCCACGATTCGGAATTATGAGGACGCCTCGTTCGTTGAACCCCACGTATCGATCGATAAAGAGCTAGGAGAGCAACGATGTCTGCAGCCACCGAAACCGCCATTCTCGCCGGAGGATGCTTCTGGGGAGCCGAAGAGCTCGTCCGCAAGCTCCCGGGCGTGATCTCCACCCGCGTCGGCTACACCGGCGGCGAGGTCCCCAACGCGACCTACCGCAACCACGGCAACCACGCCGAGGGACTGGAGGTCGTCTACGACCCCACCCAGACGACGTATCGCGATCTGCTCGAATTCTTCTTCCAGATCCACGACCCCACCACCAAGAACCGTCAGGGCAACGACATCGGTGCCAGCTACCGCTCGGCGATCTTCTACCTCACCGACGAGCAGAAGCGCGTCGCCGAGGACACCATTGCCGACGTCGACGCGTCGGGACTGTGGCCGGGCAAGGTCGTCACCGAGGTGACCGCGGCCGGAGATTTCTGGGAAGCCGAGCCCGAGCACCAGGACTACCTGCAGAAGTACCCCGAGGGTTACACCTGCCACTGGGTCCGCCCGGAGTGGAAGCTGCCGCGTCGGGCCGACGCCTGACGGTCCAGCGGCTGCGCCCCGAGTGCGCGGGCGGGGCCTGCGGTCGTCCCGCAGGCTCCATCCCGGTCTCGTAGCAAGGGTCGAACTACTGCGCACAC
This sequence comes from Rhodococcus sp. 05-339-2, assembly GCF_002258965.1. Classification (NCBI taxonomy): domain Bacteria; kingdom Bacillati; phylum Actinomycetota; class Actinomycetes; order Mycobacteriales; family Nocardiaceae; genus Rhodococcus; species Rhodococcus sp. 05-339-2. Next base: position 288,722 of record NZ_NOYW01000016.1, read on the forward strand.
GGGAGCCGAACTTGCGACACTGATCCGGTGACCTCCGATAGAACCCCTCGGTCGATGGCCGACGTCCTTCGTTCGCCGCGTTTCTGGCTCGCGCCCATCCTGGTGGTCTCGACCCTGATGTCGTTTCTCGCCGCGCTGTATCTGGGCGGCGTGCTCGACCCCAGGGGCAATCTGCACGACCTACCCATCGCAATCGTCAACCAGGACGAGGGCGACACCTTCGCGGGCGAGCAACGCAACATAGGCAACGACATCGTCGAGGGTCTGCTACAGAACGTCGATCCGAACAAGGTCGATTTCATGGAAGTCGGCCCGGCGCAGGCACAATCGCTGCTGTCGACGGCCGAGGCCTACGGTTCCATCGTCATTCCCAGCGATTTCACCAAGCGAATGGGAATCCTCGCTCAGGCGAGCGTGATTCCCGGGGACGTCGAGAAGCCGATCATCACGGTCTACACCAATCCGCGTGCGGGCAGTTTCGGAATGTCACTCGTGACCGGTGTCGCAACACCGGCGTTCGAGTCGGTGAATGAAACTGTGGGACAGCAGATCACCGAACAGGTACGCCAACAGCTCGGCGAGACTCAGCTCGCCGGTGCAAGTGCTCTCACCCTCGCGCAGCCGATCGATGTGATCGTTGCCCAGTACGATCCTCTGCCCGACGGCACCGGCGGTGGCCTGTCCGCCTTCTACTACGCGCTCTTGCTCGTCCTGGCGGGGTTCACGGGTGCGACCATCGTCAGCGCACTCGTCGACGGCCTGCTCGGATTCACGCCGACGGAGATCGGCCCCAAGTACATCCATCGCGGACCGACCCAGATCAACCGCTTCCGGACGTTGCTCGTGAAATGGCTCGTGATGGTCGTCCTGGCCCTGCTCGTCTCTGCCCTCTACCTGCTGATCAGCCATCTGCTCGGTATGCCGATCACCCACGCCTGGACCCTGTGGATGTACGGCGCGTTCGCGATCACGGCGGTCGGCATCACGGCATTGGCGGTGATGTCCGCATTCGGCACGGCAGGACTGCTGATCAATCTGATCGTGTTCATCATCCTGGCGTTGCCGTCCTCGGGTGGCACCATTCCCCTCGAAGCCAGCCCGCGGCTCTTCACCTGGCTCGCGCAGTTCGAGCCGATGCATCAGATCTTCCTCGGCACCCGCTCGATCCTGTACTTCAACGCCTCACTCGACGCAGGCCTGCTGCACTCGGTGGGGATGACGTCCCTCGGACTGCTCATCGGGCTCGTGTTCGGCGTGGTGTTCACCCGCATCTACGACCGCAAAGGCCTCGACCGGAGCCTCGATTCACCGGGCGCTCTCAGCTGACGCCAGTACACTCGCTCCAATGCTTGCTGTGAACACGGCCGGGAGCGTGGCACCACGACGCGCCTTCCACGCTTACCTCGACGTCGCCATCGTCGTCCTCGTACTCGTGGGCACCAACCTCATCGCGCACTTCACCACGGTGTGGGCCAGCATCGCGACGGTTCCGATCGCCGCTGTTCTGCTGGTCGTCCTGGCGAACCGTCGCGGTCTGGGGTGGGCCGAACTGGGACTGTCTCCCAAGCAGTGGAAGACCGGATCTCTGTACGCACTCGGAGCCGTCGGGGTCGTCCTCACCGTCGTCGCGATCGGTGCGTTGCTGCCGCTGACTCGGCCGTTCTTCATGGCCGACCGATACGCAACCGTATCCGCCGCCATCGTCGCGTCGATGATCGTCATTCCGCTGCAGACCGTCATCCCGGAGGAACTCGCATTCCGCGGGGTTCTGCACGGCACGCTGGGACGCATCTACGGAGCTCGCGGCGTGTTCGCTGCAGGATCTCTACTGTTCGGTCTGTGGCACATCGCGTCGTCGCTCGGGCTGACGGCGGGCAACGTGGGGCTGAGCGGGTTTCTCGGCGGCGGGCTGTTCGGGCAGATCGTCGGTATAGCGCTGGCCGTGGTGGCCACTGCGGCGGCGGGTGTGGTGTTCACGTGGCTGCGCAGCCGTAGCGGAAGTTTGATCGCCCCTATCGCCCTGCACTGGTCGTTGAACGGACTCGGCGCGCTGGCTGCCGCTCTGGTCTGGCACGCGTCGGTGAGCTGACGAGCATGGGCGAGCCGACCAGCATGAAAGACGAGCTGCACCAGTACCTGCGGATCGCCCGCGAGAACATGCTGTGGAAGCTCGACGGCCTCACCGAGTACCAGAAACGACGGCCGATGACGCCGACTGGGACGAATCTCCTGGGGCTGATCAAGCACCTGGCGATCGTCGAATACGGCTACTTCGGCCTCACCTTCGGCCGAGAATTCCCGGCCCGATTCACCGAACTGGAAAAATCAGCTGTCGCGCAAGCGAACTCCGATATGTGGGCCGCCGCCGATGAACCCTCAGAGCTCATCGTCGACCTGTACCGCGAGGCCTGGCTTCACGCCGACAAGACCATCGAATCGAACGACCTCGACACCGTCGGACGCGTCCTGCACTGGCCCGCCGAGAAGCAGGAAGTCACGTTGCACCGCGTACTGGTGCATGTGTGCATCGAAACGAATCGACATGCCGGACACGCAGACATCGTGCGCGAGCTCATCGACGATTCCGTCGGGCTGCGACTGGGGAACGAAAACATGGTCGACGGTGACGCAGCATGGTGGGCGGCCTATCGAGATGAACTGGAACGTGTTGCCAGAGAAGCTGATTGATAGTTCATCCGAAGACATGACGGACTGAAAACCAGTTCGTTCGAGATACGCACCCGCGGATTCCAGTCGTACAGAGGAATCGACGCGGACATCTTCTGCCGGCGGCTCCCCGTCCATAGATGGGTGGTGCGTGATGCGGCAGAGTCCGACATCTGGAGCGGACCGTTCGACGACTCAGGCGTCGGTGATCGACTGCCCGAGGACGTACGGGTAAGCCGCAAGGGCGGCAGATCGCACGCGTACGACGGCGTGGCGGTTTGATACCACACCCCACCGACAGATCTGAAAGAGTGAATAGTCAAGCAGCACAGTAGTTTTCGATTGAACTATGGTTGTGCATCGAATACCTGTTCGATACACTTCATGGCATGACCACAGCGATCTGGCAACTGAGCGAGGCCGAACTCCTCGCCGACGCCGCCGCGGTCTCCCACCAGATCCAACTGCTCGAAGCCCGACGCATCGCCCTCGTCGCCGAGATCGACACCCGCGTGAGCCGGGAGAAGCTCGGCTTCCCCGGCCCCGCCGGCTGGCTGACCTCCACCACCCTGCTCTCGGCGGGTAAGGCCACCAAGATCGTCGCCCTCGCCCGCGGGTTGAAGAACTTCCCCGACATCGCCGACGCCGTGAACACCGGCGTCATGTCCGTCGACCACGCCGCCCTGATCCTCACCTTCGCCGAAACCCCACCGGAGAACCTGCCGGACGAGGGGCGCGATGTCGCGCGTCAGGCTCTGATCGCCGCCGCGACCGGGCCCGACGCACGCACCGGCCGGATCCGTGCAGCGATCACCAGACTCGAAGACAGCTTCGGCAACAAGAAACCACCCGCCGAGGACACCGACCGCAACGAATTCTTCGCCTCCAAGACCCTCAACGGCCGGCTCGTACTCAAGGGAGACTTCGATGCGATCACCGGAGAAAAGCTGCTCACTGCACTCTCACCGCTGACCGAACCCCGCCCCGCTGCCGACGGCGACGAGACACCCAAAACCGGAGACGACCGCAGCCCCGCCAAGCGACGAGCCGACGCCTTCGGACACATCCTCGACCAGTACCTCGCCTCCTGTGATCGACCCATCGAAGGCGGCGAGAGGCCGCACCTGAACCTGCACATCAGCCTGCGCGATCTCGCCGACCTTCGCGACAGTGCTGACGTCGATGACATCGCCGACGACGAGAACACCCGCGCTGCAGACGAATCCGATGACGACGGCCACCCTGCCACGGATCGCGGCGCATACAGGGACCTGTTCGGCGACGGCACCACCGTCGGATGGCTACCGTGGATGGGACCACTCTCCCGCAACACCTCCCGCCAACTCGCCTGCGATTGCGTCCTCACTGCGATCGTCATGGACGAGCACGGCTCACCGATCAACCTCGCCCGCACCGCACGCACCGTCACCGCCAAACAACGCAAAGCCCTCATCGCCCGCGATCACGGTTGCGCTTTCCCCGGCTGCGGAAAACCCGCCGCCTGGACCGAAGGACACCACATCCGGCACTGGGGCGACGGCGGACCCACCGACATGAACAACCTCGTCCTACTGTGCGGATTCCACCACCGACTCCTCCACCACTCCAACTGGGAAGTGTTCATCGGCACCGACAACCACCCCTGGTTTATCCCACCGGCCACCGTCGACCCGCACCGACAACCCAGACCATCCCACGCCCGAGCAGGCCCCCACATCGCCTGAGCCTGCCCACACGAACCGCAGAAACAATCCAGCCCCGCACCGAGAACACGGTGCGGGGCTGGAAGAGGTTGGTTCAGGAACCCGAGGGAGCTGCCGGCGGAGCGGGAGGAGTCGCGCCATCTGCCGGAGCAGGCGGCGTCACACCGTCACCCTCAGCACCCGGTGTGGGCGGAGCAGGCGGCGTCGCACCGTCAGCCGGGGCAGGCGGCGTCGCACCGTCAGCCGGGGCGCACAGAGGAGCAGGTCCACCCTTGCCCGGGCCACCCTCAGCTGGTCCACCCGGCCCACCCTTGCCCGGACCCCCGGCGGGCGGTGCAGGCGGAGTTGCCCCGTCCCCCGGTGCCGGAGGAGTTGCCCCGTCCGCCGGTGCCGGAGGAGTGGCACCGTCCCCCGGTGCCGCAGGAGTTGCGCCGTCCGCAGGTCCTGGTGGTGTCGGAACGGCGGGCACCGTCGATCCGTCACCGGAATCCGGTGCGGCCGGCACCGCAGGTACATCCGACCCGCCACCGCCGTCGGTCCGCTGTCCGAGGGTCGACGACGACGCCACCGTGGAGACTCCGGGTGAGACGTCCGGACCGGTGGCAGCGAAGACTGCCGACGCCACCAGCGCTCCTACTGCGAGTCCCGCTGCGGCCGTCGCCACCATCGGCACCCGTCCCTTCCACCGCTTCGGTTGGGTCTCTCGAACCGCGTTCCCGGGGACTGGCTCCGGGTTCGATGCGGCGGGGATCGGTTGAGTCTGATCGTTCACGTTCACTCCTTGTTCGAGTCTTTGTCGTTCGTTTCGGTCTGTCATCGACCCTGCCGCCGCTAGCTGAAGTCACCCTGAAGCCGGCCGCATCTTCAGGATCACTTCAGCTGGTGGGTGACAATCGAGGCATGACATACAGTTCCGCTCCCCGGGTGCTGGTGGTGGAGGACTCGCTACCTATCCGAGAGGCGCTGGTGGCCGCGTTCGAGGACGCGGGATTCACCGCTGCGTCCTTGCCCGACGGTGACGACTTCGACACCACGATGGCAGGCTTTCGCCCCGATGTCGTGATTCTCGACGTCATGCTGCCCGGCGCGCGGGACGGGTTCGCGTTGATCGACGTCGTCCGCCAGAGCAGCGATGCAGGAATCATCATGGTCACCGCGAAGGATCAGCTGGAGGACCGCCTGCGCGGATTGAGCGACGGCGCAGACGACTACGTGGTCAAGCCGTTTCAGCTCGACGAGGTGGTCGCGCGAGCGAGATCGGTGCTGCGTAGACGCGGCAGATCCTCGGACGCAATCCAAGTGGGCGATCTATTGGTGGACGAATCCGCGGGGGTCGTCACGCGCGCCGGTCACGTCCTCGACCTGACGGCCACCGAGCTCCGGTTGGCGACCTTCCTCGTCGCGCAGCGCGGACGCACGGTGTCCAAAACGTCCATCCTCGAATCGGTCTGGGGCTACGGCGCGTACGACGGCAACCTGGTGGAGGTGCACATCAGTGCGTTGCGTCGCAAGATGGAAGCCCATGGGCCGCGGTTGATCCATACCGTCCGGGGCCTCGGTTACGCTCTGCGGGCCCCGCAGTGAACCGCACACCCACGCCCTCGTTGCGTACCCGCGTGGTCGCCACCGTCGTCGTGCTGTTCGCAATATTGCTGGTGATCGTCGGGTCGTCGGTGGATGTCGTTCTCGGCCAACAGCTTCGGCGTGATCTGGAGGCTCGGCTGACCGACAGGGCATCCCGTGCGGTCGAACTGGTGGACAGCGGCGTCGGGCCCGGCGATCTGGTGCAGGCGTTGCAGGGCGACGCCATCCGGGTTCGCGTCACCGCCGCGGACGGCACGGTATACGGCGTACCCGGCAGCGGACCGCCCGGCCCGGATATCAGGCCCGCGACCCCGGCTCCGCCCGCCGGCCAGTCGAAGGCTCCCAGCCCTCCCGGTCCACCCGATCCTCCTGCCCCGCCGTCGGATTCGTTGGAGATCACCGAGCCCCTGCCCGATGGATCGACGCTGTCACTGCTCGGCGACACCACCGCGATCGCAGATGTGCGCCGACAATTGCGCATTCTCATGGTGGGTGCCGGTGCAGTCACTCTGCTACTGGCCGCCGCCGCATTGATCTACGCGGTCAGGCGCGCCTTGTCCCCCCTGGACTCGATGACGTCGGTCGCACGCCGAATCACCAACGGCGACAGAGGGCGACGGCTACTGCCGTCCAAGCCGAAGACCGACCTGGGCCGCACCGCATCGGCCGTCGACGAGATGCTCGACGCCCTCGAGGATGCCGAGCGCAAGGAAGCTGCGGCAGCCCAGTCGGCGCGTCGGGCAGAGGAGGACATGCGCCGATTCCTGGCCGACGCGGCACACGAACTGCGCACACCTGTGGCCGGGATCTCGGCGCTGGCCCAGTCGTTGCAGCGTGACGCGGAGCTCCGCCCAGATCGGGTCGGCAGGTGGAGCGACTTGCTGGTCGGCGAGTCCGCCAGGGCCTCGCGCCTGGTGGGCGACATGCTCGATTCCGTTCGTGCAGAGAACACTTCGGAGCTGGAGTTGTCCGACGCGGATCTCGCCGACGTGGTTCGACGCACCGTCGAGCGTGCTGCACTGCTGTCCCCGCAGGTCCGGTTCGAGGTCGACGCCTCGCAACCGGTGCCGGTCAGGGTGGACGTCGGCCGCATCGAGCAGGTTCTGTCGAACGTACTCGACAATGCCGCTCGCTTCACGCCGCCGGGCGGTAGCGTCCGAGTGACGACTGGAACCGATTCACAGGCGTTCGTCACCGTCGACGACGACGGTCCCGGTGTCGCCGAAGCCGATCGTGAGCGGATCTTCGAGCGGCTCGTTCGGTTGAATGCTGCGCGTGACCGTTCTTCCGGCGGCGTCGGGCTCGGGTTGTCCATAGCGCGCACGCTGGCGCGCGCTCATGGCGGTGAACTCGTCTGTGTCGCAGGGCCTACCGGTGCGCGGTTCCGACTGACACTTCCTGGCCCTACGGGTCGTTCCGCGGGCTCCACTCCGGCGAACCACCGATAGCTACTCGACGATCAAGTCCATCAACAGGCTGTCGTGCCACCCGCTCGGGCCCTTCTCGTATCGACGCATGATCCCGACCGGCTCGAATCCGACTGCGCTGTAACAGGCTATCGCTGCCGCGTTGTCGGCAGCGGGGTCGATCACCACACGATGATGCCCCAGTTCGGCGGTCAGGTACCGCACCAGCGTGCCCACGGCGTCCTTTCCGACGCCGCGGCCGTGCACTGCCGGGTCGAGGAAGATATCGATCGACGCGTGCCGGTACATCGGATCGGTTTCTTCGCCGTACTGGATCAATCCCACTGGTGCGCCATCCAATTCGACGACCAGACGCTTCTCGTCGGGGTTGTCGAACGGCCAGTTCTCGTCGGCGTCCTCGTCGCCCCATCGCGCGTACACCTCGGGGGTGTGCAGTATTCGGCGTAGCTCCGGCACATCCTCGGTGGTGACGGGCCGCAACACGACCCGTTCACCACGGAGGTTCATCGCGTCGCTCTACTCGGCCCGCTTGGCCGCACGCGCCGCGAGGTCCTGGGCATCGAGCTTGTCTGCCTCTTCGAGGGTCGGTGCACTGCCGCCCAATCGCGCAGGCACCCAGTAGGCCCCTGGCTCGTGGTGATAGTTCTCCTGAAGTTCGAGCAGCATCTTCTGCATCACCGTGCGCAGCTTCTCGGTCAGTTCGTTCGGTGGACCGACCGGCGGCAGCGGTTCGCCGACGGCGATCGAGATGGGAGTGTTGGTGCGGCCCAACCGTTTCGGGTATCCCTTGGTCCACACGCGCTGCGCGCCCCAGATGACCGTCGGGATGATCGGCACGCCTGCCTCGATGGCCATGCGCGCCGCGCCGGACTTGAATTCCTTGATCTCGAAGCTGCGGCTGATGGTCGCCTCCGGGTACACGCCCACGAGTTCACCGTTGCGTAGGCTCTGGACCGCGGACTTGTACGACTCCGCACCGGCCCCTCGATCGACGGGGATGTGCCGCAGTGCACGCATGATCGGGCCGGAGATCTTGTTGTCGAAGACTTCCTTCTTCGCCATGAATCGGATGTAGCGCTTGACCCGTCGTGGCGGTAGCCCGGCGTAGGTGAAGTCCATGTATCCGGTGTGGTTGACGGCGATGACGGCTCCGCCGGTGGCAGGGATGTGTTCCTCGCCCTCGACGTCGAATTTCAGGCCCTCGAACGCGAACACTGCACGAGCGATGCCGATGACTGATCGATAGACGGGTTCCACAGTCCGTTAGCGTAGTCGGTGGACGATGTCGGAGAAAAGGTCCGGGAGATGACAGGTCCGGTCGAAAGCAACGGGGGAGAGACGACGTGAAGAACAGTGCGGCACCACCACGGCGGACCAGGGTCGTCCGAACCGCGCTGCCTCTGATCGCAACGCTCGCGCTGGTGGGAGCCTGTGATTCCGCAGTCGGACTGCCGTCCGAACAGTCCGGAGCCTCGAGCACCACCACCGAGACAGCGGCGTCGACGACAACTCCGACCACAGCCTCCGCGACCACCGCGACGCCCCCACCGATCCCGCCCGGCCCACCCGTCGGCGAGGTTCCCGGAAACCCCGACGCCGCGATGGCGCTGCGTCCGTTCGTGGGCGACCTCACCGGCGGCGGAATCGGCGTCGTCACGGTGCGGTGCTGGACGGTTCCGCCCACCGACATTCCGACGATGTACGTCGACCCCGCAGCGATCCTCGCTGCCGTTGCCGCCCCCGGCGTCGACGGCCAGTACGCGGTCACCTGGACCGGGCCCACCGCAACGGTCAGCGTGAAGCGCAGTGAGATCGCGTCCGGCTACGCGTGCCCCACCGTCTACCCCACCGGCACCGCCCCCGTGTTCGACGCGGCAGACGCGGTCTACACCGTCGATCGCTACCTGGGACGTCTCGCCGGGACTCCGGTCAACCTCGGCGATGTGGAAGAGACGTACCCGATCGTGTGCGACGGCCGTCGGACCTGGGATGCGCTCGGGACCGGCGTTCCCACTGCCCCGCCACTGGTGGACAATCCCGACATCCTGCCCGGCATCACCTCGTTCGACCCCGACAGCGTGTTCGTCACCGGGCAGAACGGCATCTACACCCAGGTCAACGCAGACATCATCGACGCGTCCGGGGTGTACCAGAACCGCACGTTCGTACTGGCCATCGGCGGCGAGGGCTACTGCATCGGCGATATCGCCTGAGCCGACCGGACTAGCGCAGGAGTGGAGCCTGCGGAACGACCCGACTAGCGGAGGAGTGGAGCCTGCGGAACGACCCAACTAGCGCAGGAGTGGAGCCTGCGGAACGACCCAACTAGCGCAGGAGTGGAGCCTGCGGAACGACCCAACTAGCGCAGAACATCCGTTCCGACGAAGGGCACCAGAGCCTCGGGGACGCGGACGGTGCCGTCGGCCTGCTGGTGGTTTTCGAGAATCGCGACGATCCAGCGGGTGGTGGCGAGGGTGCCGTTGAGCGTCGCCGCGGTCTGGGGCTTGCCGTTCTCGTCGCGGTAGCGCACGCCGAGGCGTCGGGCCTGGAACGTCGTGCAGTTCGAGGTCGAGGTCAGCTCGCGGTAGGCCTGCTGGGTGGGAATCCAGGCCTCGCAGTCGAACTTACGAGCTGCCGAGGAGCCGAGGTCTCCGCCTGCGGTGTCGATGACGCGGTAGGGCACCTCGACGGCGGCGAGCATTTCCTTCTCGTATTCCAGCAACTTCTGGTGTTCGGCGGCTGCGTCCTCGGGCTTGATGTAGGAGAACATCTCGATCTTGTCGAACTGGTGCACTCGGATGATGCCGCGGGTGTCCTTGCCGTAGCTGCCCGCTTCGCGGCGGAAGCACGACGACCATCCGGCGTACCGCTTCGGGCCGTCGGCGAGGTCGATGATCTCACCCGAGTGGTAGCCCGCGAGGGCTACTTCGGAGGTGCCGACGAGGTAGAGGTCGTCGGCTTCGAGGCGGTAGATCTCGTCTGCGTGTGCGCCGAGGAATCCGGTTCCCGACATGATCTCCGGCCGCACCAGCACCGGCGGGATCATCATGGTGAAGCCGTTCTTGACCGCTTTCTGCGCGGCGAGCTGCAGCAATCCCTGCTGCAGCAGCGCGCCGTAGCCGGTCATGAAATAGAAGCGCGAACCCGAGACCTTGGCTCCGCGTTCCATGTCGATGAGGTTCAGCGACTCGCCGAGCTCGAGGTGATCCTTGGGCTCGAAATCGAACTCCGGGATCTGCCCGACGGTCTCGAGCAGCACGAAGTCGTCCTCGCCGCCTGCGGGCGTGCCGTCCTGGACGATGTTCGAGATCGCGCGGTGGGCCGTGTCGAGGGCTGCGTCGGCCTCGGTTTCGGCGACCTGGGCCGCCTTCACTCTGGCAGCGAGCTCCGACGCTCCGGCGAGCAGCGCGGGACGGTCCTCGGCGGAAGCCTTGCCTACCTGCTTTCCCAACGCTTTCTGCTCGGCGCGCAGCTGATCGCCCGCCAGCACCGCAGCGCGGCGGGAGGCGTCGGCATCGAGAAGTGCGTCGACGAGAGCGGGGTCCTCGCCTCGGGTGCGCTGCGAGGCGCGCACTGCATCGGGATTCTCGCGAAGGAATTTCAGGTCGATCACGAGAACGAACCTTACTTGCCGAGCAACCCCAGGTAGTCCTCGCGTCCGAACATCGTGGCGGCATCGATTGCCGACGGGTGACCGCCGTGTGGATCGGCTCCGCCGTCGACGAGCACGCGCACCACGTCGTCCTCACCTTTGAAGACCGCGCCCGCGAGTGGGGTCTGCCCTTTGTCGTTGGGCTTGTTCACATCGGCACCGCGCTCGACCAGCGCACGCACCGCATCGGTGTGCCCGTGGTACGCGGCGAGCATGACCAGCGTGTCACCTGATTCGTTGTGCAGATTCACCGGAACGCCTGCGTCGACGTAACTCGCCAGAGCGGCCGCGTCACCGGTGCGGGCCATCGTGAACAGTCGGCCGGCGAGCTCGCTGAGGTCGTCGTCACCTGTTGGGTCGCTCATGAGGACCGAACATACTCGGGCATGATGGAGGGTGATGTCCGGATACGAAACAGACTCTCCGCCGAGCGAGAAGTCTCGGCGAACACTGTCTGCAACCACAGCTCGACGCGGGCTGGCCATGGTTGCGGTCGGTGCGGTGCTGGCCGCGGGCGCGACGGTTTTTCTCTCCGACGGGTTCTCGACGCCCGAGAAGATCACCACCCATGCGACGGCCGGTGGGCCTGCGACCGATGGCCCCGTTTCGGCGTCGTCCTTCGGTGCCGCCGATCCGGGCGCATGCCTGCAATGGACGCCCACCGACGATCCGGAGACGGACCGACAGGATCTCGCCGAAGTTTCCTGCGCCGATCCCCATCGCTTCGAGGTGGCTCGCGACATCGACATGAGCGTCTACCCCGGCGTCGAGTTCGGTCCGGGGTCGCCGTATCCCGGTTCCATCCGGTTCAGCGAACTGCGCGACGAACACTGCGAGGCCGCCGTCGACGACTACGTCGGAGCCAAGTTCGATCCCAACGGACGCTTCGGCGTCGGGCTGATGTTCCCCAGCCAGGCCGGGTGGGCCAAGGGTGAGCGGACATTGCGCTGCGGAGTGCAGATGCCGTCGAACACCGGTGCGCTGATGGAGATGACGGGCTCGATTCTCGACCAGGACCAGTCGAAGGTCTGGCCGACCGGCACCTGCGTCGGCATCAACCAGAACGTGCCTGCCGATCCGGTGGACTGCTCGGCACCGCACGCGTACGAGGTGGCGTCGGTGATCAACCTGACGCAGCAGTTCCCCGGCGGACACCCGTCCGAGGCCGACCAGGACGCATACCTGGAAGCCACGTGCACCGATGCCGTCAACGGCTACCTCGGCTCGGACACCGCACTGCGAGACAAGACGCTCACCCTGTTCTGGGACACCATCGACGTCGCGAGTTGGCTCGCCGGTAGCAGGCAGGTGACGTGCTCGGTGGGCAAGGAACTCGATTCCGGCGGCTTCGCGACCATCGTCGGTACAGCCAAGGGCGACATCCTCATCAACGGTGCAGCTCCCGTCCCGCCGCCCTCCGCTCCCGACGGCCGCGCATTGCCGACACCACTGCCCGGTGCCGCCCCGATCACCACCGGAGGGTGACATTCCCACCCACATGACGCGCGTCGACTTCGAGGAAGCCGTGTCCGACGCACTCGACACCCTGCCGCGCGAACTCACCGACTTCATGAACAACGTGGTGGTTCTCGTCGAGGAGGAACACCCCACCGAGGACATCCTCGGACTGTACGAGGGCATCGCACTGACCGAACGCTACGAGTACAGCGGACACCTACCGGACGTCATCACCATCTACCGCAAACCGATCCTCGAGATGGTCGACGACGAAAACGAGGCGCGCCGGGAAATCGCGATCACCGTCGCCCACGAAATCGGACATCACTTCGGCATCGACGACGAGCGACTGCATCAACTCGGATTCGGCTGAGCGCACTCCTTCCCCCCTCACCCGGACCGCTCACCCTCGCCCGCTCACCCTCGCCCGCTCACCCTCGCACCGCTCACCCCCGCCCGCTCACCCCCGCCCGCTCACCCCCGGACGCGTGAATGGACCATTGCACACGTCTGAGCGGTGCAATGGTCCATTCACCCCGGCCGACCGGGCCGGCCACACTGCGTCAATGGCACTTTGCGCACGTCTGGGCGGTGCAATGGTCCATTGACGCAGAACCAGGCTACGCCGTGACTGCCTCTCGCCGGATCGGGCGTACTGCGCGGTCGGTGAGGAACGCGAATCCCAATCCCAGAGTCAGCCACAGGGTCGCCTGGGTGGCCAGGGACGACAGTCGGAATTCCCAGAGCAGGGTGGCGGGGAAGTCCGAGCCGACCTCGTTCACACCGGGCAACAGTGCGTACCCGATGCCGACGATCACCAGGAATGCGAGCAGCGGTGCGCCGACGCGGATCGCCACCGAATGCTGCGATGCGACCGCCTTGGCGATGTAGATCCCGATCGCGACGGCCAGCAGACCGAGAATCACGGTCGCCAGCCACAGCCAGGTGCGCTGGGTGATGGTCTCCGGATCGCCGACCGCGGGCGGGTTGGCCGGGTACTTGACGAACGGCACCGCTTCGATGGCCACCCATCCGGCACCGGCCCCGACGAGGGCCAGTACCGATCCCGGCAGGGAGCTGAAGCGTCGCCCGTAGTGCAGTGCCGAGGCGAAGATCGCGCCCAGGGCAAGGCCTGCGAGTCCGGTGGCGAGGAACAGTCCGACGCGTTGTCCGTCGCGACTGACGAGCGGGTCCTCGTCCCCGTGCGAATGTGCGGCAGGGGCGCTGTCGGTGTGATCGGCTCCGGTGTGATGGTCGTCGGCACCGGCTGCTTCTTCGATGGCGATGGCCGAGTCGATGTGCGGCTCACCGACGACGTAGGCGACTGCTCCCGCGAGCAGACCTGCGAGGAGTCCGGCGAGCAGACCTCGCACCAGGAGTTGGACGAAGGTGCCCTGCAGTGTCGGGCCGTGTGTGTCGGTCAGTGGCATGGCAGGCCCAGCAGGTGGCGGCCGTCGTGCATCAGTTCGTGCATGTACATGCCACTGCGGGAGATCGCGCCCTGATCGAAACCGACGAGGTAGAGCACGACGAAAGCGAGCAGAATCGTTGCGGCGACGATGACGGCAAGGGCAGCCGACTCCGTCGTATTACTGGGTGCGTGAATGATTGCCATGGTGTGTCCTTCTGGGATATGCGTCCCGTAGTCCCCGCTCGAAAACGGGGACGGCCATGCGATGAACGAGTTTTCTGACTCTCGAATTCGGACATATGCCCGACGTCGATCACAGTGGCGCAACCGCTCCGGATTTTCACCGGATTACCTGCGTACATCGCGTCTAACCTGCGAACTGTGGCACCGAACGCGATGCTGTGTCAATCGCTGTCCCGATCCACCGCAGCTCGATGCCCCAATGGCACGGTGCCTGCGCCACAACCACACGGTGCCTGCGCCACAATGACCCAGTGAGTGCGCCCGTGACCCGACTGATCCTGGTGAGCCACGCCAGAACCGACGCGATGCGCACCGGCCGGTTCCCCGGCGACGAACCACTCGACGACGCGGGTCTGCGGGACCTTGCCGCAGTGACCGACATCCCCCGAGCCGACCGCGTCCTCTCCGGCCCGGAAACCCGCTCGGTCTCCACGGCGCGCATCTTCGGCTCGGACATCTCGGTCGAACCCGCTGTGGCCGACATCGATTACGGCCGGTGGGCCGGCCTCGAGATGACCGATCTGCCCGACGCCGACGCGATGGCCTGGTTGGGCGATCCGGCGTTCGTTCCGCCGGGTGGTGAGTCCCTCGTCGCGCTGTTCTCTCGCGTCGAGACGTGGCTGAGTGCTGTCGGATCGACGCCTGGCCGCACGCTGGCGGTTACCTCTCCTGCCGTCGTTCGAGCCGTGGTGGTGCTGGTGTTGGCGGCCCCGGTGTCCTCGTTCTGGCGCATCGACGTCTCCCCGCTCACGCGCACGGCGGTCAGCCGTCGAGGCGGCGCGTGGACTGTGGGCTCGGTGGCCCGGAAGTTCGTCTGAATTTTTCTCGCGTCGAGGGAACCGAACCGAACACGGCGGCGTCCTACCTACCGACAGCGCAAAGTCTTCGATCAAGGAGCGTGGCTCATGACCGTCATCAAGGTGGATCCGGTGGCACTGCAGCTCGCTGCCTCCGAACTCGATGCGGTCGCCGCTCGCTTGCAGGCAGCTGTCACTGCGACGGCAATCCCCGTGCGGCCGCTACCACCGGGCACCGACGAGGTTTCGTTGCTGACCGAACGATTCTTCGGCACCGCGGCCGATACCTTCGGACCCGCTGCAGCACAAGGCATTTTGGAGTTGCACCGGGCAGCCGAGGAATTGCGGAAACAGGCCGCGGACTACGTGGCCACCGACGACGACACCGCCGGGGGCCTGCCCGGCCTACCCGGCATCTGACGCACCGAACTCGACCGCAGCAGACAACGCTCGAAACGACACGACGCTCGAACATCATGGGGGCCATCAAATGACGCTCGGAGTGACAGGTGTGGTGTGGCTGCCACGCACGGCGACGGGAAACTCGACGCGATTGCTCGGTCCTGGACCGGTGCCGTTGCATGTCGCCGGTGGGGCGTGGGGTTCGGTCGCCGCGGCCTTCACCGAGGCATCGGCGAGTATCGCCGCCGTCACCGCGGCACTGACCGCAGGCTGGGAAGGCGAGTCGGCACTGCTCGCTCAGGCTGCGCTCGGCCGCTTCGCGACCTGGACCGCTGCCACGGCAGTCAAGGCAGCGGCGCTCTCGGTCGAGGCCCCGGCGGCAGGCACCTCGTACGGTGTCGCGTTGGCGACCATGCCCTCGCTCGTCGAAATCGGAGCCGTGCAGGCCGCCAAGGTCACCGCCGCCTCGACGGGTGGCGTGATGAACGGCAGCTACGAGGCGGCCGAGGTAGCCGATCGACTGCTCGACATCCGCGCCGCGATGGTGATGGAGGGCTTCGAGCTGGTCTCCTCGCACCGCATCGTCCAGACCACCTTCGACCGGCCGCCGGCCATCGTCTCCGATTCCGGCACCGGCCTCGGCAGATTCGCCGACGGCGCGCTGATGACATCGCCGGTTCAGGCCGCGATCGGCGGCCTGATGGCCGCAACCCAGAATCCCGGTGTTGCCGCGGCGGCAGGTCAGATCGGTAGTGCTGCCACCTCCATCGCCAGTACCGGCGTCTCGACCGTGGCCACCGCCGCGTCCAACATCGGGTCGAGTGCACTGTCCGGTGGCATCGGGGCCGGCGGTGGATTCGCGCCCGGCGTTTCGGCATCTCCAGCCGTCGGTCCGGCGTCCACGCGTCCGGTGTCGTACGGCGCCGGCGCAGGTGGAGCAGGTGGGCTCGGCGGTGGCGGCGGACTTCCTGGTTCGACGTTGGGGCCAGGAGGTGGTGGCTCGATGCCGGCCGGTGCTGTTCAGAGCGGTCAGACGGCGTTCGGCGCACCATCCCCGGCCGATAGCGGCCTCGCTCAGCGCGGAACGGGCGCGGCCGGCGCTCCGGCATCCGGCACGCGCGGGCAGGCCGAGGACGACGAACACCAGACCCCGGACTACCTCAAGCAGTTCGAGCACTTCGCGGACGGCCGCACCGTCGCGCCGTCCGTCATCGGTGCGGACCCGACCGTGCCGGACATCAACGGGAACGGCCGTTGATCGACTTGGGAACCGTGCCGGTGGGCCACACATTGCCGATCGCCTCACTCGGTGCGGACGAGATGGACTTCTTGGTCGACGAACTGTCGATCGCCGAGCTACCCGTCGTCCTGAACGTGTTCCCGCGTTTCGACGACGCAGCTGCGTGGGATTCAGCATTGGAGCGTGGCCGCTGCTCCCTCGACTCGGCCGGACTCTCGGCCGGTGGCCGCGTCCACGAGGATCTTCGGCAGTGGATGCGTGTTCTCGAACAACCTCGCTGGTATGTCTCGGTCCGTGTGTTCGACGTCGAGAGTGCCGAGCCCGTTCCGGCCACTCGGATCTGCGTTGCGTCCGACGATCGGTTGACAGTGTCGGCGGTGCGGCGAGACGACGTGGTCACCATCCGCGCCGTCGACGGTGATCCGGCCCGAGACCTCGCGGTGTCGATAGGCTCGGCTGCGTCGTTCGACCCGGGCAGTATCAATGCGCCCACCGATCTGCTGGCCGAAGCACTCGATGCGGCACCGAGCGACGTCGTGGCAACCGCGTCTCGGCTACGCGGAATCGGGATAGCGCCCGACCGCGCCGCGGCTCTGGCGTCGGCGATGGCCACCTGCGCAGGCAGAACCGAGATCACGGCCGTGGCCCGCAGCAACGGCACCCGCCATGTGGCCGGGAGACCGGTCGCCCTGTTCGACACCCGACCCGGACGCATCCTCGCCACCTCCGCCCTCGCCGCCGACGGCACGTCGTGGAGTTCACTGACCGGCGCAACGGATCGCCGAGTGACCGCTGCGCTGGCCGAGCTGATCGCATCGGCGCAGGGCCTTCTTGCTAGCTGATCGGGTTGTCGGCCTTGTCGCTGCCCTTGCCCTCGAACGGTGGCAGGAACGTGCCCCACCGGACGCAGGACCATCCGCCGTCCGGCAGCGGGAGCAGCTCGACGGTGTGGGTGTTGTCGAGATGGTTGTCGGCCGCGAACGTGCCCTCGACGCCGGCCAGCACCGCCGCGACCAGTCGGATTGCGGCACCGTGGCTGACGACGACGACGTCGCCTGCGGTGTCGTCACCCAGGTACTGCGCGCGGAGGCCGTCGAGCACCGGGACGTAGCGCTCCAGAACCGAATGTCCGCTGTCGCCTCCGGGCACGGTCGCCGCCAGATCTCCGGCGTGCCAGCGACTGAAGATCTCGGTGAACTCCCGGTGCGCGTCCGGGTCGTCGCGGTCCTCCAGATCTCCCGCGAAGGTCTCCTGGATTCCCTCGGTCACCAGCAGGGGAACCCCGGTAGCTCGCTCGATGTAGCCGGCAGTCTGCTTGGCGCGCAACGCAACCGAGGACACCAGCACCGCGGGTGGGCGTCCGATCCAGGTCTGCGCGTAGGCCTCGGCCTGCTGGTGCCCCAGCTCGGTGAGTTCGGCTCCCGGCGGTGAGGTGTCCAGCACCTTCGCGACGTTGGCCGTCGTTTGACCGTGCCGGACCAGAATCAGTTTGCCCATCACAGATCACCGCGTCCGGCACGAACGTCTGCTACCCACTGCACATGTTCGTCGATCGGCGGCGGTACCGATCCACCCGTTCCCGTTGTGGTGGGCCAGGATCCGAGGAAGCGCAGGGGCATCTTGCGGTGAAATGCGGCCAGCATCTCCGCGACGAGCGGGTCGTCGATGTGACCCGCGCAGTCGACGAAGAACCTGTACGTTCCGAATCGTGAACGCGTGGGCCGTGATTCGATGAACGTGAGGTCGATGTTGCGAATTCCGAACTCGGCCAACGCTGCCGGCAGTGTGCCCGGATCGTTCGGCGGCTCGAGCACCACCGAAGTGCGGTCGGCACCGGTGCGCGCAGGCACCGATTGCGGCGCGGTCACCAGCACGAAGCGAGTCCTTGCGCCCTCCACGTCGATGATCCCGTCGGCCAACTGCGGCAACTTCAGACGCTCACCGGCGAGCCGCGTCGACACCGCAGCATCGACCATTCCGGCCGCAACGTCTTCCGCTGCACCGGCATTGGACGACGCGGACTGCACCACCGCGTCGGGCATGGCAGCCTGCAGCCACTGGCGCACCTGATTGAGTGCGATCGGGTAGGCGCTGACCGTGCGGGCCGAGTCGAGGGTGACACCGGGACCGCCGAGAATGGTGAAGGCCACCTCGATCTCGGTCTCGGCGACGATCTGCAACCGGCGGCCCTCCGACAACGCGTCGAGCGTCGGCGGAACCGCTCCCTCGATGGAGCTTTCGATGGGTACCACGGCCGCGTCGGCCGCACCCGATCGCACGGCCTCGAGCGCTGACGGCGGGTTCGACGCCGATATCCGCTCGACCACCCCGTCCAGACCGACTGCGCCGAACGTTCCGAGCCTCTCGAACTGAGCAAGCGCCATCTCCGTGAACGTTCCCGATGGGCCGAAGTAAGCGATGCGAGGCACGCCTCGAGGTTACGTTGTCGACGTCCGTGAAGCGATCAAACCGACGTCGACGAGCCGGGCGCGGGCGGCAGCAGCGTCGGCGATCTCGATTCCGAGCAGCACCTCGCGCACCGCCTCGGCCGCCTCGGGGATGAGAGCCCGCAGTGCGGCGACGTTCGGAGCGGCGAGGGCCGAGGCGATGTCGTCCCCGCGCAGCGACGCCACCGTCGCAGCAAGGATCGCGAGCACATCGTCGCCGGAGTCGGCGCGGGCGACGAGGCCCACATCGGCGTGCGAGACCACCGCGAGGACGTCGGCGATGCGCCGTGGGGTGTCGCCGACGTCGATGCCAGGAGTCCGGTGGGCGAGGACGACGGCCTCCGCGGTCTCGGCCACGTCGATCGCGTCGAACATCGGGAAGACGACCAACGGCGAGGGCAACCGCAGCGTGAGCGCATCGGCGAGGTGCTCGACCGGGGCGTCGACGTGGAACCGTACGGCCTCGTAACCGCCGGTCCTACCGGCCCGGAGCTCGTCGGGGTCGATGTCGAGGTGCACCGCGATGCGCCCGAGGTCGTCCGATTCGGACAGTTCGAGCAGGGTCGAAGCCCGCACGACGGGCGGGCCGTACTCGGCTCCACGCGGGGCAGCGGCGACCGAGTGAGCGTCGGCACAGATCGGCTGCAGCAGTCCGTGGACGAGCGCGTTCGGGTCGGGTCGGTGTGGCACACCGAGGGTCAGCGGAATCGGCACGCCTCAACGGTAGACCCGGCTCTGGGTCGTTCCGCAGGCTCCACTCCCGTGGCCTGGGTCTTGCGATCCTCGCCACACCGCGCTAACTTAGGTTTGCCTCACCTACTCGCCTGACCGATCGCATCGGAGGAGCCCATGCTCGGCGCAACCACCACCGGACCGACCACCGCCGAACGCGTGCGCAGTGCCTGCATGCGCGCCGAGGGCGCAGCCCTGGCCATCGACGGCAGCGGCCCGGTGATCACGACCCTGCACCACCTTCGTCCCAACGGGGAGATGATCCTCGCCGTCCCCACCGACTCCCTCGACAGTGCGGTCACCGGGCAGTCCTCCCGTGCCGGAACGCCCGCCGTCCTCGAACTGACCGATCACGCGCCGCTCGCCCTGCGTGAGCCGGTGCGGTCGTTGGTGTGGCTTCGGGGCGATCTACGTCCGGTTCCGGAATCGCTGATGCGACCCATGGCCGGAGCGGTGGCCGCCGAGCATCCGCATCCGGCCCTGCTCGACGTCGGCCACACCACCTCGCTGATGCGTCTGATCGTCACCTCCGCCGTGGTCGCCGACAGCACCGGAGCGGAGCCGGTCGACGTCGACACACTGCTGGCCGCCGAACCCGATCCCTTCTGGGAGATGGAGACCAGCTGGCTCGAGCACCTCGACGCCGACCACCCGGACCTGCTGGCCCAATTGGCCCGACGCCTCCCGCCGTCGCTGCGGCAGGGTCGAATCCGGCCGCTGGGCATCGATCGCTACGGCATTCGACTGCGGATCGAGGGCGAATGCGGCGACAACGACGTCCGGCTGGGATTCACCGAGCCCGTCCAGGACGTCCTCTCCCTCAGTCGAGCGCTTCGCGTTCTCGCCGGTTGCCCGTTCCTGAACGGACTGCGCGCCCGCGGCTGACACCTCACCGCACGAAACAGGGCAGACTCGTGCGGTGATCGACTTCAAGAGCTGGTTGACGCCACCGCCGCCCGCGAGCACGGCTCCGCCGCCCGATGCCCGCGAACGCACCACCATCAAGGTCGAGATCGCGATCGTCCTGCTGGTGACGTTCGGCCTGAGCGGTATGAGCAGCATCCTCTCGCTCGTCGAGGACGCGCTGCAGACCGCTGCCCTGTCCGATCAGACCGTGGCGCTGAACTCGTCGCGGTCGAGTTTCAGCCTGATCGATCTGCTGTTCCAGCTGCTGAGCATCCTGCGTCTGTGCGCCTGGGGTGCCCTGGGGTTGTACCTGCTGTGGCGAGCCGATCTCGCACCACGAGCGATCGGGCTGGCCCGTCCGCGGCTGAAGATCGACCTCGGTCACGGCGTCGGACTGGCCGCACTGATCGGGCTGCCCGGCCTGGCGCTGTATCTGGTGGGCAACGCCCTCGGGTTCAACCTGAACGTCGTTCCCAGCGCCCTCGACGACCACTGGTGGCGCGTGCCCGCACTGATTCTGTACGCGCTGGCCAACTCCGGTGCCGAGGAGATCATCGTCGTGGCGTACCTGATCTCTCGCCTGCGCAGACTCGGTCTGAGCGAGAACGCGTCCCTGCTGTGCTCGTCGCTGCTGCGCGGCAGCTACCACTTCTATCAAGGTGTGGGCGGTGGTGTCGGGAACTTCCTCATGGGCCTGGTGTTCGGCCGCTACTGGCAGCGCACCGGCAGACTGTGGCCCCTGCTGATCGCGCACGCTCTGATCGACATCGTCGCCTTCGTCGGCTACGCCCTCCTGCGCGAACATCTGTCGTGGCTCCCGTGAATCGAACCTCGAGTAAGACCGCTGTTCCCGCGACGACGGTTACAGTCGATTCGTGAACGACGACGATCGCTACGGACGGCACGGCGCGCCGGACCGGCGCACGCCGCCTCCCGGTCGAACGCCGCCACCGAACCGAACGCCGCCGGCGGACAGATCCACGCCCGGCCGGCACGGTCGTCCCGATCCCGCGCCCCGGCAAGGTCCACCCCCGCAGCAGCCTCCGGGTCCACCGCGACCCCGTCAGCAGCCACCCGGGCAACAGCCGCCCCAGCCACGGCCCAACCGCCCGCCGCCGGGCCGACAGCCGCCCCCACGTGGGTATCGACCGGGCCAGCCGCCGCCGGAGGGTACCGAGTTCATCCGACGCGACGGCCGCCCCATTCCCGGGCCGGACGGGCCACCTCGGCCGACACCGGTTCCACGCGACAGCCCTCAGCAGGCCTGGTCGCAGGCACCCGAACCTCGTTCGGCACAGTCGTATCCAGCACAGTCGTATCATGCACAGTCGAATCCGGCTCGAGCGGATGCGGCGAATTCGACGCGTCAGTACTCACGTTCGCAGGACGATCCACCGGGTCGCACCGGATACGCGCCGCGTCAGCAGCCGGAGCCGTTCACCGAGGAGCGCAGGCAACCGCCTGTGCAGCGGGCGCTACGTCGTCCCGAACCTGTTCGGCCGCAACGTGATTCTCGGCCACCGAAAGCGGCGAAGCCGCGCAGGCGCCGACGCTGGGGACGACGCTTCCTGATCGTGTTGCTGGTTCTCGTGCTGGGTATCGGAGGTGTCGTCTACTACGTCGACAGCTCGTTGACGCGCGTGGACTCCCTCACCTCGTATCCCGGGCGCATCGGCGACACCCCCGGCACCAACTGGCTTCTCGTCGGGTCGGATTCGCGGGCCGGCCTGACGCCGGAGCAGGAAGCCGCGCTCGCGACCGGCGGCGAGGTGGGCCCGAGCCGCACCGACACGATCATTCTGATTCACATCCCCGAGGGCAGCGGCGCGCCGACGATGGTCAGCCTGCCGCGCGATTCGTACGTGTCGATTCCGGGCAACGGCCAGGACAAGCTCAACGCGGCCTTCGCATTCGGTGGGCCGCCACTGCTGGTGGAGACGGTCGAGGGTGCAACCGGTGTGCACATCGATCATTACGCCGAGATCGGATTCGGTGGCTTCGCCGGGATCGTCGACGCGGTCGGTGGAGTGAACGTGTGCGTGCAGAATGCAATCGACGATCCGTTGGCGGGCATCAACATTGCCGCCGGTTGTCAGGATCTCACCGGAGCCGAGGCGCTCGGATTCGTGCGCTCGCGCGCGACGGCACTGGCCGACATCGACCGCATGAACAATCAACGCGCGTTCATGTCGGCCCTTCTGGAAAAGGCAACGAGCGCTTCGACTTTCCTCAACCCACTGCGGTTGTGGCCGCTGGTGTCCGACACCGTATCGTCGTTGAGCGTCGACGAGGGAGATCACATCTGGAACCTCGCCGCGCTGGCCTGGGCGATGCGCAGCGGCCCGGTGACCACGACGGTGCCGGTCGGCGGATTCCAGGACTCCGACGTCGGAAACGTTCTGCTGTGGGACGACACTCGCGCGCCGGCATTCTTCGACGCCATCGCACAGGATCGCGAGATCCCGCCGGAACTGCTGACCGGCGGCCCCTGATCGGCAGGCGTGAGCGGTGGGCGGGAGCGGAGCCTGCGGAACGACCCTGGGTTGTAGGTTGAGGACCATGACATCGCCGTCTGCCCAGCCCGCCGCCCCCGGTACGTCGTTCCACGACCTTCTGCGCGCCCAGGTCCGGCACGAGTTCACCGCTTCGCAGCAGTACGTCGCCATTGCGGTGTGGTTCGACCGCAACGATCTACCGCAGCTGGCCACGCGTTTCTACGCTCAATCCGCCGAGGAGCGTCGGCACGCGATGATGATGATCCGTTTCCTCATCGACAATCGGCTCGAGGTCGACGCGTCGGGCATCGACGACGTGGTGACGGCATTCCGGTCGGTCGTCGAACCGGTGGAACTGGCACTGACTCAGGAGTCGACGGTGACCGAGCAGATCACCGCGCTCGCGCGCGCTGCCCGGGCCGAAGGCGACTACATCGGCGAGCAGTTCATCCACTGGTTCCTCACCGAGCAGGTCGAGGAGGTGGCGGCGATGCAGAGTCTGCTCAACATCGTTCGCCGGGCCGGAACCAACCTGTTCGACATCGAGCAGTACGTTGCACGCGAGATCGGCTCGACGGTGATCCGCGCCACCAATGCCCCGAAAGAAGCCGGAAGAGCGTAGTTTGCGCCCTGCTCAGAGCGGACATTTAGGATTCACTGTATTAGGCTACGTTCGCCTCAATAAGGTTCGACTTGGATGACAACGCCTCTGACCAGGCATATCGTCCTCGTCATGAGCGTAGACATCAAAGAAACCAGCCACACCAAGTTCCATGCACTTCTCCGCGACCAGATTCGCAACGAGTTCAACGCCTCGCAGCAGTACATCGCCACCGCTGTGTACTTCGCGAATGTCGATCTGCCGCAGCTGGCCAAGCACTTCTACGCGCAGTCGGTCGAAGAGCGCAACCACGCGATGATGATCGTGCAGTACTTCCTCGATCGCGACATCACGGTCGAGCTGACCGGCGTCGACGCGTCGAAGTCCGTCTTCACCGATCCCCGTGAGGCCATCGCCCTGGCGCTTGCGCAGGAGGAGACCGTCACCGAGCAGATCATCGCTCTGGCGAGCACCGCACGCGAAGAGGGCGACTACCTCGGCGAGCAGTTCATGCAGTGGTTCCTCAAGGAGCAGGTCGAGGAAGTTGCCAGCATGAAGACGCTGCTCAACATCGCCGATCGCGCGGGCCACAACCTGTTCGATCTCGAGCAGTTCGTCGCCCGTGAGATGAACACCAGCGTGACGGCCGACTCGGGCGCACCCACCGTCGCCGGCGGATCGCTGTAGATCCCGCCGCACGTCTGGGCAAGTAGCGCGCTCATACGGGTGGCCGCCCGAACAAGGGTTCTTGTTCGGGCGGCCACCCGATGTGCTTTCTCGAGCAATTCCTCTCGGCCGTACATCCGGCCGGGAGCCGTCAGCGCAACGTGACCTGACGACCGCGCAAGCCGTCACGTGAGCGAAGCTGCGCTGCCGTGAGCGGAGCGTCGACAGCGAGAGCCTCGGCCAGCTTCTCACCGAATTCCTTTGTGGGCGCTGCCCATTCGGTGGGGTGCATCTCGGGGTCGAGGTCGAACACCGGCACCAGCAGTCCATGTGTGCGGAACGAACCGGCGTAGCGCGAGCCCTCACCCAAGTTGAGATCACCCGCAGCGTGCAGCCGCGCGAGAGCGAGCATCACGTCGTCCTCACTCTCCGGACGAACCCACCGGATGTGCGCCTTTTCGCCGGCATCCACCCACCACGCCGCGACGACGCCGTCGGCTTCGATCCGCGCCGAGGGCATGATCGCCTGGTTCGCGCGCTCCACGGTGGCAGCCACATCGGCTGCGGGAGTGGCACTTTCGGGGATCCACCAGTTGAAGTCCTGATGGACGGTGATCTCGAGCAGCGCGGACGCGTCGAGCACCTCGGTCAATGCGGGGGTGGCGTCGGTGATCTTCGCGGCTTCGAGCGACTCACCCGCGGACGCGGTGGACACCCAGCCCAATGCGCTACTGATATCTGCTGCAACGTCTTTCGACTGCGTCTGCACCTGTAGGCCGACGAATCCCTCGACGGTGCCCCCGTCTTCGCGCACCAGTGCCGCGACGGCTCCGGGCAGTACCGTTGCCAGCGTGATGGTGCGACCGTCCACGGTGATCGGCGCGGTTGCCGTCGCCGACGGGACGAACTCACGCAGCGCTACGAGGTCGCATTCGGCAGCGAGGCCTTCGAACGGGCGCGTCGACGCCGATTCGATGCTCGCCCGTTCCGCTTCCCGCTGCGCGAGCTTCGCTGCGCGGTTGCTGTCCTGCTTCGGTCCACTGTTTCTTTTGCTCTTACCCACGCCCGAAAACCTACACGTTCTTCGATTCGAGCCAGGCTCGCGTTCGACCGGGATGGTTGGTGGCAATCCAGCCGACACCGAGCTCGCGGCACAGCTCCACGTCCTCTTTCTCGTCGACGGTCCACACGTAACTGGCCCGGCCGGACGCTGCTGCGCGGTCGATGATGGCCGGGTGCTCACGTAGTGCACCTATCGACGGACCGACAGCGGTGGCCCCGACGGTCGTCGCCGCTCCCCCACCGAGGTAGTGCGAGCTGTCGCCGAGGAGCACCGTCGGAAGCATCGGAGCCGACCGCCGTACGCGCCAGACGGCCGATGGCGCGAACGACATGATGACCGCGCGCGAGTGGTCGGCCGACGCGGGTGCCCCGATCCCGAACGTGTGCAGCTCGGCGAGAACCTTGCTCTCGATCAGCGAGCCGTACCGCACGGGGTGCTTGGTTTCGATGAAAAGTTTCACCGGCTTGCTGGTCCAGTCCAGGACGAGCGAGATGAGGTCGTGCAAGGTCAGAAGTTCGGCGGGTTCGTCGGCGTCGCCGTAGTTCAGTCGGGCGAGTTCGGCGAAATCCATCTCGCTGACGATGCCGGTGCCGTTCGAGGTTCGATCGACCCGGCGATCGTGCACGCACACGATGTGCCCGTCCTTGGTGAGCCGCACGTCGCATTCGACGCCGTCCGCTCCCTCGCGCAGCGCGAGGTCGTAGGCGGCGAGAGTGTGTTCCTTCTTGGCCGCGGACGCACCTCGATGCGCGACGACCAGTGGCCCACGACGATCGGGACTCACGACGCCGTCACCGCCTCGGATTCGTACTCGGGTTCCTTGTCTTCGGGCTGTTTTTCTTCGGGCTGCTGCTGTTCGGGCTGGTTCGGCTTGTGTTCGGTGCCGGTGGCGATCACCCAGCGGGTCGGTCGTGACACGGCGGAGCCGCGCAGCGTGCGGCCTTCGAGTCGGCGCATCACGGCCAGGGTCGATACGGCCGAGACCGCGGCCACCAGTGCCACGAACGCCGACAACAGAACTCCGTCGGCGCGGGCCTGAAGCGAATCGCGCAGGTTCCACAACAGTTGGACGATCACCAGCGCATTGCTCGCTGCCCAGAGCGCCCACCAGATGCGAACCAGTGTCAGTTCGCGGTGCACGTCGGCATCGGCACCGCCTCTGAGGCGGACCACCTCGGTGAGGTAGACCCCTGGCATCACGATGCGGACGAACGGCAGCATCGACATCAGCAACATCGTGCGCACCGAGCGCGGATCGCTGGAGCCGGCGGCAGCGAAGGTACGTCTGCGCCGGTCGATCAGCCAGCAGGACGAGGTGATCAGCGCCGCCAGACCGATGAGGAGTGCACCGACCTGAGCGAAGTACACCAAGGCGTCGGACACGGCCAGGGTGATCGGCGAAATGAGTCGCACTCGGTTGTGCAGCAGGATCCCGTACCTGAACACTTCGGCGAACGCGGCGAGCGCCAGCAACATCGCGGTGACGAGGACCAGGTTCTGAGCGTTGGCTGCGTATCGCTCGACGCGACCGATGCTGCGATCGGCCTCGGGGTCGCGGGGTACGTCGCGCAAGCCCCAGGTGGGTGTCGAGGTGTAGTGCGGCGTCGGGGTCGGCGATACGGATCGGCTGCGGCGCTCGGCTCTACTCGACGAGATCGCCGGTCGGGCTACCCATCGGAAGTTTCGGGCACCGTGCGCGGGCGCCCTGGTGGACACCGGCGAGAGCAGTACTCCGTGGCAGCGGGGGCACCACGTACCCGGCCGTGCGCCGACAGCCCAACGAGTGCTGCAGCGGGCACAGACCTGGAACGCCTGAGCGCGTCCCTGCGGTGCCGACATCTAGATGATTCTCGCTTCGTGGTCGTCGTCGCGC
Organism: Rhodococcus sp. 05-339-2; assembly: GCF_002258965.1. NCBI lineage: Bacteria > Bacillati > Actinomycetota > Actinomycetes > Mycobacteriales > Nocardiaceae > Rhodococcus > Rhodococcus sp. 05-339-2. The sequence goes on from NZ_NOYW01000016.1 coordinate 316,089, forward strand.
TGGATCGGTCGACCAGCGGCCTGCCAGGCGAGCATCCCACCGTCGACGTTGATCGCGTCGTATCCCACGCGGTTGAGGTATTCGACGACGCGCGCCGAGCGACCACCGGCTTTGCAGACGACGTACACCTCGGACTGGTTGTCGATCTCACCGGCGCGCGATGGGATGTCGCCCATCGGGATGTGAACGGCGTCGGGTGCGTGTCCGGCTTGCCACTCGTCGTCCTCGCGCACGTCGAGCAGGATGGCCGCCGTCGGGAACGGCACCGGAAGACGATCGACGGTGACGGCGGGAGACTGCTCGGGATGCGACACACCTCGATCTTGTCACGCGTCCGCGCGGGCCTGCCACCCGTGTCCTTTCGACCGAAGCGCCGTCTTGCTATGACCTGCGTCACTCGAGTCACATAAGTTATCCACAGCATCCACAGATCGATCCACAGAATCGGGGCCTGTGCCGGTTTCTATCCACAGGTCAAAGCTCCGAGTCGGTCTCGCGGTGTACCGAATACCAACTCCGCCTGTGGATCGATGGTGATTTGACACAGCGGTCGTCTGCGCTTCCGATAATCCGCTGTTTAGGCTGGCGAACATGACTTCCACAGAGCTGCGCGTCTTCACCGAACCGCAACAAGGCGCCACGTACGACGAACTGCTCCGCGTCGCGAAAGCTGCCGAGGAGTTCGGCTACGGCGCATTCTTCCGGTCCGACCACTACCTCGCGATGAGCGGCGACGGCGGCCCCGGCCCCACCGATGCCTGGATCACCCTGGCCGGGCTCGCCCGCGAGACCTCGACCATTCGGCTCGGCACCCTCGTCACCTCCGCGACCTTCCGCTACCCGGGGCCGCTGGCCATCAGCGTCGCCCAGGTCGACGCGATGAGCGGTGGTCGCGTCGACCTCGGGCTCGGTGCGGGCTGGTTCGAGGACGAACACAAGGCCTACGGCATTCCGTTCCCGCCGCTCGGCGAACGCTTCGACCGTCTCGAAGAGCAACTTGCCGTCGTCACCGGACTCTGGAACACACCCGTCGGCGAGACCTTCTCGCACGCGGGCACGCACTATCCCGTCACCGACTCCCCCGCGCTGCCCAAGCCGGTGCAGACACCGCACCCGCCCATCGTCATCGGCGGCGGAGGCAAGAAGCGCACCCCGGCACTCGCCGCGAAATACGCCGACGAGTTCAACATCCCCTTCGCCTCGCTGGCCGACACCGAGACCCAGTTCGGTCGCGTCCGCGCAGCCTGCACAGCCGCCGACCGCGACCCCGACTCCCTCGTCTACTCCAACGCCCTCGTCCTCTGCTGCGGCCGCACCGAAGAAGAAATCGCACGACGCGCCGCCGCCATCGGCCGCGAGGTGTCCGAACTACGCGAGAACGGCGCCGCAGGAAGCCCAGCCGAACTCGTCGACAAAATCGGCAGCTTCGGAGCCATCGGCGCGACCCGCGTATACCTGCAGACCATGGATCTCACCGATCTCGATCACCTCGAACTCGTCGCATCCGAGGTTCTTCCGCAGCTCTGACCGACCAGAAACCGACCCGCCCGAGTCCACTCAACGTGACATCGACTGCCCAAAAGTCCACTGAATGTCACATTGAGTACCCATGGGGGCTCGGTCAGGCGGCGGATCGGGTGCGTAGGCGTGAGTAGTGCGCGCTGATGTGTCGTGCGGCGGGCAGTTCGATCCAGCGGTAGATGATTTCGGCGAGTGCGGCGGTGCCGGCCAGGAATGCCAGGACGGCGGCGGTGGGGCCCAGGTGCGGTTCGACGGTTGCGTAGATGCGGTAGAGCACGAGGGTGTGGATCAGGTAGATCGCGTAGCTGCGGGTGCCGATCCACTTGACGACGGGCCAGCGGGTGATGGGTCCGTCGTATCGGGCGAGGACGAGGACGGTGCCGGTGACGACCAGCAGGGTCCATAGGTAGGTGCCGCCCATCCAGAAGGTGTGGACTTCGATGGCCAGTCGGATCACTTCGATCTGGGCGATGACGCCGAGGACGACCCATCGCCAGGTGATCAGTCGTGCCCATCCGAGGTAGATGATCTGGCCGAGGAACAGGGTCGGGAGTACGCCCGCGACCTTGGTCAGGAACGGGATCGTGTACGGCTGCGGGAGGTAGAGGTTGTAGACGATCACCAGCGCGCACAGTGCTGCGCCGACCAGTGGCACCACGATGGGCCTGGTGCGCAGCGTTCCGCGCATGGAGATGCAGTAGAGGTAGAACACGATCTGCACGACGAGGGTCCAGGTGACACCGAGGACGGCGACCTCGGGTCGGAGGAAGAAGCCACCGAGGAAGAAGCTGAGAAATGCCTCCCCGTTGGTGATGCCGGGTTGGCCGCTGAACATTCCGTTGAGTCCGAGCTTGACGAGGATGACGGCCATCGCGATGGCGAACCAGAGGGCCGGGACGAGGCGGGCGAGACGAGCGACCATGAAGTCCCGACGCGATTGCCGCATGGCGGATCGGGTGATCAGCAGGCCGGTGAGCAGCATGAAGATGCTGACGCCGACGAAGGACAGGTGCATGTTGAGGCCGGCGTCCTGGATCAGGACGGTGTCGACGACGTCGATCATCCACCAGCCGCCGCCGACGTCGTCGAGCAGATAGAACGAGATGTGCGAGTAGAGCACCGCGAGGACGGCGATGACGCGAAGGAGGTCGGCACCGTCCATCTGCACTCGGGGCGCGATCACCGGCTGTACGGCGACGGACTCGTCGACCGTGTTCCGGCTCGGTCGGTCCCCATCCACACCCTGGAGTTTAGGTTCCGTTCATGTATTGGACCAATCCGCGGCCGATGCGCAACTGTTTCGTGATATTCGGAGCGGATTCACAGCCGAACAATTCGACTGTCTCGTTCACGCGAAATTATTCCGAGAAAAGCATCTCGGTTACAACTGTTGCACTGGGGGTAGGAATGAGATTGGGTTGAACCCTACGAATGATCCGCAGTAGGACGAACGTGCCCGCATCACACGATGGGTACGGCGTCGTTAGAGAAGGGAACCACGTGTCCGAGTACACCTTGCCCGACCTTGATTTCGATTACTCCGCCCTCGAGCCGCACATCTCGGGCGAGATCAACGAGCTTCACCATTCCAAGCACCACGCCACCTATGTCGCAGGCGCCAACACCGCGGTCGAAAAGCTCGCCGCAGCGCGTGACAACGACGATCATGCAGCCATTTTCCTGCTGGAGAAGAACCTCGCGTTCCACCTCGGTGGCCACGTCAACCACTCCATCTGGTGGAAGAACCTCTCGCCCAACGGTGGCGACAAGCCCGAGGGTGAGCTCGCTGCCGCGATCGACGACCAGTTCGGTTCGTTCGACAAGTTCCGCGCACAGTTCACCGCTGCCGCCAACGGCCTGCAGGGCTCCGGCTGGGCAGTTCTGGGCTACGACTCGCTGGGCAAGAAGCTGCTCACCTTCCAGCTCTACGATCAGCAGGCCAACGTGCCGCTCGGCATCATCCCGCTGCTCCAGGTCGACATGTGGGAGCACGCCTTCTACCTGCAGTACAAGAACGTCAAGGCCGATTACGTGAAGGCGTTCTGGAACGTCGTCAACTGGGCCGACGTCCAGGCTCGTTTCGAGGCCGCGACGTCGAAGACCCCGGGTCTGATCTTCCCGTAACCGAGGAGATCGCCGACAGTCGAACAACTGCGAGACAGGGCCACCGCATCCATTGCGGTGGCCCTGTCTCGTCGAACGAGTCATGCCTTCGCTGCCGCAGGGATCGCCCGAATCGAGGCGATCCCCGCGGTCGAGCATCGCGAATGCCCGGCAGCGCCGGGGGCGGCTACGTTTCGGCTGGCACTCTCCCCATCTTGTGTGCCAGCCGTTTTCACGTCATTCTCTTCCTACCCAACGTCGTGTACCCGGCTTCGAGCCCTGTACCTGTCTGGGAGGAATGCGCAATGGACGATCGAGATCTCATCGGTGTCTCGCCTTTTCACGCCGCCGGTCTGCTGCGCGGATTCGTGATCTCCGGCCGCTGGCCGGACACCACCAAGGAATGGGCACAATTTCTGGCCCTCGCCGTGCGGGTGGCCTCGATGCCGGGCCTGTTGGCGACGTCGACGGTGTTCGGGGTGCGGGAGGAGTTGCCCGACGACCCCGCGCCGGGGACGGTCGGCTTGGTCGTCGCCGAGGGTCCGGTGATCGGAGATTTCGCGTTGGCTCCCGGACGGTTCGCCGCGCAGCAACCCGCCGCATTGCTGATGCTGCATCCACCGTCGGAGACGACACCGACACTCCCGGAGTGTGCGGGCGCGGCGTCCGGCTGCGTTCTGCTCCCCGGTCTTCCGCATCTCGGCCTCGATCACCGGGCGGCGTGGGTGGAGGCCGAATCCGACGGCACCGTGACCTCGATGGTCAGCCGGGTCGGCCTCGATCCGATCAGCGATCCCGACACCGCAGTTTTGGCAATGCTCCTCGCCTCCTGACCGCTCCCCGCACACGATTTTTCGGGTGCCCAAACTTATTGGCGCATTGGACAATTCACGAAACGGCACTTAAAGTCGTCTACAGCGAAGGGGAGTAGCCCCCAATCAACGTGTCGACATACTGGCCGTAAAACTGCGACCCGGCACCTGAACCGGTTCTTCCGGTGGGCGAGACCTTCGGTCCGTTCGACGACCGAGGAGTCTTCTGTGCTGTCCGCATTACTGTTGAGTTTCGCTGTCATTTTCGTCGCCGAGCTGGGTGACAAATCCCAGCTCATGGCCATGACATTCGCCCTGCGCTACAAGTGGTACGTCGTCATCGGCGGCATCACCGTCGCCACCACCGTTGTGCACCTGGTATCGGTCGCGGTCGGCCACTTCCTCGGGGTGTCGATTCCCACCGAGCTGATCTCCATCGTCGGCGGCGTCGCGTTCGTCATCTTCGGACTCTGGACGCTGCGCGGCGATTCCCTGTCCGACGACGAGGGCGCGAAAGCCTCCCGGGTCACCAAATCCGCGTTCCTCGCGATCGCCTCGGCGTTCTTCCTCGCCGAGCTGGGCGACAAGACGATGCTGGCCACCGTCACTCTCGCCGCCGACAACGACTGGGTCGGCGTCTGGATCGGCTCGACGGTCGGCATGGTCGCGGCAGATGCACTCGCCATCGTGGTCGGCGCAGTGCTCGGAAAGCACTTGCCGGAACGCATCATTCAGTACGGCGCGGCCATCCTGTTCTTCGTCTTCGGTGCCGTCCTGTTCTTCGAGGGCCTGATGCCGGGCACCGCAGCCCCGTACATCGCTGCCGCAGCGGTTGTCGTGATGTCCGCCGTCGTCGTCGCCGTGTTCGTTCGACGCTCCCGCACCCGGGCCGCACGTGAATCGGAGAAGCAGACCACCATCGAACGCGCCTGACCTTGGTTTACACTCCTCTCCCGGGAGGGGTGCATGGACGACGACCAGCAGGTGAGCACGACCGATGCGGCGCACCACTCGACCGATCGGCTGATCCGAATCACCGGCCGATTCGTCGGTGTCGGTTACGGGGCGTACCTGCTGCTGTTGATTCCCGATATCGCACGCACCGGAAACGTCGTTCCCGGGTGGTGGACTCCGACGACAGTGGCCGTCGTGTTCGGCACCGGTTTCGCCTTCGCGGCCTCCACATTTCACCCCAGCATCGGAGTGATTCGTACGGCCGGATCCATCGCCGCGCTGGCGTTCCCGGTCATGGCCGCGCTGTGGTGGACTGCCTGGGACGGCGTGACGTTCGATCAGGGGGGAACGTTTCTCGCGGCATTTCCCGGCGTGGCGGCACTTGCTGCTGCGACGGTGTGGCACCCCGTCCCGGCGTTCGTTCACATGACCGTCAGCGTCGTTCTCGTACAACTCTCCAATCAAGCTGTGCGAGAACCGTTCCCCCGCAGCAACATCGTCGCGGAGATCTGCTTCGCAATGATGTTCTGCACGGTGTTCGTCGCCGCAACACTGGCCGCGGTACGTACCGGACGCATTCTCGACGCGACGATCTCCACAACACACGACGACGCAGCCCGGGCGGCTGCGGCCACCGCGCGCGAGGTCGAGCGCGAACGGTTGGACGCGCTGATCCACGACGAGGTCATGTCCTCATTGCTCGCCGTGACTCGCCACGGCCGCACGCCCAGCCTGGCGCGTCAGGCCCGCTCGGCTCTGATGCATCTGGATGACCTGACCACGGGCATCGTCCTCGAAACGTTCTCGGCCGACGAGGTTTTGGCTCAGCTCCGTTCTGCCGCAACGACGGTCGACGAGTCGATCGAATTCACCGTGAAAGACGACTTGCTGGAGCGGACGGAGCAGTACCCGGTCGAGACAGTACGAGCCATCGCTGCCGCACTGGCCGAAGCGTTGCGCAACAGTCTGATTCACGCACAGGCATCGAAACGGTCGGTCACAGCCCGGCTGGCTCCGTCGACGGTGGAGATCACCGTGATGGACGACGGCATCGGCTTCGATCGACGCTCGGTGCCGCCCCACCGACTCGGCGTCGCCGTCAGCATCGAGGGCCGGATGCGTCAGCTCGACGGCGGATCTGCCGACATCGTGTCCTCCGCCGCAGGCACCATCGTGCGATTGGGCTGGAAGCGATGAACGGCGAGGACGTTCGCGATCTGCTGTCGATGAAGTCGGCAGCTGCATATGCGGTTGCCGGATTCTTCATCCTCGCGTGCCTGGTGTGTGCATCGACGACCCTGACCGGGGTGTCCGCGGTGTGGCCCGAATACGCAGCGGTGCTGGTGCTCTCGGCCGCTGTCATCCTGTTGCTCCGCGCGCCGGGTGACCCACCGAGCCTGCGGTCGACCGTACTGATGACCCTATCGGGCCCGGTGGCAGCCGCCCTGGTCTTCACAGTGGTGCCGGTACCGCTGAACGGGAGCCTGCAGACGTGGCCGCTTGGCATGCCACTGGTGATCTACACCTTCATGTGTGTGCGCGGTCGGACGCTGGCCGCGTGGGTCGGGTTGACACTGACCATGTCCGTGGCCATCGGATGGGCGGTCGTGACGGGTCAGGGATTTCTGTACGGACTTTCGTTCAGCGCCATCAACATCGCGCCGCTGTTGATGTCGACGTTCTTCGCGTTCACCATCCGTCCGCTGGCCGCGGCAATTTTCGAGCTGCGCAGGCAGTCGACGGTGCGCATCGCGTCCCAGGCTGCCGCGGCGGCAGTTCTCGAGGAACGCGACGCTCGGCTGGCCAGTCTCGACGCGTTGGCCCGTCCGCTACTGGAGCGCATCGCCGACGGTCCCGATCCCACCGACGAGGAGATCCTCGCGTGTCGGCTACTCGAAGCCGAACTTCGCGACACCCTGCGCGCCCGCGGTCTGGTTCGACCCGACCTCGCTCGCGCGGCCAGGTCTGCGCGGGCCCGCGGGGTTGAGGTGATGCTGCTCGACGACCGATCTCCGAACGCTCTCGACGACGACGCCCGAGAACGCATCGTGGCCGCCGCGTCGAGCGCACTCGATGCCGCCGAAGCAGGCGCGGTGACGGTCCGGCTCCTACCTCCTGGCCGCCCCGTGGCGGCGACGATTCTGCTCGACGACCTGGGCGACGGTGCACACCGAGTCGAGTACGACCACACCGGGCGCAACCGTAGCTGACGGCCGGGTTTGGGCGCGGACCGTCGTGGTTACCCTGCGGCGGACCAGTTGGTCTGTCGCACCGGCAGCCGATGAACGGAGCCCCGCAATGCCTCTCGATCGTCGATCCTTCCTGATCGGATCCGGTGCCGCAGCAGTGCCGTTGCTGCTGGCGGGGTGCGGTTTCGTCAAGTCCAGCCCGTCGCAACAGGCCGAGGGCACGCTGACGTTCACCACGTGGGGAACCGACGCCGAGTTGGCCGGCTTCCGAGCCTCGATCGACGCGTTCGAGGCGGCCAATCCCGGGTCGACGATCACCCTCAACGCGGTGCCGTACGAGCAGATGTTCACCAACATCGACGCCCAGCTCCAGGCGGGCAATCCGCCCGACATCTTCCGCGTGCCGTACTACACGTTCGGCGCGTATGCAGGCCGCGGCCAACTGCTGGATCTGTCGCCGCTGTTGGCGTCGGACACACGTGATCAGTTCACGCCGACGGCGTGGGCTGCGGTGCAGAACGGCGAAATTCCCTACGGCCTGCCGCACCACACCGATACCTCGGCAATTCTGGTGAACCGAAACCTGTTGTCGCAGGCCGGTATCGACTCGGTTCCGACCACTCTGGACGACGCCTGGACGTGGGACGAGTTGGCGTCGATCGGTGACCGACTGCGTTCCTCGCTGCCGGCGGACCAGTACCCGTGGGCCTACAACTGGCAGGGCAACGGTGTCACCCGCTGGCTCAGCCTGCTGTTCCAGGCCGGCGGATCCTTCCTGGCCGAGGACCAGAAGACGCCACTGATCGACTCCGACGAGGCTCGACGGGCCGTCGAATTCTCGTCGTCCTTCTTCTCCAAGGGCTACGTGCCGGCCAACAACACCATCGCGTCGTCGAGTTACGCCAGCGAGGCCTGGTTCTCGCAGTCGGTGGCCATGGTGTGGTCGGGTGCGTTCCAGTTGCCCGACGCCGATGCCACGGCCAGTTTCGATTGGACGGCCACCTACGCGCCGCGAGATCGCCGGGGCGGCGGCGACTTCGGCGGCAATGCACTCGTGGCGACGTCGCAGACCTCTCAGCCGGAGCTGGCGGCGTCCTTCCTGGAGTTCGTCACCCAGCAGGAGCAGATGCGGAACTTCTGCCGGGCCGCCTCACTGCTGCCGACGCGCAACGACCTGCTCAACTCCGACCTCGAGTTCGACGTCCGGTCGGAACTGGCACCGATCTTCGCGGCACAGGCGACCACCGTGCAGCCGCAGGATGCAGCTCAGGTGGCATCCCCGTCGATGTCGGCGATCATCCCGGTCCTGAAGGAGCAGCTCGATCTCGCGTTCGCGGGTTCGCAGGATGCCGCTGCCACCGTCTCCGCGTTGCAGAGCGGAATCGCCGAGGTCACCGGCGCATGACGGCCGAACCGATCACCGGGGCCGGGCAGAAAACCGGGCCAGGGCCCGAAGCCGAGACCAAGCGCGCCGGGGCCAGGAAGGAGGCGTTCGCAGCCGCCGGGTTTCTCGCCCCCAGCTACGCACTGTTGGCGGTGTTCGTGCTCGTTCCCCTCGTCGCCGCGTTCGTCGTCAGCCTGCAGCAGACGGACGGATTCGGTGCAGGCGAGTTCGTCGGCGCAGCGAATTACTCACGCCTGGTGGAGGATCCGCTGTTCTGGCGGGCACTGATCAATACTCTGCTGTTCACCGCATTGGTGACTCCGCTGTCGATGCTGTTCGGTCTGATCGCGGCCGTACTGCTCAATTCCGCGCTGCCCGCCCGGCCGCTGTGGCGCTCGCTGGTGATCCTGCCGATGGCCGTCTCCGGTGTGGCGACCGGCCTGATCGGCATTCTGGTGTTCGACCAGAACTCCGGTGTGCTCAACAATCTGATCGGGTTCCTCGGTCTGCCCGCCATCGACTGGCAATCGTCTCCAGGGCCGGCATTCGCATCGATCGTCATCGCCACCGTGTGGTGGCGCACCGGGCTGAACATGCTGATCTACCTGGCCGGCCTTCAAGGTCTCGGTCCCGATCTGTACGAGGCGGCCCGGTTGGACGGTGCCAACGCGTTCCAACGCTTCCGGAACGTGACGGTGCCGCTGCTGGGTCCGACGTCGTTCTTTCTGCTGGTGCTCAACGTCATCTACTCGTTCCAGGTGTTCGATCTGGTCTTCGTTCTCACCGGCGGCGGACCGGGCGGGGCGACATCGGTGTTGGTCACCTACGCCTACGAGACGGGGTTCGTCACCCGCGATCAGGGTTACGCCGCGTCGATCGGCATGATGCTGTTCCTGTTCGCCCTCGTCTTCGCCGCCGCACAGTGGCGCACGAGCCGAACGAAGGATCTGGTCGAATGAGTGGGCCGAGGAACGCGTCCGCTCGCCGGGCACTGGTACTGCGCACGGTGGTCATCGCCGTCATCGGCCTGATCACCGTCGCTCCGCTGTATTGGATGCTCGCCGTGGCGTTCTCGACTCGCGGCGAGTTGCTGGGCGGCGGCGAACTACGCCTGTGGCCTCGCCAGGTGACGTGGGAGAACGTCACTCGCGTGTTCGACTCGTTCCCGGTCGCGACGTGGCTCGGCAACTCGATCGCCATCGCCGTCGTGGTCACGATCATCACCGTGGTCACGAGCCTGCTCGCGGGATATGCGTTCGCGCACTTGAGGTTTCGGTTCTCGACGCCACTGTTCTTCATCGCGCTGGCCACGTTGGTGCTGCCCGTGCAGGTGATCATGGTGGCACTGTTCCGCATCGTCGTCGGCCTCGGCCTGTACGGCACGTACTGGGCGGTGATCCTGCCGAGCTCGGCGTCGGCGTTCGGGCTTTTCCTCGCACGCCAGTTCATGCTCGGCATTCCGCGTGAGCTGCTCGAGGCGGCGCGTCTCGACGGTGCCGGGCATTGGCAGATCTTCCGGCGCGTCGTGCTGCCCCTGTCGGGACCGCTGATCGCTGTCCTCACCTTCATGAGCCTGCTGCAATCGTGGAACGATTTCGCGTGGCCACTGATCGCGCTGCGGGAGAACGAGTTGTTCACCTTGCCCATCGGCCTGCTGTACCTGCAGGGCCAGGCGAACAGCGACTACGGTGCCACGATGGCGTTCGCGCTGATCAACGTCGTGCCGATGGCACTGCTGTTCCTGTTCTTCCAGAAGTACTTCATCGCCGGATTCGCGCGCAGCGGGATCAAGTAGGTCCCATCCAGGGTGCCTGAAGGTGGGTGAGGTGTCCCGCCGGTTATGGTGCAAGCGACTACGAGGTCGCTGCCTGTGCCGCGGCCCGCCACCGTGAGCGAAGGGGATCGTACGACGTGGAGATTTCAGGAACAGCAGCACTTGTCACCGGTGGAGCGTCGGGCCTCGGTGCCGCAACGGCCGCTCGTCTGGCCGCCGCAGGCGTCACCGTGTTCGGGCTCGACCTGCCGCAGTCCATCGAGCGCGCCGGAGACAGCGTCCCGGCCGGGGTGACTCTGCTGCCCGCCGACGTCACCAGCGAGGCCGAGGTCGAGGCCGCCCTGGACACGATCGTCGCATCCGGTGTGCCGCTGCGCATCGTCGTCAACTGCGCAGGCGTTGGCTGGGCGGGCCGCATCCTGTCCAAGAAGGGACCGCACGATCTCGAGCTGTTCCGCACGGTCATCACCATCAACCTGCTCGGCACGTTCAACGTGATGCGGCTGGCCGCGAACCGGATGCAGTCGCAGTCGACCGTCGACGATGCGGGCCAGCGCGGCGTCGTCATCAACACCGCATCGGTCGCCGCCTTCGAGGGCCAGATCGGCCAGATCGCCTACACCGCCTCCAAGGGCGGCGTACACGCGATGACCATCACCGCTGCCCGCGACCTCGCCCAGGTCGGTATCCGCGTCAACACCATCGCGCCCGGCATCGTCGACACCCCGATGCTGGCAGGCGTCACCGAGGAATACCGTCAGGGCCTCGAGGCGTCGGTACCGTTCCCGTCGCGCCTGGCTCAGCCCACCGAGTACGCGCAGCTGGTCCAGATGATCGCCGAGCACGACTACCTCAACGGTGAAACCATCCGCATGGACGGCGCGATCCGTATGGCTCCGCGCTGACCACTGCCCACTCCGCGTGGCCCCGCCGATCGACGCGGGGTCACGCGCGAGCGCGCAGGTCCGCCACCGTCGGGATCTCCTTCTCCGCACGGTCGGACATCCACTCGCGCAACACTTTCGTGGCCAGAACGTCGTCCTCGTTGTAGACCAGCAGTCGCTCGCGCTGCGTGTGGTCGGGCTCGTCGTCGTATCCGACGGCTTCCCGATACCAGCCCATCGACGCCTCGCCGCCGGCCTCGTCGTCACGCCACGCGAATCCTGCGACCGGCGCAATCTTCTTCAGTCCCTTGCCGTTCGGGCAGATGAACTGATCGCTCACGGCCTGGTAGATGTCGACCCACTGCTCACTGTCGATGAACTCGCGGATCTGCGCCTCGGTCGGCACCCCGGGAACGTCGGCGAAGCGGCGGGCCGAATCGAGCAACCACTTGTCCTCCGCCTGCCGTGAATAGCAGTACGCGGCAAAGGTTTTGCCGCGCGCGGCCGCATCGGCCCTGGTGTCCATCAACCAGTTCCAGAACACCGCGAACGAGCGGCCCTCGTCCACGGTCGGCAGCGGATCCCAGGTGACGAAGCCGCGATAGGTCGGCGGCGGGCCACCCGCTTCGGTGAGCAGCGTGCCCCACAGGTACGCGCCGTGTTCCTGATAGCTCTCCATGTCCACGTCCACCTCGACGTCGGCGCGGTGCACCGTCACGGTCTCCGAGCGCCGCAGCAACGGCACGTCGGCTCGCCAGGCCAGTGCCGCGGACACGGCGTCGTCGAAGTTTCCGAAAGGCCACTCCTCCGGTGCCGGGCCGGTCCACTGCGCCAACTCGTCGATGGTGCGCACGCCCGCGCTGCGCAGCACATCGGCGCGGGAACCGGAGGCCACCAGCGAAACGTCACGAACGGCCTCGAGTTGCGGCTTGCAGTCGAACCACCACGAACAGGATCGGCACTCACTGACCTGGGAGGGAACGGTGAACGCGGTGCCCTGTGCAACCGAGAGCCGGTCTGCGAAGCGGGTGTCGTATTCGTCGAGGACCGAGGTGAGATCGTGCACCAGCATGCATTCGCCCTTGTAGCCCACCGCGCCGCCGACGGGCGTGGCCGTGCCCAGGCCCTCGTGCGCCAGCATGCGATACAGGTGAGCGAGCCGGAGCTGGTCGCGGAGTTGGCTGCGCACCTTGCGGGTCTCGTCGATCGCCGGAGACCATCGATCGAGCGGGGTGGTGCGCGCGCCACGGCCGGGGTCGGTGACCTTGTGGTTGACCACGATCACCGGGATGTAGCCGCCGGACGCGTCGCGGACGAGCAGTTCGCTGCGCCCGCGTCGACCGGTGTCGCGTTCGAGGGGCAGTACCGCGTTCCAGATGCGTTCCACTCCGTCCCGACAGGCGGCGACGGTGGCGTCGGCAGCGTCTCGGGCGGTGGGCTCGTCGATCTCGGTCCACAGCATCGGATCGTCCACGGCCAGCTGCGCGCGGATGTTCTCCCGGTGGGCCTGAGCTGCTTCTCGACGCTGCCGCACCCCTGGGTTCTCGGGTTCACCGCGCAGCAACGATCCGTACGCGGTGTCGAGATAGAGCCGGTGCCTGCACCGCGTCAACGATCCGGCATCGAGCAGCACGGGTGCAGGAGCTCGTCGACCGTTCACACTTCAAGACATTAGGTCAGCCCTCCGACAGCCGGTGCAGATCACCGCCCGTCAGCCTGCGAACACCACCGCCCGATAAGGTGTGTGGAACGCACTTTTCCCGCCCAGCAGCACATGTCAGGAGCCTTGTCGATGGGTTTGTTCCGCAAGCGTAAGGGTCGTGCCACTCGCAAGGCAGAGGCCAAAGCTCTCAAGCACAAGGCAACACTCGAAGCGAAGCTGGGCGCGAAGAACGAGCGCAAGCAGTTGAAGGCGATAGCGAAGGCACAGCGCAAGCTCAGCGCGGTGGAGGCCAAGTCGCAGAAGAACGTCGAGAAGGCGCAGGTCTCTGCCCTCAAGGCTCAGCAGAAAGCTGCGATGCAGGGAACACTGAGCGTGGCTCAGATCCGCAAGTACCTCGGTATTGCACGGCTGCTGATTCCCGTGTTGGCCCCCATCCTCTACCGCGGTGCGACCGTCGTTCGTGCGCAGCTCGACAGCCGCAAGGCGCAGCAGCTCGGTGTCGCACCCGATCAGCTCAGCGAGTACACCGGCCACGGCGGCAAGCTCAGCGCACGGATCGCCGGTGCCGAGAAGTCGCTCGGCACCATCGGTGCGCGCCACTCCGATCCCGAGACCAAGAGCTTCGGTGCCGCGATCAGCGAGCGTCTCGACGATCTGACCACCGCTGTCCGCGCATCCGAGCAGATGCCGCCCGCTCGCCGCAAGACCGCACACGCCGCTATCTCCGCAGAGCTCGACGGCATCGAGGCCGATCTGCTCGCCCGTCTCGGCGTGCGCTGACCCCTGAACGAACCGATGACCGACAGCTCAGCCGCCCCGCTTCGCGGCGGAGCTGTCGGTATCGTCACCGCGGCGCTCGCGGTGGCCGCACACGGCATGGCCGGCGGCGACTGGCCCGACGGTTCTGCCCTGGCCCTGCTGATCGTCGTCGGCATCGGTATCGGTGCCATGACAGCCCTGCCCAGGCGTTCGACCGTTCTGCTGCTCCCGGCTCTGCTGACCGGCCAACTCGTCGCCCACATCGCGCTGAGCCTCGGTAGCGCAGCTCAGATGCACGCACACTCCCTGCTTCCCAGCACAGCCATGATCGCCTTCCACGCGGTCGCCTCGGTCGTCGCCGGATTCACGATCGCCGCGGCCGAGCGCCTCTACGGCCCGATCACCTCCATCGTCCGAGCGGTTCTCGCCCTCCTCACTCCCCTGCCCGACGGTTCCGCCGTCGGTCGCGTCTCCATGTCCGTCGCGGTTCCGTCGGTGGACGGCACTGCGCTCGACTGGGTCATCTCTCGTCGCGGGCCCCCGGTGTCGATCTACTGACCGACATTCCTTTCCCGCACATCTCTGCACAGAAATGACCCAATCCATGAAGAGCTCTCTTTCCCGTGCCCTGTTCGTCTCAGGAGCCACCGTCGGCGCGTTGCTGATCGGCGCAGGCGCAGCGTCCGCACACGTCGTCGTCTCGGCACCCGACGCCGCGCAGGGCGGCTACTCGGTGCTGACGTTCCGCGTTCCCACCGAGTCCGATACTGCCTCGACCAGTTCGGTCAAGGTGACCCTGCCTGGCCTGAATTCGGCTCGTACGCAGCCCATCCCGGGGTGGACGTCCACCGTCGAGAAGGACTCGGCCGATCTGGCGGTGTCGGTGACGTGGACGGCGAACCCCGGTTCCGAGGTCGGCCCGGGCCAGTTCCAGCAGTTCCTGCTCTCCGCGGGACCGCTGCCCGAGCAGGAGACCGTCTCGTTCCCGGCCACCCAGACCTACACCGACGGTGAGGTCGTGAACTGGGACGAGCCGATGACCGAGGACGGTAGCGAGCCCGAATTGCCCGCTCCCACTCTGACTCTGGCCGCGGCCGGCGGTGATGCGCACGGCAGCGCCCACACCGAGACCACCGCAACCGCCGAGGCATCGGCGGAGTCGTCGTCCTCCGACAACACCGCTCGCTGGCTCGCCGGCGTCGGACTGGTACTCGGAGCCGTCGGCGCAGGTCTGGGCGTCGGCGCGACGATCAGGGCGCGGCGCTCGTGAGATCGCTCGTCGTGTCCACGAAGGCACTGCTCGTCTCGGCCGCAGCACTGCTGGTGCTGTTGATCGCCGCACCGATCGCGTCGGCGCATTCGCAGGTCACCGGGTACAGCCCGGCCGACGGCTCCTCCCTCGACTCGTCTCCGGCGACGGCGTCGGTGTCGTTCAACGAGGTGCCGCAGTCGCAGTTCGCCACGCTCAACGTCGTCGGGCCCGACGGCAACATCTGGTCGAAGGGCGACGCACGCATCGAGGGCCAGAGCGTCGTCGTCGACGTCGGTGAACTGGGACCGATCGGCGAGTACACCCTCGCGTACCGCATCACCTCCGCGGACGGTCATCCCGTGAGCGGCACGGCGACGTTCACGCTGACGCAGGAAGGTTCCGGCACTCCCGGGGCACCGGCCGACGCGTCGGGCACCTCGGAGGAGTCGGATGGCGGATTCCTCGGCGGCTACGGACACATCGTGTTGATCGTGGTCGCGGTTCTGGCCTTCGCGGGCGCGTTGGGGTTCGCCCTGCGTAAGCCGAAGACCCAGAAGTAGTACCGACGTGGCTGCGGTGGGCGAGAGAAGCGTTCGGTTGGTGCTCGCCGCCGCAGCTGCGGCGTTGCTCGGGGTCGCGGCGGCGTTCGCGCTGGCGTACCCCACCTTTCCCGGTGGGTCGTCGTGGCTACGGGTGATCGCGGTGGCGTCGGGTTCGGTGGTGTTGGGGTTCGGAGTTCTCGCTGTCCTGGACGCCAGTTCCGAGTCCCGACGCCCCGCCCTCGACCCGCTGGTGATGTGGCGCGCGATCGGCTATCTGTCGGGGCTGTGGGCGGTGGCCGAGTTCGTTCTGCTGGCCGCTGCGGCAGCCGATTCGGCCGGGCGTACGCCACTGACGTTGTCGCCGAGCGCTTTCACCACGTTCGCCACCTCGATCTCGGTGGGCCGTCTGGGTTCGGCGACGGTGATCCTGGCGCTCGCTCTGTGCGCCGTCGGGGTGGCCGGGTATCGGTCGGGGGCGAGCTGGTCTCCGACTCCGGTGATCGTGCTGGCGTCACTCGCCCTGGTGGCGCGGCCGATCACCGGTCACATGTCGCAGTTCGCGTTCGGCTCCTTCGCCGTTGCCGTGCATGTGCTGTGCGCGTCGGTGTGGCTCGGTGTACTGGGTGCGATGGCGCTGAGTCTGCGGAGCAAATCCGCGTGGGCGACGGTGTTGCCGGTCTATTCGCGAGTCGCGTTCTGGTGCGTCGTCGGGGTGGCCACCACCGGGGTTCTGGACGCGGTCCTCAAACTCGACAGCCTCGGTGCCGTGATCGAGACCGGTTACGGCCGAATCGTTCTCGCCAAGGTTCTCGTCACGGTGATCCTGGTCGCGTTGGCTCATCGAATCCGTGGGACGTGGTTGCCGACCGTCGCCGCACACCGATCCACGGTGGAGCACTCGGTGGGGCGAGCGGCCGCGCATGTGAGCCTGCTGGCGGTGGCGTTCGGCTTGGCGGCGGCGCTGGCGACCACTGCGTGAGCCGGCGGTAGGCACAACCGTGTCGGTGCGCTGTACTAGCCTGAGTGCATGCCGAAGTTGACTGTCGTGCCGAGTGGTTCCTCGGCACCTGCGCTCGGCCGGATCCACACTGTCGCGGAGTTCTTCGCCGGTATCGGCTTGGTGCGAATGGGCTTGGAGCAGGCCGGTTTCGAGGTCTCGTGGGCCAACGACATCGAGCGCGACAAGCACCACATGTACCGCCAGCACTTCGGTGACGATGCAGGCCATTTTCAACTCGGCGATGTTGCCCACACCCGGGGAGAAGACCTGCCCGACGGTTTGTCGTTGGCGTGGGCGTCGTTTCCGTGCACCGACCTGTCGTTGGCCGGGGGCCGCGCCGGTCTGGCGGGCAAGAACTCCTCGACGTTCCGGCATTTCACGCGGGTGTTGAGCGAGCTCGGTGCCGCTCGGCCGAAGGTGGTGGCGCTCGAGAACGTCGTCGGGCTGGCCACCAGTCACGGCGGCGACGATCTGGCCGCAGCGGTGCGAGAACTCAACGAGCTCGGCTACTCGGTAGATGTGCTCACCATCGATGCTCGACGCTTCGTTCCGCAGTCGCGTCCACGCCTGTTCCTGATCGGCGCGCAGAATCCCCCCGAGGATGCCCGCGATCCCAACAGCGAGCTGCGGCCGGATTGGTTGCAGGCGGTGTACGGCGATTCGACGTTGCTGACGCACCGCGCTCCGTTGCCGAGTCCGCCGATTCCGTTGACCAGTGGCCTCGGCGATGTGGTCGAGCGCATGGACTACCGAGACGAGCGGTGGTGGGACACAGCCCGTACCGCGGCGTTCGTGCAGTCGTTGTCGCCGATCCAGTTGCAGCGCATAGAGATTCTGAAGAAGTCCCGCAAGGTCAGCTACCGCACCGCCTACCGTCGCACCCGCAACGGCGTCGCGGTCTGGGAGGCTCGGCCCGACGACATCTCCGGCTGCCTTCGTACCGCCCGCGGCGGTTCGTCGAAGCAGGCGGTGGTGAAGATGGGCAACGGCCGGTTGCAGGTGCGTTGGATGACACCGCTCGAATACGCTCGGCTGATGGGTGCCGGCGAGTACACACTCGACGGTCTGCGAAACAACCAGGCGCTCTTCGGTTTCGGTGATGCGGTGTGCGTTCCCGTGGTCACGTGGCTCGCGGAGCACTATCTGATGCCACTGGTCAGCGGGACGATGCATGCATCGAATACAGCTGCGGCGCATGTCCAGTCACGGTAAGTCCTCGCTGCGGTCGTCTGCCGTCGCGCCGCGCAAGAGCACTCTTCCCGCAGACGATGTGCAGTCCTTTCGCACGGCCCTGCGAGAAGTGCTGAGCGAGAAGGACGATCAGGGCCGGGTGTGGTCGGCGGCCAAGTGGGGCGTGTATGCGTTCTACGATTACGACGGCGAGCCGATCTACGTGGGGCAGACCAAGGAGAAGCTGAGCGTTCGGGTGCAGCGTCACCTGACCAACCAGCGCACCGACGCCGTCGCGATGCGCGTGCTCGACGTCTTCGAGGTCGCGGAAATCGAGATCTGGCCGCTGTGGCAGTACGAAGATCTCAAGAAGTCCGACGGCGCAGAACGATTCCGCGCAGCCGAGCGTGATCTGAACGCTCACGAGTACACGGCGTACCTCGAGGCCATCGACAAGTCGCGGCACAAGGCGATCCTGAACGAGAAGATCCCACCGGTCTCGGAGCCCATCGCACTCCCGGCGTCGCTGCGTCGATCGTTGATCTCGGAGCAGACCCGCCGGGAGCGCGGGCACCCCGACATCCGCATCGCCCGTCGTGCCGAGACGATTTCGCGATTGGCTGCGGTCACCCGCGAACGCGGCGAGGTCTCCGAGGGTCTACGACGCGTACTCGTGGTCCAGGCCGTGCGCCTGGCCTACCTGTCGGCCGAGCGACTCGCCTTCGTCGAGGGACACCCCATCCCCGACCCCGCAGCCATCGACGTCACCGCCCTGGTGGGTTCGGTGCTGCACGAGCGCAGTGAGCCTGACGATCTCGAAGACACGGAAGATGCGATCGAGTCCGCGGACATCACCGAGCCCGACGGCGAGTTGGACCTGTTCAGCGAGTACCGACTCGCCCCGCCGTAGGCTCGCCCTGTGCCGCTTCCCCCTCACGTCGCCGATCTCACCAGCATCGATCTGCTGCTGTCGGTGGCCGAGCTCGGCAGCATCGGGCGAGCGGGGCGGGCCCACGGCATGTCTCAGCCCGCGGCCAGTGCCCGCATCCGCGCGTTGGAGCGCCGTGTCGGCGCGCCGCTACTGAAACGGGGCGCACGCGGGACCGTGCTGACCGAGTTCGGCGAGCTCGTCGCCAGTTGGGCCGCGCCGGTCGTCCGGTCGGCAGAGGACTTGGCGACGGCGATCGCCGCACTGCATGCCGAACGCATCGGCCACGTGCAGATCGCCGCGAGTCAGACTGTCGCAGAGTATCTTCTGCCGCGCTGGCTGGTCACGCTGCACACGCTTGTCCCGCACATCGTGCCGACGCTGAGCTCGGGTAACTCGACAGTGGTCGCCGAGAAGGTGCTTGCAGGCAATGCCGACGTCGGTTTCATCGAAAGCCCCAGTGTCCCTACGGCTCTGGATCACCGAACCGTTGCCACCGACGAACTGGTGCTCGTGGTGGCACCGGACCACCCCTGGGCCGTCACTGCGCCGTCGGCCGTCGAGATCGTCGGCACCGCCCTGGTGACGCGGGAGGCCGGGTCGGGGACGCGCTCGGCCTACGAGAGCGCCTTGGCGGCAGCGGGTCTCGGGCAACCGGCCTCGCCGCTCCTCGAGGTCTCCTCGACGACGGCGATCAAGTCCGCGGTCGGGGCAGGAATAGGCGGAGCCGTGCTGAGCTCACTGGCCGTCGCTCCCGAGTTGGCTGCCGGGACCCTGGTCCGCGTACCGATTCCAGGACTGACACTGCATCGTGAACTGCGAGCGATCTGGCCGTCCGGCCGCGCGCCGAGTGGACCGGCCGCGGAGTTGCTCACCGTGGCTGCGAAGACGCAGCCATAGCCCTGGATTATGACTGAGTGTTGAACCGGTGCCTACCGAGCCGGCACGGCACCGCGCAGGCTGTAGAGATGACCGTGACAGCTCCTACCCGCGTGGCGCATCGCCAGCCCTTCGAGCACATCACCCCCAACTGGTTCGCCGCGGTGATGGGGACCGGCGTCGTGGCCACCGCGGCCGCGACGTTGCCGGTGCAGTCCCCGGCTCTGCACGTGTTCGCGGTCGCAGTCTGGGTCTGCGCAGCTACGGCGCTCGTCGTGATCGGTGCGGCCTTCGCGATGCACTGGATCGGGCACCGCGACCGAGCTGTCACCTATGCCCGGCACCCGGTGATGGTGCAGTTCTACGGCGCTCCGCCGATGGCACTGCTCACCGTCGGCGCGGGAGCAGGCCTCCTCGGAGCGGACCTGCTCGGATCCACCGCGGCGACCGCGCTGTTCGCCGGCCTGTGGATCGCCGGGACGATCACCGGTCTGCTCACCAGCGTCGTGGTTCCCTTCCGCATGATCACCTCCGTTCACCGAGAGCAGGTCACAGCCCTACCCGCATGGCTGATGCCCGTCGTTCCGCCGATGGTCTCCGCGTCGACCGGGGCGTTGCTGCTTCCGCACCTACCCGAAGGCCAGTGGCGGCTGGCGCTGCTGTGCGCGTGCTACGCAATGTTCGGACTGTCGCTGATCGTCGGGATGATCACGCTGACTCTGATCTACGGGCGTCTGCTGCACGGCGGTCTACCGCCCGTCGACGCGGCTCCCACTGTGTGGATCTCGCTGGGGTTGATCGGTCAGTCGATCACGGCGGCGAACCTGCTCGGCACCGACGCATCGATGGTGTTCACCGGTGCACAGTCGTCGATCGCCGTCGGATTGCACGTCTTCGGCATCGGCTACGGGCTGATCATGGGCGGCTTCGGTGTGCTGATGTTCGCGCTCGCGACGGCTCTCACCGTCCACGCGGCGCGCAGGAACCTGGGGTTCTCGCTGACGTGGTGGTCGTTCACCTTCCCCGTCGGCACCTGCGTCACCGGGGCGAGCGCCCTGGGACATGCACTGAATTTCGGTGCGATGCAGGCTCTGGCCGTTGCCCTGTACCTCTTGCTGCTCGCCGCCTGGTTCACCGTGGCCACCCGCACTCTTCGCGGTATCCGGCGCGGAGACTTGTTGTCCCCCGCCTGATCTCACATGTGTGAGAGCACGTTCACCACGTTGCCGTCGGAGTCGCGAAAGAAGAATCGGCGTACGCCCCACTCCTCGTTGGTGATCTCGTAGACGATCTCGAGTTCGGCGTCCATCGCTGCCCGGTACGCCGCGTCCACGTCGTCCACTTCGATCGACGCCGACGGGTTGACCGGTCCGGTGGGATCGATGGTGATCAGGCTCAGCTGCGCCGCACTGTCACCCGACGGCGCGAGCGTGGCGATCCACCCGTGATTCATCACCACCTCCATGCCGGTGACCTGGACGTACCTGTCCAGCGCCGCATCGAGATCGGTGACCGTGAGCAATGGCATCGCGCGCACAACGTCCATGCCCGGACTGTATCGCCCACCCCCGACCGCGGATCGACTCCCCAGTTTCGGATTTCCGACTGCGATCGGAGGCACGAATCCAGATCCGAGGAGCCGATCCGCGATCCGGCTCCAACCCTGTGACCCACCAGACAGGAATAATGTTTGCTTAGCGCATGTATGTATATATATGGTTGCAGACAGCAAGTAAATGGAACTCATCGTTGGAGCACTCATGGCAGTTCGATCCACTACAGCGGAGTCGCTGGTCGAAGAGGTCTTCCTCTTCGGGCGCACGCTGAAGCGGGCCGTGACCACCGGAGTCGAGGATTCACCCCTGCCGCAGGCCCTGACCGGAGTGTTGGCCATCCTGGCGACCGAGGGCGAATGCAGACAGACCGACCTGGCCAGCAGGCTCTGCGTCAGCCAGTCCGCCCTCAGCCGGCAGATCGCGGACCTCGTCGACCTCGGCTACATCGATCGGCATCCCGATCCGGACGACCGAAGGGCGTCCCGGGTCTGTGTGTCGGACGTCGGCCAGGTTCGACTGAAACAAATTTGGGACAGACGCGCACGTCGCCTGGCAGAGATGCTGAGCGGCTGGAGCGAGTCCGAGGCACTCGATGCACTCGACTCGATCCGCAAACTGAACGACACCTTCAACGAAGACGCCCACGCCCAGCACCAGGACGTGGTCCGCATTGAATCGATTGCGAGATAGAACATGACTACATCTGCGGAAACTCCGCCCAATCAGGCAGTCGTCGATCCCGACGCGATGTCGCACCGCCAGATCCTCGAGGCACTCACCGGCCTGCTGGCTGCGCTGTTCACCGCGCTGCTGAGCACCACGATCGTCTCGACGGCGCTGCCCACCATCATCGGTGATCTGAAGGGTTCGCAGACCGCGTACGCCTGGGTCATCACCACAGCCCTGCTGGCCAACGCCGCCTCCACTCCCATCTGGGGCAAGCTCGCCGACCTGTTCAACAAGAAGGTGCTGGTCCAGAGCGCGATCGTCATCTTCGTCGCGGGCTCGCTCATCGCCGGCTTCGCACACAACGTGCCGGTACTGCTGGCTGCCCGCGTCGTCCAGGGCATAGGCATGGGTGGTCTGACAGCACTCGTCATCGCCATCATCGGCACCATCGTCTCGCCGCGTGATCGCGGCCGCTACTCCGGCTACACCGGAGCGGTCATGGCCGTGTCGATGTCCGGTGGCCCGATCCTGGGCGGCGTCATCGTCGACAGCCCCCTCGGCTGGCGTTGGTGCTTCTTCGTCTGCGTGCCGCTTGCCGTGATCGCCCTCGGACTGCTGCAGAAGACCCTGCACATCAAGACCGTTCGCAAGGACAACGTCTCCATCGACTGGCTCGGCGCACTCCTGCTCACCGCAGGCGTTTCCGTTCTCCTCGTCTGGGTCTCGTTCGCAGGCAAGGCGGACTACTACGCCTGGATCTCCCGTGAGACTGCCTACCTGGTGGGCGGCGGAGTTCTGCTGCTGATCCTGACGGTCGTCGTCGAGGCTCGGCACAAGTCGCCGATCATCCCGCTCAAGATCGTCACCGAGCGCACGACCGGCCTGGCCATCATCGCCTCCATCGCCGTCGGTGTCGGCCTCTTCGGAGCCACCACCTTCCTCGGCCAGTACTTCCAGACCGCTCGCGGCTACACCCCGACCGAAGCCGGATTGCTCTCCATCCCACTGGTGTTCGGCATGCTCGTGGCCTCCGTCGGTTCGGGTCAGCTCATCACCAAGTTCGGAAAGTGGAAGCCGTTCATCGTCACCGGATCCATCCTGCTGGTGATCGGATTCCTGCTCCTGGGCACCATCGATCACGCCACCAGCCTGGTCACGGTCGGCATCTTCATCACGATCGTCGGCCTCGGTACCGGCATGCTGATGCAGAATCTCGTTCTCGCAGTGCAGAACACGGTCAGTGTGCAGAACGTCGGTGCGGCATCGTCGACGGTTGCGTTCTTCCGCACCTTCGGCGGCGCGATCGGCGTCTCGGTTCTCGGTTCCCTGCTGGCGACCCGGGTGGCCGACAAGTCCGCAGCCGGCCTGGCCCAGCTCGGCGTCGACAGCTCGTCGGGCGGCGGTGGATCGCTCGATCTCACCTCACTGCCTGCTCCGGTCCTCGAAGTCATCCGCACCGCGTACGGTGATGCGACCGGTCGCATCTTCATGATCGCCGGGTTCGTCGCGATCGTGACGCTGATCGCGGTCGTCTTCATTCCGAATCGCCCACTGCGCCAGACGATCGACATCGCGTCGACCCCTGCCCAGGGACCCACGGATGAGCCGCAGGACCAGCTCGCCGAGATTCCCTCCTTCGGTGCCACGCAGGATTACGTCTCCGCCGAGTACGAGACCGACCGTCGCTTCGAGGGCGGCCGCGCCGAGGGTCGTCACGAGGCGCAGCCGGGGCAGCGCCCCTTCGAGGGTCTGAGCACCGACGCACGTGACCGGCTGCTCGCCCTGCTGCTACCCGAGCCGAAGGACACGCTGGCGGCACTGGACGAGGCCGAGACCATCCGCGCCGAAGTGATTGCACTGCAGCAGGAACTCGACGCGAGAATGCTCGATTTCGATGCGGTCTGCGAGCGGCTTCGTCGCCTCGGACTCAGTGAGCAGCAGATTGCTCGGGTGTTGGGAGACAACCACATTCCCGACAGTCGCAATCACTACGCACACGCCGGACTGAACGGACACAGCGTCAACTAGGCTCGCGCGTCAACGAAAGTTCCCCGCACCCCCACCGGGAGTGCGGGGATTTTTCGTTCTCTATGCTCCAAGACCGAACCGTCCACCATCTTTCGGTTCTGCACAGGCGGGAGGATCTTTTCATGACACGTCGTCTCCGGGTCTCCGCCGCCGCGGTCCTGGTAGCAGCGCTTGCCTGCGCGTCGTGCGGAACCGAGGAACGAGCGTCGACGGCCGGCACTCCCATCGACGGTGCAACAGGACCTGCTCCGACTCTGGGCTGGACTCTCACTCCCTCGGATGTGGGTGTCGAGGGCGGTCAGTTTCGTGATCCCGTCCAGGGCAGCGACACCGATTCGACGGAATCCGGTTCCATCTCCGACGGCTCGACAGTCGTCACGCTCGTCGGCCGCCTCGACGGCAGAGAGTTCGTCGACGCCACCCTGGTGGGATTGCACATCGCCGACGGTGCGGTGCGGTGGCGTACCCCCGCGGAGAACGTCGTCGGCTGCGGTGAGGAATTGGTCGACGGGCAGGTCGTCTGCTACCGCGGCTCCGCAGGCACGACATCCGAAATCCTCACCGTCGACGCTGAATCCGGGGAATCGAGTACTCGGGACGCAGCGTTTCCGATCACCGGTCTGACCACGGCGGACGGCCACGTGTACACCTCTCGGGCGGTCCGCGAGGGCGTCCGGCCGACGGTGTCTCGCGGCACCGCGGACGACGTGGACGCGGACTGGTCGGTGCAGTTCGATTCCACGTCCTCACTCAACACACAGTTCGCCTCGACGCTGCACACCGAGAACGGAATCGGGCTGTTCGACGACGGCCGAGGAGTGTTCGCCTTCGACCTCGCCACCGGGGAGAACCGGTGGTCCAGAACAGCTCAGAACTGCGCTCGCTCGGGCACCGCGTCGAGCGACGGCAACGTGCGGGTGGTGCGGACGGACTGCTCGGATCCCACCGTGGTCACAGGTTCGGAGATCGTCGACGCCGACGGATCCGTGCTCGCTGCAACGGATTCCGTGACCCTGCAGCGGCCGACGTTCGACGCACCCGCCGAGCAGAGCCCGTTGCTGCTCGGGACGGGCGGCTATCGGCCACCTAATCCGGATCCCGTGTGGACCGACGAGAATCTGGTCTGGGCTGTTGCGCCGGAGATCACCGGACCCGCCGCTGCGTTCCTGTCCACCAACGGACTGGCATACGCCGTCACGGGTTCGGTGGCGCTGCTGCGCAACAACGACACAGCCACCGAATCCGCAATCGACCTCGACACCGGGAACACGCTGTGGAGTCGCGAATCAGGAGGTTTCGCGGAGGTCGGTGCGCTCGACGGTGACGTCGCCACTCTGTTCGGACCGGATGTGCTGCGCGGAATCGACGTCGGAACCGGATCCACAGTGTGGGACATCCCCGTGGCGACGTTCGACGACGAGGGAATCGATCGGCAGTCGTGGCCGATGTTCGATCGAGTCGGCACCGACTCGATCTTCACCAGGGCCCTGAGCATCTCGGTCCTGCGTACGACCTAGACCGTCCCTCGTCGCCCGACGTCGCCGGGCCCGGTTCTACCGACCCGGGATGTACTTCAGCGCCTTGACGAAGGGCGGCATGATCTTCGCCCACAGCTTTGGCGGAAGTCCGCGCGGTCCACCGAGATTGAGCAGACGCGTCGTCGCGATGGTCTGCGACTCGGTGTACTTGAGCAGGCCCTCGGTACCGTGCCTGCGTCCGACACCGGATACGCCCATGCCGCCCATCGGAGCACCGGTGGTGCCCCACGTCGGTGCGTAGCCCTCGTCGACGTTCACGGTGCCCGAATGCAGCCGTGCCGCAATGGCTTCGCCCTGGGCCTTGGTCTTGGCCCACACGCTGGCGTTGAGTCCGTACTCGGTGTCGTTGGCCTTCTCGATGGCCTCGTCGACGTCGGCGACGGGATAGATCGACACCAGCGGCCCGAAGGTCTCGGTTGCCGCGCATTCCATGTCCTCGGTGACGTTCGTCAACAGCGTCGGCTCGTAGAACAGCGGGCCGATGTCGGGGCGCGCATTGCCTCCGGCTACGACGGTCGCGCCCTTGACCTTGGCGTCGTCGACGTGGGCCGAGACGGTCTTGATCTGATCCTCGGAGATGAGGCTGCCCATCTCGATGCCGAATTCGTAGTCGGCTCCGAGGCTCATGTTGCGTACCCGCTGACCGAACTTCTCGGTGAACTCCGCGGCGATCGACTTCTCGACGTAGATACGTTCGATGGAGATGCAGAGCTGGCCGGAGTTGGAGAAGCAGGCCCGCACGGCCGCGTCGGACACTTCCCGGAGGTTGGCACCCTTGGCCACGATCATCGCGTTCTTGCCGCCGAGCTCGGCGGAGAATCCGATGAGTCGACGCCCGGCCTGCTCGGCCAGGAGCTGGCCGGTAGCGGTGGAGCCGGTGAACATGACGTACTCGGTGTTCTCGACGATGGCGGTTCCCACCACCGAACCCGGGCCGGGAACGACGGCGAACAGGTCACGGGGCAGACCGGCCTTGTAGAGCAGTTCGACGCAGGCGAGCGCGCAGTACGGCGTCTGGCTGTCGGGCTTGAGCACGACGCCGTTGCCTGCCAGCAGTGCCGGGATGGCGTCGGACACTGCGAGGGTCATCGGGTAGTTCCACGGGGCGATGATTCCGACGACGCCCTTCGGCTGGTAGCGGACCCGGGTCTTGGTCAGCACGGGCAGCATGCCGGTGACCTTCTTCGGAGCCAGCAGCTTCGCGGCGGTGCGCGCGTAGTGCCGCGCGGTCATCGAGATGTCGAGAACCTCTTCGAGAGCGGCGGCGCGGGACTTGCCGGTCTCGGCCTGCGCCATGTCCATCAGCTCGTCGCGGTGGGCGAGCACCAGGTCGCGGTAGCGGTGGAAGATTTCGGCGCGCTCGGACACGGGCCGCTTGACCCAGGCAGCCTGAGCTGCGCGGACGCGCGCGATCGCGGCGGTCGCATCGGCGGCGGTACCGACCGGGATGGTCGCCAGCTCCTTGCCGGTGAACACCTCGGTGATGGTCTTCGTCGGCCGCGATTCGGCGTCGGGGATGGCGATGAGATCGGCGAGCCGGGTGAAGGTCGCAGCTGACGGTGCTGGCATGGACGGGTCCCTACTGGTGAGTAGTGTTCGGAGTAACAGACAACCTACCTGCTTGCTGGCTCAGTTCACAGACCCGAAATTGCGCCACCGTATGGCACGATGGTCACTGGTCTACCGGACGTCGGGGCGTACGGAGCTACAGGGTGGGAATCACATGCGCAAGGCACTCGTTCTGGCCGGAGCCGCAGCATTGATGCTGTCGTTGGCAGGCCCGGCTCAAGCCGATCCTGTTCAGGACTTCGTCTCTCCCCCTTCGGACCCCGCTGCGTACCTGCCCTCCCCCCTGGGCGATGCGTGGTTCGATCCCCCGGCCGGGTACGAGAACCTGCAGCCGGGCACGGTGCTGAACCGTCGAGACGTCGCGGTGACGCCCGAGGCGTCGTCCGTTCAGTTGCTCTTCCGTTCGACCGATTCCAAGAACCGCCCCATCGCGGCGGCGACGACGGTCCTGACGCCCACCGCGCCGTGGTCCGGAGCCGGAGATCGTCCCGTCGTCGCATACAACGAGGCAACGGACTCGCTCGGTAATCAGTGCGCGCCGTCGTACACACTGCCGCGGGGCAACAACAAGGAGATCGATCAGGTTCGGATTCTGCTCGGTCGCGGCTACACGGTGGTCGTCACCGACTATCAGGGTCCTCGACAGGCCTATTCGGCCGGTCTCGTTTCAGGGCACACCGTGCTCGACGGCTTGCGCGCATCGCAGAGCGCGGGGGTGGCTGCGGACGCTCCGATCGGCATCACCGGTTACTCCGGCGGTGCCATCGCCTCGGGTTGGGCCGCGCAGTTGGCTCCGGAATACGCGCCGGAGTTGAACATTGCCGGCGTCGCGTTCGGTGGTCCGCCGACCGACTACAAGATTCTGCAGACGTCACTGAACGGCCAGATCGGATCGGGTCTGTTCACTGCGGCGACGATCGGCCTGTCCCGCGAGTACCCGGAGATGCGGCAGCTCGCCAACGACAACGGCAAGCGACTGGCTCTGGCGCAGAAGGATCAATGCGTGGACGTGTTGTCCTACACGGGACTGCTGCTGCTGGACCAGCGAAACCTCTCCAACGTCCCCGACGTGTTCGAGCATCCGATCACCAAGGCGATCGTCGAGGAGAACCGCATGGGCCAGCGCAAGCCCGACGCACCGATTTACATCTACCAGGGACTGCAGGACTTCCTCATTCCCAAGGAGGGTGCCGAGGCGGTGCAGGACCAGTGGTGCGCAGCCGGGGCGTCGGTCCGGCTCGAAGAGATTCCAGGGGATCATTCTCTGGCGCAGACCAACGGCCGTCCCGGAGCGTACGACTGGCTCGGGCAGCGGCTCGCCGGAGAATCGACCTCCGGGTGCGAGCGCGTCATCCGCTAGGAGTTGAGCCTGCGGAACGACCCGCGAGGCTCGTAGCTTGACCCTCACGTCACGGGAGGCGGCACAGTGTCCTTCGTGAGTGATTCTTCCGCGAACGGTTCGGCCGGCTTGCAGGTCGGGGCAGTCTCGAAGTTGGTGGGTGTCAGTGTCCGAACGCTGCATCATTACGACGAGATCGCGTTGGTGGTGCCGTCGGGCAGAACGCCGAAGGGCTATCGGACGTACTCGTCCGCCGATGTCGAACGGCTGCACCAGGTTCTGACCTACCGCGAACTCGGGTTCCCGCTCGACGCCATCGCGGCGTTGCTCGACGACCCTACGGTCGATGCCATGGCGCATCTACGCCGACAGCGCGACCTACTGAACGAGCGGATCGATCACTTGCACGCAATGGCTGCGGCCGTGGACAAGATGATGGAGGCGAAAAAGATGGGTATGCAACTGACTCCCGAGGAGCAGCGAGAGATCTTCGGCGACAACTGGCCTGGCGAGGAGTACGCCAAGGAAGCCGAGCAACGCTGGGGCGAGACCGACGAGTGGAAGCAGTCGCAGCAGCGGACGGCGTCGTTCACCAAGGACGATTGGAAGGCCGTCAAAGAGGAGACGGACCTACTGGAAACGGATCTCGCTGCCGCGATGCAGCGGGGTGTGTCGCCGGAGTCCACCGAGGCCGGGGAACTGGCCGAGCGTCACCGGGCATCGATCGAGCGGTACTACGACTGCGGCTACGAGATGCAGGTGAACCTGGCGGAGATGTACATCGCGGACGAGCGATTCGCCAAGCACTACAACGACATCGCCGACGGCTTGGCGCAGTACCTTCGTGATGTCATTGTCGCGAACGCCGCTCGTCAGGGGTGACGCGGACCATCGCAGAACGCTCGTGTGCGGTCGATCCTCCCCAGACTCCGTGCTTTTCGTCGGAGTCGAGCGCGTGTTGCAGGCAGCGTGCGATCACGGGGCATCGTTCGCACACGAGCTTCGCCTGTCGCTCGAGGCTTTTCAGCGAGTATCCTCGCAAGCCCAACGGCGGGTAGAACATCGAGACCGGCATCGAGCGGCAGGCGGCATCGATCTGCCAGTCCCAGTGCTCGGCGATCGGTTGCAGTGCTTGCGCTTTCATCGGCAGTGTCCACCTCTTTCGGATCAGCGATCGAGCAGTCGGCGAGCGTTGCCGGATGTGGTCCCTCGCCAGTTGTCCAGTCCGCCGTTCGCGGCACCGGCGTCGAGTGATTGCAGTTGCTCCTGCACCGCGGCGATCGGCGTGAAGCAGTAGTCGCTGCCGTAGACCAGACGATCGGGGCCGACGGTGGACAGCAAGGCGGGCAGCTGTCTCGGTACAGGAGTTCCGGCGAGGTCGAACCACAGGCGCTGCAGCACATCCGGCGTGGTCGGGGTCCCCAGACCCGCCTGGGTTCGGAAGAAATCGACTCGGTCCGCCAGCAGTGGTAGAACTCCGCCGCCGTGAGTGAACACCCAGCGAATGTTGGGGAATCGATCGACCACGCCCAGCAGAATCAGGTCGACGACGGTTCGTGCTGTGTCGAAGAGGAATTCGATCATCGGTGCCGGACGCCCGAGCGATACTGCCCCCGAATTCGGCGGTGACGTCGGATGTACGAACACGACCGCCGATCGCGCATCGAGCGCCACCAGCAGTGGCGTCAAAGCGGCGTTGCCCAAATACATTCCGCCGGCGTTCGACATCACCGTCACTCCGTCGGCCCCCAGCTGGTCCAGCGCACGGATGGCCTCGACCGTCGAATCGACGACGTTCGGCAGTGGCAAGGACGCGAAGAACCCGAGTCGGGGCCGATTCGCGACCACCCCGGCTCCGAAATCGTTGACCCGTCGAGCCAGTTCGGCCGCTTTTCCGTCGTCACCGAAGTGCACACCGGGCGAGGAGACGGACAGGATCGCGCTGTCGATGCCGCAGCCGTCCATCATCTGCAGGTGCTCATCGACCGACCAGGACGGCCACTTCGGCATGCCGTCGGGAAGGACGATGCCCGACGCGAGAGCTTCGCGGAGATAGAAGTCGGGAACCATGTGCGAGTGGACGTCGACGAGCCCGGCCGACGTGAGGCCGGGGGACGCCGATGCCATGGCGGAGGTCAAGGTCGAGAGGGCAACCCCGGAGATCGTCGCGGCACTGAGAGTGCCCAGCAGCGTTCTGCGATCGATCACAGTGGAGGTCCTCGTTTCGATGCCACCGACTCAACTGACGTTATCGTCACATATGAGATAATCCGCAGTCAACGGTGAGATGTACCAACGAAGATCGGACTAGCATTGCGCGATGACCACCGAACGTACGAAGCCGAGCCCGCTGCAATTTCTGGGGTATTCGTTCGGTCGCACGCTGCCCGAGTCCATGCAGGAGTGGGTACGCAAGGACTTGGTGGGCAACGGAGCGCAGGTCCGCTACATCGCGCGGTTCACGGTGCCCGTCATCCCGTTGCTGTTGTTGTTCTTGTTGATCCCGGGACCGCTGTGGATGTCGCTGGCGATGATGGCCTTGCTGTTCATTCCGCTCGTCTACTTCGCCATCGCATTGATGAACGTCTACCGGCGGCATCGCTTGTTGATCCACGGCCTCGATCCGCAGTTGATCAACGCGAAGGCGCAGAGCCGCGCCGACCGCACTCGAAACGACTACGAACGCCGTCACGGCCGCGGTTGATGTCCGGGCGATAGTCTGTGCCGCATGACTTCACCTGTGGAATTCAAGGCAACAGCTGATCTGGCCGACGAGATCGGTCCCGACATCCGCAGCTGCGACACCCAGTTCATCCAGTACGGCAAGCACACCGAATTCGCGGGCCCCATCACCACCATCCGCTGCTTCCAGGACAACCTGCTGGTGAAGCAGACTCTGAGCGAACCCGGTAACGGTGGCGTTCTGGTGGTCGACGGCGACGCCAGCGTGCACACCGCACTCGTCGGCGACATCATCGCGGGCCGGGGCGTCACCAACGGTTGGGCCGGAGTCATCGTCAACGGCGCGGTGCGAGACTCGGCGATCCTGCGCACGCTCGACATCGGCGTCAAGGCACTTGGCACGAATCCGCGTAAGAGCACACAGACCGGCTCGGGTGAGAAGAACGTGCCGGTCAGCTTCGGCGGCGTCACCTTCACCCCGGGCGAGATCGTCTACAGCGACCACGACGGCGTCGTCGCGGTCTAGTCCGACGCAGAAAGGGACGGCGATTTCGCCGTCCCTTTCTGCGTTTGCCTCTACTTCACGAACGCGAGCAGCGCGTCGTTGACTTCCTGGAAGTGCGTCCACAGCAGTCCGTGCGGTGCGCCGTCGACCTCGACGTACGTGGCCTCCGGGAACACCTTGTGGAACTGACGGCCGGTGGAATCGATCGGCAGGATGTTGTCGGCCGTGCCGTGCAGAATCAGCGTGGGCTTGCCCGATTCGCGTACCTTCTCCACATCGCCGCGAAAGTCCTCGAGCCACGTGGGCACGACGGCGTAGGCGGCCACGGGCGCGCTGTTGGTCGCGGTGTTCCAGCTCGCACGTACCGTCGCCTCGCTGATACGGCTCCCGAGGTTCTCGTCGAGGTTGTAGAAATCCTTGTAGAAATTGTCGAACCAGGCGAAGCGATCCTCCCGCGCGGCACTGTCGATGCCGTCGAACACCGACTGCGGAACTCCGGTTGGGTTGTCGTCGGTCTGCAGCAGGAACGGCTCGAGTGAGGCGAGAAATGCGAACTTCGCGACGCGATCCGTGCCGTACTTCGCCGCGTACCGAGCGAGTTCGCCTGTGCCCATGGAGAATCCGACCAGGATGACGTCGCGCAGATCCAGTTCGGTCAGAACCTTGTCCAGGTCCGAGGCGAAGGTGTCGTAGTCGTATCCGACAGTCGGCTTGCTGGATTGACCGAAGCCGCGGCGGTCGTAGGTGATGACGCGGTAGCCGGCGTCGAGCAACGCCCGTGACTGACGTTCCCA
The DNA here is from genome assembly GCF_002258965.1 of Rhodococcus sp. 05-339-2. Classification (NCBI taxonomy): domain Bacteria; kingdom Bacillati; phylum Actinomycetota; class Actinomycetes; order Mycobacteriales; family Nocardiaceae; genus Rhodococcus; species Rhodococcus sp. 05-339-2. The sequence goes on from NZ_NOYW01000016.1 coordinate 348,583, forward strand.
GGAGTTACCGTCGAGTGGGTAGCCGTGGATGAGGACGACCGGCTGACCGGAGCCGTGATCCTCGTAGTAGACCTCGACGGGGGTGGAGTTCTCGGTTCCGACGTTGATGTACGCCATGATCCTGCCTTCCTGTGTCCTGATCATCGAGCGAGAGAACGGTCGTTCTCTGCGTATGTGGACTACATTAGAGAACGTTGGTTCTCTCGGCAAGGGGTATGCGATGACCAGTACGGAAATCGGACGCGCACAGGTGGTGAACGCCGCGGACGCACTGTTCTACGCGCGCGGTATCCAGGCGGTGGGGATGGACGAGTTGCGTGCCAAGGCCGGTATCTCCCTCAAGCGCCTGTACACGCTCTTTCCCTCGAAAACCGCCATCGTCGCCGAGGTTCTTCGTGGTCGTACTCGGCAGTGGAACGACGGCATCAACGCCGAGGCCGCGGCCTACGAGTCACCTCGTCGGAAACTGCTGTCGATCTTCGACTTTCTGGACCACTGGTTCCGGGAGGACGACTTCCGCGGGTGCGCCTTCATCAACTCGTTCGGTGAACTGGGTACAACCATGCCCGAGGTCGCCGACGCGGCACAGCAACACAAGAAGAACTTCATCGACTACGTCACTCGATTGGCCGTCGAAGCCGGATGCGCTCCGTCGGTGGGACTGCAGATCGCGTTGCTCGCCGAAGGTGCGCAAACCACCGCAGCCATCACCGAACTCACCGAATCTGCCACTGCAGCAAAGGCTGCGGCCGAGGTGCTGCTGGATTCGGGTAAGCAGTAGCGCAGCCCTGGTGTAGGCGGCGCCGAACGTGCCACACTCGATGCCATGACGGCATTCGGCCCCGCTGTTCCGATTCTGCGCATCTTCGACGACGTCGAAGCGCGTGCGTTCTATCTGGACTATCTGGGCTTTTCGGTCGAATGGGAACATCGATTCGAGCCGGATCTTCCGCTGTACATTCGTCTTTCGCGCGGGGACTGCACCCTGGATCTGTCCCAACACTACGGCGACGGCACTCCGGGAACCTCCGTCTGGATACCGATCACCGATGTCGCGTCCTTCAATGCCGAACTGCTCCAGAAGAACAACCCACGCAGCCGACCGGGAATCGATCACGACGCGCCGGGCGGTCCTACCATGACGGTCATAGACCCGTTCTCGAACACCCTCCGCTTCTGCCAGGTGAGTCGCTGACTCATCGAAAATCACTGACATTTGACACTGAAATCATCTGCGGGGCGTCGTTAGCGTCGACGACATGAGCAAGCTACGAATCCTCGCCGCCCTCACAGTGTCGACGTCCCTGCTGGTCGCCGGGTGCTCGTCGACCGATCAGCCGTCGACCGTCGAGCCGAGCACCACCGCACCCTCGAGCGGAACCATCGAGACCGACGACGTTCAGGCAGCATTGGACGCACTGGTCGACGCCGGTTCCGTCGCCGCGGTCGCGCAGGTACGCGACGGCGAGAGTTCGTGGTCGGGAGCCGCAGGGCTCGTCGAGCGCGACGGCACCGAGGCGGCGTCGGCCGACGACCCGGTCCGGATCGCCAGCGTCACCAAGGCGATGGTTGCGGCCGTCGTGCTGCAACTGGTCGACGAGGGGAAACTCGAGCTCGATCAGCAGGTGGACGAGTTGCTTCCCGGGGTGCTACCCAAGCCGGTGACCGTCCGCCAACTGCTCGATCACACCAGTGGGGTTCCGGACTACTTCACCGGATTCGACTCTGCGGAGCAGATTGCCGCCCGTGCGAACGACGCCGTCGCCGACGACGAGTTGATCGCGCAGGCTCTGGCCATGCCCTGGACGAGCGAGCCAGGCCAGGAGTTCAGCTACGCGAACACCAACTATGTTCTTCTCGGACGGATCGTCGCCGAACTGGACGGCAAGTCCATCGGACAAGCGTTGCAGGACAGGATCTTCGATCCGCTGGAGATGGCCGACACGACGTACCCCACCGATTCCGCTCTGGACGAGAACGCGTTGCACGGCTATGTCCTCGAGAACGGAACCTACACCGACGTCACCGATTACGACGCCGGCATCTGGTCATCCGGTGCCGCCGTGGTCTCGACCGTCGACGAGATGAACACCTTCTTCAGAGCACTCTTCGACGGCACACTGATCCCGCAGAACCTTATCGACAAGATGCAGGTCGTGACGCCGTCGACGTACGGACTCGGTCTGCTGCTGGGCGGAGACACTTGCAACCCGGGTTCGGGTGAGCTGGTGTTCGGCAACCGCGGCAACGGCTTCGGCTACCGCACCTACGCGTTCTCGAGCCCGGACGGTCAGCGTCAGGTATCGCTGGCCTGGACCACGGCCGGTCCCAACCCGGCCGCCGATCCACTCGAACAGCCTGCCTCCGAAGCATTGATCGCCGGACTCACCTCCACCTGTCCGGCGTAGCACTCACAGCACACTCACCCAGCCGTGCACTTCGTCGCTGGTGAGCGCGGCCTGGTGACGCTTTCGCAGGGTGAGCGTCACCGGGCCCGACTCCTTCGTTCCTATTGCGCGACCGTCGATTTCGTACACCGGGGCAACTCCCGCCGAGGTGCCGCAGACGAAGACCTCGTCGGCGATGTACAGCTCGGTGAGATCGACGGTGCGCTCCTGAACCGTCAGCCCCTCTTCGCGCGCGAGCGTCAGGAGCGTCCGACGGTTGATGCCGTCGAGGATGTCACTGGTGACGTCAGGGGTGATGAGCGTTCCATTACGGACGAGGAAGATGTTCGCGGCACTGAGCTCGCAGACGTGACCGTTGATGTCGAGGAAGATGCAGTCGTCGAAGCCACTGTCGATCGCATCCTGTTTGGCCAGAACAGAATTGACGTAGGCTCCGTTCACCTTGGCGCGCGAGGGAATGGCGTTGTCCGGGATGCGTCGCCACACACTCGTTTTCAGACGCATTCCGTTCTGCGGAACGATGGGGGTGGCGTCGTACAGGAAGATGGACACGGTGGTGTGCAGGCCACGGACCCGAGTTCCCGGGATCGACTCGTCCACGTGGACGGTGGCCCGAACGTAGACCTCGGTCGTCGGAGCGTTGGCGGCGACCACGTCGCGCGTCGCCTGGACGAACCTCTCGAAGGTCCACTGCGACGCGAAGGTGTCGATGCCGATGATCTTGCAGGACTCGACCAGCCGCTGGTAATGGTCGAGCAACCGAAACGCGGTACGCCGATCACCGTCCACCTGCACCGGGAAGACGGTGTAGACACTGAGCCCGTACAGAACGGCCGAAGTGGCGACTCCGAGAGTCGCGTCCTGCGCGTCGACCAGACGGTCGCCGAAATACACCTTCGAGTGTGGAAGAGCCATGTGGCGATGCTAGCCGCCCATCGAATGCGGGCGACAACGGTTTTTCTTCTCTATCGTCGAGTGCATGAGCGCACGCACCGTACCGACCCGAACCCTGTGGAACGACGGCCCCGAAGTCGGTGCCATAGGCCTCGGATGCATGGGGATGACCTGGGCATACAAGGCCGACGATCAGACGCAGAGCCCCGATCGAGTGATCGGTCATGCCCTCGATCTGGGTGTGAACTTCATCGACACGGCCGATGTGTACGGGCCGTTCACCAACGAGGAAGTCGTCGGAAAAGCCATCGGGAACCGGCGTGACGAGGTGATCCTCGCGACCAAGGGCGGTCTCGTCTCCCACGTCGGCGACGCCGGTGAACCCGTCATTTCGGGCCCCAACGGCAAGCCCGATCACCTTCGGCAGGCCATCGACGATTCGCTGCGCCGCTTGGGCGTCGACCATATCGATCTGTACTACCTCCACCGTCCGGACCCAGAAGTGAACGTGGAGGACAGCATCGGCGCGATGGCCGAGGCCGTGCAGGCAGGAAAGGTGCGTGCACTGGGGGTCTCGGAATTCAGCGTCGAGCAGCTGGATCGGGCCCAGCAGGTGCATCCGATTTCGGCGGTGCAGTCGGAGTTGTCGCTGTGGACACGCGATCACCTTGCCACGTCGCTGAAGTGGACGCAGGACAACGGTGCGGCGTTCGTCCCGTTCTCACCGTTGGGCCGCGGGTTCCTGACCGGAAACTTCCGTGGAACAGCGCCCGCCGCAGACGATTTCCGTGCTCGCCTGCCACGCTTCAGTCAGGACAACCTCGATGCGAACCTCGTGATCGTCGACGCCATCGCGGCCCTCGCGGGCGAACTGGATGCGACGCCTGCGCAGGTGGCCCTGGCCTGGGTGTTGGCGCAGGGTGAGCACGTGGTGCCCATCCCCGGCACCCGACGCACCTCACGTCTGGACGAGAACGCGGGTGCAGCCTCGCTCACCTTGAGCCCGGATCACCTTGCCGCACTCGACGCTCTGCCTGCTCCCGCCGGCGGCCGTTATTGAAAATCGTTCGCGTCGACCCCGTCGCAGACCGGCCCCTGGCCGAGCAGATCCTCGCGGTGCAGAAGAGTTCGTATGCAGTCGAAGCGAGACTGATCGGCGACGAGCGAATCCCGCTGCTGCACGAGTCGGTGGACGATCTGTGCGCTGCGCAGGTCCATTGGCTCGTCGCGCAGGACCAGCACGACATCCTCGGGGCGGCAGCGTGGTCCGAGGCTGAGATCGACCGCCTGGTCGTTGCTCCACACGCCCATCGGCGAGGCATCGGTAGAGCATTGGTCGGCACAATGCTCGAATCGATTGTCGCACAACGCGTGCGTGTGGCCACCGGGCGAGACAATCCACCGGCACGCACGTTGTACGAGGCCTTCGGCTTCGTGCACACCGAAGACACTCAGGTACTGCCCGGACTGTGGCTGGCCCGCTACGAACTCGTCCGCTGATCAGGGCCAACGGCTTTCGGTCGAGCTGGCCTGTCCCCGACAGACTCGTCGAGGATCACTCCGACGTAGCAGTGGTTCCGAATATGGGCCAGCAGATTTCGGTTGCGGTGAACGCATTCGGCTCCGAGGGCGTTCCACCGAGGTAGTGTTCGCGGATCGGTCCTCGGCCGCTGACCAATCGTTCGTTCGTATACGTCCCCAGGGCCGCGTAGCTGCGGTCGATACCCTCGTGACCGCCGGAGTGCGTGAGGACCGCGAATTGGGCCTCAGGTAGGACCTGGGCCCGGATACCGTCCGGGGGATTCACCGATTGTGGAGCTGCGACGAACAGCGTTGCTTCGCCGCGGGATTCGAGGAAGAGTGCCCGGTCGTACAGGCCGCCCGGCACGACCTCGGAGTCGCCTGTCGCCGCTGCGACTGCATCTCGTAGTTTCCCGACCGTCACCGCGAACCAGCTGTCGATCTCGGCGACCTCGACGGTGCTGCCGATGGACCATACGGCGAGGGCAGGCTCGAGGCGCAGTTCGATCTCGGCGGGTGCGTGCACGGGCGAGAGTAGTTCGCGCAGCGCGCCGACGGTGTCGCGAGTGTGCTGTAGCTGCATCTCCATCCGTTCGAGATGACTGGTGAGGATCTCGGTGCGGGCTGCGGCGTCTTCTGCACTCAGCAGTGCCTTGATGTCCGGGATGGACATGCCGAGCGATCGGAATCGGCGAATGATGTGTGCGTGATCGACCTGGCTGGTGTCGTAGAAGCGGTACCCGGTGTGCGCGTCGACGAGAGTCGGTTCGAGGATTCCGATCTCGTGGTAGTGGCGTAGTGCCTTTCTGCTGAGGCTGGTCATCACTGCGAAGTCGCCGATCGAGACCTGTGCGCCCATGGCGTCCTCCTGTACGTTGCGTCGTTCGCGTTGTCGGTTGGGGCCCATCGTGAAGTTTCCCCCTGGGGCAAGGTCAACAGGAAGGCGGGACCGAGTGTCGGGCACGGAAACCGGTGCAAAGTCGGTGTTGACATTCCCCTTGGGGGAAGCATCACGGTGGGGTCATGACAACAGAATGGGATGGACTCCCGGACAACGTGAAGAAGTTCATGACCGCACTCGACGCCCGACAAGGCGCTCGAGCGCTCACCGTGTTCACCGCAGATGCCGTGGTGACCGATGAGGGCCACGATCACTCGGGCCGTGACGAAATCGAGGCCTGGCTGACCGCCTCGGTCAGTGAGAGTGAGTACACCTACACAACAGAGTTCACCGGGGCGACGACGACCGGCACGACTGCCGACGTCGTGCAGCACCTGGAAGGCAACTTCCCCGGGGGAGTCGTCGACCTGCACTACCGATTCACGCTCGACGGCGCGCTGATCAACCGGTTGGTGATCGAGCCATGAGCAAGCGGTGGTTCATCACCGGTGGCACACCGGGCGGCTTCGGCATGGCGTACGCGGAGGTGGCGCTGGAGGCGGGAGACCGCGTGGTACTCACCGCCCGGCGTCCAGGGGAATTGGCGTCGTGGGCCGAGCAGTACGGTGACCGCGTTCTCGTCGTGCCCATGGACGTCACCGACGCGGCACAGGTACATCGAGCGGTACGAACAGCCGAAGAGCACTTCGGCGGTATCGACGTGCTGGTCAACAATGCAGGCCGCGGCTGGTACGGATCGATCGAGGGAATGAGCGAGACCTCGATACGTGCGATGTTCGAGCTGAACTTCTTCGCCGTGCTGTCCGTGACGCGCGCAGTGCTACCAGGTATGCGCGCCCGCGGAAGCGGGTGGATCGTCAACGTGTCCTCGGTGGCCGGGCTTCTGGCAGCGGTCGGATTCGGTTACTACAGCGCGACGAAATACGCGATCGAGGCCGTCACCGATGCGCTGCGCCAAGAGGTTGCCGAGCAAGGCATCTCCGTGTTGGCAGTCGAACCAGGGGCGTTCCGCACGAACGCCTACGCCGGATTCGCCGAAGAGCCGGTCGCGGAGGCGATTTCGGAATACCACGGCATGCTCGAACAGGTGCGGGCCGCCTTCGTCGACATGAACGGAGTGCAACCGGGAGATCCGCATCGCGGTGCCCGTGCGGTGATCGCGGCGATGACCCAGGACCCGCCGCCACGCCGGCTGATCCTGGGCAACAGCGGGTACGACGCCGTCATCGACGCGTTGGAACAGACCCTGGGCGAAATCCGGTCGAACGAGACGCTCTCTCGTAGCGCGGATTTCCCCGCATAGCGGGACCGCCGAAGCAACGTACGACACCGAGCATCCGGCGCATCCGGGCCTGAATGTTGCTCGGATGGCAACGGATACGAGGGTGGGCGTCACCTCTCGAGCTGGGTCGATCTCTCGGCTTACAGCACGCCGCCCGTCCGGACGTGTGCGCACGCTCGAGATGGCCGCGCGTTGCGCTGGCTCCAGGCAGGGCTGTGCCCTGGCACTGGCACGGGTCGTCAGGCGGGTTGTCGTGGTTCCTCATCGCCGGTGTCGTTGTGGTTGTGGTTGTGGTTGTGGTTGTCGGGTGGGTAGAGGACTTCTTCTGGGTGGTGGGCGTGGTTGATCAGGCCTCGGCGTGTGGGGTCCATTCCGGCGGGTGGGTGCCACAGGGTGCGGCCCGGGTACCGTTGTCCTGCTCCAGTTTTCGTGGTGGCCCACTTGCCGGGTCCGGTGCCGACGAGTGCGTGGTGCATGTCGCAGCCGAAGGTCAATCCGTCGATGTCGGTGAGGCCGCCGGTGTTCCAGTCGGTGACGTGGTGGGCTTGGCACCAGGTTGCGGGGCGGGTGCAGGAGGGGAAGCTGCAGCCACGGTCGCGGGCGATGAGCACGATGCGTTGGTCGGCGGAGGCGATGCGTTTGGAGCGGCCGAGGTAGAGGGCTCGGCCGTGGTCGTCGAAGATCGTCAGGTAATGGTGGGCGTGCGAAGCCATGCGGATCGCATCGCGGATCGACACCCGTGATCCGGTGGCGGTCATGGCGTAACCGCAGCCGGCTTCGAGGTCTTTCAGAGTCATGGTGACGATGACGGTGACGGGAAGGCCACGGTGGGTGCCGAGGGTCCCGGAAGCCAGGGTCTGCCGGAGCGCGAGTTTGAGGGCGTCGTGTTGGCGTTCGCGTTGGGTGCGGATATCCCGCGCGGCGGCAGCGTCGCGTGCTGCAGTGTCCGGTGCGGCGTCGGTGTCGGTATCGGCATCGGCTGTGTCGTCGGCCCCTGTGCCGCAACCACAGTCGATGCCGGAACAGCACCGGCCGTCACCGTCGCAGGGATCGTCGCCGTCGAATGAACCGTCGTTCCACAGTCCCGCATCGCTCCACAGTCCCTGATCGCTCGTCGAACGGTCGTCCGGCTCCGGCTCCGGTAGCGGTGGCGGTGGCGGTGGGGTGTCGGTATCGCAGACGCCACTCGGTGTGGGCGAATCCGGTTCGGCTGCTGCAGGATCGGGACGCGTACCGTCGCTCGCAGCGGCAGTGTTCGTGCTGTCCTCGCCGCCGCAAGTGCTGTCGGTCTCGTCGTGCACGACGGACGTCGGGTCGGCGGGGTTGTTGACGCCCGGTTTCGCGGCTTTGGAGAACAGGGCTTCGAGGTAGGCGCGTAGTTCGGGGTCGACGCAGAATTTTCCTTCGGACATTCCGTCGGCACCTTGTTCACCGAGGTAGAAGAACGCATCCCTGCGTTTCGGTGGTCTCGGTGGCTTCCCGTCTTCGTCTTCGTCCTCGTCCTCGTCGTGGTCGCCGTCGGGATTGAGGATCGAATCCAGGTGCGCCACCAACGGTGCGAAATCGTCGGGTCGCCTGGTCGAGGCGTAGCCCGCCAGTTGCTCGTCGGCGAGCTCGCGCGTCTGCGGATCGACATCCCGGGGCAGATGGCGGAAGAACTCGCGGATCATCTGCACATGCTTGGCATCGAGCAACCCCGCCCGCAACGCAGCAGCAGTGTGCGGCAGCAACGGCGGCAGGACTTCACCGGAGAAGGCGGTGCGGTCACCCAACTCGGCAGCCAGACGCACCCGAGCACCGGCTGCTCGCGGGGTGATCCGCAGCATCCACGCCACCGACGACGGCACCGATCCCGGATACACATCGAGCCCGTGCTGAGAGATCAGTTCGTTGAGCCAGGTGTACGAGTGCGCCGTCAGCGACCTGGTCGCCGTTTCCATCCGTTGGATCACCGCGCGCCGGTCCGCGTTCGACCACGCTACCGACGACTGTTCCGCTAATTCCGCGATCGCGGACTCGACCCGGTCGACCAACACAGACAAGTCGGGATCGGACACCTCGGGGGCGGGCGGCACCGTCTCGATGCCGTCCACCCCTGATCCGCCGTCCCCCGAAAGCATGCACTGAATCTATCGCGACCCACCGACAAACTTTCGAACACACGTTCTCCGTATGGCCATACCGCAGATCGGTCGCCTATCGGGTCTTCGTCACCCATCATGGCGGTGAAGCCGTCACCGAGGTGAGCGATCCTCTCCGTTCTGCCATCGATATGCACGGCCTCGACCCGAGCCGGCACCTCGGCGCACACCTGCGGGGGAAGTTCCATCTGCTCTGGTGAAGCCCAGTACGTCGTGGGTGAGAACACCGCACCTACGGCTGGTTCGTCAGGCCAGGGTTCCATGTCCTCGAGCATCCACAGTTGCGGCATTCGCCCATGCGCCTCAGGAGAACTGCGCCCTCGGAGCACCCATTCCCGGGTCGATTTGGAACGGTCCGCTCGCAGAGGGCGCTATCGGGAAATCGAAGATCGCCGTGGGGATGTACACGGTGGCACAGGAGTTCGGAATGTCCACCACCCCGGACAGGCGTCCTTCGATGGGGGCCGATCCCAGTAGCAGGTACGCCTGCTCGGGGCTGTAGCCGAACTTGGTGAGGTAGTCGATCGCGTGCATGCATGCGTTCTGGTACGACAGGTCGGAATCCAGATACTTCTGCTCACCGTCGACGGTCACCGAAATGCCCGAGAAGGCAATCCATTCCGAGTACTGCGGCGCGGTGTTTCCGGGCATGAAGATCGCGTTCTCGCTCACCCCGTAGGTTTCCATACCGCCCTTGATCAGGTCGACGTGCAGGTCCATGAAGCCACCCATCTCGATGGCACCGCAGAACGTGATCTCCCCGTCACCCTGCGAGAAGTGCAGATCACCGAAGGACAACTTCGCGCCCGGCACGAACACCGGATAGAACACGCGGGTTCCTTTGGTGAGGTTCTTGATGTCCTGATTTCCACCGTTCTCCCGGGGCGGCGCTGTACGTGCGGCTTCACCTGCGACACGGGTGAATTCGTCGCCGCTCAAGGAACCGAGGATTGCACCGTCGAGCTCGGGTGCAAGGGCCAGTGGCGGAACCCGATTGGGATCTGTCGCGATCAACGCACCTTCACGGGCGTTCCACTTCGCCAGCAGGGCAGCCGACGGCGCGGTCCCCATCAGCCCGGGATGGGTGATGCCGGTGTACTTCACGTGCGGCACGTGGCGAGATGTGGTGGTCTGACCGGAAAAGTCCCAGATCGCCTTGTACGCATCGGGGAATCGATCGGTGAGAAATCCGCCTCCGTTCTGCTTGGCGAAGATCCCCGTGTAGCCCCAACCCTGGCCGGCCAGCGGACCCGAATCCTCCTGCGGTATCGGACCCACGTCCAGGATGTCGACGATCAGCAGGTCACCGGGCTCTGCACCCTCGATGTGGAAGGGCCCTGACAGTGTGTGCACGTTGTTGAGCGGCGCATTCAGGATGTCCTCGGCGGAATCGTCGTTGTGGATGGCCCCGTCGAACCATTCGCGACAGTGGGCCCGAAAGGACGTACCGGGTTTGACTGTGACCGCCGCCGGGATATCGGGATGCCATCGGTTGTGGCCGACGACCTCCTGCTCGGTGAAACTCTTCGTCGAGTCGAGCGGAAACAGCAGTTCGGGCACGAGGCACCTCCGGTTGCGCGGATTCTCCTGCCTCGATCATTGCACCGTCGCGGTCCATCCGGTCGGATATGGCATGTAAACCTTGTATGACGTTGTGCCGGAACGTTGCTGATATCTCGTCTCCGACTACCCTCGGATGCGTGCCCACCTACAGTTTTCGTTGCGCGCGACGATGCGCCCCCGTCGAGCAGAGATTCTCCATGGCGGACGCGCCGTCCGAGGTGACGTGCCCGGAGTGCGGCGACGCTGCCGCACGACAGATCTCCTCGCCTGCTCTCGGACGTGGGAACAGCGCTGCGATGAAGGCACACGACGCCTCGCGCGCCACTGCGGACACACCTGCCGTGGTCTCGTCTCTACCTCCGGCCGGCAGATCCGCAACAAGGACCACGTCCAATCCACTGCATCGCCGCCTGCCGCGCCCCTGACGACTCCGCGTTTCCCTTTCGCGCTGACAGGGAAGTCCGGCGGTATGTCCACGCTTCCAGCTCCCCCGTCGATTGCCGACGGCTCCACCACTGAGGACGTCGTCGACTGGGTCGCCGAGCATCTGGGGGATCTGACTCGCGAGGGTCCGGATGCCATCACGGCCGGCGGCATTCGCGGCGGGCAGTCCGCTGCCGATACCGCGCTGGCCGGACTCGACATCACCGGATATGCGCGCGATCGCAGCACCGTTCTACCGGTGAATCGCCGAGGCGCAAGCCGCATGTCGCCCTACATCCGACACGGGCTGCTGACGCTGCGGGAGGTATGGGACGCGGTCGCCGACGCTCCCCCACGCGACCGTTCCCGCTATCGCGACGAACTGATGTGGCAGGAATACGCGCGTCATCTTTACGCGCGCACCGGATCCGACCTCGGTCGTTCGCTACGCCGTGAGCAGCCGCGACCCCAGGGCTGGACCGCGCAGCCGTGGCCCGAGGAGATGAACTGCATGTCCTCGGTGGTGGGTGAATTGCACCAGGACGGCTGGCTGGTCAACCAAACCCGCATGTGGCTCGCCTCCCAGTGGGCAGTCCGTGCCGGGGCGACGTGGCGCGACGGCGAAGACGAGATGTTCGCCCATCTACTCGACGGCTCCCGCGCCGCCAACCGCCTCGGCTGGCAGTGGACCGTCGGTACCGGAAGCGGCAAGGTCTACGGATTCAGCCGGTGGCAGGTGAACAAGCGAGCACCATCCCTGTGCCGCAACTGCGCATTGAAAGATGCGTGCCCCATAGAGAATTGGCCCGACGACGAGCTAGGCCCGGCGGTCGACGGTCCCGATCTGAACAAGGCCCCGATTCCTGCCGGTCCCGCCCATGCGGAAAGCACTGGTGCAGAACAGGTGTGGATAACGGCAGAGTCACTCGGCACCGCAGACCCGGCACTGGCCGCCGACACCGATCGACCCGCGGTGTTCGTCTTCGACGAGCCACTCCTGCGGAAACTCAGGCTCTCCGGCAAGAGGCTGGTCTTTCTCGCCGAGACGCTCGGCGAGATCGCGTCGACCCGCCCGTTGGAGGTACGTCGCGGCAGAGTGTCCGACGAGCTCTCCGGACGCTCCTTGGCTACCACCTGGGCACCCGTTCCCGGCTTCTCCCGCATCGCCGACGCCATAGCCCCAGTCGAGTTGCATCCGTGGCCGTGGCTGTTCCGACCGACCACATCCTCGGTACGGTCGTTCAGCGCGTGGCGACGCAGTCATTGACCGGCGGTCCTCGACCGGAGCTATCTCCGCAGCACCGAAATCCGGCCTTCTTCACTGCTGACCGATACCGACCTCGGAGAACTCGGATCGTCGACGACGTCGATCTCGACATCTCCCTTCTCCGACATCGCCTCGACGTCGTACAACTCGGCCGGCGGGAGTTCGATCATGCTGTCGCCCTGCATGTTCTGCACACGTAACGAATCCGGCGGCTGCCTCGAATCAACGGTGACCCGACCGAACGTCGTGTCCACCTCCAGTGCCGACACGGCCGCATCGGTGATGTCCACGTCACCGAATCGTGTTGTTATGTTCAGGGTTCCGGCAGATCCCCGAGAGATCACCGAACCTGCCGAGGTGGACACCGATGTCTGCGCGTCGACGTCGACGAGCTCGACATCGGCTGTGGTGCCATCGATATCGAGTGTCAGGCCCGACGGTATCCGTAGTTCCAGACCTATGTCGCAACTGCTGCGCTTCCGGTAGGAGCATTCCACAGCGATGTTCGACCCGTCGTCACTGATGTCGACGGTCGGAGTGTCGCCTCGATAGGAACCGTCGGCCCGCACGTGCACCTCCGAGTCGGGACTCATGGACACCGACACGTGGGCGAATCCGGTCGTAAGCGAGAGATTCTTCCCGGTGATCGCTGCGTCGGTGGCGTAGTCGAACGACTGCATCTTGGGCATGGTGAAGCCGTAGGCAATCGTGGCCGTCGTCGCCGCGCCCGCCACGCCCACGACAGCTATGGCGACCGACACCGCAACGACGTTGCGCCACAATGACTTTTTCACTGAATCGCTCCCAGATATCGTAGGACGGCCATGACGCGGCGGTGATCGGCACTGTCTCCGAGTAGCCCGAGCTTGGCGAATATGTTTCCGATGTGCTTCTCCACGGCAGCTTGACCGACCACCAATGCAGCGGCGATTCCGGCGTTCGACTTGCCTTCGGCCATGGCGGTCAACACGTCCCGCTCCCGCGGAGTCAGCGAATCGAGCGGATCCGAGCGCGGAGCTCGCGCCAGAATCTGCTGCACCACTTCGGGATCGATGACGGTTCCGCCGGTCGCAACGGTCCGCACCGCATCGGCGAACTCGTCCACATCGGCCACTCGGTCTTTCAGAAGGTATCCGACGCCGTCCGTGCTCTGCCGGATGAGTTCGGCTGCGTACCGTTCCTCCACGTACTGAGAGAGCACGAGAACTCCTACAGCGGGCCACCGTTGGCGAATGACCAGCGCTGCGCGCAGACCTTCGTCCAGGAAGGTCGGCGGCATGCGTACGTCGATCACGCACACGTCGGGAAGCGGATCGGCAGCGGACATGGCCGCGAGCAGTTCCGACGCATCGGACACCTTGCCGATCACGTCTGCTCCGGTATCGATCAGCAGGCGAGCCACACCCTCTCGCAACAGAACCGAATCGTCGGCGATGATCACTCGCACGGGATGCTCACCTCGAGCCGCGTCGGGCCGCCGGACGGCGACGTGATGGACATGGTTCCGTCGATTCCGCTGAGCCTGTCCTCGAGCCCGGCCAGACCGCCCCCCGGTGCCGGATGCGCTCCCCCACAACCGTCGTCGACCACCGTCACTCGTACGGCGGACTCGACTTTCGAGACATCGACTCGGACGTGGGCGGCCTTCGCGTGCTTGCTCACGTTGGTCAGGGCCTCGGAGACGACGAAGTAGACCGTCGACTCGACCGTCGCGTCCGGGCGTCGATCACCGGAGAGGGCGGGGTCGATACGAACAGTGACCGGTACCGCACACAACGCCGCGACGGACGACAGAGCGGCGTCGAGACCGCGGTCGGTCAGAATCGGCGGATGCAGACCGCGCGTGAGGGTGCGGATCTCGCCGATCGCGTTCTTGGCCTCCCGGTGGGCATCGTCGAGCAGTCCTTTCAGTACCGCATCGTCCGTTGCCGAGGCGCGCGACTTCGCCTGCCCCAGTGACATTGCCACCGATACCAAACGCTGCTGGGCCCCGTCGTGCAGATCGCGTTCGATGCGGCGGCGTTCGGCATCGGCAGCGTCGACGACGCGAGCACGACTGACCGTCAATTCGTCCACTCGCCTACTGGATTCGGATCGGCCGAGAAGGGCTGCGGCACTCCACCAGTCGAGCCGCGCCAGAGCTGTGAGCAGCAGTGGAACCCCCGCGACGAAGGTCACCAGCGAGGCGAAGCCGACCAGCGCGACGAACGGATAGCCAACCCGATCTCCGATTTCGAGCTGATTGCCGACCGGGTTCGTCACGATCCAGGCGACCGGTGCCGCCGCCAGAACAGGCAGGACCACGAACAGCGCCGGCAGCAAGAACAGCAGAACGGCCGAGACCGGAATCCGAAGGAGCCAGTAGCAGAACGACTTCCACAATCCGATATCACGGAGGCACCAGATGAACCTGCGCCAACTGGTCGGGTACACGGTCGGTTCTGGGCCCTCGATGGAAATTCCACCGGTGAAACCGATTCCGGCACGCACTGCACGGTCCATCCACCGGAGCGCCACTATCGTCAGCGCGAAGACGAGCACACCACTGAGCGCAAACGGCAATGCGCACACCGCCAGTACCAGCAGTCCCAGGATCATCCAGCCGCCGAGTCCGGCGACCGTCGATGCCAGCAGCGACGCCACCGCCAGCCACCAGTTCGGCGAGATCCATGCCCTGAGCGGATTCAGGGGAATCGGTAGTGCCTCGTTCATGCGGATCAGCCTAAGTCGGGTGTCGTCGGCTTGTCGGCACTGTGAACCCACGGCCCGAGGTAGGGCTGGCCCTACCGTCGGTCCGTGGGTCGATCGTGGTGTTTTCTGCGGTCCGGACGACGAGATTCGACAGGTATGAACCTGAACATCCTCGATGTGGACCGGTTGTCGTCCGTGCCCGTGTGGGTCGTCTTTGCCGTCGTCTTCGCACTGCTGGCATTCGAGTCCGCGTCGTTGCTCGGTCTTTTCACACCGGGAAACAGCGTGCCGATCACGCTCGGGGTGCTGACGTCGATCGGTGTGGTGCCGTGGCTGCCTGCCGTCGTCACCGCGGCGGTGGCGTCGAGCATGGGTGCGCAGTGGGCGTTCTGGCACAGTCGCCGCACCGGCACCGTGTTGGGTCTCGGACGAGCGGAGTCGGCGCTGCCTGCCGCGGTGATGAGGGTCGTGCTCGGCCTGACCACACAGGCGCGATCGAGGCCACGCGCTGTCGCCATCGTCGGACACCTCATCGGGGGTATCCGCACCATCACGCCCCGGCTGGTCGCGACGTCCTCACTGCGGCACCGCGAGTACACGGCGCTCAGCCTGCTGGCCGCAGTCGTGTGGGCGGGTGTACTGGTGTCGGTCGGAGCGTGGCTGGGTGACCGGACCGTCATCAGGACCGCGCTCGGATACGCCTGGATTCCGGCTCTGACCATCATGGCTGCGACCCAGCTCAGGCGTCGAACACGCTCGTCTTCTCCCGAACTTGTCGGAGCCCGGTGATATCAAGGAGGTAGAGAGATACGACAGAAAGGGATTCGCATGTCCGCACGCTTCGATACCTGCAACGGCACACTCGTGATCCACGCGGTCGGCGGTGCGGAGTGCACGGAGCCGGACTGCGTGGATCTCGAGTACGTTCGTCACTTCCTGGTGCTCGAATGCGAGGAAGTCACCGGCGGTTGCCAGTGCACCGCCCTCGTGGAGTTCGCTCAGGCGTCCTGACGTCGAACCACCGGCTGCTGCAGTTCGGTCACCCAATTCTCCTGCGGCTGCGGCTCGGACACCAGGTAGAACTCGCGGCAGATGCCGGAGAGTTCGTAGCCGTTCGCCTCGATCCACGCGATGAACTGCTCCCAGGTTTCGCCGATCGTGGCCATCGAACCGTGGTGGACGGTGGTCACCGCAAGCTCGACGGGCGGTAGCTCGCGCACCTCGTAGCCCTCACCGCCCACGACCTGGGGTCCCACCTCGAATGCGGCATGCACGGTGACGCCGCTGCCGTCTCCGTCGTCGACGGCCTCGTACATGGCGATCGACGACGGCCCGAACGTCACGCCGTGCCCGGCGAGTGTCCGGGCGAGCCGGGCGTACATCGGACCGATGATCGGTCCGATGTTCTGGGGGCCGAAGCCAGCGGCAGTCTCGGTGAGAACGGCAATACGGGTGGCCGGCAACGACTTGGTGTCCACGGTGATCATCGAAATCCCTTCGGTGTGGGAGAGTCGCGCTTCGATGCGACGCAGGCGAGCGGCGTCGAGATCGAGCCGACGAGCGACATCATCGCGCTTGGCCGTGAGCATCTCGCGTAGCCGATCGTCATCGACCTGGCCGTGCACGATCTCTGTCACCTCGTCGAGCCTGAACCCGAGGTCCTTGAACATCAGAATGCGTCCCAGAACCTCGAACTGCGAACCGTCGTACGAGCGATACCCCGTGAACGGATCAACCCGCGCCGGCGTCAACAACCCGATCTCGTCGTAATGCCGAAGCATACGAACCGACACCCGGCCGATCGATGCGAACTCTCCAATGCTGAACATGACCCTCCGAGGTTCTCGTCTCACACAGTGTGAGGGTCAAGCGCAGAAAGTCGGGTGCACTCGACCGCGCTGAGCGCGGTCGACTGCACCCGATTCTTCACAGCACGGGAATCCGGAAGCGAACCACCGACCCGATGCAGTCGACTTGCTCGCCTCCGGCACGCTCCAGAGTCGCTATCGAGGCCGCGTTGCTCACCTCGCAGACTGCCGTTACCCGGGTCATGCCCATGCCCGCCGCGAGCGTCAGCACCTCGCGTACTGCCCACGATGCAACTCCCCGACCTCGTTCGGACGCACGAACCCCGTAGCCGATATGCCCGAGACGGGCGGCGAGTTCGTGGCTGTCGTGTCTGAGCGGCGAGATCACCGGAGGGAACGACGAGGTCCACGGGCAGACGGTAACACCGGCGTCAGACCCGACGCATGGTCGGTGGTGGCGTCGTTGCCACCAGCGACAGAACTACCACCGCCGATCCGGCGGCCGCTCATCGTGGGCTGATGGAACCGAGGAAGGAGGTGGTCCAGATCGCCGAATTGGCCGAGCCTGCAGCATCGTTCGTCGGAACCAGACCGTTGAGCGTCACCTGGCCACCGGTCAGGCCGAGAGCAGGCTGCGGCGGCAGGGTGAAGCCACAGGACTGCTGTACGGTGCCCGGCTCGATCGGCAGATCCATACGACGGCACTGCCCGGTGGACGTGGCCGTGAGCGCAGGCGTGACGCCGTAGCTGGTGATGCTCAGCGATGCGCCGAAATCCGGAGTCGACGGGTTCTGATAGCAGATCGATGCGGTGGCGGCCACGTCCGCGGACGGCTCGGTCGATGCCGCGCCGGTGGCAGCGTCCACGGAGACGGCGTGGATCTCGGTGGTGCGCACGCCACCTGGGCATGCGGGAGTGCTTCCGTTCGAGACCGAGTTCACCTCGCGTCCGACGCTGTACTTCACCGACCCGGTCGGTTGCGGGGTTCCTGCAACGGGTTCCGGCACGGGGGCAGTGCCGTCACCGAGTGTGTAGAGGGTCCACAGCGAGCCGGTGCGCCCGTCCGGCAGGCGAAGCGGATTGGCGATCGAGTTGCTGGTCGCGACGCCGTCGACCACCCCGGACTCGTTGGGGTTCACTCGCAGAACACAATCGACGGCCGCGCGTCCGGGCGAGCCGATCAGGAACTCGAGCCCGCAGGGGCCGTCCATCGACAGCGTGCCCAGGCCGGGAGCCGTCAGAACACCCCACTGGTCCAGGAAGGCCTGGCCGTCGAGCAGGGGCCCGTCGCACACGTAGATCGGTCCGACGTTCTGAGCCGTCGGGTTCTGCAGAAAGCCCGTCGACGGGTCGTTGGTGAAGGTGTACATCCTCGCGTCGAGTCGTTCCACCACGGTCAGCGAACGCGGGGAGCCGAAGTAGTCGTTGCACGCAGCGTTGTCCTCGGCGGTGGGGCGCTGACCACTGTCGACGGTACGGAAGACGCTGAAGCTACCCGGCCCGTCGTCGATGGACCCCATGATGGTCGCTGGTGCCGGGCTCGGCGCAGGATCTGCCGAGACCGTGGCGATCGGACACAATGCGACCGCCACTGCAGACACCACGACGCCGCGCAACCACTTCTTCGACACGTGTTCCCCCGGAACATCTGGACCCGCAATCGGTGCAGATCGGACTCACCCCGCCGAGGACAGTAGCGCAACAGGCGTTGAGAAGCGAGAGTTGGAGAGACCACAGCGGTAGCTGAGACTTCGCCGGAAACTTCCAACCCGGCGGTACGACACGGCTATGGTTCGACCTGCGCACTCACCGACCGAGGAGAAACTTCATGAACAAGCGTCTGGCATTGTATTCGGTTGCAGCACTTGCCGTTTCCACATTCTTTGTGGCCCAACCCACCGGTGTGGCGAACGCTGCCCCGTGCTCGGATGTCGACGTGGCCTTCGCCCGCGGAACCGCGGAGTTCCCCGGCCTCGGTATCACCGGCGGGCCGTTCGTCGATCGGCTGAAGTCGGAGTTGTCGGACCGCTCGATCAGTACGTACGCGGTGAACTACGCGGCCGACGTCACACAGGCCAGCGCCGGACCGGGATCACGGGACCTCGTCGAACACCTCACGTCCGTCGCAGCGTCGTGCCCGTCGACGACGTTCGTGATCGGGGGATACTCACAAGGGGCCACCGTGGTGACCAACGCTGTGGGTCTGCGGACCAGCAGCAGCAACACCGGAGCCGTCATCCCGGCGGAGATCGCCGACCGCATCGACGCGGTGGTGGTGTTCGGTAACCCGCTCGGGCTCCGCGGCAGCAAGATCGAGACCGCCAGCGCCAAGTACGGCACGCGCACGCAGAGTTTCTGCACGGTCGGCGACCCGGTGTGCCAGATCGGCGGCTTCGATGTTCTCGCGCACCTTCGGTACGCAATCGACGGATCCACCACCGCCGGTGCCCAATTCGCAGCGGCTCGCGTTCGTAGCTGACCCGATCTCAGCGGCGCAGGTTCAATCCCGTCGTGGTCGAGAAGTAGTGGGCCGCCTCGGCGCGAGGGGCGATGCGGAGGACATCGCCCTGCGACGGGGTGGCGATGTCGGGGATTCGCGCGATGATCTGCGCCCCGACGGTACCGAGGTTCGACGCGTCCTCGACGGTCCGGCCGTAGATGTAGGCGTCCGCACCGAGTTCCTCGACGACGTCGACGACGATGTCGGTACCGGAATCGGAGAGCGTCCACGCTTCCGGTCGGACGCCCATCGTGACTCGGCTGCCGTCGATTCGATCGGAGATCGCGCGCTCGATGGGCACCGACAGCGATCCGAGTTTCGCGGCACCGGCCACGACGTCCACCTCGAACAGGTTCATCGCGGGCGATCCGATGAACCCTGCGACGAATGCGTTGACCGGGCGCTCGTAGAGCTCCTTGGGGCTGGCGCACTGTTGCAGCACACCCGCTTTCATGATGGCGACGCGATCGCCCATGGTCATGGCCTCGACCTGATCGTGAGTGACGTACACGGTGGTGGTGCCGAGCCTGCGCTGGAGCAGCGAAATCTGGGTACGGGTCTGCACGCGCAGTTTGGCGTCGAGGTTGGAGAGCGGCTCGTCCATGAGGAACACCTGCGGGTTGCGCACGATCGCGCGGCCCATTGCGACGCGCTGACGTTGACCACCGGAGAGCGCCTTGGGTTTACGACCCAGGTAGTCGGTGAGATCGAGGATCTTCGCAGCCTCCTCGACGCGTCGGCCCACCTCGGCCTTGTCCATTCCGGCGATCTGCAGTGCGAAGCCCATGTTCTTGGCGACGGTCATGTGCGGGTACAGCGCGTAGTTCTGGAACACCATCGCGATGTCGCGTTCCTTGGGTGCCAGCGAGGTGACGTCCCGGTCGCCGATCTTGATGGCACCGTAGTCGACGTCCTCCAGCCCGGCGAGCATCCGCAGCGAGGTGGACTTGCCGCAGCCGGAAGGCCCGACGAGAACGAGGAATTCGCCGTCTTCGATGGCGAGGTCCAGCGATTCGACTGCTGCGACGTCCGATCCCGGGTAGAGCTTGGTGGCTCCTTCGTACGTGACCTGTGCCATGGGAGTGCTCCTTTGTATGGGTTAGAAGAATCTGTGCGCAGAGCCGGCGGGCTCGGCGGTGAGGAAGGTGGGTTCCGGCAGTTCGTATCTTGCTGCGCTGGAGGTGATCTCGTCCGCCACGGCCACAACGAGATCCGAGGGCACCAGCGCAATGGCCGAGCCGCCGAATCCACCGCCGGTCATCCGCGCTCCGTGCGCACCTGCGCGCAGGGCCGCGTCGACAGCACTGTCGAGTTCCGGTGAGCTGACCTCGTAGTCGTCCCGCAACGACGTGTGCGACGCGGTCATCAGCTCACCGAGTTCGGCACCTGCAACACCCTGGTCCAGCAGCAGGACGGCCTGCTCGACTCGACCGATCTCGGTGGCGACGTGGCGAACTCGCGCGATCAAGGTCTCGTCGACGAGTCCCGAGACCGCCCGCTCGAGATCGAGACCTCGTAGCGTCGTCACCCCCAGTTCGGCGTACGCCGTATCCAGGGCGGCGCGCCGGGCTCCGTACTGACCGTCGACCAGACGATGCGGGGCGTTGGTGTCGATCACCAACAGGCGAGTCCCCGACGTGGCCAGATCGAGGGGAATCTGACGCGTCGAACCGTCGAGGCAGTCGAGCAGCAGCGCGTGTCCTCGCTCGGCCGACATCGCGATGTTCTGATCCATGCCGCCCGTCGACGCGCCGGCGATCTCGTTCTCGGCACAAATACTGGCTTCGATCAATACTTTTCGGTCGAGGCGAAGATCGAACAGGTCGTCGAGCGCGAGGGCGAACGAGCATTCCAGGGCCGCCGAGCTCGACAGCCCCGAACCCACCGGCACCGAGGAATGCACGGCCACGTCGACTCCGCCGACTCCGTGCTCCTGAAGCGCCCAGGACACCCCGGCCACATAGGCCGCCCAACCCGAAGGGTTGCCGGGACCGACATCGCCGAGCCCACCGGTCCACGACCGGTCGGTGTGCGTCGAGACGGCACGCATCGTGGTGTCCTCGCGGCGACGCACTGCCACCGCGGTGGCGTACGGCAGCGCGAACGGCAGCACCAGTCCGCCTGCGTAATCGATGTGCTCACCGATGAGGTTGACGCGACCCGGAGCGATCCAGACGCCGTCGGGGTCTCCGCCGAATGTGCTGCGGAACAACGCTGCTGCACCGTCGGCGAGATCCTCGTCGGCGATCACGTCGAGCCAGTTCACGTCAGTACCTCGCGCATCCGGTCCGCGATCCGCTCGGGAGTGGTGTCGTTGATCCAGGCCCCCATAGCAGATTCCGATCCGGCGAGGAACTTCATCCGACCGGGTGAGCGCATCATCGAAAACAGTTGCAGATGAAGGCGTCCCAGTTCGCGATCTGCTCCGACGGGTGCCTGGTGCCACGCCGCGATGTACGGAACCTCGTCGACGCCTTCGAAGAATGCGTCGACTCCGCGCAACAGACCCCGATAGACCACGGCCAGCTCGTCCCGCTCGGCACCGCTCAACTCGGCGAGATCTGCAACGTCGCGACGCGGAGCGAGATGTACCTCGACCGGCCACCGCGATGCTGCAGGCACGTACGCAACCCAATGCTCGGAATCGACGACGATGCGTCGGCCCGAACGCAGCTCGGCGGCCAGCACATCGGCCAGCAGAACCCGGCCAGTGCTCTCGAAGTGCTTGCGAGACTGACGAATCAGCGCATCGGTGCGCGGCGGCAGGTACGGGTACGCGTAGATCTGACCGTGCGGGTGGGTCAGGGTGACGCCGATCTCCTTACCCCGGTTCTCGAAGCAGAACACCTGCTGGACACCGGGGATCGCGGACAATGCGGTGGTGCGATCGGCCCAGACGTCGATGATGGTGCGGACGCGAGAGAGCTCCAGCGCGACGAAGGATGTATCGGGGTCACTTGCGAAGCAGATCACCTCACACCGCCCGGTGCCGGGAGCCATCGGCCACAGCGCTTCGCCGTCCACTTCGCTCGGAAGTGATTGCTGCGCTGCCGTTTCGGACAGGGACGGGAAGCGGTTCTCGAACACCACCACGTCGTAGTCGGCCGCCGGAATTTCCGTGGCCGGACGGTCCGGTCGGCTCGGTGCCAACGGCGACGCGTCGGCCGGCGGCAGGAACGTGCGGTCCATTCGCTGCGCCGCGATGACGATCCATTCCCCGGTGAGGACGTCGAATCGCATCTGTGACTGGGACATCGACGGTGAGAGGGCCCGGGTATCGATCAGATCGCGGGTGGCTCCACCGGAGAGATAGGGCTCGGTGTCGTCGTAGTAGATCAGCTCACGGCCGTCGGCCAGAGTGGTCGACGTCTTGCGCATCGAGTGCGTCGTGGCGTCATGCGCGGTCATCGAGTGCTCGTTCCTCGTTCGTGTCGGGGGTGTGCTCTCCGGCGATCACCACGTCGTCGACCGTCTCGGACAACGCCTCGTGAACGCCGGGGTCGAGTCCGGCATCGGTGACGAACACGTCCACGCGCGAGAGCGGGATGGTGTTGGCCAGTGCGCGGACACCCCACTTGGTGTGGTCGGCAAGCACGATGACGCGACGAGACGACGCGACCAGCGCCTGGTTGGTCTGTGCTTCCATGAGATTGGGGCAGGTGAGCCCGGATTCGATGTCCACTCCGTGTGTTCCGAGAAACAGCATGTCCAGGTGAATACTCTGCAGGGCACTGACCGTGAGCGGTCCGACGAGCGCGTAGGACGGCGTGCGCTGTCCGCCGGTGAGCAACACCGTCTGATCCGACCGGCCACCGGTGTGAAAGACATCGGCGACGGGCAGGGAGTTGGTGACGACGGTGATGTCCGGAACGTCGAGCAGTTCCTGCGCGAGTGCGTGCGTCGTGGTGCCACCGGAGATGCCGATGGAGGTCCCGGGCCGCACGAATCGTGCAGCGGCACGGGCGATGGCCGCCTTGGCATCGCGATCGAGTTCGGACTTGGCCGAGAACCCCGGCTCGAAGACGCTCGCCGATCGCGGCAACGTCACGCCGCCGTGCACCCGCTCGACCAGACCGCGGGCGACGAGCTCGTTGACGTCGCGCCGAATGGTCATGTCCGACACCGACAGTGCAGCACCGAGATCCGCGACCTTGACCGCACCCTCCGCCGTCACCTGGTCCAGGATCTTCTGCTGACGCTGGTGGGCGAGCATCAGCGGTTCTCGGCGATCACGGCACTGCCGCCTGCGGCCAGGATGAGTTCGCCGTCGATCTGTGCGCCGCCGACCAGATCGGTACCCGAGGCGGGCACGCTGACCTTGTCGGTTCCGTGGTTGAGCACGAAGAGCCAGGACTGCTCCCCTGCCGACCGTCGGACGATCTCCACATCCGATCCGAGATCGCGTCGGGTGTCGATTCCGGCTGCGGCGCAGAGCTTGTCGGCGAGCGTGGCCCAACCTGCCGCGTCGGGCACGGTGGCGGCGTACCAGGCGGCACCGGTGGCGACGGTACGTTTGGTCAGCGCGGGAACGCCGCGCAGATGCCCCCGGGTATGGCGCGCCAGCACATCGACGTCCTCGGTCGTGGTGAGGTATTCGCTCCAGATCTCACCGACGGTCTCGTCGTCGAGATTCAGTGTCTCGCCGTCGGCGAGCGGGAAGAACTCCTCGACTCGGACGCCGAGCAGCTCGCGGAATGCGCCCGGGTAGCCGCCGAGTCGCACGTGGTCGTCCTCGTCGGCGATTCCCGAGAATGCGGTGACCAGTACCTGCGCGCCCGCATCGGCCGCGTCGGCAATCCGCGCCGCGGTCTCGTCGCTGCACAGATACAGAGCCGGCACGACGACGATGTCGTAGCCGCCGAGATCCGTGGACGACGGAACGACGTCGCAGGTCACGCCTGCGGAGGTGAAGCCGCGATGTGCCCGTCGGGCAATCTCCATGGGCTGCATCGCCATCGACGGATGGCCCTCCTGCTCGCATGCCCACTGCGATGCCCAGTCGAAGAGCACGGCGACCCGGGCATCGACGGTGCTTCCTGCCACCGGGGCCATACGACGCAGCGCAGCGCCGAGCTCGACGACCTCACGCCACCGCGCGGTGTCCTCACCGGCATGCGGCACCAGTGCGGAATGGAATTTCTCGGCCCCGGCCTTGGAGGCACGGAACTGGAAGTACGCGATGCCGTCTGCGCCTCGGGCCATGTGCGCCAGGGAGTTTCGCATCATCTCACCGGGCACCTTGGCCCGGTTGATGTGCTGCCAGTTGACCGCGCTGGTGGAATGCTCCATCAACAACCAGGGTCGACGGCCGGCGACGCCCCGGGTGAGGTCGGCCGAGAACGACAGCTTGTGATGCGCTGCCCCGTCACCGGTCTCGGGGCCGACGAGGTAGTGGTCGGTGGAGACGATGTCCTGCTCGGGGGCCCAGGACGCGTAGTCCATGTTGCCTGCGAGCGCGGGGCCCTGGCCCATGCCGACCATGAAGTTCGTGGTGACCGGGACGTTCGGGGTGATGCGGTTCAGCACGGCCTTCTCGGCGCGGTACTGCTCGAGGAGAGCGTCGGAGCAGAAGCGGCGCCAGTCGAGCTGGTGCGTCGGGTTGCCGAACGTCGTGCTCACCGACGGGGGAACGATCTCGTCCCAGTCGCTGTAGCGCTGGCTCCAGAAGTCGGTTCCCCAGGCGGTGTTGAGGGTCTTGAGGTCGATGTACCTGGCGCTGAGCCATTCTCGGAACGCATGCGCACTGTCGTCGGAGTAGCACAGTGCGTTGTGGCAGCCGAGTTCGTTGGAGACGTGCCACATCGCCAGTGCCGGGTGCTCACCGTAGCGATGCGCCATCTTCTCGACCAGCACGAGCGAATGTTCGCGGTACACAGCAGAACTGGGGCTCCACGTCTGACGGCTTCCGATGGCGTAGCGGTAGCCGCGCTCGTCGACCGGGCGCATCTGCGGGTAGGCGGTGGCCAACCACGGCGGGGGCGAGGCCGTCGCCGTTGCGAGGTCGACGCGGATGTCGCCCTCGTGCATCAGATCCATGACTCGGTCGAGCCACTCGAAGTCCCACGTCGACGCGGTCGGCTGCAGGCGCGCCCAGGAGAAGACACCGACGGTCACGAAGTCGACGCCGGCCTCGTGCATCAGCTCGACGTCGCGTCGCCAGACGTCCTCGGGCCACTGCTCGGGGTTGTAGTCGCCCCCGAAGGAAATTCCCTGGGTCGGCCAGGTGCTGCGCTGCGCTGTGTCCATGCTCACAATATGAACGAGCAGTTCTCAGATGTCAACATGAATGAACATTTTCTTACTGATGCAGGTGAGCGGCCCTCGAAGAGCTTGACAGACGCCCTCGCGTCGTGTTTCTGTAACCTGCATCACCCCGAATGGTCAGAGAAACGACGCGGAACCTACCGCGAAGATGTTCACTTCTGATCGTTATCGATACTTTTCGTCGAAGGACTTCCATGAACCCACACGAGTGGCCGCGCACGTGGCAGCCGTCACGACGCGATTTCCTGCGGTCCGCGCTCGTCGCCGCGGGTGCGATCACCGCCGGTGGCGCGCTGTCGGCGTGCTCGAACAGCGTCGACCCGAACGTCACCACGCTCGGGTCACGATTGTCCGACCCCAACTCCAAGCTGGGTGTCGAGGACTTCGTCGCGATGTATCGGCAGCAGACCGGGCGACAGCTCGCCGTCAACACCGTCGACTCGACGTCGTTCCAGGAGAACGTCAACAACTACCTCCAGGGCACGCCCGACGACGTCGTCACCTGGATGGGCGGCTATCGGGTGAAGTACTTCGCCGAGAAGGGGTTGGTGGAGGACCTGTCGCCGATCTGGGCGAACCACGGCGGTGGCTTCAACGACAGCTTCCGCGAGAACTCGACCGGCATGGACGGCAAGCAGTACCTGATCCCGTTCTTCTACTACCCGTGGGCGGTGTTCTACCGGCCGAGCCTGTGGGCCGAGCGCGGGTACGAGCCCCCGGCGACCTACGACCAGTGGGTAGCGCTGAGCAAGCAGATGCAGGCCGACGGCCTCACCCCGATCGGCTTCGGGGCCCGCGACGGGTGGCCACCGTTCGGAACGTTCGACTATCTGAATCTGCGGCTCAACGGCGTCGAGTTCCACCGAACCCTGCTCGCCGGAGACGTGAGCTGGACCGACAATCGCGTGCGTTCCGTGTTCGACACCTGGCGTGAACTGCTGCCCTTCCACCAGCCGCAGCCGCTGGGCCGCAAGATCGCCGATGCGCAGATGGCGCTGCTGAACAAGAGCGTCGGGTCGCTCGTCGCCGGCATGTTCGTGGCGCAGAGCTTCCCCGCCGGTGCCGAGCGCGACGATCTGGACTTCTTCACCTTCCCCGAACTCGACTCAGCCGTAGGAACATCCACGGTCGAGGCACCGATGGACGGGTTCATGATGCGCACCGACCCGCGCAACCGGCCCGGAGCCGAGGACTTCCTCACCTACATGACCGGCCCCGACCCTGCCGTCGCATACGCGAAGCAGGATCCGCAGGCGATACCTGCTCACCGGGATGCCGACCTGTCGAGTTTCCCTGCACTGGTCCGCAAATCGGCCGATCTGGTGCAGAACGCCGAGGAGATCACCCAGTTCTTCGACCGCGATACCCGACCCGATTTCGCCTCGATCGTCATGATCCCGGCCCTACAACAGTTCATCGGCAACCCCAACGATGTCGACGGCCTGGTACGCAGTATCGAACGTCAGAAGTCGGCGGTGTTCGGAACATGATCGTGCGCAGTGCGATTCGACCCCCATCATCCACTCGACATCGAGATCAGGTAATGCCATGACCGCACCCGAACGGGTCAAGTCGCCGAAGATTCGGCGCAGTGTTCGCGAGAAGTGGACCATCGCGCTCATGCTCGGAGTCCCCGCGCTGATCGTCATCGGTCTCGTCTGGATTCCGACGATCTTCACGGTGATCCTGTCCTTCGCCCGCTGGGACGGCATCGGCGGCACATCGAGCATCGAATGGATCGGCATTCGGAACTACGTCGATGCCGTCGAGGCCTACCCACCGTTCCAACAGGCCCTGCACAACAACGTGCTCTGGCTGGTGTTCCTGTTCCTCGTCCCCACCGTCATCGGCATCCTGCTGGCGATCCTTCTGGACAAGAACCTCAAAGGGTCTCGGCTCTACCAGAGCATCTTCTACATTCCCGTGGTGCTGTCGATGGCTCTCATCGGCTTCATCTGGCAGCTCATCTACTCCACCGAGGGCGGCGTCCTCAACAGCCTGCTGGGCACCGACGTCGACTGGCTCGGCGACCCGGACATCAACATCTGGGCCGTGATGGTCGCCGCCGGGTGGCGTCACACCGGCTACATCATGCTCTTGTACTTGGCCGGCCTCAAGGCCATCGATCCATCCGTCCGCGAAGCCGCAGTGATGGACGGTGCCGGGCCGATTCGCACGTTCTTCAGCGTCATCTTCCCGCTGATGAAGAACACCAATCTGCTCATCGTCGTCATCACCGTCATCGAGGCACTGCGCGCCTTCGACCTGGTCTGGGTGATCAACAGGGGCAGAAACGGTTTGGAACTGATATCGGCGTTGGTCACCGCCAACGTCGTCGGTGAAGCAGGCCGCATCGGCTTCGGTTCGGCCCTGGCGACCGTCATGCTTCTCATCTCTCTCGTCTTCATCGCCCTGTACCTCGCCATCGTTCTTCGGAGCAAAGACTGATGACCACTTCACTCACCCGCACAGCACCGCCCGAGCGCGATCCGTTGACCCGCAACCGCGCCGCCGTGGCCAACCGTCGGCGCGCCGGCACCGCCCAGATCGCCATCTACGTGCTGCTGACCGTCATGGCGCTCGTCTGGATGTTCCCGCTCGTGTGGGCGGTGTACAACTCGTTCCGCGACTACGACTACGTGTTGCTCAACGGATACCTGTCCGTCGGCGGCTATACGTTCAGCAACTACATCGACTCGTGGCAGATCGGCGGAATCCCGCACTACTTCTTCAACTCGCTGATCATCACCGTGCCGTCGGTACTGCTCATCCTGTTCTTCGGCTCGATGGCGGCATTCATCCTGGCCCGCTTCAGCTGGAAGTTCAACATCTTCATGCTCGCGGTGTTCATCGCAGGCAACCTGCTGCCCCAGCAGACACTGCTCACGCCACTCTTCCGTCTGTACAACGCAATTCCCGTTCCGTACTGGATGAGTTCGTCGGGTTCGCTGTACGACAGCTACTGGGGTCTGATCATCGTGCACGTCGCGTTCCAGACCGGATTCTGCGTGTTCGTGCTGAGCAACTACATGAAAACCGTTCCGCACGAGCTGCTCGAGGCCGCCACCGTCGACGGGGCGAGCCTGTTCCGCCAGTACTGGCAGGTGGTCATGCCGCTGTGCCGTCCCGCGCTGGCTGCACTCGCGACACTGATGGTGACATGGATCTACAACGACTTCTTCTGGGCTCTGGCCCTGATGGTCAGTGGCGACAAGCTCCCGGTGACGACGGCGCTGCAGAATCTGCAGGGTAGCTTCTTCACCGACACCAATCTGCTCGCCGCAGGCTCGGTGCTGGTGGCTCTACCGACAGTGCTCGTATTCGTTGCGCTGCAACGCCATTTCGTATCCGGTCTGACGATGGGTGCCAACAAGTGAGTTTTTCCGTCCTTCGCCGTGACGGTGTCATGGTGATCCTCGGCCCGTCATCCACCGCCGTTCCGGCCGTGCTGCATTGGGGTACCGATCTGGGCGAGCTGTCCGAGAACGACCTGACCGACCTGCGCAGGGCCGCGATCCCCGCTGTCCCGCATTCGAGCGTGGATGTGCCCCGGTGGCTCACCCTCGCACCCGGCAGCGACGACGCCTGGCAGGGAACACCGGCTCTGGCATTGCACCGCAATGGGTCGGTGCAGTACCCACGGTGGGGCGACGTCGCTGTTCGCGCAGACGACTTCCGTTGTGTGGTCGCGGCGTCCGACTCCGAGTTGGGAATCGCGTGGTCGATCGAGTTGTCGATGGAGATCGGTGGCTCACTGCGAGTGCAGCAGAGTGTTCGCAACGTTTCCGGTGGACCCTTGACCGTCGACGGCGTGGTGACGCTGATGCCGTTGCCGGACAGTGCAACCGAACTACTCGACCTGACGGGACGGCACTGCCGCGAACGTACCCCCCAGCGGCGACGGTTCGATCACGGCTCTACCGTGCGCGCCTCACGACGCGGTAGAACCGGGCACGACGCCACCCTGGTTCTCACCGCCGGTAGTGAAGGCTTCGGCTTTCGCACTGGCGAGGTATGGGGTGCACATGTCGCCTGGAGCGGCGATCACCTGCATCTTGCCGAGCGGCTTCCCGAGCGGGCCGGTCAGGCCTCGGGGGTGCTGGGCGGCGGTGAGCTGCTCGCCCCCGGCGAGGTGGTACTGCAGGACGGCGACACCTACACGACACCGTGGGTGCACTTCGTGTATTCCGATGCAGGGCTGGATGGTTCGGCGCAGTCGCTGCACCGATGGATGCGATCCCGACCCGCACATCCCATCTCGCCGCGACCGGTGGTGTTGAACGTGTGGGAAGGGGTCTACTTCGATCACGATCTCACCCGACTCCGCGGGATCGCCGACGTCGCCGCGCACGTGGGCGTCGAACGATTCGTGCTCGACGACGGATGGTTCCGACACCGCCGCGACGATCGAGCCGGCCTCGGCGACTGGCAGGTGGACGAGGGCGTCTGGCCCGACGGACTGGCACCGCTGTTCGATCACGTTCGTGAACTCGGTATGAGCCCTGGCCTGTGGTTCGAGCCCGAGATGGTCAACCTGGATTCCGACATCGCTCGGGCGCATCCGGATTGGCTGCTCGCGGCACCCGGGCGACTACCCCTCGAATGGCGTCACCAGCACGTGCTCGATCTGACCCGCCCGGAGGTGTTCGAGTATCTCCTCACTGCCATCGATACCGTGCTGACGAACGAGCGGCCCGACTATGTGAAGTGGGACCACAACCGAGACCTGATGCTGGCGATCGATTCCGACGGACGCGCTGCGGTGCATGCCCAGACCTCGGCGTTCTATCGGCTGTTGGACGCGTTGCGTTCGCGGCATCCCCACGTCGAATTCGAGTCCTGTGCATCCGGCGGTGCCCGCATCGACCTCGAGGTCCTCGAACACACCGACCGCGTATGGGCGTCGGACACCAACGATCCACTCGAACGTCAAAGGTTGCAGCGGTGGACGACGCAGTTGCTGCCACCGGAGCTGATCGGCTCGCACGTCGGTCCGCAGATCGCGCACACGTCCGGTCGATGGTCGACTCTTCAGTTCCGTTGCTTGACATCACTGTTCGGTCACGCCGGATTGGAGATGGACGTCACCGAGCTGGCGGCGGAAGATCACGAATACCTGCGGTCGTGGACTGCGCTGTACAAGGAATTGCGCGGACTGCTTCACACCGGCAACGTGGTACGCGCCGACCATCCCGACCCGAGTGTCTGGGTGCACGGCGTCGTGGCTGCGGACTGCTCGGAGGCCGCGTACGCAGTGGTGCGAATGGACACCTCCCCCGAGGACCGCACCGATCGTGTTCGGCTTCCCGGCCTCGATCCGGCCGTGCGGTATCGCGTCGAATTCGTTCATGCACTGAGTGATTCCGGCAACGGGATCGAGCTACCACCGTGGATCGCCGACGGCGGAGTGGTCGAGCTGTCGGGGTCGATGTTGGCTCGGGCAGGTGTGGCACTACCGGTGCTGTTCCCGCAGACGGGGGTGTTGCTCAGGATGCAAGCCGTCTGAACTGTGAATCGGCTCCTCAGTTCTGGATTTCCGACTGCGATCAGAGGATGGAATCCGAATCCGAGGAGCCGATTCGCCGTTTCAATCCCAATTCACCCGGGACGCCATGCTCAGCAGCTTAGCTCGACGCGTCTCGTTCGTCTCGCCGATTCGGGCAATTCGCCCGTAGACATGCGCCCGAAAGTCGCTGTGGTGATGCCGATTCTGCTCGGATGGGCCGCTGGCGATGCAGTTGTGCAGCAGTGCCCGGAGAGTGTCGTACTCCTCTCGGGGCACCGCCGGCCACGAGTTGACGACGAGTCCGGTGAGCTGTTGTCGCTGATGAGCGCGCCTGACCCTGGTCTTGTCCGGATGAATTAGAAAGCCTTCGTCGTGGGCGATCTGAGAAATCAACCACAGCAGTCTGTCCACGTCGAGGTCTGGCCCACCGGAGAACGCCAGATCGTCGGCGTATCGGCTGTAGCGGGCACCGACGGACCGGGCAAGCCCGGTGGCTCGGATATCGAGTTGTCGCGCAGCCAGATTCGCCAACGCAGGTGACGTAGGCGCTCCCTGCGGCAGGTGGATGGCGCGAAGCCGCGCCGCCGTGGGACGGTCCACGCCGACCAACTCACGTGCCGGGGTCACCGTGGTACAGAGCGCGGCGAGATTCGCCGCGACTGTCCGCGGATATCCCACGGCCTCGAAGATCGCGACCACTCGATCGAATCCGATGGACGGAAAGAAGCGTCGAAGATCCACCGAGATCACCACGTCGCGTTCGGAATGCGGCATCGCGAATGTACGCGGACTGCGCGCTTTCGCGAAGCCGTGCGCCGCCGGATGAGCCGGGATCCGATCGAGGATGCGGCGCAGTATTTTTCGTTGAATTTCCCGTAGACGTGGCTTCGGCACCTCGAGCAGTCGGATGCCCTGTCGCTTGTCGAGCCGTGCAGATCGATAGTGCTGCAACGGGAACGGCGCAGTGCGAAGCCTGCCCTGCAGATCGGCGAACCATTCGATTTCGGAGATCGTCAGGTCCAGCGACCGCGCGAGCTGACCGGTGGTCTCGTACCGCGGTACCTCGAACCGCCAGGGCTTGTCACTGTTGCGCGTCGGTCTCTGTGACGACACCGACGGCTCCGGAATGAACGGAAGGTCACGCAGCAGAACGAAGATCGATGCCTCGTCGAACGGCGGACTCGGATACAGATTGATGACCCGATCCGCCAACCACGTCGCTTTGGCCGGGACGAGTGGCTCGAACGCCTCCGCGAGTCCGGATCGCGTCCACTCGGCGTCCGCAGCCAGGCGCGCCAGCGTCGCGGCCGCCTGTGGGGTCAATTCGCGTTCGGTCACAGGCGGTCGTCGATCGGATGCAGTGCCGTGGAATTCGACGCCGTGACATGCAACGGCGCGGGGCGACCGAAATCTTTCGTCCTCGGAGCTGCCAAGCACGCGGAGCGTGCAGACCAGCTTCGGACGCAGTGCTCGATTCTCGTGATGTACCCAGGGGTTACCCCTGAGACCGGTCCCGTGGACCAACTCTCGCCCACGCGCCGCTGCATCCCTCCACCATGCCAAAGGGACGCAGATCTGTCAGTGCGTTGCCCGCAGGACCGTCACGGAAGAAGAGACTCGACTTCGCCCATGAGGTCGGAGATCTGCGGCCGAATCTGCTGGTTCACCAGCGTCCACCGCGCGCGACTACCCGCCGATCAACTGCGATTCCGAACGCCGAGGTTCGCAGCGAAGGTACTGGAACCGACAAGAGCCGGGCCGCGTCCAAGGACGTAGACGTCCGCGAGAAATGGGTGAGGCAATGCGTAGGGCACGACGATGGATGCCGGCGATGGCGGTGCTGGTGATCGCCGCGGGCTGCTCGAACACCACCGATGATGACGCCGTCGCCGACGCCACATCGAGTGGGGCGGCCAGTACGACCAACCCCGCGCCGACGCCCTGGGACCCCTGCACCATCCCCGACGAGGCCATCGAACGAGCGGGATTGAACGTGGACACCAAGGAATCGGGAGTCTTCGGGCGGGATCAATACGGATTCAAGATCTGTGGGTGGGAAGATCAACCGCCAAGCAACAAGTACTACTTTTCGATATTCGTCGGACTCGAAGGCATCGACTACATCAACGACCCCGCTACCTTCGATCGGCTTCAGCCCGTGCGCGTGGGTACCCGCGACGCAACCCAGTATCAGCAGGTCGGTGCCGACGCATCTCTGAACTGCGGCGTTGCTTTCACCGAGGGCATCCAATTGATCAGGGCAACAATTATCACTGATGCCACGGTCCGCAATCCTCCTTACGACCCGTGTACGGAGCTCAACACAGTGGTCGCCTCCCTGGATTCCGAGCTTCCGCGCTAGTCATCACCGACCGAAGGGTGCCGAATTCATGACAAGTCCACAGCCGAACCTCATCGCTCACTGGCATGAACTCAACGCCCAAGCCGACGCCGGCACGATCACAATTCCTGCCGAAGTCGCTGCCAAATGCGATGCAGCGTGTGTCGCCTACATCGCACATCTCAGCGACATGAAACGTAATGCCGTCCAGCTGGGCGAGTTCCAAGACTGGGGCGACTTGAAGTCCGCCCAAGACCTGCGCGATAGATTCCTCAGGAAGGCCACCGGCACCGATCGATCACTCGACGTGATTCTTCAGCAGCACATCGAGGTCATCGAATCAATGCGGATGCTCTTTCGGCGCTACTTCGACGAGACCGAAGCTACCGACACTCAGACGTCGGCCAACATCACCGCACTCGCTCCGGGAAGCTAGCAGCGCAACACTTTTCGATGGACTTCGACCTCGCGTTTGTCGTTGTCCAGTCGCCGTTCGACCGGCAGATAGCCGAGTGAACGCCACCATCCGATGCTCTCGACCATGCTGACCATCGGACCCACGAACACATGGGTCCACCCCTGCGCCGCAAGCCTGCGCTCGAGCTCCGCCAGCACCGGATTCGCCACATAATCGTGGCCCTCGTCCGCGTCGACGATCAGACTCCCCACCCATGGCTGTCCCTCGCGCGGATGCGGAACAAGCAACGTCACCACTCCCACGATTCGTTCTGCTACACGAATCACCAAACAATGGGAGTTCTCCATAACCGTGTTGTGCCACAGGAACTTCTCGACATCCTCCGTGGTGAATGCGGTGACACCGGTGTGCAACGTACTCGCGTCGAGGAACTCGGGATTGCTGTTGAACACCGCCAGGAAGTCCTCAGGACCATCGCTGCCCTCTACCTCGCGGACCGTATACGAACCCGCGGCGAATCCGAATTCCATTCCGCCACGATAAGTCCACTACCCAATCCACGCCCTTCATCGTCATTCACGCCCGCTCCAGGCGGTGTGAATCCCCACGAGGGGCGTGAATCCCAGCATCGGGCCACTTACGTGACACCTGGTCCGTAATTGCACATGACAGTTGTCAGCAGTTCGCCATGACGCCCGAAACGACCTGGCAATTGGCGTTGACCTGCGCTTTCTCCGAGGTGGAGAGTCTGATGTGTCGCCGAGGAACACGGCTGAAGATCCACAGACGAAAGAGCGAAGGGAATTGCAATGATCACGCAGAATTCGACTCGCACCGAGGCGGTGGGTACCGAGACAGCACTCGCGGTACACGCCACCGGTGTCCACAAGTCGTTCAGCGACTCCACGGGCTCGAAGTTCCGCGCCGTTCGCGAGTTGAACCTCTCGATTCCCCGCGGGCAGGTTGTGGCGTTTCTCGGGCCGAACGGCGCAGGCAAGAGCACGACGATCGACATGATCCTCGGACTCACCGAACCGGACGGCGGCACCATCGAGGTGCTCGGCACCGATCCGCTGACCGCCGCGTCGACAGGACGCAGCGCCGCGGTACTGCAGTCCGGTGGACTGTTGCCGGACGTCACTGTCGGCGCCCTGGTCGCGATGATGGGCTCGCTGTACATCGGGGCCGATCCTGCCGCCGCGATCACCCGCGCCGGACTCGGTGAACTGGTGAATCGACGCGTATCGAAATGCTCTGGTGGCGAACAGCAAAAGGTGCGGTTCGCTCTCGCGCTCCTCTCGAACCCCGAACTGCTGCTGCTCGACGAGCCGACCGCCGGTATGGATGTCACTGCCCGCAAACACTTCTGGCAGGCGATGCGTGCGCAGGCAGCCACCGGCACCACCGTCATGTTCGCCACCCACTACCTCGAAGAGGCGCAGGACTTCGCCGATCGAATCGTCGTCATCGTCGACGGTGCCCTCGTCGCCGACGGCACGGTGGCCCAGATCAAGGCCACCGTCTCCAATCGGACCGTCGACGCCAACCTGCCACGCTCCGAGGCCGAATTCGTTGCAGCGCAGTCCGGCTCGCGGCTACAGGAACTCGCCAACGGCCGGTTCCGCTTCGTGTGCACCGATACCGACCCCGTGGTGCGCGCACTGAGCACGTCGACCTCCGCGACAGATATCGCGATCGTGTCGGCCTCACTCGACGAAGCATTCTCCGCGCTGACCGACCGCACTCACCAGAACTGAGGACATCCGATGACCACTATGACCTCACTACGCCCCCGCCGCGGACTACACCCCACGTTCGTACTACACGACATCCGTAGGCAGATCACCCCACAGAATCTGATCTTCACCGTCGCGCTGCCCGCCGTGCTCTACCTCGCCCTGTTCCGCGTCGTGGAACCCAGCGCCGGAGTCGACCTGCCGCACGGCAACTTTCAGGCCTGGATGATGATCGGAATCGCCGTCTACGGTGCGTCGATCGGCACCATCTCGCGGGCCGCGGGCATCTCGAACGAGAAGGCCAACGGCTGGCTGCGGACAATTCGCCTGTCGCCCTTGGGTGCCGGCGGCTACGTCGCATCGCGCATCATCGCCTGCCAGGTGTACGCGGCCATCCCGGTCATCGTGGTCGGCCTCCTCGGAGCACTCACCGGAGCCCGCGCCGACGCGATCGTCTGGATCACCGGCCTCGGAGTCGCCTGGGTCGGATCTGCCATCTTCTCTGCTCTCGGCCTGGTGCTGGGGATGCTGCTGCCACCCGAGGTCGTGACCCACGTTCCAGGCGTCGTCATGACCGGCCTCGCCTTCCTGGGCAACATCTTCATCCCGCTCTCGGGCGGCATGCTCGCAATCGCACAGGTGACACCGCTCTACGGTGTGGCGACGTTGGCCCGCTACGCGCTGACCGACGGCTACAACCTCGACGGATCGCACGCCTCGCTCGCAGGTGCCCTCATCAACGTCGCAGCCTGGTTTTTCGGATTTTCCTTCGCCGCCGTCCGCCGATTCGCTGGGGCGACCGGCCGCCAGTGACATACAGGTCACGGTTGCCCAGCGCCTGGGCGTCGTTCATAGTGTGGGTTCCTCACCCGGAGAAAGTGACAGCAGTGACCACGCAGAAAACCGATGCCCGACGCGACGAGCGGTTCCCCAGCGCGTTGGTCGCGTTCGCTGCAAGTTGGTTCGTCGCCGCATTGTTCACTTTCATTTCCCTGACCACCGTGTTCAATCATCGAGAAACCATCGGTTACGGGCTCGCGCTGCTGGCAGCGTCGATGGTCGTCTTCGTTGCGGTAGTCATGGTGTTGATGCAGCGCATGTTCGTAGTGGGACGCGTCGATTCCCGGCTGAAGATTGCGGCATGGATCGCCATTCCGCTCGGCATCATCGTGGTCCCGATATCCGAGGTGTGGGAGATGTACGCGATGTCGGTGGCAATCGCGTCGATGCTGGTTCGCGGGCGTTGGGCACCAACGGTCGTCGGTGGGTTACTCGTAATCGCGACGGTCGTCACCGTCGACGTGGACCGGGATGATCCTCTGCTGGTATTCATCATCACGCTGTTCACACTCGGCGTGACCATCGTGCTGGTTGCACTCACCGAACTTGCTCGCGCACTCGACGCACTGCACGCGTCACGGGAGCAGGTCGCGCGCCTGCTCGTCGATGCTGAGCGACATAGGATTTCGCGGGATTTACATGACGTCATCGGTCGCACTCTGGTGACCGCGCAGCTACGCAATCAGGCTGCACTGCAGATGTTCGAGAATCAGCCGGAGAAGGCCCGCGAGCAGCTCGGGCATGTGCACGACGTTCTCAACAGTGGTCAGGCCGATCTGAGGAGGATTACCAGCGGACCCATCCTCGACGACTTCGTGTCGGAGCTGGCAGCCGTCGAAGCGATGTGTGCCCGGCTGGGCATCGAGTGCTTCACCTCGGTGGAAGCCCCGCCGGGCAGCGACGTCGATCGTGTCTTCGCCGCGGTCGTTCGTGAATCGTCCACCAACATGCTCAAGCATGCTCACCCACGCAGATGCGCCGTTCGAGTTACCGCCGAGAAGGACTGCGACGTCTTCGAGTTCACCAATGACGGCGTCACCCGTGAGGAGACCGACGCAGGTACGGGAACCGGGATCGCCGCACTGACCCGTCAGGTGGAAGACGTCGGAGGCAGATTCATAGCCGGTAAGACGGCAGCGGGTACCGAGTTTCGAGTCGTGGCCACCATCCCGAGGGCAAAGGCAGACGTATGACGATCACCGTGCTGCTTGCCGAGGACGTCGCTCTACTGGCCGAAGCCTTCGAGGTGTTGTTGTCCACCGACCCGGACATCGAGGTGGTCGGACGAGTGTCCCGAGGCGACGAGGTCTGCGAGGCCACCACCAGGCTCCAGCCCGACGTCATTCTGATGGACATCGATATGCCCGGGATTACGGGCATCCAGGCGACAGCGGCCCTTCGAGCGGCGGACAACCGCACACCAGTTCTGTTGCTCACCGCCCTACCCGGCAGCGGGCATGTGCACGACGCCCTCGCCGCGGGTGCGAATGGGTATCTGCTCAAGAGCACAGACGCAGTGCATCTCTTCGCCGGCATCAAAGCTGTGCATTCCAAGCACACCGTCATCGATCCGGCGCTTGCCGCCGAAGCATTGCGCGCTGGGCCGAATCCGTTGCGAGAGCGCGAACTCGACGTGTTGCGGCTCGTCGATCAAGGGTTGTCCACCAAGCAGATCGGCGAACGCTTGTTCCTCAGCCCTGGAACCGTGCGCAACTATCTCTCGAGCATCATCACCAAGTTGGACTCGAGCAGCCGACTCGAAGCGATCAAGTCCGCACGTGAGAACGGGTGGCTTTAGATCAGCCTCCGTGTGCTTCGACGGCCACGGGCTGCCATTCGCGCCAGTTGGCCAGTCGCGACTCGTAGTCCTTCGTCGCGATCTGCAGTGGTGCATCGCCGAAAAAGACTCGCAGTGGCGGCTTTTCGGCGTCGACGACCTTGAGCAGTGCCGACCGTGTCGCGCTCGGATCACCGGGAGTTGCCTGCCGGGCACTGCGCAGCTTCGCAGCCTTCTCCCGAATCGGGTCGTACGCGGAGATGTCGGTGGACTTCTTGGCAGACGGGCCGGACCAGTCGGTGGAGAACCCACCCGGCTCGATCAGCGTCACGTGGATGCCGAAGTCCTCGACCTCCTGCGCCAGTGCCTGACTGAATCCTTCGAGGGCCCACTTGGAGGCGTGGTACGCACCGACGTTCGGGAATGCGGAGATTCCGCCGATGGACGACACCTGCAGGATGTGGCCACTCCCCTGCTCACGCATGAACGGCAGGGCCGCCTGCGTCACCCACAGCGCGCCGAAGACGTTGGTCTCGATCTGCGCGCGGGCATCTTCCTCGGAGAGTTCCTCGATCATGCCGAACTGGCCGTAGCCGGCGTTGTTGATGACGATGTCGAGCGAACCGAACTTGTCGTGGGCCTGCTGCACAGCCGCGAAGTCGGCCGCGCGATCGTTCACGTCCAGTTCGATCGGCAGGATGGCGTCGCCGTATTGCTCGACAAGATCCTTCAACGTGTCGGTGTTGCGGGCAGTTGCTGCGACCCGGTCGCCGCGCTCGAGCGCGGCGATAGTCCACTCACGGCCGAAGCCCTTGGAGGTGCCGGTGATGAACCATGTCTTCGCTGCCATGAATCTCGTCCCTTCGCTGCACGGACAGAAGTAGGGACGACGCCCGCTGCAAACGCCTCTCGGCGAGTGGTCGCTCGAAGCGACAAATGGGGTGAGGCCCGGGGCTTGCCAAGCGGACGCCGTCAGGGGTTCCAACGAGACACCCCCGCCGACTATTCCCCACCCGTCAGCTGTGTTCGGTGATCATCACTGCCATGGTGTTCGGCTCCAACGCTTCGAAGATATGCGGCACATCGCCGGGGTAGGCCACGTAATCGCCCGGAGCCAGCTCGACGGCCTCGCCGAGCGGCCCGACCATGGCTCGTCCCGCGCTGAGCACCACGTGCTCGACGACACCCGGCGAATGCGGATCCGAACGCCTAGGTTCGCCGACGTCCGCGCTGATCAAGTAGATGTCTCGGCGGGCGTTCGGCGGAGACGACGCCAGCAGGGTGGCCGTGTAGTCCGCTCTGTCCGACGCGAATCTCGGCCCCTCCCCCGCACGGATCAGGCGGACCGACTGCTTCGCGGGCTCGACCAGCCTGGAGAACGGCACGTCCAGCGTGACGCTGAGTGCCCACAGAGTCTCCAGGCTCGGATTTCCGGTACCCGATTCCAGTTGCGACAAAGTCGATTTGGCGATGCCGGCACGGCGGGCGACTTCTGCGAGAGACAGGCCGACGCGTCGTCGCTCCTGCTGGAGAGCGGCAGCGATGGCCGCAATCGGTGGACCGGTATCCGCCATTCGTTCACTCCATCGGTACGTCCGTTTGATTTGACGAACAGACTAACAGGGTCCACTATAACGACCATGCGTTCGACATGGCGAACCCTGCAGGGGGTCAACATCCGCGACATTGCGTTGGTCTGCTTGGCCGACGCCTTGGTCGGGGCATCGTTCGGTGCCATCTCCGTAGCCGCGGGCCTGCCACTGTGGCTTCCGGTCGTGATGTCACTGGTGGTCTTCGCGGGCTCGTCCCAGTTCATCTTCGTCGGAATTCTGGCGGCCGGGGGAAATCCCGTTGCCGCTGTGGCCAGCGCGTTGCTCGCCAACATCCGACTGGTTCCGCTCGGCTTCTCCATCGGCGAGGTGTTTCGGAACGTCGCACCACTGAAGCGGCTACTCGGCACTCACCTCATCACCGACGAGGCAGTGGCCTTCAGCGTGGCCGAACACGACGAGGGCAGCCGTCGAACAGCGTTCTGGGTGTGCGGGATCGGACTGTTCGTCACCTGGAACATCGGCGTGGCGATCGGCACCCTTGGCGGTGGAGCGATCAGCGATACCGCCGCACTCGGTCTCGATGCCGCATTCCCGGCCATTCTGCTGGGACTGATCATGCCTGCGCTCCGAGACCGGGCAACCCGCAACGCAGCCCTCGCCGGAGCGTGCATTGCGCTCGTCGCGTCGATGTTCCTGCCCAGCGGACTACCCGTTCTCCTGGCACTGATCGCCGTCGTACCGGCCATGTTCTCCAATACCCCTGCCGCACAGAAGGAATCCGCATGAACCTCACGATTCCCCTGCTCGCGTTGATCATCGGCACCTACGCCCTCCGCATCGCCGGCCCGGCACTCCGAACCCGAGTCACCATCTCCCCTCGCATGGACAAGGTGATGACCACCGCAGTCGCCGCCATCTTCGTGGCACTGGTCGCCACCTCGACGCTCCTCGTAGGCAAGGACTTCGCCGGATTCGCGTTACCCGCAGGAGTAGCTGTCGCTGCCGTACTCGCCTGGCGACGAGCGCCGTTCGTGGTCATCGTTCTCGCCGCAGCCGCCACCACTGCGGGGCTTCGATGGGTCGGCGTCGCCTGAGTCTGCAACACTGGGTTGGTGTCCGAGTCCCCTGTTCAGTCCGTCGATCGCGCGATCGAGGTGCTCGAATACCTTGCCGACCACGGTGAATCCGGCGTGCAGGACGTTGCGGCGCACCTCGAAGTGCACAAGTCCACGGCGTTTCGCCTGCTCAGCGCACTGGAGTTTCGCCGACTCGTCGAACAACCAGGCGAGCGCGGCAAATATCGCCTCGGCATCGGTTTGATCCGCCTCGCCACGTCGGTATCCGCGCAACTCGACATCACCCGCATCGCCCGACCGATCCTGCAGGAACTCGCCGACACCATCGGCGAGACCGTCAACATCGCTGTGCCGGACGGCAACGTCACCGTCAATATCGATCAGGTCCGCGGCGGTTCGTCGATCATCAGTCACAACTGGCTCGGTGAGAGATCTGCTCTGCATGCGACGTCCAGCGGGAAAGCACTGATGGCGTACGACGACTCGCTTCTGAAGGCCGGAGTCGACGGTCATCTCGAACTGTTCACCGCCAACACCATCACCACCAAGACCGATCTGCTCGACGAGATCGAGACGGTCCGGTCCACCGGAATCGCCTACGCGCGCGAGGAGTTGGAGATCGGACTGAACGCGACAGCGGCCACCATCCTCAGCTACGACGGCTCCGCGGTGGGTGCGATCACCGTCTCGGGCCCCGCCTACCGACTGGACGAGGACCGCCTCACCGCGGCAGGGGTGTCCGTTCTCGCTGCTGCACAGC
Source organism: Rhodococcus sp. 05-339-2 (assembly GCF_002258965.1). Classification (NCBI taxonomy): domain Bacteria; kingdom Bacillati; phylum Actinomycetota; class Actinomycetes; order Mycobacteriales; family Nocardiaceae; genus Rhodococcus; species Rhodococcus sp. 05-339-2. The sequence continues at coordinate 390,253 of NZ_NOYW01000016.1, forward strand.
GCGTCTCGACGCTATTGGGTTGGTCCGGCCAAGCGTGATCCGACCCAGTCGTGAAACGCCCTGATGTGATGCTCCGCCGGCACCAGCACGCCGCCGTCGCGATACATCCGTGACGACATCGCCGGCTGGCACCGCTCGCACGCCTCGAAGTCCTGCTCGTTGACGCGATGGAACAGCTCCACACTCTTGTCCATCGTCGCCGCGCTGTGCGGATCTGCCACGACTGCAGGGGCATAGAGCCAATCGCATTCGACGACCGTTCGATCGACGGACATCGGGAACATGCGATGGATGATGACGTGGTCGGGAACCAGGTTGACGAACACCGTCGGCCTGATCGTGATGGCGTAGTACCGTCGATCCCGATCCTCCCCTACCCCGTCGAGGGCGTCGAATCCGTGGGAGCCGTCGACGGTGAAGCCGGCTATGTCACTGCCGAACTCTGCACCGTGCCCCACGTACGTCTGTGCTGCCATGCCGTCGGCGAACTCGGGTAGCACCTCGGTGAGCTCGGGATGAATCGTGGCGCAGTGGTAGCACTCCATGAAGTTCTCGACGATGAGCTTCCAGTTGGCCTTGACGTCGTAGACGATCCGGCGCCCGAGGGCGAGTGATTCCATGTCGTACGAATCGATGGCACCCACACCTCCGAGTCGTTCGCGGACGTCGCCCTGCACCGTGTCCTCGAACGACGGGGCCTCCTCGGCAACGCACACCCAGACGTATCCGAGCCATTCCCGGACATGCACCTTCCGGAGCCCGTACTCCACCCGATCGATCATCGGCATATCGATCAGGTTCGGAGCTGCGATCAGCTTGCCGTCGAGATCGTACGTCCATGCGTGATAGGGGCATTGAAAGTTTCGACGCACCGTGCCCGACGCCTCGGTGCACAGAGTCGCGCCGCGATGTCGGCAGATGTTGAAGAACGCGGTCACGCCGCCCTTCCGATTGCGGCTGACCAGGATCGACTCTCGACCGACCTGAACCGTGCGGAATTTTCCGGGCTCTGTGATGTCGTCCGATCTGACGGCGCAGAACCACATCTGCTCGAAGATCTGCTCCTGCTCGCGAACGAAATATGCTGGATCGACGTACGTTTCGCCGCCCAACGTCGGGAGCAGAGTGGGCTGCAGTTCGGGATCGACCATGGTCATGCCGACACCGCGCATCTCGCCGGGTCGAACAGCGCTATCGGGTGTGACGTGGCCCCGTCGATCGCGAGGTCGGCCAGAACTTCTCCGATGACGGGAACGAACTTGAACCCGTGGCCCGAGAACCCGCACGCCACAGTGACATTGGCGTGGTCCGGATGCTTCGCCAGTACGAAATGCTCGTCCGGCGTCGTGGTGTACATGCAGGTCCTCGCATCCAGGTGTGGTCCCGACAGCGCCGGGAACGTGGTGACGATGCGCTCCTGCAGTCGAGCGATCTCTTCGGGATGCACTGTGCGGTCGATGGTGTCGGGATCACACGGTGTCCCGGCGCGGAAGAACGAGATCTTCACACCGCCGCCGTCCCCGTCGATGGCCGGAAAGCCGTAGATCTGATCCGGCCCGTCCCCGCAGATGTAGACGGGGTGGTGCGAGCTGTCGAAGGCCGCTTCGCCCGATTCCGGGGTGACCCAGTGCATCACCTGCCGTTCGACCACCAGCGGTACGCCGATCTCGGCCAACAGCTGCGGTGCCCACGCTCCCGGTGAAATGACCAGTGCTCCAGCGGTGTACGTTCCGGCCACCGTGGTCACGGTCACCGAGGAGTCGGTGGATTCCCAACCGAGCACCTTCTCGTCGTAGCGCAGTTCGGCACCGGCAGCCTCGGCGAGATCGAGATGTGCGGCCACCGTCGTCTCCGGTCGCGCGATGCCCGCCTTCTCCTCGAAGAGGGCGAACTCGTCGGACCTGAGTCGGACCGTCGGGAAGCGTCGCTGCGCCTCGGCAGGGTCGAGTACGTCGTGCTTCAGGCCCCACTTCTCCGACGCCCGCAGGCTTCCGCCGAACGTGAGCCCGTCGGGCCTTCCCACATAGAGGCCACCGGTTTCGGTGAACACATCGCGCCCACTGTCCGCGGCGAGGTCGTGCCACAGTTCGTACGCGCGCAGGAGCAACGGCACGTAGGCCGGGTCCTCGAAGTACGACTGCCGGTAGATGCGGGAGCCGCCGTGACTCGATCCCAGCGCATGCGCCGGTCCGAATTGGTCGATACCCAGCACCCGCTGCCCGCGTCGGGCGAGGTGACAGGCGGCGGCGCTACCCATGCCGCCGATACCGAGGACGATCACGTCATACGTCATATCAACACCTGATCTTGTTCATGTCGGGATCCACCAGCGGTTCGGCCATGACAGTCGCGGGTAGTAGGTCTCGGAAGTACTGCACTGCAACATGATCACCGGGTTGCAGCCCTGCCGGTAGCCAGGCGTAGGCCACAGTCTTGCCGACCGTGTATCCGTACGCGGCGCTGGTCACGTACCCGACCACGGTGCCGTCGCGCAGTACCGGTTCCTTACCCATCACCACGTGAGACGGGTCGTCCAACGTCAGGCAGGTCAGCACCGGGCCGTCGCCTCCTTCGTGCAGCGCCGAGGCTCCGACGAAGTCACCCTTGGCTTTTCGCACCGCGAAGCCGAGGCCCGCCTGATACGGATCGTGTTCGGTGGTCATGTCGGTGCCCCACGACCGGTAGCCCTTCTCCAGTCGGAGGCTGTTGAACGCACTCCGTCCTGCGGCCACGACGCCGTGCGCCTGCCCGGCCTCCCACAGGGTGTCCCACAGGCGCAGTGCTGTATCGGCATCGGCGTACAGCTCCCAGCCGAGCTCTCCGACGTACGACAGTCGCAGCGCCAGGACGTCGACCCCGCCGACATGAATGGTCCTACCGTTGAAATACTTCAGCCCTGTGTGCGAGATGTCGGCCGAGGTGAGCGGAGCCAGCACCTTCCGCGCCAACGGTCCCCAGAGCCCGATACAGGCAGTGGCACCGGTGATGTCGCGAACGTACACGTCACTGCCGGCATGACGCAGCATCCAGTCCTCGTCGAGCGGACCGTTCACTCCCACTTGGAACCGATCCTCGGCAACTCGGGCGACGGTCACATCGCTGCGAACACCACCGGTCGCGTCCAGCATCAGTGCGTAGGTGACGCTGCCGACCTTCTTGTCGAGCTGGTTGGTCGTCAACTTCTGCAGCAGCGCGAGCGCACCGGGTCCGCCGACCTCGAGGCGTCGCAGCGGCGTCATGTCGTACATCGCCACCGCCTCGCGGGTGCGCCAGGCCTCGACGGCGCTGATCGGTGACCAGAACTTCGCCGACCACGGCTCTCGCTTCGGCGCCTGCCACTGTTCCGGAAGTTGTTCGAGCAGAACGCTGTTCGACTCGTACCAGTGCGGTCGCTCCCAGCCGGCACCGTCGAGGAACATCGCGCCGAGCTCCTGCTGACGACCGTAGAACGGGCTCACTCTCAGCGGCCTCGGTTCAACCTTGGGCTGCAGTGGATGGATGATGTCGTACACCTCGACGAAGTTCTGCGCACTGGTGCGCGCCACGTTCGACTGCACCAGGTCGGTCTTCTCGAATCGGTAGAGGTCGCACTCGTGCATGTCGATCTCGCTGTGCCCGGTGATCATCTGCTCGGCGAGCGATTTCGCGACGCCGGCAGAATGCGTCACCCAGATCGCCTCGGAGACCCAGAACCCCTGCACTTCTCGTGATTCTCCGACGATCGGTGCGCCGTCGGGTGTGAAGGAGAAGATGCCGTTGAACGCGTGTTGTATTTTCGCGTGTTCGAGCGTGGGAAGGAGCTCGGTGCTGCGCTGCCAGGCGTCGGCGAAATCGGCTTCGGTGAACGGCATCGACGACGGCATGTTCTGCGCGGTCACGTTCTCACTGGAACCGAGTTCGCGAGAATCGACGGGCATGGGACGGTGGTGGTACGAGCCTATTCCCAGGTGATCGCCGTGTTCGCGGTAGTAGAGCCGCTCGTCCTGATGACGGAGGATGGGCAGAACCGCTTCGGTACGAGCTCGACGCGACGGCAGGTCCAACTCGGTCGTGTGCGCGTACTGATGCGCCAGGGGCTGTAGCGGCACCGTCATACCGAGAAGCTCGCCCAGCTCCGGCCCCCAGAATCCGGCGCAGCAGACGACGATATCGGCCTCGAAGGTGTGATCGCCCGCCCGCACGGCCGTGACTCGACCGTTGCTCCGGTCGATCGACGTGACGTTCATGCCGCCGATGAATCGCGCCCCGCGCGCAGTGGCCAGCTCGGCCTGCGTCGAGCTGGCCTTGACGGCCTTGGCCAGTCCGTCGTCCGGGGTGTGCAGGCCGGCGAGTACCCGGCCGCGATCGAGCAGGGGGTACAGCTCGAGACAGCGTTCGGCGTCCACCACCTCCGAGGTCAGTCCCCAGGAGCTGGCGAAGCCGTGGCGTCGATGCAGTTCGTCGACGCGCTCGGGCGTCGTTGCCACCTCGAGGCCACCGACGTCGAGGAAGCAATCGAGGCTCTTGAACTTGGCGGCCGTGTAGGCCGCGAAGCGCGACATCGATCGGGACGAATTGGTGGCGAACACCAGGCCCGGCGCATGCGAGGTGGAACCTCCGGTGAGCGGTAGCGGGCCCTTGTCCAGGACGGTCACGTCCGTCCAGCCACGTGCGGTGAGTTCGTCGGCGAGGCTGCAGCCGACGATTCCGGCACCGACGATCACAACCCTCGGGATGCTCGAGGACATGACACGCTCCTAAGGGGTGTACGTCGAGTTGATTTAGTTGCACAATACGAACTGCACTTCGTATAGCGCAACAGATTCACACGATCGAAACTCGAGCGTTCCATCGCCGCAACGGGGTGATCCCACGCTGGGTACAACACGAGCACTGCACACCCTCAGGTCCCCGGAGGCCCGACCATGACCGCAACGTTCTCCACCCGCGTCCTGCTCGACGTCGGTCGCGCCGAGGATCTCCCCGACGGCGAGGCCCTGCGCATCACCCCGGCCGGCGCACCACCGATCGCGATCTTCAACGTCGAAGGTGAGTTCTTCGCCATCGACGACACCTGCACCCACCAGGACGCCTCATTGTCCGAAGGCTGGGTGGAGGACTGCGCCGTCGAATGCCCGCTCCACACAGCATGTTTCGACCTACGCACCGGAGCGGCACTGGGCGCACCCGCGAAGATCCCCGTACGTACGCACGCCGTACACGTCGAGGACGGAGTCATCCGCATCGCGGTCACTCCGTGAAGTCGGTGACCGTGGTCGGAGCCTCGCTCGCCGGGGTGGCCGCAGCCCGCGCACTGCGCGATCAGGGTTTCGACGGCCGCATCACGATGATCGGCGACGAAGTGCACCTACCGTACGACCGACCGCCACTGTCCAAGAGTTTCCTTCTCGGTGACGAATCCGCACTGCCACTCGACATCGACGGTCTGGACGTCGAGTGGCGTCTCGGTTGTGCGGCCACCGGCCTGTCGGGAACCACGGTCTCGACCGCATCCGGTGATATCGGTGCCGACGCGGTGGTGATCGCAACCGGAGCTGCGCCGTGCCGGCTCCCCGGCACCGTCGGGATCGACGGAATTCATGTGCTGCGCAGCCTGGACGATGCGCGTGCACTGCGGTCTTCGCTGTCGTCGGGAGTTCGGGTCACGGTGGTCGGAGCCGGGTTCATCGGCAGCGAAGTCGCCTCCACTGCAGTGGGAATGGGCGCTTCGGTGACCGTCGTCGAAGCCTCGGAGACTCCGCTCGCTCGCGTGTTCGGCAGTGAGCTGGGCTCACTCATCGCCGGGTGGCACCGCAACGCCGGTGCGGCACTGCTGACCGGAGTATCGGTAGCCGCATTCGTCGTCCAGGCGGGCCGGGTACGTGCGGTGGAATTGGCGGACGGTTCGATGATCGAGTCCGACGTGGTCGTCCTCGGCGTCGGTTCGACGCCGAACGTCGGCTGGCTCGACGGATCCGGCCTGGACATCCACGGCGGAGTGGTGACCGATCACCGCGGCATCACCTCCAACCCAGCCGTCGTCGCCGTCGGGGACTGCGCTGCAGTGCGAGATGCCGCCGGGGTGATTCGCCGCGACGAACACTGGACCTCCGCCGCCACACGTCCTGCCGTCGCCGTCGAGGCACTGCTGACCGGTGGGTCCAAGGGGTTCACCGGACTGCCGTACGTGTGGTCCGACCAATACGCCGCGCGAATCCAGTTCGCCGGACATCACGGACCCGACTGCATCGCCGACATCGTCGAGGGCGACCCCACCACCGGGCCCTTCGTCGCTCTCTACCGACACAACGACCGCCCGGTCGCCGTTCTCGCGGTGTCCTCACCGCGATCCTTCGGCAAATGGCGCCGTCAGGTGGTCGATACCTCGACCCTGATGACCTGACCGTTCCCTGTTTCCCTCCGCCGACGGCACCCCCTAGGTCCACTCGATGTGACATTGACCCCCGAAAAGGCCACCGAATGTCACATTGAGTACCCACCAACGGCAACAATGGTGATCGAACACGGGAATCGATTGTCGACTTTGGGAGCAGCAATGACCGCGCTGGATGCAGTACGACGACGGTGGCCGAAGACGATGCCGCTGCAGCCGCTGCCGTCGGAGTCGTGGGCCAAGCAGGAGCCCACTTGGAAGGGTGCGAATCCGCAGGTCATCGAGTCTGCTTTGAAGCGTGCGAAGACGCGGACCTCGGGCAATTGGTTCGTGTTCGCTGCCAGTCGTGACGTCAAGGCCGACAAGCCGTTCGGCAGGTATGTCGGCACCACCGAATTGGTGGCCTGGCGGGACTCTGCGGGCAAGGTGCACATCGGGCCGGGTGCGTGCCCGCATCTGGGCGCTGCGTTGGATACCGCGAAGATCGAATGCGACACATTGGTCTGCCGCTGGCACGGTCTTGCTCTCGGGCCGAAGGGCAAGCCCGGTTGGCGTCCGGTGCCCGCGTTCGACGACGGGGTTCTGGTGTGGGTTCGGCTCGACGAGCTCGGTGGTGAGGAGCCGACGCCCGTCCCCGTGGTTCCGATCCGCCCGCCTGCTTCGACTGCCATCGCCGGTGTGGTCACTCTCGTCGGCAAGTGCGAGCCCGACGACATCATCGCCAATCGACTCGACCCCTGGCACGGTGCGTGGTTCCACCCGTACTCGTTCGCACGGCTGAAGGTGGTCAGCGCGCCCACCGACATCGATGTGCCCGAGGAGGACGATCGCTTTCTCGTCGATGTGACCTTCCGCGTCAGTCGTGGCATCGGTGTGCCGGTGCGGGCCGAGTTCGTCTGCCCCGGTCCCCGCACCATCGTGATGCGCATCCTCGACGGTGAGGGCGCGGGCAGCGTCGTCGAAACCCATGCGACGCCGTTGGCCCCCGCGCCCGACGGCACACCGCGTACCGCCGTCATCGAAGCCACGATCGCAAGTTCGGATCGACCGGGATTCCAGATGGCGCGCAAGGCGTCCGGTCTCCTGCGACCGGCGATGAACTTCACCGCTGCACGGTTGTGGAAGGACGATCTCGACTACGCCGAGCGACGCTACGAGCTGCGTTCGCAGGGCCGGGCTTGATCTAGCCTTCGACGAACTGGGCGAGTTGCGCGATGACGGTACCCCAGCCGTCGTGGAAGCCGTACTCCTCGTGCATCTTTCGGTCTTCTTCGTTGCGGTGCATCACGTGGGCGTTGTACTGGGTTCCGTCGGGGTGGTCGGACAGGGTGATCACCGCGGTCATGAACAGCTGCGGTGCCGGCCGCCACCCTTCGACGAGGGAGTTGGTGAACACGATGCGCTCACCGTCGTCGACGGCGAGGAAGCAGCCGTCGATGTGCGGAGCGAAGTCGCCACCGGATTCGCTGATGAGGGTCCGGAAGGCTCCACCCGGTCGCGGGTCCCAGCCGTCCACCCGGCACAGAGCAGGCGCAGGGATCCACCACCTCTCGAATTTCGACGGGTCGATCCACGCACTCCACACTCCTGCGCGTGGAGCCTTGATCACGCGTGAAATGGTCAGGTCGAGGGAAGGATCGATCGATGTCATTGCGCTTCACTTTCTTTCGCGGTGTCGGTGACGAACTGTTCGAGGCGATCGGTGCGGGATTCCCAGACGGCTCGTTGCTCGCGTAGCCAGTGATCGGCCACGTCCAGGTTGGCTCGCTCGATCGTGCATGCACGAACACGGCCCACCTTGCGCGTGCGAATCCAGCCACTGCGCTCGAGCAGATGAATGTGTTTCATGAACGACGGCAGAGTCATGTCGAACGGTTCGGCAAGTTCGCCCACCGTGGCCGGTCCGGAGCTCAACCGGCTCAACACTGCCCGCCGGGTCGGGTCGGCCAGTGCCTGAAACACATCATCGAGAACGGTCGAATACTGAGCCATAAGGCACACTATCCCCCAGTCATATTTAGCGCAAGAGCTAAGTATCGAAACCGACTTCTCTGATCACGACCCATGCTGCGGCACAGCACTATTGGATCTGAAAAATTTCTGAGAACCTCCAGAAAACCCCTTGGCACTCGAAGGGTCAGAGTGCTAATTTCTGATCTGCACAGTTGAGGAGCGACTCGCCACAGGGGTGAGCGCATCTGGGTACAGGAGGTGGTTGCTGTGCTTCGTTTCGATCCGTTCCGTGATGTCGATTCCCTCACCTCGGCCATGCTGGGTGCCTCTTCCGGTTCGGACCGCGCCCCGCGATTCATGCCGATGGACCTCTACAAAGTCGACGACCACTACGTGCTCAGTGCCGATCTTCCCGGCATCGACCCCGGATCGATCGATGTCGACGTCGACCGCGGTACGTTGACGCTCACCGCTCATCGATCCGCTCCGGAAAACACAGGGGTGCAGTGGATTACCTCGGAGCGATTCGCCGGCACGTTCCGCCGCCAGGTCTCGCTGGGTGACGGCGTCGATACCGAGCGCATCTCCGCGGCGTACGACAACGGCGTTCTGTCCATCACCATTCCCCTCGCCGAACGCGCGAAACCACGCAAGATCGACATCGCACACGCCGAGCAGAAGTCCATCGAACACGAATCGACCTGACCCGAAACGGACAGCCGACAGATCACGAAAACCATTGGGGTGATGCACTATGCCATCCGAGGCGGTGGTGTGGACGGAATCGGCCGACCGTGAGCAGTGGTGGCGCACGGTGGTGGGTGTCGAGACGAGCATCAGGGAATGCTCGACGGCGGATGTGCTCGATCAGTGTCGAGCCGAGCCTCTCGACGACGATCTCTACCCGCACACACAGCAAGCAGCGTGACGAGAAGGGCCGGTACCGAATACTCGGTGCCGGCCCTCCGTCATCGGGACCTCTACAGAGACAACGAGAAGAACGTGCTCGATGGATCGAGCACGTAGTCCCCGAACGGCGGGCACTCGACGAATCCGTGGCGCACATACAGCCTGCGTGCCGCAGCGAAGTAGTCTTGGGTTCCCGTTTCCAGGCTCACCCGCCCGTACCCACGTCGACGCGCATCGTCGAGAACATGCACGAGCAGGCGCGAGGCGACACCCTGCCCCCTCGCCGCCCCCGTGGTCCGCATCGACTTCAGCTCGCCATGATCCGGGGTGAGCTCCTTCAGCGCTGCGATACCGCACAGTGTGTCGGCATCCCAAGCCGTCCACACGCAGACGTCGGACGCACGCAGACCCGACAGATCCAGGGCATGCACACTCTCGGCAGGCGAGGTGGCGTTCATGTCCGCGAGATGCTCGGTGAGCAGCGCCTGCACCTGCGGACGCGACAGATCGTCGACCTCGATCCGCATGCCGGAACTCACCTGTTCATGAGCCTCTCGATGGCGTCGAACATCTTGAATCGTCCACTCGTCGGCACTGTTTCGATGTCGTGACCGGTGACGCCCCAGCTCGCCAACAGTGTGTTCGCGGCCTGCAGCCCGGTGGTGGCCGCACGTTCCATCAGCGCCACCGGCAGATCTATACGGATTCCGTCGCCGGCAAGTACCAGTGCGGGTTCGGGGGTGCGGACGGTGGGGCGCTCGGCGAACGCGCCGAGGCCGAACATGGGGCAATCGTCACGCCACTCGGATCGTTCTGCGATCACCTCTGCATCGGCGGTTTCCGGATAGATCTCGTGCATCCGATCCATCAACTGCTGACGCGTGACCTCCTCGGATTCCTCGGCGGCATAGGCGTGCAGTTCGACGACGGAGCCGCCGGTGCGGGCAGCCCATTGCGCGGCCTCGTCCTCGAACCGCTCGAGCACGCTGATGTTGTCGATCGGAGGCATGCCACCGGTGCCGATGAAGGCGGGGCGATCGGCGTTGACGGCCTTGCTCAACCACACGCGGTGCACCAGGAACGGCGGTGTGTTCTGCAGCGCAGCAACCTGTTTGCGCCAGTCGGGCGTCCCCAGCTCGGGCGACTGCTCGAGCACTCGCTGCAATCCGGCGATGTCCGTCGCCAGTACCACCGCGTCGGCGTCGATGATGCCGCCTGCGTCGACGCGAAACTTTCGCAACCCGCCGCGGCTGATCTCGCCGCACGGAGTTGAGGTTCTGATGTCGACTCCGAGTCCGGTGAGATACTCCCCCAAGGGGTTCCACAGAGCCTGCGGGTACGGGTCACGGGGAACGTCGAAGATCAGGCCCTCGGAGGAGCCGAGGAAGTAGATGTGGAACATCATGGCGAGCTCGGCGGCAGACATCTTCTCGGGGTCGGCGAAGAAGCTGCGGGAGAACACTCCGAACGCCAGGTGCCGCGCGGCCTCGGGGAAGTTGATGTTGCGCAGGAACTCTGCGGCGGGAGTGGTGTCCAGCTCGTCGAAGGTCTTGGGCACGCTGACCGTCATCAACGGCAGTGCCGCAATACCGTTGAGGTCGGTGAGGTCCTTCCACCGGAACGTCGGACTACGTTTGACGAACGCGAAGGCGTTGAGTGGCGGCGTTTCGGGCAAGCCCTTGAATCCGTCTATCCGGCCGTCACCGTCGATCAGTGGGTAGTCGTCCACCGGACGCAGCCGAGCCAACTCGGGGTCGGTGCGGCGGAGCAGGTTTCGCAGGTTGTAGTACTGCCGAAAGAACGCATGGAAGCCGCGGCTCATGGTGGCGGGTGAGCCGTCCTCGAGCGTCGTGTCCCATCCGCCGACGCGGCCGCCGAGGTAGCTCTCGCGTTCGACCACGTGCACTTTCACCCCCCGCTCGGCCAGCGCGGTCGCAGCGCTCAGACCCGCGATGCCACCGCCGACCACCACCACCTGCGGGACGTCCGCCAGCTGTGCGGCGTCGGAATACCCTTGCACCGCAGCATGAGTGACTCTCTTGGAATCGGTCAACGCTCTTCCTCCGCGGGACGAGAGCCGAGGAACGTGTGCACCACACCGTTCTGCCAACCGGTCATGGTCTCTCTGGCCACCCCGGTGTAGCCGGCTCGCTGCATCCGCCGCATGAAGGCCGAGGCACCGTCGAAGGTCACGACGCTGCGCCACAGGTGCCGGTACAGGGTGGCGTCGCGCGTCGCCAGCCAGCCGAGAGGAATGATGATGCCCCAGCTCACCACGTTCCAGGAGATCCTGGCCCGCAGCGAGTCGTGCACCGAGTACTCGTGGAATGCGATGGTCGAGCCCGGACGCAGCAGGGACAGAAGCGATTTCAGCTCCGTGTCGGGATCGTCGACGTTCCTGATGAGGTACGCGGCGAGTATCGCGTCGAACGGACCGTCCACCCCGTTGATCGCCAGATCCTCGACGCGTGAGTGCACGAACGTCACGTTCGACGGCCAGTCCTTGCTCCGCGCGACCTCGAGCATCTCGGCCGACGCGTCGGCGGCGACGATCTCGGCATGCGGCGCGGCTTCGAGCAGCGCTGCAGTGGATGCGCCGGTGCCACAACCGATGTCGAGCAGACGCAGGCCTGCACCCAGGTTCGGGATCCGCAGCCGCTTGGCCGACTTGAGCAGGTGTTCGTGGTAACCGGGGTTCGCTCCGACGAGCCGGTCGTACGCCTTGGCACCGACATCGAATGCCCCGGGAACTTCGTTGCGCGGCAGTCCGCCCTTACCGACCTTCACAGTGCCTCTTCCTTGCTGACGCGGGCCGAGGGCCCACCCTGGACCGATACGACATCACCGTGCTGCAACTGCCGTCCGCGCCGCACATCCACATCCCCGTTGACACTGACCAGACCGTCGGCGATCACGCCCTTCGCCTCGGCACCGGATTCGATGAGGTTGGCGAGCTTGAGGAATTGACCCAGTCTGATCGATTCGTCGCGGATGGGGACATCGTGTGCGTCGGACATGTCTCCATCCTGTACTAGCAAGCCGTTCGCTGCTACCAACCGGTCACATCGACGAACGGAACCGGCGCAACCGCAGGCTGTTGCTCACCACGAACACCGACGACAGCGCCATCGCGGCACCGGCGAGCATCGGGTTGAGCAGGCCCGCAGCGGCCAACGGCACAGCGGCGACGTTGTAGGCGAAGGCCCAGAACAGGTTGCCCTTGATCGTGCTCAAGGTGCGCCGGGAGAGCCGGATGGCATCGCCCACGGCCCGTAGATCACCGCGCACCAACGTCAGATCGCTGGCCTCGATCGCCACATCGGTGCCCGTACCCATCGCAAGCCCCAGGTCCGCCGTGGCGAGGGCGGCCGCGTCGTTGATGCCGTCGCCGACCATCGCCACCACCTTGCCCGACGCCTGCAGTTCCCGAACGGCATCGACCTTGCCCGTCGGCAGGACACCGGCGATGACCTCGTCGATTCCCACCTCGGCGGCGATCGTGCGAGCGGTGGCCTCGTTGTCGCCGGTCAGCATGACCGGGGTCAGGCCGAGTGCCCGCAGTTCCGCGACGGCCTGCTTCGAAGTCGGCTTGACCGAGTCGGCGACCACCAGCACTCCGCGGGCCCTGCCGTCCCAGCCGAGAGCGACGGCGGTGCGTCCCTGCCGTTCGGCGGCCTCGAATGCATCTGCGAGTTCGGTGGGTAGAGGCATCGACCAGTCGGCCAACAACGAGCGACGCCCGACGACCGCGGCGCGACCGTCCACGACGCCCTGCACCCCGAGGCCGTCGAGGCTGGTGAATTCTTCGACGGCCATGGACTGGGTCGAACCCGCGATGGCGCGGGCGATGGGGTGTTCCGAACCCGATTCCAACGCTGCCGCCACGGCACGGACCTCGGTCTCGTCCTCACCGTCGGCCACGTGAACCGACTGCAGCGTCATCTCACCGGTGGTGACGGTCCCGGTCTTGTCGAGTACGACGGTATCGATGCGGCGCGTGGATTCGAGGATTTCCGGGCCCTTGATCAGGATCCCGAGTTGAGCGGCCCGGCCGGTGCCGACCATCAGCGCAGTCGGTGTGGCCAGGCCGAGCGCGCACGGGCACGCGATGATGAGCACCGCGACTGCAGCAGTGAACGCGCCCGCTGCGGAACTGCCTGCACCGAGCCAGAATCCGAGGGTCGCGACCGAGATCGCGATGACGATCGGCACGAATATCCCGGAGATGCGATCGGCCAATCGCTGCGCCTGCGCCTTGCCGGTCTGCGCGTCCTCGACGGCCTTCGCCATCTGCGCGAGCTGAGTGTCGGATCCGATTCGCTGAGCTCGCACGGTGATTCGGCCACCGACGTTGAGCGTCGCGCCGACCACTGCGTCGCCGACGCCGACCTCCTCGGGCACGGATTCGCCCGTCAGCATCGATCGGTCGACGGCCGAGGAGCCGCTCTCGACGGTGCCGTCGGTGGCGACCTTCTCGCCCGGACGAACGACGAACAGATCGCCGACGGCCAACTGCTCGATCGGAATCTGTTGTTCCGTATCGCCTTTCAGCACGGCCACCGTCTTGGCACCGAGGTCCATCAGAGCGCGCAGCGCCGCGCCGGCCTGGCGCTTGGATCGGCTCTCGAACCATCGTCCGGCCAGGATGAAGGTGGTCACGCCCGCTGCGGCCTCGAGGTAGATGTTGCTCGCCCCGTCCGTACGCGCGATCGTGAACTCGAACGGATGCGTCATACCCGGGGTGCCTGCGGTGCCGAAGAACAGTGCATAGAGCGACCACCCCAACGCCGCGAGGGTGCCCATGCTGACGAGGGTGTCCATGGTCGAGGTGCCGTGCCGCAGATTGGTCCATGCGGCGCGGTGGAACGGCAGCGCGCCCCATACGACCACCGGCGCGGCGAGAGTCAACGACAGCCACTGCCAGTTGGTGAACTGCAACGCCGGAATCATCGCCACCGCGATCACCGGCACGCTGAGCACCGCCGAGACGATCAGTCGCTGCTTCAACGGGTCGGCGGGAGGCTCATCGGCCGGTTCGGCCGCAGGCAGAGAGGCGGTGTAGCCGGCAGCTTCGACGGCCGCGATCAGGTCCTCGGTGGCCACGCCGTCACTGGTGACGCGTGCCTTCTCGGTGGCGTAGTTGACCGTCGCGGATACTCCGTCGAGCTTGTTGAGCTTGCGTTCGATGCGGTTGGCGCACGACGCACAGGTCATGCCGCCGAGGATCAGTTCGGTTTCCTGGCTCATGCCTGCCCCTCCCGTGCTTCGATGGTGAATTCGGCTGTGTGCACGACGCCCCCGTGCTGAAAGTCCAGGAAGAGCGCATATGTTCCCGCGGTCGGCGCGGCGACGGTGAAGTCGACCGTCGGTCCCGGCGGCCCGTCCTCGGGGTGAACGTGTAGATAGGCGAGGTCGTCGGCGCGGAGGGCCACCAAGTGTCCGTACGCACCGAGATACGGCTCGAGATCGGTGACCTCGCGGCCGTTCTGCGCGATCGTCAGGGACACGATGGAGTCCTCGCCTGCGGTGACCGATCCGGTGAGTGTCACGTCGTATCCGTCGACCCTCGATGTCACATTCGGTGTACTCAGGGGCTCCGGCCGATAGTCGCCGGGAACGGTCAACTCTGCCCCGAGGGTGATGTTCTTCCCGCCGGCCGGGGTGAAGTCGGCGAACAGGCGGTACGGCCCGGATCGGGTGAGATCGAGAGTCGTCGACCATGTTCCCGACGCGTCGCGCGTCGGATGGACGTGCTGGAAGTCGGTCAGATCGCGCCGAACGACGATGAGGTGCAGTTCCTCGGTGTGCATGAGGTCGTAGTCGGTCAGTGCCGCCCCGTCCGGTCCGCTGATCGTGAAGGCGACCGGTACGTCCGGTCCCGATTCGACGACCGATCGTTCGACCGAGAGTGTGTAGCCGTCCTGGGTGGCCTGGAGCCCGGCTGGCACTGCAGTCCGGGCAGCCGTCTCGTCGTGCGCGTCGTGGCCGGTGTGCGACGCGGCTGCGGTCGCCTGGGCGTCGGGTCCGATCTTGTCCCCGACGAACAGCGCCGCCAGGAACAGGAACGCCATCCCGACGAAAAATCCGACGAGCTTGGTGGGTGCGTCGAGCTCCTGCCGTTCTGTGTTCACGGCATTACCCTACCCCCCCAGGGTATCTATTCGGTAGTTCAGAGTGTCATCTTGTATCCGACGTGGGCAAGCCCGGGAATGACGGTCTACTGCAGCGCTCCCACCACCTCCTCACCGTGCATCGCCACGACCTGCAGGTTTCGCGGGTCCGATGAGATGTCGTCGAAGGCGGTGCGATACCGATCCATGTCATCGGCGCGCTCCCGCGTGAGACCCAGCGGGTCGTCGACGAGCAGAGCCACGATCGATTGGAGGTCCGACGCCACCGCCTCGCGCACGACGCACATCGACCCACAGGTCAGGTCGAATTCCGTCGATGTCATTCGTCTGCGAAAAGCCATGCGTGCGACGGTAAATGATGCGGTTTGTAACGCGAACGACCCGACCGACGAAACCCCGGGTAACCCATTGGCAACTGCAGTGGGGATCGGTTCGGGCGGACATGATGGGGATCGAAGACATGAATGTTGGCAAGTCGAAGCGTGCGCGCGTCGCGCTGAGCGCGTTTGCGATCGGAGCCCTCGGTGCCGGAGTAGTCGTTGCCGCACCGTGGTCGACTCCGTCCACGAGCACCGAGGCATCGATCGAACTGGTCTCGACCGCAACCTGCTACGACATGGTGAGCATCGCTATCGGCGGCCGCGGCGACACCCCGCGCGAGGGCGTCAAGTGGCTCACCACCCCCGAGGGCGAGCGGCTCCCCGCAGCGATGTCCGGCGACTACTCCAGCGACTGGATCGACCAGGCCGTCCGTGCGCCCAACAACGGCAACGTGGTTCCGGACTCCTACGCCGCGGTGTACGTCGAATACCCGGCAGACCTGGCGAGCTACGAGAACGCCGTACAGACCGGCGTCACCAACTCGCAGACCATCATGAGGACGATCTCGGCGTCCTGCCCCAAGACCCGCTTCGCCATCGTCGGCTACAGCGAGGGCGCAGACGTTGCCCGCCGCACCGCGATGGAGGTCGGTAACCAGGTTGCGTCCGCCGACGGCACCTACGGAATCGTCGACCCCAACCAGGTCGTCGGTGTCGTCATCTTCGCCGACGCCGGCCGCGTCGCCGGGGAAGGACCGTTCCCCGGCGCCGAGAACCCGTTCAGCAATCCGGACGGCTTCGACACCCGGTACCAGAACGGCAACAACGCAATTCCCGGTCAAGGAGCACTACCCGGTACGTCCGGTGGATTCGGAGCGCTCGACGGCCGAGTGGCGTCCTTCTGCTCCGACGGCGACCTCACCTGCGCACTGCCCGCCAACACGTCACTGATTCACCTCGCCGCCAACGTCGGTCGCCAGGTCAACGCCGACGCGCTGCAGAACGAGAACCTCAACCCCGCCACCGGTGCCGATCTGGCGCTGGCACTGGGACGCATCGCCGTCAATGCCTTCAACGACATTGCTTCTCAGCCCAATTGGATGCAGAGCGACGAGACGTTCCTCGACGTGCTGATCAAGGTGTCGGAGCCCGGCTACAAGCCCGGCACAGTGACCACTCCGGTCTCGGCCAAGGTCGACGGCGAGCAGGAGCCCATCGAGACCGGTCAGATGGTCGACATGGTGTACCTGCCGCAGAAGATCTTCAAGGAGATCACCGGATTCATCTCCTCGAACCAGAACACCATCCCCGTCGTGATGAACGACCCGTACGGCCTCACCCTGGCACCCGGATCGGGACACCACTTCGACTACTGGCGCGACGCCGACGCCGCCAACGGCAAGCCACTGACCTCGGTGCAGTACGCAGCGGCCTGGCTGACCCAGCTGGCCGAGCAGGCCAACCGGGGCGAGCCGGTGAAGACCAAAGAGGTGCAGGAGAAGGCCGGACGTGCAGCGGTCGAGACGATCGTGGCACCTGTGACCACGTCGGCAACCACGACGCCGAAGGCCACCACGACCACCCCGGCAACCCCGTCGCCGATCGTGACCACCACCGTTCCGGTTGTGCCTGCACCCGTCACAACCGCCGAGACACCGGCACCCGCCGTCGTCGCGACGACCCCCGAGTGCACGATCCCCGTCGAGGGTGAAACCCCTGTCGAGGGAGCACCGCCGGTCTGCGTCACCGCAACCGAGACGGCTGCCGAGTCCGTGATTCCCACGACCACCGAGGTTGTACCTGCGCCGTAGTCCAGTGCATGCAGAACGCTTACGAGCCCGTCCACCGCATCATTCGGTGGGCGGGCTCGTGCGCTGTCGCATCACGCGATTCGCCGTCGAATTCACCGGACTCAGGCCGTGCCGCGTAGCTTCCCTCGGATCACGATGCCCACGATCCTCGACATGCACCATGGCAATCGCCAGAGGTACCGCTACGACCAGCCACAACAGCGGGGACAGCGGCAGTCCTACCCGGCCGAGCAGCGCCTCGGTGATGAGCGTGGCACCAACATACGAGGGCAAGGACATCGCCACGGCGACGCGGAAACCCAATGTCACATCGGAGACGTCGCCGGGCAGATCTCTGTTCCGGTTGTGATCGGCCATCCCATGCAGGCTACGGCCACGGTGCCGTCGCGGGAATGGCCGCTGTCGGCAGCTACCGAGCCGCCGGATTCTGGGCGGGTCTGCGCATCAACACCGCGCAGGCAACCGTCACCACCGCAACGACCACGAGCCCGGCCAGCGACAACACCAGGTGGTCGGGCTCGCTCGTGCGGGTGGCCACCGCGTCCGAAGACAATGACAGCCCCGCTTGGTAGCTCGCGGCGAACACCGTCACCGGCAGCGACATGGTGAACAACGCAGGCAACGCGACGGCCAGCGAACCCGGCGCCGTAGACAGCACGGACACCAGCGCGTACGCGACGACGAACGGCAGAGCGAACTGCGACAACGACGGCAGAGCGACGTAGCCCTCGATCAGCGATGCACCGGCAACGACGAGCAGCCCACCCAGTCCGACGTACAGCTGCGGCCACCGGTAGCCGATCCCCGCTCCGACGACCAGCAACGCGACACTCACGGCGAGTTGCAGCGAATCCTCGACGGCGAATCCCATCGACCCGATCGTGGCCGACGCGAACAGCACCAGCAGTACGCGCCCGTCCCGCCCGGGGAATGCGAACGCGGCCACCACCGCAAGCACGGCCATACCGGCAAGTGCACCGAGCCAGACGGCATCCCCACTGTCGTGGCCGCCGGCGAACCAACTCACAACACCGGCAGCTATGGGCAGCGGAAGTCCGACCAGCAGAGTCTTTCGGGTCTCGTGCGACTGCAACGCCACATCGCGGTGTGCCTGGTAGAGCGAGAGCGCCGTACCCAGTGCCGCAATCACCATGACGATCGCTCGCTCCGGAACCACCGCATCCTCGGCACCGACGAC
Organism: Rhodococcus sp. 05-339-2; assembly: GCF_002258965.1. NCBI lineage: Bacteria > Bacillati > Actinomycetota > Actinomycetes > Mycobacteriales > Nocardiaceae > Rhodococcus > Rhodococcus sp. 05-339-2. The sequence continues at coordinate 408,948 of NZ_NOYW01000016.1, forward strand.
ATCCCACACGAACACGGGACCGTCGTCGGCTTGCAACAGGGCATCCAGCGCTGTGCCGAGAAGACCGGCTCCGATCGCGGCGACGGCCAGCGATGCCTGCGTTCCGCGATGTCGCCCCGCGAGTACGGCGGACGCGCCGAGTAGGGCACCTGCGCCCACTGCGCCGGCCCAGTCGCCGAACATCCCGGTCACCATGCCGACTGTCCGGAACACGACGACGAGTACTGCTCCGATCGCCACGACGAGCACACCCCGCGCACTCGAACGCGCGAGCGCGACGCTCACCAGGCAGGCGGTCAACGCGAGGACGGTGAACCCGTTGACGATCGTTGTCGGTGAACCGAATTCGGCCGTGCTGCTCAGCAGGGAGTCGAAGGGTCGGATATCACTGACCGCATAGCCGACGACGAAGCCGGCCAGGATCATCGACAGTACTTTCATACTGTCGATCATGCCGTCAGCCGAATTTCACTCCCTGCGCCAGGGGCAGTTCGTTGGAGTAGTTGACGGTGTTGGTTGCTCGCCGCATGTATGCCTTCCATGCGTCCGAACCGGATTCACGTCCGCCGCCGGTTTCCTTCTCTCCGCCGAATGCCCCGCCGATCTCGGCGCCGGACGGTCCGATGTTGACGTTGGCGATGCCGCAGTCGGAGCCGGCAGCGGACAGGAAGCGCTCGGCTTCACGCAGGTCGGTGGTGAAGATCGATGACGAAAGACCCTGCGGCACATCGTTGTGCAGTGCGATGGCCTCGTCGAGGGTGTCGTACGTCAGCACGTACATGATGGGGGCAAACGTCTCGTGCTTGACGATGTCGGTCTGCGCGGGCATCGTCACGATCGCGGGCTGAACGTAGAACGAATACTCGTCGACCACGTTCACCCGCTCCCCGCCGACCACCACTGTTCCGCCGTCGGATACCGCGGCTTCGAGCGCCTTCTGGTACCCCGCGAACGCACCGGCGTCGATGAGCGGGCCCACCAGAGTGTCTGTGGCCAAGGGAGATCCGATGGAAAGCGTCTCGTAGGCCGCGACCAGCTTTGCGACCAGTTCCTCCGCGACCGAGGAATGCACGATGACGCGTCGCAGCGAGGTGCAGCGCTGACCGGCCGTCCCGGCGGCCGAGAACACCAGTCCACGCGTCGTCAGATCGAGATCGGCCGACGGCGTCACGATCGCGGCATTGTTTCCACCGAGTTCGAGCAACACCCGGCCGAATCGCTCGGCGACCCGAGGTGCGACGGCACGGCCCATTCTCGTCGAGCCGGTGGCCGACACCAACGCAACTCGCGAATCATCCACCAGCGCTTCGCCGGACGCGCGATCACCGATCACCAGCTGTGCGATCTTGGGGTCCACTCCCGCGGCAGCGGCGGCACGCTCGAACAGCGCCTGCACTCCGACGGCGGTCAGCGGAGTCTTCTCCGACGGCTTCCAGATGACGGTGTCTCCTGCGACCAGCGCAAGAGCGGTATTCCAACTCCACACCGCGACAGGGAAATTGAAGGCGGTGATGACACCGACGACGCCGAGCGGATGCCATTGCTCCATCATCCGATGCCCGGGCCGTTCGGTGGCGATCGTGTTGCCGTACAGCTGGCGCGAGAGTCCGACGGCGAAGTCGCAGATGTCGATCATCTCCTGCACCTCACCGAGACCCTCGGAGACGATCTTTCCGGCCTCGATGGACACCAGCGCGCCCAGATCCTCTTTGTGTACGCGCAGCAGTTCGCCGAGTTCCCGAATCACCTGACCACGTACCGGAGCGGGCACCTGCGACCACGACACGAACGCGGTGTGCGCGTCGGCGACGACGGCCTCGACGTCGGCAGCCGAGGCCGACGCCAGCGACGCCAGGTTCCCACCGGTGATCGGCGATCGCGCGATGATCGCGTCGGGTCCCGCGGGGGCGTCGAGCGCGATCGTGGCACCCAGCCGGTCGAGGATGGCGCGAGTGCGCACACTCAACTCGTCGTGGGTGATGGATGCAGACATGCGCGTACACCTTCCGTGAAGAGAACCGAACCGTCGGAGATCAGCCTACCGACGACGGTCACAACAGTATAATTTCCTGTCATATGGACTTGCTTACGGAATTTTAACGCGTATCTTCGTCTTCATGACGCAAGTATTACAGCGCACCGGAGTGACCATCGATGCCTCCAACGTCCGCGACGTGATCGGCGAACACCTGTTGGCCGACGGTTTCGAGTTGGTACTGGACCTCGATGCTTCGACCGGGTGCACCCTGGTCGACGCCAGAGACGGCACCCGCTATCTGGACCTGTTCACCTTCTTTGCGTCCAATGCGCTGGGCATGAACCATCCCGCCCTGATCGACGACCCGGAGTTTCGGGCCGATCTCATGCAGGCGGCGATGAACAAGCCCAGCAACTCCGACATCTACACCGTGCCCATGGCCCGATTCGTCGACACGTTCGCGCGGGTTCTCGGTGACGCTCGCCTACCCCACCTGTTCTTCGTCGAGGGCGGAGCACTGGCGGTGGAGAACGCGTTGAAGGTCGCCTTCGACTGGAAGTCACGGTGGAACGAGCGCAACGGCATCGATCCCTCGTTGGGCTCGCAGGTGATGCACTTCGAACACGCATTCCACGGACGCTCGGGCTACACGATGTCGCTGACCAACACCGACCCGAACAAGGTCGCCCGCTTCCCGAAATTCGACTGGCCGCGCATCCCGTCACCCTTCATCAGATCCGACGCGAACATGGACGAACTCGAGGACGCATCGCTGGCGGCAGCCCGCATGGCATTCGAGGCCAATCCGCACGACATCGCCTGCGTCATCATCGAACCCATCCAGGGCGAGGGTGGAGACCATCACTTCCGGCCGCGCTTCCTGCAGAAGCTGCGCGAGCTGTGCCACGAGTTCGACGCGCTGTTCGTGATGGACGAGGTGCAGACCGGTGCCGGAATGACCGGCACCGCATGGGCATTCCAGCAGCTGGGCGTCGTCCCCGATGTCGTCGCCTTCGGTAAGAAGGTTCAGGTCTGCGGCGTCATGGCCGGCGGTCGCGTCGACGACATCGACGACAACGTCTTCGCAGTCAGCTCCCGCATCAACTCGACGTGGGGTGGCAACCTCACCGACATGGTGCGGTCGCGTCGAATTCTGGAAGTGGTCGAATCCGAGAAGCTCATCGACCGCGCCGGTGAGCTCGGAGCAGTGCTGTTGAACATGTTGCAGGAGTTGGCAACTCGACACACGGTTGTATCCGAGGTCCGTGGACGCGGGCTGATGTGCGCCTTCTCCCTGCCCGACGCCTCCACCCGCGACCGAGTGATCGAGCTGTTGCGCACCGAGGAACATGTACTGGCACTCGGCTGCGGCGACGCGGCAGTGCGATTCCGCCCTGCACTGACGATCACCGAAACCGAGCTGACCCAGGCCGTCCAGTCCATCGACCGGGTGCTGAGGATGCTCTGACATTGTCAGGTAACTCTTGACAACATGGTCGGCCTGCTGTCAGGCTTTTCCTGACACAGGAGGTCGGTCATGGATCCCATCACCCTCGCAGCCGAGGCTGATATCACCGCTGCGACGCGGGCGGTCGTAACAGCGGCAGCCACCGAAGCGGGCCGTATCGCAGACGAGATCATCGGCACCGGTCCGCTGCCGGGCACCCCGGAATGGGAGGCCGATCAATCTTCCGATCTGCCTGCACGACGGAGTCTCGCGTGGCATCTACTCAGCCTGCGCGTGCAACTGGCGGCAGGCCTGGACGGCATCGAAACCGTGGTGGTGCTCCGGGTTCACGGTGCAACGTGGGCGACGATCGGGACGGCCGTCGGCATGTCGCGGCAATCCGCGCACGAGCGGTGGGGTGCCCGCTCGGCGGCGATTCTCGATCCGGTCGGCGACGGTCTGCCCGAGATCGTGCCGAACGACAGTCCGGCCTGAATCACAACAACATTCGCTCTGCGCCCTCTGCCACGGCATCGGCTGCTCGTTGGAGTGCGGCAGACGACAGCGACCACTGCTGCCAATACAGCGTCACGTCGTCGATTCCGTTGTCGTCGAAGCACATCAGCGTCTCGCGGGCCTGAAGATCGGGAATCATGCCCCAGCCGAAGCCGAGGTCGACGGCCCGTGCGTAATCCGAGGACGCAGGCACCAGATGTCTCGGCGGCTCATGCGGTTCGACATCGAATCGCTGTAAGTAGTTGTCCTGCAACCGGTCGTCGGCATCGAACACCACCACCGGCGCGGAGCGCAAGGCCTCTGCCGTCACTCCTGCGGTGAACCACCGTTCGATGAACTCGGGTGTGGCCGACGGCCGGTAGCGCATCGCACCGAGGCGTCGGACGGTGCAGCCACGAACCGGATCGGCAACGGACGTTATTGCGGCAGAGACGATCCCGTCGTGCAGCAACTGCGCCGTCCGGTCCTGATCCTGTCGATGCAGATCGAAGGTGGTGTTGCGCGCCAGTGAAGAGAGCGCGGGCAACACCCAGGTCGCCATCGAATCCGCATTGACGGCGAGCGAAATCGGCGCGGCGACGCCGTCGTCACTCAGTTCGGCACGAGTCTGCTCGGTGAGAGTGTCGATCTGGCGCGCCAGACGCAGCACTGCGACGCCCGACTGAGTTGCGACCACCGGCTTGCTCCGCTGGACCAGAGTCCGGCCGAGTGATTGCTCCAGTGACTTGATGCGCTGACTGACCGCCGAGGGCGTCACGTATAGCGCGCGGGCCGCGGCTTCGAACGTTCCACTGTCGACCACGGCCCTCAGGGCTCTGAGCTGCTCGATCTCCATCAGATGAAGCTACGCTAATTGTTCCTGAAATACATTCGCTGGACCTAACGACGGCTCGCTCCTAACGTTGCCGTCATGACCTCCCTTGCGGCCGCACAATCGACCCTCACCGGACTGGGCGTCGGACTTTCCCTCATCGTCGCCATCGGAGCGCAGAACGCCTTCGTGCTGCGCAAGGGACTGCAACGAGCCCACGTCTTACCGGTGGTCGCGGTGTGCGCGCTGTCCGACGCGGTCCTCATCCTGGCCGGGGTGGCTGGAATCGGCGTCCTCGTGGATCGATTTCCCATGGCTCTGCGGATCGTGACCGTCCTGGGTGCTCTATTTCTCCTCGTCTACGGTCTGATGGCGTTGAACCGCGCCCGAACACCTGCTGCCATGACCTCCCAGGTGGAGGGAACGGGTTCGCTGATCGCCGCCCTTGCCACCTGCCTGGCCCTGACCTGGCTCAATCCACACGTCTACCTCGACACCGTGGTGTTTCTCGGGTCGATCGGCAACCGACAGCCGGGGGACTTGCGGTGGTGGTTCGCCGTCGGCGCGATGCTGGGCAGCGTCCTGTGGTTCACCGCCCTGGGCTACGGATCACGGGTGCTCAGTCCGCTGTTCGCCAAGCCCGCGGCGTGGCGAGTACTCGACCTCGGCATCGGAGCGATGATGCTCACCCTGGCTGCTCTTCTGGTTTTCGGCTGAACCACGACACTCGAGACGTTCGCAGCACTTGATCGGTGGTACAACGAGTGATCTGATAGTCGCGAAAGACCGACCGCACGGTCTCGAAAAGACTGGACGATTTTCCGTGCCGTACCTCGGCCTGCTGATCATGCTGCTGTCGATCTTCTGTTTGATCGACGTCATCACCGCCGACGATTCGAGAATCCGGCACCTCCCGAAGATCGTCTGGCTGCTGCTCGTCATCGTTCTGCCGCTCGCCGGGTCCATTGCGTGGCTCATCGTCGGCCGGCCCGAGAACGGCGGCATCTGGGGTGGCAGCGGTGCACCGCGTACCGCGTCGGCCTATCCCGAGTACGACGCAAGACCCGGACGGGCCGTCGCCCAGTCGCAGGAAAGCGACGAGGAGTTCCTACGCCGCTGCCGTGCCCGCGCCGAGGAGCAGCGCCGCATCGCCCGCGAACAACGCAAGAGCGAATGAGCCGACGACTAGAGAAGCCATGGCCAAGCTGACGACGTTTCCCGAACCGAACTCCGCCCTCTCCGATCCCGCCGACCTGTTTCGCGAGTACCTGCGCTTCTATCGCGGCGAGTTGGTACGGCGAATCACGGCCCTGAGCGGCGATTCCTTGACCACCACAGCCCTACCCTCCGAGTGGACCCCACTACAGATGCTGACCCATCTGGTGCACATGGAGCAGCGCTGGTTCGTCTGGGGATTTCTCGGCAGGGCAGTCGACGCGCCGTGGGGTGACGAGAAAGACGGCTCCTGGCATGTGCCGGCCGAAGTGGACGCCGAGACCCTGCTGACCAGGCTCGACGACGGTGCCCGGCTCACCGAAGAAGTACTGAGCACACATCGGATGGACGAATTGGCAACTCTCGGTGGAAGATTCACCGATGAGCGGCCGACTCTGATCTGGATCTGCTTCCATGTACTCCAGGAATACGCCCGTCACCTCGGCCACCTCGACGTCGCTGTCGAACTGGCCGGCGGGCCGAGAGGTGAGGGACCGGCATGAGAATCAACATCACCAGCGTCTTCGTCGACGATCAGAGCAAAGCGCTGACGTTCTACACCGAGGTACTGGGCTTCGTCGTCAAGCACGACGTAGCCATGGGTGGCCCCGATCGTTGGCTCACGGTCGTCTCGCCGCAGGATCCTGAAGGCACCGAGTTGCTGCTCGAGCCCAGCGGTCATCCCGCAACCGCACCGTTCAAGGATGCACTGTTCGCGGACGGCATCCCGTTCACACAGTTCGCGGTGGACAGTGTTGCAGCAGAATACGATCGGCTCATCGGCCTGGGCGTTCGGTTCACTCAGCAGCCCACCGAGATGGGCCCGGTGATCACTGCGGTGTTCGACGACACCTGCGGCAACCTGATTCAGATCATCGCTCCGTCGAGCTGACGCCTCAGAGGTTCGCGTACAGATCGACGGTGGTGCCGTCGGGATCGTGTACGACGGCATAACGCTGCCCCCAGAACGCATCCCACGGCTGCAGGTGTCCGGTGTACCCCGCCTCGGTCACCGCTGCCCACGCCGCGTCCACTCCGGCGGCGGAACCGCAATCGAACGCGAGCGCGACGCGGTGGCCCCCGCTGGGCGGCGTCCACGTCGGATCGAACGACGCGATGGTCGACGGCAGGTCGAACAGCAACCTGACGCCGCCGAGGTCGACCTCTACGTGCTGCTCGGCATCGGCGTCGGCCGGAATATCCAGTCCCAGAACGCGATAGAACGCCAGAGCTGCGGCCATATCGGCGACGACGATCTCGATTCCTGCCAGACGTGGTTTCACGACGACAAGGCTAGCCGTGTCAGCCCCAGTTCGCGGCATTCGTCAGACAGAACGGATGCCCGGCCGGATCCAGCAGCACCCGCCAGGTATCGCCCGGCTGGTCCTCGGGCAGCGTCGCACCCAGCTCCACCGCAGCCGACGCCGCGACATCGAGGTCCTCGACCGCCAGATCGAAGTGAAACTGCTTGCTGCCGTTGGCGTTGGGCCACGACGGCGGTTGGTAATCGTCGACGCGACCGAATCCGAGCGCGCTGCTCGGACCCTGCAGCATCGCGTAGTCCTGCTCCGCGTGCACGACGCTCCAGCCCAGCAACGACGACCAGAATTCCGCGCTGGCCGTAGGGTCTGCACAGTCCAGGGTGACCATCTTCAGCGTGGCAACGGGTGTCTCGGTCATGGTGTTCTCCTTTTCGTGTCGGACCAGGCTCCTACACTGACGCGCGTGCCGGATAGGAAAAACGCGACAGCCACCCAGGCCGGCGTCCTGCGGCCGGATCAGCTGGCTCGGTATGTCGATCTGACACGGCTGCCGTGTGCAGCGGCGTTGGAACCGTGGGTCGAGAACTACTGGCAGCTGCGATGGGATCTGCCGTCGGACATCTCGTATCGCAGCTCGACGCTCCCGCACCCGGCCTGCACGTTGAGCGTCGAGCACGGCTGGACCCGGGAAGGCGTCGTCGAACCGGTGGTCGTGACGGGCGTGCTCACCCGTCGCTTCGACGTCGTGCTCGCCGAATCCGGTTGGGTGTTCGGGGTCAAGTTCCGTCCCGGCGGATACGCGAGTTTCACCGGAACCGTGGCCCGAAATCTGCGCAACGTCTCGGTCGCGCCGCCGACCCCGTTCCGAGCCGAGACCGTTGCTGCACTGGCCGAGCTGGGAGGACATCTCAATGCCGACCACTGCCGAACCGTCGTCGACTCGGTTCTCGCGCCCTATGCCCGTGACGTGGAACCGGAGTACCGGACCGTCCTGGACATCATCACGACGATGCTGCGCGACCGGACGCTGGTTCGCGTCGCACAGGTGGAACAGCGGTGCTCAATCGGCACTCGTCGATTGCAACGGCTGTTCGAGCGCTACGTCGGTGCGACGCCCAAGTGGGTGCTCGGGCGGTATCGGATTCACGACGCTGTCAGTGAGCTCGACAACGGCTACTCGGGTCCGCTGGCAGACCTGGCCGCCCGATACGGCTGGTTCGACCAGGCTCACTTCACTCGGGAGTTCACCGAACTGGTCGGAATGCCGCCGAGCGCCTACCAACCCTGAGTAACGCCTTCGTCACGCAATGCGACTTTTGCGGATTCGTTTGGCACAGTATCCCGCGGTGCTCGACGAGCATCTCGGTGAGGAACAGCAGCACAGAGGAAGAGTGGGCTTCAACGCATGATCAACATTCTCATCGCCGGTGGAATCGCGTTGGCGGTCTCGATTCTGTTGACTCCATTTCTCATCGCGCTGTTCACCCGGCAGGGATTCGGCCAGGAGATCCGTGTCGAGGGTCCGGCAAGTCACCACGCCAAGCGAGGAACGCCGACGATGGGCGGCGTCGCGATCATCGTCGGCCTGTGGGCCGGTTACCTCGGTTCCCACCTGGTGACGATGGGGGGCGACGGACCGTCGGCTTCGGCGCTGTTGATACTCGCTCTTGCGACGGCACTCGGAGTCGTCGGATTCCTCGACGACTACATCAAGCTCCGCATGAAGCGGAGCCTCGGACTCAAGGCGACCGGCAAGTACGTCGGACAGATCAGTGCAGCGGTGATCTTCGCCGTGCTGGCGCTGCAGTTCCGCAATGGGAACGGGCTGACTCCGGGCAATGTCGAACTGTCGCTGGTACGCCAATCCACGTTCTTCACCATGGCCCCGATCGTCTTCGTACTGTTCTGTGTCTTCCTGGTCGTCGCCTGGTCCAATGCGGTCAACCTCACCGACGGTCTCGACGGCTTGGCCGCAGGATCGATGACACTCGTCCTCGGCGCGTACACGGTGATGACGTTCTGGCAGTACCGGCAATCCTGCGCCACCAACTCCGTGGCCGGGTGCTACCAGGTGCGCGATCCACTCGACCTCGCCGTCGTCTGCGCGGCTGCCGCGGGTGCCTGCATCGGATTCCTCTGGTGGAACGCAGCTCCGGCGAAGATCTTCATGGGCGACACCGGCTCACTCGCCCTCGGCGGACTGCTCGCAGGCCTGTCGATCGTGAGCAAGACCGAACTGATCGCCCTCGTCTTCGGAGCCCTGTTCGTCGCCGAGAGTGCCTCCGTCGTCATCCAGGTCGCGTCGTTCAAGAGCACCGGAAAGCGACCGTTCCGCATGGCACCCATCCACCACCATTTCGAGCTGGCCGGCTGGGCGGAAACGACGGTCATCATCCGACTGTGGCTGTTCGCTGCCATCGCGTCGGCACTGGGGCTCGGGTTGTTCTACAGCGAGTTCCTCGCCGCCGTCGGCTGACCTCTACGATTCTGGGATGACTGACGAACTGTCTCCGGTTGCCAAGGTCGACGCTCTCGCCGCCGAACTCGAACAACTCGATGCTCGACGCGTCGCCATCGGGGTCGAACTCGTCAATCTTCAATTCGGTCTCGACGGAGACGCCAAAATCCGCGCGACAGAGGTCTTCCACAGCGACTACCTGGGCCGACTGTTCGCACTGGTCGACCAACTGCGCACCGACGAATAAGGCTCGTCACACAGCGTCCTGATCCGAGCGCGACAAAACGGTCAGGCGGAAGTCCCGCAGCGACAACGACAATGCGGCCAACGCTGCAATCGCTACTCCACCGATCGGAAACACCAACCACGGATCGCCGATGGTGGGGGTGAAGGTCGATGGAGTCGCTTCATTTTCGAGATGGATCGTCGCGAACGTCGTATCGACGTCGGGCTCGACGGAGATTTCTCCGATGGCGACGCCGTAGAGCGACTGGTGCAGCCCAGTGGTGCTGCCGTGGCTCTCGAAGTATCGAGGCCACGACAGCGGCGGCGTGACAACGACTTCGGTCGGCTGCGGCGGCCAGTGCGTCCAGGCGAGTGCGCTGCCCGCTCCCAGCGCCACGCCGACCACGATCAACACCACGAACAGGTGGACGCGGCTGCGCCGACGATCCTGGACGATTCGCAGACCCGCATCGACGAGAAACGAGGCCACCACCAAGCCGGCCGCCAGTCCCGCAGCGACGAGATAGAGCGACATCGGGAACCAACTCGGACGGGCGTAGGTCACTCCCAGGTCCTGCGGATCGACAACGGCGACATGCCAGACCACCGCTGCGGCTGCGCCCATCGAGGCCCCGACTGCCGCGAGCATTGCAACCAGCTTCTTCCCTGATGGGCTGTCCACGGGCGGGACTCTACCCTTGACCTGAAGTTCGGTTCAGGTTTTAGAGTCAGCCTCATGACAACGACAACCAGCAGACCGATGCAGCCGCCAGAGCGTCAGCCCATCGGGTTCTGGACCGCGCGAGCCGGGGAAGCCATTCGAGCGCGGACCCGCGGCGCGCTGCACGACATAGGCGTCACACAACCCGAATGGTGGCTGCTACATCAGATCTCGCTGCATCCCGCGGGAGCCGATCGCGCCGAGACGATCGAGAAGATCGGTCACAACGACACCCCGGAGGTCATCGTCGAGGCCATCGACTCCGCGGAGTCCAAAGGTTGGATCGTGGAATCGAATTCACGTCTGACGTTCACCCCGGACGGTCGCGACGTGTTCCGGCGCGCAGCCGATCTCCAGAACATGCTGCAGGAGGAGCGCATGAGGGGCATCAGTGAGGCCGACTTCATGACCACCATCGAAGTCCTGCAACGAACGATCGAGAACGTCGGAGGCAACGCCTGGCATTGGTGACGATCAGGCAGTGCGGGCCACCTCGCGCGGGATCCGGGTTACCCTCGCGCCCTCGACATCAGCACGCCTACAACTAAGCCGACGACTGCGCCCAGAACCGGCAAACCGACGACAAGGGCGGCCATGAGCCCGGGCATACCCAGGAACTCCGAGTACTGCGAATCATCGCCGACGAACGCGTAATTCACTCGACGCGGTGCGCCCGTCCACAGGACGATACCGATCGACGCGATGAGCCCGAGTGAGAATCCGATCAGTGCGGAGACCTTACGCATCCGAGCGGGCTTCGCGGGCCGCTGCTGCGAATGCGGCCATGCTCGGGAATTTCATGTCGACGCTGTATTGCTCGGACGGCTCCGGTGTTGCTCCCCATCCGGGGCGATCGTGTCGCCGATCGATCCACACCGAGGCGATGCCGTGCCGTTTCGCCGGTACGTGATCGTGGAACAGGCTCTGCGCAACATGGAGTAGCCGTGATCGTGGAACACCCAGCGTCTCGAGGACTCCATCGAGCGCGTCGAAGTGGTTGTCGGCCGGTTTGTAGGCCTTGACGTCCTCCGCGGTCACGATGGCATCGAACTGCACGCCGAGCCGGCGGTTGCTACCTGCGAAACCGTCGCGGTGCACATTGGACAGTATGACGAGCTTGTAGCTCTCACCGAGGGACGCCAAGGCGTCGGCGGAGTCCTCGAATGCCGGCCAATCCGAAACGGAGGCCCCGAGCCTGTCCGCCCACTCGGCCGATACAGGTATTCCCAATGCGCGCCCGGTCTGCGCGAAAGCATCGGCGAGTATCCGCGGGTACAGCGCAGAGGGTGAATCCCGCTGCGCCTGAGATTCGTTGACGCCGTGCATCTCGAGAAGCTCGTCGTCGGACAGCGGCGAACCGGCCTGCTGCGCCCATGGTCTGAGCACCTCGAGGATGCCCGCTTCCCAATCGATCAGCGTTCCGTAGCAATCGAAGCTCAGGACGTCGTAGTCGGCGAGATTCATGCGGCCGGTCCTCCTTGCGACAATTCGATGACGGCCGACTGTTCGTGCCGATACCGTGTTCAGGTCACCAGCAGCCTACTGCTCTTCGTCTGTTCTCGAGCGTCCGACCGTCGCTGCGACCGCCGGACCGGATGCCGACCGATTCGAGATCAAACGTGTTGCGCAGCAGATGTATCGGGTTGGCCACCGTGTTCCCGTCCGGGAAAGTGTCGGGCGGGGTGAGCTCGTTCGCAGCGATCCGTGCGGACCGTCGCCGGGTCACGACGCAGGTAGAATTTCACCGAGCCGACTCGATCGACGACGAAGGGCAGCCCTGTGAGCATCGACCGCGACAGTGCCGACAGCAACAAGCGCAATGTCGACGACGCACTGAACAAGATCGACAAGCCCTGGCAGCCTCACCGACTCGTCAGCGTCGACGACTACGACGTGAAGGTCGTCAAGCTGCTCGGCGAATTCGTCTGGCACACACACCCGGACACCGACGAGATGTTCTTCGTCCACAGTGGGGAACTGATCATCCAGCTGCGCGACCGGGACGTCGTTCTCGGACCTGGTGATGTCTTCGTCGTCCCGGCAGGCGTCGAGCACTGTCCCAAGGCCGTCGAGGAGGTGTCGGCATTGCTGTTCGAGAGGGCGGGCACCGTCAACACCGGGGATGTGGGCGGGGAGATGACTTCGCAGGTCCACGAGTTGTGACTCGACTGAAGCTGCGCGCTGCTGTCCCGTCCGACGCCGATTTTCTCTTCTCGATGGCGTCGGACCCGGAGGTCGTCCGATGGGTCGGTGATGGAAAACCCTGGAGTAGAGACTATTTCGATGGTCGATTCTCACGTGCCCTGAACGCCGAGGACACCCGAACGCCGGACGTGCCGAGGTGGTTCATCGGCACCGCCGAGGATCGACACCCCGTCGGCTTGCTCAGCCTGACTCGACGATCGGACCACATCGAAGTCGGGTACTGGTTGCATCCGACTCATTGGGGTCGTGGCTACGCCGGCGAACTGATCGACCTCGCGCGGGATCACACGGATGGTCTCCCGATGGCGGCGCAGGTGTATCCGGCCAACAGTGCCTCACGTCGGGTGCTCGAGCGTGCCGGGTTCACACTCGTCGACGACGGTGATCCCATGATCTTTCGATGTCCTCCGACGTAAGGATTCTCCGGTTCACCAGGTCCTGATGGGACGGGGCCGAACCGAGGTGCGGCCGGTGGTGACGCCGCGCACCATCGGTCGCATCAGGAATTCGTGCGGAAACCCCAGGTCGATAACGCTGGCTGCGTGCAGTGCATCGAGGTGGGAGTCGTCGAGGGTGACATCGAACGCAGAGATGTTCTCCTGCAACTGTTCCGGAGTACGCGCGCCGATCAGCGAGCTGACGACCGACGGATGCCTGAGCGTCCATGCCAGCGCCACCTGAGCCGCGGACGCCCCGAGTTCGCGTGCGACACCGACGACGGCGTCCGCGACTGCGAGCCCCCGCGTGGTCAGCGTTCCGTTCGCCTTGGCGTGATCGCGACGGGTTCCCACTGGGCTGTCCGAGCCCGCCGTCGCAAGGTCTGCGGCAGAGTATTTGCCCGTCAACACGCCACCGCCGAGGGGAGCCCAAGGAATCACACCGAGGCCCAAACTCGCTGCCATCGGCAACAATTCCCGCTCGGTTGTTCTCTCGATCAAGCTGTACTCCACCTGAAGTGCCGCGAACGGCGGCCACCCGCGCAACTCCGCGGTGGTCTGCATTCGCGCGACTTCCCATGCCGGTGTGTCCGAAATTCCTATGTACAGAACCTTTCCCGAACGGACCAGCTCACCGAGCGAAGCGATGATCTCGTCACTCGGCGTCATACGGTCCCACGCGTGCACATACAGCAGGTCGATGTAGTCGGTACCGAGATTCCTCAGGCTTGCTTCGACGGACCCGCGGAGACTCTTTCTACCGCCCCCACCTGCGTTCGGATCCGACGGATCACGCGTCGCCGCGTATTTCGTCGCGACGACGACCGAATCGCGGCGGCCCCGGAGAAATGTACCCAGGTACCGCTCCGACTGTCCGTCGGTATAGATGTTGGCGGTGTCGACCATGTTTCCGCCGGCGTCGAGGTAGGCGTCGAAGATTCTCCTCGAGTTTTCCTCGTCCGCACCCCAACCCCACGCATCGCCGAATGTCATGGTTCCCAGCGACAGCGGTGAAACTCGCAGACCGGAGCGGCCCAGCAGTCGGTAGTCGTCCAAACGTGTCATCGGTCATGTCTCCTTCGTGTCCGGTCCCACTCACCGTCCTGGCACCGAGGGGGAACGGAAAGGACCAGATCATCCTGGGAAGAGCGATACCAGGCCGATCGCGCCCGAGTGCCCTACCGTGGATCGGGTGAGCGGGCAGCTGGGTCGAGACGAACTGGCGGCATTTCTGCGCGCCAGGCGCGAGGCGCTGATCCCGTCGGACGTCGGTCTACCACCTCGGATAGGGGCATCACGTACGCCCGGTCTGCGGCGTGAAGAGGTCGCTGCGTTGGCCGGTGTGAGCGTGGATTACCTCGTTCGTCTCGAACAGGCACGTGATGTCAGGCCGTCCGCCCAAGTGGTGCAGTCACTGTCGAATGCGCTGAAGTTGTCTGCTGATCAGACGGGCTACCTGTTCACGCTCGCCGGCCATCGCGCACCCGACCGACCCGCCGTCCAGCAGGTGCCCGACGGCATCCGAGCGTTGATCGACGACATCGGTCCGCTGCCGGCGATGGTACTCAACCACCGACTCGACATCCTCGCCGCGAACGACACCATGGCCGCACTCCTCCTCGACATCGACGAACGCCCGGTGTCGGAGCGCAATGTTCTACGAATGTGTTTCCTGGACAGCCGATTCGACGGATTCTACGAGGCACGCGACGACGTCGTCCGAGGCGCGGTGGCAGACCTGCGTGCCGCATGGGTGAACCACTCTCACGACCAGGAGCTCGCCGCCTCGATCGACGAACTCGAACGAGGCAGCGCAGAATTCGCCCGCTACTGGCAGTCCCGTGAAGTGTCGGTGCGCAGCCGCGGTGACAAACCGATGCGACATCCGCTCGTCGGACCGGTGACCGTGACGTTCGATGTCCTCACTCCACTCGGCGACCCTGATCTACGTTTGATCGTCTACCGGCCTGTCGATGCGCAATCTCGTTCTGCGCTGGACGAACTCGGCCGTTTACGCTCTCATCGAAAGCAGCGGCACCTGCGCACGATCTGAATCCGACCTTTCGCGGCACGGAAAGTCGAGACTCCATCGGTCCAGTGCTCCTATCGTTTCGGGCAGAACGAAGGAAGGTCACCGGCACATGCTCGAACGATGGAACGCAGCACTCGACTACATCGAGAAGAACCTCGACCGCGAGATCGATCCGACCGAACTCGCTCGGATCACCCGCACATCGGAGTATCACTTTCGACGCGTGTTCTCGGCGCTGGCTGGACTACCACTGTCGCACTACATCCGACAACGCCGAATGACGCTGGCAGCAGCCGACATTCTCGACGGACAGGGTGTACTCGACGTCGCGACCAAATACGGATACACCGCGGACGCGTTCACCCGCGCCTTCCGAGACCTACACGGCATCACACCATCTCGAGCACGCCGCCCCGGAGCCATCCTTCGTTCCAGACAAGCAGTGACATTTCACCTGACCATCGAAGGACGAAGCACCATGCGATACCGCATCACCGACCTGCCCGCATTCCACATCGTCGGCAAGACCACCCGAATCCCACTCCGATTTCACGGCGAGAACACCGCCATGACCGAATTCCACCGAAACCTGGCCCCCGGAACCGGCGACGATTTACGCGAACTTGCCGACCTGCCCGAACTCCCCGACATCCTCTTCGTCAGCGACGGCTTCGAACCCGAACGCGAGGACGGCAGTCTCTTCGACTACTACTTCGCAGTTGCAAGCACGTCGGCCGGAACAACCGACTGGGACACCCTCGCCGTGCCCGCATCGACCTGGGCGGTATTCGAGACGAGCAGCAACACCGCACTCGCCCCCGCACTCCAACAACTCTGGGCCGACGCCTTCAGCGAATGGTTCCCCTCCAACCCCTACGAAACAATCCCGGGACCGGAAATCCTGACCGTCACCGAAGCCTCCCCCGACTGGTCCTCGGGAGCGGGAGAACTGTGGCTCCCCATCCAACGAAATCCATAGCCGTCCTCATCTCCTCCCCTCCCGGCGCTGCCCCCCGTTGACCACTCAATGTGACGTTCAGTGGCCTTTTCGGGGGTCAATGTCACATCGAGTGGACTGCTGGAGGGAGCCCAGCGCACGGCCGATCGGTCTCGGCCGCCGTGCTCGGTAGTCTGACGACATGTTGGCCGGCCGAGGAGAGGGGTTGCGTCGGCGATATCTGTCGCTGGGGATCGGCGAGCTGGTCGCAGCCGTAGTCTTCCTGACGCTTGCCCTCACCATGGCGATACCGCGGCTCGACGACCGACAGGACCGTCTCGCGTTGTGGTCCGCCCTTGTTCCGTTGCTCGTCGTGCTCGTACAAGCGGGGGTCTACTGGCTGCTGGCGCGTTCCTGGGTCGAAAACCACCCGATGCCCGTCTTCCTACGCGGGACCTACCGGGTGTGTCGAATCGTCGACGTCGCGTTGCTCGCTGCCGGGTTGGTGGGCATCATCGTATGGCTTCCCGCCGGGATCGGTGCGGCTCTCGCCGTCGTCGCGGTATGGCTCTTCGGAGTCATCGAGTTCGTCAACTACTTCGTCGTCCGGCTTTCCTATCCCGTACGCCATTGGCTGTCGACTGTTCGTCAGCTGCGCACTCCTCGATTGGTTCGCGACATGAACACTGTTGCCTGACTCCACCGTCGGCGTACCCGGTAGACACTCGATGTGACATTCAGTGGACTTTTCGGCAGTCAATGTCACATCGAGTGGACTGCGGTCGACTGGGCGAAACGCTCAGGACGATCGACGAGCCAGGATTTCCGTGATGTCGGCCAGAGCAGGGATTGCCGCAGAGAGTGCTCGACGGCTGTCCACGGTCAGTTCGTCGAGTGCGTCGGAAAGGACCTGCGAGCTGACTGCGTCGTATTCGGCGAGTAGGCGGAGGGCCTTGGTCGACGCCGTCAGGGTCGCTCCCCGGAGGTCGTTCGACGAGATCGATCGTTCGACGAGACCCGCGTCGACCATTGCCTTGATCAGGTTGCTCACGGTGGAGCGAGCGAGGTTCAGATGTGCCGCAAGGACGCCGGGGCTCATCGACGGCTTGTCGACCAGCGCCCTCATCACCTCGACGTGCGAGTCGGGGAGGTCAGGCAAATCCGCGGCCTCGCGGGTCGCGCGGAGCAGCGAGCGTCGCAGCGGCCCCAGTTGTCGCCCGAGTTCGATTGCGGAGGAGTGCATCGTTCGATGATCGCATATGTAGTTTTGCCGCAAACATAGTTTTGTGACAAAATGTCCTTATGGATATAGAGACCTCGGTTCAGAATCCGGTCCCGAATCAGGACCTCAGCGGCATCGTCGGGCACCGCTTCATCTACACGTACGCGAACGGCTGGCAGTACGAGATGTACGTCAAGAACGCTACGACGATCGACTACCGCATCCACACCGGCATGGTCGGTGGTCGATGGGTCAAGGACCAGGAAGTCGATCTGGTCCAACTCGATGACGACGTCTACAAGATCTCATGGAACGAGCCCACCGGAACATCCGTCGTCGTCAACGTCATTCCCGGCAAGCGGCGTCTGCACGGCACGATCTTCTTCCCTCAGTGGATCGAGCTGGACGGTACGAAAACTGTTCTGTACCAGAATGATCATCTCGACGAGATGCGCGCCTACCGTGATGCCGGACCGACCTACCCCATTTACGTGGTCCCCGAATTCGCCCGAATCACTCTGTTCGAGCACGTCGGCATCGACGACGAAACGATCGTGTCGGTCGCGCCCAGCGATCTGCCCGACGGATTCGCCGACCGAACGAACTGACGTGGGCCCCGAGCTGATCTTCGTCGCACATCTGTCGGTAACCGTGGGCGAACCGATCGACTTGGGCGAGGTGGTCGATGGTCACCGCCGCATCGTGCCGATCCTCGGCGGGACCGTCGAGGGCCCCCTACTGCGCGGCCGAGTCCTGCCCGGCGGAGCGGATCACCAGATTCTCCGCACCCCCACACTCACAGAACTGGACGCCCGATACGCCCTCGAGACCGATGCGGGCGAACGAGTCGCCGTACACAACATGGGCATACGAAGTGGTGCCGAAGAGGACATCGACGCACTTGTCCGCGGCGAAGATGTGCCCGCCGATCGCGTCTACTTCCGAAGCCAACCGCGCCTGTCCTCCGCCGCAAGCCGCCTCGCATGGATGAACGAACGACTGTTTCTCGGATCCGGCAAACGACTGCCGAACTCGATCGAACTGGACATCTATCAGATCACCTGACCGACGTTATTCCGCGCAGTCAATGTGACATTCGGTGGCCTTTCGGGCAGTCAATGTCACGTCGAGTGGACGGGGAGGGGTGTCAGGCGATCGATTGGCCGTAGACGTGGGTCACGGAGATAGTCACCAGAACTCGTCGGTCGGCGACCATGACTGCTCGGTATTCGTTCCAATCGGGGTGCTCACCGGCCGCAGCGCGGAAGTAGTCCACCAGGGCATCGACTTCGGGGCTGTTCGGTGACGTACCCGGGCCGGTGAGGGTGACGGTTCCTTCCGCCGTCGCCCATGCCCTACCGTCGGGACTGGTCACTTCCAGTGCGGCGCGTGGATCTCGACGCAAGTTGGCCGTTTTCGCTCGTCCATCGGTCACCGAGATTCGGATGGTCTCGGCAGCGCGATCGTAGAACGGCGTCACCGGCGAGAGCTGCGGAAGTCCGCTGGCCTTGATGGTCGCCAACACTCCGATTCGGCTCTGTTCGAGAAGGTCGTGTGGATCGAATGCGCTGTCGGTCATGGATTCCCCTCAGGTCGTGTGGACAACTCGGCCGCGTAGGCCCCGATTGCTCGACGATATTTCCCGATTGCCGGGTTCGCTGCCTGAAGCGCACTCCGAAGCGCCTGCGCTTCATCCCCGATATCCCACAGGGTCAGCGCCACGAATGCGTCACGTGCGGAGATGTATTCGTTCGCGAACTCGAACTCTCGGAGCACATGCAATGCATCGTGCGGTCGCCCGACATTGCGCAATGAACTCGCCAATTGGATCCGGGCCTGATTTTCCCGGTCGCCCTCGAGACCAGCCGACAGGGAGGCTTCATACAACGGGACTGCGGCCGCACCGTCGCCCAAGAAGTCTTCCAGCGATGCACGCTCGAACAGGGTACGAGCATCCGAATAGGATGCGGCCGAGAGCAAGTCCGCCATCTCGACACGCATACGGACGGGGTCGGTGTCATCCGCTTCACGCCAGAACGCCACTAGCGGGTCCACATTGCCTCCCCCTGTCGTCACGCGCTCCATCGTCGCAGACACCGCTTAGTCTCGACAGATGGATGTGGAACTGTCCCTACTCAAGTTGCTCGTGGAAATCGACCGCAGCGGGTCGATGACGGCCGCTGCCGAACGGCTCATGTTCACCCCCTCAGCTGTGTCCCAGCAGGTCAAGAGACTCGAGGCCGTCGTCGGAACCCCGGTCCTCGAGCGACACGCACGCGGAGTGCGCCTCACCGAGGCCGGTCGGCTCGTTGCGGGGAGAGCGGCGGCGATCGACACGCAACTGTCTGCCCTGCGCGCCGACCTCGACGATCTGCTCGACGCCCGCAGCGGCCACGTCACCCTGGGCGTCTTCCCTTCCTTCGCTGCATCTCTTCTGCCGGACGTCATGAGCGCATTCCGCTCTGCGCATCCAGGGATCGATTTGGGCATACGGTCGTCGCGGCTGCGCGACCTGCACGCGATGCTGCTGGGCCGAGAAGTAGATCTGTCCTTGGCATGGGACTACCCGGAATTGCCGATGGTGGTCGACGACGTCGAGACCGAAGTCATCGCCGAGGACGCCACGGTCCTTCTCGTTCCCGCGGGTTGGTCTCGGACAGGCCCCGTTCCACTCCAATCGCTCGAAGGCGAACAGTGGATCGTTCGCGCGTCGCAGCACTCCATCACCACGATGTTCCGAACAGCTTGTCTCAAAGCCGGTTTCGAGCCGAAGATCCTGATCGAGTCCAACGACTACATGGAATCTCAGGCGATGGTTGCTGCCGGGTTGGGACTCACCGTGGCACCCGCGATGACTACTCGCTACCTTCGCGAGGGCGTCGAGTCGATTGCCTTGGACGAACTCTCGAGGCGGCGAATCCTGCTGTGCTGCCTCGAGCAGCGGGCGCCGTCCCCTGCATCGAATGCCATGAGATCGGTGCTCGTCACGCTCTTCGAAGCTATGAATTCTGCTTGAGTCAGATGTAAGAAACGATCTCTGGTCTTCACGCTGTGTAAGCGGCAGGGTATGCCACAGGTCACATCGGTGACCTAGTCCGCAACAGTGCGGACGTGAACACCTGGAGACATCGTGACTACCGGACACCCAGCGCCAGCCCCAGACAACACAGTCGAACTGGTGGTTCTCGCCGGCGACGGCATCGGTCCCGAGATCAGCGCGGCGACTGCCTCGGTGGTCGAAAGTGCGCTCGCGCACAACGGAATCACCGCTAGGTTCACCGATGGAACCATCGGTTTCGATGCGCTCGCCGCCTCACGGACAACCATGCCCGACGCCATCGTCGATCTCTCGCGTGCAGCAGACGGCGTCGTTCTGGGCCCGGTGTCGCACCTGGACTACCCACCGACCTCCGAAGGCGGCGTCAACCCGTCGGGAATACTGCGGCGAAAGTTGGACCTGTACGCCAACATTCGGCCCGCCAGGACTGTCCCGGCTCTTCCGAATCCTCTCGGCAAGAATTTCGACCTCGTGATTGCCAGAGAGAACACCGAAGGCTTCTATGCCGATCGGACGATGTTCGCCGGTGGTGGCGAGTTCATGCCCACAGAGGACCTCGCACTGGCCATTCGAAAGGTGACTCGTCACGGTTCCGAACGCATCGTGCGCCGAGCGTTCGAGCTGGCACGGACGCGTAGATCGAAAGTCACCGTGGTGCATAAGGCCAACGTCCTCAGGCTGAGCGACGGGCTGTTCCTCGAGGCGGCCAGAGCCGTCCGGCAGGACTTTCCCGACGTCTCCTACGAGGAGCTATTGGTCGACGCTGTCGCCGCGCTGCTGATACGTCGACCGGAGTCCTTCGACGTGATCGCAACCACCAACATGTTCGGGGACATCCTCTCGGACGAGGCCACCGAGCTCTCCGGCAGCTTGGGATTGGCGGCGTCACTGAATGTCGGTGACAAGCACGCCGTCGCGCAAGCACAACATGGATCGGCACCCGACATAGCAGGGCAAGGAATCGCCAATCCCGCGTCGTTGATCGGTTCTGCCGCAATGCTCCTGGACTGGATCGGACAGCAGCGCGGTGACGAAAGACTGACTGCAGCGGGCAGATCGATTCATCGAGCCATCGACACGGCCGTGGGTATGCCCGAGACCCGCACGGCCGACCTCCACGGAACCGCAACCACCGAGCGCTTCACGCTCGCAGTAATCGAGCACCTCGAATCGGAGCGCTGAATCATGTTGGCAGTGCTCGGATTCGTCTCACTCGCATCCTTCATGCTGGTGGTGATCAAGAAGTGGGCGACGGCACTGGTTGCCGTCGTCACCATCCCCATCGTTGTTCTGTTGATCAGTGGACAGGGTGCAGCGCTACCGGACATGGTCGCGAAAGGCATCGAAACCGTTGCTCCCACAGCAATTTTGCTGCTCTTCGCGGTGCTGTACTTCGGGATCATGATGGACGCCAAACTGTTCGACCCCATTTCGCGCGGCATCATCCGACTGTCCGGCGGCGACCCAGTCAAGATCTGCGTCGGCACAGCGGTTCTCGCACTCCTGGTCGCACTCGACGGCGACGGCACCACGTCATACATGATCATCTGCTCCGCGTTTCTCCCCATCTATCGCAAGCTCGGAATCAACCCCCTGGTGATCGCCACGATCGCGACCATGGCTCTCGGGACCATATCCGGTACTACGCCGTGGGGCGGAGCCGCGACCCGAGCGATCAGCGTGCTGCAGATCGATGCCACCGAGTACTTCGTACACATGCTGCCGGCGATGCTGCTGATGTCCGCGGCGATCGTCGGCCTCGCGTACCTGTTGGGGCGCAGCGCACGTAAGAAGATCTCCCCTGAGCGCATCGCCGAAGTCACCGCGCACGTGTCTGCTGGCGGGCACGAAGAGGGCTCGGAGGGAACACTTCTGACGAAGGCAACCTGGCGAACGTGGGTGAACGCAGCACTGACGGTCACCTTGCTGGTGCTGCTGGTGCTGGGAGTCGCGGACCTATTGGTGCTGTTCATGCTGGGATTCATCATCGTGCTCGTCGTCAACCACCCCAAGCCCTCCGATCAGGGCGAGGTGATCCGATCGCACGCTGCCAACGCCGTCCCCGTCGTCATATTGGTCCTCGGTGCCGGCGTGTTCACCGGCATCCTCACCGAAACCGGTATGACAACCGCCATGGCCGACGCGCTGATATCGCTGATTCCGGACGGTGCCGAGGGCATGATTCCCGCCGCAGCCGCGCTGATCGGCATACCGCTGAGCTTCTTCATGGCCAACGACGCCTACTTCTTCGGGATAGTGCCGGTACTCGCGGAATCGGCTGCGCAGTACTCCATCCCACCCGAAGAGATGGCGCGTGCCGCCGTGATCGGCCAGATGGCTCACTCGATCGGACCGGCGTCGGCACCGTTGTGGGTTCTTCTCGGCCTGGTCCGCGCGTCACTGGGCGACTTCCAACGCTTCGCATTCCTGTGGGTGTTGGCCGCGTCGCTGATGTACATCGTGTTCGCGATTGTCACCGGAGCCATCTCGGTGGGTCTGTGACCTATTGTGCTGCCACGAATTCGATTCGATTGCCCACTCCGTCGCGGGTATGGAACCGTCGTCGACCCTGGATCTCCTCGGGGTCGGCCCAATTCACCGGGTAGCCGGCAGACGTCAACGCCGCAGCGGTTGCTTCGACGTCGGCAACGAAAGCCGGGTGCGCCTTCACTGCCGGACGAAAGTCGTCGTCGACGCCGACATGCAACTCACCGTCGGGACCACCCACACCCGGCACCCGGAACCAACAGCCCCCGCGAACGGCCAACAACGGCGGCTTCGGGACCTCCTCCCAACCCAAGGCTCCTGAGAAGAACGCTCGCTCGAGATCCTCGCCGCCCGCCGGACACGCGACCTGCACATGATGAATCATCGACAGAACGTACCGCCGACTCGATTGACACGTCGATGAACGGTAGGCAAACGTATGGGCATGCAATTGAGATTTCTGGCCGGCATCTCGACGGCCTTCGCATTCAAGCTTCTGCTGATGCGAGCGCTGACACTCAAGCTGCAGCGAGACATCGAAGCGCTGAACAACGGCGACTACCGTCCCCTGCTCGCGTCGTTCCACCGAGACGCAGTGCTGAAGTTCGCCGACGGAGACAGCCGCTGGTCGGGCACCCATCGCGGCCGCGCAGCCATCGAAAGATTCTTCCAGGACTTCGTCGCAGCCGGGATACAAGGACAGATCAGCGAAATCTACAGTGGCGGCGCACCCTGGCGAATGACCCTGCTCGTGCGGTTCGACGACCGAGCCCACGCAGCCGATGGCACCCAGATCTACAACAACCGCACCGTGCTCCTGGTCCGCACGAGCTGGGGGAAAATCATCTCGCAAGAAGACTTCTTCGAGGACACCACACGCATCGACGCATTCGAGAAGAAACTGCGGCAACTCTAGATCCCCCGGCCCGGCGTCACACTGTGTGCCATCCGCCGGTACTCAATGTGACATCCAGTGGCCTTTTCGGCAGTCAATGTCACATCGAGTGGACTCCAGGGTCGGAAGGGGTGGGGCGGCGATAGGTCACCTGGGGGTAGTTGTCGGCATTCGTGACGCTGGCGTTCACGTTGTATACCGTGCGCACCAGGTGTTCGGTGATCACTTCGTTCGGGGTTCCCGATGCAACGATGGTGCCGTGATCGAGGACGATGATTCGGTCGCAGAACATGGCGGCGAGGTTGAGGTCGTGCAGGGCGATGTAGCTGCTCAGGGGTAGGCCTGCGACGAGGGTGAGGATGTCGAGTTGATGTTGGATGTCGAGGTGATTGGTCGGCTCGTCGAGCAGTAGTTCGGTGGGTTGCTGGGCGAGGGCTCGGGCGATCTGGACTCGTTGGCGTTCGCCGCCGGAGAGTGTGTGCCACCGTCGGGTGGCTTTCGATGCCATGGCGGTGTCGGTGAGTGCTCGTGCGATGGCGGCGTCGTCGTCGGATGCGTCGCCGCCGAGGATGCCGTGATGTGGGATGCGGCCGAGGCGGACGACGTCGCGGACGCTGATGTCGATGTCGGTGTCGGAGTGTTGGTCGACCATGGCCACCCGTCTGGCGACGCGACGTCGGCGCAGTGTTCGCAGGTTGTTTCCGTCGAGCAGCACGTCGCCACTGTCGGGTGCGACGATGCCGGCAAGAATTCGCAACAGGGAGGATTTGCCCGAGCCGTTGGGGCCGATCAGGCCGATGGTCTCTCCCGGTTCCGGCGCGAAGCTGATGCCGTCTAGGATCGGGTGTCCACTCCGGGTCCATCGAATGTCTCTGGCGTGCAGTGTCATCGAGATCTCCTGAGCCGAAAGAGAATCAGGGCGAAGGCCGGAACGCCGATGAGGGCTGTGACCACTCCGACCGGAATTTCCTGTGGTGCGAACACCGTTCGAGCGATGGTGTCGACCCAGACCATGAATATTGCCCCCATCACCACCGTCGTCGGGAGCAGTCTTCGATGGCGCGACCCCACGAGGAAACGAGCAGCGTGCGGTAGCACCAGCCCTACGAATCCGATGGCACCGGCGGCGCTGACGAGGGCGGCCGTGATCAATGCGGTGATGACCAGCAACAGGATTCGCACGTATTTCACCGGAACGCCGAGGGATGCGGCCGCGTCGTGCCCGAAAGTGAAGGCATCGAGGGCCGAGGTGTTGAACAGGCACACCGCCATGCCCAACAGTGCCACAGTGCCGCACAGTGCCACGTCCGTCCAGTCGGCGCCGCTCAAGGAACCGAGCAGCCAGAACAAGACTCCTCGGGTTTGCTCGGCGTCGGCCGAAGATATGACGATGAACGACGTCAGAGCCGAGAACAGTTGTGTACCTGCCACTCCCGCGAGCACGACGCGGTCGTTGCCGCCGCCCGCACCTGCGGCGAGCAGCATGACCAGCACGAACGACAGCAGCGCTCCGGCGAAGGCTCCGGTGGACAGCGACAGTGCACCGCCACCGACGCCGAGCACCGCGACGACGACGGCACCGGTGGATGCGCCCGACGAGATACCCAGTACGAACGGGTCGGCGAGGGGATTGCGCAGCAGCGATTGCATGATGGCTCCGCACAGCGCGAGGCCTGCACCGCAGACGGCGGCGAGCAGCGTTCGGGGCAATCGCAACTGCCAGACGATGCCGTCCTCGATGCGGCTCACTTCGGCCGTACCGATCCCGATGTGCCCCAGTATCACTCGATACACATCGGATACCGACACGCTGGCCGGACCGATGGTCACGGCCACGCCGATCGAGAGCACCAACACCACGAAGCCACCGAGCAGAAGCGGGATCAGCAACCCGCGATCGGTCCGGCTCATGGGGTGGTCGATCCCCAGTTCTGCAGAGCAGCAGCAACTTTTTCGACCCCGTCGATCGTACGGATCGACGGGTTGAGGTCGGCACCGTTGACGACGATGTACCGCTTGCTCTCGACGGCGGTGAGCCGACTCGTGACGGGATTCGATTCCAGGAAGGCGATCTTGCTGTCGAGAGCATCCCCGGCGATGCTCCGTCGGCTCAGGTCCGCGAGCACGAGCGCGGTGGGATCGCGATCGAGAACACTCTCCCAATTGACCTGTGGCCATTCGTCGGTGGTGTCGGCGTAGATGTTCTCGGCACCGACGGATTCGGTGATGATGCCCGACGATCCACAGCATCCGGCCATGTAGGGGGTGTCGGTGTCGGCGAACCAGTACGCCAGCGACACACCGGAGGCGTCGACGGCTCCCGATGCCTTCGCGAAGCGATCCTGCAGTTCGGCGATGAAGCGTTCACCGCGATCACGCACGTCGAAGATGGCCGCGAGGTCGCTAATCTCCTGGTAGACGGTCTCTATCTCGAGTGGTGACGTACGCGCGCCGTCGGAGTTGACGCTGTCGTCGGTCTTGCCGTTGCAGTCGGTGGGAGAGAGGTAGCTCGGCACACCGAGCTGCTCGAACTGGTCTCTGTCGGCGACGCCTCCCGGTCCGAGGGTGCCGCCGAACGACGCGGTGACGAAGTCGGGCTCGGCGTCCAACACCACCTCGAGGGAAGGTTTGTTGTCCGCCAACCTGGGCACCTTCGCGTTCTCCGACTCGAGGTTCGCACGGACGGGGTCGGTCCAGGTGGCGGTGCCGACCATACGGTCGGCGAGGCCGAGCGAGAGAAGGATTTCCGTCGAACCCTGATTCAACGAGACCGCACGTTGCGGCGGGGCGTCGACGACGACGTCGCGACCGCAATTGTCGATGGTCAGCGGATAGTTTCCTGTGGTCGGGGTGGCCGCGTCGGTCGTCGCCGTGGACGAACAGCCGGCGAGAACGAGGAACGAGACAGCGCCTAGTACGGCGAGGGTGGTGCGCATCGTGAAGAGCTTCCTGCTGAGGGCTCGTGTCGCGGAGCCGCGGTTGGAGGTGGATCGCGACGTCCGAGCATTCGGACTTCGAGCTCTCACTCGTCACCGTTGCGCGCCAGCTCCGGAATTGCACCGGATTCCCTCGTTCGTCGCGTGCTGACCCTATCGTGCGGGGTACCTCAACGGTCAGCGTGCCGTTGCTGTCACCGGCTCCTGTGCGTAGCGACTCGGAAAGGTTCTGCGCGCCACCACGACCACGGCCAGCGCTGCGGCGACCAGGGCTGTTGCAGCAGCGGTGACGGCCCCGATGCCGCTCAGGTCGATCACCACACCGCCCAGCAGTGCGCCCGTCGCGATCGCCAACTGGAAGGAAACGACGTAGATCGCCGACGCCTTGTCCGCATCGGCCGGGGCGGCTCTGACCACGGCCGATTGAATACACACCGGAAGGGTGGTGAAGGCCAGCCCCCACAACGCGATGGCACCGACGGCGAACACGGCCCAGCTGCCCGGAGCCCCGCTCAGAGTGCACCAGAGAATTGCCACTGCCGCTGCGACCGCACCGAGGGCCGCGATGGTCGAGTGCCGGGGCCACCGGTCGTAGGTTCTCCCGATCACCCAGATGCCGACCACCCCGAACAGTCCGTACAGCATCAGCATCAAGGTCAGGGTGGTTCCCGCCGATCCGATGGCACGGTCGACGATCACCGAGAAGTAGGTGTACGCGGCGAAATGACCGAGGACGGCCAGGAACGTCACTGCACACAGAACGGCCAGGGAGCCGTCGAGCACCCGCGGTGTCTTCTTCGTTTCCGAGACCGCTCGGGTGACCGGTAGTGCCGGGAGGACGAAGTACAGCGCCACCGCGATGGCTGCGGCGACGATGCCGAGAATCGTTGCTGCGGTGCGCCATCCCAGCCACTGCCCCAGTGCTGCCGTGAGCGGGTTGCCGGCAACCAACGCCAACGAGGTACCGGCATACACCGTCGCGATGGCCTTGCCCTGCTTACCGGGTAGAGCCAGAGATGCCGCGACCGGAGCGACGACGGCCCAGAAGACTCCGTGCGTTGCCGCGCAGAGCATTCGAGAGATCACCAACATCGGATATCCGACCGATACCGCCGAGAGGAGTTGCGAGAGTGCCAGTGCGGCAACGGTGATGACCACGACGCGTCGTCGGGGCCACTGCCGCACGAACCGGATCAACGGCATCGTCATCACGGCGACGCCGTACGCGTAGAAGGTCAGTAGGAGACCCACGGCGGATTCGCCGACGCCGAGGTCCCCGGATATCTCGGGGAGCAACCCCACGGGCAGCGTTTCCGCCGTGACGTAGATGAATGCGGCTGCGGCGAGCACCAGCAGCTTCGGTAGCGGCGACGACATGCTGTGTATCGTTACACATCATCGGTGCCGCGCGCTACAGTGGGCCGGTGAACACTCGGGTGACCATGGCCGACGTCGCAGCGTCCGCAGGCGTTTCCACCATGAGCGTCTCGTACACCTACAACCGACCGAGCCGAGTTTCCGCGGCCACCCGCGATCGCGTGCACGAGGCAGCAGCGGCCCTCGGATACGCCGGTCCCAACCGCACCGCGCGGTCGTTGCGCAGCGGCAGGCACGACAGCATCGGCGTCGTCCTCGGCGAGAAGCTCACCTACGCCTTCGAGGATCCCCAGGCTCGACGGTTTCTGTCCGGCATCGCCGAAGCGTGTCTCGACGCCGACACCGCGCTGGTGATGCTGCCGAACCTGCACCGCGACACCGACAACGCTCGCATCCGAGACGCACAGGTCGACGGGTACGTGGTGTGGACCACGGAGATCGACGACCCCTTGCTCGACGTGCTCGTCGAGACCGGCCGCCCCACGTGCATCCAGGGTGGGCCCGACCACCCTGGCCTGAACTCGATCGCCATCGACGACAGGGCGGCAGCCGACGCAGTGGCCACCGCCGCATTGCACAGCCGATCTCGACCTGCCATCGTCGCTCTCAGGCCCGATACCCGACGCGAATCGACGATCGTGCGTGGCGCGGACGCGTCGGACATCTCGATGCCGGTGACCCGAGCTCGACTCGAGGGTTACCGAGACGCATGCCTGCAATCGGGGATCGAATGGTCGACGGTACCGACACTGTTCACCACCAACAACGCCCGCCCCGAAGGGGACCGAGCAGCGCAGGTGTTGTTGCAGGACAACGCTATCGACACATTGCTCGTGATGAGCGACGAACTTGCCCTCGGAGTGCTCGATGCTGCGGCCACAGCCGGAATCGACGTTCCGGGGCGACTGGCCGTGACCGGGTGGGACGACTCCCCTGCCGCGGCCGAGGCCGGATTGACCACCGTTGCGCAGTCGCTGTTCGATCAGGGCCGGTCGGCGGCTCGGTGGGTGCTCGGACTCAGCGACAGCGTGGACGACGCGATCTGGAGCGTCGAAGAACGAGCATCGACAGGACGCGCAAACGGCCCACAAACCAAGGACACCGTGATCTAATAGTCCTAAAAAAGGGGATGCTCCCTGTTTATAGCGTTCAAGCAGACTCTTCGGCTAGTATCATCCATGGCTGTCCGGCCATGAGGGGGAACAGTGAGCCGAGAGCACGACGCGCCGCCCCGTCATGTCGCCGCGGTCACCTCAGCCGCCGCCGTAGTCGGAACAGCCGCCCAACGCGACGCGCTGACCGGTCTTCCGAACCGCGTCGAGATCCTTGCCCTCATCACCGACGAGCTCGAACGACGCACCCCGGATCGTCAGTTCAGCGTCCTGCTGGTCGACATCGACGGATTCCGAGAGTTCAACGACGCCCTCGGACCCGCCCAGGGCGACAGCCTGCTGTGCATGGTCGCCGACCGACTGCTCGCCTCCACCCGCCCCGGCGACACCATCGGCCGACTCATCGGCGACGAATTCGTCGTCATCGCACGGGGATGCCACTCCATAGCCGCGCGCGCCCTGGCTGCCGGATTCGCGAGCATCTTCGAGCCCGCCTTCGAGCTCTCCGGCCGCCAACTCACCCTCACCGCCAGCGTCGGAGTCGCCTCGAGTACCACCACCGACATCAGCGCCACCCAACTGGTCCACAACGCCACCGCAGCAATGCACGCCGCCAAAGCCGTCGGACGCAACGAACACCACGTCTTCACCGACGAGCTCCACCACACCAACCGCACCCGACTCGAACTCATCGAACGACTACGCGGCACCGCCATGGTCGAGCGCGAACTGACGATGGTCTACCAACCCATCGTGGAACTCGCGACGGGAACGGTCGTCGGGGCCGAAGCACTCATCCGATGGAACCACCCCCAACTCGGCCTGCTGATGCCCGACACCTTCATCCCCCTCGCCGAGGACGCCGACCTCATCGTCCCGCTGAGCATGTGGATCCTCGCCGAGGTCGCGCACACGATCGCGGACTGGCAGACCCGCAACATCCACCTCCAAGTGGGCGTCAACATCAGCCCAGCCCACTTCGCCACCGGAACCCTCGCAACCGACGTCATCGACACCGTCGACACCTACGGCATAGAACCCGGACGACTCGCCCTCGAACTCTCCGAATCACAGACACTCCACGACCTCGACGCAGTCCACTACCAACTCCGCGACGTCCAACGCCACGGCGTCCTCATCGCCATCGACGACTTCGGCTCCGGCTTCTCCTCCCTCGAACGACTCGCCACCCTCCCCGTCGACACCCTCAAGATCGACAAATCCCTCACCCAACACCTCGACAGCGACAACCTGCACCGACGCCGCGCCATGACCACGCTCTGCACAGCCCTCGTCGACGTCACCACCACTCTCGGCAAAGACACCGTCATCGAGGGAATCGAGACACCGGAACAACTCCAGATCTGCACCGACATGGGCGTAACCTTCGGCCAAGGACACCTACTCGGACGCCCCATGTCCGTTGCGGCACTCGAACAATTCATCACCCGACACAGCACCCACAGCGAATCCGCATAACCCGAGGAACCGAACGTGAAGATCGACAACGAAGTCCAACGCTTCACCGACGCACCCCGAGCCCAACTCTCCACCATCAACCCCGACGGCACACCACACCTGGTCCCGATCGTCTTCGCCGTCGCCCCCACCGGCGACCGAATCTTCACCGCCATCGACTGGAAACCCAAGACAACGCAGAAACTCCAGCGACTCGACAACATCCGCGCCGACCCCGCCGTCAGCCTCATCGTCGACCACTACACCGACGATTGGTCCCAACTCTGGTGGATCCGCGCGGACGGATCCGCCCACATCGTCGAAACCTCCAGCGCCGAAGGCACATCGGCCACCGACGCCCTGGTCGCGAAATACAGTCAATACAAAAACAACAGACCCGAAGGTCCGGTCATCATCATCGACAAACTGTCCTGGAGATCCTGGTCGGCTTCCTGACCCCGCCCCTGCCGCTGCCCCTTGTCCACTCAATGTGACCTTCGGTGGCCTTTTCGCCCGTCGATGGCACATCGAGTGGACTGCGAGCGGGTGACAGTGCAACGAAATTCGTTGGCAGATCGGGTGCACTGTTGACACACTGCTGGCCATGTTCGATGTACCTCCGGATCGGATTGTCACCGGCCGACTTCTCATTCGTCGCGAGTCGGCCGGCGATGCCGTTGCCGTTGCCGACGTGATCGGTCGCAATCTCGCGCGCCTTGCGCCGTGGATGGGGTGGGCGACCGAAGAGGCGGCCCAGCCTTCGGTGCAATCGGCTCGTATTGCGGAGGCCGTCGAGCAGTGGAATGCCGGGGAGATGTTCGATTACGGAATTTTCGAGCGCGACGGCGGTGCGTTTCTGGGCAAGATCGGGATGCATCGCCGGATCGGCCCGCACGGCATCGAATTGGGTTACTGGCTCGACGCCGGGGCCGAGGGACGTGGGGTGATCAGCGAGGCGGTCGGTGCCCTCATACGGGAAGCCGTGGGGCTGGACGGAATCAATCGAGTCGAAATTCATTGTGATGCAGCGAATCTCCGGAGCCAGGCCGTACCCGAGAGGCTTGGATTCGTGCTGGACAGGATCGAGCATCGGCCGATCTCGGCTGCGTCCGAGACCGGCAAGCACATGGTGTGGGTGTATCAACCCGAGCGACTACGAGCCTGATCCGCTCGCGGTCGGACCGTGACATTCGGTCGCGGTCGCGCCTTGGCCTGCTCGTAACGCGCACGAAGGTCGGACAGAACGCGTTCCGGGTCCTCCCGAATATCGCTCGGCAGATGTGTCACCACGATGAGGCCGGCATTCTGTGCTCGTTCCCGACGCGCCACCGTCGCCCTGTGCGCCGCGGGCGAGAGATGGTATTCGAGCGAATCGATCTCCCAATCCAACGCGACGTCGTCGAGCCAGTTGTCGGCTATCAGCAGGAACCTGCCTTGCTCGTCGTGGACAGCCACGTTGTGCTGCATCGTCGGAAGTCCGCTGCGCGCGTACAGCTTCTGGGCCTGAGCCTCCGCCACCGAGTGCGCACCTGCAGCCAGTTCCCTCAGAACTCGACGTGGCATCGCAGTTCCCCGCGTACTACCGGCGTTCAGTTCCTTCATGATCGCGTCCACGGTAGCCGCACCTCGCTGCACGACACCGGCAATCAACGCCATGCACTGCTCGGCATTCTTCATCCGTCGAACTGCATCGCACAGACACCGAACGATCGGGGCGACGCGAAGTCCCGACTTGATTTCCGCCGTCGGCATTCGCCACGTCCGCTCCACGACAGCGAAGCCCACGGACTTGCGATGTTGCGGCTCGGGAATCAGTGCGAACGTCTCCTCCAACGAACCCGACGTGCCCAATCCATGCAACGCCAGCCCTGCCCGACCGCTGATGAGAGCATCCTTTCCGCAGTAGATCGCAACCGCGGTGGCTCGTTCAATCGGCGTCAGCGAACGATTCTTCAAGAACACCAACCCAGGTAACGCCCGTGACCAGCTGCCGTCCGGCTGGGTGCGTCGAACGATGGTCTTCGACGCCACCCCGAGCTCGAGTAAGTGCGCTGTCCTCATGAACCCGCGATCCGACGCAGCCGCGATCACCTTCGCATCGACTCGTGCTCCACCCCGCTTCATGGCCATGATGATGCACAGTCCGCGCACCCCGAATCCGCCGCGACGACGGGAAACGAACTACCCTGTGGATAACTCACGCCCTGTGGACGAACTTTTACCCACGCGCGCCGAGGCGACGTCGTATCGAGATCCAACGCACCCGAAGATCCACCGCCCGCACCCGACCCGATGTCCACTCGATGTGACATCGACTGTCGAAAAGGCCACTGAACGTCACATTGAGTGGGCGGGGGTGCGGGCAATGGGCACCTGACTCGCCTTGGCGGGGATACCGTCTACGGTGCAAGTGCATTCTGACTTCGGGAGTGAGATATGACGGCGACAGCAGTTTCCTCGGAGCGGTCCGGGTCCATGGTTCCGCGGTCGTTCGTGCCACCCGAGCGCGGTCGTTTGAGTGAGGTTCCGCATATCGCGGGTCTGGTGCTCGGTGTGTTCGCGGTGTTGTTGTTTCTGTGGAGTCTGTCGCCGACTCTTCGTTTCCTGATTCACGTTCCGCGTGAGTACGTCGACAGCTATTACTTCGATGCTCCCGATACGAGTTTGTCGTGGGCGCTGGTGGTCGGTTTGTTGGCGGCGGCGTTGGCGAGTCGTAAGCGCATTGCGTGGTGGTTGCTGACGATCTATCTGGTGTTGTTGGCGATCACCAATGTGGTCGAGGGGATCACGGACAAGAGCGTCAGTTCGTGGATTGCGCTGGTTGTCCATGTTGTGGTGACGGGGGTGTTGATCGCCGCGCGCAAGGAGTTCTACACGCGGGTGCGTCGTGGTGCGGTGTGGAAGGCGCTCGGGGTGCTCGTGCTCGGCGCGGCCGTCGGGACGGTGATCGGGTGGGCGCTGGTTGCGTTGTTCCCCGGGTCGTTGCCGGAGAGTCAGACGTTCCTGTGGGCGTTCAATCGCGTGACGGCGTTGGCGACGGTGGACAACGAACAGTTCGACGGCAGGCCGAACGGCATCGTGAACACGGCCCTCGGGCTGTTCGGAGCGTTGGCGTTGTTGGGGGCTGTCGTCACGTTGTTTCGGTCGCAGCGGTCGAGCAACGCGCTCACCGGTCGCGACGAGTCCGCGCTGCGTGGCCTGCTCGACAAATGGGGTGCCGACGATTCCCTCGGCTACTTCGCCACTCGGCGCGACAAGGGCGTCATCTTCGCCACCAGCGGTAAGGCGGCGGTGACGTATCGCGTCGAGGTCGGCGTGTGTCTGGCCAGTGGTGACCCGATCGGAAATCCCGAGGCGTGGCCGCATGCGATCTCGGAATGGTTGGACCTGGCCGAGAAATACGGCTGGACCCCAGCTGTCATGGGCGCCAGCGAGATCGGCGCGACCGCGTACAAGCGGGCCGGACTGAGTGTCCTCGAACTCGGCGACGAAGCAATCCTGAAAACCAAGGATTTCAACCTCAATGGACGCGAGATGCGCCCCGTGCGTCAGGCGGTCAACCGGGCTCGTAAAGCGGGTGTCGTGGTCACCGTGCGTCGTCATCGTGACATTTCGTCGGAGGAGATGTCGGAAATAATCGCCTGCGCGGATGCGTGGCGCGATACCGAAACCGAGCGTGGTTTCTCGATGGCGTTGGGTCGACTGGGTGATCCGCTCGACGGCGATTGTCTTCTGGTGCAGGCAGTTCAGGGCGAGAAGGTGATCGGCGTCCTCTCGCTGGTGCCGTGGGGTCGCACCGGAGTGTCCTTGGATCTGATGCGTCGTGATCCGGCGTCGCCCAACGGGGTGATCGAACTGATGGTGACCGAACTCGCCACCAGCGCCGATCATTTCGGGGTCGGCAAGATCTCGCTGAACTTCGCGGTGTTCCGCGCGGCGTTCGAGGAGGGCAGCCGGATCGGTGCCGGGCCGGTGTTGCGAATCTGGCGCAGCGTGCTGGTGTTCTTCTCTCGGTGGTGGCAGCTCGAGGCCCTGTATCGCTCGAACGTGAAGTACCTTCCGGAATGGGAGCCGCGCTACCTCTGCTTCGCCGACAATCGGGTGTTGCCCAAGGTCGGCGTCGCGTCGGCCATCGCCGAGGGCTTCTTGACCCTGCCGACCTTCCGACGCGCCTCGAAGCACACCGGTTCTCACGTTGCGGTGCCCGCGGCTCTGGCCGACGCCGACGACATTCATCCCGACGGCAGCGGCCCCGACAGCGTCCCGGACGAGCCGACACCGGGCCGTAAGCGTCCCGACCAGGTGCGCGTACGCATGTCGAAACTCGATCGTCTCGAACGCGAGGGCACCGAGGGCTATCCCGTCGCCTATCCCCCGACGCATACGGTCGAGGGAGCAGTGGCCTCGCCGCAGGGCACAACGGTACGAATTGCCGGACGCATCCTGCGGATTCGCGACTACGGCGGTGTCGTCTTCGCTGTGGTGCGTGACTGGTCGGCCGATATCCAGGTTCTCTTCGACCGCGATCGCGTCGGGGATTCGATCGAGAACTTCGACGCCGATTTCGACCTCGGCGATCTCATCGAGGTCAGTGGCGCGATCGGCCGCAGCAAGCGTGGGGAGCTGTCGCTCCTCGCGACGGACTGGCGAATGAACGCCAAGTGCCTGCATCCACTGCCGGACAAGTATCGCGGACTCACCGACCCGGAAGCTCGGGTGCGGCAACGCTACGTCGATCTGGCCATCAATCGCGATGCTCGTGCACTGATGATCGCCCGATCCAATGTCGTGAAGTCACTTCGTGATTCGCTCGGCGAGCGCGGATACATGGAGGTCGAGACACCGATTCTGCAGCAGGTTCACGGCGGTGCCAACGCAGCACCGTTCGTCACCCACATCAATGCCTACAACCTCGACCTCTACCTGCGGATCGCACCGGAGCTCTATCTCAAGCGCCTGTGTGTCGGCGGCATGGAGAAGGTGTTCGAGATCGGCCGCGTGTTCCGCAACGAAGGCGCGGACTTCAAGCACAACCCCGAGTTCACGATCCTCGAGGCCTACGAGGCCCACAGCGACTACGAACGCGCAATGGTGTTGTGCCGCGAGTTGATTCAGCGAGCAGCCGTCGCCGCGCACGGACGCGAGATCATATTGCGCCCGGACGGCCCGAACGGAGAAATGATCGAGATCGACATCTCCGGCGAATGGCCGGTCAAGACGTTGCACGGTGCCGTCGCCGAGAAGTTGGGAGTGCCCGTCGAACCGGCGACTCCTCTGGAGGAGCTACAACGCCTGTGCGACGAGAACGACATTCCGTACGAGAAGACCTGGGATGCTGGGGCCGTCGCGCAGGGAATGTACGAACATCTCGTCGAGGACTACACCGAGTTCCCAACTTTCTACAAGGACTTCCCGACGTCGATGTCGCCGTTGACGAGGCCGCATCGGAGCATTCCGGGCGTCGCCGAGAAGTGGGATCTCGTCGCGTGGGGTGTGGAGCTGGGTACCGCGTACAGCGAGCTGACCGACCCTGTCGATCAGCGGCAGCGCCTGACCGAACAGTCGCTGTTGGCAGCCGGCGGTGACGAGGAAGCGATGAGCCTGGACGAGGATTTTCTGCAAGCGCTCGAGCACGGGATGCCGCCGACCGGCGGTCTCGGCATGGGAGTCGACCGGGTCGTCATGCTCATCACCGGGGGCAGCATTCGGGAAACACTCGCGTTCCCCCTGGCCAAGCCGCGTCAATGACCGTCCCCCGTGACCGATCCACGCGCACGAGTGTGCAAAACGGGGAAAATGATGGAAACTGGAGCGTGAAACAGTCGACAGGTCGGTAGAGCATCGTGGAGTACCAAACATGGACAGCGGGAATCGAGCCGAACGCAGTGCGTTGTTTCCCGTGAAACATCCTCCCGGTCAGTACGTCGAGGTGGACGGGCAACGTCTGCATCTGTTCGTACGCGGAACCGGCCCCACGGTCGTCCTGTGCGGAGGCCTCGGCAGTAACTGGTTCGACTGGAACGACACCGTCGACATCCTGAGCGCCCACCATCACGTGGTCGTGCTCGACCGGCCCGGCTTCGGACTCAGCGACCCCTTGCCCGCCGGTGCCACACCCACCGTCCGCGGGGAGGCAGACCGAATCATCGGTGTCCTCGACGCACTCGGAGTCACCGACCCGGCCGTCGTGGTAGGTCATTCGATAGCCGGCTTCTACGCAGAAGCTGTGGCCCGGCTGTACCCGTCGCGCACCCGCGGAATTCTGTTGCTCGATTCCAGCGCCGAATCCGACCCCAGACGCTTCGTCCCGACCGTCGTGCGCGTCGAGGCTGCCCACGTCATCGCCACCGCGCTCAGCAAGACCGGCCTGCAGAAGCTGGTCGGACCGCGTGTGCGACGCGTCCTCAATCAGGCGACACCGCCCGACGGCACACCGCAGGAGACGTTCGACTGGGTCGACGACATCTATCGACGACCCACCTACCTCGCCGCCGCCCTGGTGGAAGACGTCGTCTACCCGGACCTCGCCGCCGAACTGAACAGAATGCGGAAGCGTTCGCCCCTCGTCGTTCCGGTCATCGTCGCCGCAGCCCACACCGGACGACCCTCCCCGTGGGGCAAGCGATGGATCAAGACTCAACGCAAGCTGGCCGCGTATCTGCGGGCCGACTTCACTGTCGTCATGCCCGCCCACCACCACGCCATGATCGACAAGCCCGCTGAGGTCGCAGCCCTCATCACCGAACTGGTGTGAACTCCTCGAGGCGACGCACGTAACGTGTGTCACCGAGCCCGTAGCCCAAGACCCGAGCCGAAGCTCGGCGATGGCGCGGTAGCACGAGAGGAAATTGAAGATGGGTGCGATCAGCACGACGCAGGGACGACAGTCGAAACTACTCGGACTCGGCGTTCACCGCCCCGAGAGAGTCGTGACCAACGACGAGATCTGTGAATTCATCGACTCGAGCGACGAGTGGATCCAGACGCGGTCCGGAATCAAGAACCGGCGCTTCGCCGATCCCAAGGAAAACGTCGTCGAGATGTCCATCGCGGCAGGTCGTAAGGCCCTCGAAGCCAGCGGAATCACCGCCGACCAAGTCGACACCGTCATCGTCGCCACCTCGACGCATCTCGAACTCACACCCCAAGCAGCTGCAAAAGTAGCGCACGGACTCGGCACCAAGGGGCCGGCCGCATTCGACATCTGCGCCGGCTGCGCAGGCTTCTGCTACTCCCTCGCCGTCGCATCGGACCTGGTCAAGGCCGGAACGTCCAAGTACGTCCTCGTCATCGGTGCAGAACAGCTCAGCGTCACCACCGACCCCTACGACCGCACCACCCGCTTCATCTTCGCCGACGGCGCCGGTGCCGTGGTCGTCGGCCAGAGCGACGAAACCGAGATCGGACCCGCCGTCTGGGGCTCCGACGGCTCGCAATCCGACGCCATCGTCCAGACCACCGACTGGTACGACTACATCACCGAAGAAGGCCTCGAGCGCCCCTGGATCCGGATGAACGGAATCTCCGTCTTCCGCTGGGCCGCCTTCGAGATGGGCAAAGCCGCGCAGCGCGTCCTCGACGTCGCGGGCATCAAAACCGACGAACTGCACGCCTTCATCCCCCACCAGGCCAACAGCCGCATCACCGAACTCCTCGCCAAGAGCCTGAACCTGAACGAGGACACACCCGTCGCCAATGACATCGCCGAAACCGGCAACACCTCGGCAGCCTCGATCCCCCTGGCCATGGAAGAACTACTGCGCACCGGCAAAGCAAAAGCAGGAGACACAGCACTGCTGCTCGCCTTCGGTGCCGGACTCTCCTACGCCGGACAGGTAGTCAAACTCCCCAACCTGTAGTCGCCGATCCACACCGGATGCACCCGATTCCCGAGTGCACACCTTTCACCCCAGTGCACTCGATGTGACATTGAGTGGCCTTTTCGGCAGTCAATGGCACATCGAGTGGACTCCGGGGGACGCTGTGGGGCGATTCGGGACCCAAGGCGAGGGTCGAGTCGTACTGTTGACGTATGCCAAAGCCTCCGTTGCCCGATGCCGCTGTCGAATTGCTGAAGAAGGCCAATCCCGCGGTCATGGCGGTGGTTCGTGCAGATGGGACGCCGATCACCGCACCCACGTGGTATCTGTGGGAGGACGGGAAGGTCGTGCTCAATTTCGATGCGTCGCGGAAGCGTCTCGAGCACATCAAGGCGAATCCGAAGGTCTCGATTTCGGTGTTGGACGAGGCCAGTTGGTACACACATGTGACGGTGCACGGTTCGATCGAGTTGCAGGACGATCCCGATCTGGTCGACATCGACCGCATCTCGACGCATTACACCGGCAATCCGTATCCGGTTCGGGATCAGCCGCGCGTGACCGGATACGTCACTGTCGACGCCTATGTGGGGTGGGGCAAGCTCGGCACGTAGCGCCGAGGGAGAGCGGTTGCGACCGCTGTCTCCAGGTGCCACACTCCCGCCATGGGCTATCCGCAGGGTGAGAGCAACGATCCGTTCGACGCAGCGAACAAGGATCAGCCGTACGGCGGGCAGCAGTATCCGCCCTATCAGAACCCGAACCCCCAGTACCCGAACCCGCAGCAACAGTATTCGCAGTACGGGAATGCGCCGTATGCCGGCGGGTATCAGGCTCCGGCGTCCACCAACACCTTGGCGATCGTGTCACTCGTGTTGGCGATTCTCGGTCTGACGTTCATTCCGTTGATTGCGTCGGTGTGCGCGGTGGTGTGTGGCCACATCTCGCGCGGTCAGATCAAGCGCACCGGCGAAGGCGGATCGGGTTTTGCGACGGCGGGCCTGATCGTGGGTTACGTCTCGATCGCGCTCTTCGTCGTCATCGTGGGTGCGATCGTCATTTTTGCCCTCGCTGCCGCAAACACGTCAACCTACTGATACCGGCTTCGCCAATCGGCCGTTCATGCACGCGGCCCACACGCCTGCGATCACTGCCAACGCAATGACGAACAGCGCCAACGCGTTCCATCCCTGGGATTGGAAGACGACGCCGCCGATCCAGCCGACGACGGATGATCCGCCGTAGTAGAAGAGGTTGTACAGCGATGTCGCCTGGGCTCGGCCGTGGACGGCTCGTTGTCCGGTCCATCCCGACGCGATGGCGTGGGCGGCAAAGAATCCCATGGTCAGGATCACCAAGCCGGTCAGAATGACGGCGAGATTCGACGCCATCGTCAGGGCGACTCCGGCGATCATCGTGGCGGTGGATCCGGCGAGCACCACCGATCTGCCGTGCTTCGTCGCGAGATTGCCTGCTACCCGTGAGGACACTGTACCGCTGAGGTACGCCACGAAGATCAGGCTGATCAGAGACTGCGGGAGCCCGAAAGGCACGGCCTCCAAACGAAATCCGAGGTAGTTGTAGATCGCGACGAAGCCGCCCATCAGCAGAAATCCCTGGCCGTAGAGTGCCGCCATCCCCGGCTCGCGCAGGTTCACCCACAGCCGTCCGGGTAGGTCACGAATTTGGCTGTGCACGAGCGTCGTTCGCGGCTTCGGTGCGAGCCAGACGAACAGTCCGGCGGCCAACGCAGCGATCATCGACACGGTCAACGTGCCGATCCGCCAGTTGGTGTACTCCGCAACGGGTCCCGCGACGATGCGGCCGAGCAGTCCGCCGAGAGTCGTACCGGACACGTAGGTCGCCGCGGCCAGGGCTGTGTGCTTGTGATGGATCTCTTCGCTGAGGTACGCGATGGCGATGGCCGGAAGACCGCCCAGTGCAGCACCTTCGAAGAATCGAATCACCAGCAGTACTTCGAGCGACGGCGCGAGCGGAACCAGCAGACCCAGCGTCGTGGCAGTGAGGATCGACGCCGTCATGGCCCGAACACGACCGATGCGGTCGGCCGCCACCGACCAGGGAATGACGGACACCGCAACGCCGACCGTCGCGAGCCCGACCGCGAGCGAGGACTGCGACGGCGTGATGTCGAGATTGGCGGCGATGAGGGGCAGGATGCCCTGCACCGAATAGAGCTGAGCGAACGTTGCGACTCCGGCGAACAGCAGTGCCAGCACGAGCCTGCGGTATTCGCGCGATCCCCTGGGGTGTCCCTCCCATTCGAGCACCTCGGGCTGCGTCGTGGTCATGCAGATCACGTTAGAAGCGCTCACGATATTCGTCCAATGCATGAGACCGGGCAAACCGATACACCGGCGATATGATTCGGCAATGCGTCGTGAAGCGATCGAACTCCTGCCGCTGCTACCGACTCTCGTCGCAGTGGCCGACACCGAACACATCACCGACGCCGCGCACGTCTTGGGCGTCCCACAGCCCACCGTCAGTCGGCAGGTCGCCCGCGCCTCGGCAATTCTGGGCGTCGACATCGTGGAACGACGCGGCCGCGGGATCGTGCTCACCAGCACCGGCCGAGTGCTCATTCCTTATCTCCAGCGGGCGTTGAGCGACATCGACGCCGGCATCGACGCCATGACCGAGCACGACGCCAGAGCCCGCGGCCGTATCGCGGTGGCGTTTCAGAACACCCTGGGCGAGGACGTCGTACCGGCGCTGATCCGCCAGTTCCGCGTCGACCACCCGGCCGTCACGTTCGATCTGGACCAGGGTGCCCGGGCACGCTGCCTCGACCGTCTCGCCGACGGGGTCTCCGACCTGGCGTTCGTCTCTCTCAGCGCCGAACACACCGAGCACAATTCGTTCCAGCTCTACGACGAGCGACTGATGCTGGTGGTTCCGGCCGATCATCGGCTGGCCACGCGCAGGTCGGTCGATCTGGCCGACACGGCCGACGAGAACTACATCGCGATGGGCCACGGCTTCGGGATGCGCTCGATCTGCGACGAGTTGTGGGCGGACGCCGGCTTCAGCCCGCGTATCGCCTTCGAGGGTCAGGACACCCACACGGTGCGCGGACTCGTCGGGGCCGGTCTCGGTATCGCCATTCTGCCGCGAATACGCGCGCACGGCGGTGAGGGCGGAACCGTGGACATCGGACTCCACCAACCGGCCGCGCGCAGGCGAATCGGCATGGTGTGGGATCCGCGGGCCGATTCGCCGCGTCAGGTGGCGGCATTTCGATCGATGGTGCTGCGCAGCGGCAGAACACTCGTGATTAGGTGAGTCGATGCAATTGGTTCTGGTGCGGCATGCCCTCCCGCAACGGTCGGAGACCTCGGCCGATCCCGCTCTGGCCGAACTCGGCGTCGAACAGTCCCAGCGAGTGCCGGGTGCCGTCGCCCGGTTCCCGATCTCGCGAGTCGTCTCGAGCTCGCAGCTACGCGCCGTCCAGACCGCGCAGCCTCTGGCCGATCGGCTCGGTCTGACCGTCGAGCCCGACGATCGCCTGACCGAATACGATCGCGACTTCGGCGGCTACGTCCCGATCGAGTCGGCCAAGACCGAATTCCGTGAGGCATTCGATCGCATCAAGGCCGGGTATCTCCCGGAGCAGGTCGACGAGCAGGCGTTTCGCCGGCGAGTTCTGGACGGTGTCGCCGATGTCGTCTCGGCGAGCGCACACACCGACACCGTGGCGCTGTTCGCTCACGGCGGCGTGATCAACATCCTGCTGCAGGACATTCTGCAGACCCCGAAGGTGCTCGGCTTCCCGATCGACTACTGCTCGGTGACGCGGGTGCTGTTCTCGCGCAGCGGCGCGAGGTCGGTCTCCTCGGTGAACGAAACCGAGCACGTGTGGGACCTGTTGCCCCGCAATCGGTAATCCACAGAGACCTCTTAAACTCCCAGGTCGAGGGCACAAAATAGGGCGTCGACGGTCGTCGACTGGTCGGCGACGCTGCACCGTGCGGTTAGCCTCGAACTCATCATGGGTGAATTGCGTATCTTCCGACGTCCTGCCGTTGCTCTCACTGCGCTGGCGTTTCCTCTGGTAGCGGTAGGTGCCTTTGCACTGGGCACCGGCTACGACCTCGGTGGCGAGCCCGCGGCAACCACCACCGTCGTCGCCGACACCGAGCAGGCACCGGCAGCGGACCAGCAGACGGCCGATCCCCTGGCCGCAGCCAGGAGCAGCCTCAACAGCGCATCGCTGCCCATCACGTTCCTCTCCAGCGGTATCGGCCAGCTGACCGACGGCGGAACGCAGCTCAACGACGGCGTCGGGCAGCTCGCCGACGGCATCACCCAGGCACACGACGGAACCATTCAGCTCGCCGATGGATTCGGGCAGTACCGCGACGGCATCGGTCAGCTCGGGGACGGCGCGTCCCAGATCAGCGGTGGCGTCGACCAGGTCGTCGATCAGCTCGCCGGATTCGGCGCTCTGCAGGCCGATTTCACCGCCAAACTCGCCGCCACCGCTGACCAGGTCGATCGATTCCCGCACCCGGGATCGGACGCCATCTCCGGTGAGATCCGCGGGGTCATCGACACTCTGAACACGCAGGCTTTCGGGCCCGACACCCTCGACCAGCTGCAGACCCTCAAGAGCGGTGCTCAGCAGCTGTCCTCCGAACTCAACGACCCCAACAGTCAGTTCCTCGGAGCCACCGCCCAACTCGGCGACGCGACCGTGCAGTTGCGTGACGGACTGGGCCAGCTCGACGACGGCGGCCAGCAGCTCAAGGCCGGCACCGATCAGCTCGTGACGTCGGTCGAACCGGTCGAGGGAATCGTCAACGGCATCGCCACCAATGTGCGCGACGCCTCCGCGGCACTTCCGCAGGGAACCGCTGCCGCTCCCGACGACGCAGCGTCGGACCAGAGCATCGCGGCCACGTCGTCGAGCACCGGAACCGGTGCCACCCCGTATCTGATCGCTGCCCTGGTCGCGCTCGGTGCTCTCGGGTGCGTCAGTCTCGTGCGGGTTCTGGGCAGGGACAGCAAGCCTCGCTGGCTCGCCGTGGCCGCAGCGGTCGCCGCAGTGGGCATCAGCGCCGCCGTTGCGTTCGCTTTCGCCACCGACGCCGCCCTCGGGCCGGTCCTGGGAGCGGGTGCGTTCCTGATCGTCTCGGCTGCGGCCTACCTCGCCGCAGCGGGAGCGATCCAACGGGTGCTCGGTGCCGTGATCGGCCAGATCGTCAACGTCGCCGCGCTCGCGGTGCAGGTCGTCGTCTGTGGCTTCGCATACGCGTCGACGGCACCGATCTGGGGCGATCTCGCCGCCTTCATGCCCATGAGCTACACCGCCGCCGGAGCCCGCGTCATCGCGTCGGGCGAGATGAGCGGGACCGGCTGGCTCGCGATCGGTGCCACGATGGCCCTGCTCATCGTGTCGACACTCGTCTACGCAAGCGTGCGGGGTGAGTCAGCCGACCGGCCGGAGGGGATGAATGGCGGGCGCAGCCGCGAGGTGGGCCCCGAACTCGCTTAGCGCCTGCTGCAGGTGCGGAGTCTGCATGTGGCCGTCGAGGTCCTCCTGCGACTTCCACACCTCGACGGTGATGAAGGTCCCCGGCTCGACCGCCGACTCGAACAGCTCGTAGGAGATGTTTCCGTCTTCCTTCCGAGATTCGGCAACCAGAGCGGAGAGGCCGTCGCGCACGGCGTCGATGGCATCCGGCTTGGCGATGATCGTCGCGACTACCTTCAGATCGTTGGTCATGAGGTGATTTTTCCTTCGTTCGGCGAGAGACATGTTTCTTCACCGAACGTACTCCCGATCCCCCTAAGCTGAGGTGTCCATTCGGGAAGGGAAACCACAGTGAGCCAGACGGCAACCGACCAGCGCGCCACCGGTAAGGAGTGGCTCGGCCTCGCAGTGCTGGTGGTGCCGATTCTCGTCGTGTCGATGGACATGTCGGTGTTGTACCTGGCCCTGCCGTTCATGACGGCCGATCTCGAACCCACCAGCAATCAGTCGTTGTGGATTCTCGACATCTACGGATTTCTGCTTGCCGGCCTCCTGATCACCATGGGCTCGCTGGGCGATCGCATCGGCAGGCGCACCCTGCTCATGATCGGTGCCGTCGTGTTCGGAGTGGCGTCTCTGGCCGCGACGTTCTCCACCTCTCCCGAGATGCTGCTCGCGGCGCGCGCTCTGCTGGGAATCGGCGGAGCCACCATTGCACCGAGTACATTGTCGTTGATCCGCAACATGTTTCACGA
This sequence comes from Rhodococcus sp. 05-339-2, assembly GCF_002258965.1. NCBI lineage: Bacteria > Bacillati > Actinomycetota > Actinomycetes > Mycobacteriales > Nocardiaceae > Rhodococcus > Rhodococcus sp. 05-339-2. The sequence goes on from NZ_NOYW01000016.1 coordinate 453,809, forward strand.
CCCCACTCAGCGAAAGGAAGCCATCGGCCTGTGGACTGCCGGCTTCGCCGGTGGAGCAGCAGTGGGCCCTGTCATCGGCGGTGTTCTGCTCGAACACTTCTGGTGGGGCTCGGTGTTCCTGATCAACATTCCGATCATGGTGGTACTTTTCGTCGCCGCCCCGTTTCTGGTCCCCGAGTTCAAGGACTCCGACCCCGGGAAGTTCGATCCCATCAGCGTGATTCTCGCTATCTCCTCGATGCTCTCGATCGTGTTCGCCATCAAACACGGTGCACAGGAGGGGATCGACGCGGCAACGATCGTGACCGCCCTCGTCGGGCTGACGCTCGGTGCAGTGTTCGTCATCCGGCAACGGAAGGCAGCACACCCTTTGATCGACGTCACGCTGTTCGCCGAACGTGCCTTCAGTGCAGCTGTCGTCGTGCAGTTCCTGGTGATTTTCGCGATGACCGGCTTCAGCCTGTTCGCCGCGCAGTACCTCCAGCTGGTAGTCGGGCTCGGGCCGCTCGAGGCCGGATTGTGGTTGTTGATTCCCGCCGCGGCTGCAGCGACCGGAGCTGTGTTGGCACCGACGATGAGTAAGGTCATCCATACGGGCACCATCATCGCCTGCGGCCTGGCTTTCATCGGATTCGGTTGTGTGGCAATGGTCTTCGTCACCAGCGACTCGGGCCTACCGTTACTCCTGACCGGGATGGCTCTGCTGACGTTCGGCATCGGCGCGGCGTCGACGCTCAACTCCGACATCGTCCTGACTGCCGCGGCACCCGAAAAGGCCGGTGCCGCATCGGCACTGTCGGAAACCGGAGCCGAACTGGGCGGCGCCGTGGGTATCGCGATCCTCGGCACGATCGGCAGCACCGTCTACCGGCACCGCATGGACGACGCCATCCCCGCGGGCACCCCTGCCGAGATAGCGGACCCCGCACGAGAAACCATAGGCGGCGCCGTCGCCGTCGCGGACTACCTGCCCGAGCCGTTCGCCTCGCAACTGAGCACCGTCGCGAACTCGTCGTTCGTCGACGGCTTCAACCTCGCGGCCGGCTGGAGCGCCGGTCTGATGGCCGTCAGCGCTGTGGCGGTTTTCGTGCTGCTACGCCGTCAGACCGCGTCGGCGAGGTAGCGCGCCAACCACCGAGTCGCGGACTGGCCGCCCCCGACGTCGTAGCTCTGGTACTCCTGGTGGATACCCGAACGGTAGAACGCCTCGATCTCACGCTGACGCTGAGCGTTCGCCTGGTCGGTGAGCTGGCCCTGCAACACCGGCAGACCACCGGCCGCGGCGAGGTCCGCGATCAGAGACTGCGCTTCCTGCGAGTACTGATCGGCGACGTTCGGCGCGGGGTTGGACGAGACGGCCAAGAAGCCGGCCAGCCGCGCGACGTAATCGTCCTTGGGCGTCGAGCAGTACAGGTCGCCGACGGCACAGAACGTTCGCACCACGGGGCTGACGTAGCCGAATCCACCGACGCGGGGTCCACCGACCCCGGTTCCGACCACGGCGGGCCCCACGAGAGCGTCGGTGTCGGAGCGCTTCGGGTCGGAGATCAGCCCCACGGCGACCACCTTGTCGGCGGGCACCACGCCCACTCCGGTGCCGATGGCCGCGGCGAGATCGCCCGCCGCGTCGGCACCCTGGCTGTACCCGATGATGCCCAGTTTCGTTGCGCCACAGCGATTCACCATGGCCTCGAGCATGCCGCCCGCGTTGGCGACGGCTTCGGCACGCGATTGCCCGTACACCTCGCCCTCCCATGGGAACGCGGTCGCGGGATACGAGACGTAGTCGGTGCGGATGTCGCCACCGAGACGATCGGTGACGTCGGTCAGCATGCCCGGCTTGGGGGCCGCACCCGAGCTGGTCTCCCAGGTGCCCGGAATGGCCACGACGTACATCGCCGGGCAATCGGCCGGGTCCGCGGCGGCGGGCGAAGCCGTTCCGACGACGATTCCGGATGCAACAGCTGCAGCGACGCCGATACCGGCGCAGATCTTCTTGACACTCATGGGAGGGGGCCTCACTGGTGGTCGAACGCGCTTCGTTGTTCGATCACCACAATGACAGCGGCCTGTGACCATCAGATGCCTACATGGTTAACGGACGTAACCGTGTGTCGAATGGCAGCGGAAAGCAGACGAACTCGAAGTTGTGGACCAAATCGGACCTCGATCCGTCCACAACTTCGAGCTCGGCGGAGAAACGCGACTTACCGCTGCGGTGCCTGAGTGGGCACGATCGGCGACGGCAGTGCGGTTGCTCCCTGCAGGAAGGTGTCGACGGCGGCCGCGCAGGAGCGGCCCTCGGCGATGGCCCACACGATGAGCGACTGGCCGCGGCCCATGTCGCCGGCCACGAACACGCCGGGGACGTTGGTGACCCACTCGTTGGTGCGCTCGACGTTGCCGCGCTGGTTGAAGTCGACACCCAGGTCGGTCAGCAGGCCGCCCTTCTCCGGTCCGACGAATCCCATGGCGAGCAGAACCAGATCGGCTTCGAGGGTGAATTCACTGCCCTCGACCTTCTCGAACTTGCCCGCCTTGAACTCGACCTCACAGGCCTCGAGTGCGGTGACCTTGCCGTCCTCGCCGACGAAACGCTCGGTGTTGACGGAGAAGACGCGTTCGCCACCCTCTTCGTGAGCCGAGGCCACCCGGTACATCAGTGGGTACGTCGGCCACGGGGTGGACGTCGCACGCTCCTCGGGCGGGCGGGCCATGATCTCGAACTGGTGGACGCTTTCTGCGCCCTGACGGTGCGAGGTACCGAGGCAGTCGGCCCCGGTGTCGCCGCCGCCGATGATGACGACCTTCTTGCCCTCGGCGCTCACCGGCGGCGCGGCGAAGTCGCCCTGCTGGACGCGGTTGGCGTGCGGCAGGAACTCCATGGCCTGGTAGATGCCGTCGAGCTCGCGGCCCTCGATGGGCAGGTCGCGCCATGCGGTGGCGCCGCCTGAGAGGACCACGGCATCGAACTGCTCGCGCAGTTCGTCGGCCGAGATGTCGACGCCCACATCGACACCGGTGCGGAAGACGGTGCCCTCGGCCTCCATCTGCGCCAGGCGACGGTCGATGTGGCGCTTCTCCATCTTGAACTCGGGGATGCCGTATCGCAGCAATCCGCCGATGCGATCTGCCCGCTCGAATACCGTGACGGTGTGCCCGGCGCGGGTGAGCTGCTGCGCTGCAGCGAGTCCCGCGGGTCCGGAGCCGACGACGGCGACGGTCTTGCCGGTCAGATGCGTCGGGTAGACCGGCGTGACCCAGCCCTCTTCGAAGGCCTTGTCGATGATCTCGACCTCGACCTGCTTAATGGTGACCGGATCCTGATTGATACCCAGGACACACGCCGCCTCGCACGGGGCGGGGCACAACCGACCGGTGAATTCCGGGAAGTTGTTGGTGGCGTGCAGTCGATCGATGCTGTCGCGCCAGCGGTCCTTGAACACCAGGTCGTTCCACTCGGGAATCAGGTTACCCAGCGGGCAGCCGTTATGGCAGAACGGAATACCGCAGTCCATGCATCGACTGGCCTGCGTGCGCAAGGTGTCCTTCGAGAAGTCCTCGTAGACCTCTTTCCAGTCCATCAGGCGCAGGTCGACGGGGCGCCGCTTCGGCACTTCGCGGACCGTGTTCTTCAGAAATCCCTGTGGGTCACCCACGAGCTGCCTCCATGATCGCTTCGTCCACGTCCGCGCCGTTCTTCTCGGCTTCGGAAATGGCCAGCAGTACCTTCTTGTAGTCGCGAGGCATGACCTTCACGAAATGGTTCACCTGCTGTGACCAATCCGCGAGGATCCGCTCGGCCACCTCGGAGCCGGTCTGCTCCTGATGGCGGGTGACGATGTCCTTCAGCCAGGTGAACTCGTCGCCTTCCAGCTCTTCGATGTCGACCAGCTCGGTATTGAGGTTGGCCTCGAACGTCTTGTTCGGATCGAACACGAACGCGACTCCGCCGGACATACCGGCACCGAAGTTGCGGCCCGTCGAGCCGAGGATGACGACCTTGCCGCCGGTCATGTACTCGCAGCCGTGATCTCCGACGCCTTCGACGACGGCAACGGCACCGGAGTTACGAACGGCGAAACGCTCGCCGACGACGCCGCGGATGAGAGCCTCACCGCTGGTGGCACCGAACAGGAACACGTTGCCACCGATGATGTTGTCCTCGGCGACGAATCCCTTCGGAGCATTCAGCGACGGACGCAACACCAGATGTCCACCGGAGAGTCCCTTGCCGACGAAGTCGTTGGCATCGCCGTTGAGTCGGAGCGTCATACCGGAGGGCACGAACGCACCGAAACTGTTGCCGGCCGAGCCGGTGAAGGTGATCTCGATGGTGTCGTCCGGCAGACCGACGCCGCCGTACGCCTTGGTGACCTCGTGCCCCAGCATCGTGCCGACGGTGCGGTTGACGTTGGTGATCTTGGACTCGAACGCGACCTTCTCACCCCTGTCCAACGCATTGCGGCTGGCCGAGATGAGCTGCTGATCGAGAGCCTTGTCGAGACCGTGATCCTGGACACCGGTGTTGTAGAGATTCTGGTTCATGAACGCCGACTCGACCTCTTCGAGGATCGGTGCCAGATCCAGCTTCGACGCCTTCCAATGCTCCTTGGCCGCGGTGGTGTCCAGCAGACCCACCTGACCGACGGCCTCGTCGAGCGTGCGGAACCCGAGCTCGGCCATCAGCTCGCGAACCTCTTCGGCGATGAACATGAAGAAGTTCTCGACGAACTCCGGCTTGCCTGCGAAACGCTTGCGCAGCAACGGATTCTGAGTTGCAACACCGACGGGGCAGGTGTCGAGGTGGCACACGCGCATCATGATGCAGCCCGAGACGACGAGCGGAGCGGTAGCGAAACCGAACTCCTCGCCGCCGAGCAGAGCGGCCACCATGACGTCGCGGCCGGTCTTGAGCTGACCGTCCACCTGCACGACGATCCGATCGCGAAGCCCGTTGAGCAGCAACGTCTGCTGCGTTTCGGCCAACCCGAGCTCCCACGGTCCACCCGCGTGCTTGACCGACGTCAGCGGCGTCGCGCCGGTGCCGCCGTCGTGGCCCGAGATGAGCACCACGTCGGCGTGCGCCTTGGACACACCGGCGGCGACCGTTCCGACGCCGACCTCGGAGACCAGCTTGACGTGAATGCGGGCCTGCGGGTTGGCGTTCTTGAGGTCGTGGATCAGCTGCGCGAGATCCTCGATGGAGTAGATGTCGTGGTGCGGCGGCGGCGAGATCAGGCCGACGCCGGGCGTCGAATGCCGAACCTCGGCGACCCACGGGTACACCTTGTGCGCCGGAAGCTGGCCGCCCTCACCAGGCTTGGCTCCCTGCGCCATCTTGATCTGGATGTCGGTGCAGTTGGTCAGGTAGTGCGAGGTGACGCCGAAACGTCCCGACGCGACCTGCTTGATGGCACTGCGTCGCCAGTCACCGTTCTCGTCCGGCTCGAACCGCGAGACGTCCTCGCCGCCCTCACCCGAGTTCGAGCGCCCGCCGAGACGGTTCATCGCGATGGCGAGGGTCTCGTGCGCCTCGGCCGAGATGGAGCCGTAGCTCATCGCGCCCGTGGAGAAACGCTTGACGATCTCGCTGGCCGGCTCGACCTCGTCGATCGAAATAGCCTGTCGCTCTTCGGTCTTGAAGCGGAACAGACCGCGCAGCGACGCGAGGCGCTCGGACTGGTCGTCGACCATCTTCGTGTATTCCTTGAAGATGTCGTACTGACCGGTGCGAGTGGAATGCTGCAGCTTGAACACCGTGTCCGGGTTGAAGAGGTGGTACTCCCCTTCGCGACGCCACTGGTACTCACCGCCGGTTTCGAGCTCGCGGTGCGCACGCTCCTGACGGTTGTCCAGGTACGCCACCGCGTGCCGCGCTGCGACGTCGTCGGCGACCTGATCGAGATCGATACCGCCGAGGTGGCTGTTGAGGCCGGTGAAGTACTCGTCGACCAGTTCCTGCGAGAGGCCGATGACCTGGAACAGCTGGGCTCCGGTGTACGACGCGAGGGTCGAGATGCCCATCTTGGACATCACCTTGAGTACACCCTTGCCCGCGGCCTTGATGTAGTTGGCGACGGCCTTGTCGAACTCGATGTCGGTGAGGGCACCGCGCTCGATCATGTCCTCGATCGACTCGAACGCCATGTACGGGTTGACCGCTGCCGCACCGAATCCGATGAGCAGAGCCATGTGGTGCACCTCGCGGGCGTCACCGGCCTCGATGATCAGACCGACCTTGGTTCGGGTCTTCTCGCGGACGAGGTGATGGTGCACTGCCGAGGTGAGCAGCAGCGACGGAATCGGAGCGAGCTTCTCGCTGGACTCACGGTCCGAGAGCACGATGATCCGCGCGCCGCCCGAGATGGCAGCGGACACCTGAGCGCGGATGGCCTCCAACGACTTTCGGAGGCCCTCACCACCCTCCGACACCGGGTAGAGACCGCGCACGACCACCGAGCGCAGCTCTTCCTGCGTGCCCTCGTCGTTGATGTGGACGAGCTTGGCGAGGTCGTCGTTGTGCAGGATGGGCTGCGGAAGCACGATCTGCTTGCAGCCGTCGGCACCCGGGTTGAGCAGATCGCCCTCGGGTCCGATGGTGCCGCCGAGGCTGGTGACGATCTCCTCGCGGATGGCGTCGAGTGGCGGGTTGGTGACCTGCGCGAACAGCTGCGAGAAGTAGTCGAACAGCATCCGCGGGCGAGCCGAAAGCACGGCGATCGGGGTATCGGTACCCATGGAACCGATGGCCTCGGCACCGGACTTCGCCATCGGCGAGACCAGCACGTTCAATTCCTCGGTGGTGTACCCGAAGATCTGCTGACGGATGAGCACGCGGTCGTGCGGCATGTGCACGTGCGGACGCTCGGGCAGGTCGTCGATCGAGGTCAGCCCCTCGTCGAGCCACTGCTGGTACGGATGCTCGGCGGCGAGCTCGTCCTTGATCTCGTCGTCGGAGACGATGCGGCCCTGCGCGGTGTCCACCAGGAACATGCGGCCCGGCTGCAGGCGAACCTTGCGGACGACCTTCGACGGATCGATGTCGAGCACGCCGACCTCGGAGGCCATGACGACCAGACCGTCGTCGGTGACCCACAGCCGGCTCGGGCGCAGGCCGTTGCGGTCGAGAACCGCGCCGATGACGGTGCCGTCGGTGAAGCACACCGAGGCCGGTCCGTCCCAGGGCTCCATCAACGAGGAGTGGTACTTGTAGAACGCCCGACGTGCGGGGTCCATGGACTCGTGCCGCTCCCAGGCCTCGGGAATCATCATCAGCACAGCGTGGGGCAGGCTGCGGCCGCCGAGGTGCAACAGCTCGAGCACCTCGTCGAAACGTGCTGTGTCACTTGCTCCGTGGGTGACCACGGGGAAGATCTTCTCGAGAGCCTCGGAACCACCGAACACGTCGGAGGTGATGAGTGCCTCGCGGGCGCGCATCCAGTTCTCGTTGCCGGTGGCGGTGTTGATCTCGCCGTTGTGGGCGACGCGGCGGAACGGATGCGCCAGCGGCCACGACGGGAACGTGTTGGTGGAGAAGCGCGAATGCACAAGTCCCAGTGCGCTTTCCACACGCTCGTCCTGCAGGTCCAAGTAGAAGCCCTTGAGCTGAGGCGTCGTCAGCATGCCCTTGTAGACGAACGTCTGCGAGGACAGCGACGGGAAGTACACGGTTTCGCGGCCGGGGCCGTCCTTGCCCGCGCCCTCTTCGCCCAGCTCGTGCTCGACGCGCTTGCGGATGACGAACGCGCGCCGCTCGAGGTCGAGGTCGGTGACCGACGCGTCGGGGGCCGCGAGGAACAGCTGACGGAAGGTCGGCATCGCGTCGCGCGCCAGAGCTCCGAGGGAGGAGTCGTCGGTGGGGACCTCACGCCAACCCAGAACCGACAGGCCCTCGCTCTCGACGATGCGCTCGACACCCTCGCAGGCACGCGCGGCATCGCTGCGGCCCTGGGGAAGGAACGCGACACCGGTCGCGTACGCGCCGGCAGCGGGGAGCTCGAAATCTACGACGGCGCGGAAGAACGCGTCCGGAACCTGGATCAGAATGCCCGCACCGTCACCGGTGTTCGGTTCGGAGCCGGCAGCACCGCGGTGCTCGAGGTTGACCAGTGCGGTGATCGCCTTCTCGACGATGTCGCGACTGCGTCGACCGTGCATGTCCACCACGAACGCGACACCACAGGAGTCGTGTTCGTTGACGGGATCGTAGAGGCCTTGCGGGCCCGGAGTGTGCTTCATACCTAGCCTTCGGATAAGTCCAGCCTTGATACTCGTCGGCGACGGTGTGGTGTAACCGGCTGCACGAACGGCCTGCGGTGCGTCCTCGCCGTTGAAGCAGCACCTGTCGATCGTCGACGCTTTCCCCTGCACGAGCGGGTGAGCTCATGGTAGAAAAGTGAGGGTCTCGACGGATCCGGCCGTGGTGAGGCCGATCCAACTACGAACGATAAGTCAGCACCTGGGTGCCCCCGCAAATAAGGTAAGCCTATTATGGGCTGTCACCTGCGAATTCTCGTATACGAGACGCCATCGAGACCGGGTATTGGACCACCCGGCCGACATCGGCCGAGAATCACACGCCTGTAGGACGATTCAAGGAACGGGCCGCGAGGAAACCGACCCGGAAGAAACTACTGGCCGCAGCGATCGAATCAGCTGCGGCCAGTGTGGTGGGCGGAGGGGGACTTGAACCCCCACGTCCCGAAGGACACTGGCACCTGAAGCCAGCGCGTCTGCCATTCCGCCACCCGCCCGGGTAACGGCGAGAACACTAACACGCACCATGCCGCGCTCGAAAATCGCCGCGTCGGGCAGCCGGGAGCCGACCGCGGCGGGCAGTCCCCGTCGGCGGCACCGTATATCATGCTTGCAGCGCGACTTCGTGATGACACGCGGCCGTCGCGTCCTGCACACCAGCAGGCACCACACGGTGGAAGAACACAGTGAGAGGAGGGGTCACGATGGGCATCGTTCAACGTTTCGAACGCAAGCTCCAAGGCGCTGTCGGCGACGTCTTCGCCCGCGTGTTCGGCGGAGGCGTCGTACCGGCGGAGGTAGAGGCAGCGCTTCAGCAGGAAGCGTCGGATCTGGTTCGGCCCCTGGACGGCGGGCATCTGCTGGCACCCAACAGCTACGTCATCACCATCAACAGCTCGGACCACGACGAGCTCGCCGGCGACCGAGAACTCACGGTCAAGGCGTTCTCACGCCATCTCGACGATTACATCCGCGATCAAGGCTGGCAGACCTACGGCGACGTGGTGGTTCGATTCGAGCCGTCGCCCACCCTGCACACCGGACAGTTCCGTGCCAGTGGCTCGGTCGATCCCGATGTGGGACGATCGGCGACTGCTGGCCGCAACGCGCAGCAGGGTGCCTCGGCCCCGAAGAACGTATCGGCTCCGCCGGCACCCAGTCCCGTCCCTTCAGCTACGCAGCGACCGTCTGCCCCACCGATGTCGATACCAGGAGCCGGCCACATGACGCAGAACCCAGGCTACGACCCGCAGCGCGATCCCGCGGACGGCCATCGTCCCGATCCGCGCACGCGCAACGGTTACGCCGGTGGCCAGGATCCGCGCTACCCCGCACGTGAGCAGAACGGGTACGACGCCCAGGCCTACGCGCCTGCCGATCACGATCCGCGCTACGACCAGCAGCCGTACAACGGTGGCTACGACGAGCAGTCGTACCCCGAGCAGGGTCAGGCCTACAGCGCGGCCGGCCAGGAACAGGGCTACGACCCCAACGCCTACGGCGCGCCCAGCGGCCAGGATCAGGGTTACGGTGCCCAGGGTTACGACGCGCAGGGGTACGACGGCCAGGCATACGACGCGCAGGCCTACAACGCGCAGGGCTACAACGGCCAGGGCTACGACTACAACGCCGCCGAGCAGGGTGCCGCGTACTCCGAGGCCCCCTACCAGGAGCAGGCGTACAACGACCCGGCCGGCCGGTATGCCGAGCCTCAGGCCGCCGGATATCAACAGCCCGGCTACCAGCAGCCCGGCTACGACTACCCGCCTGCACCGGCCGCCTACGGCCGTGGCTACCCGCAGGGTGCGGGCGACCGCGGGGACGGTTACGGCTACGACCAGCCCGCCTCGTACGCAGGGCGGAGCCAGGCGCTCGCCGCCACGCTGCAACTGGAGGACGGCAGCGGCCGCTACTTCCAGCTCCGTGACGGTCAGAACATCATCGGCCGTGGCCAGGATGCACAGTTCCGGCTCCCCGACACCGGTGTCTCGCGTCGACACATCGAGATCCGGTGGGACGGCCGCGTGGCCATGCTCTCCGACCTCGGTTCCACCAACGGCACCACCGTCAACGGCGCTCCGGTGCAGGACTGGCAGTTGGCCGACGGCGACGTCATTCGGGCCGGTCACTCCGAAATTCTGGTTCGGATCGTCTGACGATCGACGTGGGCTCGGGTGGGGGTTCGACTCGCACTCTCGTCCACCCGTATGTCGTCGACACGAGCTGCTTCACCCTATGATGCTGCGAGGCAACCATGTCTGCCGCGCCGCGACTTTGCGCGTGTGCGGAACACGGGTCGATTGCGAAGGAGGAGGTGAATCGTCGTGCAGGGATTGATTCTGCAACTGACAAGGGCGGGCTTCCTGCTCTTGCTGTGGTTCTTCGTCTGGGCCGTCCTTCGCACCTTGCGCAGTGACATCTATGCGGCCGCAGGCATGCGAGTGCCTCCTCGCTACTCCGGCGGCTCGAAAGTTCTCCCGTCGTTCAACAAGCAGAAGGTGGCCAAGTACCTCGTGGTGACCCAGGGCGGTCTCGCCGGAACGCGCATATCGCTCGGCACGCAGCCCGTCCTCATCGGGCGAGCGGACGACTCCACTCTCGTTCTGACAGACGACTACTCGTCGACGCGGCATGCGCGTATCTCGCCCCGCGGCGGAGATTGGTACGTCGAAGACCTCGGCTCGACCAACGGCACCTACCTCGACCGCGCGAAGGTGACCACCGCCGTTCGCGTCCCCCTGGGAACCCCTGTCCGCGTCGGCAAGACCGTGATCGAGTTGCGCCCGTGACCCTCGTCCTTCGCTATGCCGCCCGCAGTGATCGCGGTCTGGTTCGATCCAACAACGAGGACTCCGTGTACGCCGGGGCTCGCCTACTGGCGTTGGCCGACGGCATGGGCGGTCACGCCGCCGGTGAAGTGGCCTCGCAGTTGATGATCGCGGCATTGGCTCATCTCGACGACGACGAGCCCGGCGAGGATCTGCTGGGCAAGCTCGAGGCGGCCACCCGCGAAGGCAACGCGTCCATCGCAGATCAGGTCGAGGACGAACCCGAGCTCGACGGCATGGGGACCACACTGACCGCAATCCTGTTCGCGGGCAAGCGAATCGGACTGGTACACATCGGCGATTCGCGCGCGTACATGCTGCGCGACGGCTCGCTCACCCAGATCACCCGAGACGACACCTTCGTTCAGTCTCTCGTCGACGAAGGCCGCATCACCGCCGAGCAGGCGCACACACACCCGCAACGGTCCTTGATCATGCGTGCCCTCACCGGCAACGAGATCGAGCCGACGCTCACCGTTCGGGAAGTGCGCGCAGGCGATCGATATCTGCTGTGCTCCGACGGCCTCTCGGACGTCGTGAGCGACGAAACCATCGAGAACACGCTGAACGAGGGCGAGACGGGACCCTGCGCCGACCGACTGATCGAACTCGCGCTTCGCAGTGGCGGGCCGGACAACGTGACGGTCGTCGTCGCCGATGTGATCGACCTCGACTACGGACAGAGCCACCCCATTCTCGGCGGTGCCGCCAGCACCGAAGACGAGGAGGACGCCCCTCCGCCCAACACCGCAGCAGGGCGCGCCGCAGCGATGCGTCCCCCCCGTACGACGCCCAAGCGCGTCACCGCTCCGGTTGTCGCACCGGAGAAGAAATCGCACAAGCTGCGCTGGACACTCATTGCCCTGACGCTCATCGTTCTCGCCGGAATCGGTGCGGTGGTGGCCAATTCGATCATCAAGGGCAATTACTACGTCGGTGCCGACAACAGCAAGGTGACCGTGCTGCGCGGGCTGCCCGGCTCGGTGCTGGGGTACTCGCTGCAGAGCGTCGAACTGATCGGCTGCCTCGACGACGACGGAGCCGTCACGTTGACCGCGCCGGATGCCGCCCCGGCGGACTGTGTTCCGTTCGAGATCGACGATCTTCTGCCTGCTGCACGTGAGCAGGTCACGGCCGGGTTGCCGTCGGGATCTCTCGACGATGCGCGCGGACAGGTCGAGCGGTTGGCCTCCGGGGACCTGCTTCAGGTCTGCGAGACCGAGCCGGTCGTGACCACGACCGTCGAACCGACTCCGACGGCGATCATCCCGCCGCCCGCCGCCCCGCTGCCGCCCACGGTCGAACCCACTCCTGAGGCAGCACCGACCACCACAGCGGTGCCGACACCGACGGTTCCGCAAATTCCCGGCCAGAACTGCAGGACCGGTACTCGATGAGTTCCAATCCGTCCGCGGGAGGATCCTTTCCGAGTCCGCCCGAAGGGTTCGCGCCCGCGCCGGTTCAATCCAACCGACGCGGCATCGAACTGCTGTTGCTCGGCGCTGCCGTTCTGATCACCACGATCTCCTTGGTTCTGGTCGAAGCCAGTCAGGAACAGACCATCACCTGGGATCTGGCGAAGTACGCGGTGGCGTATCTCGCGCTGATGACGGTGGCGCACCTGGCGGTACGCCGTTTCGCGCCCTACGCGGATCCGTTGCTGTTGCCGATCGTGGCGTTGCTCAACGGACTCGGTCTGGTGCTCATTCATCGCCTCGATCTGGCCGACGAGCAGCAGGCCCAGTATCTCGGCAACCCCATTCCGTCCCCCGATGCCAACCAGCAGGTGCTGTGGACGACGCTGGCCATCGCCGGGTTCGTCGCTCTGCTGGTGCTGCTGCGCGATTACCGCACCCTGGCTCGCTACGGCTACACCGTCGGACTCGCCGGACTGGTGCTCCTGGCCATCCCGGCCATGCTGCCGTCGGCATTCTCCGAGGTCAACGGATCGAAGATCTGGATCCGACTGCCCGGCTTCAGTATTCAGCCCGGTGAGTTCGCGAAGATCCTGCTGCTCATCTTCTTCGCTTCACTGCTGGTGGCCAAGCGCGAACTGTTCACCGTCGCCGGCAAGCACTTCCTCGGGATGGACTTCCCACGGGCACGCGATCTGGGGCCGATCCTGGTCGTCTGGATCGTCTCGGTCGGCGTACTCGTGTTCGAGAAGGACCTCGGTACGTCGCTGCTGATCTTCGGAACCGTCCTGGTGATGATCTACATCGCCACCGAACGCGTCGGCTGGTTGATCATCGGATTCGGGCTGTTGCTCGTCGGATTCCTGTTCGCGTATCAGGTGTTCGGCCACGTCAAGATCCGCACCGACACCTGGCTGCACCCGTTCGACGACTATAACGACACCGGCTACCAGATCGTCCAGTCCATGTTCAGCTTCGCCACGGGCGGGTTGGCCGGCACCGGGCTCGGCAGCGGTCGCCCGTCCCAGGTTCCGTTCGCCAAGACCGACTTCATCATCGCGACGGTCGGAGAGGAACTCGGCCTCATCGGCCTGACCGCGGTCCTGATCCTGTACTTGCTGTTCATCATTCGCGGCTTGCGTACCGCGCTGGCCGTCCGCGACAGCTTCGGCAAACTGCTGGCCGCAGGTCTGTCGTTCACCATTGCCATCCAGCTGTTCGTCGTCGTCGGCGGCGTCACCAAACTCATCCCATTGACCGGCCTCACCACGCCGTATCTGTCCTACGGAGGATCGTCGCTTCTCGCCAACTACCTGCTCCTCGCGCTGCTGATCAAGATTTCCGACGCAGCCCGTGAGCCGGCAACGCCCAAGAAGAAGCCCGCTCCCGCAGCGCCCATCGCGGAGGCACCCACCGAGATGGTGAAGCGCGCATGAACACTCCCCTGCGCCGCGTCTCCATCGCCGTGATGGTCATGGTCGTTGCGTTGCTCGCCAACGCCACCTACCTCCAGGTCATCAAGGCCGACGATCTGCGCACCGACCCCAGGAATTCGCGAGTACTGCTCGACGAGTACTCGCGCCAGCGCGGTCAGATCTCGGCAGGCGGCCAGGTACTCGCGTCCTCGGTCCCGACCGACGACCGCTACAAGTACCTGCGCACCTACCCGCAGAATTCGATCTCCCCCGCCAGCCCGCAGGCCAACGCGCCGATCACCGGCTACTACTCGATGCTGTACTCGAGCAGTGGCCTCGAACGCGCCGAGGATCCCGTCCTCAACGGATCCGACGACCGGCTCTTCGGCGGACGCCTGTTCGACCTCATCTCGGGCCGAGATCCCCGCGGCGGCAACGTCGTCACCACCATCGACCCCGTCGTTCAGCAGGTCGCGTACGACCAGCTGACCGCCAAGGGATACACCGGTTCGGTAGTGGCCCTCGACCCCGCCACCGGCAACATCCTGGCCATGGCCAGCACCCCCAGCTACGACCCGAACCTGTTGGCCAGCCACGACGGCAGCACCACCACCGAAGCGTGGGAGAACCTGAGCAACGATCCCGAGAAGCCGATGGTCAACCGGGCGATCTCGCAGACCTACCCACCCGGATCGACGTTCAAGGTGATCACCACCGCAGCCGCACTCGAAGCGGGCGCGACACCGGACGATCAACTCACGGCCGCGTCGAACATCACGTTGCCGGGGACCTCGACGACACTGGAGAACTACAACGGGTCGACGTGCGGCGGTGGCCAGACGGCAACCCTGCGCGAAGCGTTCGCACGCTCGTGCAACACCGCTTTCGTCGAGCTCGGCATCGACACCGGGGTCGACAGGATGCGTGAGACCTCCGCGGCATTCGGCATCGGTGAGGACTCGACCATTCCGCTCACCGTCGCCGACAGCACCATCGGGCCCATCGACGACGACGCCGCGCTCGGCCAATCCAGCATCGGCCAGCGCGATGTGGCGCTGACCCCGCTGCAGGACGCCGTCATCGCCGCCACCGTCGCCAACGGCGGCGTGCGGATGGCCCCGAACCTGGTGCAGCAGCTGCAATCTCCCGACCTGTCGGACCTGTCGAGCTACCAGCCCAAGGCCATGGGCGAGGCGATCAGCTCGGCGACCGCGGCGACGCTGACCGATCTGATGATCGGCTCCGAGAACAACACCAGCGGCGAGGGCAAGATCCCCGGCGTCCAGATCGCGTCGAAAACCGGTACCGCAGAACATGGTTCCGACCCGCGCAACACCCCACCGCACGCGTGGTACATCGGATTCGCACCTGCCGACGACCCCAAGGTCGCCATCGCCGTCATCGTCGAGGACGGCGGCGACCGAGCTCTCGCCGCAACCGGTGGATCCGTGGCCGCCCCCATCGGGCGAGCCGTCATCGCAGCCGCATTGCAGGGGAGGTGAACGTACGGTGCCATTGAGCAACGGGGCTGTCATCGCCCAGCGCTACCGACTGCTGCGCCTGATCGCCACCGGCGGTATGGGTCAGGTGTGGGAGGCGATGGACAATCGCCTGGATCGCCGCGTGGCGGTCAAGGTACTCAAGGCGGAGTTCTCCGAGGACCCGGAATTCCTGCAGCGCTTCAGGTTCGAGGCGCGCACCACCGCACAGCTGAACTACCCCGGAATCGCCGGGGTCTACGACTACGGCGAGACCCGCGACGGCGCGGGCGAATCGCTGGCCTACCTGGTGATGGAACTGGTCAACGGTGAGCCGCTGAACGCGGTGTTGGGCCGGATGTCCCGGTTGCCGCTCGGCCATGCCCTCGACATGCTCGAACAGACCGGCCGCTCCCTGCAGATCGCGCACACCGCAGGCGTCGTCCACCGCGACGTCAAGCCGGGCAACATCCTGATCACCCCCACCGGGCAGGTCAAGATCACCGACTTCGGTATCGCGAAAGCGGTCGACGCGTCGCCGGTCACCAAGACCGGAATGGTCATGGGCACGGCGCAGTACATCGCCCCCGAACAGGCACTCGGCGAAGAGGCCACCTCGGCTTCCGACGTCTACTCGCTCGGAGTCGTCGGATACGAAGTACTCGCGGGCACGCGGCCGTTCGTGGGCGACGGCGCCCTGACCGTGGCCATGAAGCACGTCCGCGAAACGCCGGCACCCATGCCGCTCGACCTGCCCCCTGCCGTACGCGAACTCATCGAGATCACGATGGTCAAGGACCCCGCCGCGCGCTACGCCAACGGTGGCGAGTTCGCCGACGCCGTCGCCGCGGTCCGTGCAGGCCGTCGCCCGCCCGCACCCGGAAACTCCCGCGGTACGGGCACCGGCCGGGTCATGATGCCGGGCGTCGTACCGAGCCCTGCGGCACCGCCGTCGAGCACCCAGATGATGCCGACATCGCAGCGCGAGTACCGCGGACCGGTCACCGGAACGGCAGCCGCCGCAGTCCCCGAGTCCACCGGAATGTCGTCGGCGCAGAAGGCCCTGGCCTGGGGCGGCGCCGGACTGCTGCTGCTGGCCATCCTCATCGGCGGTTACGTGCTGTTGACCGGGGGCAGGGACGACACGCCGACTCCGTTCGTGCCGCCGACCACCACGACCACGCAGCCGACCACCACCACGACCACAACCACCGAACCCACGACGACCACGGAAGAAACCACCACCGAAGAAACCACGACGACCACGACGACGACCACAACCGAGGCGCCGACGACCACCGAGGAAACCACCACGACTACGGCCGAGCCGACGCAGACGACGACGAGACGGCCGCTGATCGAGATTCCATTCCAGCAAGATCCTCGAGGACAACAATGACGACTCCCCGTACGCTGTCCTCTCGCTACGAGCTGGGCGAGATACTCGGTTTCGGCGGCATGTCCGAGGTTCATCTGGCACGTGACACTCGGCTTGATCGCGACGTCGCCATCAAGGTCCTGCGCGCCGATCTCGCTCGCGACCCCACGTTCTACCTGCGCTTCCGACGCGAAGCCCAGAACGCGGCCGCCCTGAACCACCCCGCCATCGTCGCCGTGTACGACACCGGCGAGGCCGAGACCGAGGCCGGACCGCTCCCGTTCATCGTCATGGAGTACGTCGACGGCGACACCCTGCGCGACATCGTGCGCGCCGAGGGACCCATGGCGCCGCGTCGGGCCATGGAGGTCATCGCCGACGTCTGTGCTGCACTCGATTTCAGCCACCGCAACGGAATCGTGCACCGCGACGTCAAACCCGCGAACATCATGATCAACAACGCGGGCGCCGTGAAGGTGATGGATTTCGGCATCGCGCGTGCCATCGCCGATTCGTCGTCGCCGATGACCCAGACCGCCGCCGTCATCGGGACCGCTCAATATCTCTCACCCGAGCAGGCCCGCGGCGAACAGGTCGACGCTCGATCGGACGTCTACTCGCTCGGATGTGTGCTGTTCGAGATCCTCACCGGCGAACCGCCGTTCAAGGGTGATTCACCGGTCGCCGTCGCCTACCAGCACGTGCGCGAGGATCCTCAGCTGCCGTCGTTGGTCAACGACACCGTGCCGCGCGAACTCGACTCGATCATCCTCAAGGCGATGGCCAAGAACCCCGCCAACCGCTACCAGAGCGCCGCCGAGATGCGTACCGACCTGGTCCGTGTCCTCGGAGGTCAACGCCCGAGCGCCCCGATGGTCATGAACGACGAGGACCGCACCACGATCCTCGGATCGGTCGACTCCCGGCAGGCAGACTTCTCCGGCGCGGACAAACCGGCCGCAGCCGCCGCACCCCGTGCGTCGAGGCACGCCGAACGCGAGGACGAACCCAGGAGCCGTCGCGGACTCAAGATCGCCCTCGTTTCCGCGGCGTCGATCATCGTCGTCGCGATCGTCGGAGCATTCCTGTGGTCCCTCGGTCCCGGAGCGGAGCCCACGTCCGTCACCGTGCCGTCCGTCGCCGGACTCGTCGCGGACGAGGCCCAGCGGGAACTCGAGAACGTCGGACTACGCGTCACCGTGCAGGAGAGGCCGGATGCGTCGGTCCCCGAGGGTTCGGCGATAGGCACCAACCCGGCCGCAGGGTCACAGACCGAATCACCGGGAGACATTCAGCTCGACGTCTCCTCGGGCCCGCAGCAGGTGCAGGTGCCGCGGCTGACCGGACGAACGCAACAGGAGGCGGCAGACGCCTTGAACGAGGTGGGCCTCGAACTCGATCCCACCGTCGCCCGTGCGCCGTCGACGCCGGAGAACCTCGACAAGGTCATCGAGCAGAACCCGTCCTCGGGCGTGAGCATGAACGCCGACTCGCAGGTTCGCATCACGCTCGGTTCGGGGCCTGCGCAGGTCCGGATGCCCAACGTCGTCGGCCAGCTCGTCGACGTCGCGCAGCCGAACGTCGAGGGTGCCGGGCTCCGTGTCCAGATACAGAACATCGACTCGAGTCAGCCGGTGGGACAGGTCGTCTCGACGGACCCGACCGGTGGTGCCAACGTCGCCGAGAACACCGTCGTGACGTTGCGGGTCTCCAACGGAGACAAGATCCCGATGCCGGACCTGTCCGGCCTCACCGAGGCTCAGGCCCTGACAGCGCTGGAATCGGCAGGGTGGACCGGAACTGCATCGAACCTGTCGACGTCGAGGCAGTCGACACTCGACCCACTGATGGTCGGGCGAATCGTCAACCAGACGCAGCCGGCAGGCTCGGAGATCAGCAAGACCGACACCATCACCGTGAGCATCGGGGCGTTGGGAATCCCCAGCGGCAACTAGCCGCGTCGAGGCCGGCTCAGGCGAACGCCTCGGCGACCTGGGCTTCGAGCTTGGAAACCAGGCCCTGGTCGGTGGGCATCCCGCAGACGGTCAGCCAGTTCGCCAGCATGCGGTGGCCGCCCTCGGTGAGGATGGACTCCGGATGGAACTGGACGCCGTGAATCGGTAGTTCGGTGTGCCTCATGGCCATCACCAGACCGGATTCGGTGCGCCCGATGATCTCGAGTTCGGCCGGGATCGTGTCCTCCCGGACGGTCAGCGAGTGGTAGCGAGTGGCCGTGAACGGCTCGTTCATCCCCTCGAGAACTCCGACGCCCGAATGGTGCACCAGGCTGGTCTTACCGTGCAGCAGTTCCGGAGCCTTCTCCACCGTCGCACCGAAGGCTGCACCGATCGCCTGATGGCCCAGACAGACCCCGAGCAGGGGCGTCTTCGCGCGAGCGCTGGCCGAGACGAGATCCATCGTGGCACCCGCGCGCTGCGGCGTGCCCGGCCCCGGGCTGAGCAGAATGCCGTCGAACCGGCCAGCAACGGCGTCACGGTCGGTGAGGCGCTCGTCGTCGTTGCGCCAGACCTCGACATCGGCATTCAACTGGCCCAGGTACTGGACGAGGTTGAAGACGAAGCTGTCGTAGTTGTCGACGACGAGAATACGCATGTGGACAGCGTACTCAGCGAGGCTGTGCGTACCGCATGCGCACCGATTCGGAATACGCGGGCACCGAGAGGTCCTCGGACGCTGCGACGTCGTAACGGAGGCCGTACCGCAGCGCGTACTGCTCGTACAACCGCACACCCGGCTCGTTCTTCAAGGCCGCGCGCAACCGATCCGAATCCCCGATCGCCGTCATCACGTACGGCGGACTGTACGTCCGCCCGCCGAGCAGAAGGGTGTTCCCGATGCACCGCGGAGCCGACGAGGCCACCAGGCGTTGATCCTGCATCGCGATCGCCGACGCGCCGCCGGCCCACAACGCGTTCAGCACGCTCTGGACATCGACCTGATGAACCACCAGATCGTCGACGGACGCGTCGGACGCATACGAGCCGTCCGGTCCACGGGGAGCGTCGGCCATCGTGACGGTCACACCCCCGCCGGACGCGGGCTCGCGTCCCGCCGCGTCGGCCAGGGAATCGATACGCACCAACGCATCGGCAACCTCGGTGTCCCCCGTCGCAGTGCGTTGCTGGATGGACTCGACCTGCTGCTCGAGCGCGTCCCGGCTCCGCTGGGCATCGTCACTGCTGAGTCGGGCCGCATCGACCAGATCTGCGAGCCGAGTGGTGTCGCCGCCGCGCAGCTCGGAGCCGTCCGAGACATGCCTGGTGGTGCCGAGCAGCAGACCCACGACAGCGCACACCACAACGGCGAGCACCCACCAGCGCGTGTCGGCGGGGGCAGTCGATCGTCGTCTCACGGGTGCTCGCAATTTGTCCGGTGGGTCGGTGCTGGGCTCACCTGCGTTAGCGTGTACAGCAACCGGTTCGGTGACCGTCACGGTCCTTGAGGTGACAATAGCCTGGGGATGCGCGGCACCCGCCGATCCACAGGTTCCGACCGTAAGTTGTCCACAGGTACGGCCGCAGTGCCACCGGCCGTCACGAACACGAAGAGGAAGCAATGCCGAAGTCGAAGGTACGGAAGAAGAACGACTACACGATCAACCCGGCGAACCGTACGCCGGTCAAGGTCAACGCCGGGCCGTCACCGGTCTGGTACGTGGTGCTGATGCTGGGATTCATGCTGGTAGGGCTGCTGTGGCTGATCGTCTACTACCTGGCTTCCGAGGACATCGCCTTCATCGGGAACCTCGGCGCCTACAACTTCCTGATCGGCTTCGGGTTCATGGTCGTCGGACTCGTGATGACCATGCGGTGGCGCTGAGAGCCGACCGAGTTACATCGATGTCATTCATCCCCAATGTGGATAAACCCTGTGGATAACTCTTCGAGCGATCCACAGGGTGTGTACGAACAGCAGTGGGCGACGCCCCTCGTCGCCGTCGCAGCCCTGGTCGTGGGCGGAATTGCGCTCGGAATCGGAGCCGCACTCTCATCCACCGACGCAGCCGGAACATTCCTCGTCGGGCTCGCCGCCGTCGGAATGTGGATCATCGCCGCACTCGCCGCCGCACAACGCCCCCGACTGGCCATCACCCACGACGGATCACTGGTGATGAAACGCCTCGGCGGCAGACACACGTACACCCGCAATGACATCGTCCGCGTCAAAATCGTGAAATACCCACGACTGGGCCGACGCGTCCCGATGCTCGAACTCGACGTCCGCCCACCCGGCGAAGACGACGACCGACTCATCATCTTCGGCAGATGGGACCTCGGAACCGACCCCCGAGATGTGTTCGACGCACTCGAAATACATGGTCTGGTGCCCCGCAACTCCTGACCGCCCGGCCCCCAGGGGTCACTCGATGTGACATTCAGTGGCCTTTTAGGGGGTCGATGTCACATCGAGTGGACTGGCTAGAGGCCCATATGGGCGCGCAGGTCGAGTACACGGATGGCGATGATGCCCAGTGACACCAGACCGACGGCGATGACCGAGAGCCAGGCCATGGACACGCCGGCCATGGTTCGTTGTCGACCCGTGTCCGGGGTTCGTCGGGAGAGGAACACCAGACCGGCGGTTGCGGCGGCTCCGGCGACGAGTCCGCCCATGTGTCCCCACAGCGAGATGCTGGGGATCGAGATGCTGATGAAGATGTTCACTGCGATGACGATGAGGATGGGTGCCGGGCTTCGCTTGAGCCGCAGCAGGATGACGGCCTGCGCGCCGAGGAGGCCGAAGACGGCACCGGACGCGCCGACGGTGAGCGCCAGTGGGTTCTCCAGCAGCATCACCGACGCGCTTCCGCCGAGGAGCGAGAGGAAGTAGACGACCAGATAGCGGGTTCGGCCGAGCACGAGTTCGACGTCGCGACCGATGATGTACAGCGCGAACATGTTCACGAGCAGGTGGATCGGCCCGTAGTGGACGAAGCCGCTGCCGACCAACCGGAACACATCGCCGTTCGAGACGAGCAGGCTGTTGAGAGCCCAGCTGCGCGCGAGCGCGGATCCGGAGGTGTTGTTCATCGGATCGCCGGACTGTGCCACGGTGATGCCGTAGACGATCACGTTGACGGCGATGAGGGCGTACGTCAGGGGGGTTTTGGCCGATCGTGCCATGGGTGCACCGGCGACGGTCTGCGCAGTGCGGATGTTCTTGTTGCCCTCGCGCACGCAATCGACGCAGTGCTGTCCGACGGCGGCGGCCTGCAGACACTGCGGACATGCCGGCCGGCCGCAGCGCGAACAGGCCAGGCCGGTGGGGCGATCGGGATGTCGGACGCACACCGACTGGGGTGGGTTGGGCTGGTCGCCGTAGGCGCCACCCCAGCCGGGGTTCGTCATCTTGTCGAGAGTCCTTCGGTCAGATCAAGAGATGGTGACGTTGTTGATGACGACCTCGTCCACCGGGCGATCTCCGCGGCCGACCGGCGTGCTCGAGATCGCGTTGACGACCTTCTTCGACGCCTCTTCGGTGACCTCACCGAAGATCGAGTGCTTGCGGTTGAGGTGCGGGGTCTTGCCGGTGGTGATGAAGAACTGCGAGCCGTTGGTGCCGGGGCCGGCGTTCGCCATGGCCAGCAGGTACGGGCGATCGAAGGAGAGCTCCGGGTGGAACTCGTCCTCGAACTTGTAGCCCGGTCCGCCTGCACCGGTGCCGGTCGGGTCGCCGCCCTGGATCATGAAGCCGTCGATGACGCGGTGGAAGACCGCGCCGTCGTAGAACGGTCCGGTCTTGGCACCCGATGCGTTCTGCGTCGTGTACTCCTTGGATCCGTCCGCGAGACCGACGAAGTTCGCGACGGTCTTGGGGGCGTGATTGCCGAACAGTTCGATGACGATATCGCCGCGGTTGGTGTGCAGCGTGGCCGTTTGGGTCTTGTTTGGTGAAGTCACGCCCTCCATCGTGCCATCTCGGGTGATCGGGCAGTTCACAACGGGCATCGAGTCGGGTGTATCGGGAGGGTTCAGCGGGGGCGTGTTGTGGAACAGTGAGGGTATGACGAGCACAACGAAGCCCGACCAGGGTCGGTCGACCACCGGTACCGCAGCGTCCGCGCTGCTCGGAGCCGCATCTGCCGCAAGCAAGGGTCCGGCCGGAGTGGGCCTGCTGTTGGCCAGACAGGGTTACGGGCTGGCACGCAAGCAGGCTGCGCAGCGGCGAGCGGTGACCGCGGAACGTATTGTCGAAGCGAATCGCACCCCAGCGCTGGTCACGGTCGACGCCGGATCGCGTCGGACCCGCCGAATCCTGGTGTTCGGTGCTGCTGCTGCCGTCGTCGGAGGTGTCGTGTTCTTCCTCGGTCGCCGTCGCAACGAGGTGCCCCCGCCTGCCGACGTTCCGCCGAGTCTGGCCGACTACGACGACACGCCGTCATAGGTACAGAGCTTTCTGCAGCAGGTCGAGCAGACCCGGCCTCGTTCTGATCACGGCCTCAGCGCCGCGGTCGGCGACGACCAGTGCCGTGTTGTGGCCGCTGGTGGTGCCCTCGGTGAGATAGTCGCTGTGCCCGCTCGAGCCGCCGGTCCCGTCGGACGGCTCGGTGGACAGCAGTGTGACTCCGTCGAGTGCGCCCGGATCGCGGCCGAACGCGGCGAGATCGGCGACGATATCGCCCTGGGCCTCCGCTGCGAAGGCGTGTCCGACGGGAAGCTGAAGGTCTGCGAGGCTGTGGGTGCCGAGCCCCGGTGACCCGAGAGCTACGAACTCGTCGACTCCCGTGTCACCTCGGAGCGCGGATGCTGCCGTGAGGGATCCGTAGGAGTGGGCCAACACCGACAGATGCGGATCGCTCGCACGCGCGGCGTCGAGGCCGTTCAGAAACGGAACCAGTCGATCGGCTCCCGCCTGCGCAGCCGCACCCGAGACCACGGTCCGATTCGGATCGAGCAAGCTCCACCCCACCTGAGGGGCTTGGTAGTCCAGCCAGGTCACGGCAGCCGCAGATTGCGGTGCGTCTTGCGAAACAAGTTGCTGCACAGTGCTTTCGAGGTCCTCCATGTCGCCGTCGTAGCGGAGAAGATGACCGTGCACCGTCGAGCCGAGACCGGGCACGAAGACGGCGACATGGGTTGCGGTGTCGACATCGCCGACCGCCACGGCCGCCATCGTCTCCTCGTACGAGGAATTGTCGAGGACAAGAAGCTGTCGAGCTCCTTGCGCCAGCGTCGCGTCGATCGCATCGAGTGATGCCAGCCGTGTGCGAGTCTGCTCGAGTCCGGCATCGGCGTCACTGAAGATTCCGCCGAACACGTTGTCGTCCAACTCTTTCTGCAGTTCGGCCTCGACGGCGCGGAGGCGGATACGCTCGGCGGCCAACACTCGGCGGTTGGCGCTGTCCCGTACCCGTCCAGGCAGGCCGTCGAGATTGCCGATCAGCGCGGGCTGTTCGACGAGCAACCTGGTCCGTGCCGCAGGCGAGAGCGCGCTCCAGAAGGCAGCATTGGCCGCCGGTGACCCGTCGCGCGGCACCGAAGCCGCAACTGCCGTCGCGACCGAGGCTACGGACGTTTCCCCGGCGAGGCGTCGGGCAAGGAAGTCGTCGAAGTCCGTGGCCGTACGAATCAGCTGCGCGATTCGCTCGGCGAGCTCGTCACGGCACCGCCGCCGCTCTCGCATCGTCGACCACAGATCCACGAGCGCAACCGAATACGACGCTGCAGCGTCGGACACCGAGCCATCGGATTCGACCGCGAATCGCTCGTCCGCCGCTCTCTGCTCCACCGAGCGGAGGGCAGCGACCAGACTCTGCATGTCGATCGAGGCATCCGCGGTACAGGTCGCGATCCGAAGCAACTCGGCCGCGATGTCTGCCAGATCGGATCGGATGCGGCTCATCGCCTCACGCGCCGCCTCGGCCGCAGGACCGTCCCAGCCTGTGCCCATGGCCGCGACCGCTGCCGAATCGTGCACGGCAGTCACTTCACGCCAGCGCCGCATCAGGGCTTCGGACGCGGCTGCCAGCACTCGGCTGTCCCATGTTCTGAACTCGTCGAGAGTGACCATCGCGTATCCCCCGCAGCATCGTCGTTGTCGACGAGTCAACGCGAGAAGTGCACCGCGCGGGAAAATCTATCCCCAGCCTGTGGATGAAATCTGGGGATCAACGCTGCATCGACGGAGTGCTATTGCGCGATCCTGCGAATCGGTCCGCTGTACCCGGCGTCGGGATCGGACGGCCGACTCGTCCTCGGCGGCCGGCTTCGCTTCGCCCGGTACAGATCGGCGTCGGCTGCCCGATAGATCTCACCCCAGCGGCGACCCGCGGGCATGCAGGCCAATCCGACGCTCCACTCCGCACGATGAGCGCGGCGCAGTCGCTCGATGATCTGCCAGGCCTCCGTTTCGAGAACCCCCGGCATGAACAGCACGAACTCGTCTCCGCCGAGCCGACCGAGAACATCACGTCGGGTCAACTGCCCCTTCCAAGCCTTCGAGACCCGGGCGAGCAGGACGTCACCGGCAATGTGGCCGTACTCGTCGTTGATCTCCTTGAAATTGTCCAGGTCGAGCACGGCGAGGCTGACCGACAATCCGCGAGCGGCACATGCCGGCAACATCTTCTCGATCTTGGACTCGAACCC
Organism: Rhodococcus sp. 05-339-2; assembly: GCF_002258965.1. Lineage (NCBI taxonomy): Bacteria > Bacillati > Actinomycetota > Actinomycetes > Mycobacteriales > Nocardiaceae > Rhodococcus > Rhodococcus sp. 05-339-2. Next base: position 479,191 of record NZ_NOYW01000016.1, read on the forward strand.
GAATCTGTTGAGCAGGCCGGTCAGAGCGTCGTGCGTCGCGGAATAGCGCATTCGACGCGCGAAGACACCGAACACCTCCGTGGCACCGACGATGCCGAGCGCCACGAGGATGTAACTGATGAACGGCGTGCCGTACGGCGCGATCGCCGCTCCGATGACCGCCGAAACAGCAAGCACTGCAACCCAAATGCCTGCACTGCGTTCGGACCAGAACGCACCGATGTGCATGCCGAGGAACATGGCCGCCTGGACGCAGATCAAGAACGCCGGCATGGTGTCGCTGCTCCCCAGCGCACAGGCGAGTGCCATCACCGACAATGCGGTCGCCAATCCCACCGCCTGCTTGGGGCTCGGCACACCCGCCCTTGCCAGCACCACGATCGCCGTCGGACCGAGTATCAGAGCCAAGGCGGCCAGAACCTGCTGCGCACCGGTCAGATTCGACCACGACGCTATCGCGCTGGCGGCGTACAGAACCGTGGTGACCGCCGCGAACACGGCGAGCATGCGTCCGGATTCGTCGAACCTGGGCCTGCTCACCAGTCGATTCCAACCGTGCAAGACCATGATTCGGCCGACTGGAGGCAGCATTCACCGAAAGAAACACCACCACTCACCCGATACCCCCCAGGCACCATCGGCCCTCCCCACGCACTACGGCCATCGCCTCACATGACCCAACGATGCCCGGACTCTAACACCTCCGAGACGTGATCACGACTCTGGCCGGCTAAGACGTAGCAGGTCAGGACGCCTTCTCGGCGCGTGCCGCCTCCCTGGCAAGAAGTCGATCGCGAGACTCCTCGAACTTGGTCGCCTTGACTGCCAGGTCTTCGACGAAGGCTGCCAGCCGATCACGATCCCGCTCGCCCTCACCCGTGAAATCGTTGCGGTCGAAGATCTTCCACTTGCGCAAGACAGGCATCAACACCTCGTCCAGATGCTGCCGCAGATCGTAGATCCCGTGCTTGGCCAAGGTCATCGCATTCTTGCGGAAATTGGGCATGTTCAGACCGGGCATCTGGAAGTCGGTCGCGACATCGGTGATGGCGCGGACCATCTGATCGGGCACCAGATCCAGCGACGCCTCACCGAGGTTCCGATAGAAGATCATGTGCAGGTTCTCGTCCGCGGCAACACGAGCCAACATTCGATCCGCCACCGGATCTCCGCACGCCAGACCCGTGTTGCGGTGCGACACCCGCGTCGCCAACTCCTGAAACGTCACATACGCCACCGAATGGAGAAAATTCGCGCCATCCATAGGCGCATCGACGCCCACCGTCATGTGATGCATTCGAGCCCGCTCCAGCTCCACCGGGTCGACCGCTCGGGTCACGACCAGATAGTCGCGCATGACGATGCCGTGGCGATTCTCTTCCGCAGTCCAACGCCCCACCCACGTCCCCCAGGCACCGTCCAACGAGAAGTTGTCTGCCAACCCCCGGTGATACGACGGCAGATTGTCCTCGGTGAGCAAATTGGTGATCATCGCCGTGCGAGCCAGTTCCGACAACGACGACTGCTCCAGAGACCAGTCCTGCCCACCCATCGCCGCGAAGTTCCGACCCAGATCCCACGGAACGTAATCATGCGGATGCCATTCCTTCGCCATCGACAGATGGCGATTCAAATTGGCTTCCAGAGTGCCGTCGAGTTCCGTCAACAGCTCTTCATGATCGAGAACACGCGTCATCTGCGGGACTCCTTAGAGATTCGAGATGCCCGAACCGCCAACCGATTCGAGACAGTGGCGAACAGCGTCCACCGAGATCGGACGACGGCACACCCCCCTGCGGTGCGCCGTCGCGACCGTCCACATCGATCCGAGAACCGACGTGCTTTGCACAGCGACCACGCTAAGGATCGAAATACGGATACGACACAGAACCGGCGACTGTCTGGACATGTGGGCGCCGAAGCACAGACCGCCTTGGGTCCGATCACAACCGGGCCGCCGAATCCGCTTCGGACCTCTCGGCACTCGAGGGCACTCGATGTCACATTCAGTGGACTTTTGGGGGGTCGATGTCACATCGAGTGGACGTGGGGCCGGTGGAGAAACGAAAAAGGACGCCCACCGAAGTGGACGTCCTATTTCTTGTGGAGCCTAGGAGATTCGAACTCCTGACATCTGCCTTGCAAAGGCAGCGCTCTACCAACTGAGCTAAGGCCCCGGGTGTTGCCGGTAATCGTAGACGAACCTTACACGTCCACTCCGAGCGATTGTCACGCGGTGGGGATGCTGTGCCAGACGCCGTCTGCGCTGCGCTGCGAGCGCACCTTCGATAGTGTCAGCACTGCGATCACCGCCGATGCGACCAGAAGAAGGATTTTCACGTCCTGCCTCTTTTCGTTCGTTCGGTGTGGGCCTAGGAGGACTTGAACCTCCGACCTCTTCCTTATCAGGGAAGCGCTCTAACCGCCTGAGCTATAGGCCCTCATCACTGCTTCGGACCGAAGAAAACCTCTCCTCGAACCGAGGGATGAGATTACCGTATCGGGCCGCTGTCTTCCAAAACGGCCCGATACGGCTGTCGATGATGCAGGTCAGTCGCGGTCTGCCAATGTCACTTCGACGCCGCCGACCAGGTCCGACGACAGGTTGTAGATGAAGGCGCCGATGGTCGTCAGAGCGGTGAAGAGTACGACATTGATCACACCGATCACCGCCGCGTAGCCGAATACCTGCCCGGCGCTGACGAGTCCGCCGTCGCCGGATTCGTTGACAATCTCGGTGAACGCACTGTTGAGCCGTTCCCAGACGCCCATGCCGTCGAGCACTGCGTACAGCAGGCCGACCGACACCATCCACACGAAGAACAGCGACACTGCGATCACGAGGGCGATCTTGAGCGTCGACCACGGATCGATCTTGCGGATCTGGATGGTCGCCCGCAGGGGATCGCCGTCGGCACTGGGCACGGCCGTGATCGATGCAGGTGCCGCACGCTCGGACAGGGACGGCTCCGGGTGCCGCACCGCAGACAGATCCGGCATGTCCTTCGCCAGATCCTTGCGTTCGATGTGCCGTGTCGGTCCGTCGATGACCGCGGCCTTCGACCTGGCGGCTTCTCGCCGTTCGGTCTTGTCCTCGGTCGATTCGCGCTGGATCGGTTCGGCGGACGTGCGAGCCGATCGATCGAACTCACCGGTCGGAGGCAGTGCCGCACCGCGTCCGGAGAGGTTGGTCTGCGGCTGATTCTGCGGCTGCTGCCGATCGTCGGTTCCCGGCGATGCGGGACGCTGACCGCGCTGCCAGGGCGGGGTTCCCGACCCACCTTGCGGACCGTCGTTCTGCTGGGCCGGCATCGCCTGAGTTGCTGCCGGACCGGCCTGGTCCTGACCCCGAGCGGCTTCCGGCGCGCGTGACGCCTCGCCGGTGGCCGTCGAGTCGGCGGAGACCTCCGGAGTGCGCACGGTCTCGCCGGGTGCCGATCGCTGTGGAGTCGAGGGCTGTGGAGCCTGCTGTCGTGGAGGTTGACCGCCCGGTGCCTGCCGCTGTGGCGGCTGGCCGTTCTGCGGCGGACCAGCGTTGGGTCGACCGGCCGGTTGCTGACCGGGTCCGGGCGGACGGCCGGGAGCCTGGGGCGGCTGGGCCTGCGCCGGACCGGCAGGAGCCTGTCCCTGCCGAGGCGCACCCTGCTCGGTGGCCCCCGAAGGAGCCTGAGGCGGCGGTCCCTGAGGTGCAGGCGGCCGCTGCGGCGGGGGTCCCTGAGCCGGACGTGCCGGACCGTTCGGAGCACCCGGTGCGGGTCGCATCGGCGGGCGTGCACCCCCCTGCGGGGCCGGACCACGGCCTGCGGCGGGCGCGGGACGAGTGGCCGGCTGCGGGCGGTTGCCCGGGCGAGCTCCCTCGGGCGGCGCGGGACGCGCGGGCTGCTCGGCCCGCGCGGCATCCCGGCTGTCCGGTCCACCGCTGGGGCCGGGCCTGCTACCAGGCCGGTTGGGAGTGCTCACTTACGACTCCTTCGCTGCATCGTCTTCGGTGCCCAGAGAATCCGGTTCGATCTCGTCGGCGTTGCGCGCGATCGCGAGCAGTGTGTCGCCTTCACCGAGATTCATCAACCGCACGCCCTTGGTCTGTCGGCCGGCCTTCCGAACCTGCTTGGCAGCGGTCCGGATCACGCCACCACTGGACGTGATGGCGTACAGCTCGTCCTCGTCGTCGACGATGAGAGCTCCCACCAGCGTGCCACGCTTCGGGTCGTACTGGATTGTCAGCACTCCCTTTCCGCCGCGGCCCTGCTGGGGGTAGTCCTCCATCGCGGTGCGCTTGGAGTATCCACCCGAGGTCGCGACCAGCAGGAACTTGTTCTCGCTGACGACGTTGAGCGAGAGCAACGCGTCCTCGCCGTTGAAGCGCATGCCCTGCACGCCCGAGGTGGCGCGGCCCATCGGGCGCAACACCTCGTCGGTGGCAGAGAACCGGATGGACTGTCCCTGCGCCGAGACCAGCAGCAGATCGTCGTCCGAGGACGCGAGAACGGCCCCGACCAACTCGTCCTCGCCGCGCAGGTTGACGGCCACGATGCCGCCGCTGCGGTTGGAGTCGAAGTCGGTCAGTCGCGACTTCTTGACCAGACCGCCCTTGGTGGCGAGCACCAGGTACGGCGCATCCTCGTAGGTCTTGATCTGGATGACCTGAGCGATGCGTTCGTCCGGCTGGAAGGCGAGCAGGTTCGCGACGTGCTGACCGCGAGCGGTCCGGTTGGCCTCGGGCAGTTCGTAGGCCTTGGCCCGGTAGACGCGCCCCTTGGTGGTGAAGAACAGGATCCAGTCGTGCGTCGAGCAGACGAAGAACTTGCTGACGATGTCGTCCTGCTTGAGCCCCGCTCCCATCACACCCTTGCCGCCGCGCTTCTGCGAGCGGTAGAGGTCGGTCTTGGTGCGCTTGGCGTAACCGGTCTCGGTGATCGTCACGACCACGTTCTCCCGGGCGATCAGATCCTCGTCGTTGACGTCCCCGTCGGCGGCGATGATGCGCGTGCGACGGTCGTCGCCGAACTTCTCGACGATCTCGGCGAGCTCGTCGCGCACGATCTGTCGCTGCCGCTCCGGCTTGGCCAGAATGTCCTGCAGGTCGGCAATGGTGCGTTCGAGTTCGGCCAGCTCGTCGATGATCTTCTGACGCTCGAGGGCTGCGAGGCGCCGCAGCTGCATGTCGAGGATGGCCTGGGCCTGAATGTCGTCGATGTCGAGCAGCGAGATCAGGCCCTGCCGCGCGTCGTCGACCGTCGGAGATGCCCGGATCAACGCGATGACCTCGTCGAGCGCATCCAGAGCCTTGACCAGGCCGCGCAGAATGTGGGCGCGCTCTTCTGCCTTGCGCAGGCGATACCGCGTACGTCGGACGATCACATCGAGTTGGTGAGTGACGTAGAAGCGGATCATCTGATCCAGGCGCAGCGTCCGCGGAACGCCGTCGACGATCGAGAGCATGTTCGCGCCGAAGCTCGTCTGCAGCTGCGAGTGCTTGTAGAGATTGTTGAGCACGACCTTCGCGACGGCGTCGCGCTTGATCGTGACGACGATGCGCATGCCGACACGGTCGGAGGACTCGTCGTCGATCTTGGAGATGCCCGAGAGCTTGCCGTCTCGGACCTGCTCGGCGATCGAGGTGATCAGGTTGTCCGGGTTGACCTGGTAGGGCAGCTCGGTGATGACGATCGTGGTGCGACCGTTGGAATCTTCTTCGATCTCGACGACGCCGCGCATGCGGATCGAGCCACGGCCGGTGGAGTACGCATCTTGGATGCCCTGGCCACCGACGATGAGGCCGTGGGTCGGGAAGTCGGGGCCCTTGACGCGTTCCATGCAGGCCGCGAGCGTCGCTTCTTCGTCGGCCTCGAAGTTGTCGAGGGCCCAGAACACCGCGTCGCCCAGTTCACGCAGGTTGTGTGGCGGAATGTTGGTGGCCATACCGACGGCGATGCCGTTGGAGCCGTTCATCAACAGGTTCGGCACGCGGGACGGAAGGACCGTCGGCTCTTGGGTTTTGCCGTCGTAGTTGGGGATGAAGTCGACGGTTTCCTCGTCGATGTCGCGCAACATCTCCATCGCGAGCGGAGTCAGCCGGGCCTCGGTGTAACGCATGGCTGCGGCGCCGTCGTTGCCGCGGGAGCCGAAGTTGCCCTGGCCGTCGACCAGCGGGTATCGCATCGACCACGGCTGGGCCAGACGCACCAGTGCGTCGTAGATCGAGGTGTCGCCGTGGGGGTGGTAGTTACCCATCGTCTCGGCAACGGGGCGTGCGGATTTGACGTAGCTGCGGTCGGGCCGGAAGCCGGAGTCGTACATCGCGTACAGCACGCGGCGGTGCACGGGCTTGAGTCCGTCACGCACCTCGGGCAGTGCGCGCCCGACGATGACGCTCATCGCGTAATCGATGTAGCTGCGCTGCATTTCCTGCTGGATGTCGACCGGATCGATCCGGTCGCCGCCCTCGGCGTTGGTGGTCGAACCCGGCGGGGGTCCTACCGGCGGTTCGGTGATGTCAGACATGCAAATCTCCTCGAGAAACGGTCACCGTCACGCACCGAGAGAACTCATCGGTGCGTGACGGGAAGTGACTAAACGTCAAGAAAGCGAACATCTTTCGCGTTGCGGGCGATGAAGCTGCGACGCGCGGACACGTCCTCGCCCATCAGCACGCTGAACAGCTCGTCGGCTGCCGCCGCGTCGTCCAGTGTCACCAGACGCAGGACGCGCACCGACGGATCCATGGTGGTCTCCCACAGTTCCTTGGCGTTCATCTCGCCGAGGCCTTTGTAGCGCTGGACGCCGTCCTCGACGTTGATCTTGCGCTTGTTGGCGATGCCGGCCTCGAGCAGACCGTCGCGCTCGCGGTCGGAGTAGGCGAAGTCGGGTTCACCCCGGCTCCACTTCAACTTGTACAGCGGCGGCATGGCCAGGTAGACGTGGCCGTGCTCGATCAACGGTCGCATGAAGCGGAACAGCAGCGTCATCAGCAGGGTCGAGATGTGCTGGCCGTCGACGTCGGCGTCGGCCATCAGCACGATCTTGTGATAGCGAAGCTTGGTTATGTCGAACTCGTCGTGGATGCCGGTGCCGAAGGCGGTGATGATCGACTGGACCTCGTTGTTCTTGAGGACGCGGTCGATGCGAGCCTTCTCGACGTTGATGATCTTTCCGCGCAGCGGCAGGATCGCCTGGAACATCGAATCTCGTCCCGATTTGGCCGAGCCGCCGGCGGAGTCGCCCTCCACGATGTAGATCTCGGACTTGCTCGGATCGTTCGAGCGGCAGTCGGCGAGCTTGCCCGGCAGGCCTCCGATGTCGGTTGCGCTCTTGCGGCGCACCAATTCTCGCGCCTTGCGTGCGGCCATCCGGGCCTGCGCGGAGGAGACCGCCTTGTTGATGATGGTCTTGGCGTCGGCAGGGTTCGATTCGAACCAGTGCGCCAGGTGCTCGTTGCATGCCTTCTGCACGAACGACCTGATCTCGGTGTTGCCGAGCTTGGTCTTGGTCTGTCCCTCGAACTGCGGCTCGCCGACCCGTACCGAGATGACTGCGGCCAGACCCTCACGGATGTCGTCGCCGGTGAGCTTGACGTCCTTCTCCTTGACGAGCTTCTTCTCGAGTGCGTACTTGTTCACCGTCGAGGTGAGCGCGGTTCGGAAGCCCTCTTCGTGGGTGCCGCCCTCGTGCGTGTTGATGGTGTTGGCGAAGGTGTGTACCGACTCGGAGTACCCGGCGTTCCACTGCATGGCGATCTCGACCTCGTGGCCCTCACCCTTACCGGTGAAGCCGACGACCGAATTGTGGATCGCGGTCTTGGTCCTGTTGATGTGCTTGACGAAGTCGACCAGGCCGTCCGGGTAGTGATAGGTCCGCTTGCGCACCTTGGCCGGCTTGGCGACGGCCGCGTCGGCCTGTTCTTCCTCGGCGGTCTTGGGTGCCTCGGCCGTCTCACCGAGTTCTTCCTCGGTGGCGTCGGTGGCTGCCACCCGCTCGTCGGTGAAGTTGATGGTCAGTCCCTTGTTCAGGAACGCCATCTCCTGCAGGCGACGATGTACGGTCTCGAAGCTGTAGTCGAGAGTCTCGAAGATCTTGCCGTCGGCCCAGAATCGTACGGTGGTGCCGGTCTCGTCGGTATCGCCGACGGTCTCGAGGGGGCTGGGCTTGGCGTAGTCGTAGGTCTGCTTGTAGCGATGACCGTCGCGCGCGATCTGCAGTTCCACCTTGGTGGAGAGTGCGTTCACCACCGAGATGCCGACGCCGTGCAGTCCACCGGAGACGGCATAGGAGTCGGAGTCGAACTTGCCGCCTGCGTGCAGCTGTGTCATGACGACCTCGACGGTGGGAACACCGGAGGCGTGCATGGCGACGGGAATTCCTCGACCGTCGTCCTTGACCTCGACGCTACCGTCCTCGTGGATGGTGACGTCGACGGTGGACGCATAGCCGGCCATGGCCTCGTCGACGGAGTTGTCGACGACCTCCCAGATCAGGTGATGCAGGCCTCGTTCACCGGTGGAACCGATGTACATACCGGGCCTCTTACGAACCGCTTCCAGGCCCTCGAGGACCGTGATGGACGAAGCGCCGTAATCCTTGCTGTTGTCGTTGGTACCTGACTTCTGGGCAGCCACGGTTAGCTGGTTCTCCTTCTACGCGTCCACTACCCCGCTCACACCCCGCAGGGTGCTACCGCAGGGATGGGCGCAGTCGGTTCCGGCCGCGCCCGAGTCCATGCGTTTTTTCCGGGCTTGATGTCGTACCGGTCCATAGTACTGGTTGCCTGCGACAGCATGGGCACGATGACACCCCTAAAAGGCCCCTGATTGCTTCACAGACGCATTTTTTCGATACCGGACGGCAAAGATGAAGGGTAAAACCGGCGATTCGGCTACAGATCGAGCACGATCCGTTCGCCCTCGGAACGCGACACGCAGATCAACATCTCACGCTGCTGCTCCTCGGCCGTGAGCCGATTCTCCCGATGCTGCGGTGTTCCGCTCAGTACTCGAACGCGACACGTCCCGCAGAAACCCTGCTGACAGGAGTACGCCACATCCGGGCGCAGCCGCCGAATGGCATGCAGCGCAGTCTCTTCCGGGCCGACCGTGACGATGTCACCGGAGTCGACGAGTTGGACCTCGAATTCGGCTCCGTTCTTCACCGGTGGCGGCGAGAACCGCTCGAAGTGCAGATGCGTTGCGGGCAAGGAGTCGAACGAAGCCCGAACCAGGTCGATCATCGGCGGCGGCCCGCACACGTAGACCGAACCACCCGGTGCCGCGGCACCGAGCAGATCCATGCTCGACGGCATGCCGTCCACATCGTCGGTCCGCACCGTGACACGATCGGCCTCCCAGCCGGCGATCTCGTCGAGGAACGGCATCGATTCGCGCGAACGGCCGCAGTAGACCAAGTGCCAGTCCATTCCCGTCCGGCGAGCGCGACGGACCATCGAGATGATCGCGGTGATACCGATTCCTCCCGCCACGAACAGTGCATGCTCGGACTGTACGAACGGAAAACCGTTGCGCGGCCCCCGAATCGAGACTTCGGTGCCGACCGGGAGATCGTGCATCTCGCGCGACCCGCCGCCGCCGTCGGGCACCAGGCGCACCGCGATGGAGTACGAGTCGGCATCCGGATCGCCACACAACGAGTACTGCCGACGGCGGCCGGACGGGAGATAGAAGTCCAGATGCATTCCCGGTGCCCACGCAGGCAACACCGCTCCGTCGCCCGCGGCGAACGTCAGTCGGACCACTTGCTCGTCCACGCAGAGCACTTCGCGTGAGACCAAGGTCAGTACGCGGGTCCGTACGACGGGCGGTGCCGCGAACGACGCGTCGTAGTCGTCACCGTCGAGCAGAGCGAACCATTTGTCGAGCGCGTCGGTCACCAGTGACACGGTCTGATCGGGCTCGTCGCGGCCGTACAGATTCTTCGGAATCGTGCGTCCCAGTCGGAACGAATCCACCTTCTGTGCCATTGCGCCGAGCTTGCTCCGCAACGTGCGTTTGGTCATCGATCGGCGGACCGAGCTGCCGGTGAGGTGGCCAGATACTGCACTGCCTGCGCCGTCGACCCTTCCTGCGAAGGGTGGTACGTGCGCTTGAAATAGCGCAGCGACGCTTTCACCATCGACATCGGGGTCGGGAACAGACCCGCAGCGGCCACTCGGCGGAACTCTCGGAACGACGGTGTGCGCTGCTTGGCGGGAAGGTGCGCCAGCGTCGGATCCTGGCTCATGAGAAAGCGAACACCGCGGGTCCAGAACCACACGAGCGTGGGCGCGATGACGACGTAGGTTCGGATCCGGCGGGCCGGGCGGACGTCGAAGTACCGCATCACCTCGTAGGCCACCGATCGATGCTCGACTTCTTCGGCTCCGTGCCACCGCAGCAGGTCCAGCATGATCGGATCGATGTCCGCTTCGTCCAACGCCGTGGCATTGAGAACCCAATCGCCGAGAAAAGCGGTCAAGTGCTCGGCGGCGGCGATCAGGGCGAGACGTTCGACCAGGCTGTTCTGGCCGTGGCCGGTCCGGTTGCCGAGAGCACGGCCGAACAGGAACTTCATCTGATCGACGTACGGATCGACGTCGATGCCGTGGGCCCGAAGCTGATCGTGCACATCGGTGTGCGCCTGCGCGTGCATCGCTTCCTGACCGATGAATCCGATCACGTCGTCGCGCAACTGATCGTCGTGGATGAGTGGCAGCGCCTCCTTGAACGTGCGCACGAACCACTCCTCACCCTCGGGCAGGAGCAGGTGCATCACGTTGATCAGGTGCGTCGCGAGTGGGTTGCCGTCCATGTAGTGCAGCGGCAGGGAGTTCCAATCGAACTCCACGTTCCGCGCGTGCAGGATGACGCGATCTTCGGGGGTTCCGTCGACATCGACGGCTGCTGTCGATGTCTTCTTCGTTGGTGCAGACACAACTTCTCCTCGTCCGATGCGCACAGAACAGTAAATCGGTCCCCCGACCGTTGCGTGTCCCGAATCACGCTACGCACATCGACCACGTCACAGCAACACTGGCCCCAACATCTGTTGAGAATCACCTGGACCAGGAGGTTTCGAAAGCGAAGGTTGGGACCTCTCACTATCCGTACGTGTCGCGCGGCCCTCGTCCCCGGACGTGCCGTTCGCCTTTTCTCCAACTCTGGGTCGTCGGACCGGTGATGCGTAGCGAGGTCACCACGCCGTGACCGACGGCGGCAGCGATCTTGGCCAGAATCTGCGACTGCATCAGCCTCAACTGGGTCGCCCACGCCGTGGACTCGGCGGAAATACTCAACACTCCGTCCTTGAGACCGGTGGGGTCCGCATGAGCCGAGATGTCTTCACCGACCACGCTCGGCCACCGGCCGAGCACCGCGCCCTCCGACACCTTCGCCGACCATCCGCGCTTGGATGCGATCGAGTTCGCCAGCGCCCCGAACGCCTGGGGATCACGGTCGTCCGGCCCCGCTCCCGACCAGCCCCGGCGACGACGCCCCCGCAGTGCTCTGACTCCGCCTGTCGGTGACGACCGTCCCTGTCCCACCGATTTGCCGCTGGCCTTGGCTGCGGCTCGGGCGTCCTCGAGTGCTCGACGCGCCAGATCCACGCCTTTCAGTTCCGGTACGTCACCGTTGTCCGTGGGAGTCGCGTCGTCGTCGGTCATCGATCCTCACCTTCCGAACGTGCGATGTCGATATCGTCCGACAAGTCCGAGATACGCGAGATACGTCCTGCTGCACCGGAATCCGCGCTCTGCTTCGCTTCCACTCCGTAACGACGAGCGTCCAGCTCGGGTGGTACGTCCTCGGGCACCGCGGCCGTGATGAGCACCTGCTCGGCACCGGCCGCCACCGTCGCCAGCGCGGCACGCCGTTTGCGGTCGAGTTCGGCGAAGACGTCGTCGAGCATCAGTACCGGATCGGTACCGTCCTCCCGCAACAAGGCAAAGGAGCCGAGCCGCAAAGACAACGCGTACGACCACGATTCACCATGGCTGGCAAAGCCTTTCGTCGGTTGGTCACCGAGCATCAGTTCCAGGTCGTCGCGGTGTGGTCCGACCAGGCAGACCCCGCGTTCGATTTCACGCTGTCTCATCACCGAAAGTTGGTGGAGGAAGGCAGCTTCGAGAACTTCTGTGTCGTCGGGCTCGGGTGCACGGTCGGCATCGGAGAACTCCGGTGGGAGCGCCTCGGCCAGACTGCAGCGATAGGCGACGGCAGCCAACCGCGACTCGGGTGCGATCGAACTGTAGGCCTGTTGCACGAACGGCATCAGCTCGTGCACCAAAGCTATTCTGGCAGCGAGCAATCGAGCTCCGTGCGCTGCGAGATGACCATCCCAGACGTCCAGGGTGGCGAGCGCACTCGCGCCGTCGCCCGAGGACGATCCGCGGCGCAGCGATCCACTCGCCGTCTTGAGCAGAGCCGATCGTTGCCGCAGCACCTTGTCGTAATCGGCACGGACGGTGGCCATTCGAGGAATCCGAGTGGTCAGTAGCTCGTCGAGATAGCGGCGTCGCTCGCCGGGATCGCCGCGCACGAGCGAGAGATCCTCGGGAGCGAACAGCACACTCTGCAACACCCCCAGAATCTCACGGGGGCGCCGCAGCGGAGACCTGTTCATCCGAGCCTTGTTGGCTCTGCCTTCGAGGAGCTCGACATCGATGATCAGTTCGCGACCGTGATTGACCACGGCACTGCCCACGAAGGCCTTGGCAGCACCGGCCCGAATCATGGGAGCGTCCGACGACACACGATGCGAGGACAACGTCGACAGATAGTTGAGCGACTCGAGCAGATTGGTCTTGCCGTGTCCGTTGGGCCCCACGAACACGGTCGAGCCCGGTCCGAGGTCGACGGTGAGATCGTCCCAGGATCGAAAATCGTGCAGCTGCAGAGACCGAACGAACACTTACTCGGTATTCTTCGGCGCCGGGGCGCGCAGGGTCTCGTCGGCATCGGCCTTCTTCACCGCGTGCCCGCCGAACTGGTTGCGCAGTGCGGAAACAGCCTTCATTGCCGGTGAATCCTCTTGCCGCGACGCAAATCTCGCGAACAGGGCCGCGGAGATGACCGGCGCAGGGACCGCGTGGCGAATGGCCTCCTCGACGGTCCAACGGCCCTCACCGGAATCCTCGGTGTAGCCGGAGATCGCACTGAATTCCGGATCCTGGCCCAGCGCTTCGACCAACAGGTCGAGCAGCCACGATCGCACGACCGTTCCCTTGCTCCAGGCTCGCAGTACGCCCTGGACATCCTGCACGAGTTCTTCGGCCTCGAGGATCTCGTAACCCTCGGCGTACGCCTGCATCAACCCGTACTCGATGCCGTTGTGCACCATCTTCGAGTAGTGACCTGCACCGACCGGACCGGCGTGCACGAAACCGTCCGCACGCTCGCCTTCGGGACGCAATGCGTCGAAGATCGGCATCGCCCGAGCGACGTGCTCGTCCTGACCGCCGACCATCAGGCCGTAGCCGTTCTTCAGGCCCCAGACGCCACCGGACACTCCGGCGTCGATGTAGCCGATTCCCTTGGCGTCCAACAGCTCTGCGTTGGGCTTGTCGTCGGTGAATCGAGAATTTCCGCCGTCGATCACCAGATCGCCCGGTTCGAGCACATCGGCCAGACCGGTGATGGTGTCGCGGGTGATCTTGCCCGACGGAACCATCACCCACACCACACGAGGCGCCGTCAGCGCCTGGGCCAGACCGGCCAGTGACGGAGTATCGGTCACCTCCGGTCGGGGGTCGTAGCCGACCACCTCGTGACCGTGCTCACGCAGTCTCTCGCGCATGTTGAAGCCCATTTTTCCGAGACCGACCAAGCCCAGCTGCATGATGAGGCGTCCTTGTCTGTGTCAGGTGCGAAAGTTCGCGCGGGTTCAACAGTAACCAGACCGGATCAGCCCGGCAGCCTGACCGGCATCAGCAAGTACGTGTACTCGGACTGCGGCGCCGCGAACTTGCCCGCGTCGTCGGGCACCAATTCCTCGTCCGAGGTCGGCCGCAGCACTGCGGGTCGGCTCGGCGTCGTGAATCCGAACGTGACCTTCTCGCTGTGCAGCGACGACAGGCCGTCGATGAGGTAACCGGGGTTGAACGCGATGGTCAACGCCTCGCCCTGGAAATCGGCAGGCAGCGCCTCCTCGGCGCGACCTGCATCGTCTCCACCTGCGGAGAGCAACACACCCTCGCCGTTGAACTCCAGTCGAACCTGCGCGCCACGCTCGGCGACGAGAGCCACACGCTTGATCGCCTCGATCAGCGACGCGATCTCGAGGGTCGCCACCGCAGTGTGTTCGGCCGGCAGCAACTGACGGAACTTCGGGAATTCGGCGTCGAGCAGACGCGTCGTGGTGCGGCGCCCATCGCTGACGATGCCGAGCAGCCCGTCACTACCGATGGTCGAACCGGAACCGAGGGCCAGTTCGACGGGTGAGCCGGAGTTGCCGCCGAGGGTTTTGGCCGACTCGGACAGGGTCTTGGCCGGAATGAGCACCGCGGTGGTGGTATCGGCGCCGGCGGGTGTCCACTCCACCTCTCGAACAGCCAACCGGAAACGGTCGGTGGCCGCGAGAACGACGTTGGTGCCGTCGATCTCGACGCGGATGCCGGTGAGCATCGGCAGTGTGTCGTCCTTGCCCGCCGCCACGGCGACCTGGGCAATTGCCTCGGAGAAGACATCGCCGGCCAGCGAACCGGTGTTGTTGGGCAGCTCGGGGAGCTGCGGGTAGTCCTCCACCGGCATCGTGGGCAGTGAGAACTTGGCGCTGCCGCAGTTGACCAGAACGCGGGTTCCGTCGACGGTGACGTCGACCGGCTTGTTCGGCAACGACTTGGTGATATCGGCAAGTAGCTTGCCCGACACCAGAACTCGGCCTGCAGTGGCAACTTCGGCGGAGACCTTGACCTGAGCGGAGACCTCGTAGTCGAATCCGGAGACCGTCAGACCCTGCTCGTCGGCGGCAAGAAGAACTCCACCGAGAACGGGAACGGGCGGCCGGGACGGCAGGCTACGAGCCACCCACGCGACGGAATCGGAAAAATCTTCACGAGCAACGCGAAACTTCAAACTTCCAAGCTCCATCGCTCGGCATTTCCTCTCGTTCGGTGGCGTTCGTCTTCACGATCCGGCGGTGCAACCACGATGGTTGCCGCTCGAACCGATGCAACGACGAGTGTGGCACATCCAGCGCAAGCACACCGTATGCCCTCCGAACCGAAGACGGAAGCGCGAGGGTCTCGCCTAACTCGGGATTCGGGTGTCCCCGAGGGGCCTGTGAACGGATCGTTCCCCAACACCTGTTTTCAAAGAAGTTCTTTCAAGGAGAAAACAGAAGTATTAATAGGTCCTGTGGAATCTGTGCACGGACCACTCGATCCGCTGGTGGCCGAGCGTGGTGTCGTGGGGATGAACTCGGGACCAATTCGTGGTTGACGAACCGCTGCCTGTGGACGAATCACATCGGTGCACAGGCGCCCACACTCCATCCCCAGAACTTCGATGTTGTCCACATGGTTATCCACAGGTGTGAATCAATGGTCGACGCCTCGAAAACTCACCGAATCCGCGTCGAGAATCGGTCCGCCGAACGACGAGAAAAGCACGACGGCACCGAACCCGCGATGGGATTCGGTGCCGTCCGACGAGTCGGTCCGTGCCGGGTCGTCTATCTCTTCGAGCGCTGCTTGATCCGCGCCGTCAGCTCCTGGACCTGGTCGTAGACCTTGCGACGCTCGGTCATCTCCTTGCGGATCTTCTTGTCCGCGTACATCACCGTCGTGTGGTCGCGACCGAACGTCTGGCCGATCTTGGGCAGCGACAGATCGGTGAGCTCACGGCAGAGATACATCGCGATCTGCCTGGCCATGGCCAGTGCTCGGGCCTTACCCGGACCGCACAGGTCCTCGATGGACGTGTTGAAGTACTCCGCGGTCACTGCCATGATCGTGGCCGCGTTGATCTCCAGACTCGACGAATCGGGGATGAGATCGCGCAGGACCACCTCGGCCAGGGTGAGGTCGAGTGCCTGTCCGTTCAGCGATGCGAAGGCCGTCACTCGAATGAGGGCACCTTCGAGCTCACGAATGTTGCGTTCGATCCGGCTGGCGATGAGCTCGAGCACGTCGTGCGGCACATCGAGCCGATCCATCCGAGCCTTCTTGCTCAGAATTGCGATTCGCGTCTCGAGCTCGGGTGGCTGCACATCGGTGATCAGGCCCCACTCGAAGCGGGTACGAAGTCGCTCCTCGAGCGTGGCCAGTTGCTTCGGTGGCCGGTCGGACGAGACGACGATTTGTTTGTTCGCGTTGTGCAAGGTGTTGAAGGTGTGGAAGAACTCCTCCTGGATGCCTTCCTTGCCTTCGATGAACTGGATGTCGTCGACGAGCAGCACGTCGGTCTCCCGGTAGCGGCGCTTGAACGCCACCTTCCGGTCGTCACGAAGACTGTTGATGAAGTCGTTGGTGAATTCCTCGGTCGAGACGTACTTGACGCGCATGCCCGGGAACAACCGCTGCGCGTAGTGGCCGGCCGCGTGCAGCAGATGCGTCTTGCCCAGACCCGACGCCCCCCAGACGAACAGCGGGTTGTAGGCGCGAGCAGGTGCCTCGGCAATGGCCACCGCGGCTGCGTGTGCGAAGCGATTGGAGGCACCGATGACGAACGTGTCGAAGGTGTACTTCGAGTTTAGGCTGTTGGCGCCCGAGGACGGTGGCGTCGAGTCGGGAGGCTTGGTGAAATACGTCGGCCAGGAGTTCTGGACGCTGGCCAAGGCCTCGCGTTCGTCGTCGACCTCTTCGTAGTCGGCTGTTTCGGAGTCCGACGGCTCGTCGTCTCTGCTGGTCAGGATGCGGCGCCGGTAGGTAGGAGAACTGACTGCATCGGGGTACGTGGATCGCTCGGCCTCGATCTTCTCGTCCTCGGGAGCCGAGATACGCACACCGAGTCCCTCGACACCCTGTCCCAGGTGACGCCCGAGGGCGCCGAGGATGGGTTCGCGAAGATCTCGCTCGATCGCTTCCTGCGCGAAGGTCGACGGAACTGCGAGCAGTGCGAACCCCTGCGTCAAGGTCAGCGGTTTGACCAGCGCGAGCCAGGCCTTCTGGCCTTTGGTCAGCGGCGACCCACTGTGTCGGTCGGATGTGAGCTCCGCGACCACCTCGGGCCAGATGCGCGCGAGCGCATCCGGATCGTCGTTCACGTTGGGCCCTCCGTCGTCGAGCATTGGTCTCGGGCGGTGTTCGACGCGTGAGTTCGTGCGTCGTTTCGTACCCGCGCAGCAACAGCGTCGGATAGCGTCGTCGTTCGTGCGTCGCTGCGGCCGAGACCAGGGTCCGTGGGTGGACCCCGCAAGGTACGAATATGCCACCTGAACTGTGTTTCCACACAATTATCCACAGGTGTGGATAAACGACACCGATGTGACCCCAGAACGCGTTTCGGTTCGTGGTATGGCGTTTGCGCCAGTCTGACCTGCATCGATGCCGACTGTCTGTCGTGCGATCGGACGAATTGTGTCGCAGTGCCTGCTCGTTCGGCGGCGATGTCGAGCACCGTCCCACCATCGGTGGCCCCGGACCGGCACTGCCTGTGCATGAACGACGGCACGGTGCACTCGAGAGCGAGTTTGACCGGCAGTGACTCGATCAGTACTCTCGAACAGTCACCCAATAGCGAGGTGGCCGATGCTTGCTGGCTGCTCACAGTCTGTCTTCACTCGGATTTCTCGCTCGGGAGGCTAGCGACTTCATCCGAACTCGCTGAGAACCTTTACAGCAGGCGCCGACAGATCGGCGTCGTCGAATCTCGAGGAGTGTTGACCGTGGCCAAGGGCAAGCGGACGTTCCAGCCGAACAATCGCCGCCGCGCGCGCGTTCATGGCTTCCGTCTTCGTATGCGTACCCGTGCGGGTCGTGCAATCGTTTCCGCACGTCGCGGCAAGGGCCGTAAAGAACTCACAGCCTGATATCTGTTCGTCCGAAGCTTGGAGCTCGGGATGCTTCCTGAGCCGAATCGACTACACCGAGCACGTGATTTCTCCGTAGCGGTGCGTCGAGGACGCCGAATGGGTAGATCGGATCTTGTGGTTCACGCCGTCGTGCGTGACGAACAGGACATCGCATCGACCGTTCGCGGGCCACGATTCGGATTGATCGTCAGCAAGGCAGTCGGGCCGGCCGTAACTCGTCATCGAGTTGCGCGCCGGCTTCGGCATATCTGTACCGACGTCATCGGTGAGCTCCCCGAGACCACCGACGTGGTGATCCGTGCACTGCCCGGAGCCGCGCGCGCGTCCTCGGCAGATCTATCGATTCAACTGCGTTCAGGATTGAAGAAGCTCGGTCTTCTCGAAGCTCCGAAGGGTCCGCCGTCATGACATTCATGGGCAACCTTCGTTCCATTCCTGCTCGAACACTCGTCTACGTCATCGGGTTGTACCGGACATACGTGTCCCCGATGAGACCTCCCACCTGTCGCTTCTCCCCCACCTGCAGCGAGTACGCCATCGAGGCCCTCCAGGTGCACGGAATGACGAAGGGCTCGTTGCTGGCAGTCGTCCGCCTCCTCAAATGTGCTCCCTGGCACTCTGGAGGGTGGGACCCGGTACCCGAACCCGGTAGGTGGCGCGCGATCGTCACCGAACCTACCGAAACCGAAGAACACCACGATCTCGTGCGAGTGGAAGAACAGAGGAGTACATAGAGCCGTGCTCGACTTCATTTACTACCCGGTTGCCTGGATTCTCTGGGTGTGGCACAAGGTGTTCGGCTTTGTGTTCCAGGATCCCAGCAATGGGTTCGCCTGGGCACTGTCCGTCGTCTTCCTGGTCTTCACCCTCCGCCTGATTCTGTACAAGCCCTTCGTCAAGCAGGTTCGCACCACGCGGCAGATGCAGGAGCTACAGCCGCAGATCAAAGCGCTGCAGAAGAAGTACGGCAAAGACAAGCAGAAGATGGCCGTCGAGATGCAGAAGCTCCAGAAGGAGCACGGCTTCAATCCGCTGATGGGCTGCTTGCCGGTGCTGGCGCAGGCGCCTGTGTTCATCGGCCTGTTCCACGTACTGCGCTCGTTCAACCGCACCGGTACCGGTTTCGGTCAGCTCGGGTTGACTCCCGAGGAGAACCGCGAGCTGTCGAACTACGCGTTCAACGTGGCGGACGTGCAGTCCTTCCTGGACGCCCGCCTGTTCGGTGCACCGATCTCGGCGTGGATCACGATGCCGCAGGACCAGCTCAATGCATTCGCCGTAGGACCGGATGCGACCATTCCGTCCACCTGGGTCATCGCAGCAGTCTCCATCCCGCTGATGATCATCGCGGCCATCATGACGCACCTGAACTCGCGCGCATCGGTCGCGCGTCAGAGCGCGGCGGCCGCAGCGAACCCGCAGTCCGCGATCATGAACAAGCTCGCGCTGTACGTCTTCCCGCTCGGTGTTCTCGTGTTCGGTGCCCTGCTGCCCGTCGCGATCCTGCTGTACTGGGTCAGCAACAACACCTGGACCTACGCGCAGCAGCACCTGGTGTTCGGAAAGATCGACAAGGAAGAAGCCGCGAAGGTCGCTGCCGCAGTGGAGAAGCGTTCCGAGAACGCGCCCAAGCCCGGTGTGAAGCCGGTATCGACCACCAAGCCGAAGCCAGGTGCTCGTCCCAAGCTCTCGAAGATGACGCCGACGAGCGATTCGTCCGTGGCGGAGACCGGCGAGGGCAGTTCCGGTTCGACGACCGGTGCCGCAACGCCGGCGAAACCGAGACCGCAGGCGAACCGGAACAAGTCGACCAAGCGCAAGCGGCGCTGACCGACACGTCGAGAGAAGGACGAAGATGGCAGCGGACGTAGAAGAAGCACAGAACGACGAAGTACGGACAACCGGCGCGGTATCCGGGGATGGAGCGAGTGACGTGGTGGTCGAGGCCGATCAGGTGGGTGCAGTCGACGCGGAGGCAGATCGGACTCCTGTGGTCGAGGAATCCGATGACTCGGGAGTGGTCGAGGACAAGACCGACGAGGATGACGAGGACGAGGACGACGAGGATTATCTGGTCGAGGAAGGCGAGATTGCCGGCGACTACCTCGAGCAACTTCTGGACGTCCTGGACTTCGACGGCGATATCGATCTCGACGTGGAGGGTGATCGCGCGATCGTCAGCATCGACGGCGGCGACGATCTCGCCAAGCTCGTCGGTCGCAAGGGCGAAGTTCTCGATGCACTGCAGGAGCTGACTCGTCTCGCCGTTCAGCAGTCGACGGGTGAGCGCAGCAAGCTGATGCTCGACGTCGCCGGCTGGCGCGCCAACCGGCGTACGGAACTCGGCAACCTCGGTGCCGAAGCAGCCCGGCGCGTTCTCGAATCCGGTGAACGCGAAGAACTGACCCCGATGACTCCGTTCGAGCGAAAGATCGTGCACGACGCGGTGGCCAAGATCGACGGCGTCGCGAGCGAAAGTACCGGCGTCGAGCCGGCCCGACGAGTAGTCGTCGTCAAGGCGTAACTGAGCCTCCCAGTCGATGGCCCCCACTTCGGTGGGGGCCATCGTCGTATCCGGATGTAGCCGCACATCCTGGCAAATATCATCGATGTAATTTGTGCGCTGAGCAGACGACGATGTTGCCGGTTCGATCGATTTCCTCGCCGAATTACCAGATCCAGGCATCCAGTGCGCTTTCGTCACTGTGACGGCAACAATGGCGGTGTGACGCGTCGGTATCGGGCGGACATTCTGCGGAATTGTTTCACGTGAAACGTGCGACATCGATGTCGTCATCCTCCAACCATGTTGCGTCCGTCGCAGTGCTGTTCTCGCCGACGCTGGTTCTAGGCACCGCGCACACTGGGCCGTCGTGACGGTCGTTCTCTGATCAAGTTGCAACATTTCGACTGCCGTTCGAGACGGTCCGGAGCCGGGGCGGTTTCACGTGAAACAGTGCGATGCCAGTTGGGTGTCCGGATCGAGTTCGGCATAGCAGTGAAACTGAGTTCGAGACACTCACCGAAGAAATGGCGACGGCACCGATCGCGCAGGGTGTGCCGACGATCCGGCCGAGGGCAAATGCGTGGGACAGGACATCCGGCCGTCACTGTCGGATTCGATGTCGGCAAAGATCGGCGTTGCCGAGATTCGGAGATAGACAACAGCGGGCCCGGGCTCATGGACGATCCTTCCGACGACGATGCGACTCACCTTGGACAGTCGCGCATCGATCGTTGTGAAGGTCGAGAGAATCGTTCCATTGCTGTAGCCGCGGCGGGAACTCCAGCGCGATACGAAGTGCCCGTACCGCGAAGCCGACGATGAGGCGACACTCGCGGCGTTGTCGATCTTCGAGAGGGTGCCCGTCGAAATCTTCGCGGGCTCGATTCGGGGACATGAGCGAGGGCCGACGATGTGCTCGGGACAGTTGCACGGGAGCACTCGTCCAGCGATCGACTGTGTACGACTGCTGACCCATCCGGCTGATCCACATGCAGTGTGGGTGCGTCTGGAGTTCGGGTGCAGCGGCTGGGTGCTCGAGTCGATCGCGATGTGATCGAGATCGAAACTGTGGACTCTCCCCCGTCCGTGCCCGGCGTCGAGATCGAGGATCTCCGGGACGCCATTGCGGCCGAGAATGTCTGCGGTGTGCATCGGCTACCCGCGATCGTTCTGCGATGACGTTTGACGCGGGGCCGAGCAACGGTGGGTTGGTTTCACGTAGAACGTTGTTCTCGAGGATCCGTGTCGTCAAGGCGTAGCGCCACCGACTGTGATCGTTCGCCGACGGGATGGACCCGTCCCGCGGTATCGGTACGGCGGCGTTGGTGTGGATCGCACCGGGCCCATTCGGTTGGATTCTGGAGGCTGCTGCCAGGTGCGGACGAACCGATCGATTGCGTCGACTCTTCTCCCATCGACTTGTTGCTCAGTCGACGAACGTGTGCCCTATCGAGTCGGTGCGCGGTAGGCGATTGAGTGCCATCGATGGGAGGTGAAGTTTCACGTGAAACATGATGTGGGGCCGGTAGACCTCGAGTCGTCGAAAGGACCGAGTCCGTCGGGTTTGGATCAATCAACGCGATCTGATTCGGGCTGGGCTGGAGATCATTGATTCGAGCGCACGGGCGGATCGGTTTGCTCGGACGGACCTGACCGAAAACTGGCTGGCTCGCCAATCGTGATTTGCTAAGTCTCGGTCCGAGAGGCGACGCCCGCACGGCGCCCGTGCTGTCGCCAATTCCGGTGTCGATGTCGCAATCCGTCGAGTTACAGCGATGTCGTTTGGCGTTCCGCGCTCGGGCACGGGAAGATGTTTCACGTGGAACAAGAAGGCTCGGACAGCAACCAAGTGATGGCCGTGGCAGAGCATATCTTCGGTGACCGGCTCGAGTTGGCACGGAGGTATCACGACTCGTTGGCAACGGCAGGCGTCGAACGAGGACTCATCGGACCGCGTGAAGTTCCACGGCTCTGGGAGCGACACATCCTCAACTGTGCGGCGATCGGTGAGCTCATCGATGAAGGCGAGGCCGTCGTGGACATCGGCAGCGGCGCGGGCTTGCCCGGGATCCCGCTGGCGATCGCGCGACCCGATCTGCGCGTGACACTCGTCGAGCCCCTCCTCCGGCGGACCGTGTATCTTGCCGAGTTCATCGAGGAACACGATCTGAACATCTTGGTCGTGCGCGGCCGCGCGGAGCAGCCCGGCGTCAAGAAGGAAGCCGGCGGCGCCGATGTGGTGACGTCGAGGGCGGTGGCACCTTTGGAAAAGCTTGCAAAATGGTCGCTGCCTCTCGTTCACGAGCACGGTCGAATGCTGGCTCTGAAGGGTTCGAGCGCCGCAGAAGAGATCGAACGTGACCGGGCTTCCCTCGCTCGGATGGGTGCTGGCAAGCTGGAGGTAGTGGAGTGCGGAGTGGGGCTGTTGCCCACTCCCACCATTGTCGTCAGAGCGGTGCGTGAGCCGCGGAGACTGAGTCGTCACTGAAGTCGATTGCGGGCTCACACGCCGCGCGCTCGACCCGATCGATCGTATTGAACACAGTCAGTTCCGCACTAAGGAGCACATATGTCGGGTGGGTCCGATCCCGCTGTTTCACGTGAAACAGCGCCCAAGAAGAACGCCTCGAGCAACTCGGAGAACAAGTCGGGGGTGACGGCCGGCTCAGGGTTCGAGTACACCAACGCGATCTCACCGAACGACACCCCCATCGGTGCCGCGGCACATCGAGCCAGCCAGGTTCTGCATCCCGGATCGGTGTCGCTGCCGAAGCCGGCGAAGCGACGCATGCTGACCATTGCCAACCAGAAGGGTGGCGTCGGGAAGACGACGACCGCCGTGAACCTGGCTGCCGCGCTCGCGCTCCAAGGCCTGACGGTTCTCGTGGTCGATCTGGACCCTCAGGGCAACGCCAGCACCGCGTTGGGCGTCGAGCACCACTCGGGTGTGCCGTCGAGCTACGAGGTCCTCATCGGTGAGGTGAGCGCCAAGGACGCCGTGCAGAAGAGTCCGCACAGCGACAGGTTGTTCTGCATCCCGGCAACCATCGACCTCGCCGGAGCCGAGATCGAGTTGGTGTCGATGGTCGCTCGCGAAGGGCGCCTCAAGACGGCGCTGTCCGTGGAGGAGCTCGCCGGCATCGACGCGGACTTCATCCTGATCGACTGCCCGCCGTCGCTCGGTCTGCTGACTGTCAACGCGCTCGTGGCCGCGACCGAGGTACTGATTCCCATCCAGTGCGAGTACTACGCGCTCGAAGGCGTGGGTCAGCTCCTCCGCAACATCGAGCTGGTGCAGTCTCATCTGAATCCCGAACTGCACGTCTCGACCGTCATCCTGACGATGTACGACGGCCGCACCAAGTTGGCGGACCAGGTAGCAGAAGAAGTACGCAAGCACTTCGGGGACGCCGTCTTGCGCGCCGTCATCCCCCGCAGCGTGAAGGTATCCGAGGCTCCCGGGTACGGCATGACGGTGTTGGATTACGACCCCGGTTCGCGAGGTGCGATGAGCTACCTGGACGCCGGACGAGAGCTCGCTGCCCGATCGGCCGGCATCGACGAAGCACGAAAGAAGTAACCAGATGAGTTCGACACGTAAGGGTGGTCTGGGTCGCGGCCTGGCCTCACTGATCCCCACCGGACCTGACGCCGGACCACGCCTCGGTAACGCCGCGGCAGACGTGATCATCGGCGCGGATCGCAATGCCAAGGACCGTCCGGATACGTCCACCAAGCCGAAGCGAGCCGCACCGGCCGACGATCTCACCGAGACTGCGACGGCGCCCACTCCGACACCTCCGGTACTGAGTGGAGACGACCTCTCCCCCGTCGGTGCCGTCTATCGCGAGATCGCACCAGACCGGATCGAAGCCAACCCGAAGCAACCGAGGCACGTCTTCGACGACGAGTCGTTGGCCGAACTGGTTCACTCGATCCGTGAATTTGGGCTCATGCAGCCCATCGTGGTCCGTCTCGTATCGGGTTCCGCTGGTGCCGGTGACGCAAAATATCAGCTCGTCATGGGCGAGCGTCGGTGGCGTGCAAGCCAGGAAGCCGGCCTCGAGTCGATCCCCGCGATCGTTCGGGAGACCGCGGACGATGCGATGTTGCGCGATGCTTTGCTCGAGAACATCCACCGGGTACAGCTCAATCCGCTCGAAGAAGCGGCCGCGTACCAACAGTTGCTCGAGGAATTCGACGTCACGCACGAAGAATTGGCCGTGAAAATCGGTCGATCACGGCCGGTCGTCACCAACATGATTCGTCTGTTGAAGCTGCCGATTCCCGTACAACGACGAGTGGCGGCCGGGGTTCTGTCGGCCGGACACGCCCGCGCCTTGTTGTCCTTGGACGCGGGTTCCGATGCCCAGGAGTCGTTGGCTGCGCGAATCGTCGCCGAGGGTCTCTCCGTACGCGCGACGGAAGAGGCCGTCACTCTCGCCAATCGGGAGGACGGAAAGAGCCCGGATCCGGCACCTCGACGCAAGCCGATTCAGATGCCGGGCCTCCAGGACGTCGCCGATCGGCTCTCGGATTCGTTCGACACTCGGGTGACGGTCAGCCTCGGCAAGCGGAAAGGCAAGATCGTGGTCGAATTCGGTTCGGTAGACGAC
This sequence comes from Rhodococcus sp. 05-339-2, assembly GCF_002258965.1. Taxonomy (NCBI): domain Bacteria; kingdom Bacillati; phylum Actinomycetota; class Actinomycetes; order Mycobacteriales; family Nocardiaceae; genus Rhodococcus; species Rhodococcus sp. 05-339-2. Next base: position 504,271 of record NZ_NOYW01000016.1, read on the forward strand.
CTTCAGAGGATCGTCGAGATGATGGAAGCACAGAAGAAAAAGTAGTGGCGAATTTTCAGGACCAGTCATACGCGGTCGAAACGTCACTGTGACGTAGCTCGGTCGGAGGCGGTCACGAATGTTCGCAAAATGGTCGAAAGATATTGTCATACAACGCATTTGAATGATTCGCTCCGCTCGACGGGTTCGGCGATGGAATGGTGGGGGTGACGCCTGCGGAACAACCCATGTGACATCCTTGTCGAGGAGCGGATCGACTCCGACGGAGAATTCTCGCGTTGAACGAGTGCACGAAGGCTGAGGTAAGCGGTGTCGGCGATGGTGACCGGAGTGACGCTCGGTTCGTTCGAGCACTTGCCGACGCATTCGCGGCGGTGCAGCTTCTGGGTACTCGATCCCGCGTCGGAGAGTTCGTCGGTCGATCTCGAATTCGAGAACGAAGTATGGCTGTCGACCATCATGCTCGAATGGGGATCGTGTGGGCAGTTGCTGTCCATCGATGGCAGGACGATCGGCTGCGCGCTCTACTGCCCACCCCGAGCAGTTCCACGCGCGGCGACGTTCCCGACTTCGCCCGTCAGCCACGATGCGGTTCTACTGACCCAACTCCGCATCGATTCGCCCGACGATGCGGATTTGCATTCGGCGACCCTGATCCAGGCAGTCGTGGGTGATCTGGTCAATCGTGGCGTTCGCGCTCTGGAAGCGTTCGGCATTCGACGCAACGCCGACGATGCTGCGCCGGTGGTTCCCAACGCCACCGCGCAACTGACGTGTTCGGCATCGACGTGCATGATCGAAGCGGATTTCCTCGAGAAGGTCGGGTTCGAGGTCATCGCTCCCCACCACAGATTCCCGAGACTACGGCTCGAGCTCGATCGTGATCACGGGTGGAAGCAGGACGTCGAATCCGCACTCGAGCAGCTACTGATCGCGGCGAGTATCTCCGTCGTCGACATCGAGCAGAAGTCGACCGTCGGGGCGCGCTGAGTACTCACCGATCGACACGTTCGTGCGCGGTCGGTCAGGGGCGATCGGAGGCTGCGAGTTCTTCGGCGAGCAACTCCGCGAAGGTGAACGTTCCGGTCGGCTGATCGTCCTGCCCGAGTAGATACAGACGTTTGACGGCGATCAGAATTGCTTCGGCGATGATGTCGCGAAACTTCGGGTCGCTGAGCACTTCGACATCGGATTCGTTGGTGAGGTAACCGAGATCGATCTGGATGGTCGGCATGTTGGTCAGACGCAACAGATCCCACGTGCGGCCGTGGCTACGGCAGTCCAGAAGCGGTGTGCGAGCGACGATTTCACGCTGCACGTAGCTGGTCAGTACCTGGCCGATCATCGAGGTGGATCCGTGCGAGTTACCGAAGTGGAAGCTTGCGACACCGTTGGCCATGGGGCTGGTGCTCGATGCGCAGCGCAACGAGATCATCAAATCGGCACCCCAGGCATTTGCGGTCTCGGCGCGGTCGGCAACCGAAGGATTGGTTCCGCGCGCTCGGGAGAGGAACGTCTCCATGCCGGTCGCGGCCATGCGGCCCTCGAGCCGACTGGCCAGATCCCACAGAATCTCCGATTCGGAGACTCGGCCGAACGCTCCGTCGACGATGTGTCCGGTGTCTGCTCCGCCGAGATCGGGGTCGATGACGATGCGCTTGCCGGTCAACTGCGGGCCGGACTTACGAACGAGTTCTTCCTCGCTCATGGCGTGAGGGGATCCACCGGTGACACGAGTTCCGAGAAGGTCCAGAGAGCGCAGAGTCGCAGGCCCACAGATGCCGTCGGGGGAAAGCCCGATCTCGCGCTGGAACGAGGACAGACCCTCGTGTGTGCGCGGACCGAAGAAGCCGTCGACGCGTTCGCTGTAGAAGCCGAGATCCTGAAGTCTCGTTTGCAACGAGGCGACGTCGTCACCGTACAGCGGAGCGGACAGCTGATAGATGAGGGTTCGAGCGCCGAGGCGATACGACGCCTCTTTCAACGCGCGATACGTGGCCGGGCCCACCACGCCGTCGACCAGCAGGCCGCGGTGTTGTTGGAAGGCGCGCACGGCACCTCCGAGGGCACCGTCGAACACGGATCCGGGAGCGGTCCAGTGGCCGTCGGCCATCGGACCTGGGGGAACGACTGCTTCGTGGAGAAAGCCGAGTGCCGACAGGGTGCCGCGGACCTCGGCGACGGCGGGTCCGGAATCGCCGTGACTGAGTTCCTGCATCCTCGACAAAGCCTCTCGATCGTTCCGACGGCACTCGCACCTCGCGGCCGATGTGCCGATGCCGAAGCATCGGCACATCAGATGATTGTCGCAGAAAGACTGGCTTCCGCTGCAATCCACACGGTGTGCGGGTGAGTCAGATAACGCCTTCGAGGTCCTTGAGCAGCGCGGCCTTGCCCTTTGCGCCGACAATTTGCTTGACCGGCTTGCCGCCCTGGAAGAGGATCAGCGTCGGAATCGACATGACCTTGAAGTCGCGGGCGGCCTGCGGGTTGGCGTCGATGTCAAGCTTGGCGATGGTGAGCTTGTCCTTGTGCTCGGCCGCGATCTCCTCGAGAACCGGGGCGACCATCTTGCACGGGCCGCACCAGGTGGCCCAGAAGTCGACCAGGACGGGCTTCTCACTGGTCAGAACATCGTCGACGAACGATGCGTCGGTGATGGTGACGGTGCTCTTGTCGTCGGACATATCTATCTCCTCGATATTGGAAGCTCGGTGCCTGTCAGGCGTTGACGGCGTCGACCGGTTGGTCGGCGTGTTCGAGTGTGTTGGTGGTGATATCGCCCTGCTCGGCCAACCAACGCTCGGCGTCGATCGACGCGGTGCAGCCCGTACCCGCAGCGGTGATGGCCTGCTGGTACACGTGATCGACGAGGTCTCCGGCAGCGAACACGCCTTCGACGGACGTGGCCGAAGTGGGCGACGCGACCTTGACGTAGCCGGCGTCGTCGAGCTCGACCTGGCCCTTGACCAGTTCGTTGCGGGGATCGTGACCGATCGCCACGAACATTCCGGTCACGTCCAGGGTGGTCTTTTCGCCGGTGTCGGCGTGTTCGAGCGACAGTCCGGTCACGCTCGTGTCGCCGAGGACCTCGAGCACCTTGGTGTCGGTCAGGAAGCGGATCTTGTCGTTGTTCTTGGCGCGCTCGAGCATGATGCGCGACGCCCGGAACTCGCTGCGGCGGTGCACGATGGTGACACTGCGTGCGAAGCGGGTGAGGAAGGTCGCTTCCTCCATGGCCGAGTCGCCACCACCGATGACGGCGATGTCCTGATCGCGGAAGAAGAAGCCGTCACAGGTGGCGCAGGCGCTGACACCGCGTCCGAGCAGCTTCTCCTCACCCGGGATGGACAGGTAGCGAGCTGCTGCGCCCATCGCGAGGATGATCGCGCGAGCCCGGTAGGTCTCGCCGCCGGCAGAGACGGTCTTGATCGGGCCGGTCAGGTCGAGCTCTTCGACATCCTCGGTTCGGATGTCGGCACCGAATCGCTGCGCTTGCTCGCGCATCTGTTCCATCAGATCGGGGCCCATGATGCCCTCGCGGAACCCGGGGAAATTCTCGACCTCGGTCGTGGTCATCAGCGCACCACCGAACTGCGTTCCCTCGAACAGGATCGGTTCCAGTTCCGCGCGTGCGGCGTAGACGCCGGCGGTGTAACCGGCCGGTCCCGAGCCGACGATGATGAGATCGTGAACCTTGGGGGTACTCAATGCAGACCTTCCGATCTTGTGCGGCGTGTACGTGTCGTCGACAAGCGAGTGCTCAGCGCACACGGCTCTCGACGTACATCTGGTCAACACCACCCTAGAGGCAGTTGTTCCCCGGTGAGAGATCCGTCAGCCGATATCGCGACGCGTGAGCACATCGGGGTTGGCGGTGCCGCAGTCGTTGCCCACCGCGAGGGCGATGAACTGTGAAGGCTGTGCTCCGGCGAGGACGAGCATGGTTCCGTCTCGGCCGTCGACGCGCACTCGACTGGAGCCGAGAACGGTGGTGGCCGGATCCACATCGTTGGACCGAAGGCAGGCAGCAAGATCGGCCGGATCGGCGAGTGCTCCGGGATCGCGCTTGCCGATGATGCTGAAGGCGAAACCGGAATCGAGGTCGGCGGAATCGAGCACCAGAGACGAATCCGGAGCCTGCGACGGGTCGGCGGCGATCGATTCGGGTTCGTTCGGGGTGTACAGCAGTGCCACGACGGCAACCGACCCGGCCACCAGAAGTGCTGCGGCAGCGGCAGTTCCGAGGACGACACGTCGTCCTCGGGGACGGAGCGGAACGACGACCCCCGGCGCGGATGCCGATCGCTCGACCGTCTGGATAGTGCGGTCGATCTGCCGGGCGACCTCGGGCGGGATCGACAACGTTCCGGTGGGGTCCTCGCCCATCTCGTGGAGTCGAGCCGAGACGGCGTCGAGACCGGCGAGGATCCGCATCGAATCCTCGTCGAGACGAACCAGTGGCCACAGTCGTCTGCTGACGTCCTCGGGAAGTGCATCCGCATGCAGATCGGCGAGTAGTTCCGGCGAGAACGGGGCTTGTGGAGCGTCGGTGCTCGGCGACACGTTCCTGCCTCCCTCCGCCGAATCTGCTTTCCCTCTCACACGGTATAGACGCGAGAGGGTCAGATTCGGTTCCCTGCATCTTTCAGATACGCGAGCTGTGTCGAGAGTTTGAGCCGGCCGCGGGCGCATCGACTCTTGACGGTACCGGTGGGAACACCGAGCAACACGGCAGCGTCGGCCACCGAATAGCCCTCCATGTCCACGATGACGACGGCTGCGCGTTGGTCGGGTGGCAGCGTCATCAGAGCCTGTCGAACGAGAATGCTCGTCTCCGTCTCGGAGATCCGGTCCCTGGGCGAAACGGGCTCGTGACTTTCGTTCTCGCTCAACGGAACCGACGGCCGAGCCTTGTTTCTTCGGATGCGGTCGAGGCAGGCATTGACGACGATCTTGTGTAACCAACTTCGCACCGCGGCGTCGGCGCGAAACGACCCGGCCGTGCGGTGAGCGGAGAGCAGTGCCTCCTGCAGAGCATCGGAGGCGTCCTCGGGCGTGTAGCTGGTGCGTCGAGCCGTCAGCCACAGATGTTCGTGATGTCGGTAGATCAGCGTGGCGAAGGCATTCGGCTCCCCGGCCGCATGGGCAGCAAGAAGCTCCGCATCCGTGCGCTCCCCTGGCGCCGAATCGAAACGTTCGGTCATACGAAAACGGCTCCCCCCGTGTTAACGCATTGGGGGGAGCCTAAGCCATCGAGACCGCGAAGTACGAAACAAGTCGGTATCGGCTACCGAAAGCCCGATCTAGGAGTCGAAACCGATCCCGGAGATCGAGGTGGCGATGCGGCCGCCCTGCTCGCCGAGTCTGGTGATCCAGACGAGCACGTTCCCGGTCGGCTCCGCGTCGCTCAGGGCGATGTCGGTGCGGCCGTTCTGCAGCGTGGCTTCACCGAGGAGCGTGGTGTCGCTGAGACTGGGCGAGCCGTTCGGGGCCGACCGGATCTCGACGACAGTTCCGGGAGATGTCGACTCGATCCACGCGTTCTGCAGCGTCGAGGACGGAATGGACACGAGCAGCCCGACGCCGTTCTTGAGGGCCGGGAACTGCTGGAAGTACGAGTCGGTCGTCCACGCTGTGCTGGGGTCGTTGTCGATCGCGTTGGACGCGGTGCTGGGGTTGTCGGCGGAACCCTGAGGTGAGAACACGCTGACGTCCTCCATCGCCACGGGTCCACCGGTCTCGGCCGGCGGCGCAGCGGCCGCATCGCCCGCCGGTGGCGCCGTGGCAGGAGTGGTGAGACCGAAGTCCTGGGTGTCGAGCGGAGTGTCGGTGTCGTTGCCGGCAATCGAGGTGAACAGCCAGAAGCCGGCGAATGCGAGAACCACCACCGTCAGGGCACCGAGCACAGCGATGGCGATGTTGGTGCGCATCGATTTGGCCTTCTCGGCAGCGATCTCCTCGGGATCGGCGAGCGAGTGCCCACTGGCACCTGGCGCTCGTTGGCCCAGTCGCAGCGCCGGCATCAGATCGGTCTTGTCGTTGACCACTGCTGCTTGATCGAGAACGTGCTGCACGGTGGCAGCGGTCCTGATGCCGCTGTTCTGTTCCAATGCCCGCACGGCGACGGCGGAGATCTCGAACGGAACGTCCGGACGAACCTGCCTCGGCTCGAGCGGGGCACCCTTGTCGTCACGGTCGGCCGGACGCATGCCACCGACGCTGCGTGCCGGAGCTGCATCACCGGACACGACGGCATCGCCGGTGGTGTCGGACAGCGGCCACTTGGCGGTGATCAGGGCGTAGAGCATCGCGCCGAGTCCGCGGACGTCCGAACTCGGGTCGGCGTCGGCCAGTGTCGCGGGGAATGCGAGGACGGCGTTACCGCTCGAGCTGATACGCACCCGATCGGGGTGGTCGATCGACAGGGCGCCTCCGCTGCGGTGCGCTGCCTCGGCCGCTGCGGCGAGGACCTTGATCGCACGCGCAGCGCCGGTCGGTGAGGGCACGGTGTCGGCCATCTCACGCAGTGAGCGGCCGGGAGTCCACTCCGCGACGACGATGCCGCCCGAGCTGCCGCGTACCACGTCGAGCACGCGGGCGAGGCCGGGCGAATTGATCCGACCCAGACGCAGCGTGCGCGAGAGAATCGCCTGCGGTCCCTGCGTGCGGTCGTCGGTCGAGGCGGTCGATTGCTGATCGGCGTCGACGAACGTCAAGGCGACCTCGCGATCGAGCTTGACGTCGTGTGCCTGCCAGAACTTGAGTCCACGTGCTCCGCCGTGCGGTGCCAGCAGTCGGTAGCGGCCACCGGCAACGGAGGCACCGGGAATGAGCGTCGGGCCGCGAAGCGTGCGCTCGGGAGCGCTCGCCGGGGCTGCTGCAGTGGCACCCTCGTCGGTGCCGGCCGAGTCGGAGGCGTCGGGTGTGGCCGGTGCCGCTTCCGTCTTCTCGGAATCCGCATCCGCTGTGGAACCAGCGTCGGCCGCAGGCTTCGACTCCTGTGTGGCCTTCTTGTCGCTGTCGGCTTCGACCGGGAGATCGGCCTTCGAGATGGAGACGGTCTTGTCGGTCGGACGCGCCGCGAGAGCGGCCTTGGAGATGGAGACCGTCTTGTCGGCCGGCTTCGGGGCAGGCTTGTCGGCTGCCTTCTCTGCGTCCGGCTCGGGAGCTGCGGCCGACTTCTTCGCTTCGGGTGCAGCCTTCGGCTCGGCCGGTGTCTCGGCCGGCTTCGGTGTCTCGGCGGGCTTCGCACTCTTCGATGGCGAGGCAGCGTCGGCCTTCACGGGTTCGGTGCGGTCCTGGGTGTCGACCTCGACGCCGCCGCTCGTTCGGTCGGCTTCGCTTGCTGGAGATTGTGCCGGCCCCCCAGCAACTTCGTCGTCGGTCACTGTCACTCCTTCAGGCGAATATGCCCCGTGTTGTCCTGCAAAAGGTCGACCTGCGTTGGCTTCTGCCCCCGGGTGCCGATGACCAGGGTACGGGAGCCGATCCCGCGCAGTGTCCCATGTGGGCTCGGTTCGAATAACCGGAATCACGCCGGTTTCTGCGGCGGCCGGATCGGTGTCCGTCGGAGCAGTTGTGCCGCGCAATTTCCGAACGACGCGGCTCAGGGCCACGGTGACTGCCAGGACTTCGGGAATCTTGCCGAACCAGAGTATCGAGAAGGTGATGCCGAGCATGATGACGGCGTCGATCGCGACGCGGACGAAGTTGCCGATCCAGCCGTTCGTCATGGCGTCGAGACCCAGGATCCGGTCGATCGCGAGCATGGCCGCACCGCCGGCCAGTGAGGCGATGAGGACCAGCCAGACCGTCTTGCCGACGTTGGCCATCCGCAGGCGGCCCAGGCTCTTGTGTAGCAGGAATCCGCCGATGATCGCGCCGACCGTGTACCCGAGGCCGGTCGCTGCGCCGAGGAGCAGCACCACCTGATCCGGGTCGGACGCGACGATCGGGGCGAGCAGAGACAGTCCGATCTTGACGGCGGTGATGCCGAGGATGATCCACGTCGGCGTCCAGGCCTTCTCGCGGGCGTAGAACACGCGGAGATGGATCAGGACGAGGGCGTACGGGATGAGGGAGAACGCCGACCAGCTCACGGCCTCGCCGAGTCGGGGTGCGACATCGGCGAACCGACCGAAGCCGTACAGCGCCTCGCCCACCCACGGGCCCGCGAAGGTCAGGAACACCACGATCGGCACCAGAGCGACCATCGTCAGGCGGGTTGCTACCGAGAGATCGTCGACGACGGACGGGGTGTCACCGTTGGCGGCGTTGCGGCTGAGTCTGGGCATGATGGCCGTCAGGACCGTCACGCCGAGGATGCCGTAGGGCAACTGCAGGACGATCCAGGCCTGCGAGTAGATCACGTTGCTCGCGTCGTCGGTGCCCGACGCGATCCTGGTGGCCACGATCAGCCCGATCTGGCTGATGACGACATAGAGGACGATCGCGGCGGCCATCGCGCCGAACTTCTTCAGGCGCTCGTCGAATCCCCAGAGCGGGCGCAGGTCGATGCGTTCACGGCGCAGTGCCGGGATCAGCGCGACGACCTGGGTGATGACACCGGCAGTGACTCCGAGGCCGAGAACGAGGAGTTTGGGGTTGCCCATCTCGACCGGGTTCACGCTGATTTCGCCCGGCATGAAGAAGTACAGCGCGAAGACGCCGAGCACGATCAGGTTGTTGTACACCGGTGCCCAGGCCCCGGGCTTGAAGTTCTGCCGGGTGTTGAGCACCGCCGTGAGCAGGCCGGACAATCCGTAGAACATCAGCGCGGGCAACACCAGGTAGGTGAACGCGATGGTCAGGTCCTCGTTGACCTTCGGATCGCCGTCGAGCATCAGCCGCGCCAGCAGCGGGGCCGCGATCGTTGCGGCCAGCGCCACGGTTCCGAGCAGCGCCACCGCGATGGTGAACAGCCGTCGAACGAATGCTCGCCCGCCATCGGCGTCCTCCTGCTCGGCCCGGACCAACACCGGAACGACGATGGCTCCGAGTACCGCACCGAGGACCAGCTCGGAGATCATGTTCGGCAGGATCGTCGAGACGGTGAACGCACTGGCCAGCCCTGCCCCGAGGGTGGCCGTCATGGCGACCTGCTTGGCGAATCCGGTGATTCGGCTGACCAGGGTCGCCACCGCGATCGAACCCGACGCAGCCAGCAGTGACTTCTGCGGTTTCGGCTCGGGTTGCGGTGCCGAGTCGGACCCCTTCGGCGGAAGCTCTGTCGGCGGGACCGTTCCGGAGGGTGCCTGCGGGTAATCCTCCTCGCGGAAGCGCGGGATGAGTTGGGTGACGGTGTCGTCGGCGGCGGGCTGCCCGTCGAGCGGCGGCGGTGCCGGGTACGAGCGCAGCTCCGGCCGCGCCTGCCGCTCCCAGGGCGCGGACCGCGGTGGCGTCGTTCGTCGGAACACCTGCGACGCTGGCAGGCGTGACCGCGGCAGGTCGCCGTCGTACGGGACGTTGCCAGTCATGGTCTCTCGTACCCTTCGTCGGCCGGGTCTGGTTGACCTCTGAATCGATGCCAGAGGCGTCGACCTGCAAGTAACAGTAGGAGAGCTCCGGCGCAGGCGGTAATTATCGCCAGTGCCTGGCCGTATGCGTTCGATCGCACGGACACCGTGGACACTTCGCCGAGCCGGGACCCGTCGAGCGTGGTGACGGAGAAGTCGACGGACAGGTTGCGCGTGTCGTCGACCTCGGCCGGGACGGTGATGGTCCGTGATCCCCGGGCCGGAAGTTGGGTGACGCCGACGTCACTGATCGTCATCTCCGGTGGTGCGTCGACCTGGAGCAGCACGTTGACCGGGACGGGGAGGTCGTTGCGGGCGACGAGCAGCAGCGGGCTCTGTTCCGAGGCGAGGGTGTAGACGCCGCCGGGGGCCAGCACGGTCACCGATCCGTAGATGGTGTCCAGTCCGATGCGGATTGCCGCGAGTCGGTCGCGTGCCATGGTGCCGGTTCGTTCGCTGGCGGCGCTCGCGCGACCTGCCGTCGACAGCGCGCGGAGCATGTCCTCGCGCAGCGGAGCGGTGTACAGGCGTGGAGTCAGCGCCGACTGCGGATCCTCGACGAGCGATTGCATCAGGGTGTCGACTCGGGCGCTCTGCGATCGCACCAGGTCGATGGTGCCGGTATCGAGTTCGGTGGCCGCGTCGATGCCGGTCACCGGAGTTCCGGTCGTGGGCTCGGTGAGCAACTCGGCCAGAGGCCGCGGCGTCGCCAGTCCGGACCGCAGCAGCGAGGACACCGTCGACAGAATCGCCGACGGTTCGTCTCCGCCCGCGGTCCAGTACTGCGGGGGCGCGACGGTGACGGTGCGTCCGGGCCGATCGGCACCGACGAGGGCGTGGAAGTTGACGGCTCCGAGCGCGTCCTGCAGGCGTGCGGTGCGCGAGTCCGTGGCGAGGTCGAAGCGTTGCTCGGAGGGAGTGAGGGCAGGCGTGGACGGCGTGGCTCCGACGCCGGCCAGTGCCGCTGCGGTGGCGGCGTCGTAGTGGGTGGCGGCCAGCGGTTGGGTCTGCTCGGTTCCGGTCGATGCACTGTCGGTCGTCGCCAGCAGGGAGGTCAGTGCCGAGGTCGGCGGGCTGATGCTGTTGTCGGCGACCAGGACGGTGCCGGTGCCTGCCGCTCGCAGGGCGTCGGCGGTGTTCGCGTCCACCCCACCGGTGGTGCTCCAGGTGAAGCCGCGTGTCGAGGTGATGCCGAGGATGCCGTCGACGATGTCGGCCGGGGCGCTGACGGCACTGCTGAGCAGTGTGGGATCGCCGATGTCGGCCACGGCGCCCAGATCGGTCTGGGCGAACGGCATCGCCGTCACGCAGGTGCTCGATGCGATCGTTTCCAGTCGGGACAGCCACTGAGCTGCGGCTGCGCTTCCGGTGCCCTCGCGGGTCGTGCCGGCAGGATCGGCCGGGTTGTCGACGACGAGGTAACCGCGGGTCATGTTCGAGACGGTGACGAGCAGGTCGGGGTCGAGGCCGATACACAGGCTCGACGCCAGGCGGCCGTCAGGATCGAGGCCGGGTTGTGTCGCGAACTCGACGGCCTTGAGGAGGGTGTCGAGTCGGCCACCGGTGGCCAGCTCGCCGGCGAGTTCGTCGTCGATCAGCCGAACGCGCTCGTCGACCGAACCGGGTATCCCGGCAGCGAGTCGTGGAATGTCGGCCAGCGGCCACAGAACCGTCATGGCGACGGGGTTGCGGGTGTTGGGAGGCAGCGGCATCGCGTCGGGAGCGGTGGGGTCCATCTCACCGGGGTTGCGGGGCAGTCCGACGACCGGGAGCAGAAAGCGGGCGTCGTCGAGTCGTGCGGTTCCGCCGTATTCGGGAGTGCCGTTGACGTTGAGCAGAAGCGGATAGACGCCAGGGGTCTCGATTCCCAAGGAGGGTTCGGTGGTGCTGCGCAGCTGCATCGACATGTCGAACTGGCGGCTCTCGTCCTTCTCCAGGGACTCGGCCACGGTGACGAAATCGCCGACACGCTCGAATCGGTCCTGGTCGAGGGTCAGCGAGGTCCGCAGTCCGGCCGTGGTGTCGACGGCGTCCGCGGCCTGCATCCGGACACTGACGTCGTCGACGCGGCGGTCCCCGGTGTTCTTCACGGTGGCGCGCACCGTCACGAACGGATCGCTGCTGGTGGTGACGGTCGAGGGGGCGACGGTTTCGATACTCAGCGTCAGGAAGGGGTTGCCGTCCTGCGTCATCGGGGTGTCCGGAACGGCGCTGGTGGTACCGCTCGTATCGCCGACGGACGAGTCGGGTTGGGCTCCGGCGTCGGGAAGTTGTGCCGGGATCAGTGCCGCGGTGCCGACCGACGGTGCCACCGCGAGAACGAACGTGGTCAATGCGGCGGCAGCGACCTTCCGGGCCCGCACGATCACTTCCCGCCGGGGATGGGTGCGCCCGAGTTGCCGCTGCTCATGTCGTCGATCAGGCGGGTGGCGATGGCGGCGAGTTTGCGTTCGTCGGCGTAGGCGAGCCTGGACGGTAGTTCGGTCAGCGGAACCCACGCGACCTCGGTCACCTCGAGGTCCTCGTCCGAGAGTTCGCCGCCCAGGAAGCGGAGCAGGTAGTGGTGGACGGTCTTGTGGACGCGTCGGCCCTCGGTGACGAACCAGTAGTCGATGCTGCCCAGCGAGGCCAGGACGGTACCGCGGATGCCGGTTTCCTCGGCGACCTCGCGCATGGCGGTCTGTTCGGCCGTTTCGCCCTGCTCGATGTGTCCCTTGGGTAGGGACCAGAGGAGGCGTCCGCGACGGTCGGTGCGGCCGATCAGGGCGGCGCAGCGTTTGGCGGGTGGCCCGTCGAGGCCGTCGACCACCAGGCCTCCTGCCGAGGTTTCGCGGACGGTCCTCAGCTTGGGTGCTTCGGTGTCGGCGCGTGCCTGACGCCGCCGCGGGTTGCGGCGGCTCCTGTTCGCACGTTCGGCAGCAGACACCCAATCAATACTAGTTGCCTGTGCGCACTCTTCTACCGTGCCGCACCGCGCGGTGAAGGCCGGGACAATCGATGGGCTCGGCGCAAGTAGGCTCTTCCACCGTGGCCGATCAGTCCCTGTCCTCCGTTTCCGCCGAGCACACCGATGCCCGCCGGGAGAGGTTGCTGGCGGGAGCTGCTGTGACGCTGCGCGAACTCGCTCCGGTGTTGACTCCGCTCGGTACCTTGTTCGCCGCAGCCGGGCACGAGCTGTACCTCGTGGGCGGCACGGTGCGCGACGCAGTTCTCGGCCGACTCGGAACCGATCTGGATTTCACCACCGACGCCAGGCCCGAGGACGTTCAGGCGTTGCTGTCGGGCTGGGCGGACCATCAGTGGGACACCGGCATCGCGTTCGGGACGATCAGTGCGGCCAAGGACGGTCAGACGATCGAGATCACCACCTATCGCACCGACTCCTACGATCAGGTCTCCCGTAATCCCGAGGTGCAGTACGGCAACAGCCTCGAAGAGGATCTCGTGCGCCGCGATTTCACGGTCAACGCCATGGCGGTGCGTCTCGGAGCCGACGGCGCCCAGGAATTCGTCGATCCGCTCGGCGGGATGGATGCGCTGCTCGAGGGCGTTCTCGATACCCCGTCGGCACCGGAGGTCTCGTTCGGCGACGATCCGTTGCGGATGCTGCGGGCTGCGCGGTTCGTCTCCCAGCTGGGCTTCTCGCTGATGCCTCGGGTGCACCGAGCCATCGAGGACTTGGCGGATCAGATCGATCGCATCACCGCCGAGCGAATCCAGGTGGAGCTGGACAAGCTGATCCTCGGCGCGCACCCGATCGACGGCATCGACGTGATGTGCGAGACGGGTCTGGCGCAGCGCATCCTTCCCGAGGTGCCCAACATGAAGCTCGAGATCGACGAGCACCACCAGCACAAGGACGTGTACTCGCACTCGTTGACCGTGCTGAAGCAGGCGATCGACCTGGAGGACGGCGATCCGGATCTCGTATTGCGTTGGGCTGCTCTGCTGCACGACATCGGCAAGCCCGACACCAAACGCAACGAGCCGGGCGGCGGAGTCAGCTTCCATCACCACGAGGTCGTGGGTGCCAAGCTGGTGCGAAAGCGTATGCGCGCCTTGAAGTATTCGAAGAAGATGATCGAGGACGTCTCGCATCTGGTGTTCCTGCACCTGCGGTTCCACGGCTACGGCAAGGGTCAGTGGACCGACTCTGCCGTCCGCCGCTACGCCACCGATGCCGGCGAGCTACTTCCCAAGCTGCACAAGCTGGTTCGCGCGGATTCGACGACGAGAAACAAGCGACGAGCTGCGGCGCTCCAGGCCACCTACGACGACCTGGAAGAACGCATCGCCCGTATCGCCGAGCAGGAGGACCTGGCTCGGGTGCGGCCCGACCTCGACGGCAACGCGATCATGGAGTTGCTGAACATCCCGGCCGGACCTGATGTGGGCAAGGCCTGGAAGTACCTGAAAGAACTGCGCCTGGATCGGGGACCGCTCTCTCGCGAGGAGGCCGAGGCCGCGCTGCTCGAGTGGTGGCCCACCCACTAGGCGCGTCCCGCGCACGTGCGCGAAAGTTCTTAGCCCACTACGAATTTCCGCTCACGACGAGCGCAGCTCGGCCTTGACCAGATAGACGTTGTAGCTGTCCCACTCCGAGACGGTGAAGTACAGCTCGTCCGCCGTCGACCACGGGTGAACGAAGCCGCCATAGGTCTTCGGGTACTCGGCGGTGTCGATCAGGGTGGCCGGCGCGGTCCACTGTCCCTGCGGCGAATTCGCCTCGCGCAGAACGATATCGCCGCGCAGTGGATCGAGATACGTCATCCGCCAGAGGTCACGGGCCTCGTCGTGATGGACCGACAGTTCCCCGGCCATACCGTCGGCGATGGGGGTGGCCTCGTTCGAGCCGACGGGAGCCCAGGTGCCGTTCACCCAGTACTGGTAGGCCGTCTTGTTCAGCACGTCCGCCTTCGGGACGCGCGCGAGCCCGACCTGTCCGACGCGACCGTTGACGGTGCCGAACATGTACACGTACTCCCCCGCCGGGACCATCGTCGAAACCTGGAACTTCGAGAAGCCGAAGACGTTGTCCCACTTGGCATGCTCGTCCTTGACCCAGGTGGACCCGTTGTCGTCCGAGTAGGCGATACCGCCGTAGTTGGTCCACCACATGCCGGGGATCGTGCTCCAGCGTCGAATGGACATGTAGGACATGTACTGCCGATCGGCGATCGCGAACCCGGAGGTGGGGATGACCGTGGTCTCCCAGTTCTCGATCTTGCGCGAGGGCAGCAGTTCGGCTGCGTGGCAACGCGAGTCCTGCACCATCGAGTCCAGGGTCATGCCGTCGGACAGGTCGGTGTCGGTGCTGTGTCCCAGTGCGTTGGATCGCCAGTCGTCGCCGCCGACGACGCCGAATTCCCACCCTTTGCCGAACGAATCGCCGAATGCCACTGCGATCTCGCCGGGCTTGCTCTCCCACATGATGCCGAGATCGGTGCCGTCGACCTGCCAGCGCTTGTCGGTGCGGTTCTCCGATCCCGGTCCGGTCACCTGCGAGACGACCTCGACGTGTCCGACGGCAGGTGCCGCGGGTGGCATCGTCGTGGGTCCGGGCTCTGCTGGGGAAACGGCGGGAGCGGGCGGCGGGGTTCCCGGGGTACCGCCGGGGCCGGGGATCGGGATGGGAATGGTTTCGGGTTGCGGGTCGACCTCGATGCGGGGGAACGGCAGATGGTCTGCGGAGCCCGATGCCGGTGAATCGGTGTCGTCGGTGAGATCGGGGCACGGGTCCGCACACGGGTCGGTCAGCACATCGGCCGGTACGCGGGTGTTGTTCGGGGCCGGGTCGGGCACCGGCACGAGTTCGATCGACGGGTACGGCACGGGGATCACCACGCGGTCCGGCAACGGCGGCAACTGCGGTGGATTGCCGGGTCCGATGGGCGCGGGTGGGTAGTCCTTGGGGTCGAAACCGGTTTCCCCACAAGAGTTCACCGGCGGCGGCGGGGCTGCGAACGCCGGGGGCGCAGCAAGGACGGCCGTACCTGCAGCAACTGCCAGTATGCAGCCGAGCGATGTCGTACGGCCCTGCATGTGTTGCCCCCGTGATCTCCGACGATACTCATCGGTCCGGTACGAGAAGATACACCACGTCAGAGGCGTGCGCGCCTGGTGTCGATCACCGCTGCGGCCAGGCCGAGGGTATAGATTCCCGCCCCGACGAACACCAGCGTGTGTGCGCTGGGGTCCTGGCTCAGATCGGTCGTGTCGGGGCCGACGGCGAAGGCCGCAGCGGCGAGGGCAGAGACGAATGCCACGTTGAACACGGTGTCCTGCAACGCGAAGACGCGTCCGCGGTGGGCGTCGTCGATCTCGATCTGCATGGCGGCGTCCCCGCTGAGCTTGACGGTCTGCCCGGCGATGCCCAGGAGGAAGGCTCCGATCAGCAAGCTGGTCTGCGTCAGGGCGGAGACGGCTCCGAGCTGCGCCGCGATGGCGAGCACGAGAGCGGCGGCAATCGTGCGGGTGCGCCCCAACCGGGGAACGACGAAGGGGGTGATGACAGCAGCGAGGAACATGCCGGTGGCGGTGGCACCCACGGCTATGCCGAAGCCGGCGAGTCCGCCGGGCAAGCTGCTCGCTGTCGTCTCGCGAAGAATCAACACCATGATCAGGGTGTTGATGCCGAACACGATGCGGTGTGCACCGATGCCGATCATCGCGGTCGTGACGCCGGCCGAGCGCCAGACTGCCTGTGCGCCCGATTTCAATCCTGTCGCAACGTCTTTCACAGTACTGTCGGTTCGGCTCGGGGTTCCCGGTCCCAGTGATCGGGGCCGAAACCGTGCCGCCGCGAGAGCGCCTGCGACCGAGCCGGTGGCCGCCAGACCCACGGCGATCCCCGAGCCGACATCGCCGGCACCGACGACGCCGATCACCGCGACAGCCAGGCCGGCACCCGCGGCGGCGAAACCGGAGCCGACGGTTGCAAGGACCGAGTTCATCGGCACCAGCCACGACTGCCGAACCACGTGAGGAAGCGACGCCGACGCTCCGGCGAGCACGAACCGGCTGAGCCCCACGGTGGCCAGCGCCAGCAGAAGCAGTGGTGTGGAATCGACCCCACTGCACAGCAGTCCTGCCGTGGCCATGATCAGAACGATGCGAATCAAGTTGGCCCACAGCAGGACCGAGCGGCGATCCCAGCGGTCGAGCAATGCCCCGGCGAACGGTCCGATCACTGAATACGGGACGAGCAACACCGCGAATCCGGCCGCGATCTCGGCCGGGTTCGTCGCACGCTCCGGGTTGAACAGAATGGCACCGCTGAGCGCGGCCTGGAACAACCCGTCGCCGAACTGACCGGCGAACCGAACTGTGGTCAGCTTGCCGACTCCCGGGGACCGGCGCAGTCGGGTACGGAAGGACGCGTCGCTCACCGACGGGACTCTAGCCCCCGCGCGTCATACGGAGACAGCGGGAGTCGAGGCCCACCACGCCATCGTGGCGGCCGTACCGTCGACGAGTGAGGTGGGCTGCTGCCCCAGGATGCTCTCGCTGCGGCTCGAGTCGAGGACATAGGGGTAGCGGAACTGATACAGCGTGTCGCCGAGTTCCTTCATCGGGCCCGGCACCAGCCTCAGCGCGCGCATCACCCAGGCCGGAATGACGCCGACCTTCGGTGCGGTGAGTCCAGCTGCAGCGGAGAACATCTCGATCATGGATCGCTGCGATACCGCGGGAGCTGTCGGGGCATGCAGGACGGTGTTCCACAGCGATGGCGACGCCGCGGCGGTGATCATCGCGGCTGCCAGATCCGGGACGTAGGTGAACGAGTGGGGTAGATCGGCGGAGGCGACGACGCGGATCGGCTTGCCGGCCAGGATGGGCGCAATCACCCGCTCCCCCATGTGGGAGGTCAGCACGCGCGGTCCGTAAAAATCCGAGGCGGCGACGCTGACGGTGGGGGTCGCGTGCGCATCACGCGCAGCGAGGAGCTCGGTACGTACTCCCAATTTCCGGAACGTCGCGTCTCGGGGCGAGTCCTCGCGGATCGGTCCGTCGACCCGGCCGTAGGCGTAGAGACTTTCGGGGAACGCGACGACGGTGCCCGCGGCCGCGTCGAGCACCCGCTTTTCCATCGATTCGAGCTTGTCCCGCCACACCTTGTCCTCGTAGGCGACGTGGGTGCAGTGGTAGATCGCGGTGGCACCGCTCAGATGGGGTCGAAGATCGTCGGATTCGATGTCGACGGCGCGGCGTTCGATCATCGGATGATCCGGTCCGCTACCCGACCGGGTGAGGACGCGCACCGAGTGGCCTTGTGCAGCAAGTTGTTCGGCGACGGTCCAGCCGACGGGCCCGGCTCCGGTGACGACGTGTAGTTCGGTCATGACTGCTCCAATTCGGTAAACGAGAGCGGTGCTCTCTGATGTATCGAGTGTGCACCCGCGGCGGCAATAAAGCAAGAGCAGTGCTCTCCAAAAAGAGCGGCAGTTACTGTGAGAGCCATGGCGAGCACCCCCCGCACCCGAGCCCGTGCGCAGACCTTGGCCGACATCACGCGGATCGGACGCGAGCACCTGGCCGCCGACGGTGCCGCGGCCCTGTCGCTGCGGGCAGTCGCCCGGGACCTCGGCGTCGTGTCCTCCGCCGTCTACCGGTACGTCGCCAGCCGTGACGAGCTGCTGACCCTGCTCGTCGTCGACGGATACACCGAGCTCGGGGACGCTGTCGACGCGGCGGTGGACGCGGTGGACACTCCCAGGGAGAAGTTCCTCGCGCTCGGCCGGACGGTTCGACAGTGGGGACTGCGGGAGCCGGCGCGCTACGCGTTGCTGTTCGGCAGCCCGGTGCCCGGCTATCACGCGCCCGCGGAGCAGACCACCGGGCCGGGCACGCGCGTGATCACCACGTTGGTGGCAGTCCTGCACTCGGCGTGGCAGACACGTCGACCGGACGTCGAGGCCGATCCGCCGGAGCTGGCGTCACTGCACGGAAGCTTCGAGGACATCCGTGCGCAGATGGAGACGGATCTGCCCGACGGGCTGATCGCACTGGGAGTCATGGTGTGGGCGTCGCTGTTCGGGGCCATCAGCTTCGACGTGTTCGATCAGTACGGTGCCACGACGTTCGCCAACAGGGACGACTTGTTCGAGTATCAGTTGGGACTTCTCACCGAGATCGCCGGGCTCCGGTAGGGCCGAGGCGGGAGTGGAGCCCGCGGAACGACCCATGGAAACTGGCCGCGGTGCTTGTGCCACATCGGCGGGTGCGCGGTGCCACAATGGCTAGCGTGGCATCGCATGCGGAGGAACCCGAGGACCAGACGACATCGGCCTTGCGCGATGTCCGCCCAGGTAGCCTGTTGGTGTCGTCCATCGAACTGGTGGAGCCCACGTTTCGGCGCACCGTCATCTACATCATCGAACACAACGATGCGGGCAGCCTCGGTGTCGTGATCAACCGTCCCAGCGACACCGCGGTGCAGAACGTGCTGCCCAACTGGTCCGAGCTGGCCGCCAAGCCGCAGGCGCTGTACGTCGGTGGCCCGGTCAAGCGCGATTCGGCGCTGTGCCTGGCGACGCTGCGGACCGGCGTGTCGCTCGACGGTGTTGCCGGTCTACGACGCGTCGACGGCCGAGTGGTGATGGTCGATCTCGATTCCGATCCTGCCGATATCGCCCCACTGGTCGAAGGTGTCCGCATCTTCGCCGGGTACTCGGGGTGGACGTTCGGCCAGCTCGAAGGTGAACTGGACCGGGAAGACTGGATGGTGTTGTCTGCCTTGCCATCCGATGTGATCGGTCCACCACGCATCGACCTGTGGGCCCATGTGTTGCGTCGGCAGCCGATGCCGTTGGCGCTGCTGGCATCCCATCCGATAGACGTCGACCGGAACTGAGTGCTACGCAGTGGTGCGGTCAGGTGCCACCCAGGGCACTCAACCGCACCACTGCCGCAGGCACTCAGTGGGAGAAGGCCCTCGCGTTCGAGTGCCCGCCTGATTTCAGTCCGTCGATCACTTCGTCGATGGCGCTGCACAGCATTCTGCCCAGATCCGCGCTGAATCCTTCTCGGACAACGACTCTGAGAACTGCGACGTCGGTGGCGTGGTCGGGCATCGTGTATGCCGGCACCTGCCATCCACGGGCGCGTAGTTCGTGGGAGACGTCGAAGACCGTGAAGTTGCAATGATCCTTCAGCATGAACGACAGCACCGGGAGCGCAGATCCGTCGGTGACGACCTTGACGTCGGGATGTTCGTCGAGATGCCTGCTCACACGAACGGCCGTGTCGCGCAGTGCTTTCATGATGTCGGTGTATCCGGATCTGCCGAGTCGCAGGAAGTTGTAGTACTGCCCGATCACCTGATTTCCCGGCCTGGAGAAATTCAGGGTGAAGGTGGGCATGTCTCCGCCGAGATAGTTGACCCGGAACACGAGGTCCTCGGGAAGATCTTGCTTGGTGCGCCAGACTGCGAATCCGATTCCCGGATAGGTCAATCCGTACTTGTGGCCGCTGGCATTGATCGACTTGACCCGCGGCAACCGGAAGTCCCATTCGAGTTCCGGGTCGAGGAACGGAACGACGAAGCCGCCGCTGGCCGCATCGACATGGACCGGGACGTCCGGGCCTCCGCTCGACGCGATCCTGTCCAGTTCCGCACAGATCTCCTGCACCGGTTCGAGTTCGCCGGTGAACGTGGTGCCGAGAATCGCGACGACGCCGATGGTGTTCTCGTCCACTGCATCCCGAACCTGCTCGGGGGTGATGACGTAGCGTCCACGTTCGACGGGCAGGTACTTGGGCTCGACGTCGAAGTAGCGGCAGAACTTCTCCCACACCACCTGAACGTTGCTGCCCAACACCAGATTCGGCGCGGCCGTTCCGGTGCCCTTGGCTCGCCAGCGCCACTTGAGTGCCAACCCGGCCAGCATGACGGCCTCACTGGACCCGATGGTCGACACGCCGGTGGCCGACGACGGGTCCTTTCGGTCGAGTCCGGGCGCGTGGAACAGATCGGCGACGATGTTGACGCAGCGCTCCTCGATGGCCGCGGTGGACGGGTATTCGTCCTTGTCGATCATGTTCTTGTCGAACGTCTCCGCCATGAGCTTCTCGGCCTGCGGATCCATCCACGTGGTGACGAACGTCGCCAGATTCAGGCGCGAGCTGCCGTCGAGCATCAGTTCGTCGTGGATGTAGCGGTATGCGGCTTCCGGGTCGAGTTGGTCCTCGGGAAGTCGCAGTGCGGGTACGGGATTGGTGGCGAGGCGGCCGGTGTAGGCGGCAGAGACGACGCCGTCGGTGTGCAGTTTCCTGGTCATCGTCTTCTCCCGATTTCTCGACTGGTACTCAATCTAGTCCGCGACGCGGGCCACGGGGCCCAGTTCCGATTCCGGCCGTCGCGCGAAATGCTGCGCGATCACGGTGCACACCATCAGCTGAATCTGGTGGAAGATCAACAGCGGCAGCACGATCAGTCCGACGGGTTGGCCGACGAACAGCACCGCCGCCATCGGTAGCCCGCTGGCCAGACTCTTCTTGGATCCGCAGAACAGCAGCACCAACCGATCCTCGAACGTGAAGCCCAACAACTTGCCTCCGTACCAGGTGATCGTGAGCACCAGGGCGAGCAACGCGGCGCACACGGCGACGACGAAGCCGATGCGCCACACCGCTACCGACGACCACACGTTCTGGTTCATCGATTCGCTGAAGGCGGCGAAGACCACCAGCAGGATCGAACCGCGGTCGACGAGTTTCGTCGGCGCGCTGTGTCGGGTGAGCCATCCGGTCACCCAGGGCCGGATCAGCTGACCGACGGCGAACGGAAGCAGCAGTTGCAGAGCGATATCGAGTACCGAGCCGGGGTCGATGGTCACGGAACCCGTGGTGGTCATCAGGGCGATCACCAGCAGTGGGGTGACGAACACGCCGATGATGTTGGAGAACGATGCACTCACGACAGCTCCGGCGACGTTGCCGCGGGCGATGGAGGTGAAGGCGATCGAGGATTGGACGGTCGAGGGGACCAGACACAGAAACAGGATTCCGGTGTAGAGGTCGTCACTGATCACGCCGGGAACGAGAATCCGCAGCGCAAGCCCGAGCGCGGGGAACAGCAGGTACGTGCACGCCAGGATCACCGAGTGCAGCCGCCAGTGTTTGACGCCGTCCCAGGCGTCGCGCGGCGAGAGCCGCGCTCCGTAGATGAGGAACAGCAGTGCGATGGCGATGCGCGTGATCCAGCCAAGGACGTCCTCCGCCGTGCCGGTGGCAGGGAAGAGGCTTGCCAGCGCGGCGACCGCGAAGATGCCCAGCAGGAAGGGATCCAGCACGGTATCCCGCAACAACTTCACTCGGCTAACTTAATCCATCGTGGCGCTGCGGGTCCGATCGGTGAGGGTGTTGAGGGTTCCCGCGATGATCGCCGCGTCGGCAGACCCGATGGTGAGCCGGTCCCCGTTCGCGAACGTGACGAAGGCTGCGGGCCCGGCTTCGGTGGCGACGGCGTAGTTGCCGCGTCCCTTGGCCCGTAGACCCCAACCACCGAACTCCTTCGACGGGTCCACCGTCCGAACGGACGAGCCGGTGATCTCGTCGATGTCGTAGTCGAACGCGGCCATTCCCAGACTCGATACGTACAGGCCGTCGCTGTCGACGTGCACGGTGAAGCGCAGCAGAGACAGGATGAGAATCGTCAGCGGGGCGAACAGGAAGATCGGCCACAGCGAGCTGGACAGGTAGCACGTCAGAGCAGCGCCTGCCAGAGATACCGCCGCGACGGTCGTGCCGGCGATTCGACTGGCACCGACATGGACGACCAGGGGCAATTCGGGACTGCACCGCGGCAGATCGGAGTGCGGCGGCGAGGTGGCGAGAACGCGCTCGCGGTGGTCGCGCAGCCGCGATGCGCCGAACAGTCCGGCCGCGAAGCCGGCGACGGTTCCCACCGCCATGGCCCAACCGGGGATGGTGACGCTCTGCGCGGTGGCCATGTCCAGTTCACGGACGAGGGTCGCGATCTGCAGAACACCGATGGTCCCGACGACGGTCAGCCCGATGATCAGCATCGTGCGACGCATGATCAGCAGCACCCGAGCCAATGATGCGACGGCACTGCACCCGCCGCCCACCAGCACGATCACGATGGCGAGGGTCCAGGCGTTGGAGAGCGGGTCGGCGAAGTCGTCGGGTTCGGTGCCGCTGAAGTGCGTGGCGACCTGCTCCGGCAGACGGTCCTGCCACAGGTACGCGAGGACGAGACCGAGAGCAGCGACGACCAGAGGTCCGAGGACACCGAAGACGACCCCGGCGGGATCGAACGTGCGGGCAGCCCTCGATTTCATCTGCTCGGCTCAGCTCGGCTGGCAGGCGTCCTTGAGGCTGCACGAGATGCACGAGCTTCCGCATCCGTCGGCCTCGGCGGGTGGCGGAACGGCCGCTGCTGCGCGGGCCCCGATGGTCCCGCCGGCTGCGGCGATGAACAGCGCGGCCACGAGGGCAACGACGACGCCGACGACAGCGGCGATGCCGCTCAGTGCGAGAGCGGCCACGGCGCCGATGGCCAGTACCAGGGCCGATGCGGCGGTGGTGGGGCCTGCGACGCGGTTGGCGAGGGTGAACGTCTCGTCGTCACGCATGGCCTCGGCGGTGCGGACACCCGCGAAACGGTTGCGTGGCAGCCGGCCCAGCAGTGACGCGACAGCGACAGCGCCGACGACGAGGGCGAGCACGAACAACACAACCGAGACGATGACCACCTGGCCAGGATACGGCGCAGCGAGGTCCTGGTACCAGGCGGGCCGCGTCACACTTTAGGCTGGTAGGTGTGACCGATTCCGTTGAAGCACCCACCGAGTCCGCCCCCGAGTACCGCTACACGGCCGAACTCGCCGGGCACATCGAGGAGCAGTGGCAGGACCTGTGGGAGACGCAGGGCACTTTCGACGCGCCCAATCCGGTCGGAAGCCTCGCCGGAGACGTCCCGAAGGACAAGCTGTTCGTCCAGGACATGTTCCCGTACCCCTCGGGCAGTGGGCTGCATGTCGGTCACCCCCTCGGCTACATCGCCACCGACGTCTTCGCGCGCTATCACCGCATGCAGGGCCGCAACGTGCTGCACGCGCTGGGTTACGACGCATTCGGTCTGCCGGCCGAGCAGTACGCCGTGCAGACGGGCACGCACCCGCGCAGCACCACCGAGGACAACATCACCAACATGCGACGCCAACTGCGTCGGCTGGGTCTCGGGCACGATCGCCGACGGTCCCTGGCGACGACGGACGTCGACTTCTACCACTGGACGCAGTGGATCTTCCTGCAGATCTTCAATGCCTGGTTCGACGTCGATCAGAACAAGGCGCGTCCGATCTCCGAGCTGGAGGCGGCCTTCGCCTCGGGCGAGCGGACCCTCGACGACGGCCGCTCCTGGGAGTCGCTGACCGTCGGTGAACGCCGCGAGGTGATCGACGGTTTCCGTCTGGTGTACGAGTCCAACTCGATGGTCAACTGGTGCCCCGGTCTGGGTACGGTGCTCGCCAACGAGGAGGTCACCGCCGACGGACGCAGCGATCGTGGAAACTTCCCGGTGTTCCGAAAGAACCTGCGGCAGTGGATGATGCGGATCACCGCGTACTCGGACCGCTTGGTCGACGATCTCGAGTACCTGGATTGGCCCGAGAAGGTCAAGACCATGCAGCGCAACTGGATCGGGCGCTCCCGCGGTGCGCAGGTCTCCTTCTCGAACATCGAGGTGTTCACCACTCGACCGGACACGCTGTTCGGTGCCACTTACGTGGTGCTCGCCCCCGAGCACGAACTGGTCGACGAGTTGGTTGCTCCCGAGTGGCCGGCGGACGTCTCCGACAAGTGGACCGGCGGAGCCGCAACCCCCGCGGAAGCCGTTGCCGCATATCGCGGTTCGATCGCGGCCAAGTCCGATCTGGAGCGGCAGGAGAACAAGGAGAAGACCGGCGTCTTCATCGGTGCCTACGTGAAGAACCCGGTCAACGGTGAGCAGGTGCCGGTGTTCATCGCCGACTACGTGCTGACCGGCTACGGCACCGGCGCGATCATGGCCGTCCCCGGACACGACGCACGCGACTGGGAGTTCGCCACCGCGTTCGATCTGCCTGTGCGCGAGGTCATCTCGGGCGGAGACGTCACCGAGGCCGCATACGTCGGCGACGGTGAGCTGGTGAACTCCGAGTTCCTGGACGGACTGCCGGTGGACGAGGCCAAGGCCGCCGTCATCGCGCGACTTAAAGCCGACGGCACCGGCCGCGGCACCATTCAGTACAAGCTGCGCGACTGGCTGTTCGCTCGCCAGCGTTACTGGGGCGAGCCCTTCCCGATCGTCTGGGACGCAGAGGGCAACCCGCACGGGCTGCCGGATTCTGCTCTGCCGGTGGAACTTCCGGAGGTCGAGAACTACGCACCTGTGTCGTTCGATCCCGACGACGCGGGCTCCGAGCCGTCCCCGCCCCTGGCCAAGGCCAGCGAATGGGTCGAGGTAGAACTCGATCTGGGCGACGGGCTGCAGACCTACACCCGCGACACCAACGTGATGCCGCAGTGGGCCGGCAGCTCCTGGTACCAGCTGCGCTACATCGACCCCACCAACTCCGAGGCCTTCGCCGACCCGGAGAACGAGAAGTACTGGGTCGGACCGCGTCCGGAGATCCACGGACCCCACGATCCCGGCGGAGTCGATCTCTACGTCGGTGGCGTCGAGCATGCGGTGCTGCACCTGCTGTACTCGCGCTTCTGGCACAAGGTGTTGTTCGATCTGGGCCACGTCAGCTCGAGCGAGCCGTACCGTCGCCTCTACAACCAGGGCTACATCCAGGCCTACGCTTTCACCGACGCTCGCGGCGTCTACGTGCCCGCGGCCGAGGTGATCGAGCGCGACGGTGGCTACTTCTATCAGGACCAGCCCGTCAACCGTGAGTACGGAAAGATGGGTAAGTCGCTGAAGAACTCGGTCTCCCCCGACGAGATCTTCGCCGAGTACGGTGCCGACACCCTGCGCTTCTACGAGATGTCGATGGGACCGCTGTACACCTCGCGGCCGTGGGCGACCAAGGATGTCGTCGGCGCGCAGCGCTTCCTGCAGCGGGTGTGGCGACTGGTGCTCGACGAGGTGACCGGCGAGGTCCGCGTCACCGACGCCAAGCCCACCGAGGACACGTTGCGGGTACTCAACCGCGTGATCGACGGTGTGCACGCGGATTACGCTGCGCTGCGCGACAATACGGCCGGCGCCAAGCTGATCGAGCTGACCAACCACATCACCAAGGCGTACCCCGACGGTGCGCCGCGCGGGGTCGTCGAGCCGCTGATCCTGATGCTCGCTCCGCTGGCACCGCACCTGTCCGAGGAACTGTGGAGCAAGCTCGGTCACGAGAAGTCGTTGGCGCACGGGCCTTTCCCGCGCGTGGAGAAGAAGTGGCTCGTCGCCGATACCGTCGACTACCCCATCCAGGTCAACGGCAAGGTCCGCAGCCGCATTACCGTTCCCGCAGATGCGACGAAGGACGACGTCGAGAAGACTGCGCTGGCCGACGAGAAAATCGTGGCCCTGCTCGACGGCAAGGCCCCGACCAAGATCATCGTGATCCCGGGTCGCATGGTGAACATCGTCCTGAAGTAGTCCCCGCCCAGCTCGAAGTTATGGACGAAAATCGCGGTGATTCCGTCCATGACTTCGAGTTCGCGGAGGTTTAATTGTTCCATGTCACTGGCTGGTAGAGGCTTTGCAATGAGGCTGATGGCCTCGGTCGTTCTACTCCTCGGGTCCGCGTCATTCGTCAGTGTCCCTGTGGCACAAGCAGATCCGGGACCCGGCTCACCGGCTCCGGCCGATGATCCGTTCTACGAGTGGGACGGCGGGCTGGACGTCTCCCCGGGAACGGTCCTTCGGTCGAGGCCCATGACGTTCCGTACCCCCAGCCAGCCGACGCCGATCACGGGTAGCCAGGTTCTGTACCGAACCACCGACCAGCAGGGTGACGGCGTCGTCACGGTCGTAACTGTGCTGCGGCCCTTGGTTCCCGGGCCGACGCGGATCGTCTCGTACCACATGGCCTACGACGCGCTCGGCTCTCAGTGCAATCCCTCGTACACGCTCAGCGGCGGGTCGACGAGTCCCATTGCCGGCGCGGAACAGACAGTCATTGCCGGCTACCTCGCAGCCGGCTACACCGTCGTCGTACCGGATTACGAGGGTGAGGAGCTCGAGTGGACGATCGGGCGGCAGTCGGGCTACGCAGCGCTGGACGGCGTTCGTGCGGCCCAGTCCTTCCTGGGGCTTCCGTCGAGCACGCCCGTCGGCATGGTCGGGTACTCCGGCGGATCGGTGCCGACGCAGTGGGGTGCCGAGATTGCTCCCGAGTACGCCCCCGAGCTGAACCTCGTCGGTGCGGCGGCCGGCGGGCTGCCGGTCGACCTGGCTCACAACCTGCCGTACGTCAGCGGAAACAAGCAGTGGGCGGGTGTCATCCCGGCACTGGTCGTCGCCTACGAACGTGCATACGGCCTCGACCTGAACAGTTTCATCTCCGACTACGGCCTCGAGGTCATCGATCAGGTCGACCAGGAGTGCATCGCGCAGTTCGCCGACGACTATCCGACGCTCACCGACGCGTCGATGGTCAAGGCCCCGTACACCTCACTGCTGGACGTACCCGAGGTCGTGGCGGCGATCGACGACAACATCATGGGCAGTCAGGGCACTCCGCGAACGCCGATGTTCCTCGCTGTCGGGCACGCCGATCCGATCGGCGACACGATCATGATCACCGGCGACGTGCAGGGGCTGGCGTACGCATACTGCGGGCGGGGCGTCGATGTACAGTACGCACAGTACGACGGCCTGACGCACAGCGATGCGTTCCCGGTGTTCGAGGCGCAGAGCCTGCAGTTCCTGACCGAGCGGTTCGGCGGTGGGCCGACGCACAGCAACTGTGCGACCGTCCCGCCCGGCAACGCCCTGACACCGACCACCTGATTCGGGAAGTCGCTACCGGCACGCTACCTCAGATCGCGCCCAGATCGGCCGACAGCCAATGCTCCGGCTGCAGGTAGAACACCACGTTCTCTTCGTGCTCGCTGGCGGCCATTTCGAGATAGCCGTCGACCTTCTCCGGCGGTAGGTAGCGCGCAGCCATGGCGCGTAGTAGCTCCGACGTACTCGGCTCTTCCCGCGCAACCGGTCCCTCGACGGACACGTATTTGATGGTCGGATTCGTCTGCTCGATCATGAGCGTGAAACGCTGTGCAGCCCTGATCGATTCGGCTTTCCTGGACGTCTTTCCGGTGAGAACCCAGGCCTGGCCGCCAGGTGTGTAGTCGTACCAGATGGGGACGGTCAACGGACCACGATCCGGGCCCGCGGAGACGGACAGCGCGGCGACGTGAGACTCGGCCAGAAATTCTTCGCGTTCTGCCTTCGACAGTGCCATGACACAACCGTAGGACTTTCGCAGACCGAGTTCCAGACCTACGACGCACCCTCGGGCCGGGTGATGTCAGGGCGTCCTGGTCGAGACGCCCGGCATCAGTACTCGCAGCACACCGGCGACGACGTCCGACGCCGTTTCGGTGGGACGCGTCAGGCATCGGAAGAGAACGTTGTTGGTCAGCATGATCGCCACCTCGGGTGCGGGTGCCTCGTCGCTGAACACACCGGTTTCGCGTCCGCGTTCGAGGATGGGGACGACGGCAGCGGGGAGGTAGAGGTTCTCGATGACGGTCGTGATCGTGCTCGGATGCTGGAACTGCTCGAAGCTCAGGGCGAGGAGCATCCCCGAGCTCATCGCGCGGTTGTCGATCACGAAGTCTCCCAGCGAGATCAGGGTCCGTTGCAGTGCGACTGCGGGCTCGATTCCGAGGCGTTCGTCGGCGCGGCGCAACCGTAGGACGCGATCGAACTCGGGTTTCAGTGCGGCGACGATGATGTCGACCTTGCTGGGAAACAGGCGGCGAAGATCGTCGACCCGGATCTTCGCCGCTGCGGCGATGTCGGCGAGCGTGACCAGGAAGTAGCCGTTGTCGAGGAAGAGCGTTTCCGTAGCCGCGATGACGTCGGCCTCCAGATCCGGGCGAAGGGAAGCGGCACCCTCGAGCGCATCGACGGGGTCGGGTTCGGGTGCAATCCGATCGGAGTGCACCGGGTCGATGGCCCACCGCAGGATCGAGGTGACTGCGTCGGATACCTCGTCCGTGGCAACCGAACCGGGCGTGAGCATCTCACGGAGCGCGTAGCCGTCGAGGAGTGCGCCCAGGGCAGTGGACAGGGACGTCAAGGACAACGGCCGACGCACGGACCCACCCTGGGCCTGGATCGCCTGACCCACCACTGTGCGGAGGTCTGCATCGAGCCGTTCGAATTCCGGGGTGACTGCCTTGCGGGCTCCGTCGTGGTCGGCTGCGAACAGGACGGCGATGAGTCGGCGCCGCATCAATCCCGACGTCAGGTCGTCGAACAGGGCCGACACCGGGGCAGCCGCGTCGCGCCATCCCGTCGGCGGGTCGGTGGGTGAGACGGTTCCGCTGTAATTGACGGTCAGGTTGTCCAGCAGATCCGCGACGAACGCCTCTTTGCCGCCGGAGCCACCGCTGCGTGAGTTGCCGGGGTAGGCGTTGTGGAAGGTCTGATGGGACAGACCGGCACCGTCCACGACGGCCGCGATGGAGAGCGATCGCGCCAGATCGGTGGTGTCGAGTTCGTCCAGAAGCCGGTAGCCGGTCCGAAGGAACTGCTCGCGCGGGGTCGGCCTGGTGTTCAACGACTACCGCCTCTACAGACTGCACAGCTCCGGAATGGACCTCGAACCATAGCAATCCGAGTGTGTCGCCCGCATGGTTTACAACCAACTACACGTGAGGTTAGTTGGAACACTCTGATGGAGACCTGAGTCGAATTGGTTTGTGTTGCAGGGGATTCACGCGCCGTGATCAGATGCACACGGGCCGAGAGTTCGGGTGACGGCCGATATCGCGAGGAGGCACACATGGTGGTGATCGGTCATCGACCCCCCACACAGCCGCGAGCTCTGGCACCACTCGGCACCAGGCAGCCCCTGACACGTTCCACGCACCCTCCGGTGCGAGTGCAGAGGACACCGCCGCAGGCGGTGCCGGTGTACGCATCTCCCGGATTGACAGAGCGTGAGGTCACCGTCCTGAAGGCTTGGCTGGACTGCGACTCCAAAGTCGACGTCGGGGCCCGTCTTCACATCGCACTGGGAACCGTCAACACGCACCTGACGCGAATCCGCGACAAGTACTCCCGCGTGGGTAGAGCGGCTCCGACGAAGGCTGCACTGGTCGCCCGGGCACTGCAGGACGGCATCGTGACGCTCGACGACCTCTGAACGCGATCGGAGATTTCATCCCCTCCTACGAGGCCGGAGTGGAGCCTGCGCAACGGCCGAGGGCACTTCTGCTCACCTGGTGCGCAGCACCAGTTCCGTGGGGTGAGCATCGGCGGGGGTATCGATGGCGTTGCGCACCGCGAGGGCGACGGTACTGGGTTGCAGGAACTTCGAGCCGTCGTACTCCCCACCCTCGTGTGCGACGATCTCGCGCTGCATCTCGGTGTCGATACGTCCGGGATGAACCGAGGTCACACGAAGCGTCGGCTCCTCCTGTCGCAGTGCATCACCGAATGCGCGCAAGGCGAACTTGCTCGCCGCGTAGCCGCCCCACCCCGGGTTCGCGCGAATGCCGGCACCCGAATTGATCAGCACCACATGGCCGTTGGCCTTCCGCAGCGCCGGTAGGAGCAGCCGAGTCAGCTCGACGACGGCGACGACGTTCACCTCGTACTGTCGCCGCCAGTCCTCCGCCGTCGACTCCTCGACGGTGCCCAGCGCTGCGACTCCGGCGTTGTGCACCAACACGTCGAGAGAATCGATGCCCGACGCGGCTGCGGCCACCGCGTCGGGATCGGTCAGTTCCACCGGCCACGGGGTGGCTCCCGACAGTTCCGACGAGACGGCCTCGAGAGACTCGGCCGATCGTCCGCCGAGCAGGACGTGGTGATCCGGGGCGAGCAATCGGGCGATGTGGGCCCCGAGGCCACGGCTTGCCCCGGTCACCAGCGCAGTAGGAGTCATGAAGCCAGACTATCTAGAAGCTCATACCCGCCTCGGATGCCCAGGTCCGGGTGGTGTTCGCTCCGTCGAGTTCCTCGCGAATGATGTCCGCGTGCCCCGCATGCTGCGAGATTTCGCGCAGGATGTGCAGCACCGTGAATCGTGCGCTCTGCCAGATGCGTTCGGGTGCCCAGGGTGCCGTCGGGACCGGGACGGACAGATTCAGATCCAACGTCGCCAAGGCATCGGTGGTGGAGCGCGCCACCTCTTCCCACTCGGTGATGAGCCCTGCGACAGTCTCGTCGTCCGCCATGACGTATTCGCCGCCGGCGGACTCCATGTCGAACTCGGCCGTGTCGTCGAGTTCGGCGATCACCTTCATCCAGTGCCGTTCGTTGCTGATCACGTGATGCAGCAGTCCGCCGAGGGTGAGTTCGCTGGCGGTCGTGCGGGTACGCGCCTGCTCGTCGCTGATGCCGCGGACGGTGATGAGAAAGTTCGCGCGCTGTTCGTCGAGCATTCTGGTGATGTCGGTGTTCTCGGTGGTCATCGTTTCCTCCTGGATGGGCTGGTGAATCCCACACTAGAAACAATCGAGGACAGGTTCGGTCCTCGATTTCAAACGAGCGGAATCACGCGCGCGGACGCAAACTGTCTGCATGGGCGATCGAGGTTTCACTTCCACGCAGTTGGCGGCGCGCGCGGCATATCTGCTCAGGGGCAACGACCTGGGCACCATGACCAGCGCGGCCCCGCGACTGTATCCGCACATGTGGAGCTGGGATGCGGCGTTCGTCTCGGTCGGGTTGGCTCCGCTGAGCGTGGAGCGGGCCGTGGTGGAGATGGACACCTTGCTCTCCGCGCAGTGGAAGAACGGGATGATCCCGCACATCGTCTTCGCCAACGGTGTCGACGGCTACTTCCCCGGTCCTGCGCGGTGGGCGACGGGCACGCTCGCGTCGCACGCACCGATGAGCCCGCAGACCTCGGGGATCACTCAACCGCCGGTGCATGCGATCGCGGTGCAGCGCATCCTCGATCATTCCAAGCGCCACGGCCGTACGACGCGTGCCGTCGCCGAGGAGTTCCTCGACCGCCGCTGGGGTGATCTGGTGCGGTGGCATCGCTGGCTCGCTCAGGCCCGCGATGTCGACGACAACGGACGGATCGCGGTCTTCCACGGCTGGGAGTCGGGGATGGACAATTCGCCTCGTTGGGATTCGGCCTATGCGAATGTGGTTCCCGGAGAGATGGATCCGTACTTCCGAGAGGACAAGGCGGTGATCTCCGACGCCTCCCAGCGGCCGAGCAATCTTGAGTACGACCGCTACATCTGGCTGGTGGAGGAGATGAAGCAGGTCGGGTACGACGACGATGCATTGAAGACGAAGATGAGCTTCGCCGTCGAGGACGTGTTCGTCAGCGCCATCTTCGCGGTGGCATGCGATGTGCTCGCGACCATCGGCGAGGACCATTCACGTCCCCACTCCGATGTTCGGGAGTTGCGGTCGTGGGCGGAGAAGTTCCGCAAGGGCGTCATCGCGACGACGGATGCGCGCTCCGGTGGGGCCCGTGACTTCGATCTGCGGACGGGCCAGTGGATCGGCACCGAGACGATCGCGATGTTCGCCCCGTTGCTGTGCGGCGGACTGCCCCGCGAACAGGAACGAAACTTGATCCGCATCTTCGAGGGCACGCGGTTCTGCGGGCACCCGGATCTGCGCTATGCCGTTCCGCCGTCCACGTCCCCGGTGTCGAAGGATTTCCGTGCCCGTGAGTACTGGCGCGGGCCGGTGTGGCCGGTGATGACGTGGCTGTTCTCGTGGGCGTTCGCGCGTCGTGGGTGGTCGGAGCGGTCACTGTCGTTGCGAGACGAAGGCTTGCGTCAGGCCAGCGACGGCAGCTTCGCCGAGTACTACGAGCCGTTCACCGGAAAGCCGCTCGGCAGCATGCAGCAATCCTGGACGGCCGCGGCCGTGCTGGACTGGCTGGGGTAGCGAGAAGGATCAGCCGAGGTAGCTGTCGACCAGAGGGCCGACGACGTCGAACGAGGTGGCGTCGGGCACGAGGTACTTGGCGACGGTGCCGCAGACGAAGGGGTGCCACGCGGAACCGGAGTCGGTACCGAGGGACGAGACGGCCAGGACGTTGCCGAAGTAGATGCCGGGCAGGTGGCGCTGGACGAGTTCGTCGTTGTGCGACGCGACGGCGAGCAATTCCTCGACGTGGCTGCGATCGATCTCGTCACCCATGGCTCCGAGCAGATCTGCGCCCTCCGCGCGGGCCCGGACAGGGTCACTGTCCAGCAGCGTCAGTGCGCCGACGGTGACGCCCCGGTTCTGCAGTTCGACGGCGATGGCGTGGGCGAGAACGCCACCGAACGACATGCCGAGGAGGTGGACGGTGCCGTCGGTCTGGATGCGAACGATGTCGTCGGCGTACTGCGCCGCCAGTGCCGCGAGGGATTCGGCGCGCTCACCGGACGCTGGTACCTGGACGCCGTAGATGGGGCGGTCGTCGTCGACGTGAGGTGCCAGGCCTGCGTAGCAATCGACCAGACCCACCAGCGGGTGGATGCAGAACACGGGGTCGAGGTGTCCGGTGGTTCGGATCGGCGCGATGGTCGGCACCGCATAGTCGGACGGGTCGAGATCCGTGAGAGCCAGATGCGATAGATCGTTCACGACAGTCATGGGTGCGCCTCCGAGCCAAGAGATGTAGTTCGTGTTTGCATTGGTTTGTTCGTGCCGACTCTGGGTATGTCGCTGTCGGCGGCGTGAGTGTTACCCACGTCTCATTACCGAGGACTCAACCATGTCTGTGGACCGATCGCATTAGTGACTGTTCACCATTGAGTGCCCAGGTCCCGGCCCCCTACTCTCACCCGGGTGGTCTTCTCCCGCACGTCACGTGCTCTGTTCGTATTGTTCTCGGCCGGTGTCATCGCCTGTGCTGCTCCCGGGATCGCGTCGGCAGTTCCGCAGGGCCCGGACGTCTCGTCGTGGCAACACATCGACGGCACCGCGATCGATTGGCATGCCGTCAAGGCGGCGGGCCACGGATTCGCGATGGTCAAGGCCACCGAAGGTCTGGATTACGTCAACCCGTACTTCGTCGAGGATTCCATCGTCATGCGCACGGCGAACGTGGCGCGCGGGGCGTACCACTACGCCGATGTGACGCTCTCACCCGAGTTGCAGGGCGCGTACTACTCGGCACTGGTGCTGGGCATCAACGGCCCGGGTGATCTGCCGCCTGTGCTCGACCTCGAGGACGCGAAGGGGAGGTCGCCTGCCGAGGTCATCGACTGGACGCACCGGTACCTCGATACCGTCCAGACGCTGACCGGCCGTCAGCCGATCATCTACACGTATCCGAACTTCTGGCGGACGGCGATGGCCGACACCCACGAGTTCGCCGACTATCCGCTGTGGATCGCCGACTACAACGACGAGCTGGGGCCGCTGCCCGGCGGCTGGACGAACTGGCTGTTCTGGCAGTTCACCGACCGCGGCACCATTCCCGGAATCGATGGACGTACCGACATCAATCACTACGCGGGCACACCGGAATCGCTGCGGGCACTCGCTCGGTGGTGACGCCCGTCCACCTGTCGGCTTCGCAACCACACCGGTAGTGCGAAAGAGCCCGCAGTCGATTGTCTCGACTGCGGGCCCCTTCGGTTCACTGTCGATCCCGAACTGCTACGCCGACTTCCACACTGCGACGACGGAGGGCCGCGGCTGGGTGTCGCCGCCGTCGGGCCAATGCGAGATCGGTGCGTCGGCGGTGGCGTCGTCGCTTTCGCCCGGGTGCTGCACGCACACCACCACCCGTTCGTCGGAGACGATGGGACCACAGGTCTCGCCGCCCGCGGGAACCGTCAGGAACTGACGAGTCTCACCACGACGTGGGCCGTCGAGCACCACGGCGAACAGGCCGTCGTTGGAGTCGAGCGCGTTGCCGTCGGTGGAGACCCACAGGTTGCCCTTCGAGTCGAAGGCGAGGTTGTCGGGGCACGAGATGGGGCTGACCTGACTCTTGTCGAAGCCGCCGAAGTACGTGTCGGCCTCGTTCGGGTCACCGCACACCAGCAACAGGTTCCAGGTGAACGACGTGCCCGCGTGGTCGTCGTCGAGCTCGAGCACCTGGCCGTTCTTGTTGGCGTTGCGAGGGTTGGCCTCGTCGGCCGCGGCCTTGCCCTCGGTGCCTCGGTTGGTGTTGTTGGTCAGCGCGACGTAGACCTTGCCGGTCACCGGGTTGGGCTCGAAGTCCTCCGGACGGTCCATCTTGGTTGCGCCCACCTTGTCGCCCGCCTGGCGGGTGAACACCGCGACCTCCTCGGCCGACATGCCGTCGACGAGTGACGTGCCGCGGCCGTCCTCGCCGGTCTCGAGCAGAGGGATCCACGTTCCGGTGCCGCGGAACTCGCCGTTGGCGGGCAGGGTGCCCGAGCCGTCGATCTCGTCGGGAGTGTCGCCGGTGAGGGTCGCGACGTACAGCGTGCCTGCGTCCAGCAGCGTCAGGTTGTTGCGCATCGCGGCCGCACCGGTGCCGGGCATCATCGTGCGGCTCGAGACGAACTTGTACATGTAGTCGAAGCGCTCGTCGTCACCGCTGTAGGCGACGACGGTGCCGTCGTCGGTGACGTGGATGGTGGCGGCCTCGTGCTTGAAGCGTCCCAGCGCGGTGTGCTTGATCGGAGCCGACTGCGGATCCCACGGGTTCACCTCGACGATGTACCCGAATCGGTTGGCCTCGTTGGGTTCCTGAGCGAGATCGAAGCGCTTGTCGAAGGTTTCCCACTTGCGATCGCTGGCGGCACCCTCGATGCCGTAGCGGGCGAGGCGATCGGCGGCGACGGTCTCGGTGACCGACTCCGCGTTGCCGAAGTACTGGTTGAAGTTCTCCTCACCGGAAAGCACCGTGCCCCACGGCGTCAGACCACCCGAGCAGTTGTTGAACGTGCCGAGCACGCGGGTACCCGTCGGGTCGGCGCTGGTCTTGAGGAAGTCGCTGCCCGCGGCCGGGCCGGTGACGACGAACTCCGTCGTCCCGGTGATGCGACGGTTGTATCGGCCCATCGTCGGCGTCAGCTTGCCCGAATCAGCCTCGCCCTGAACCTGAACCACCGTCAGGCCGTGTGCGGCGAGTGCAATGTCGAACTGCTCGCGCGTCGGCTTCTCCGCGTCGTAGCCCTTGAACATCGCCGGCTCGGTGGTGTACTCGTGATTGACCGCCAGCAGGAACGCGTTCGGTGTGCCCTCCACCGGAAGCAGGCCGGCGAAGTCGTTGTTGAAGCCGAACTGCATCGCCTGCGCAGCAGCGGTCTGGTTGTCGAAGTCGAACGCGGGAGCGCCCTCGACGACCGGATCGCCCCAGCGGATCACGACGGCCTGCTCGTGGCCCTCGGGTATCACGACGGCGTCCTCGGTGTTCGGTTCCACCGCAACGAAATCCACGCCGTCGACCGGCGGGGTGTCGGCACCCGACGCGCTGGAGGTTGCGCTTCCGGTGGCGGCGGGCTCGTCGGTCGAGCACGCGGCGAGAGCGCTACCGGCACCGACCGCGAGCACCGCCATCGCACCGCCCTTGATCACTCCGCGCCGCGACATCGCGGTCTTGACGATGTCGCCGAAGTATTCACCCTTCGAGGTGTTGGGAACCTCGTGGAAACACGCATCGCCGCACTTGTACTTGCACGTCAATGCCGATCGCTTGGAGCTTCCGTCGTGAACCGCGAACAAGGGTAGTGGCTTCATGAGTGGGCACGCTGTCACCCAAAAGCGAAAGTAAAGGAACGTTCAGGTGAAGTCGCGGACAACGAGGTTGCCCTAACGTGCTACAGCACCTGCGACAGAAACGCTTTCAGTCGATCGGTGTGCGGATCGTCGAACAACTGCTCCGGCGTTCCGGTTTCGACGGCGCTGCCGTGATCCATGAACAGCACCCTGTTGGACACCGATCGCGCGAAGCCCATCTCGTGGGTCACCACCACCATCGTCATGCCGCCCTTCGCGAGGTCGGCCATCAGCGCCAGCACGCCCTTGACCAACTCGGGGTCGAGAGCGGAAGTGGCCTCGTCGAAGAACATCACCTCCGGCTTCATGGCCAGTGCTCGCGCGATGGCGACGCGCTGCTGCTGTCCGCCGGAGAGATTGCCCGGACGCGAATCCGCCTTGTTGGCCAGGCCGACCAACTCGAGCTGATCCATCGCGGCCGCGCGAGCAGCC
Source organism: Rhodococcus sp. 05-339-2 (assembly GCF_002258965.1). Lineage (NCBI taxonomy): Bacteria > Bacillati > Actinomycetota > Actinomycetes > Mycobacteriales > Nocardiaceae > Rhodococcus > Rhodococcus sp. 05-339-2. The sequence continues at coordinate 541,078 of NZ_NOYW01000016.1, forward strand.
TCCTTGGACAGGCCGAGCAGCTTCTGCGGGCCGAGCGCGATGTTGTCGGCAACGCTCTTGTGCGGGAACAGGTTGAACTGCTGGAACACCATGCCGATACGTTGACGCAACTGGTCGGGGTTGTCCTCGAGCACCGACTTGCCGTCGAGCAGGATGTCGCCCTGTTCGGGTTCGTGCAGCCGATTGAGAGCACGCAGCAGCGTCGACTTGCCCGAGCCCGACGGGCCGATGACCGTGGTGGTCGTGCCGGCCGGGACGTCGATGCTCACCCCGCGAAGCACCTTGTTGGTACCGAAGGACAGGTGGATGTCCTTGCCTACGAGCGAAACAGAAGTCATGTCAGCCTCTTTCCACGACGACGGCCTGCTCGACCGGGTCCAGCGTCTGCTCGGCCTTGCCGGTGCGCAGTCGCTTGTCGATGTAGTTCACGAGATGGGTGAGCGGCACGGTCAGCACCAGGTAGAACAATCCGGCCGCGACGAGCGGGGACAGATTTCCGGTCTGTGCGTTGAGATCTCGACCGACCGCGAACAGCTCACGTTGGGTGGCGAGCAGTCCGAGGAAGTAGATCAGCGACGAGTCCTTGATCAGCGAGATGAACTGGTTCATCAGCGCCGGCAGGACGCGTCGGACACCCTGCGGGACGACCACCAGGTTCATCGAACGACGACGGCTGAATCCGAGTGCCCGGGCTGCTTCCATCTGACCGGCTTCGACGCTCTGGATGCCGGATCGGAAGATCTCGCCGATGTACGCGGCGGCGAGCAGCGAGAGGGCGGCAGCGCCGAGCCAGTACGGATTGCCGCCGGTCACACCTTGCACCACCGGTCCGATGCCCAGTCCGATGATCAGAATGATGACCACGGCGGGCAGTCCGCGGAAGATGTCGGTGTAGACGCGGGCGGGCCAGCGCAGCCAGCGCGTGCGGGAGAGGCCGGCCAGAGCCAGCAACATGCCCAGGACCGTACCGATGATGCCCGACGCCAACGCCAGAATCAGCGTGTTGGGCAGGCCAACCTTGAACAGGTCGGGGATGGCGGACTTGTAAAGCGACCAGTCGAAGAACGTGTCGCCCAACTGCGCCAGCGTCGACTTCGGCTGGACCGCAACCGCTTCGGGAGCGTTAGCGTCGTTCTGCGCTGCGATGGCGGCGAAGTCGGGTAACTCCGGCTCCGGTGCTGCCTTGCTGCCGGGCTTGAAGCCGTCGGGCAGCTCGCGAGGAACCCAGTCGGAGTAGAGCGTGGCCCAGGTGCCGTCGGCGATCACCGCGTCGAGCCCGGAGTTCAGCGCATCGATCAGTGGTTGATTGTCACGGGCGACGGCCCAGCCGACGAAGTTGTTCAGCGAGAACGTGTTCTGTGTGATCGCGGTGCCGTCCTCGGGCTTGACCAAGCCCTCGGCCTGCTGCGACGGAGCCACCCAGGCGTCGATCTGACCGGTCCGCAGGTTCGCGTAGGCGGTGTTGTAGTCCGGGAACTTCACCGGATCGAGGCCGAGCGTGTTCACCACGTAGTCGTCCTGCACGGTGCCCTGCACCACGCCGATCCTGGTGCTCGCGTTCAGGTCCTCGAAGCGGCTGATCGGACCGCCGGTCCGAGCGACGAGGGAGAAGTAGCCGAAGTCGTATCCGTTGGTGAATCCGACGGTGTTGCGTCGCTCGTCCGTCGTCGTGATCGAGGACGACCCGACGTCGAAGCGGCGGCCCGCAACCTGGGCGAGCAGGCCCGAGAACTCGGTGCCCGAGAAGTTGATCTGCAGCCCGAGCTTGTCCGCGACGGCCTTCAGCAGTTCGTTGTCGTAGCCGGTGTACTGGCCGGCCGAGTCGAGGCAGATGCTCGGCGGGGCGTCGGAGAGAGTGCCGACGGTCAACACTCCCGGCGTCGCCAATCCCAAGGCGTTCGTGTCGATGCGGTCCAGCGGGGTGACGTTGTCCGTCGTGTACCTGTCCTCCGTCGCGGCCGCTGCGGCAGCGTCGAAGTTCGTCGGCGTGGACGACGCACTGTCGACTCCGGGAGGGGCGCACAGGTCGGTGGGACCTGCGGCCGCCTGATCATCGGAGTTCGAGGTTCCACACGCGGCGAGCGTGAGGGCCATCAACAGTCCGAGAACGAGAACCACGAGCGCGCGTGAAGCGCGTACGGCAACCATGGACAAAACCCTAAGCGGACCAGGGCCCACTCACCCAAACGGCCGACGCGCAAGGGTTTCGCTCAACGAACTGCCGTGACGTGTGACTACCGGTGCGCGTCCCGCCACGCGATGGCTTCGCCCAGTTCCGTGAGGTCGTATTCGGGGCCTCCGGTACCCACGGTGAACAGGGTGGCTCCGGCGTCGACGAAGTCCTGGGCGGTGTCCGCGCCCGGCCACGAGACCGATCGAGTGATGCCCGAGACGTCGCGCCCGACGGTGGTGCCGTGCTCGGCGAGGATCTCGGACTTGCGCTTCAACGCCTCGAGGTCGGCGAAGCTGTGCCAGATGTGCGCGTACTCGGCGACCATCTTCAGGGTCTTCTTCTCACCGCCACCGCCGATGAGAATCGGGATGTCGCGGGTGGGAGCCGGGTTTCCGACATCGAGTCGGTGTCGGATTCTGGCCAGGCTCTCCTTCAGCAAGGCCAGACGCGAACCGGCCGTGCCGAATTCGTAGCCGAAGTTGTCGTAATCCTTCTCGTTCCACCCAGCGCCGATGCCGAGAATCAGCCGGCCGCCGCTGATGTGGTCGACGGTGCGCGCCATGTCGGCCAACAGGTCCGGATTGCGGTAGCCGCCGCCGGTGACGAGCGCACCGATCTCGACGTTCGACGTCTGCTCGGCCCAGGCACCGAGCATCGTCCAGCACTCGAAATGCGCGCCGTCGAGGTCGCCGTACAGCGGATAGAAGTGATCCCAGTTGAAGACGATGTCGACACCCGCATCCTCCGATCGCAACACCGCGTCGCGGATTAACTGATAGTCGGGAGCGTGCTGGGGCTGAAGCTGAACACCGATCTTGACGGTCATGTACATCTCCTCGTCGTGTGGGCTGCGTCTCCCATGATGCACCCGAATGCGATCAGCCGATGCGGACGCCGCTCTCGGCCATCATCGCGCGCAGTACGAACCCGGCCTCGGAGCCGACGATCTCGCCGACGAGGGTGATGTAGCGGTCGACGAATGCGCCGCCGTGCTGCTGCTCGTTCTCCTCGGCGAAATGGTGCGCGAGCTCGTGCAACACCACCAGCTCCCGCAGCGCCCATGCCCTGTTGCCCCGATGCAGGGGCACGGCAATGGTGGCGGTGTCCGATTCGTAATGCGCCGCAGCCGAACCCGAACGGGCCCGGACGGTGATCACACGACCGGCCTCGGGCCAGCTGGCGGCGACCCAATCCAGCCCGAGCACCGCATCGACGTACGCCTGCACCGACTCGATGGAGGCGAATTTGCGCTCGATCGGCAGCGTGATCTGTGAACCCATCACCTCCACCATGCGAAGACCTCGCTCCTCGGCGCGATCGAACATGGTGCGGACCAGTTGCTCGGCGTCGTAGACGGCCGCTCGCTGCGCGTCCCTCGCCCTGCTCATCGGATCAGCCTAATTTGTGTCGCCTTCCCGATTCGCCTACAGTCCTCTATCGACAACGATTGTCGCATTCATAAACACCTTCAAGCCCAGGAGAAACCGTGCTCGCCGTCGATGACCTCTGCATCGACGCCGGACACTCGCGCATCGTCCGGCACGTGTCCTTCGAGATCCCCGCCGGTCGACGCCTCGGCCTTCTGGGTGCGTCGGGATCGGGAAAGTCGATGATCGCTTCGGCGTTGGTCGGAGCGCTGCCGCCGGGCATCACCTGCAGCGGCAGCATTCTCGTCGACGGCCACGACGTCACCGGGGTTTCGACGCCCCGGCGACCGCGCACTGCCCGTCCGGCGATGGTGTTCCAGGATTCGGCCACCGCACTGAACCCGATGGTCACCGTCGGCAGGCAACTCCGCACGCCCGACGCCTCCGCGCTGCTCGAGCGTGTGGGTCTGCGCGACACCGAACGCATCCTGGCCGCGCACCCGCTCGAGCTGTCCGGTGGTCAGCGTCAACGCGTCTGTATCGCAGTCGCATTGGCGCGCGAGAGCCCGCTGGTGATCGCGGACGAACCGACGACGGCCCTCGATGTGGTCAGCCAGGCGCGGGTACTCGACGCTCTTCGTGAGGTGGCCTCGCTGCTGCTGATCACGCACGACATCGCCGTCGCCGCACAGCTGTGCGATCACCTGATGGTTCTCGACTCGGGACGCATCGTCGAATCGGGTTCCACGGCAGAGATTCTCGACAGCCCCAGTTCCGATCTCGTGGTGCGCATGCTCGATCGAGCTCGCGCCGCCGATCCGTTTCGTCAGCTGGTAGCGCGATGACTGCGGGATTGGCGGCTACGAACATCACGCGCACCTACGTTCGACACGGCTCGTCTCGTACCGCGCTGGGCGCTGTCTCGCTCTCTCTACCGCCTGCCGGTCGCGTCGCTGTTGTCGGCGAATCCGGTTCGGGGAAAACCACTGTGCTGCGCATGCTGCTGGCACTGGACTCCCCCGATGCGGGCACCGTGGAACTGGAGGGGCGCAACGTCCGTCCGGGTTCCGCGAGATCGCTGCGGTGGTTTCGCCGATTGGTGCAGTACGTACCCCAGGACCCCGCCACCAGTCTCGACCCACGCCGCAGTGTCCTGGATCTGGTGGCTACGCCGCTGCGACTGCTCGGCATCGACGGCGATCATCGAGCCAAGGCAGGTGCCGCACTCGCTGCCGTCGGGCTGGACCAGCGCTATCTGCAGCGCCGCCCGACGGAACTGTCCGGTGGCCAGAATCAACGCGTCGCCATTGCGCGTGCGGTGGCATGCGAACCGCGGTACCTGCTGGCGGACGAGCCGGTCAGCGGACTGGACCCCGAACTGCGTGAGCAGGTCCTCTCGGTGCTGGCCGGCCTACCGAGCGCCCTGCTGATCGTGAGCCACGACCTGTCTGCGGTCGCACGACTCTGCCGCGAGGTATCGGTGATGCACGACGGCCGGATCGTCGAAACCGGCAGTGTACGAGACATTCTCACCGACCCACAGCACCCGCACACCCGAGACCTGATCGACGCCGTACCCCGGCTCGCACCACCACAGGAGATCCATTGACCACCAACGTCTTCCGCCTCGGCACCCTGGCAGCGGTAGGAACCCTCACGCTGACCGGCTGCTTTTCTTCGGCCCCTACCGACGACACCACGGACAGGGCCCGCGTTGCAATGCTGCAGCCGCCACGCTCGGGGCTCTCGCAGTTCAGCGACGACGCCTTCAAACTCTCGCGCTGGTCCACCGCCGAAACCCTGGTCACGCTCGACGATCTCGGTGATGCGCAGCCAGCTCTGGCCACCGCCTGGAACCGCGTCGACGAGCGCACCTGGAGTTTCGACCTCCGACCCGATGTTAGGTTCCACAACGGTGCGCCGCTCGACTCCGCCGCCGTCGTCACCGCACTGACCGCTGCCACCACCGCCGCGCCGAAGCCGCGCATCCTCGACGGCGTCGAGCTGACGGTGACCGCCACCGACGACGATTCGGTGGAGGTGACCACCGAGGACGTCGATCCACTGGTGCCGCAACGACTCTCGAGCCCTCAGCTCGCCATCCTGGCACCCGCGGCGTACTCCGCAGGCGGCAGCGACCCCGTCGGAACCGGCACCGGACCGTTCGTGTTGACCGCTGTGAACGGCACATCCAGTGCCACGCTGGATCGCAACGAGAACTACTGGGGTGAGACCGCGGCGCTCGCCGGCATCGACGTCGACTTCGTGCCCGACGGTACGGCCCGCGCAGCGGCGCTCCGCAACGGCACCGCCGATGTGGTGGAGGCGATTCCGGTATCGCAGGCCGCCAACATCGACCCGTCGCTGGTGCACGAGGTTCCGATGCCGCGTACCAACACCCTGTACCTGAACACGTCGTCTGGCGTGTTCGCCGATCCGGCCATGCGCGCCGCCGCACGGGAGTCGGTGGACAAGGATCGTCTGGTCGAGCAGGTCTACGAGGGCCGCGCGGACGCCGCGAACGGGCTGCTCGGCCCCGCGCTGCCGTGGGCGGCGGACCGTCCCGCGCGCGCCGAGACACCGGCGGGTGATGCCACGGGCAAGAAGATCACCCTCGCCACGTTCACCGACCGTGCCGAACTTCCCGAGGTCGCCGTGCTGCTGCAGCAGGAACTCGAGGCGAAGGGCTTCGTCGTCGAGCAGGTGGTGCGCGAATACCAGTTCATCGAAACCGACGCGCTCAGTGGCGCATTCGATGCCTTCATCCTCTCCCGCGCCACCGTGCTCGATTCCGGTGACCCCGTGGCATACATGTTCTCCGACTTCGCTTGCGAGGGATCGTTCAACATCTCCCAGTTCTGCGACCCGCAGGTCGACGCGGCGTTGGCAGACGCCTCGGCCACCGAACCCGGAGACGACCGCCGCGCCGCGATCCTGGACGCCGAGAAGCTGATCCTGGAGAAGGATGCGGCCGTGCCGATGCTGCACGAACGCGTCATTCAGGGCGAATCCGAAGGCATCACCGGCGTCGCCCGCGATCCGAGGGAACGCACGCTCATCACCAACCAGACCGCCTTCGAGTAAGCAGTGAGAACAACCGCCTCGAGGCTGGTTGCCGTCGCCGGTGTCGTCCTCCTCGTCGGAATGCTGCCGTGGCTGTCCGATCGCGATCCGGCACTGAGCATTCTGCGGGCCCGCTCGGCCGAGCAGGAAGCAACCCCCGAGGCCCTGGCAGCCATTCGCCGCGACCTCGGCCTCGATGCCGGGCCGCTGCGGATGTTCTGGGACTGGCTCACCGGCGTCGCGTCGGGCAATCCCGGAACATCTCGGAACACAGGTGAACCGGTGCTACCCGGGGCCCTCGATGCGCTGCTGGTGTCGCTGACACTGATGGGCTTCGCGATGGTCGTCGCGATCGCCACTGCCGCCCTCGTGGTCGTTCCCAGCGTTCGGGCCGGGCTCCGCGGTACACCGAGACGGACCGGGGGCGGCGTCGCGGCCGCACTCACGTCGATGCCGGAGTTTCTGCTCGCGTCGGTACTCGTCGTTCTCGGTGCCGTGTGGTTGTCGTTTCCGGCCTACGGCTGGAACGGTCCCGAGTACGCGGTGCTGCCTGCGCTCGCACTCGGTTTGCCTGCGGGCGGGCTGATCGGGCGACTGCTCGCCGACGCGATCGCCGTCACCTTCACCGAGGGTTGGGTCATCACGTGGACGGTCGCAGGCTTCTCGCGGCCACAGATCGCCGGTGCGGTTCTGCGACGGGCCCTTCCCGGCCTCGCATCGCAGATCGGCCTGATCATGGTCGCGATGACCGGCGGGGCTGTGGCCGTCGAAAAAGTATTCGCCATACCGGGATTGGGTCGCACCACCCTCGGCGATGCACAATCGCAGGATCTTCCCGCCCTGCAGATCGACATCCTGTTACTGCTGGCCGTCAGTGCCGTTCTGGGGATTTCCGCCGAACTGGCCCGACGGTTGCTGCTCGGTAGCGCACTGCACGAGAAGGCGATGCCCATCCCGTCCGGCGTCTTTCACCCGTCGCCGCGGCGGTGGCTGGTGCCGATCGCTGCGGCGTCGGTCCTGCTGGTCATGGTGCTTGCCGGACTCCCGCGCGACGGCCAGGCGACGACGCGGGAGAAGTTCGCGGCTCCGTCGCCGGCCCACCCGTTCGGAACTGACGCCTCGGGTCGAGATCTGTTGGCCCGCGTCGCCGACGGCGCACTGCGCTCCATCGGTCTCTCGCTTGCCGTGACGCTCGCGGCGCTGGTGGTCGGGGTGCTGATGGGACTGATTCCGCGGGCCTCCCGTGGGCTGGTCGAGGTGACCAATGCGGCACCACCCGTCGTCACCGGCATTCTGATCGCAGCGATCTGGGGTCCGAGTGCAGGCGGAGCGGCCGTTGCCGTTCTCATCGTGACGTGGGCTCCGCTGGCCGCGCACACAGCCGCTCTCGTCGAGGAGACCCGCGCTCGGCCCTACATTTCCATCCTGCCGACACTCGGGGCAGGCACTGCGCGAATCCTGTTCGGGTCCATCGTGCCCAGCGTCGTTCCGGTAGTGCTGCGACACGCCATGATTCGGCTCCCCGGTGTCGCCCTCGCTCTGGCCGCTCTCGGATTCCTCGGCCTCGGTCCGCAACCGCCGACTGCGGATTGGGGATTGATACTGTCCGACGGGGTCGCCGCCGTCGAGCGGGCACCGTGGGTCACTGCTGCTCCACTCGCGTCCTTGATCGCACTCGCCGTTCTTGCAGTCTCGCTCGCCGGTGCCACCTCGGGGCGGGTGCGCAAGACCGGTAGCGTCATCGAGAAAGTCGACGCAGGAGGACGCAGTACGTGAGCACGAGGACCGACGGATCTCCGACGCGGTGGCGGTGGTCGTTTCTGGTCGATCTGCGGCGAGCCACGCCTACCGTCCGCTTGCTCGTCCTGACTCAAATGACCTTCAACATCGGCTTTTTCATGGTGTTGCCGTATCTGTCGGTGCACCTGACGAGTGATCTCGGTCTCGGGGCCGCGCTCGTCGGTGTGGTCCTCGGGATCAGGACCTTCTCGCAACAGGGACTGTTCTTCGTCGGTGGCACCCTCGCCGATCGGTGGGGAATCAAGCCGGTCGTACTCGTCGGGTGTGTGTTGCGGGTGCTGGGATTCGTCGGTCTCGCCTTCGCCGATTCGCTGCCTGCTGTGCTGATCGCCACGGTGCTGGTGGGATTCGCAGCCGCATTGTTCTCCCCTGCAGTCGAATCCGCAGTGGCGATCGAGGCGGGCAAGAGCGAACGCGACAGCGGAGCCACGCGCGTCGAGAGCTTCGCACTGATGTCGGTGTGCAGCCAGATCGGCTCCTTCACCGGCCCGCTCGTCGGATCGGTACTGTTGCTCGTCGATTTCAGGATCGCGTGCCTCGTGGCTGCGGCCATCTTCGTTCTGGTCATCGCCGCTCACGTGCGGTGGCTGCCGCGTGAGCGCGGCGAACATCGCGACGACCCATGGCTCTCGGGTTGGACCGACGTGGTGCGCAATCGGACCTTCGTGCTGTTCGCGGTGGCGATGAGCGCGCAGTTGGTGGCCTACAACCAGCTGTACCTGCTGCTGCCACTCGAGGTCGAACGCGCCTGGGGCTCGCAGACCGTGCTGGGCTGGTTCTTCGCGATCTCGGCAGTTCTCGTGGTGGCGGCGCAACTGCCCATCACTCGACGCGTCGCCGGGGTATCACCGCGAATCACGCTGCCGATCGGATTCGCCGTCATGGCAGCATCGTTCGCGCTCGTTGCGGTATTCAGTCCTCTGGAGTTGGAAGGTCTGCTCGGGCTGATCCCGGCTGCGCTCTTCGTCCTGTTGCTCGCGCTGGGGCAGATGATCGCCATGCCCCAAGCGCGGGATCTGGTGCCGCGCATGGCCGCCGAACGTCGACTCGGTTCGTACTACGGTTTCATGGCCTCGCTCGGGGGCATCGGAGTGCTCATCGGATCGACCGCACTCGGCGTGGTGATCGATGCATCCCCCGCCACCGGTTGGGGCGCAGCCATCCCGTGGCTGGTCGCGGCCCTGTTCCCCATCGCCAGTGTCATCGGCCTGCGCGTGGTGCTCTCCCGCCTCGACTGACCCCGCCGCTCCGCCCCAGTTTCCGCCGCTCCGCCCCAGTTTCCGCCGCTCCGCCCGAGTTCCGCCGCTCCGCCCGAGTTCCGCCGCTCCGCCCCAGTTCCCGCCGCTCCGCCCCAGTTCCCGCCGCGCCCCCGGTTCCCGCAAACGCGCGCGCGTTTGTCATCCGCGCGCAGATTCGCCCTGAATTCGACGCGAATCGGTGCGCACCTGGCGAATGCGCGCGCGTTTGCGCGAACGACCGGCGACCCGCGAGACCTGAAGCTCGGTGGTTCGCCGGCTGCGGGGACGCGCAGAACTCGACTGTGCTGCTGTACTCACCGAACATGGTTCGGTCGTAGCGGTTTTCGAAACGGTCGATACAGCCGTGGTGCTCCGATTGTTCAGTACGTCGATAGCCGAGATCGATGCGACCGTTACCGACACCACCGGACCACCGGGCGAGGTACTGCCCGGTGCTTCACCGCGAACGCAGTGGTCAGCGTCCCAGCTGCCTGCTTGCTGCGTCTATTTCGGCATGACCGCCGATCTTTGCGTTTCGCCCCGCGCGGTCGCCGGCCTTTCGTGCACCCTCGGAGTACCCGGCGTTCGCGCTCTGGCCTCGCCAGTGTCCCCGAGCAGTCGAGGTCTGCCGGTAGTAGTCTCGGAGCTCGATCTCTTTGTTGCGCAACACCAGTGCTGTCCCAGCGCCCTGTTGTTCTTGTTCGATGGCTTTGGCCTCGGTCTCCTTCTTCACGTCGCCGAGCCGTTGACCGATGCGCGACGCGAATGCGGTCTGGAAGTTCAGCCGAGCCGTCACCGCAGCGACCGGCACTTCCTCGCGTCGGGTGTAGCGTCGGCGATTCTTGATCTCGGTGACGGTGCGGATGGCCGTCTCGGACCGGTACGCGCCGGATTTGATGTACGCGTCCGATGCTCGCACCATCTGGATCAACAGTGAGGAATACAGCGCCTCGGTGGTCTCGATGTCGGAGTCGAAACCGTAGGCGAACACCTGCGTCGACGATCGAGACACGTCGCACTGAACGTCGTTGGCGTGCGCGATGGCCACGAACAGATGCACGTAGGTCTTGAGTCCACGCTTGCCCGGTTCTCCGATGGGGATGACCTTCTGGGTCGGCGTCGCCTGTCGCTCCCTGGACGCACTGTGCGAGCGCGCCACCGCCAGATCGACCGATGCCGACGTCGCCAAACGCTGAGCTGCCTCCATGAAGGCCTCGGCCTCGTGTGGGTTGTCGGTGGACTCGGCTTGGCGAAGCAGCCCACCGATCCGCGTCAGCATCTTGTCCGAACTCATGAGCGAGAGGCTACCGGCCCTCTCCGACACCTCCGGGTTGACCGATTCAGGAAGGCAAAAATGACCACTGCGCGGTGCGATGTGTGCCACAGTACCCATCGACATATGTGTCAGGGGGAGCATCACAGCGAGATTCTGCGTGCCCAACTCCGGGCACATACCACCGCGTAGAAGTAAGTGGAGAGAACAATGGCGTCTTTGATCACGAAGGTGGCAGTGGTTGCGACAGCAGCTACGCTGCTGACGCTCACCGGATGTTCGAGCGACAGCGGATCGAGCGGCGATTCGGGCGCTGCGTCCGAAAATGCCGACGGCCGTGGACCTATCACCTATGTAGAGGGACAGGACACCACCGAGACCGGTGTCGTCCAGCAGATCATCTCGGAGTGGAACGCCGCCAACCCCGATGAGCAGGTCACCTTCAAGGAGCAGTCCGCCGACGCCGATCAGGCCCACGACGACTTCGTTCAACAGCTCCAGGCCCAGCAGAGCGACTACGACGTGATGGCACTCGACGTCGTCTGGACCGCCGAGTTCGCTGCCAAGGGCTGGCTCGTGCCGCTCGAGGGCGAATTCGCACTCGACAACGCAGGCGTTCTGCCCGCGACCGTCGCGAGTGCGACCTACAACGGCAAGCAGTACGCCGCCCCGAAGAACACCAACGGCGGACTGCTCTACTACCGCAGTGATCTGCTCCCCGAGGCACCAACCACCTGGGCCGAGCTCACCGAGGATTGCCAGGTCGCGCGCGACAACAACATCGACTGCTACGCAGGGCAATTCGCCCCCTACGAGGGTCTGACGGCCAACGCGTCGGAGATCATCAACGCGCACGGCGGATCGATTGTCGGCGAAGACGGCAAGACCCCCACCGTCGACAGCCCGGAGGCCAAGGCCGGACTGCAGACCCTGGTCACCGCGTTCGAGACAGGCGTCATCCCGGCCCAGGACACCACATTCAAGGAGTCCGAGAGCCAGCAGGCGTTCCAGGACGGAAAGACACTGTTCCTGCGCAACTGGCCGTACGTTTACGGCACCGCCGCAGAGGAGGGTTCCGCTGTGGCCGGCAAGTACGCGGTCGCACCGCTTCCCGGGGTCACCGGCGTCGGCACGTCGACGCTCGGTGGATACAACGCCGCGATCAGCGCCTACTCCGAGAACAAGGCCACGGCTGCCGACTTCCTGCGATTCATGCAGGGCGAGAAGGCTCAGCGCATCATCGCCGAGGGCGCTCTGCCGCCCGTGCTCTCGTCGCTGTACGACGATCCCGCACTGATCGCTGCGATGCCGTACCTTCCCGCATTGAAGGCATCCATCGAGAATGCCGTCCCGCGCCCTGTCACCCCGTTCTACCCGGCCGTCTCGAAGGCCGTGCAGGACAACGTGTCTGCCGCCATCAAGGGCGAGAAGAGCGTGGACCAGGCGATCACCGACATGCAGGCCGGTATCGAAACCGCCGGCGCCAACTGATTTTCGGGAGAACCAATGGCTGTACCTGCTGGTGTGACCAGTGGGGCCGGCGCAACCACCGCGGCCGGGGGCTCGTCCCCCGGCCGCGGTCGGCATGTGCGGTCCAAGAACAAGCGCTTCGGCCTGACGCCTGGTCGGGCCTGGCTGCTGATCGCACCGACGATGGTGATCCTCGCGATCGTCATCGTCTACCCGGTGATTCGCGCGCTGGTGATGTCTTTCTCCAAGGACCCAGGTCTCGATCCCGCTACCGGAATGTTCGTCACCGGCGGATCGGCCGGCTTCGACAACTACACGCATTGGATTCTGCAGCAGTGCACCTCGGCCTCGGGCACGTCGGTGCCCTGCCCGCCGGGAACTCTCGGGTCCCAGTTCTGGGGCGCGGTCGGTAACACGGCGTTCTTCACCGTCGTGACGGTGTCCATCGAGGTCGTCATCGGCTTCGCGATGGCCGTGATCATGGGCAAGACCTTCGCCGGACGCGCCCTGCTCCGCGCCGCGATCCTGATCCCCTGGGCCATCCCGACGGCTGTCACCGCCAAGCTCTGGTACTTCATCTTCGCGTACGACGGCATCGCCAATCGCATTCTGGGAACGAACATTCTGTGGACCGGCGACGCCTGGCCCGCTCGTTTTGCAGTGATCATCGCCGACGTGTGGAAGACGACGCCGTTCATGGCGCTGTTGATTCTGGCCGGGCTGCAGATGATTCCCGCCGACGTCTACGAGGCTGCTCGTGTCGACGGGGCGTCGGCGTGGCAGCGGTTCACCAAGATCACACTGCCGCTGGTCAAGCCGGCGCTCATGGTGGCAATTCTGTTCCGCACGATGGACGCACTGCGCATGTACGACTTGCCGGCCATCCTCACCGAGGGCAACCCCGCCACGCGAACCATCTCCATCCTGGTGGTGGAGCAGATCCGGCAGGGGTTCAACAGCGCTGCGTCGCTGTCGACCATCTCGTTCGTCATGATCTTCATCGTGGCCTTCATCCTGGTGAAGTTTCTCGGTGCCAATGCCGTTGCCACCCAGGAGAATCAGCGCAAGGGGGCCGGGCGATGAAACAGGCCCGCATCTATCTCGGTGTCGTCGTCATCCTCGTCTGGGGACTGGCACCGTTCTATTGGATGGTCGTCACCGCATTCCGCGACCCGCGTTACACCTTCGACACGACGCCGTGGCCGACGCACGTCACGTGGGAGAATTTCGAGAACGCGTTGTCGACGGCGAACGGCAACAATTTCCTGCGTGCGGTAGGGAACAGTCTGATCGTGGGCGGCGCGACCACGCTGATCGCGTTGGTCATCGGCGTCTTCACGGCATACGCGCTGTCCCGCATCGACTTCCGCTTCAAGTACGTGGTGACAGGCATCATCCTGGGTGCGTCGATGTTCCCCGTCGTCGCATTGGTGACCCCGCTGTTCCAATTCTTCACCAACATCGGGTGGATCGGCAGCTACCAGGCGATGGTCATCCCCAACATCTCGTTCGTGCTGCCGTTGACGATCTACACTTTGGCCGCGTTCTTCGCCGAATTGCCCTGGGAGCTCGAAGAAGCCGCAAGGATCGACGGTGCCGGGCGTTTCCAAGCATTCCGCCTGGTGATGCTCCCACTTGCCGCACCTGCCCTGTTCACCACCGCGATCCTCGCGTTCATCGCAGCCGTGAACGAGTACCTGCTGGCCAGTCAGCTCTCGAGTGACAGGACCGAACCGGTCACCGTGGCCATCGCGCGGTTCACCGGCAACGATCCGTTGGTGGTGCCGTATGCCGCGATCATGGCCGCGGGCACCATCGTGGCGATTCCACTGGTGATCATGGTGCTGCTGTTCCAGCGTCGCATCATCTCCGGACTGACGGCGGGCGGCGTCAAATCGTGACCGCTCAGGACCATCTTCAGTTGCTGGCGGGCATTCTGGGATTCTTCGCGCTCGTGGCGCTGATCGTTGCGGTAGCCGGGATCATCGGGGGCAATCCCGGCGTGCTGCCGTCGGTGGCCCTGCTGGGTCTGTTGATCGCACTGTGGTTCTGCGTCAAAAAGATTCGTTGAAGCTGCGCGTTGCCACCGAAACCAATTCGGTCAGTGCCGCGTTCATCCTGGGCCGCCAGACCAGGGCCAGCAGTGCGGCGGTGTGCGAGTCCGTGAGCTCCACGGCAACGAGTGTGTCGTCGTAGGACGTCGTCATCGATGCGCTGAGGATCGCCACCCCCAGGCCGCGGGCGGCGAGGTCGGCCACGGCGTCGGGGGCGGTGGCCTGCAACGCGATCGTCGGCGCGAGTCCTACTCCGGCACAGTCCCTGTCGAAGACCGCACGGATTCCGGTGCCGGGAGGAAGGGCGATGATCGGGTGCTCGCACACCTGCGCCAACGTCGCCTCGCCCTGTGCTGCCAGAGGATGCTGCGGTGGAACGGCTGCGACGATGCGTTCGTCGATCACCACCATCGATTCCAATCCGTCCGGGACCCGAGCTGCGACACCTACGAGTGCGATGTCGAGTTCTCCTGCGCGCACATCGGCCACCAGACGATCGGAATTACCCTCCTGCAGAGCAAGTTCGACGCCGGGGTGCGCCGAATGGAAGCGGGCCAACGCGTCGAACAGTTGTGGGACGGTGCAGGCGGTGACCATCCCGACGCGAAGCGAACCGCGCAGGAGTCCGGCAATGTCGTCGACGGATTGTCTGACCGAGCCGGCGGCGGCCAGCGTCGCGCGGGCTTGTGTCAGCGCGGCCTGACCTGCGGTGGTCAATGTTGCTGTGCCACCGGATCTGTCGATCAATTCGGCACCGAGTTCGCGTTCGAGCGCGCGGATCTGTGCGCTGACGCCTGATTGGCTGATGTGCACTCTGGCTGCGGCGCGAGTGAAGTTCGCTTCCTCGGCCACTGCGACGAAGTACTCCAGCTGTCTCAATTCCACTGCTGCACTCCCAGATTCGGGCCCTCACCGGCGTCGAGTCTGGCGATGTTCCGCTTCGGGGCCGTGACGCGGTAGCTGCAGTCGATCAATTCGGCTGCCTCGGCCCAGACGTCGTCGTCGGCGTCGCTCAGGTCGAAGCCCACCCAGCCCGCCGGGCCGAGGTACGCGGGGTGGAAGTAGCGGGGTTCGAGTTCGCAGGCGCGCTGCTCCTCGGCACTCTCGCATTTGACCAGGATCGAGAGGTCGTATTGGTCGCCGCCTTTGACACCGCCGCCGAAGTAGACGAACACCGAGGTGGTGCGGAAGGTCGGCCGGCCATGGGAGATCTTCTCGGACACCTCGGGATAGGCGAACGCCAGCGCGCGAACACGTTCGAGGACCAGATGCTTCGAAGTGGGGTCGATGGCCACGAGCACACGATAGCGCGCGAACTCCAGCTGCGGCTATGAGTAGAACTTCTGACGATCATCGCTATCAACTGTTGGACTTCTGGTCCGGTGCGTTCGAGACTCGATGTCATGACACAGACACCGAAAGAAGTTGCAGCAACCTACTTCGAGGCCTGGAAGGCGAAGGATTTCGACACGCTCGCGTCGATCCTGCACGAGGACGCGACGTTCCGGGGACCACTCGGCACAGCAGACAACGGTGCGGAATGTGTGGCCGGATTGAAAGGAATGTCGGAAATCGTCACCGATATCGACATCGCCCATGTCTTCGTGGACGGCCCGAACGTACTGACGTGGTTCGACCTGCATACGTCCATCGCATCCCCGGCGAGCACCGCCAACTGGCAGCGAATCGAGGACGGAAAAATCATGGATATCAAGGTGACCTTCGATCCACGAGAAATCACCGCGGCCGGATAGACGAACGCCCGCCGGTACTCAATGTGACATTCAGTGGCCTTTTCGGGGGTCAATGTCACATCGAGTGGACCGGCGGGCGGAAGTTCGCGTCTAGCTGCGGGCCCTACGCGTCGATGATGAACGCTTCGAGTTGTTCGCGAGCGACGTCGTCGGCGAGTTGCTTCGGCGGGCTCTTCATCAGGTAGGCCGAAGCGGGGATGACGGGTCCACCGATGCCGCGGTCCTTGGCGATTTTCGCGGCGCGGACTGCGTCGATGATGACGCCTGCGGAGTTGGGCGAGTCCCATACTTCGAGCTTGTACTCGAGGCTCAGGGGTACGTCACCGAAGGCGCGGCCTTCGAGGCGGACGTAGGCCCACTTGCGGTCGTCGAGCCAGCCGACGTGGTCGGACGGTCCGATGTGGACGTCCTTGGCGTTGAATTCCTTCTGCAGGTTCGACGTGACGGCCTGGGTCTTGGAGATCTTCTTCGACTCGAGGCGGGTGCGCTCGAGCATGTTGAGGAAGTCCATGTTGCCGCCGACGTTGAGCTGCATGGTGCGGTCGAGCTGCACGCCGCGGTCTTCGAAGAGCTTCGCCATGACGCGGTGGGTGATGGTGGCACCGACCTGGCTCTTGATGTCGTCGCCGACGATGGGGACGCCTGCGTCCTCGAACTTCTTGGCCCAGACGGGATCGCTGGCGATGAAGACGGGCAGTGCGTTGACGAAGGCGACGCCTGCGTCGATGGCGGCCTGTGCGTAGAACTTGTCGGCTTCTTCGGATCCGACGGGGAGGTAGGACACGAGCACGTCCACCTTGGCGTCGCGCAGGGCCTGCGCTACGTCGACGGCGTCGCCGTCGGCCTCGGTGATGGTCTCGCGGTAGTACTTGCCGAGGCCGTCGAGGGTCGGTCCGCGGAGGACGTGGACGTCCTTCGGGGGTACGTCGGCGATCTTGATGGTGTTGTTCTCGCTGGAGAAGATGGCTTCGGAGAGGTCGAAGCCGACCTTCTTGGCGTCCACGTCGAACGCGGCGACGAATTCGACGTCGCGGACGTGGTACTTGCCGAACATGACGTGCATGAGGCCGGGGACGGTGGCGTTCTCGTCCGCGTCCTTGTAGTACTCGACACCCTGGACCAGGGATGAGGCGCAGTTGCCCACACCCACAATGGCCACGCGGATTGCGTTGTTGTTCTCACCCATGGTCGGGTTCTCCTTCTGTCTTGACTGTCCTGTTTGGTGCTGTGTGGGACGGTGCTGGGTTGGGGTCGGCCTGCTCGGCTGCGATGACTTCGTTGAGCCAGCGCACCTCGCGTTCGCTCGATTCGAGTCCGAGCTGGTGTAGCTGCCTGGTGTAGCGGTCGAGTGTCCCGTTCGCCTTGGCCACAGCGTCGCGGAGCCCTTCTCGGCGCTCCTCGACCTGGCGACGTCTGCCTTCGAGAATGCGGACTCGAGCTTCCGCGGGAGTCCGACTGAAGAAGGCAAGATGTACGCCGAAACCGTCGTCGGTGTAGTTCTGCGGTCCGGTGTCGGCCACCAGTTCGGCAAATCGTTCCCTGCCGAGCGGGGTGAGCTGATACACCCGTTTCGCTCGTCTCTTCACGAGCAAGTCGGGACCGGCGTCCTCGGCGATGAGTCCGTCGGTTTGAAGTCGACGGAGTGCCGGGTACAGCGATCCGTACGAAAACGCTCGAAAAGCTCCGAGCAGGCCGGTCAGCCGCTTGCGGAGCTCGTAACCGTGCATGGGTGATTCGAGAAGCAGTCCGAGAATTGCGAGCTCGAGCATGCAACTCCCCCTTCTCGAATCCAACGATCACATCATGGCGATGCGATTGACCGCACTATCGAAGAATGTATCGCGCCGATACATATTCTGACAACTCTGCCGTGAACGTATCCTGCGACACATGACCCCGGTCGACGCGCTCGCCGCCGCTGCCGCCCTCCACCTGGGCTTTCAGTTGGTGGTGACCGCCGTCGTCTACCCGGCGTTGGCGGAGGTGCCGGACGACGACTGGCAGCGTGCCCATGACGCTCACTCGCGGCGCATCACCCTCGTAGTCGGGCTGGTCTACGGACTACTCGCTGCTGCGTGTCTGTGGGTGTTGGTGTCCGGTTCGACCCACCTTGCTGCCCTGATCAGCGTTGCCGGCGCAGTGATCTCCGCGCTCGCGACTGCATTCGTGGCTGCTCCAGTCCATGGCGAACTAGGGCGTGCGGGACGCAACGGACACTTGATGAGTCGACTGCGATCAGCAGACCGCGTACGTCTCTGCGGTGCAGTGGTGTGTGCCCTGTTTGCTCTGTTGGCGTGACCGAGCGCGGGTGAACGTGGAGTGGCTTATCGGTTCAGCGAACCGGAGCCACCATGAGCACCGCGTCGACTCGGTACTCGCCCCACTGCTGCGCAGCCGTCCCGATTCGGTGCCAGCCTCGCCGGCGGTAGAAGCCGAGAGCGGTGCTACTCGGATCGACGAGCAGCACCGGTGCCCGTCCCTCGCTCCGTGCCGCATTCACTGCGTGTGCGAGCAACGCCGTTCCGCTGCCCGGCACGGAGCCGTCGGTCATCAACCGCGACACGACGGCGAGTCGATCGGCAGCCACCCCGGTTGCTCGCTGCCACTGCGCGCTCGCATCGTCCGCACCGGGATCCTGCTCCGGTGACGCCGTCGGATGCAGCGCTATGTGTCCGACGACGGTGCCCTCGTGCTCGGCGACCCAGGCTGCGAGTTCGTTGGGTGCGGCAAGCCAGTCGCCGCGCACCGCGGCTGCGCGCATGGGATAGCGCTGTGTTTCGTGCGTACGTTGCAGGATGGGTAGGAGGGTGCTCAGGTCGCCGTCCCGTCGGGGCCGCACGTGTATTCCCGATGTGGCGAACATGTGGGCGAGTGTAGGGACCGGACGGTGATGCCCACGGCGAGGATCGGCACAGTGTTCATGATCACGAACGACGGATCATCGCGTCGCAACAGGTGGAGCACTGTGTCTCGAGGCCGAAATGGGACCTGCTCATCGCCGAGGCGGGGTTCGCAGGTCCGCATCGGAGGGGCCGCACGTACTCTGGTCCTCGTGCGACTTCAGCGACAGGTGGTGGACTACGCCCTTCAGCGTCGGTCGCTGCTGGCCGAGGTCTACTCCGGTAAGACGGGTGTCGCAGCGGTCTGTGATGCAGATCCGTACCTGCTGCGCGCTGCCAAGTTCCACGGGCGCGGCAGCGACGTGGTGTGCCCCATCTGCCGCAAGGAGCAGCTCACGCTGGTGTCCTGGGTGTTCGGCGAGAAGCTCGGGGCGCTGTCCGGGTCGGCGAGAACTGCGGACGAACTCGTCCGCCTCGCGGCGACCCAGGAGGAGTTCTCGGTCCATGTGGTCGAGGTGTGTAGGTCGTGCAGTTGGAACCACCTCGTCCAGTCCTATGTCCTCGGGGCCGTTCCCGCGCCCAAACAACCCCGTCGTCCGCGATCGGGTTCCCGACAACCGAACCGTCGAACAGCGAGTGAGTGACACAATCGCTCCGCTGATCCCATCCACCGAGAGTTCGACGCGGCCGCCGAAATTACTGGAGATTCGTACGTGAGTTCCCCCTACGACAACAACCCGGGTAGCAACGAACCGGGCCGTAGCGACTCCGGACGGCGTCCCGACGTGCCCGGGCCGCCGCGCGGCAGTCGACATTCCGATCCTCCCGGTCGTCGCCCGGTGCCTCCTCCCGGCCCGCGTCCGATGCCGCCGCAGGGTCGTCCCCCGATGCCCCCTGCCGGTCAGCGTCCGGTACCTCCTCCCGGGCAGCGACCCGGGCCTCCTCCCGGGCAGCGTCCGATGCCGCCGCAGGGTCGTCCCCCGATGCCTCCTCCCGGCCAACGTCCTGGACCTCCTCCCGGGCAGCGACCCGGACCCCCACCAAGCCAGCGACCGATGCCGCCGCAGAGCCGACCCTTTCAGGGCAGGCCGCCGGTCGATCCGGTCAGTGGACGTCCCGCAGGTGAGCGTCCTTACGGAGAACGTCGCTACGGAGAGCCGCCCATCGCGCCTCCTGTTCGGTCCGCTGCCCCGACGGCCGTCACTCGGTCCGGCTCCGTGCCACCGCCCTACGAACCGAACGATCCATCAGTTCTCTCCTCGGGCAGCGAACCGCCCGAGCCGCCCGAAAGAGGTCCCGCCGCGAAAACGAAGAAGAAGTCCAAGTGGCGGGTCGTTCGACGCACGATGTACGCGCTGATCGCCCTGGGTCTGATCGTGCCGATCCTGGCCTTCATGGTGGCGTACACCGTCGAGGACGTGCCGCGTCCCGGCGACATCAGGACCAACCAGGTCGCCACGATCTTCGCCGCGGACGGCGCGAGTGTGCTCGGCAAGGTGGTGCCGCCCGAGGGCAACCGCACCGACGTGACGATCGACCAGATTCCGGAGCACGTGCGCAATGCCGTGCTCTCGGCCGAGGATCGCGATTTCTACTCCAATCCCGGATTCTCGGTGACCGGCTTCGGTCGAGCGCTCCGCGACAACGTGCTCGGACGCGACAGCGCAGGCGGCGGTTCGACCATCACCCAGCAGTACGTGAAGAACGCGTTGGTCGGAAACGATCGGACGCTGACCCGCAAGATGCGTGAGCTCGTCATCTCCTCGAAGATGGCGCGTCAGTGGTCGAAGGACGACATCCTCGCTGCGTATCTCAACACCATCTACTTCGGCCGTGGTGCGTACGGTATCGCTGCCGCGTCGACGGCGTACTTCGGTAAGTCCGTCGATCAGCTCTCCGTCGAGGAGGGTGCCGTCCTCGCGGCGGTCATTCAGCAGCCTTCCAATCTCGATCCCGAAACCAACCCCACCGGCGCGCAAGCTCGTTGGGACTACGTGCTCGACGGCATGGTCTCGCAGGGTCAGCTCGACGCGACCCAGCGGGCCGCGATGATGTTCCCGGTGGTGGTCCCTACGTCACAGGTGGACTCCGGTGACGCCGACGACGCCGGTCCGAACGGTCTGATCAAGGCCCAGGTGCTGCGCGAGCTGTCCGCTGCCGGGGTCAGTGAGCAGGACCTCAACACCGAGGGACTGCAGATCACGACAACCATCGATCCGAAAGCCCAGGCGGCTGCGGTCGATGCCGTGAACAGCAATCTCGAGAACGAACCGTCCGAGCTGCGCACGGCCTCGGTGTCCATCGATCCCCGTACCGGTGCGGTCCGCTCGTACTACGGCGGCGCGGACGGACGAGGATTCGACTTCGCGCAGTCCGGCTTGCAGACCGGGTCCTCGTTCAAGGTGTTCGGTCTGGCCGCTGCGCTGGATCAGGGCATTCCTCTCTCGAAGATGTACGACAGCTCGCCGCTCGACGTCAACGGCATCGAGATCAGCAACGTCGAGGGTGCCTCCTGTGGAACGTGCACCATCGCCGAAGCACTCAAGCGCTCACTCAACACGAGCTTCTATCGCATGATGCTCGGCATGGACAACGGTCCGCAGGCCATCGCGGACATGGCGCACAAGCTCGGCATCCCGCAGGAGATCGACGGCGTCGGACCCACCCTCACCGAGCCCGACAACGCAGGCCCCAACTACGGAGTCGTGCTCGGCCAGTACCAGTCTCGCGTCATCGACATGGCTTCGGCCTACGCGACCTTGGCTGCGTCGGGCGTCTATCACACCCCGCACTTCGTGCAGAAGGTCGTCACGGCCGACGGCACAGTCCTTCTCGACCGCGCTCCCGAAGCGGGCCAGCAGGTCGTCTCGGCCGCGGTCGCGGACAACGTGACCTCGGCGATGCGTCCGATCGCCGGCTACTCCAACGGTCACAACCTCGCCGGCGGTCGCCAGTCGGCGGCCAAGACCGGTACCGCTCAGCTCGGAGACACCGGGCAGAACAAGGACGCCTGGATGGTCGGTTACACGCCGTCACTGTCCACGGCCGTGTGGGTCGGCACCGAGCAGGGTCTGCCGCTCGAGAACAGTTACGGCGGACCGATCTACGGATCGGGCATACCGTCGGACATCTGGAAAGACACGATGGACGGCACGTTGGAGGGCACCTCGAACGAGACCTTCCCGACGCCGGAGGCCATCGCAGGTCAGGCCGGGGTGCCGCAGTACTCGGCACCGGCCCCGACGGCGACGGTGGCACCGTCGACAGCTCCGCCGCAGGTGACCTTGCCGATTCCGACGGAGATCTCGCCGCCGGTGGTCATCACTCCGCGGCAGGTCGAGATTCTGCCCGGCGTCACCATCCCGCTGCCAGGGCTGGCACCGGCGCAGCCCGCGGAACCCGAACCGGCGGCACCCGAACCCGCAGCGCCCGAACCAGTGGCACCCGGGCAGTAACGACTCCAGCGGTGACGACCGAACCCGAGCGCAAGGGTCGAGCAGTGGCCAGCCCCGGTCGCCTCGACCCCGCGAGCGCAGCAGACCGCGATCTGCCCAGTCGTACCGATCCGATGACCGAGGAACTGTCCTCGGTCATCGGCGGGCCGGTCGGCAAGCACGCGCTGATCGGTCGGCAGCGCTGGTTCACCGCACTACGGGTGATTCTGCTGCTGGCGGTGGTCTTCCTGTGCTTCGGTTGGTTCGCCAAGGCAGCTTGTATCCAGCAGGCACCGGTGGGACCGGGCGGCGAGCTCGGACTCGACTGGAGTGGCAGTCGTCAGTACGTGGCGATGTGCTACTCCGACACCGTGCCGCTCTACGGGGCGGAGCGACTCGATCAAGGTGCTTTCCCGTACAAGAAGTCCTGGGAAGAAACCAAGGCGGACGGGTCCAGTCAGATCAGGTACATGGAGTACCCGGTGCTCGCGGGGTTGTACCAGTACGGCTCGATGGTCGTCGGAAAAGCCTGGAACTCACTGAGTTTCCTGCCGCAGGCGCTGCCGGTCGTGGTCTACTTCAACGTGGTTGCCCTGGGATTGGCCGTCGCCTGGCTGGTCACCGTGTGGGCCACCGCGATAGCTGCCGGACGCCGCATCTGGGATGCCGCGCTCGTGGCGGCCTCGCCGCTGGTGATCGTGCACGGATTCACCAATTTCGACGCTCTCGCAACGGCTTTCGCTCTCACCGGATTGCTGGCGTGGGCCAGGAAGCGGCCGGTTCTGGCCGGAGTTCTGATCGGTCTCGGCGGTGCCACCAAGCTCTATCCCCTGCTGTTCCTCGGACCCCTGCTGGTGCTGTGCTGGCGCACCGGAAAGATGCGCGAGTGGGGCATCACCGCCTGCGCGGCGCTCGGTGCCTGGCTGGCGGTCAATCTCCCTCTCGCGCTGCTGTATCCGTCCGGATGGTACGAATTCTTCCGGCTCAATTCCGAGCGCGGTGCCGACCCGGATTCGCTGTACAACGTCGTCACCTCGTTCACCGGCTGGACCGGTTTCGACGGCCCCCTCTACCCGGGCGACAAACCGTTGGTCCTCAACGCCGTGACACTCGTGTTGTTCGCCATCGTGTGTGCGCTGATCGCATACATCGGTACGACGGCACCGACGCGGCCGCGTCTCGCGCAACTGGTGTTCCTGGTGGTGGCCGGGTTCCTGCTCACCAACAAGGTATGGAGCCCGCAGTATTCGCTGTGGCTGGTTCCGTTGGCCGTGCTGGCGCTGCCGCATCGGCGAATTCTGTTGGCGTGGATGACGATCGACGCATTCGTCTGGTTCCCGCGGATGTACTACTACCTGGGTGTGGAGAACAAGGGCCTACCCGAACAGTGGTTCACCGCGACCGTCGTGGTGCGCGATGTCGCCGTGATCGGATTGTGCGCGTTGATAGTTCGGCAGATCTACCGACCGGCCGAGGATCTCATCAGAAACGGCAGCGCCGCCGACCCGCTCGGTGGCGTGCTCGACGGCGCTGCAGATCGGACAATCGCAGATCGGACCGGTGCCCGAAAGGTCACATATAGCGGCCGAGCTGTTTGACGGCTTCACCGGCGTGCTTGGCCTGGATGCCGTCGCCGATCGCCTGGAGCTTCCACTCACTGCCCTGGCGATACACCTTGGCCATCACCAGACCGGTGAACGGCATGCCGCCCTGCAGGGTGAAGCGGGCGAGTTCGGTGTTGGTGGTGTTGTCGACCAGACGGCAGAATGCGTTCGCGACCTGCTCGAACGTCTGACCGCGGTACGAGGTGACGGTGAAGACGATGCCGGTCACGTGCTTGGGTACCCGCGTCAGGTCGACCACGATGACCTCGTCGTCGCCCTCGCCTTCGCCGGTGAGGTTGTCGCCCTGGTGCACGATCGAGCCGTCCTTGGCCTTGAGCTGCCCGTAGTAGACGACATCGTTGACGCTACGGTCGGCGAGCATGATCGCCGACGCGTCCAGGTCGATGTTCGCGGCTCGGCCTCCGCCACCGAACAGTCCGCCCTTCTTCGGAGTGGTCACCGGGTCCCAGCCGAGGCCCATGCGGATGACCGTCAGAGCCACCCCGCCGTCCTTGCGCAGGGTGACCTTCTGGCCCTTGGTGAGGCTGACGGGCTTGGACTTGGTGAGGCTGACTTCCGGTGCCTCGGTACGTACCGGGGCGGCGGGTGGTGCGGGAGGCGCAGCGGGCGGCGGTGGAGTCGCGGGTGCGGGAGGAGGCGTCGGTGCGGGAGCGGGGGCGTCGTCCACGGACACACCGTGGTCGGTCACCAGTGCGGCGAAGCCACCTGCGTAACCCTGCCCGACGGCTCGCACCTTCCAGCTGCCCTGACGTCGGTAGATCTCCAGTGCGATCACGATCGACTCCGAGCTCAAGCCGTCGATCGTGTACTCGTACAACACATTTCCGGTCGCGTCGCTCACTCGGGCGACGGGAGCGGCGGATCGCCCGAAGTTGCTCGACGCGTCGTCGAGGGTGATGACAGCGCGGATCTGCTCGATGTCGGCGGGAACTGCGGCGAGCGATACGGCGAGCCGGGCCGGTCCGCCCTGGCCGGGCTCGAGGCGTACGCCGGGGCCGGTGGGCTGGTTGAAGAACACGAAATCGGCGTCGGTGCGCACTTTTCCGGCGTCGGTGACCAGTAGCGCGGACAGGTCCGCGGGTACGGCCAGCGAGATGGAGACGACGACGTCACCGACGGTGAGTGGGCCGTTCTGACCCTTGGACAACGGTTGACCGGCCGGAGCAGACAATGTGATGGACTCTCTCTCGTAGTGCTGGTTACCGTCATCCAATGTACTTGTTCGATTTGTCCGACTGGCGTCACTGGGATTCGGCGGCCGTCAGATCTGCCGCAGGGTGAACAGGTCGCCGGGTGTGCAGTCGAGGGCGCGGCACACGGCGGTGAGGGTCGAGAATCGGATTGCCTTGGCGCGGTCGTTCTTGAGCACCGACAGATTGACGACGCTGACTCCGGCCAGACGCGAGAGCTCGGCGAGCGTCATCCCGCGGGCGTCGAGAATCTCGCCAAGATGGCAGACGACCAGATGGTCGACGAACTCCTCCACCATCAGACCAGGCCCTCGGCATCGCGAGCGAGCTTGGTGCCCTGGGTGATGGTGGCGTAGACGAACTGGAGAAACACCGCTACTACGACTGCAACGTAGAGGCCGACGGTCGATATCGACGACGTTGCGACGTCCGATAGCTCCAGTGCGCCGACGACACTGTTCGTGCCCAGCAGATTCATGAAGCCGGTGATGGCGGGATAGACGGCGATGCAGACGCCGATCATCACCACGTCGGTGCGGGCGGCGTTGGTGAACGGGTTGCCCATGATGACGCGGTCGCAGAATCGGTAGACGAACAGCAGCCCGACCAGAATGATGACCATCCCTACGACGATGGACCCGTAGCGCATGAAGTCGATGATGCCCATCAGTCGGGTCAGGTCCGCTTTGGGCACGCTGAGCTCGATCGAGTTGCCCGGTTCCAACCGACCGCCGAACAACTCCGCTGGTGGTGTGCCCGATTGCAGTTCCAACCGCGCGAGGACGTCCTCAGACGAGTGGTACTGCCACAGCCTCCTTCCCGACCACACCACAGCCGCAGCCGCGTAGAACGCCATCGCCCATTTGTTGGCCCGTGCCGAGCCCAGTCCGTATGCCATCCCGCCGCCTCCATATCGATAGTCGATAACAACGAATATCGATAACCTATCGAAAATCGATACGGTGTCAAGGGCGCGCAGTCATTGCCTCAGCGCGACCGCCACATGCCCTTCGATCTCCGACGCCAAGCCGGCGGTATCGACAGGCGCTATCTCGATCGACTCTCCGGAGTGCACGATGTACCGGCCGTCCCGATCGAAGTCCATCCAGAAGAACGAGACGGCGTCGGTGTCGCGGCGGTTGTCGTAGGTCTTGCCGCGCGCGACGATGATCTCGCCGACTGCCGACCGTGGGCGGTCGAAGAACGACCGGAACTGCTCGTCCGCCGTCGCGCCTCGCGTTGCGGTGGACAGATGCGTGCCACCCGATGTCGCTGCGGCAGTGGCACGTTCGAGTCGCTCGGCCGGTCGGTGGCCGGCCGTGATACTCGGCACGGGCCCGAGAACCAGGGCGGGGGCACGGGCCGGGCCGGTCAGTTCGATGGTGACGGCACCACCGCAGGAGGCGTCGGGCCCCGGTTGCTGAGTCAGCACCGCGGCCGTGTCGTGGCGAATCGCTGCGTGGCTGCGCACGATTGCGTTGGGGGAATCGGTTGTCTCGCAGCGACATTCGATACGAACCATCGGGTCGACGACGCTCCGAACAGCTGCGCCGAGCTCCTCGTCCATAATCGCGTCGATCCTTGCCGACGCCTCGAGCCGCAGTTGTCGCAGTTCGTCCACGGTATCGACGTCGATGGTGACCGCCAGGGGGTACGGCAGTCGGTCGCGTCCGAATCGACTGCACAGCATCATGAAATCGATGCCGGGCATGGTCCAGGTCGTCATCGTCAGCCGCCGAGCACCGGAGGTGCGACGAGGGGTAGATCGCCGATCAGTTCGCTGCCGTTGCTCACGTCCACCAGGTAACCGGGAGTCGCGTGTTCGCCGTCGTTGTCGCCCGCTCCCCGTGTGCCCGGTGCGCCCACGGCACCCATTCCCGGCATACCGTGCGCTCCCGCGCGGCCGGCCGCTGCTGCGCTGCCGAGTCCGCCGCCCGCCCCATTGCTGCCTGCCCCGCCGCCGCCCGTCCCGCCGCCGATCGGAGGGCCGAGAACCGAGCTGCCATAACCTGATCCGGCACCGGAACCGCCTGCGCCTGCATATCCGGCGCTGCCGCCGTAGCCCGATCCAGTGGATCCTGCGAAGCCGCCACTGCCCGGTCCTGTTCCGCCGTAGCCGCCGCCGGGACCTGCGCCCAGCCCGGAACCCGCACCACCGGAAGTGCCGGGCCCGGTCGCCGATGCGGCCCGAGTGTCACCGGAGTTGTCGGCAGGAGGCAAGGAACCCGAACCGCCGGCCCCCGCCTGCTCCGACGGCGTACCGGTCCGACCCGTATCGGCACCTTCGGTGCCGCCGGGTGGTGCCTGTCCTGCAGCCGTCGGGGCCGCCGAATCTGTTCCGTTCGCGCTCCGGTTTCCGGAACTCGAACCGAGGCTGCCGTCCCCCGCGGAGTTCCCGAGTCCCCAGCCTCCGTTGGAGGGGGCACTGTCTGCGACCGGGTTGTGCGCTGCCGGTAGCACCGGCACCTCGGAATCGGACTGCAACACCCCTGGTACGTAGACCGAGCGCATGATTCGACGAGCTTCTTCCTGCTGCTCCTCGCGGGCGGACGCTGCGTCCTTCGCGGCGAAGGGAATGGGCAGAAGGGAATCGATCATGCTGCTCACGGGCGCCGCAACCACCGGCGGCATCCTCGATTGCGTCTGCGTGAATCCGGAGTGCGCCTCGAGTAATTTGTTGCTGATCAGGCTCATCGAGGTGGACAGCGCGGTCGCAGACGACACGTAGTCGGCCACGCCGCCACGGACGGCGTCGGCTGTCGGTCCCGACCAGCCCGACGTCATGGCCGCCTCGATGCCGGACCGGAAGGCGTCGGATCCGGTGGTAGCGGCAGCGGACAAGTCGTTCCAGTTCTTGGACGAGTTCCCGATGGTGTCGGTTCCCAGCGATCCGACCATGGCCACGATCTCCTCGTGCGGCATCACCTCGAACGCCTCGGTGATGACCACCTCGGTCGGCTCGAACTCGCCGCGGTAGTCGAGGGCCACGTTCGCCTTCTCGAATGCCGCTTGCAGAACGGAGCCGAGAAATTCGGGGCCGACCGGCGTCACGAACGCACTGGTGACGATGTTGTCGATCGTCGCTGCGAGTTCCTCGTACGGATCCGTCATGCCCACCCCTTGCCCCACTGCCTGTCTCCCCGACGAACAGTTAGACGCGGCGCACGGCACTTCGGTTCCGCAGCCACTCGAGAATTTCCTCGCTGGCCCGGACGCCGGAGGAGTCGGTGACGGTCAAGCCCGGCCGGGTGAATCCGAGCAGCTCGAGTTCGCCGTGCCGTGGTCGAACGGCCGAGTCGGCGGCCATGAGCATCTCCGCATCGAGTGCGCCGTCACCGGCGGCGAACAGTCGAGCGTCGGCCTCCAGCGTGCCGTCCTGGATCAGCCGAGACCGTACTTCGGCCACCGCAGAGCTCTTGCACACCGCGTTGGGCATCGTGTAGATCTTTCGACCCTGCTGCGAGACGTTCCAGTCCCGAGCGGCGCACCACTGCGACCACTGCGCGACGAAGCCCTCGGGCACGGCGGACGTGTTCACCACCAGGTAGCAGAACAGCCCGTCCGCCTCGCGGTACTTGAGGACCCAGTCCTCGGAGACCCGTGATCTCAACTCTGCGCCGATGCCCACCAGATCCAGCTCGAACCTGCTGCGCCACTGCACATCCGGCACACCGTCGACGAGGATGTTGCCCCCGTTGCTGGTGATGGCATATCGCCACGGTGCCCCGGGCAACGCGATCCGCCGAAACTGCTCGATGGTTCGCGTGGTGGTCGGCACCACGACCGTGGTCTCGCTCAACTCCCGAAGCAACGACACCGCGCGAGAGCTCATGTAGGACAGTGGTTTTCCCTCGTACATCTCGACGCACTCGAACGAATCGTCCAGGGGAACCCCGAGTGCTCCCTCGGAGAAGATCATCGTACGGTCGAGATCCACCGCGACGACAGCGCTCACGACGGGTCCCCGTTCGAGACGTTCTTGATCAGCCCCATGCACGAATAGGCGAGGTCGGGTATCACGTCCACCGGCACGCCCCTGGCTGCGGCGAGCATCCGAATGTGTTCGTGCTCGGGCGCATCGGCGTCCCGCACCAGTACCCGCCACGGGACACGACGCAGCAACACCCGGGTGGTCTCGCCGACGCCCGGTTTGACGAAGTTGACGTGCGAGATTCCGTATTCTTCACGCACCTTCTCCACCGATGCCCATCCGGTCCAGGTGGGGGTTCGGTCGGAGCCCAACACCGCAGCCACCGAGGCATCGACCTCACCGCGGACATCGTCGAACCGCGCAGCGACGGTGTCGAGCAGGTGACGCGAGACGTCGTCGGGGGCGAGATCGGCGTAGTACTTCGCGCCGTGGAAGTCCCCGGGACGAATCAGGCTGTCGTTGAGCACGGTTCGTGAAACCAGGCCCGAGACCGTCGAATTGAGACAGGCGGACGCGATGAGGAAGTCGTCGCGGGTGCCGTACGTGCGCGCGCAGTTGCCAGGATCGGCGAGCACGGCGAGGTCGTCGTCGAACTCGGCACCGGGAAAGTCGCGGAGGGCGGCGGTGAGTTCGCGGGCGATCGCACCCTTGCCGGTCCAGCCGTCGACGAACACCACCGAGCGTGAGTCGTGGTGTTCGGCGAGGTAGCGCAGTGCCACGGCGTCGATGCCTCGATCACGCACGATCGAGACGGCGTAGTGGGGAAGCTCGATGCCGTGGGCCGCGAATGCCCAGCGGCGCATCAGAATTCCGACGGGTGTACCCGCCCGAGCCAATGACGCGAGTGCGATGTCGTGTCCGCGCTCGGCCAGCACGACCTCGGTGACGGTTCCGACCGCGACCGCCAGCCGTGACGCGCTTTCCTGTAGCACTTTCTCGAACAGTTCGCGGTAGGCCAGATCCGGCTGGTACTCGACCGGAAGCGATTCGGCGTAATGGGCCTCGCCGGCTTGAATGCGCTGCTCCCGCTCCTCGATTCCTGCTTCGAGGGAGACCGACGAGAGGTCTTTGAGCAGCCACGTGACTTCGTCCGCCGCGTAGGAGCCGAATTCGGGTCCGCGGAGCGGGCGTGCGCGCCGGGAAACCTCGAGCGCCACCGGGTCGGCTCCCGTCACGACCACCAGGAGTACGTCGGTGCCCGAGGCTGCCAGTGTCTCCGCCGCGGCGGCAAGGGCGTCGGTGTCGGCGGGGGCGTCGGCCACGAGCACCAGTGTGGTCTCGTGCGGGGCGGACGCGTTGTAGAGGTAGCGCAGTCCCGATTCGTCCTCGGGTGCAGCGAATTCGAAGCCACGGCGCAGGGGGTAGTCGGGCACGTCCAGCACGTACGCCGGTGACCGGGTCGTGGTCTGGAACAGCGCACGGTGCCCCAGTTTCTGCAGGGCCGCCGCGAGCCGGAGGGGCAGATACATGAGCTCCTCGTGGCCGATGACGACCACCGGTGTCGATTCGGAGAGCGACGCATCCACGGTGGCTGCGAGGGCGTCGATCGCGGAGTCGAAACCTGCCGAATCGGATCGGAGGAATCCGTGGCGTCCGCCGTCGGGCAGGGTGGCCGGCCAGTGGGCGTCGACTCGATGAACCGAACCAGGCTGTGCAGCAGTGGGATTGAATACCGGATCCGGCAGGTCCAGCACTGTCTGCGTCAGTCCCGGCTCCAGCTCGACGGATCCCTGTGCCAGGCTCACGTTGTCGATCCGAACGCCGAGTTCTGTTGCCACCGCGGCAGCTGCAGCGAGATGCTCGGCGGTGCGCATGTCCACCAGGGATGCGATGACGTAGTGCGCGCGCCCGGCCGTGGAGTGAATCTGTCGCAACGCATCCAATGCGGTGGCTCCGGTCGAGATCTCGTCGTCGACGAGTATCAACGGCAGGTCGCCGGCGAGAAGGTCGGCCGAAGTGGGCATCAGCAGGTGGTCGGTGGCGTGCGAGTGACCCTCCTCGAACTCGCCGTGCACCGTCATGCCGGGAACACCGCGGCGCGTCGAGTGCAGGTAGCAGTGCGCGCCCAGAGCCGTTGCGACAGTGTGGCCCAATCCCGTTGCGGTCTCGGCGAATCCGAGAACGTCGACATCGGAACCGTCCACCGCGGTGTGCACCAGGGCGGCCAGTTCGGTGCCTGCGGCGATCACGACGTCCGGATCCACAGGGATGTGTTTGCCGAGCACGGTCGAGACCAACAGATGGGCGCGGCGGGGATTGCGACGCAGACCTGGCCGCACCAACTGCGTGGCCGACCAGGACGACGACGAACCGGTGTCGGTGAGCGCGATTCCGTCGGCCGGGTTCGTGTTCATCGCTGTGCCAGTGCGGTCAGTAGATCCACGAACGTGATTCCCTCGTTGGTGACGCCGAACGCCCTGGCCCGCACCACCGTCTGCTTCGCCCAGTTGCGGTGCGGGCCGAGTTCGTTCATCTTGTTGCGGTAGCCGGACGCCTGGACGCCGCCCTGGTCGGAGGAGAGAATGTCGAGTGCATCGTGGTATTCCTCGTGCGTCACCGCGGACAGTGCGTGCACGGCAGGTACGTGCGAGGGGTGGATGACGGTCTTGCCCTGAATGCCGTTCGCGCGGTCGAGTGCCACCTCGCGCAGCAGGGCGTCGAGGTCGCTGCTGACCAGTTGCTGGCGGAAGCGTACGGCCTGTTGATCGACGAACGGCGTCTGACGCAGCAGGGGACGGAACATGCGTTCGTGGTCTGCGAAGTACTCCCACACCGGTCCGGTGATGACGAATCCCGAACCGTCGTAGCGGCCCAGGTGATTGACGATCGCGCTGATGACGTCGGCGACGACGCGGACGTCGTAGATCGTCAGATCCCGGTCGCGGCGGATGCCGAACGTGCCGCACATGTCGGTGGCACCGATTCGCACCGCCAATACGACGTCGCGGTACTCACCGAGCAGTTCGCGAATGGCAACCAGTTCCGCGTCGCGGGTCTCCCGGTGCACCACCTCCGGTGATTCGAGGACCGGCATGGCGAACAGACGGGTGCCGTGTGTCTTCGACGCAGCGACGATCTCGTCGAGGAACTCGGCTCCGCGTGCTGCTGTGAACTTCGGTACGACGAATCCGGCCAGCCCTGCGGCACCGTGGTCGAGGCCGTCGCAGATGCTGCGGATGTGGGCGGCGGTACGAGCCCGAACGAACACCAGCGATCCCGAACCCGAGAGTTCGTTCAGAGTTCGCACGGTGTTGGCCAACGCTTCTTCCAGATCATGATCTGCGACAGCGTCTTCGAGATCGATGACGATGGACCGCACACCCTCGTCGGTGCGTTTGTTCACCGTTGCCGTCAGGTCCGGACGCGTCGCCGGGATGTACAGCGTTGCGCCGAGAGCCGTTGCCACGAGGTCGTTTCCGTCGCTCGTCTCGATGTCTTCCGGTTGCATGAAGAACACTCGTCGGCGAGTGTCTGCGTCGAGATGGCGAAAGTGTTGCACCACTGTCCTTCGTGTGAATGTAGTCAGTGCGAGGTTCGCATGCGGTCGATCACGCCTGCGATGAAGTCCGAAATGGTATCCAGATCCTGCAGATATGACCAGTAGTCCGGGTGGGTACCCGTCAGCGCTGTGCTCGCCCTGTCGATCCGGGCGAGCTGAGCATCCAACACCGAGCCCCATTCGGCAACCAGGCCACGATTGATCGCGAGTTGTTGAGCGTCACGAAGTTTGAACCGCACCTTGTTCTCGGTCTCTTTCGGATCGGCCCTGACCGCGCGCAGCAGTCGAACTCGGTCGGTGACCGCGTCGACCAGTTGTTCGGCATCGCTCAGGTGTTGGCGCGCCTGGGTGACCAGATCCAGTGACTGCTCGGGATTGCCCGAATCGAGCGCCGAACGCGCCGCGCGCAGGTCCTCGTCGGCCTGCTCGATGTGGCGCGCACTGGATCGTTCGTTTCGGGACAGATCTGCCGAGCTCTTGGCGTTGAATTCACGAAGCAAGCTCGAGAAGGCAGGCGCAATACCCTCGGATCTGGTTCGCACCGCCTCGATTCGGGTGCGCACGGAGGCCAGCGCGGTTCGGGCCTCCTGAAGGCGTCCCGGGGCCGAGTCCACGGCAGCACGTAGCGCGGCCGCACGGTCGCGGACTTGGGCGGCGTGCTCTCGGGCACGCAGAGGGTCGCGCTGATCGGCCTGCAATTGTGTTGTCGCAGAATCGAGTTCGCGCCACGCCTGGCGAAGTGAGGGGTAGGCGGCGAACTGCTCGTCGACGGTGGAGCGGGCTGCGTCTGCCTCGGCCAACGCGTCCTGGACCAGGCGCGGGGTCGCGGCGAACTGAGCAGATGCCTGCTCGAGCGTGCCTCGATGGGCGTCGTAGAACCGATCGACGGCAGTGCTGGCATCGTGCAGAAGCGCGGTCGCTCGGTCGAACGCCGATCTGGCGGCAGGGGTGGTGATTCCGTCGAACTGCTCGACGGCGGCGAGGTAGGCGGCTCCGGCGTCGAAACATTGCTTCTCGGTGTCGGACCATCGGCCTGCGAGTCGATCCTGAGGGCGCAGTGCGGTGGAGGCCTCGACGCCGGCCGACGCGATGGACT
This sequence comes from Rhodococcus sp. 05-339-2, assembly GCF_002258965.1. Classification (NCBI taxonomy): domain Bacteria; kingdom Bacillati; phylum Actinomycetota; class Actinomycetes; order Mycobacteriales; family Nocardiaceae; genus Rhodococcus; species Rhodococcus sp. 05-339-2. The sequence goes on from NZ_NOYW01000016.1 coordinate 574,885, forward strand.
GACGCTTGTCCATGTCGAGGAACGCGGCGACAGCGTTGTCCTGGGATCGACGCGCGGCGGCGTCCGATTCGGCACCCCGGCGGAACACCCCAGGCCAGCGACTTGTCACCTGCTCGATAGTACTGACGGGAACCCTGGCGATGTCGCAGTCGTTGGCTGAGTACGTCCAAGAACCGGACATTCCCACTACGGTTGACCCCGTAACGGGAAACCAATTGCGAAAGGACCTCTCAATGGGCGTCAGCCTCAGCAAGGGTGGCAATGTCTCGCTCACCAAGGCAGCTCCGAACCTGACCGCGGTCGTGGTCGGTCTCGGATGGGACATCCGCACGACGACCGGCACCGACTTCGATCTCGACGCCAGCGCCATCGCTCTGAACTCGACGAAGAAGGCCTTGAGCGACGGGCACTTCGTGTTCTTCAACAACCTGAAGTCTCCCGACGGCTCCATCGAGCACACCGGGGACAACACCACGGGTGAGGGCGACGGAGACGACGAGCAGATCAAGGTCGATCTCGCCGCAGTACCGCCGGAGATCGAGACCATCGTCTTCCCCGTGTCCATCTACGATGCGGACGCACGCTCGCAGTCGTTCGGTCAGGTGCGCAACGCGTTCATCCGCGTCATCAACCAGGCCGACAACTCCGAGCTCGCACGCTACGACCTCAGCGAGGACGCCTCCACCGAGACCGCCATGGTCTTCGGTGAGCTGTACCGCAACGGCGCGGAGTGGAAGTTCCGCGCGGTCGGTCAGGGCTACGCCTCGGGACTCGCAGGAATCGCTCGCGATTTCGGAGTAAACGTGTAGTAAAGGCCTCCTCAAGATTGGGAGTACCCCCGCCTCGTCATCCATGATGGGCGGGGGTTTTTCCGTCTTTGTCTCGAGAAGGGCCACGACTGTGGTTGTCAAGATCTTCGGATGGTCGATCGCGGTCACCATCGTGTCCGTCATCGTGGCTTTTCTGTACGGCGGGATCGAGGCGATGATCCTCGTCCTCATCCTCGGTGTACTCGAGGTGTCGCTGTCCTTCGACAATGCCGTCATCAACGCCACCGTGTTGCGACGCATGAGCGAGTTCTGGCAGAAGATCTTCCTCACCATCGGCATCATCATCGCCGTGTTCGGCATGCGGCTGCTGTTCCCGCTGGTCATCGTCTGGGCTGCGTCGGGCCTCGGTCCGGTCGCCGCGATCGACCTGGCCCTCAACCCGCCCGCCGACGGTGCCGCAACTTTCCCGGACGGTTCACCCAGCTACGAGACGCTCCTCACCGACGCGCATCCGCAGATCGCTGCATTCGGTGGCATGTTCCTGCTGATGCTCTTCCTCGGATTCATCTTCGAGGATCGCGAGATCACCTGGTTGAGCTGGCTCGAAAAGCCGCTCGCCCGCATCGGTCGCCTCGATCAGCTCTCCGTGGTCGTCGCAGGCCTGCTGCTGGTCCTGAGCGCCGAATTCCTCGCCGAGGACGACAAGATCTCCACCGTCATGGTCTCCGGCGTGCTGGGCATGATCACCTACATCGCAGTGAACGGACTCGGTGAACTCTTCCACGTCGAAGAAGAGGGCGAAGAGTCCTCGGGCGGGCCGAGCGAACTGGCGAAGGCGACGGGTAAGGCCGGGTTCTTCCTGTTCCTGTACCTCGAGGTGCTCGACGCATCGTTCTCGTTCGACGGTGTCATCGGTGCGTTTGCCATCACCGCAGACCCGATCATCATCGCGCTCGGCCTGGGCTTCATCGGTGCGATGTTCGTCCGCTCGATCACGGTGTTCCTGGTTCGCAAGGGAACGTTGTCCGATTACGTGTACCTCGAGCACGGTGCGCACTGGGCGATCGGTGCGTTGTCCATCATCCTGCTGGTCTCGATCGGTGTACACATCAACGAGCTGATCACCGGCTTCGTGGGAATCCTGTTCATCGGGGCCGCCCTGCTGAGCAGTATTCGACGCAACAAACGCCTCGAGAACGAGGGCGTGGAGACTGCCGTCAGCGTCTGACCGACGGCATCACCGACCCTGGTTCACAGCTCCGAGATATCGACGAGCCCGTCCTGCAGGGCGCGCGCGACGAGGGCCGCCTTGGTCGGTGCCGGTCGCCCGACGGAGGTGTACTTGGCCCGAATCCGGGTGAGGTGGGTGTTGACGGTGCCGAGCGAGAGAAACAGTGCCTTCGCCACTTCGGTCTTCGAGTCGTGTCGAATCCAGCAGAGCAGCACCTCGATCTCGCGGCCGGTCAGATCCGGTCGCGGCGGGAAGGGGCTCGTGGCGGCGGGAACGGGATGTATCTGCATCGGGGGTGGAACGAGGCTGATCGGACCGCGTGAACGGCGCGTCGTCGGGACTCCGGAGTCGTTCGCGGAGGGCAAGGGTTCGAGCAGTGCAGACATGTAATCTCCCGGACGCCGAAGTGAGTTGAGACCGACTAAACCAATGCGGTCGATTCTCACAGGTAATTCGCAGGTTTTCTGCCCTTATTATTTGGGGCATTGAACCGTCAACCGTCATGTCAGAGTGTCACGGGGCTACGACAGACTTCTCTCCGACTGCATCGAGTTCGATCCGCACATCGGCGCTCGAGTCGCTGACCAGGATGGATACGACCTTCGCGCGTCCAGGCGGCAGTATCCGAGCGGTCACCACCCCGCCTGTCGCACCGCTGAGCGCGTCGAAAACCGCGGTGCTCACTCGGTCCGAAATTGTGGGATGAGCCATAGTGAGCCCGCCGTCGTCGAGCGGAATCACCTGCACACTCCGTGCCCTGGCAGCCCGCGCTTGCGCGGCGACCTCGTCCGTCGTCAGTCCCGGTGCCCGCAGTCGATCCCGCGAGTTGCCGCGAGAAGTTCGCAGGCCTGCCGCTCGGCGGTATCGAGACCGGACCCGCTCGCGATCTTCTCGAGTGGGGCCTGCATCAATCCTGTGGAGGTAGCTCGGGCATGGGGAGCCAGCCGTCCTCGACCGCACGCTTGTACAGATCGGTCTTCGTCGGTGCCGGACGCCCCGCCTCGGCGTATTTGTTACGGATCCGCACCAGGTAGTCGTTGACGGTCTGCTCGGACAGTCCGGCCAGGCGGGCGACGCGTCCGGCCTTCTCGCCCGACGCGTAGAGGGCGAGTACTTCGCGTTGGCGTGGACTGAGTCCCACGTCGGGAAGCTGCGGATCACCGTCGATTGCGGCAGCCCAGTCCGTCGTGACGACCTGTCCCCCGCTCGCGGCGCGCCGGATCGCGGAGACGATCGCTGCGGCCGGTGCCGACTTGCGAACTACGCCCAGTACGCCCGCACGAGCTGCCGAGCGAACCAGAAAGGTGTTCTCGGCGCCGGTGTAGACGAGGACGCGCGCACCGGCGGCGTGCAGTTGCTCCACGTTGGAGCGGGGTGAGGACCCGTCACCGAGCCGAAGATCGAGTACCACCAGATCGAGTGTCGGCTGCTGGGCGAGCAACTCTGCGACGGTGGCGGCGGTGGATACCAGTTCCAGGTCGGGTTCGTCGGCGAGCATGGCCTTGAGTCCGAGCGCTACCGATTCGTGGTCCTCGACGAGGCCGACGCGTCGTACTTCGGTAGTCCGATTTTCGGTGCTCTCCTGTGATCGCGACACCTGTGTCATGTCCCCGCCCCGCTCTGCGCCCTACTGCCCCGGTGATCCCGTCAGCGATGTCGCTGCTGGTCGGCGCGATGATACCGACTCCTGGTCTGTTTCGCCGCGCACTGGAATCCGCATGCGCGTACGGATGAACAGCACGAACAGCACCACCAGCAGCAGCGCCCGTCCCCATACCCCCACCAGAACGAAGAACTCCTCGTCCTCGGCGTCCACCCCGGAGGCCAGCGCGGCGAAGTACTTGAACACGCCGATTCCCATCGACAGGTCCACGACCAGATACGCGGCGACGAGCGCCCACGGGACCCGAAGCAACACCAGGAACGGCAGCAGCCACAGCGTGTACTGCGGCGAGTGCACCTTGTGCAGCAGCATGAATCCGCACAGCATCGACCCGCTCACCGCGACCCACGGGTACGTCCCGACAATCTTTGCCCGACGCCAGCCGAGCCACAGCGCAAGTGCGAACGCGGCGAACACCAGCAGCGGCGACGCGACATCGACCACATCCTGGAAGGACGCGTCGGCCTCCGCGTAGGCATCGGGAGTCATCTGGTCGCTGATGTAGAAGTGGCGCAGTCCCCAGTACCAGATGGAGTTGGTCGTCAGGTCTGCCTGCCGCAGCGACTGGAAGGTGAAGGATGCACGCCACCCCTCGTAACCGAGCACTGCGAACGGCAGGTTGATTGCGACGACCGTGCCGATCGCGGCACCGGCGACCATCAGACCGCCACGGACGTCCCAGCGACCCCGGATGGTGTCGGCGGACTCGCGCCCGTCGATGCCGCCGGTGACCACATACGCGATCAGGGGCAATACGAAAGCTCCCGGGTAGAGCTTGAGGCAGAAGCCGACGGCCAACAGCACCGACGCGAGAATCGCTCTGCGCCGCAGCGGCATCGGCAGGGTCATGACGAAGATCGCGCCGACGGCAGCGGCCACGACCGGAAGTTCCCAGTTGTGGAAGGCGTACATCACCACAGGTGGGCCGATCGAACACAGCAACGCGGACCAGCCGGCCATCCGCCCGAGCATCCAGGCGGTGAGCAGACCGAACGGTGCCAGAATCAACGCCGAGGTCAGCAGGAACTGTGCATCGGTGTGGGCCGGGATTGCTCCGAGCCACATCAGCAACCCACTGAGGACGGGATACTCCACCGTCCCGCCGGTGAGGATCCCGTCGCTGGTGATGGCTCCGTGAATGTAGGGAAAGATGTGATTGTCGATGTCTCGGCCGAGCCACAGGAATTGGATGTCGGAGTAGCAGACCGAGGAATCCTTGATGGCGTCGAACACCGTGCTGCGTCCGGAGGCGTCGAACGGCGCGACCGCGCATCGGGCCTTGTTCAGATATCCCAGAATCAATCCCAGCGCAGCCATCGCGACGACCACGACGACCGTCATCGGATTGGCGCGGACCCCGGATCGCATGGTGCAAGAGTATGACGCGTGAGGGCCGGACCGTGCGCCCGACGCGAATTAGCAGGTCAGGGCCCTGTCGTGTATCTTCGAGGGGTTGCTGACGCAACGACCCTCCTGCCACGGACAGTCCGTGGCCGTTTTCACTAGTCCACAGGAGGTGATGAGGTCTTATGCGTCATTACGAATTGATGGTCATTCTCGACCCCAATCTGGACGAGCGCACTGTCGCTCCGTCGCTCGACACGTTCCTCAACGTCGTTCGCAAGGATGGCGGCACCGTCGACAAGGTCGATGTGTGGGGCAAGCGTCGTCTGGCCTACGAAATCCTCAAGCATGCCGAGGGCATCTACGCCGTTGTGAACCTCAACGCCGAGCCTGCCACCGTCAGCGAGCTCGATCGTCAGCTCGGACTCAACGAGTCCGTTCTGCGCACGAAGGTCCTGCGACAGGGCAAGTAATTGTCGTTGCCCGCCTCTAGGCTGGCATCTACAACGCTTACTACTGAAAGAGGAACCATGGCAGGCGAGACCGTCATCACCGTCATCGGAAACTTGACGGCTGATCCAGAACTTCGATTCACCCCCGCCGGCGCGGCGGTTGCCAACTTCACGGTTGCATCCACCCCGCGCACATTCGATCGTCAGACGAACGAGTGGAAAGACGGCGACGCGCTCTTCATGCGCTGCAACATCTGGCGCGAGGCAGCGGAGAACGTTGCCGAGAGCTTGACCCGAGGCTCACGAGTGATCGTGAGCGGACGGCTGCGGCAGCGCTCGTACGAGACGCGTGAGGGTGAGAAGCGGACAGTCGTCGAGCTAGAGGTAGACGAGATCGGACCTTCACTCCGCTACGCCACCGCAAAGGTCAACAAGGCCAACCGCGGTGGAGGTGGCGGCGGAGGCGGCTTCAACTCCGGCTCCGGCTCCGGTTCCTCCGGCGGATCGAGCGGCGGCCGCTCGAACTCCTCGTCCAACTCCGGTTCCGGCGGAGACGATCCCTGGGGCAGTGCCCCGGCGGCGTCGGGCTCCTTCGGCGGACGTGGCGGAGACGAAGAGCCACCGTTCTAGATCCTTCGATCGAGAACAACCAGATGTAACGGAGAAAGACCCATGCCCAAACCGCCATTGCGCGACAAGGTGCTCAAGAAGAAAGCGTGTTCCTTCTGCAAGGAAAAGAACACGTCGATCGATTACAAGGACACGACGTTGCTGCGTAAGTACGTCAGCGATCGCGGAAAGATCCGTGCTCGCCGTGTCACCGGCAACTGCGTCCAGCATCAGCGTGACGTGGCCGTTGCCGTGAAGAACTCGCGTGAGGTAGCACTGCTGCCTTACGCCGCGACGGCTCGATAGAAAGGGGCGATTGGTATGAAACTGATCCTCACCGCTGATGTGGACAACCTCGGTGCGCCTGGCGACACCGTAGAGGTCAAGGACGGCTACGGCCGTAACTTCCTGCTGCCCCGCGGATTGGCCATCCAGGCCACCCGTGGAGCTCAGAAGCAGGTCGACGGCATCCGCCGCGCTCAGGAAGCTCGTGCCGTCCGCGGCCTCGAGCACGCCAACGAGCTCAAGCAGGCCATCGAAGGCCTCGAGGCCGTCACGCTCTCCGTGAAGACCGCGGGCGACTCGGGCAAGCTGTTCGGTTCGGTCACCGCGTCGGACGTCGCTTCTGCTCTGAAGGCTGCCGGTGGCCCGGTTGTCGACAAGCGCAGCATCGATCTGCCGAAGGCTCACGTCAAGAGCACGGGCAAGCACGACATCGTCGTGAACCTGCACCCCGACGTGACCGCCAAGTTCAAGCTGGATGTCGTCGGAAGCTGATTTCAGCTTTCGGCCCGTTTCGGTCGAACAAAGCCCCACGAACCTCGGTTCGTGGGGCTTTTTCGTGTCTTCTCACAAAGATCAACTGTCGCAATGGGTTCCGATTTGTGAAGCATCTCTCTTCGGACGTTCGTGAGCAAAGCTTTGCGTACTCTTTAGGCGGGGCGACATCGAACATCATCACCAACTGGATTCACCCGACCTGACGCCTAGACGCCCGGAGGAACGCTGCCGTGACCACGACCGTGGAACCCGATTCCGACCCCAGTCCCGAGACCCGACTCGAGCCGCAGTCTCGCGTCGGGTCGATCCTGAAATACGACGTACCGGCCTCGTTGGTCGTTTTCCTTGTTGCAGTGCCACTTTCGATCGGTATCGCCGTCGCATCGGGCGCGCCGATCATGGCCGGTCTCATTGCCGCTGTGGTCGGCGGCATTCTTGCCGGCATACTCGGCGGATCACCGCTGCAGGTCAGTGGCCCCGCGGCAGGCCTGACCGTCGTGGTTGCCGAGTTGGTCAACCAATTCGGGTGGGGCGTAACGTGCGCCATCACCGTCCTGGCCGGTGCTGTGCAGATCCTGCTGGGAATGAGCCGGATTGCGCGCAGTGCGTTGGCCATCTCGCCCGTCGTGGTGCATGCGATGCTCGCCGGAATCGGTATAACCATTGCGCTGCAACAGATTCACGTGCTTCTCGGCGGGGAATCCGAAAGTTCTGCGGTCCAGAACGTCCTCGCCATCCCTACATCCGTCGCGAACGGCCAGTGGCCGTCGATCGTCGTCGGCGGAATTGTGGTCGTGCTGATGTTCGCCTGGCCACGGTTGAGCGAGTTGTCCGGCGTGCTGGCCAAGGTCACCAAGGTGCCGGCCGCCCTGGTCGCAGTGGTCACCGCCACCGCGGTCTCGATCTTCTTCTCACTCGATGTCGAACGAATCGAATTGCCCGGCAACCTGATCGAGTCCTTGAGCCTGCCGGTCATGCCCGACGGGCAGTGGAGTGCGTTCGTCACCGGCGTCATCACCATCGCGTTGATCGCCAGTGTCGAGAGTCTGCTCTCCGCGGTGGCCGTCGACAAGATGCACAGCGGTGAGCGCACCAACTTCGACCGTGAATTGATGGCTCAGGGTGCCGGCAACATGGCCTCAGGCGCCATCGGCGGTCTGCCGATCACCGGGGTGATCGTGCGCAGTGCCACCAACGTCAAGGTCGGTGCCAAGTCTCGGGCATCGGCGATTCTGCACGGCGTGTGGATTCTGATCTTCTCCGTACTGTTCATCTCGATCGTCGAACTGGTTCCCTTCGCAGCTCTGGCCGGGTTGCTGGTGATGATCGGTGTGCAGCTGATCAAGCTGGCGGACATCAAGATTGCGAACAAGACCGGAGACATCGCGGTCTATGCGGTCACTGTCGTCGGAGTGGTGGCGCTCAACCTGCTCGAGGGTGTGTTGATCGGTTTGGCACTGTCGATCATCCTCGTGCTGCGTCGGGTGGTGTGGGCGAAGGTCAGGGCCGAGGAAACCGTCGACGGCACCTGGCGTGTCACCACCGAGGGGTCGTTGAGCTTCCTCGCGCTCCCCCGGTTGACGCATGTGCTGTCCACTGTCCCGGCAGGCACGGCCGTCACGGTCCACCTCGGCGTCGACTTCCTCGACCATGCCGTGCACGACGCCTTGAACGAGTGGATGCGTCAGCACGAACTCGGCGGCGGCACAGTGAAAGTCGAGGAAGTGGGTACGGCGTCCATGGCGGCGGCTGCCGAAGGGCCACCCAAGCGTGGATCGGCGACGGTACGCAGTTCGTTGGCACCGTGGCGTGCCTGGCAGCTCAAGAGCGATGTCGCGCAGGAGGACTCGCCCGCGGCGCTGCGGCCGGTGTTGAGCGGCGTTGCGGAGTACCACCGCACGCATGCTCCCAACATCCGTCCGCACCTCGAGGGACTGACCGACAGCCAGGATCCGGACACACTGTTTCTGTGCTGTGTGGATTCGCGAGTCATGCCGAACACGATCACCAGCAGCGGCCCGGGTGACCTGTTCACCGTCCGCAACATGGGCAACCTCGTTCCCGCTCAGGGGCAGGACTGCTCGGTGGAGGCGGCGCTGGCGTTCGGTGTCGATCAACTCGGGACCTCGTCGGTCGTGGTCTGTGGGCACTCGGGCTGCGGTGCCATGAAAGCGGTACTCAGCGGCCCTGAGAACGCCGCGGACGCCTCCGTCGCCGAGTGGTTGGGTTACGGGATGGCAAGCCTCGACGCGTATCGCAGCGGGCACGTGGTCGGTCGTCAGGCGGCGGAGCTCGGTTTCGGAGAGGCGGACCAACTGGCGATGGTGAACGTCGCAGTGCAGCTGCAGACGCTCACGCGGCATCGAGTCGTCGGTCGTGCCAACGCCGAGGGGCGCCTACGAATCACCGGCCTCTTCTTCGACATTCCGTCGGCACGAGTTCTGCAGATAGGTACCCAGGAGATCACGGTCCTCGACCCGGCGGACTGCCCGCAGAAGAGTGACTCCTGACGTCTCGGCGTGAGTGTCGAGGGGCCCGATTCCAAGAATGGGATCGGGCCTCTCGCGTCTAAACGGGAGAGTGGTCTGTTTCTGTGAGTGATCCCAGTCGGTGTGAGCCAATTCACCCCTGGGTTCACCCGGTATTTACTCAACACGCCCGAGTTGTCAATTCGGCCGACACGCCGCTCCCGAATCGATGCACAGGAAGAAAACTTTATGTACACCCCTTGACCTGGCGAAGAACCTGAAAACCGGAAAGTTATACCCAGGTTGTCCACAGATGGTCAACACCGTTGTTCAACACCATCCACATTTCATCCACAGTTCCATCCACAGGCCATGTTGTGACTCCTGCCGATAGCGCTTAACGTCCGTGCAGCGTCTCTCTCGATGCCGTGCAGCGGCCTCCGGAGAGTGCGTATCCGGTGCCGAGCAGGACCTGTCGGTGCCCGGGGGTAGAACTTGCTACACAGCACCGCCGGGTGATACTCGACGGTGCCGACGACAATGGGGAGAGGACGGCCGGTTCGCGTGGCAGTTGTGGACGATCGAGGACAGTCCGACTACTCCGGCCCCTCCTCCAGCGAGGGACCCGGCGAAGATTTCGGTCGCCAGCCCCCACAGGACATGGCGGCCGAACAGTCCGTACTCGGCGGCATGCTGCTGAGCAAGGACGCCATTGCCGACGTGCTCGAAGTGCTTCGTCCCGGCGACTTCTATCGCCCGGCCCACCAGAACGTGTACGACGCGATCCTCGACCTCTACAGCCGCGGTGAGCCTGCCGACCCGGTCACCGTATCGGCCGAGCTGGACCGTCGCGGTGAGCTCAAACGCATCGGCGGCCCCCCGTACCTGATCACCCTGACGCAGACGACGCCGACGGCAGCCAATGCCGGGTACTACGCCGAGATCGTCGCGGAGAAGTCGATTCTGCGCCGGCTCGTGCAGGCCGGTACCCGCATCGTGCAGTTCGGCTACGCCGGAGCCGACGGCCAGGACGTGGCCGAGGTGGTCGACCGCGCGCAGGCCGAGGTGTACGAGGTCACCGAACGCCGCACCTCCGAGGACTTCCTCCCCCTCGAGGAGCTGCTGCAGCCCACGATGGACGAAATCGACTCCATCGCCAGCCGCGGCGGCATATCCCTCGGTGTACCAACAGGATTCGCCGAACTCGACGAAATCACCAACGGCCTGCACCCGGGTCAGATGATCATCGTGGCGGCGAGGCCCGGCGTGGGTAAGTCGACCCTAAGTATGGATTTCATGCGTTCGTGCTCGATCAAGCACGGCATGCCCAGTGTCATTTTCTCCCTGGAAATGAGTCGTACCGAGATCGTCATGCGACTGTTGTCCGCCGAGGCGAAGATCAAGCTCGGCGACATGCGTTCGGGAAAGATGACCGACGACGACTGGACCAAGCTGGCCCGGCGCATGAGCGAGATCAGCGAAGCACCGCTCTTCGTCGACGACTCCCCGAACCTGACGATGATGGAGATCCGTGCCAAGGCACGTCGCCTCAAGCAGCGCAACGGACTGAAACTCATTGTGGTGGACTACCTTCAGCTGATGTCGTCCGGCAAGAAGGTCGAATCCCGTCAGCAGGAGGTCTCGGACTTCTCCCGTCAGCTCAAGCTGTTGGCCAAGGAACTCGAATGCCCGGTGGTCGCGGTCTGCCAGCTCAACCGTGGCCCGGAGCAGCGAACCGACAAGAAGCCGATGGTCTCGGACCTCCGTGAGTCCGGCTCACTGGAGCAGGACGCCGACATGGTGATTCTGCTGCACCGCCCCGACGCAATCGAGCGCGACGACCCTCGTGGCGGTGAGGCCGACCTGATTCTCGGTAAGCACCGTAACGGCCCGACCGCGACAATCACTGTGGCACACCAACTTCACTTGTCCAGATTCGTGGACATGGCGCGGGGCTAGGGCCGACAGCGCTGGGTCGCGTATTCTCTTCAGGAATCAACCAAGCCCTTATCTCAGCATTCGACGAAAGTAATTCATGTCAGAGGACCAGCACACAGACGTTCCACCGAATCACCTTGCGATCGATCCGCGGAGCCCCTTCTACAACGAAGAGGTTCTTCGCCGGGACGTCGGTATTCGCTTCAACGGCGTCGAGAAGACCAGTGTTCGCGAATACAACGTGACCGAGGGTTGGGTGCGAGTCGAAGTCCCCACCGCGAAGGATCGCTACGGAAATCCCATGCTCGTCAAGCTCAAGGGCACGGTCGAACCGTACTTCCGCGACGCGAAATAGCGGACTTCGACGTTCAGGTCCGGGGCTGCGACCAGTCGCGGCCATACAGATCTCGTCATAGTCCGGCACCAATGTAACTAGGCGGTCCTTCAAACACGCGCTGCAGCGCGAAAGAGCATCGCGGCGGCCGCGTCGGTGCGCGCGGAATCCTCCGTGGTGAAGCGGTCGAGCAGCAGCCCTCGGAATCCGGCCCCGACGATTGTCGCCTGAACCGAGGCCGCGGTCGAGTCCATCCCGCAGCGTGCCATCGCGCTGGCCAAAGCGTCGGTCAGTGCCCGAACGCTCTCGCGTGCGAAGTCCGCGAGAACGCCGGACTTGATGGACGCAATGCCGATGACCTGCATAAGGATTCGTGAGCTGACCGCGTCGTCACCCTCGGACATCGACTTCCACAATTCGAGCAGTCGCCTCTCGAGTTGGTCGGCAGTGTCGACGTCGCCGAACATTTCCGCGAATGCCGGCCGCTGGCTGGTCAGTGCCTGCACGATCAAGTTCTCACGAGAATCGAAGTAGTAGATCAACATTCGCGAGCTGGTGCCGAGTTCGGCGGCCAGGGGGCGAAGGGTCAGATCGTCGAGACCGTGAGTGCCGATGTAGTCGACGACGCGGCCGAGCAGTTCGGCACGCTTGTCGTGATCGAGGGGACGGGCCATGAGTTGACTGTACCGGTCGCTACATGTACTGATGGTGGGTATGAGTGAACCGATCGCTACACAAACGCATCCACGCAATGCGGTCGTGACCGGGTACGTAGCCTCGACGGCACTGGCCGACGACGCCGATGAAACCTGGAAGCGTCTGCTCGACGGCCAGAGCGGCATCGGCCGCCTCGAGAACGACTTCGTGTCGGAATACGATCTGCCGGTTCGCATCGGAGGCGTTTTGCAGATGGCGCTCTCCGATCATCTGACCCGCGTGGAGCAGCGGAGACTGTCCTTCGTCGGGCAGTTGGCGGTAGTGCTCGGACGGCGTCTGTGGAGTGATTCCGGGCTCGCTGATATGGACCCGGATCGACTTGCCGTGGCAGTGGGCACCGGATTGGGCGGCGGCGACGCTCTGATCGGTGCAGTCGACGCCATGAGGGCAGGTGGCTACCGAAAGGTGTCGCCGATGTCGGTACCGATGGTGATGCCCAACGGACCTGCCGCGCACATCGGACTCGAGGTCGGCGCGCGGGCGGGGGTGTTCACTCCGGTGTCGGCATGCTCGTCGGGTTCGGAGGCGTTGGCTCACGCATGGAGACTGATCGCGACGGGTGAGGCAGACGTCGTGATCACTGGAGGCGTCGAAGGACATATCGATGCGGTGCCGATAGCCGGCTTCTCGATGATGCGCGCGATGAGCACCCGCAACGACGAGCCGACGCGCGCTTCGAGGCCTTTCGATCGTGACCGTGACGGTTTCGTGTTCGGTGAAGCCGGGGCGTTGCTGATCGTGGAGTCGGAGCGGCATGCAGTAGCTCGCGGTGCGCATATTCACGGCCGCCTTCTCGGTGCCGGCATCACCTCGGACGGGTTTCATATCGTGGCACCGGATCCGGAGGGTCGGGGAATTCGCAAGGCAATGGAAAAGGCCATCGACACAGCGGGTTTGAGTGCTCAGGACATCGGTCACGTCAATGCACATGCAACTGCGACTCCAGTAGGTGATCTGTCGGAGGCCAAGGCTATTGCCGCCACTGTGGGTCACGCGTGCGTCTACGCACCGAAGTCCGCACTCGGTCATTCCATCGGTGCTGTCGGCGCACTGGAGGCGATCCTGACAATGCTCTCGATCCGAGATTCGGTGGTGCCGCCCACTCTGAACCTCGACAATCAGGACCCTGTAATCGATCTCGATGTCGTTCGTTCGAGGCGGAGCCAGAAGATCGACTATGCATTGAGTACGTCGATCGGGTTCGGCGGACACAACGTCGCCCTCGCACTGGGGCGTTACTGATCAGATTCGGTATCGGATCAGTCGGGAGCTGTTGCCGACCACCGCGACCGAGGACGCGTTGTGCAGAATCGCGGCGAGCACCGGAGAGAGTGCTCCACCGGCGCTGACCAGGAGGCCCAGAGCGTTCACGGCGATCGACATTCCGTAGTTCTGCCGGATCACCGATACCGAGTGCCGACCGAGATCGCGAACGTCGAGCAACCGTGTCAGGTCGTCGCTGGCCAGAGCTACGTCGGCCGTTTCGACGGCAACATCGGTGCCCGCCAATCCCATTGCGATTCCGATATCCGCGACGGCGAGCGCGGGAGCGTCGTTGGTGCCGTCTCCGACCATCGCGACGACGTATCCCTCTTCTTGGAGCTTGCGGACGGCGTCGAGTTTGTCGTCGGGCATCACCTCGGCTCGCCACTCGGCGATGCCCAGTTCGGCGGCGACGGCCGCGGCGGTCTCCGGGTGATCTCCGGTGAGCATGACGATCCGTTCCACACCGTCGGCGCGGAGCGCGTTCAGTACGTCCAGAGCATTGGATCGGACCTCGTCACGCAGGCTGATCAACCCGACCAGTATGCCGTCCACCGCCAGCAGTAGCGGAGTCTCGGCCTCACGCTGCAAGCGCGAAACCCATTCGGCCGCATGGTCGGAGACGGTGACGTTCTCGCTGCGCAGCAAGGACGGGCTGCCCAGCAGCAGAGTCCGACCGTCTGCGACGGTACGCATGCCGAGGCCGACGAGTACTTCGCATTCCTCGTGCGGAGGAATCACGATATGGCGTTCCTCGGTGCTGCGAATCACAGCCTCCGCCAACGGATGCCGAGAGTGGATCTCGGAACTGGCGGCATACGCCAGCACCTGCTCCGGCTCCCAGTCGTCCTGGAATGACACGACATTGGTGACGACCGGGCGTCCGACGGTGAGGGTCCCGGTCTTGTCGAACACGAAGGCATCGACCCTGCCTGCTTGTTCCAGATGCGATCCGCCCTTGATGAGAATCCCCCGGCGAGCACCGTTTCCGATGGCGGCGCTGATGGCCGTCGGAGTCGACAGACCCACCGCACACGGGCACGCGACGAGCAGCATGGTCATCGCCCGTCGGACATCGCGGGTGACCAGGAGCGTGAGGCCCGACAGGATGAACGACGCGGGTACGAAGCGGCGTGAGAAGTTCTCTCCCACAGTCTGAATCGGGGCGCGGTCTTCCTGTGCCTCCTCGACGCGCGAGATGATGCGGCCGATCGTCGTATCGCGGCCTACCGCAGACGCGCGGACGACGATGCGGCCACGGACAACGACGGACCCGGCATGGATCCTGTCGCCTGCAGCTATCGACACCGGCAATGTCTCACCGGTGATGGCGGATTGGTCGACCACCGCGTCGCCGTCTACGACGGTCCCGTCAACGGGCACGCCGACGTGATCGTGCACGACGACTTCGTCGCCGATCTCCAGCCGGTCGACGTCGACGGAGATCTCGGAACCGTCCGGAAGGCGAATCCACGCGGTGTCCTGCGTGCCGGTCAGGAGATCGGAGATCGCGCGACGAGTGCGCTTGAGCGTCAGCTCCTGCAGATATTCACCGATGTTGAGCAGCCACAGCACGGTCAGGGCAACAACGTTCTCACGGAGCACCAGACTGGCCACGGTGGCGGCGCTGACGAGTGCGTCGGTCCCGGCGGACCGGTTTCCGGTCAGCGAGCGCAGCGCTCCCTTCAGGAATGGATAGCCGGTGAAGATGGTGGCTCCGGTCGCCACGACGCGGCTGGTGGGTCCGAGGAGGGGCGGCCGTCGGAAGGCGTAGCGACGGAAGCCGAGCAGGACCAGGGCCGCGCCGCCGATGGTCATGCGCAGGACATCACCGCTGGTGACGTCCGCAGAGCGTGGGCTTCGGACGGGCACAAGTCCCCAGTCGGTGGTGCGACCTGCGTTCACCGCATCGAACAGCTCGGCCCGGTCGATGCGCGAGCGGGAGTACCAGATGACGACCGATGCGGTGCGGGGGTACGCGTGGACAGCTCGAACGCCGCGAATCTTGTCGACGTGATCTTCGACGGCGACCGCGCGACCCGGACTCGATCGCAGCCAGTCGACGCGAAGCCGCATGCGGCCGGCGGCATCGGACAGGATCTCGATGCCATCCGCGAGGTCGGGAGCTGCATCGAGGGAATCTTCGACGAGCATCGTCATGTTCGGCCGACTGCCGTGATCAGTGCGAGTGACCGTGGCCGACTTCGGTGGCCGAGGGTGGCGGCACTTCTTCCCCGAGCCGGTCGCGCGCTTCTGCAACAACATCGGACACGGCCAGACGTGCTGACTCGGCGTGGATTTCGGCCTTTCGCGCGGCGCGGAGACCGAGCTCGGTTGCCGATACCGCGACCTTGCGGACGGGAGCCTTGTCGTACAGCTTCTTGGCACCGTTGTACGCGGCGACGCCGACTGCGCCTGTTACGACCGTCGATACTGCTTTCGCGACGATGATCGGAAACGCCATGTTGTAGCTCCTCGAAGTCGAACCTGCACCCACTTATTGGGAATCATATTCGTTTTGCTCGGATGTGGCGACTCCCGGGGTTGGGGCGTCTCACCGGCTCGGCTTCGTAGTGCGGAAAGCCCTTGTGACATAGGGCAGTTCGATCGTCCTCGATCCCTCGAGACCCAATTCGTCGAACAGTGCAGTGAGATCCCGATCGATGCGGTTGCGCTCGTCGGGGGTCGCGGTGATGTAGAAGCTGCGCGACCGAACCAGATCGGTCAACTGGGACCGGCTCACCGTGCGCGACCACGCCCACCGCTCCTCGTCGAGCCGGCGGAACGGTTCTGCGATCGGCGGTGGACCGTCGTCGAACATGGTCAGCGCTCCACCGCGCGAGACCACCGAGTTCAGTCGCCGAACCCACGAGTGCGACTCGTCGCGAATGTTCCAGATGAGTCCCAGGGTGCCACCTGGGCGCAGAACCCGGCCGATCTCGCGTGACGCGGCCACCGGTTCGACCCAGTGCCAGGCCTGTCCGAGCAGGACGGCATCGACACTCTCGTTCTCCAGCGGCAGGGACTCGGCGGTGCCGACGTGGGCCGGAACTCCTGGCACTGCGTCGCGCAGGGCGTCGAGCATGGCGGGATCAGGATCGACCGCGACGGCATCGCACCCGGCGGCGGCGATGATGCGGGTGAGCTTGCCGGTCCCGGCACCGACGTCGGCGACGAGAGGCCGCCCGCTCGACTCGAGTACGGGTTTCAGCAGCCATTCGACCGCGGCCGACGGATAGTCGGGGCGAGCAGATTCGTACACGTCGGCGACGGTCCCGAACGACGTAGAGCTGTTATCTCGGCTAACCATATGGCCAGGCTACATCTCCTGCGTCAGTTCAGCTCGAGTTCGTAGTACAGAGCTTTGGGTCCCTCGCCACGGCCTTCGTGGCAGTCGAAGCCACGTTTCTCGTACACGTGTCGCGCCGCCTCGTCGTCCTCGGAAGTGTTGAGGTCCATGTAGGTGGCACCCCTCCCGCGTGCGTGCTCGATGACGTCGTCGAGAAAGGTTGTCCCGTAGCCCTTCCCGCGTAGGCCAGGCCGGACGTAGAACTCGGCGAGATAGGCCTCGATATCTGCGCTCAGAGTGCCGGCCCGAAATCGCAGAATCGCCACACCGATGGCGGGAGACCCGAATGTCAGCACGCTGGTATCGCCGGATTTCACCAGGGTATCGAGATGAGCTGCAAGCCAATCCGACTCGGGCACCGGGTAGTCGTACTCGCGATTGAAGTCGATCAACAGAATTGCGGCCTCGGTCAGTCCGGCGGGATCCTGGACAGCACGTGTACCGCTGACTGACGACATCGCCTTCTCCTCGGTCAGTGATCCGGTCGAACGAGATTCTTGGCGTCACGCAGACCGAGACCGGGATGCATCTCTCGTAACGCTTTGATGGCGTGGACAGTTCTGCCGGATTCTGCGACCACCGCCTCGACATCCCCGGCGGGTACGGCTTCGGGTCCGATCTTGTCCGGAGACGTCCAGGTTCGGCTCTCTCCGTACCAGATGAACAGAGCGGCCACAGCCAGCACAGCCAGCTTCGACCAGTTCCAGGCAGAAGGATCGGACACGATGTCGCTGATTGTCGAGAATACGAGGAAGGCCAGCAACGCGGCAATTGCATAACGCTTCCATGGGCGTTCATGTGCCTTCATCTTTCCCATGCTGTCACCGCACTCCAATCGAGGCAACGGCTCAACGGCGCAATTCGGTATCGAGTCGGGCCATGAGCACGCCGAACCTCGTGCGCCCGGCGATCGGTGGCGGAAACCGACGCAAAACCGCTCGCACAGTCGCATCGGACTGCGCGTCGATCCATTCGATGTGCTCCGCAGCAGCTTCGGGGTCGGCGAGCACTAGATGCACGGCAGAACCGAGAATGTGTTTGACCTGATGGGGGCTGTACAGCGGATGGAGAAAGGCAGCACCGGCGGCGTGCATGGCAGCTAGTGCGGCGTCGGTCGCCGAAGATTCCGTCACCTCGCGGGCCGCTTTGTGCGCGTCCCAGGCGAGCCTGCGTAACTCCGCCGTCCGGTGGCCGGTCTCGGCGAATGCCTCGGCACCCTCGATCGCCGAGTGTGGACGCGCATCGTCGGGGTGGGCCATGTCGTAGATCGGTAATGCCCGTCGGGCGCAGGTAGCCGCGAAGGCCGTCACGTGTCGAATGTCGTCGGTGCTCAGCTCCACTTCGGCAGGCCCAGCCACCTCATGCCTCTCGAGTTCGCCTGCGCGTGAGCACGAATCCGAACTTGCCGAGAACGAATCCGGACAGTGCACCGAGAGCTGCGGTAAACACAGGCACTACGTACAGCCACAGCATGGACAGGCCTCGAGTTCTTCGGTCGAACGAATCGTTCATGTCATCGACGAATTCGTCGTCCATCGTGACACCGTTCAGGGCTTGATAGCCACCGGAATACACGACGCCATTCGCGTTGGTGGTCATTTCGCCCATCAGGTACCAGCCCAACGGCACCGATCCGACGATGAATCCGAACAGGAGCAGAACGATGACGAGATTGCGCACCATCTCAGGCTATTGCCTCCGGTCGCCCGTCGTACACCTCCGTGGTGATGCAGAAGGGGTGCCCGGCGGGGTCGAGCAGAACTCGCCATCGGGGGTCCGGCTGCTCTGCTGCCTCCTTGGCCCCGCATTCGACTGCGTAGGCCACGGAATCGGTCAGGTCGGCTCCAGCGTCCAGATCGAAGTGCACGATGGATGTCGACGGCCATTGGGGCGGAATGTAGTTCGTGACTTTCTGCGCAACGATGTTCAGGCCGGATTGTGTGCGGATCCCAACGCTCTCGGAGTTCTCCCACAACAACTCGCCGCCGAGAAGCGCGAGATAGAAGCGCGCTAGTTCCGCCGGATCGGCGCAGTCGATGGACGTCCCCGCTATAGCGAGGGGGTTTCGCGGCATATCTGGAGACTACGGTCGGTGGTGCCGTCAGTGTCCACAATTTGGCTCGAGAAGCGGAAATCGCCGTCCCGCCCGGGAATGTCGGACACTCACATCACCTCCCCCGCAGGGCTTGACCTCGAGTGCGCTCGAGGTTGCAGGGTGGGGTCATGCAGATGACATTCGACGAGTTGCCTCGGCTCATGACTCTGATGACGGGCGACGAAAAGCACAGCACCAGCGCCACTTCGACACTCGATGTGTTGTGGGTGTTGTACTCCGACATTCTGAGCCTGGACCCAGCCGATCCTGACGATCCGGACCGTGATCGGTTCTACCTGTCCAAGGGTCACGGGCCGATGGCGTACTACGCCGTGCTTGCGGCACGGGGATTCTTGACGCCGCACGAGCTCGCGTCGTTCGGCAGCTACGACTCTCCGCTGGGAAATCACCCGGATCGCACGCTGGCACGCGGGGTCGATATCGGATCGGGATCGCTCGGTCATGGCTTGGCACTGGCCGCCGGAACTGCTGTTGCGCTGCGGATTCAGAACAGTATCGCCCGAGTTTTCGTACTGATCGGCGACGCCGAGCTCGACGAGGGCAGCAATATGGAAGCCGTTCAATTCGCTGCGCGATCGAATCTGGGCAATCTGACCGCGGTGGTGATCGACAACGACTCTGCCGGCCTGGGATGGCCCGGCGGTATCGCGTCGCGGTTCGCGGTCGAGGGGTGGTCCACTTCCGACGTCGACGGCCGAGATCACACCGCTCTCAGGCGCGCGTTTCGCCTCCATCATCCACAGGGGCCGCACGTGGTGGTCGCTCACGTCGAAAAGAAGGAGAGCTGATGAAAGCAACGCTGGACCAACGCGAGTACTTCTACGGCCTGCTGCCCGATCTGTTGGCGCAGAACGAGCGAACAGCGTTGGTGCTGGCAGAGATCGGAGTTGGATATCTCGAACCGCACCTCACCGCCGGTATTCGATCGCGGGTGATCAACGTCGGCATTCGAGAGCAGGCCATGATCGGTGTCGCCGGTGGTCTGGCCCTGGCCGGAATGCGTCCGATCGTGCACACCTTCCCGCCGTTCCTGATCGAGCGGCCCTTCGAGCAGGTGAAACTCGATCTGGGCCATCAGAGCGTCGGCGCAATCCTGGTGAGCTCGGGTGGATCCTATGGGTGGCCGCAGGGCGGCGAGACACACTTCGGTCAGCGAGATGTCGCACTCCTCGACACCCTGGACGGGTGGACGGTC
Source organism: Rhodococcus sp. 05-339-2 (assembly GCF_002258965.1). NCBI lineage: Bacteria > Bacillati > Actinomycetota > Actinomycetes > Mycobacteriales > Nocardiaceae > Rhodococcus > Rhodococcus sp. 05-339-2. Next base: position 595,114 of record NZ_NOYW01000016.1, read on the forward strand.
CATGTTCCCGGGCATGTCGACGAGGTCGAGTGGATGCTGCAGAGCGCGGCGGCAACCGATGATCGCGTCTACATCAGGCTCGACGGGGTGTGCAACGAACGTCCATACGGCCGGCCCGATGGAATGTTCACCATTGTGCAACAGGGTAATTCGGGAACAGTGATCTCCGTCGGGCCGATGACGGACCGGGTTCTCGCCGCAGCCTCGGGTCGCGACCTGACGGTGCTGCATGCGTCGACGATCAGGCCGTTCGACAGCCGAACGCTGCGGGCGACGTTGACCGCGCCGGACGTCATGATCGTCGAGCCATATCTCGCGGGAACGTCAGTGCTGCAGGTGAACAGAGCCCTCGCCGATGCGCGTCATCGGGTGTCGGGAGTCGGGGTCGAAGGAGGAGAACGACGCAAATACGGCACGGTGGCCCAACATGATCGGGCCAACAGCCTGGATATCGAGGGGCTGTCCCGATCGATGGACGATTTCTTCGGCTGATCAGGCTTGGCGGCGTTCGTATCTGCTCTTGGCACCGTGATACGCGGCGTCGAGTAGTTCCCGGACACGCGTTTCGGTCTGCGAAGACGGGTTGACCACCGACAGCCAGCCTGCGGTGCCGTACTGAGGGTGGGCAGCGAGGACATCGTCTGTGTCGGCCCGGGGTGCGTGGGCCGCTTCGCGGGGCGGCACTCCCAGCATCCTGTGGAATTCTTGTTTTCCTGCAACGATGTTGACGCGGAACGCGTCGGGTCGGTCCAGTCGGGACAGCTCGTCGCCCGGGTAGTTCTTGGTCACGATCGTGGCGAACGGCTGAGTGTTCGTGGGGATGGACCCGTCGGGCGAGTAGTAGAAGAACGCATCGCCCCAGGCGAGTTCGGGAGTTCCGTCTCCCTCTCGAGGCCGCTGCGTCACGGTGCCTTCGAAGTTGCGGACCAGATTCACGATGTCGTCGAGTGTCATGTCCCGATCGTCACACGGTCGGCAGCATCGTTCACCCGATTTCGTACGCGGCCGGTCGAGCAACAGATCCGCATCGTCCTCGGCTCAGGTCGTTGCAGTCGCCGTCGCGCGCGAGATGATCTGCTCGATTCGGTCTGCGTCGTCGGCGTCTCTGGGTGCGTAGACGAAGACGTAGGTCTCGGGTAGTCCGAGAACCGGGCGTCCGGCCAAGGGGTGCAGTTCACCCCAACCCGCGGAGATCACGGTCTGCGCATCGTCCGGCTGCATCACCACGTGCAGCGAGCCCTCACTGTCGTGCACGTGCAGAACTTCACCCTTCGTTCGTGAGATCCAGGGCGCAGCGGCACCGATGTCCGTGACGTACAGCGCGTCGCCTCTGCGCTCGAATCGACTGCGCTCGAGGTGAAACGGCCCGCCGGATCGGGCTTCGGCGGCCACTGTTGCCGTGAGCCGCTCGATGAGCTCAGTGCTGCCACGGTGGGTGAGTTGCCGGTGCGGTATCGGGTAGGGCGCGATCGTCGGACGAGGTCCGGGTCGGTGATCGAGGTGCCAGTGCAGTCCTGGGCTCCCGGCACCGTCGACGGTCGTCGTGTCGCGTCGGGCGAGTGGTTTGAGGGCAGTGGTGATCAGCCAGCCACCGACGTTGGCGGGAAGGCCACCCGGCCCCAGGTCGATCCACGCGGCGTAGTCGTTCCTGACCTTCTGCACGGGATCAACATAGCTGGTGGGGCCGGGCGGGAACAGCCCGTCAGGCCGGGCAGCTCACGGTGTAGGTCCAGACTGTGCCGACCGGTCCGGTGACGCGGACCAGCACAGCGGACGCGGTGCCGGGCGGAACCGACACCACCACCGAGCCGACTCCGGTGCTGCCGCCGACATAGCCGGTGTTGTGGATCAGTGCGCCCTGGTAGAAGACCTCGATCTGATCGGGAACATCGACGGTGTCGTAGCTGAGCACGAACGAGGTCGGTCCGGTTCGGCCCAGCTCGTGCAGGGTCTCCGTCACGCCCTCCTCACCCGACATCGTGGAGGCATTGCACTGCTGCGTAGCGATGCCTCCGTTGGCCGAACCGGTGTCGATGCCGAGAATGCCTCCGGCGATGGCACTTCCGCTGCCGAGGATGCGGGCACCGTTGTCGATGATGTTGCCACCGTCGAGGATTGCGCTCCCGCTGTCGACGATCGCGCTGCCACTGTCGACTATGGGTCCGAGTTCGGGTTGGGCGACCGCTGCCGCTGGGACGGCCAGGGCACATGCCCCGGTTGCCAGGGCGACTGCCACCGAACGACGAACCAGGTTCCTGCGAATTCCACTCTTGCGCGACACATTTCCTCCACCGAAAGTATTGACGGGCTGTCCGTCTCAGCGATGGTGACACAGTGATCGCGCGTCGAGTATCCCTTGTTCGGATGATCGTGCAGGGCCGAAGATGCTGTGCCCCAAAGGTTGCTGTCATTCGATCGACTGAACGGTCTCAGATGATCGATCCGATCGTGCGCGCCGCGTCGGCGAACTCACCGGGGTTGGGGCCTGCATAGTTGAGCCGTAGGTACTTGCCGGTGGGTTCGGCGGGAAAGTAGTCGTCGCCCGCGCCGACGATGACACCCGCTGCCTTGCATTCCTGCACAATGCGTTCCAGGTCGGAGTCGTCGCGCAGGCGCATCCAGAGATTGAGCCCACCTCGGGGCACCGCGTCGAGGTGCCCACGCGGTGCGAACTCGATGAGGCTGTTCGCCAACAAGTCTCGACGCGATGCCAACTGAGTGCGCAACCTCCGCAGGTGAGTTCGCCAGGCGGGTTGCGTGACGACGTCCAAGGCGACGGCTTGCAGAATCCCGCTGACGTACATCGATTCGGCGCCGGTGTCGGCGAGGATGCGCTCGTGGGCGGGCCCACGGGCGATCAGGCCGGCCAGGCGAACCGAGGGCGAGACCGTCTTGGTGAGTGAGCGAAGGTAGACGACATGCCCGCCGTCGTCCCGTGCGGCCAGCGGATTCGGCTCGGAGGTGATACCGAAATCGTGGGCCGAGTCGTCCTCGATCAGGAATGCGCCGTGGCGTCGAACAGTGTCGAGGACCCGCTCGGACAACGTGGGCGACCACTGGGCCCCGGTGGGACTGGCGAAGGTGGGTTGCGCGTAGAACGCCCGAGCGCCGGTGTGCGCGAACGCTCGTGCGAGCGCGTCGGGGTCGGGCCCGTCGACGCCGCTGGGTATCGGTACCACACGGACGCCGGCCTGCGTGGCAGCAAGGATCGCACCCCAGTACGTCGGGGACTCCATGAGCAGCGGACGCCCGGCACCGACGAGTGCTCGAAACGCTGTGCTGAGTCCGGTCTGGCTGCCGGGAATGATGACGACGTCACTGGCCGACGGTGGCGTGACGCCCAACGGTGTCGACGCCCCCAACTCGGCCGCGAACCACGCCCGCAGTTCCGGCAGACCCGCGGTGGGGGGTCGGGCGATCACCGAGTCGGTCCGTGACGCACGTGTGAAGGCGGCGTGAACAAGCCTTTCCGGCAACAACTCCCGGGCCGGGTAGCCCGAATGCAACGCGATCACATCGCTCGACGTCGACTGCAGAGCCGCCGGAAGTTGTAGTCGATTGTCCGGCGCTCCCAGCGCCGCCGTCTGCCACCCGTAGTCGTTGGGGCGGGCCGTGCGCACCGTCCTGACGAATGTGCCGACGCCAGGCCGGCTCTCGATGACGCCTTGCGCGATGAGCGTGCGCAGGGCCTTCTGCACCGTGACCGGGCTGGCTGAATGCTCGGCGACCAGGGCGCGGGTGGACGGCAGCCTGGCTTCGGGAGGCGCAGTCGCAATCCAGGTTCTCAGTGCGGAGACGATCCGGGAACTGCTATCGTCGGACATGACACAGCATAGTAGCGCTACTCGTTCTGGGACGGGCCTGCTATCGCGCGCCGGACTGCTCTGGGGCCTGGCGGGCGTTACGGCGTTCTCGTTCACGGTCCCGCTGACCCGCGTCGCGGTCACCGGAGGCCTGTCCCCGCTCTTCGTGGGCTGCGGACGTGCTGTGGTCGCAGCCGCGCTGGCCGCGATAGCGCTCGCCGCTACAGGACAACGGCTCCCGCAGGGACGGCAATGGATTCGGCTCGCAGTGATCGCGGGCGGTGTCGTCGTCGGCTTCCCGGTACTGACGTCGTACGCCCTCACCACCGCATCGGCGGGACACAGTGCCGTGGTCATCGCGTTGCTGCCTGCGGCCACCGCCGCTATTGCAGTTGTCCGCGAACGGCAACCGGTGCGGCCGATGTTCTGGGTGGTCGCAGGCGTGGGGGCCGCCGTCGCGGTCGGCTTCGCTGCCGTGCAAGGCGGACAGCTGACCGGATTGCAGTGGTCGGATCTGTTGCTGCTCGGAGCGGTCGTCGCCGCAGCGGTGGGATATGCCGAAGGCGGGCTGCTGTCGCGAGAACTCGGTGCGTGGCAGACGGTGTCGTGGGCGCTGGTGGTGTCCGTGCCGGTCACCGGAGCGTTGGCTGCGCTCGCGTGGTGGCAGCAACCGTCGACAGCGGGGGCAACCGAGTGGGCCGCCTTCGGCTACCTGGCGGTGGTGAGCATGTACCTCGGGTTCTTCGCCTGGTATCGGGGACTGGCGATCGGCCCGATGTCCAGCGTCAGCCAGGTCCAGTTGATCCAACCTGTGCTGACCATCTGCTGGGCCGCGGTCATCCTGCGCGAGGGCTTGACGTGGCCGGTGCTCGTGGGTGGAGCGGCGGTCATCGTGTGTGCAACAGTGGCGGTCCGGACCCGGATGTCGCCGACCGTTCGGCAGGAGGAGTTTTCGAAATGACGAGATCGATCGACCAGGCGCGCAAGCTCGAGAACGTGCGCTACGACATCCGTGGACGCATTCTGGACAAGACCGAGGAACTCGAGGAGCAAGGGCACGCCATCCTGCGACTCAACGTCGGCAATCCGGCCCCGTTCGGTTTCGAGGCACCGGACGAGATCATGATGGCGATGATCCGCAACCTTCCCACCGCACAGGGCTATTCGGATTCCCGGGGCCTGTTCTCCGCCCGCACGGCAGTGGTCCAGTACTACCAGACCAAAGGCCTGACCGATCTCGACGTCGGCGACATCTACCTCGGAAACGGGGTCTCGGAACTGATCACCATGACGATGCAGGCGCTGTGCAACCCGGAAGACGAAATCCTGATCCCGTCGCCCGACTACCCGCTGTGGACCGGCTCGGTGGCCCTGGCCGGTGGCGTACCCGTCCATTATCTGTCCGACGAAAACCAGGATTGGGCCCCTGACTTCGATGACCTCGAAGCCAAGATCACGCCCCGCACCCGCGCGATCGTGGTGATCAACCCGAACAATCCCACCGGAGCGGTGTACTCACGAGAGGTACTGCAGCGATTCGTCGACCTGGCGCGGGAGCACGATCTGGTTCTGCTCGCCGACGAGATCTACGAGAAGATCGTGTACGACGGGGCGGTGATGACCAACCTCGCCACCCTGACCGGGAAAGATGTTCTGTGCCTTACCTATTCGGGTCTGTCGAAGGCGTACCGGGTGTGCGGATTCAGGGCGGGATGGCTGGCGATCACCGGCCCGCGCCGACGCGCGGCGAGCTTCATCGAGGGCATCACACTGCTGTCCAACATGCGCATGTGCGCGAATGTGCCGGCGCAACATGCGATACAGACCGCGCTCGGCGGCAGGCAGTCGATCGAGGATCTGCTGCTCCCGGCGGGCAGGTTGACCGCGCAGCGTGACCTGGCGCATCGCATGCTCAACTCGATCGACGGAATCAGCTGCGTCCAGGCAGCGGGGGCGCTGTACATGTTCCCCAAACTCGACACCGAACGGTTCGGGATCGTCGACGACGAGAAGTTCGTGCTCGACCTGCTCGAGTCCGAGAAAATTCTGGTCAGTCACGGCCGTGCCTTCAATTGGGATGTGCCCGATCACTTCCGACTCGTCACGTTGCCCAACGTCGACGATCTCGCGACGGCACTCGACCGCCTGGGCAATTTCATGAGCTCCTACTCGCAGTGAGCCTTCTGCTCGAGATGATTTTAAGTTCGGCCGGACATTCGACGACGAAGTATTCGTGCATATAGATCCACATATTGCTCTCCTGCACCGCCTGCGGCGCTGACGTTTTTCCCCGGAAGGCCGGGGAAATGCGGGTTACGCTCGGCGTCCGATCTGCCGGGCGAGAGGGAATTCGTGGATCTATGGGGTTATCTGCAGGGGCGAGGTGAAACCCTTGCCTTCCTGACGTACCAACATGCATCACTGGCATTTCAGACGGTCTTGGTGGGCACCGTCGTCGCGGTGGCAGTGGCCATTGCGGTGCATCGGCTACCGCTCTTCTCGGCCTTGACGCTCACGACCAGCCGAGTGGCTCTGACGATCCCTTCTCTGGCCCTACTGGCGCTGCTCATCGTGCCTTTCGGATTGGGTGTGGTTCCGTCGTTCATCATGCTCGCGTTCTTCGCAGCGATGCCCGTCATCGGAAACGCCATCGTCGGACTGCGTGGGGTCCCCGACACCGTGATCGAATCGGCCAAGGGAATCGGACTGTCCCGCAGCAGGATTCTGGTGTCGGTCTCGCTACCGATGGCGTGGCCGGTCATCCTCACCGGCATACGCGTGTCGACGCAGATGGTTGTCGGTGTCGCCGCAATCGTTGCGTACGTGCTCGGTCCCGGGCTGGGCTCGCTGATCCTTAACGGGCTGTCGAGATTGGGTGGAACCAACTCCGTCGAGATGGCAGTGACCGGAACAGTTCTCATCGTCGCCATCGCATTGGTGTTCGATGCCCTGCTCGTCCTTCTCGGGCGCCTCACCATCTCGAAGGGATTGTCATGACGGACAACACGACCGGCGGACCGACGGTCACCGGTGCCTCCATTCGCCTCGACGGCGTGGTCAAGCAGTACAAAGGTCAGAACAAGCCGGCGGTGCAGAAGATCGACCTCGAGATCGAGGCCGGCCACATCGTGGCGTTCGTCGGCCCGTCCGGTTGCGGCAAGACGACGACGCTCAAGATGATCAATCGCCTGATCGAACCGACCGAGGGCCGAATCTTCATCGGGGACCGTGACGTGACGGGCGAGGATCCGGACAAGCTTCGGCAGTCCATCGGGTACGTCATTCAGTCCGGCGGACTCTTCCCGCATTGGACTGTCGCCAAGAACGTCGGAGCCATTCCCCGTGTACTGGGTTGGGACGCGAAGAAGATCGAACAGAGAACGGACTATCTGCTCGATCTTGTCGGGCTCGACGTCGCCGATTTCCGTGACCGTTTGCCCAAGGACATGTCGGGCGGCCAGCAACAACGAGTGGGCGTAGCTCGCGCGCTCGCCGCAGACCCGCCCGTTTTGTTGATGGACGAGCCCTTCGGTGCCGTGGATCCCATCACGCGAGTACGACTGCAGGACAGTCTGATCGCCATTCAGCACGAACTCGCGAAGACCATCGTCATCGTCACTCACGACTTCGAGGAGGCGACGAAGTTGGGTGACAAGGTGCTGATTCTGTCCGAGGGTGGTCACATCGAGCAGTACGCGACTCCGGAAGAGATTCTGGCGAAGCCGGCCAGCCCGTTCGTCGAGGAGTTCATCGGCTCCGGGGCAACGCTGGCGCATCTGACGCTGTCCAGGGTCAAAGACGTCGAACACGATTCGGTGGTCACGGCCAAGGTCGGCGACAGCTCGCAGGAGGTCATCGCGCGCGCCCGAGCGCAGGGGGCCACCTGGATCGTCGTCATCGACGAGCACGGCCGGCCCCGTGCCTGGCCGTCTCTGGACGAGGTGGCCACCAAGGATCGAATCACCGACTATGTCGACGCGCGGTTGCCCAGCGTCGCACCGTCGTCGACTCTCAACGACGCACTGGATTCGATGTTGGCGGCCAGTCAGGGTGGAGTCCTCGTCACCGACGGCCGAGGTGCTGTGACCGGCGCGTTGACGATTGCCACCGTCATGGCCGTGATCCGCGGTCAGCTCTCGGAGGCTCGATCCGGCGACGGACACGTGTCGTACTCGGCACATACCGAAGGCGCAGCAACATGAATCGACTGCGCAGTGCGCCGTTGGACGTGTGGTTCGAGCCGATCGTCATCGCGGTCCTCGGACTCGGCTACATCCTGTGGTATCGATCGACGACACTGACCACCACCGAACAGGCATCGCTCGGCTGGGACAACCTGAAGACGACGATCGTCGATCACATCGTTCTGACCTTGACGGCCACGGTGATCGTCGTCGTCATCGCAATACCGTTGGGAATCCTGCTCACTCGCGACCGAGCGAAGAACTTGCGGCCCGTGGCCGTCAACTTCGCCAACATCGGTCAGGCCGCGCCGGCCGTGGGTCTGATCGTGCTGCTGACGATGTGGCTCGGAACCGGGTTCCGCACCGCGGTGGTGGGTTTGGTCGTCTACGCGATTCTGCCGATTCTGCAGAACACGATCGTCGGAATTCAACAGGTCGATCAGCGGACGATCGAAGCGGCCCGCGGCATCGGGTTCTCCGGGGTCCGCACCCTGGTGCAGGTGGAACTTCCCTTGGCCGTGCCGGTGATCCTCAACGGTGTGCGCACGGCGCTGGTCATCCTCGTTGGAACCGCCACGCTGAGTACATTCATCGGGGCGTCGAGCCTCGGGACGCTCATCACGACGGGCACGACGCTCTTCCTGCCGAAGCTGCTCATCTCCGGTGCTGTTCTCGTCGCACTGCTCGCATTGATCATCGACTGGCTCGGCCGTGTGGTCGAATTGTTCGCGACCCCAAAGGGAGTGGCATGATTCGCCGTCTGCTCGTCGCCGCTGCAGCTGTGGTGCTTGCCGGGTCGGTGGCGAGCTGCGGCCTGGTCAGCTCGTCGGGAACGTTCGAGGCCACCACCCTTCCCGACGGCGCGAGGCCGCTCGACGGTGCATCTCTTGTGGTGACGAGCAAGAGCTTCACCGAGGGTGTACTTCTGGGAAAGATCACCGCCACATACCTTGCCGCTGCCGGTGCGAAGGTCACCGACCTGACCGGCGCACCGGGGTCGGCGTCGTCGAGGCAGGCACAGCTCAACGGTGACGCCGATATTCTCTGGGAGTACACCGGCACCGGCTGGGTCAATTATCACAGCCAGACCGAGACGATCAGCGATCCGCAGGAGCTGTGGGAGCGCGTTCGCGACATCGAGAAGAGTGAGTACGACCTCGATTGGCTACCGCCGGCCAACTTCAACGACACGTACGCCTTCGCGGCATCTGCCGCCACCGCTCAGCGGCTCGGCGTCACCACTCTGTCCGAAGTCGCGAAGCTCCCGGAAGCCGACCGAACGTTCTGCGTGGACGATGAATTCTTCTCTCGTTCCGACGGTTTCGGTCCGATGCTCGACACGTACGGGATCGGACTGAACGCGCCGGGCGGAGTACCGTCCAGCAACGTCACCCGCATGGACGCCGGTGTTGTCTACACGTCGACCGCAAACAGTTCGCCCTGCAATTTCGGCATGGTTTACACCACCGACGGCCGGATCAAGAATCTGAATCTGACGGTGCTGCAGGATGATCGTGCATTCTTCCTGCCCTACAGCGGTACCGCGGTAGTTCGCAACGCGGTGCTCGAGCAGCACCCCGAGATCGCCGATCTGCTGGCGGTGGTGTCCGAGCGGTTGACGGACGACCTGATGCAGGAACTGAACGGACGCGTGGACATCGAGGGTGAGGATCCCTCGGATGTCGCCTACGAGTGGCTGCAGAGCGAGGGGCTCGTGAACTGACCTCAGCTCTGATCCGGCTCGAACAGTTCCTCGATCGAGCAATCGAACGCCGCGGCGAGGCGAAAGGCGACAGGCAGGCTCGGGTCGAATCGCTCCTTCTCGATCGAGATGATCGTCAGTCGGGTGACGTCGATGCGCTCGGCCAGTTCGTGCTGAGACCAACCCTGCTCGGTGCGACGCCGTCGAACACTGTTCTTCACTCGGACAGTGCGCGATGTCGCGCGTAGGTGTACCGCGCGGTAAACGATGCGAACGCGGCGAGAAGCAGACCGATCAGCAAGAGGGTGGCCGGTGGTTCGGCTCGTGCGATCGAGACAACGGTCAGCGTCAGGCCCAGAGTGCACACCAGGTCGGTGGCCATCCCACTCGATGCGGCCGACGTCCAATGAGATTCGATGCTTTCGCCCGATGCATACGCCGGCTCGGTTGTCGTCGGGGCAACGAAGAGCACCCAGCCCAGCATGGCACCGAACGGAAGAGCGGTGAACCCGAACACCACCGCTGCGATCCCCGGTGCGACCGGTGAGACCAGCCAGGCCAGCAACGCCGTTGCCGAGGCGGCGGCCAGGCCGACTGCGCCGACCGACAGCCATCTGAGTGTCATGTGAGTGCTCCGATCGTAGGTATAGCTCGCTATACGTATAGGAAACCATACATCGGGCCCTCACACTCGGATGATCGGGACGGTGAGAAGACTGTCACCGACGTGCAGCATCGGTGTAGTCGATCGAAACGTGCCAGGTGGTGAGGTGGTATCACTCAGGAAAGGACCACTGTCATGCCGGATCTCTTCAGCCCGTTCACCCTCAAGAGTGTGACGCTTCGAAATCGAATCGCCATGTCGCCGATGACGATGTACCGCGCCGTCGACGGCAAGATGAACGACTTTCACCTGATGTATCTCGGTGCGCGTGCGGCAGGAGGTTTCGGGATGGTGTTCCCGGAACAGGTTGCGATCACGCCGGACGGTCGTACGACTCCTGGCTGTGCGGGGATCTACGACGACGACCAGATCGAGGGACACGCACGCGTGACGTCGATGATCAAGGAGATGGGATCGGTCCCGGCCATTCAGCTGGGGCACACCGGACGCAAGGGCAGCGAAGTCCCACCGTGGCAGGGCGGACATCAGCTTCCGGCCGACCATCCCGACGGCTGGGAATGTGTGGCGCCATCGGCGATTCCCTACGGCGGTGACCACTCGTTCCCCGTCCACGAACTCACCGTGCCCGAGATCAAGGCCATCCACCAGAGCTACGCCGATGCAGCTGTTCGGGCCGCCGAAGCCGGGTACGAATGGCTCGAAATGCACTATGCCCACGGTTATCTCGGTGCGAGCTTCTTCTCCCCGTTGGCCAACCAGCGCACCGATCAGTACGGCGGCAGCCTGGAGAACCGGGCGCGGTTCCACCTGGAGGCGCTCGACGCGGTGCGTGAGGTGTGGCCCGAGAAGTACCCCCTCACCATGCGATTGGGCTCGGACGATCACCACCCGGACGGTGTGCAGTTCGACGAATCCATGATCGCCATCGGATGGATGAAGGAGCATGGCCTGGACATGGCCGATGTCAGCCTCGGTTTCAACACCGACGACATGGTCGACCCTCCGTTCGGGGACATGGGCTTCATGGTCGAGCGCGCCGCCCGCGTCAAGCGTGAGCTGGATATCCCGGTGACCTGCAGCTGGAATCTGGGCGTACCGGAGAACGCCGACGCCGTCATCCGCGAAGGCAAGATCGATGTCGTGCTGCTCGGGCGTCCGGCACTGGCCAATCCGCACTGGCCGGTCTGGGCCGCGCGAGAGCTCGGCCACGGGGATCCGTTCTCGCTGGTCCCCGAGGACTGGAGCTGGTGGCTGAAGAACTTCCGGGGACACGACCCGAGCATCGGACTGCCGCCCGCGAAAGTTCTCGACGACGAGCAGGAGAGGAAGATCGCGTAGCAGAGGGAAAGGCCGGACGGCGATCACGGACCATCCGCGGGCGGTAGGGTTCCAAGGGCTCGCATCATGAGGAGCCATGTGGTGTTCTCGTATCGACGCGGAGGTTTGTGATGGCCGGCGGACTCGTAGCCCTGCTCGACGACGTGGCAGCGCTGGCTCGCCTGGCTGCAGCGTCCATCGACGACGTCGGAGCAGCTACCGGCAAAGCGACGGCCAAGGCGGCCGGGGTCGTGATCGACGACGCCGCCGTGACGCCTCAGTACGTTCGCGGTCTCGCGGCCGAACGTGAACTGCCCATCATCAAGCGCATTGCCGTGGGCTCGCTGCGCAACAAGTTGCTGATCATTCTGCCGATCGCCTTGCTGCTCAGCCAGTTCGTGCCGTGGTTGCTCACGCCCATACTGATGCTCGGCGGCTGCTACCTCAGCTACGAGGCGGCGCACAAGATATGGGGCGCACTCTTCGGCCACGGCGATGATCACGCGGCCGCCGAGGACGAGCCGCGTGACGAGGACGCCGTCGTCTCCGGAGCGGTGCGTACCGATCTCATTCTGTCGGCCGAGATCATGGTCATCGCGCTGGACACCATTGCTGCAGAAGGCTTCTGGAGTCGGCTGATCATCCTTGCCGTCGTCGCCGTGGTCATCACGATCGTCGTCTACGGCGTCGTCGCACTGATCGTGAAGATGGACGACATCGGACTGAAATTGGCCGACGGCTCCACAGGGTTCGTAGAGAAGTTCGGCCGAGGCCTGGTCAAGGGCATGCCCAAGGTCATGTCGGTGCTCTCGGTCGTCGGCACCGCAGCGATGCTGTGGGTCGGCGGGCACATCCTGCTCGTGGGTATCGACGAGCTCGGCTTCCATCCCATCTACGAACTCGTCCACCACGGTGAAGAAGCGGTGCGAGGAGTCGCCGGCATCGGCGGAGTGCTGGCGTGGATCGTCAACACACTCGCATCGGCGATCATCGGTGCCATCGTCGGTTGCATCATCGTGGTTGTGCAGCTGGGAATCTCGAAGGCGCTCGCCAAGCGAGCTGCTGCGAAGTAGTGGCTGTACCGGCGTTCGAGGCAGACCCCTGTGCCCAGGTGTGGCTGCACACAATCTTGCTCTGATCAGCGTCGAGCCAGTTCGAGTACCCGTCGCTCGGACGCGGATACATCGGCGAGGGATGCCGTCAACTCGTCCCATGCCCTCTGAACGCGGAGTTCGTCTCGGCGGAGGCGCTTCTGCGCAGCAGCGAGTCTGCGGCGCTCGGCCAGAAGCAGATTCCGATCGCGATCCTGATCGGCGATGAAGAGGTATGTGTGCGGATCGAACGGATACATGCCAACTCCTATGGTGTGGTGGGGAATCCGTGCATCAGCACCATGACGTGTTCGCGCTCCGCCGATGGTGATTGCTCGCCGTGTCGACGCCACTTGTCGATGACGGCGCGCATTTCCGTCCCCATGGTCTTCGTCTCGTCGGCGGTGAGTCGCAGGACGTCGTCGGAGCTGAACGCCGCCGCCACCCATTCCGGCCCCCAGGACTCCGAAGTTCGCCCGAAGTCGTGTAGACGCGACCACTGGTGAGCCAGCCAGGAATTCATGGATGCCTTGGCGACCGACAGCGATTCGGGTGAGTCCGAGAAGTCGTTCTCGGACCAGCTGAACCCTCCCTCGTTGGCCTCCGACCACCAGCGCTGACGTTTGTCGGATCCGTTCTCGACCTCCTTGACGAACCCGTGCTCGGCGAGTTTGCGCAGGTGATAGCTCACCGAGGCGGGTGACTCGTCCACCAGATCGCCGAGCTGGGTCGCCGTCATCGACTTGTTGGCGCGGAGTGCGTAGAGCAGGCGGAGCCGAATGGGATGCGTCAGCGCCTTCAGCTCGGACATGTCCGTCAGCTTCCGGGGCGTCCTGTCGGGCGGCGGTGGGGTCATGTGACAACCATAACCCGAAAGAAATATTTCGCAATAGTTCTTTCGGAATCAGCTGCTGTGCACGGTGACGGCATACCCGTCCGGGTCTTGCAGGACGAAGGTCTTACCGAAGGGTCCGTCGAAGGGTGCGGTCAGGATGGGCACGTCGGCCGCGACCAGTGACTCGTGCAGCGCCTCGGCGTCGTTGCACACGAGCCACAGCGCAACTCCGAGTCCCGGCTGACCACTGTCGAGATCTGTTCCGGAAGCTGGGTTTCGGACTGCGAACGGAATCGGTGACGTGGTGAAGACGACCGCGCCGGGTGGGGCCTGGGGTGCGCGGACGAGACCCAGACGCGATTCGTAGAAATCCGCGCTGACGGCGAGGTCGCGTACTTGGAGTGAGAGGAAGCTCGGTCCGGAAACGGCTGCGACGGTCATGATGGGTCCTTTCGGGTGGTCGTCAAGTTCTTGACGAGGGAAATGTATGTCAAGATATTGACATGAGTCAAGTGGACGTCGATTCTTCAATCGGTCTGGCCCTCAAGCGAGCCACGTCCGCCCTGCGTTCGGCGATGGACGATGCTCTGAGCGAACTCGACATCACGGTCTCGCAGTACTCGAGCCTCGAACACCTCGCGCACACACCGGGCCTGTCCAACGCCGAACTCGCTCGCGCGGTGTTCGTCAGCAGGCAGGCAACCCATCAGCTGTTGGCCGGGCTGACGCGCGACGGCTTGGTGGAGATCGAGGGCACCGGTCGTGACCAACGCCTGTACGTGACCGCTACGGGCCGAGAGCGCTTGCGGCAAGCGTCGGCCGCGGTCGCCGCCGTGGAGCAGGCCATGATTGCGTCACTGTCGATGGGCGAGCGAAAAGTGCTGCATCGCAATCTCGTTGCGTGTGCTGAGGCGTTGGGCGGGCACCGGTCTTGACGTCACGCGATCGAGTCGAGGAACTCCAGCATCGCCGCGTTGAACTCACTGGGCCGGTCCATGTTCGCGGCGTGGCCGCAGCTCTCCAAGACGACAGATCGACCGAGCGGGTTCAGGTCCACCGACTCGAAAGCATGTGCAGCAGGCCAGAACTGACTGTCACGCGCGGCGACCATCAGGTACGGCTTGTCGATACCGGCAATGGTTGCGCGCCAATCCTGCGCAGCATGATCTGCGAGCAGAGCCCTCATCGGTGGGGTGTCGGGGGACGCCAATTTCGGCATCGCACGTAATGCGAGCACAAGCCTCAGCAGCGACGGTACGGATTTCCACTGGGGCCGCCCGTGACCGGTATCGGGTATTCCGTTGTCGAAGAACGTCGTTCGATTGTCCTCGGTGAGTCCGTAGAACCCGTTGGCCCAGCCCGCGCTGTTGACCATTCTCGGTGTCTGATCCACCGACACGATGGCGCGAACGCGTTCGGTGCCGAACTGCGACACGTACGACCAGATGGTGCTCGCACCCATCGAGCCGCCGATCAGAACGGCTTCGTCGAGACCCACCGCCGACAGGAAGTTCGCCACATCGCGTCCGTGCCGCTCCATGGTCGCGCCGTGTGTCGGTGCCTCCGAGGCACCGTGCCCTCGTCGATCGAGCGCCAGAACGCGGTATCCGTTCGCCACCAATGTCTTCTGCTGCAGCATCCAGGTGGTCGCGGGCGCGCAGAAGCCGGCGATGAGCACCACGGCCTGGCCCCTGCCCTCCTCGAGATAGTTCAGGGTGACGGCATCGTCGGTGATGACGGTCGGCATGAACGACACTCCCTCAGGCGAACTCGGCGTGCATTTCCCAGATCATGATCTCGCTCGACGTCGATGCTGTCACACGGTGTCCGCCGGTACCGGTGAGCCGCACCGCGTCACCCTGGTCGAGATCGCCGATGTCCTCGAACACCACTGAACCGTCGGCGACGAAGACGTGACCGAACGGTGCGTCGGGAACGGTGATCGACTGTCCCGGCGCGAGCCGCGCAACATGAAGCGACACAAAGCGATTGCCGATGCGTACTCCTGTCCTGCCCGGCATTCCCGATGCGACGCAGACGAGCTCGCCGGATGCCAACTCGTCCCGCACGTCCAGTTCGTCGTACGACGGCACCCGTCCGTCGGTATCCGGTGGAATCCACATCTGCACGACGCGTAGCTTGTCGCGGCTGGTCAGACTCGATGCGTTGCGTTCGGTGTGGCGGATGCCGGTGCCTGCGCTCATGCGTTGAATCAGTCCGGGGCGGATCAGCCCGCTGTTGCCCTCGGAGTCCGTGTGTTCGAGGGTGCCCTCGAGCACCCAGGTGAGGATCTCCATGTCCCGGTGCTCGTGCGAGTCGAATCCCTCGCCGGGAAAGACGGTGTCCTCGTTGTGCACCATCAGCAACCCGTGCGCGTTGGCCGCCAGGTCGTAGTTGCCGGTCGCGGGGAAGGACTGTTTGGAATCGAGCCACTCGTTCCACCAGTGATGGCGCTGCTCCCCGGGAATGTGGCTGATCACGACGCGTGGTTCCGCATGGCCGAGAAAGTCCGGGTCAGGGCCGCGAGATCGTTCGGCTCCACGAGGTCGAACATGTTCTTCCGCACCGCCTCGACGTGCCCTGGACTGGCTGCGGCGAGGGTGTTCAGTCCGGCTTCGGTGAGTTCGGCGGACATGCCCCGCTTGTCGTCGTCGCACTTGACGCGCCGGACCCAACCGCAGTCGACGAGTCGGCTGATTGCCCTGGTTACGCCGCTGCGAGTGGTGGTGACGGCGTCGGCGAGTTCGCTCATGCGGCGTCGGCGATCGGGTGCTTCGGAAAGGACCACGAGCAGCTCGAAGTCGGTGAACGAGATCCCGGAGTCGCGCGTGAGCTGATTGTCGAGATTGCGAAGCAGCAGCCGAGTGGCGTCGAGGTATGCGCGCCAGGCCAGCTGTTCGTCCTGGCTGAGCCACCGTGGGGAATCCATGAGTCCATAGTAGTTGACAACGCAACTACTGGGTGTACTGTTCTTGGTAGTTGACGAAGCAACTACTTGACCCGGAGGGTGCAGCGATGACCGACGACATGACTGCCGAAGAGACACGACGCGCGCAGGAACACGAAGAGCAGCGGGACCGTATCCGTACTCAGCACCTCAAGCCCGCAGGCGAACGGCCGGCGTCGTCGGCTCGCGGCCTCCACCACACCGCGTTGGTCAGCAGTGACGTCGAAGCAACGGTCCGCTTCTATCAGGATCTGCTCGAGTTCCCGCTCACCGAGCTCATCGAGAACCGTGACTACCCGGGCTCTTCGCACTTCTTCTTCGATATCGGGAACAGCAACCTGTTGGCATTCTTCGACTTTCCCGGACTCGACGTCGGACCGTACGCCGAGGTGCTCGGCGGCCTTCATCACGTGGCGATCAGTGTCGAACCCACCAGGTGGGAGCACCTGCGTACCAAGCTCATCGACGCCGGAGTGGAACTGATCGAGCACAGCGAGGTCTCGCTGTACTTCCGCGACCCCGACGGTGCCCGCCTGGAACTGATCGCCGATCCACTCGGCGAGATGTACGGCTCGCACGTTCTCTGAGAACACACCTACTTTCCAGATTCGAGGCAATGACATGACCTCTGCAGCAACCACACTCGACGTCCGGCGAGCCGACGACCGATTCAAGACCAAGATCGGTTGGCTCGATTCCAAGCACTCCTTCTCCTTCGGCAACCACTTCGATCGCGGCAACACCCACCACGGCGTGTTGATGGTGAACAACGACGACATCGTCGTTCCCGGCCAGGGTTTCGACACCCACCCGCACCGCGACATGGAGATCGTCACCTGGGTGCTGCAGGGTTCGCTGGTGCACCAGGACTCGATGGGTCACTCCGGCGTCATCTACCCCGGTCTCGCCCAACGAATGAGCGCAGGCACGGGAATTCTGCACTCGGAGAAGAACGATTCGTGGCGACTCGGGGAGACCGCCGGCTCGTACTCCGGCAAGCACGGCGATCCCGTTCGCTTCGTGCAGATGTGGGTGGTGCCCGACGAACAGGGCATCACCCCCGGCTACGAGCAGCTCGAGATCGACGGCGAATTGCTCAGTGGCGGTTTGGTTCCCGTGGCATCAGGAATGGCACACCACGCCGACCACGCAGCCATTCGCATCAAGAACAAGTACGCCGCCATGCACGTGGCGCGCTTGCAGTCCGGGCAGGCTCCCGTCGAGATACCCGACGCCCCGTTCGTGCACATCTTCGTCGCCCGGGGCGAAGCGATGCTCGAGGGCGTCGGACCATTGGCCGAGGGTGATGCCGTGCGCGTCAGCGGAGGCGGCGGTCAGAAGCTGAGCACCGCGACCGGAGCCGAAGTGATCGTGTGGGAGATGCACGCGGCGATCGCCGGCTAGTCGGTCTCTCGATGCGGGCGGAAGGAATGCTCTTCGTGATCGAGTTCGTGCTCGAGACTCCGCATGCTGTTGTCCGGCAGCCGGCCGGCGTCTCGCCAGCACAGCAGCTCCTCCCGCTCGACGTCGAGTATGCGGCGACGTGTGGTCATCGCGGCAATTTGCTCGGGTGAGATGACCGCATCGCCGATCTCGGACTCGTCGAGGTGATCCAGACGGCGATGGTAGCGGTCGATACGGTGCTCCAACTCGCGGCGCAGTATCTCGCGACCCTCGTCGTCCAGGTTCTCCTCGTCCGCAATCCGGTCCAACTGTGACAGAGCAGCTTTCGTCGAACCCTCCCGTGCTTCGTTGCGTAGACGTGCCTCTGCGGCGGGATCGGCCACGACGTTCAACCTGCGCACCAGCGGAGCGAAAGTCAATCCCTGACCGATCACCGTCACCAGCACGACGAGAAATGCACAGAACAGCAGCAGATCTCGGCTCTCGAACGGCTCGCCCGAGTCGATGGTCAGCGGCAACGTGAAGACGGCAGCGACGGTGATGACTCCGCGAGTGCCTGCCCAACTCATCACCACCGCCTCGCGGGCGGACAGCCCGGTGGTCAGGAGCCACAGCGGCCGCAGCAACAGGACGCCGGCGAGCGTCACCGTGACTGCGAGGGCGATCGTCGTCCCCGAGTAGGCCGACAGGCCGCCGACAACGGTGGGCAATTGCTCGCCGATCAACAAGAACACGAAGCCCTCGAGAAGCAGATCGATCAGCCTCCACACGGCACTGGTCTGCAGGCGACTGGCTCCGGAGATGGAGTGACGGGTGTGGTGACCGATCACCAATGCTGCGACGACGACGGCCAACACCCCGGACGCATGCACTTCCTCGGCCGCGAGGTACGCGAGGAACGGTGTAGCCAGCGAAACGATGTTGAGCAGCAGCGAATCGTGAACGAACCGCTGTACCAGCCGAATCGCCAGTGCGACGATCAGTCCGACGACGATGCCGCCTGCTGCGGCGAGCACGAACAATCCCCCGGCATGAGCGGCTGTCATGTCCTGACTCGAGATCGCGGCGATCGCCACGGTCAGCATCGTCAGTGCGGTCGCGTCGTTCAGCAGTCCCTCGCCCTCTATCAGGGTCACCAGTTTCGGTGGGATGCCTGCGCGTCGACCCACCGCCAGCGCCGCGACCGGGTCCGGTGGTGCCACGGCGGCACCGAGCGCCATACCAGCGGCCAGCGTGATCCCCGGAACGAGCAACCACAGACCGACGCCGACGAGGGCAGCCGTCGCCACGACGAGGGCGACCGACAAACTCAAGATGGTCCACACGTTGCGGCGGATGGCGATCAGGGAGGAGTTCAGAGCGGCGCTGTAGAGCAGCGGCGGAATCACCAGGGTCAGAACGAGCTCGGGGTCGAGAACGATGTCGGGCAACGCAGACGCCGAGACGGCCAGGCCGGCGAGCGTCAACAACGCTGCCGCGGGGAGTGTCGTCTTCTTCGAGATCACCTGTGCGGCGACGATCAGGCCTGTGGCTGCCAGGACGAGACCGAGTGTCTCTACCACGGTAGGTCGAGAGGGAAATAGTTCACCCAGCTGTATTCCCGCAGGTCAGCGGTTCAAACTACCTCTTCAGTCCGAACATCTTCGCGATCGTCTTCTCCATGAAGGTCGCAGGCAGCAGCCGCCGCGCGAGAAACACGACCGGTGCATTGCTTCCTCTGGCGTACAACGGTTTCGGCTTGTCGGCCTCGATGGCCTTCACTACTACCTCGGCGACGTCCTCGGCGGAGATGCCGGTTCCTTCCTTGCGGTCCAGCGACGAGATGGCGGTGTGGAAGTCGTCTCGATGGACCGAACCCGGTGCGATGTACTTGGTTCGGCGCTCACTGATTCCGGTGTTGATCGAGCCCGGCTCGACGGTGGTCATCCACACACCGAAGGGCGAGAGTTCCAGACGCGCCGCATCGGAGAAGCCCTTGATGGCGGCTTTCGTGGAGGCGTAGGACGAGCGATAGGCAAGCGGGAAGCTGGCCAGCATCGATCCGACCATCACGATGCGGCCGTAACCACGATCGCGCATCCCGGGAATGACACCTTGCGACAGCGTCACTGCGCCGAAGACGTTCAACTGGAAGAGTCGCTCGATGGCATCGGTCGGTAGCTCCTCGAAGGGCCCGGACTGACTCTCACCGGCGTTGTTGACCAGGACGTCGACGTCCCCGAGATCGGCGACGAAGGTGCGGATCGAGTCGGCATCGGTGAGATCGAGAGCGCGATACTCGACACCGGTGGCTCGCTGCGCGTCGGTCATCGAGGCCGGATTGCGGGAGGTGCCGATCACTCGATATCCCCGGGCGACGAGCGCCTGCGCAACCGCGCGTCCGATACCCGACGATGCTCCGGTCACCACTGCCGTGCGATTCATGCCCAGATGGTACCGACGCGGTCAATCCGTACCACGTGACGATCCGATCCATACCGGTTAGTCTTTTATCTGTGCAAACGAATTCTGCTTCCCTGCTGATCGAGCACCTGTGTATGGCGTTCGGACCCAAGGTTGCCGTCGACGACTTGTCTCTGATGGTTCCACCCGGTTCGATGTTCGGGCTCGTCGGCCCGAACGGCGCAGGGAAGACGACCTGTCTGTCCATGGCGGTCGGTCTGCTCAGACCGCAGTACGGCCGAAGTCTGGTGTTCGGACGCGATGTCTGGGCCGATCCCATCGCCGCCAAAGAGCTACTCGGAGTGCTGCCCGACGGCCTCGCTCTGCCGTCCCAGTTCACCGGCCACGAACTCCTGACGTATTTCGGGCGACTTCGCGCGATGCCCGAGGACGTGATCGCGCAGCGTCGAGACGAGCTGTTGGACGCGTTGGATCTGGCCGACGCCGGGGGAACCGTCATCGCCGACTACTCCGCGGGCATGACCAAGAAGATCGGACTGGCCTCGGCGCTGCTGCACGGACCCCGGCTGCTCGTGTTGGACGAGCCCTTCGAGGCGGTCGACCCCATCTCCTCGACCACGATTCGCACCATTCTGGTCCAGTTCGTCCGCTCCGGAGGCTCGGTGATCCTGTCGAGTCACGTGATGGCGCTCGTCGAGCAACTCTGCACTCATGTCGGCGTCATCACCGGCGGCCGCGTCGTGGCCGCGGGAACGGTCGACGAGGTCCGCGCCGGCGGAAGCCTGGACGACGCCTTCGTTCGCCTGGTCGGCACTCGCGAGCAGAACCCCGACGGCCTGTCCTGGATGCGCTCGTGACGGCCCTCGGTCGCACCGTTCTGCAGATGCGAATCACGCTCTACCGCAGGCAGTTCAAGGGCGGTCAAGCAGTGGTGAAAACCGTGTTCGGGGTGCTGGGGCTGGTCGTCGCCGTTGTGGCATGTGTGTTGTCCGCGCGCAATGGAGCCTCGCAGGTCTTGGTCGGCGGCACCGCAAGCCTCGGGCTGACGCTGATGGGTCTGAGCTGGGTACTGTTCCCGGTGCTCTCGGGGATCTCCGACGACAACATCCAGCCCCGCCACTTCCAGATGCTCTCGGTGGAGCCCGCACGCCTGGCGCGGGCGTTGTTGACCACGTCGGGTGTCGGCATGGTGGTGCCGTTGACGGTCATCGCGACCGCGGCGATCCCGATCTACGCCGTATCGCGTTCTCTCGCAAGTCTTCCGCTTGCCATGGTGGCCTGGCCTGCGACCGTCGTGCTCCTCGTGACGCTGTCCAGAGTGGTCACCGTGGCGATGTCTCAGCTATTGAAGAGTCGGCGCAGTCGAGAGTTCGCTCTGCTGGCGTTCGGTGCGGTGTTCGGCAGTCTGTACTTCCTGCAGTTTCCCATCACCCAGAACCTCCCCAGGGTGCTGTCGGGTGACGTGACATGGCCTCTGACACTGGCACATTCGATACCGTTCAGTTGGGGAATCACCGGAGTGGACGCTGCGCTCGACGGCAACTGGATAATGGCGATCGCCGCAGTGGCGGGACTGCTGCTGCTCGATGTCGTCTTGATGTGGTCGTGGCAGCGACTTGTGCTGCGGCTCTTCGAGGGACGGGTCTCCGCCTCGTACGGCGCGTCGCGCAAGCAGATGGCAGCGAACGGCCACAACGGCGATCGCGGTTGGCGCGCCACCCGTGTCGGCGCGGTGGTGACGCGTGAGCTGGGCCTGTGGCGCGGCGATATGCGTCGCCGGAGCCAGCTGTTGTCGGTCCTCATCTTCGCGGTGCTCGGAGGTATCGGTCCGTTGGTGACCGATTCGATTCCGTTCAGCGCAGCCTGGGGTGCGTGGATCGTGATCTTCATGGCAATGGGCGCGGGATCGAATCTGTACGGTCTCGACGGCGGTTCGATGTGGCACCTGGTGATGATCCCGCAGGCTCTGCGCGACGACGTCCGTGGTCGGCAGATTGCCTGGCTGATCGTGGCCGCACCCTTTGCGATCGTGTCCACTGCGGTCGTCCGCGTATTCGGTGACCTCGGACTCGACCGGTTGGCAGTCCCCATCTCGGTGACGTTGTCGATGCTCGGCGTCAGTGCAGGACTCATCGTCGTGGTCTCGGTCCGTGCCGCCTATCCGGTTCCTGAACCGACCAAGGCCTTTTCGTTGAACACCCGAGGGTCGTTCAACGGAGGGTCGTTCGCCCTACTCATGCTGGCAATAGTTGTACTCGGGCTGTCGGTAGTGCCCGCTCTGCTGCTGGCATTGCTTCTCCCCGGTGCCTTCGCGTATCTGTCCGTTCCCGTTGCCGCGGCGGTCGGATGGCTGGGGATGTGGTGGGGTGCGCGGGTGGCCGTGAACACGCTCGTCGGTGGTTCCGACAAGATCCTGCACGAGGTCATCTCACGGTAGGGCGCGGATTGCCTTACAGGGGTTGCCGGCAGCGAAGGTGTGCGACGGCACATCCCGGGTGACGACGCTGCCGGCACCGATCACCGAGTTGTCGCCGATCGTGACTCCCGGGCACACAATGACCCCGCCGCCCAGCCAGACGTTGTTCCCTATGTTGATGGGAAGAGCACTCTCCCAACGTGTTCGGCGCGCCTCGTGATCCTCCATGGGATGGAGAGCCGTCAGTAGCTGCGCGCGAGGACCGATCGACACGTCGTCACCGATGGTGATGGGTGCGCAGTCCAACAGGATGGCGTCGTAGTTGAGGAAACTGTTGGATCCGATGGAAATGTATGTGCCGTAATCACATTGGAACCTCGGCATGATCCACGAATCCGCTCCGATGGATCCGAGCAGCTCGCCGAGAATCTCGCGTCGTTCTTCGTTCTGATCTGCCTCGGTTGCGTTGAATCGGTCGAGCAGCTTCCCACACGCCACCCGAGACGCCACCAGGTCGGGATCACTGTCTCGGTACAGCTCTCCGCGCAGCATCCGATCCCGGTTCTCGCCCATAGACGAGACACTACCGATCGGTCGACTTCTCGAACAGGGCCACGCTGAACCACGAACTGCCGTCGGCGAACTCGCGGCGGCCGACATGGCGGAAACCCTGATTCAGGTAGTAATTGCACAACGCACCGTTGGTCTCGGCGCAGTCCAGACGCAGCAACGCGCGTCCTTCCCGGTGGCTTTGCTCCGCCGCCCACTCCAGCAGCAACGCGCCGAGCCCGGTGCCCGCTTCGCTTCTGTCGATCACCAATCCGTGCACGTACCCGGCGAGCCCATCCTCTTCGGGCCAGATGGTGGGATCGGCCCAGATCAGTCTCAGCGCACCGACTATCGGGCCACTAGGCTCGCGCCGGGCGACGTAGAACTCTCCTGCCTCGATCTGCGCAGCGACAGTGGACAGGGGTACCTCGCGCGGTGTCCACTGATCGATTTTTCGGTCCGATAGCCAGTCCTCGGCTGCGTGCCGCAGGCCGAGTATCGTTGCTGCGTCGGCGGCAGTTGCGGCTTCTACGGTGAGCACGGTGCCATGGTACGGAAAGAGTAGTTGTCGTGATCAACGTGCTTGTGGTCGAGAGTGGTTCGGACAGAAGGTCCTTGCCCGCGATCGACGAAGTCGACTTCCGAAGCTGCACGATGGACGAGCTCGCCGGTGTGGTGTCGTGGGCAGAGGTGTTGCTGTTCCGAACGTTCGAGACCGCCGATCTGCGAACCGTGT
Organism: Rhodococcus sp. 05-339-2; assembly: GCF_002258965.1. Classification (NCBI taxonomy): domain Bacteria; kingdom Bacillati; phylum Actinomycetota; class Actinomycetes; order Mycobacteriales; family Nocardiaceae; genus Rhodococcus; species Rhodococcus sp. 05-339-2. The sequence continues at coordinate 619,126 of NZ_NOYW01000016.1, forward strand.
GGCCGAATGCCGAGAATCTTCGCTGGATCCACGCATCGAGTGCCGGCGTCGATCGACTGCTCGATCCGGTTCTGCGCGAGGGCCGATGGGTTCTGACGAACTCCGGCGGAATCCTCGACAGGGCGATTGCGGAGTACGTCGCAGCCGGCATTCTGGCGTCGGTCAAGAAGCTGCCTGTGGCGCTTGCTCGTCAGCGCGAGCGGGTCTGGGAACACAGAGTTACCAGTGGTATTCACGGTCGCGCCGCTCTCGTCGTCGGTCCCGGTTCGATCGGCCGCGAGATCGGCCGGGTCCTCGGCGCACTCGGTATGCGCGTCGATGCGTCGGCAACGTCGGAGCGGTCCGGTGACTCGGAGTTCGGACGAATCCGCGATGTTCGACGATTGCCGTCGTATGCGGGTGAGTACGACGTGATCGTGCTGGCGACACCGCTGACCGACGCCACCCGCGCACTGGTCGACACGGAGGTTCTCTCGGCCATGCGTTCCGATGCAGGCCTGGTCAATATCGCCCGCGGACCGGTCGTCGACGAACGAGCCCTGTGCGATGCCCTCGCTGACGGAGGCATCGGGTGGGCGGTGCTCGACGTGTTCGAGGTCGAGCCGCTACCGGACACGAGTCCGCTGTGGCACATGGACAACGTCATCCTGACCGCGCATCTGGCGGGCGATGCCGACGACTTCGCCAAGCGCCTGTGGGCGTTATTCGAGGACAACCTCCACCGATATGTCCGTGGTTCGGCTCTGGTGAACGTGGTGGACAAGCAGGTGGGGTACGTACGCCGCTGAAACGTACGACCAAAGTATGCGTAACACGCCGTAGCGTGTACTAAGGTGCACGAGTGCGTGAAATCAATCGTTCGGCCGTTGCGTCGACCAGTCGCGAGGCGGCGTTCGCCTACATGGACGACTTCAGGAACGTCCCGCAATGGATGTTCGGCATCACCCGTTTCGAGCCGACGAGCGAGGTCACTTCAGGGCTCGGTGCCACGTACGACGCGACGATGCAGATCGGTCCTAAGGCCCTCACCTCCGTTGTGCACGTCACCGAATGGGTCCACAACGAGAGGCTCACGCTCGAGTCGGTCGAAGGCCTGTCCAACTCGTCCACGTGGTCGTTCTCGGATACGGCAGACGGCGGAACCCGTCTGGACGTTGTGTTCCGCTACAGCCTGCCCGGCGGAATCGCGGGCAAGGTGCTCGGCGCTGTTGTGGAACCCGTTGTGGGTCAGGCGATCAAGCACACGGAGTCGACACTGCGCTCACGCCTGGAAGCGGCCGACTAGTACACGTACTTGTCGAGAGCATCCAAGACCTGGTCGACGGCGAGCCACGCGAACAGGAATGCGCACACACCCAGCGTCAGGTTGGTGAACCAGCCGTTGCGCCACTGCTTCGGCACGCGATCACTGTTGAGCAGTACCAACAGTGTCACCGCCAAGAACGGCATGAACACAGCGCCGAGTACGCCGTAGGCGAGCACGAGCCCGATCGGTTGGTCGAGCCACAGCAACGCCATGGGCGGGAACGTCAGCCACGCGACATACCACCGGAAGTACTTGCCTCCCACTCGTGTTTCCGGGTGACCCTGTTCGAGCCCCTTCAGATTGCCGACGAAGTCCGCGAACATCAGGCTCACGCCGTTCCACACCCCGATCAGCGACGAGAACGACGCCGACCAGAATCCGATGAGGAACACGTAGCCGAACACCGTCCCGTAGCGGTCCGCGAGCACGTCGGAGAGTTGGATCAAGCCCTGATCGCCGGTGGAGATCGCGATCTGCGACGAGTACAGCAGTTCGGCACCGACGATGAGCATCGCGAGGACGAAGATGCCGGAGATGACGTAGGCCATCGAATTGTCGATACGCATGACGCGCATGAATTTCGGTGTGATCCAGCCTTTCTCGCGCAGCCAGTAGCCGTACGCGGCGAGCGTGATGGTGCCACCGACGCCACCGGCAAGGCCGAGGACGTACACGATGGAGCCGTCGGGAATGGTGGGGACGATGCCCTTGACGATCGCGGGGACGTTCGGAACCGCCACTACCGCAGCACCGATCACGGTCACGAACATGATGCCGACGAAGACGGTGATGATCTTCTCGAAGAATCCGTAGCTACCCAGCCAGATGAGCGCGAAACCGAGGAGTCCGGACGCGATGGCGACGACCTTGAGATCCAAAGCGGGGAACAGTGCGACGATCGGCAACGCGCTCGACGACATCGCTGCCGCTCCGTAGACGAATCCCCAGATCACGATGTAGGGAGCGAAATACGCCGTCGTCCACTTTCCCAGCGAACGCCAGCCCTGGAAGATCGTGTTGCCCGACGCCAACGTGTAGCGGCCGGCACCTTCCACCAGAACGACTTTCATGACGACACCGACGATGATGACCCAGAGCAGGGCGTAGCCGTAGCGCGAGCCCGCCACCAGAGTCGCGACGAGGTCGGCAGCCCCGATGCCGGTTGCGGCGACCACCAGTCCGGGGCCGACCACCTTCCACTTCGGAGGTGCAGTGGTCTCGGTCATCGACTCTCCTCGCGTGCGGGGTCTGCTCAGTGACCTGTCTCACTCTTTACGAAACGCACGGTTCCTGGCAAGTCGACCCTCGGTACCGTCGATGCGGTGACCGACGGACAGCAGTCATCGCGTGCATTGAGCTTCGGCAAGGTTGCCGAGAACTACGACCGGGCCCGTCCCGGCTACCCGGCCGAGCTGTACGCGGACATCGCGGCGGGCGACGGGATGCGAGTGCTCGAGGCGGGGGCAGGTACCGGTAAAGCCACTGTTGCGTTGGCTGAACTCGGCGCGTCCGTTGTTGCGGTGGAACCGGATTCGGCTATGGCAGAGCTGGTTCGGCGGCGTACCGAGAACCTCGACGTCGAAGTGCAGGTGTCGCGGTTCGAGGATTGTGCAGCCCCGGCGGCGGCGTTCGATGTGGTCGTTGCCGCCCAATCCTGGCATTGGGTGAACCACGAGCAAGGAGCTGCAGTGGCGGCCCGCGCATTGGTCCCCGGCGGTTCCCTTCGGTTGTGGTGGAACATGCCGGGCGACCTCGATGGCCCGGCATGGGAAGCGGTCAGGGCGGCCTACGACGCAACCGAGCCCGAAGTGGCGCACCTGTTGGTGCGTTCTCTCGGTACGCAACCGGAGTCCAACGTGCCGCGCGCTGCCGGCTTCGGTCCGTGGACGACCTCGACGTACGAGTGGGTCCAGCGCTACTCCGCAGACGAGTTCTGCGCCATGGCCGCCACGTATTCGAGCCATCTCGCTCTGGACGACCGGTGCCGCGGCGAGGTCCTGGGCGCAGTGCACGCGGCCATCGCCCGCCACGGCTACGTGGACTACCGCTACGTCACGCAGATGGTGACGGCGCAGCTCGACTAGGAGATCGTCGTGGTGCAGACGACGAATTGCCTGGCGTCGTAGGCGAATCCGCCCTCGGGGCATTCGTTGGGATCGGCGGTACCGGTCTTGATTTCGGTGACCTGTTCGACGTCGGTGGCGTCGGGGTCGCTGCAGTCGACCCGTGAGGGCTCGTCCATACCCACGGTGGGCACGCTCATGCAGCCGCCGACCACCCAGTCGACGTCGAGGCACAGTGCGCCCTGTTCCACACCGTCGAGCGTCTCGTAGTAGGTCTGATTGACGTCTGTGGGGCACTGCTCGTTCTGCTCGGCCTTGGCGATCACCTTGTAGTTCGATTCCATGCTGCCGCATTCGGCGTTGTCGATGGTGGCGGCCGTCATCGTCCCGCCGAGTTGGACGCACTGACCGATCTCGACATCGATGTCGGTGGAGCCGCCGGCGTCGATGCCCTCTTGGCCCGAGACGCCGTCGGTGGTGCTGGTAGCGGCGGACGTCGAGGCGGCTGTGGTGTCGGCAGCGACGGCGTTGCCGGCTTCGGACGATGAACAGCCTGCGGCGAACAGCAGCGTGAGAGCTGCACTTGCGACGAGGAGGCTTCTGGACAAAGCAAGCATGATGTCATGACCTTCGGAACTCATCCAGGCGAGGGAGTGACCCTCGTCGGCGGCCCCACGGGCCGCCGATCACCGATTCTTTACCATCGACGGAGGTTTGAACAGCCACAGCTGGAAGTCACGAACGGAACACGATGCGAGCAACCCACTTGGTGTTGTGGACACCCGGAAGGGCAGGAACGATCACTCGCGCGGGGAATCCGTGATCGAGCGAGAGATCGACACCGTTGACTTTCAAGGCCAGCAACGAATTCGGGTGCGCCGCTTGATTTCCCTGCAACACCGCACGAGTGAAGGCTCCGTTCTGCTCCAGCGAGCTCACCTCTGCCGATCGCGGTGCGGGTACGCCCGCCAGCGCAGCGAGTTCGGCCAATGGGACACCGGTCCACGTCTGCGTGGTGGACCATCCTTCGACGCACGCGATCGGCAGTTCGGCAGTGCGCTGCGGCATCGACAGCAGCCTGCCGCGGGACAGCACGATCGGGACGGCGTCCTCGGCCGCGCTGCTGATCGTCAGTTGCCAGTCGGGCCCGGTCTGCGCCTCGGTGATCCCGGCTGCTTCGGCCGTTCGGTTGATCTGAAAGTCGTTGGGGCCGTCGCCGTACGAGCGTCCGCGGGGCAGCAGGATCGCGGCCTTGCGCAGTACTCCGCCGACCGTCTGTCCTACTGTCAACACGGCAACGAAACCCATTCCGGCAGCGACCAATCCGATGGCACCGCGTCGACCCATGGTCGCCGGTCGGTCGTCGTTCTTCTGCTCGTCCGGAGCTTCGTTCCTGGCGCGCAGTACGTCCATCAACGACTCCGACCTCAGGGTCCTCCACATCAGCGGGACCTTGAGCGCGAGGTGTACGAGGAATCCGGAGATGAACACCCAGGCACCGAAGTAGTGAGCGGCGTAGAAGTCGAAACCGAACACGTAGTCGTACTGAATGTTGAGAACACCCGTCACGATCTCGAACAGCAGGCCCCCGACCAGTGCCAGCAGCGACAGTCGTTCGAGCGCATGTGCCGGCGATCGCACCGGTGGTAGTTCGAAGAGCTTGGGCATCACCGACCACAGTTTGGCGATGACGAGCGGCACGATGATCAGGCCGAGTCCGACGTGCAGACCCTGCGTGAGCTGGTAGAGCCATGCCGGATTCGTCGGCCAGTCGAAGAACGGCAAGCGCAGCCACCCGACGGCACCCGGCCTGGCCTGGCCGAACTGTGGACCGTAGGCGCTGTACGAGAGCAATCCCGTCACGATGACTATGGGCAGCGCGACGAGCAGAACTGCGCCGAACAGCGACGTCAACCACGTGCCGCGCAGCGGACTGGGAAAGCGCGCGAGAGACTTGCGTGCTTCGGCCATGTAGGGCATTCGCTGCCCAGAGGGTGCCGGATGTGTCGCGGCCGACTCCCGTGCCCGGCGCATCGCCTCGTGACAACGTCCCCGCGGGGACGCGTCGGGCATCGTGGGAGGGTTTCTGTCGGTGCCTCGTCGTACATTTCTCGAACATGTATTCGATGAATGGGGGCGTTCATGATCGACATGGCCGACGCGGGATCCGAGGCGGGGCGGATCGAGACGAAGGAAATCGAGACCGAAATCTGCGCTCTGGCAGGTCGGATCGCGGCGGCGTCGGCGCAGTATCTGATTCTGGTGGGCGAGTTCGATGCGCGACGCGGATGGGCGGGTTGGGAAGTGCGGTCCTGTGCGCACTGGTTGTCGTGGCGTGCGGGGGTCGATCTGCACACCGCTCGTGAGCAGGTGCGCGTGGCCAAGGCCATGCGAGAGCTGCCGCTGATCACCTCGGCGTATCGGAGCGGCACCATCTCGTACTCGAAGGTGCGCGCGATGACTCGCGTTGCGACGGCCGAGAACGAGGCGTCGTTGCTGCAGAAGGCGCTCGACGCCCCGGCTGCGCACATCGAACGCCTCTGCCGTGGTCTGAAGAAGGCGATGCGTCCGACCAAGGGAAACGGCGTCGACCTCGACCCGTGCGCCGGGCGGTGGCGCTGGGACGAGGACGACGGCTCGCTCGTGCTGACGGCCCGCTTTCGGCCCGAGGACGGCAAGCGGTTTCTCGCTGCATTGACCAGGGCGGACTACGAGCGCACCAGGACCGACGGCGAATCCGAGGGTGACCGGGCGGCCCCGGCACCGCCCAACCCGGTGCCGGCGATGATTGCCATGGCCGAGATGGTCTGCGCTGCGATGGATTCACCGGTCGTCTCTCCTGCTGCCGAGGTGCTGGTGCACATCGGTGGGGTCGACGAAGCAGGGTCCGACCACGCTCATTTCGACGACGGGCCAGGCCTCGACGACGAGACCCTCGCTCAGGTGCTGTGTTCCGCGGTCATGCGGACCGTCGGCCACGGCCGGCTGGGTAGAACTGTGCGGTGGAGTTCGACGGCGAAAGTCCCGAGCCGAACCCAATTGCGTCAGTTGATCATTCGGGATCGATGCTGCACGGTACCCGGGTGCGGCCGCACCCGATTTCTGCATGCTCACCACGTCACCTATCGCTCACGGGGAGGTGCGACGTCACTCGACAACCTGGTCCTGCTGTGCGGCGAACACCACCGAGCGTTGCACGACGGATATTTCTTCATCGAAGCCCTCGGCGATCAACGCTTCTCGTTTCGCCATCCCTCGGGAACCGAGATCATCCACGCTCCCGCGATGTCGGGAGACGCCGACGAAATCAGGCGACAGTACGGCGGTATCGCATCCGACGCCATCGTTCCGGACTGGGGTGGCGAAGGCCTCGATCTCAGCTACGCGACCGATGTCCTGATCACCAATTGGCAGCGGGCTGCATGAAACGGCGTCGTCGAGGGCAAGTTAGTGTGACGACGAGACTCGGACAAGAAGCGGTGGGACATGAGCGTCGACAGATCATTGGGGGACGAACAGCCCTGGCCGGTGGAACGAGCACCGAGCTGCAGTGACGCGACCAGGCCCGAGGACGATCCCTTCTATGCAGCGCCCGAGGGATACGAGGCAGCTCCACCCGGGACGATTCTGAAGGTGCGGCCGGTCGAGGTCGCGATGTTCGGTCGCGTACGCCAGCGAATCGACGCGTGGCAGCTGCTCTATCGCACCGCTGATCTCGGCGGTTTTCCCCAGGCCAGCGTCACGACGGTGTTGCGTCCGCGCAACGCCGAACCGGTTCTGCTGTCGTATCAGTGTGCGATCGACGGCGTCGCGTCCTCGTGTTTCCCGTCGTACGCGCTTCGGCGTGGTTCCCGGGCGTTAGGTGCAGTTCCGCAGTTCGAGTTCCTGCTTGTACTTCATGCCTTGCGCCGTGGGTGGACCATCTCGATCCCGGATCACGAGGGTCCCGACGGACATTGGGGTTCGCCGCAGGAACCCGGGTTCTGCACGCTCGACGCCGTTCGCGCGGCGTTGTCGTTCGAGCCGCTCGACCTGCATTCGAGTACGCCGGTTGCGCTGTGGGGCTACTCGGGCGGCGGACTCGCGACGTCCTGGGCGGCGGAGATGGCGCCGGAGTACGCGCCTGAGATCGAGGTGGTCGGTGCCGCTCTCGGCTCGCCCGTCGGAGATCCGGGGTCGGCGTTCACCCGGCTCAATGCGACGCTGCACGCAGCGTTGCCGACGCTGGTGGTGGCGGGCCTACGGCGCACCTACCCCGAGCTCGATCGGGTGATTCGCGAGCACGTCAACGAGGACGGAATGCGCATTCTCGATTCCGTCGAGTCGATGACGACCGTGCGTGCGGTGAGCAAACTGGCTCGACACGACCTGGACCACTACATCGACGTTCCGCTGGCCGATCTGTTGGCGCTGCCCGAGATCGTGCAGGTGTTCCTGGATATCCAGCCGGGACGAACGGCTCCGACGGCTCCGTTGCTGGTCGTCCAGTCGGTGCACGATCAGATCATCGCCGTCGACGACGTGGACGGGCAGGTGGATCGGTACCTCGAGGCCGGTGCGCACGTGACCTATCTACGGGATCGGCTGAGCGAACACCTGTCGCTGCACCCGCTCAGTGCGCCACTGACGCTGGATTGGCTGGCCGATCGATTCGCCGGACTTCCGGTCGAGGAACCGTCGACGCGTACGGTGTGGTCCACGGCGTTCTCGTTCTCGGCGGTGCGTGGATTGTTGTCGCTGACCTGGACGACCATCACAGCGTTGGCCATCGGCATCCGGGCGTAGCTACCCTCGGTTCGATGCAACGAACCTGGATACGAATTCTCACCGGAACGATCGCCATTCTGGGCATCGTGACCGGGCTCGTCGCACTGGGCGTCTACTACACCGACACCCGGGTCAACGTCCTGATCGCGCTGGCGTCGTTCGTTCCATTGATGTTCATCGCTGTCGTGGTCGTTGCCCTGGTGGCGCTGATCGGTCGGCGCTGGGTCCTGGCGGGAGTTTCTGCGCTGGTGCTTGCTGCAGGCGCATTCGCCTATGCACCGCTCTACGTGGCGGACGCGGCACCCGAGGACGCGACGGGCAGCGAGGGCGTGCGGCTGCGTGTGATGCAGGCGAACCTGATGATCGGGCTGGCCGATCCGACTGTCGTGGTCGGTCAGGCCCGCGATCACTCCGTCGACGTCGTCACGATCCAGGAACTGACCGATGCGTCGGTGGTCGGCCTCCGCGACGCCGGCATGGAGGAGCTCTTCCCTTACAGCTACCTCCAGCCGTACGTGACAGGCGGCGGCGGAGCCGGAATCTACAGCCGTTACCCGATCTCGGGCAACCGTGAACTCGACGGATACGGTCCGGTGAATCTGGCCACCGAGGTCGAGGTCCCCGGTTCCGAGCCGGTCACGCTGCTGGCGGTGCATCCCGGGCCCGCCTACGTCACCCCGGCCGACATCTGGACCGCCGAATTGGACACGCTCCGAGACGATCTGGCGGCGGCGTCGGTCACTGGGCCGGTGATCGTCAGCGGCGACTTCAACACGACGTATTCGCACAAGAAGTTCCGCAACCTACTCGATGCCGGATATTCCGACGCTGCAGCGCAATTGGGGAAGGGGCTGATTCCCACGTACCCCACCGACAAGGGAACACCCGCCGTCGTCGGGATCGACCACATTCTCACCAACACCGGTCGTGCTCGTTCTCTGGAACGAATCGATCTCCCCGGATCGGACCACCATGGGTTGATCGGGGAGATCGAGCTCTCCGCAGGCGTCAGCTGACGCGAACGACATGCTTCCGAGACTTGCCGCACTGCAGCAGGATTCGGACGGCCGCCGGTGTTCCGTCGAGGGACGTCACGATGTCGTTGCGCGTCTGCGCCGCTGCGCCTGCCACCTTGTCGAGGGACGTCACCGCGGGGTCGAGCGTCGCGGTGATCTCGACGACTCTCTGACCGCGATCGGACACCGAACGGCCGGTCGCCGATACGACGCCCTCGTGAGCGGCCAAGGATTTCGCGGCGCTCCGGGCAGCGGTTCCCAGGTCGACGCTGAGTCGGCCGTCGACATCTGCATCCGCTGACGACGCGAAGGCGACGGTGCCGACCGAACGTCGCGGCAGGTGCGCGAGGAGCCACCACAGACCGAGCAGCACGAGGACGATGGCGGCTGCTGCGAGAGCCCAGGGCCACCAGCCTGCGTCGACGGCAGTGTCGACGAAGGCCGCGTCGAGACGTTCGCGACCGGGAAACCTTCCTTGCTCCCAGGCAATTGCTCCGCCGCCGAGGGCGATCAGGGCGAGGCCGACGACGGCGGTGCTGGTTCGGTCGACCGAAGCGGTTGCGCGTTTCACGATGCTTGTCCTGTCGTTCGCACTCGGGTGCGGACCTTGGGAGCCGACGCGAGTGGGCGGAGGGCGTCGTCCACGGAGGTGACGACCGAGGACTTCAGCTCCGCGGTGTCCGTGCCGGCGACGGTGGCCACCGCGACGGTGACCTTCTTGTTGCCGGCCTTGGCGGTTGCGGAATCGACGCCGACGCTGTCGAGTGCGGCGGTGCGGGCAACAGTTGCGACGTCGCCCTTGCGGAGCCAGACGTCCTGCTCGGAGAGGGCTCGGTGGGTGCGTCGCCGAGGACGCAGTGCAGCGATGACGAGAACGAACCCGACCACGACTGCCGCGATTCCTCCCGGCAGCATCCACGGCTGCGCGGTGAGTCCGTCCAGGCTCGTGGCGGCGGGGCCGACCCACTGGGGGCCGTCGATGGCACCCAGGTTCAGCAGCGCCTCGCGGCCGAGGACCACGCCGGCACCGATGAGGACGAGCGCGAACAGGATTGCGGGTACGGCTGCGGTGGGATTGGCTACCGGCTTCTTGCTTGCCTTCTCGCTCATTGCACTCTCCCTTCTTCACGGGTGGTCTCGGCGGGTACGCATTGGACGGTGACATCGACTCGGTCGACGGTGTAGATGCCCAGTTCGGACAGGTCTCGTGCGACTGCGGCGCGAACGTCAGCGGCTACCTTCGCCAGCGGCGAGGGCCAGGTGACCGCTACCGCGACCTGAGCGCGAACGCGGGAGCCGCTGATCGTCACGTCGGCCTTGGGTAGGTCACGCCCACCCAGGACCCGCAGTCCGGGCTGGGGTCCGGCGACCGCGTCGGTGCTGCGGGCAGCGAGGACGGCGAGTCGCTCGACGGCCTTGTGCTTGATCTCCAGAGAGCCGCGCTCACCGGGGTCTACAGCAGCTGTTTCAGTCACGACCGCGACCACGCATGATCGAGTTCAGGTCCAGTTCGCCGTCGACGTAGCGGCCGACGAAGAATCCGAGGCCGCCGAGCACGATGGCGATGAGGAAGCCGGTGAAACCGCCGGCCGCTGCGGCGATGGCCAGCAGAAGTCCCACGAACAAACCGATGGTTGCAGTGGTCATGGTGTTGATCTCCACTCAGAGTTCGAAGTAGTTGCGCCTGGTGACGCGTTTGCGGATCCGAGCGATCCGCTTGGGCAGAGTGCGTAGCGGGGACGGAATCGGCGAGGCGCGGAATGCCGTCGGCGCGCTCGCCGCATTGGTCGGAGTCGAGGGAAGTACGGCGAAGCGTCTGTCGACCTCGGCGAGTTCGGCCATGTAGCGAGCCGGATCTCCACCGAGATCCGGGTGGTGTTCGCGCGCCACAGCGCGCCGAGCCGCCTTGTAGGCGGCGGCTCGGTCGTGCGCTGCATGCTCGTTCACCTGGTCAGACTCGCACAATGTCCTCGACGGTGACGTGCACGGGCCCGTCGACCATCGCTGCCACTGTGCTGCGCACGGCGTCGGCGGTTTCGCGTACCGCAACCCCGAACTCGAGAGTGACGTGAACCTCGGTGCCTTCGTCGCCGATCCGGATGCCGGCGATGCGTCGTCCGGGAAGGTAGGTAGCTGCCTCGCCGAACATGCCGCCGTGCAGCCCGACGACACCGTCGACCGCCAGTACGGCGTCGGCGATGTCCTCGGACCTGTCACGCTCCGTCATGTGCGGATCGGTCACTGCACTCGGGTGGAGGGAGCCTCGGTGGTCTCCTCGTCGTCCGAGCCGTCGTCGAGGTAGATGTCGTGAACGACGATGTTGACCTCGGTGACCTCGAGACCGGTCATACGCTCGACGGCGTTGATGACGTTGCGACGAATGCCCGCTGCGAGGTCTGCGATGGAGACGCCGTAGTCGGCGACGATGTCGATGTCGACTGCGGCCTGACGCTCGCCGACCTCCACCGAGACGCCCTGCGACTGGTTGACGCGGGCACCGGGGATGCGCTCGCGCAGGGCACCGATCGCGCGGCTCGCTCCGCCGCCGACGGCGTGGACGCCCTGGACCTCACGGGTGGCGATACCGGCGATCTTGGAGACGACGGTGTCGGCAATGGTGGTGCGGCCCTGCGAGCTGACGAGCACGGAGTCCGACTTGGTGGTGATGTCGGTCTTTCCCTCGCCTGCTGCGGATACGGTTGCCTTGGTGTCCGTCGTGGAGCTCATGAATGCCTCTCTTCGTTGGATGTCGTGCAGAGTGTGTGACAGGAGTTGGTCGTAGCTCGGTGGTCGAAACGCACGTCCGAATAAAGTGATCTACGTCATAGATTACGTCCGCTGGTAAACCGGTATCGAAGACATGCGTGATCGATGACCGCTACGTGAACTGGGGGCCCGATGGAGTGGGTTGATGCATCGGACCGCGTACTCGTCGGCGCAGCCGCGCTCGGCGAGACGGATGCGTTCGAGGAGATCGTCCGGCGCTACGGTCCGGAGATGTTTCGGTACGCGCGAAACATGCTGTCCGATCAGGGTGCGGCCGAGGAGGTGGTGCAGGACGCGTTCGTCGCAGCGTGGAAGGGGCTGGACAACTTTCGAGGCGACTCGGCTCTGCGAACATGGTTGTTCTCGTTGGTGTCGCACAAAGTGATCGATCATCGACGACGTCGCAGCGTTCCTCCCGCAGAAGATTGGGTATTCGAGCGAAAGAGCACCGGGGCGGGCAGTGATCCCGAGGCGGATGTCGAGGCCGACAGCTTCATGGCCGAACTCGGAGTCGCACTGGCCGAACTGCCCTACCGCCAGCGAGCCTGCTGGCTGCTCCGCGAGGTCGAGGGCCTGACTCACCCGGAGATCGGCGCGATCATGACGTTGTCCGCAGGAGCGGTACGTGGTCAGTTGACCAGAGCACGAGCAACATTGAGCGAAAGGTTGGCAACATGGCGAACCCAGTAGAGCCGGATTCGGTTCTCGCGCGTGCTGCCACCGAACTTCGGGACGCACCTCAGGAACCGAATTGGGTGGATATCAGCGCATCCATCATCTCGAAGGTCCGTAATACGACCAGGCGTACGTGGCCCGTCGACAGCGCCTTTCCTGCCGGCTCCGGCGCCGATCCGAAGGACTCGCTGCAGGTCAGCGACCACATCGTCAAGACCACGCTCCGTCGTGCTCTGGCGGACGTTCACGGTGCGCAGCCGATCGAGATCGACCTCCATCTCGACGACCACGCCTGCATCGGTCTGTTCGTCGCGGTGATCGGGGTGTACGGCGACGACCTGCAGGCTGCGGGAGACGAGCTGGCGACCATCGCGATCGATGTCGTCTCGGATCTTCTCGGCGTCACTCTCGATCGCGATGTGGTGGAGATACGCGTCGACGACATCGAGGAGCGGTAGGCGTAAATATTGCGTCATAGCCGCTGGTTGCGGTCGTAAGAAAGCGTAAGGAAACCGGCTGTGGCCGGTAGCGGGATCCAGGATCGAGCAATGACCGAATTGCTCTGTCTCACGGTGGCCGCGTTCGTCGCGGTGTACCTGTTCGTCGCTCTCCTCGATCCGGAGAGGTTCTGACGTGGTTGGGTTCTTCCAAATCTGCGCTGTGATCGTCGTCCTGGCCGTGGCGTACGTGCCGCTCGGCGACTACATGGCCCGGGTGTTCGACTCGTCCCACGACACGCGTGTCGAGCGCCTGCTCTATCGGGTGGCCCGGGTGAATTCGTCCTCGGAACAGACGTGGGTCGGCTACTCCACCAGCCTGCTCGGGTTTTCGTTCGCCGGCGTCGTGTTCCTGTTCGTACTCCAGCGGATCCAAGGCGTGTTGCCGCTGAACGGGGGCCTGTCGGGGGTCAGCCCGGCGATGGCCTTCAACACCGCGGCGTCGTTCGTCACCAACACCAACTGGCAGTCGTACGTCCCCGAGACCACGCTGTCGAACCTGACGCAGCCGCTGGGCCTTGCGGTGCAGAACTTCGTCTCCGCCGCAGTCGGTCTCGCCGTCGCGATCGCCGTCATCCGCGGCTTCGTGCGTGTGTCCACAGGCGGTGAACTCGGCAACTTCTGGGTCGATCTCACCCGCGGAACGCTGCGCATTCTGCTGCCGCTCTCGCTGCTGGTGGCCGTCATCCTACTGACGCAGGGCACCATCATGTCCTTCTCCACCGGCTTCACCTCGACCGGCCTGGACGGACAGACGGTCACCAATGCGCTTGCGCCCGTTGCCTCCCAGGAGGCGATCAAGGAAATCGGCACCAATGGCGGCGGCATTCTCGCGGCCAACTCCGCGCATCCCTTCGAGAACCCGACCCCGCTGACCAACATCGTGCAGATCATCTCTCTGCTGTTGATCCCGGTTGCACTCACCCGCACCTTCGGCACCATGATCGGCAACCGCAAGCAGGGTCTGACGTTGCTTGCGGTGATGGCAACACTGTGGGGAGTCCTGCTGGCGGTCACCCTCTATGCCGAGTCCGGTACTCGGGGAGTCGCAGCAACGGCTGCAGGCGCGATGATGGAAGGCAAGGAAGTACGCTTCGGCATTCCGGCCTCGGCCTTGTTCGCCGTCTCCACCACCGGAACATCCACCGGCGCAGTCAATTCCGCGCACGACAGCATGTCCGCGCTCGGTGGCGGTGCCGTGCTGCTGAACATGCTGTTCGGCGAGATCGCGCCCGGCGGTGTCGGCACCGGTCTGTACGGGTTGCTCGTGCTCGCGGTCATCGCCGTCTTCGTCGGTGGTCTCCTCGTCGGTCGGACCCCGGAATTCCTCGGCAAGAAACTGGGCCGACGCGCCATCACGATGGCAGCGTTGTCGGTACTGGTGATGCCGATCCTCGTGCTCGTCGGCACGTCCATCACCGTGATTCTCGAATCCACCACGAGTTATCAGGGCAATCCCGGCATCCACGGGTTCACCGAGGTGCTCTACGCGTATGCGTCGGCGTCCAACAACAACGGCAGCGCCTTCGGTGGACTGACGGTCACCAGCGACTGGTTCCAGATCTCCCTCGGCATCGCCATGCTGCTCGGCCGCTTCCTGCCGATCGTCTTCGTACTGGCGCTGGCCGGCTCACTGGCGACGACCAAACGCAGCGCACCGAACGCAGGAACCCTCCCCACCGACGGTCCGCTGTTCGGCAGCTTGCTGATCGGTACCGCGATCCTCGTCGCCGCCCTCACCTTCTTCCCCGCACTTGCTCTCGGACCCATAGCAGAGGCCATGCAATGAACCTGTCACTGAGAACGGCCGTACCCGGAGCGTTCCGCAAACTCGATCCACGACACTTGGCCCGCAACCCGGTCATGTTCGTCGTGTTCCTCGGCTCCATCGTCACCACCGTCCTCTCGATCGCCGAACCGTCGGTGTTCGCGTGGTTCGTCACCGGGTGGTTGTGGTTCACCGTGCTCTTCGCCAACCTCGCCGAGTCCGTCGCCGAAGGGCGCGGCAAGGCTCAGGCAGCAAGCTTACGTAAAGTGAAGCAAGACACCGTTGCTCGACGACGCACTCCCTCCGGTGCCGAATTCGTCGTCACCGAGGTGGCCGGCGCGGAACTGAATGTCGGCGACGAGGTGATCGTCTCGGCAGGCGAGGTCATCCCCGGTGACGGTGACGTCATCGAGGGCATCGCCACCGTCGACGAATCCGCGATCACCGGCGAGTCGGCACCCGTGGTCCGCGAGTCCGGCGGCGATCGATCCGCAGTCACCGGCGGCACCATTGTGCTCTCCGACGAGATCGTCGTGAAAATCACTGCAGCCCAGGGTGAGACGTTCGTGGATCGGATGATCGCGCTCGTCGAGGGCGCGGCTCGGCAGAAGACGCCGAACGAGATCGCTCTGAACATCCTGCTCGCCTCGCTGACGATCGTGTTCCTCTTCGCGGTGGTGGCCATCGGTCCGATGTCCGATTACGCAGGGCAGCAGCAGGATCCCATCCAGCTGATCGCGCTGTTGGTCTGCCTGATTCCGACGACCATCGGGGCACTGCTCTCGGCCATCGGCATCGCGGGAATGGACCGGTTGGTGCAACGCAACGTACTGGCGATGTCCGGCCGTGCCGTGGAAGCGGCAGGTGACATCGACACGTTGCTGATGGACAAGACCGGAACCATCACCTTCGGTAATCGGCGCGCGACCGGACTGCACCCGGCTACGGGCATCGATGCCGTCGAGCTGGCGCGCGCCGCCCGGTTGTCGTCGTTGGCCGACGGTACCCCCGAGGGGCGCAGCATCGTCGAACTGGTCGAGCGTGACTTCGAATCCGTAACGACAGAAAGCGAATCCGAGCGCGGCGAGTTCGTGGCCTTCACCGCGCAGACCCGGATGAGCGGTCTGGATCTACCGGGCATGGAGATCCGCAAGGGTGCAGCAGATTCGGTCTACGGCTGGATTCGTGAGGGCGGCGGCACAGCGGACCTCGACGCCACCGTGCACGACATCGCCCAGAACGGCGGTACCCCGCTGGTGGTTGCCGTCCGCGAAACCGGTTCTGCTGCCCGCGCTCTCGGCGTCGTCGAACTCTCCGATGTGGTCAAGCCGGGCATCGCCGAGCGGTTCGCTCAACTGCGCGCCATGGGAATTCGGACGGTGATGGTCACCGGCGACAATCCACTCACCGCCAAGGCCATTGCCGCCGAGGCAGGCGTCGACGACTACCTGGCCGAGGCGACCCCCGAGGACAAGCTCACGCTCATCCGGCAGGAGCAGGAGGGCGGCAGGCTGGTCGCGATGACCGGCGACGGTACCAACGACGCCCCGGCTCTGGCGCAGGCCGACGTTGGTGTCGCGATGAACACCGGCACCTCTGCGGCCAAGGAAGCCGGCAACATGGTCGACCTCGATTCCGACCCGACCAAACTGATCGAGATCGTCGAGATCGGCAAGCAGCTCCTCATCACCCGTGGCGCGCTGACGACGTTCTCACTCGCCAACGATCTGGCGAAGTACTTCGCGATTCTGCCGGCGATGTTCTCCACCGTCTATCCGCAGCTGGGTGGACTGAACATCATGCATCTGGCGACGCCGGAATCGGCGATCCTGTCGGCGGTGATCTTCAATGCGCTGGTGATCGTTGCACTGATTCCGTTGGCGCTCAAAGGTGTTCGGTACACCCCGGCCTCGGCGGCAGCACTGCTGCGCCGAAATCTGTTGGTGTACGGCGTCGGCGGCGTCATCAGCCCCTTCGTCGGGATCTGGCTCATCGATCTACTCGTTCGACACATTCCAGGGATAGGCTGACCATGCGCTTCGTACAGGGATTTCTCCGCCAGGTCGTGGCAGGCTTCGCAGTGCTGCTGGCATTGACCGTCATTCTCGGCATCGGCTACCCGGCCGTGGTCTGGGGCATCAGCCGCATCGGCACCGACTCCGCCGAGGGTTCGCCGCTGCGCGACGCCGAGGGCTGCGTCGTCGGAAGCTCGCTGATCGGCGTCGATCCGCAGGTCGCTCCGGGAGAGCCGGATCCGTACTTCCACACCCGCGTCACCGGGTCGGTGTCGGACGACGACCCGTTCGCCCCCGGGGATCCCGCGGCTGCGCTGCCGACCAACCAGGGACCGTCCAGCGAGGTCCTGGCGTCGTTCGTCGAGCAACGCCGCGCCGCCATCGCCGACCGCGAGAACGTCGACCCGTCGGCGGTACCGCCCGACGCCGTCACCGGTTCCGGCTCGGGTATCGATCCCGACATCAGTCCCGCGTATGCGGCCATCCAGGTCGCGCGCGTGGCGCAGGTCAACGGAGCGTCGGTGACCGATGTCGAGGCTCTGGTCGCCGAGTACACCCACGGACCGCAGTACGGTGTACTCGGTGCCGAAGCGGTGAACGTTCCGGAGTTGAACCTGGCACTACGGGACACATACCGGCCGGGTGAGGAGACAGGCTGTGGCGGACAGGGGTGAGCTGCGGATCTACCTCGGCGCGGCACCCGGCGTCGGCAAGACCTACGCCATGCTCGGCGAGGCGCACCGACTGCGGAGCCGTGGTTGCGACGTCGTGGCCGCGGTGGTCGAGACCCACGGCCGGGCGCGGACGATAGACGCACTCGACGGCATCGAAGTGCTGCCGATGGCGACCGTCCACTATCGCGGGTCCTCGGCGCAGGAACTGGACCTCGACGCCGTCCTGGCCCGACAGCCGCAGGTGGTGCTCGTCGACGAACTGGCGCATACCAACACGCCGGGGAGTGTGCACGGCAAGCGGTGGCAGGACGTCGAGGTACTGCTCGACGCGGGCATCGACGTCATCTCCACCCTCAACGTGCAGCACCTCGAATCGCTCAACGACGTGGTGCAGCAGATCACCGGAGTGCCGCAACGGGAGACGGTGCCCGACAGCGTCGTTCGAGCCGCCGACGAGGTCGAGTTGGTCGACATCACCCCCGAGGCGCTACGCAGCAGGTTGCGACACGGCAACGTCTACGCTGCCGAGAAGGTCGACGCCGCACTGAGCAACTACTTCCGCGGTGGCAACCTCACCGCCCTGCGAGAGCTCGCACTGCTGTGGATCGCCGATCAGGTCGACGCGGCACTGGTGAAGTACCGCAAGGACAATCGCATCACCGACACGTGGGAGGCACGCGAGCGCGTGGTGGTGGCAGTGACCGGAGGACCGGAATCGGAAACGCTGCTCCGCCGGGCGAGTCGGATCGCCTCGAAGTCCAGTGCGGAGCTGATGGTGCTGCACATCGTCCGCGGTGACGGGCTGATGGGTGTGTCGGCACCGCAGATGGGTTCGGTGCGCAAGCTCGCCGCCGGCCTCGGGGCCAGCGTCCACAGCGTCGTCGGCGACGACGTGCCGTCGACCCTGCTCGACTTCGCACGCGGCGTCAACGCAACCCAGCTGGTGATCGGCACCTCGAGACGGTCACGTGCCGCCCGAATCCTGGACGAGGGCATCGGCGCGGCAGTGGTGCAGAACTCGGGAAAGATCGACGTGCACATGGTCACTCACGCCGAGCAGGCCCGGCGATGGGGGGTGCAGGTCGACTCGGGACGGCGCCGCATTCTGGCGTGGGTCGCCGCTGTTCTGGTGCCCTGCCTGGCCGCGGCAGTGCTCAGCACGGTCGGTCCGGACTTCGACTCGAGCGGTGAGAGCGCTCTGTTCTTCATGGTGGTGCTGTGCGTCGCACTGCTGGGAGGGGTTGCGCCGGCGGCATTGTCGGCGCTGATCGCGGGCTTTCTGCTCAACTACTTCTTCACCACCCCCCGATACAGCCTCACCATCGCCGAGCCCGACAACTTCGTTGTCACCGTCGTGCTGCTCCTCGTCGCCGTCGCCGTCGCTGCGCTCGTCGACGCGGCAGCCCGACGCACGCGTCAGGCACGGCGGGCGACCCAGGAAGCCGAACTGTTGACGCTGTTCGCCGGATCGGTGCTGCGCGGAGCCGACCTGACCGCCCTGCTCGAACGCGCCCGCGAAACGTATCGCCAGAGCGGAGTGGCTCTGTGGGACAACCAGTCCGGGTCCATCGTCGGTAGCGCAGGTGCGCAGGCTCCCGTCGATCGTGCCGGGGCCGACACCGAGGTCGACGCGGGCGACTTCACGTTGTTGCTCGTCGGCGAACGCACACACGCGCACGATCGGCGGGTACTCGCGGCAGTGGCCAACCAGGCCGCCGGCATGGTTCGGCAGGGCCGTCTCGCCGAGGAGGCCAGCCGAGCCAACGCTCTCGCCGAGGCCGACGCGTTGCGTCGAGCATTGCTCTCGGCCGTCAGCCACGATCTGCGGACACCACTGTCGGCGGTCAAGGCGGCATCCTCGTCTCTGCGCAGCACCGACGTTCAGTTCTCGCCCGAGGACACCGACGAATTGCTCGCGACCATCGACGAATCGGCCGATCAGTTGACCGCTCTGGTGAGCAATCTGCTCGATTCCTCGCGGCTGCAGGCAGGCGTCGTGCAGCCGAGCCTGCGTCCGGTGTTCGTCGACGACGTGCTCGGTGGCGCACTGGTCGGAGCGGACGACCGAGTGCGCGTCGAGGTGGGCGATGTGGAGGTACTGGCCGACCCGGGCCTGCTCGAACGGGTGCTCGCGAATCTGGTGAACAACAGTGCCCGCTACGCCCCCGTCGGCGACATCACCGTCAGTGCCGCCGCACACGGTGAGTGGGCCAGTATCTCCGTCGCCGACCACGGACCCGGCATCGCCGAGGGTGCCGAGGACACGATGTTCGACGCGTTCCAACGTCTCGGTGATCGGGACAACTCGGTGGGCGTCGGGCTCGGATTGTCGGTGGTGCGGGGATTCGTGCGTGCGATGGGCGGTACCGTCACGGCATCGAACACCATCGGCGGCGGGCTGACGATGACGGTCGAGTTGAAGGCGGCGGGCAGGTGAAGGTGCGGGTGCTCGTCGTCGACGACGAGCCGCAGATCGTGCGGGCGTTGCGGATCAATCTCAACGTGCGTGGGTTCGAGGTGGTCAGCGCGGCGAGCGGCGGTGAGGCGCTGCGGGTGGCCGCGAACTTCCACCCGGACATCGTGATTCTCGACCTCGGACTGCCCGACATCGACGGAATCGACGTGATCGCCGGGCTGCGCGGCTGGAGCGACGTACCGATCCTGGTGCTCTCGGCGCGCACCGATTCCGCCGATACCGTCGAAGCGCTCGACGCCGGCGCCGACGACTTCGTCACCAAGCCCTTCGGCATGGACGAGCTGCTGGCCCGATTGCGCGCAGCACTGCGCCGCGGACCGCACTCCGTCGCCGACCCCGTCGTCGTCACCGCGGACTTCACCGTCGATCTCGCTACGAAAACCGTTGTGCGAGATGGTGCGAACGTGCACCTGACCCGCACCGAGTGGGGTGTACTCGAACTGCTGGTACGCAACGAGGGCAAGCTGGTGTCGCAGAAGGACATTCTGCGCACCGTATGGGGACCCGGCCACGAGCGCGAAACGCACTATCTACGAATCTATCTCGGCCAACTGCGACAGAAACTCGAACGTGACCCGGCCTCCCCGGTGCACCTCATCACCGAAACCGGTATGGGTTACCGATTCGTGCCCTGAGCGCTACCCGAGGTCGCGGCTATCCGCCGAGTACCTCACCCTCGCGGCGGGGGTCGGCTCCACCGATCCAGCCACCGTCGGTTCGTTGTAGCGCGCTCAGTCCACTGGACTGGTCTGCGACCGACACCTGGTGGCCCATCTCGCGGAGCGCCGCGACCACGGGATCGTTCTCGCCCGAGACGTTCGGGTGTTCGCCGCCGTAATTGGTCGACGGTGTGTTGGCCGCACCGAAGTCGACCATCGACACCGCCTGCTGCGGATCCATGCCCCAATCGAGCAGTCCCACCAATGTTTTGACGACGAACTGGATGATCACCGAACCACCGGGAGAGCCGGCGACGAGTACAAGATCGCCGCGCGCACCGTCGTCGCCCCGGTCGAAGACCAGCGTCGGAGCCATCGAGCTGCGCGGACGCTTCCCCGGCTCGACGCGGTTGGCCACCGGCGTGCCGTCCTCGGCCACCGGTGATGCCGCGAAGTCGGTGAGCTGATTGTTCAGCAGGAAGCCGTCGACCATGTGGAACGAGCCGAAGGCCGACTCGACGGTCGTCGTCATCGAGGCCGCGTTGCCCTGGCTGTCGACGACGGAGATGTGGCTGGTGCCGTACTCGGGATCGGTGGACGAGGCGAACTGCACCGGGCCGAAGTCGCCGGGCTGCGCTGTGCCCATGGACCTGCCCTCGTCGATCAGTCCTGCTCGCTCGCTGAGGTATTCGGGATCGAGCAGTGCATCGGGCGACCCACCGGGCAGGGGAACGAAGTCAGGATCGGCGACGTACTTGTCACGATCGGCGTAGGCGAGGCGCTCGGCCTCGGCGATCAGGTGCACGCCCTCGGCCGTCGGGGTTCCGCCGTTGGCGTCCATCCCCGTCGGCGCGTACTGCGCCAGATCGAAGTTCGACAGAATGCCCATCGTCGACGCCACCGCGATACCGCCCGAAGACGGGCCGGGCATCCCGCAGATGTCGTGATCGCGGTACTCGGTACACACGGCCGTGCGGGTCTTGGGCTCGTACGCGGCGAGATCCTCCAGCGTGATCTGTCCGGGGGTACGGCCTGCGGTGGTGTCGGCGGTCGCATCGACGATGGCCTGCGCGATGTCACCGGTGTAGAAGGCGTCGGCACCGCCGGTTGCGATGGCGGAGAGCGTCTTCGACATCGCCGGGTTGTTCAGAACCGTCCCGGCCGGCTTGCCGGTGCCGTCCGGCTGCAGGAAGTACTCCTTGGACGCGGGATCGAGGGCGAGCTTCGGTGCCGAGTCGGCAATGGAGGACGCCATGCGCGGGCTGATCTCGATTCCGTTGTCGGCGAGACCGATTGCGGGCTGGAACAGGTCGCCCCACTGCTTGGTCCCGTGATCGTCGTGGGCCTGCTCGAGCATGCGCAGCACTCCAGGAACGCCGATCGACCGCCCGCTGGAACGGGCATCGGGTTGCGGCAGAGTGCGATTGACGTCGTCGATGTACCGCAGATAGTCCCCGGTGGCACTCATCGGAGCGGTCTCGCGGCCGTCGTAGCTCTGTACTTCACCGGTGGCCGCGTCGTAGTACATCAGGAAGGCTCCGCCGCCGATGCCGGAGGACTGCGGCTCGACGAGGCCGAGCACGGTCTGCGCAACGATCAGGGCGTCGGCCGCGGTGCCGCCGTCGCGCAGAACCGCACACGCGGCCTCGGTGGAGACCGGGTTGGCCGTCGAGACGGAGTACGAAGGCGTCTCCACCGGGCTCATGTTCGATCGATACCCGGTCGCCACTTCGGGATTGGTGGAGATGTCGCCCGAACTCGCGCTCGGCGTCGAGTTCACAGGCGTACCTCCACTGGCACCGAGGACACAGCTGTTCTCGGCCGCGGAGTCGGGATCGGTGCTCTCGCCGCTACTGCACGCGGCGAGCGGCACCAGCAGCAGGGCACAGGCAAGGACAGTCGAGCGGTGCACTCCTATTGCAGACACCGCCCGACGCTAACATCCGGATCACCTGCCGGGACGGGTCTCGGCGGATTCGAGAAGCCAGTGTGCGACGGGTGCAGGTCTACCGAACAGAAAGCCCTGCGCGAAGCGGCATTCGAGAGCCTCGATGATCGCAGCCTGCTCCTCGGTCTCGACGCCCTCGGCCACCGTGGCCACCGGCAGCGCCGACGCCATGGCGACGATGGCGCGAATCAGCTGAGTGTCCGATTCCGAACTGCCGATCTCGTGAACGAAGGACTTGTCGATCTTCAGCAGCGCGATCGGCATCGCGCGCAGCCTGCTCAGCGAGGAGTAGCCGATACCGAAGTCGTCGAGAACGATGAGCACACCCATCGCGGCGAGTCGGTCGAGAACGCTCTTCGCCGTGCCCATGTCGTCGATCAGGACGCTCTCGGTGATCTCGAGTGCCAGATCTGCTCCGTGGAGGCCGTACGTGTCGAGCAGTCGGGCGACGATGACCGGCAACGAATCGTCTCGAAGCTGCAGCGGGGAGACGTTCACCGACATGGTGACTTTCTGCCCGTTGGAACGCAGTGTCACCAGATCGGATATCGAGGTGCGCAGCACCCATTCGCCGATCTCCTTGATGAGATTGGTCGATTCGGCGATCGGGATGAACTCGTTGGGGGTGCGCACTCGCCCCTGCCAGTTCCAGCGCACGAGTGCCTCGTAGACGACGGTGGTGCGCGAGGTGGTCTCGATGATCGGCTGGTAGTACACCTCGAGCTCGCCGCGTCTGATCGCGCCGCGCAATGCTGTGGCGGTCTCGATCGCGGACGTCGCTCGCGCACGCAGCGACTCGTCGAAGAACGCGTACCGCGCCGCACCGAGCGATTTGGCGTGATACATCGCGGTGTCGGCCTCGCGGATGGCGTCGTGCAATCGGTCCGCGTCTGCGATTCCAACCGAGGCCGTGACGTATGCCGTCGCGGCGCTCAGGGGGAACGGCTCGTTCGTCCGATCGATGATGCGTCGGGCCAACGCTTCCGCTCCACCGCGATCGCGGCGGGTCAGCACGACGAACTCGTCACCGGCGTACCTGACCACGGTGTCGGTGGCACCGACTGCGGCGCGGATGCGTCCCGCTGCGGCGACGATGAGTTCGTCGCCGACGCGGTGGCCGTACGAGTCGTTGACCATCTTGAAGTTGTCGAGGTCGACGAACAGGACGCACGTGCGTCCCGGAGTCTGGGTGCGCTCGAGCCGGGTGAACTCCTCGTCGAGCATCGTGCGGTTCGGTAGGCCGGTCAACAGGTCGTGAGCGGCCAGGTATTTCGCGTGCTCCTCGCCGACCTGCACTCGGGTCAGCGCACGCTCGCCGCGTAGGAATGCGCCCACCAGGATCGATGCGAGCAACAGGGACCGGACGATCAGATCCCCGGTGGACACTGCCGAGCCCAGCAGCGGCACCGTGGCGCAGACGACCAGCAGCGTCACCACGAACACGACGCGGCGGCTGCTGTGCGCCGGTGCAGGAGTCTGCCGCTGCGAGACGGTGCGCATCGACGGATCGAGGGCGGCCATCGCCAGGGAGAGATACGCGAAGAGGTAGATGCCGTCGAGCAATCCCGAGGACGGAGCGTCGTCGGTGGTGGCCGCGAAGGCGTACGAGACGTCGCCGACCAGTGTCGCGACGAGTGCGATCAGGGCCCACTGCAGCGCAACGGTACGGGGCTTGGACGAGAACAGCAGGTAGGTGGTCAAGGTGATCAGCGCTGCGTCGATCGCCGGATACAAACCGTTGACCACCGTCGATGCCGATGAACGAGGAGATTCGAGGCCCGGGGAGATGAACAGCAACCACGACAGGAACAGGGTGCCGAGAAAGATCAGGCCGGCGTCGACGAGCGGAGTGATGTCGTCGATCGACTGACGATCTCGGATCCACCGCGAGAGTGCGTACCCGACGAGTGCGTACCCGGTCAGTGTGAACAGATCCGGCAGCAGCGGGAACGAATGACTCAGTGCGGTGGGATCGCTGCGCAGCGAGACCCCGAACATGAACAGCACCGAGGCGCCGAACAGTGCCCACCAACAGCGCGAGTCGTCGGGACGGTATCGACGGATCGCGGCGCTGATGGCCAGTACCGAACCGACGGCGACGGTCGCGAGGACACCGGCCCGCACTCCGGCGTCGCCGAGAACGAAGACGGTGCTCGCGACGACGACCACTGTCACCAGTCCGGCGATCCGTTTGGTGTGCATGGCGAAGGGCGCAGCGACCTTCGTGTTCATCGAAGGACCTACTTCCTTCTCGCGCGTGGCGTTCGCATGGCTGTTCGCGGCACCTTCATCGGTGAATATACGTCTTTGCGCAGCGTGTTCGGGTACGAAGTCGGACCTGGCGGGCGAAGAACTTCAACAGATGTTGTGCTTTCACCGGCCCTCGGCGAGGTCGCCGATCACCTGATCGGACATTTCGTCGACCGAGCGCGTCGCTCCGGGGCGTCCTGGACTGCCATCGGTGCGTCCATGGGGGTCAGCAAGCAGGCGGTGCAGAAGCGCTTCGTCGCCAAGGGGGGCGACGATCCCGCCGATCTCGATGCCAATCAGGGTTTCTCGCGCTTCACCCCGAGGGCTCGCAACGTGGTCGTCGGCGCGCAGAACGAGGCGCGGGCAGCCGCGAACGACCGAATCACGACCGGGCACCTGATTCTCGGCCTGCTCGGTGAACCCGAGGCAGTGGCCGTGAAACTGCTGGGCGCTCAGGGCCTCACGCCCGAACGGATCCGCACGGCAGTGGCTGCCACGCTACCGGAACCGGCGGATCCGCTGCCCGCCCTCATCCCGTTCGACGCGGGATCAGGACGCCACCCTCGCCGAGCTCGGAGTTCGCAAGCCGGCGATCGAGGAGGGCCTGGCGGCGGCCCTCGGTAGCTAGGAAGCGATGGCCTTCGCTCGTTCGACGGCCATGCGGACCTCTTCCTCGATCAGGTCACCGTTGATCGCGGCACCTGCCTTGACTCCGGCCGCGGACGCCGCCACCACGGTGTCCATCGGCGCGGCCACGTTGCCTGCAACCCACACCCCGGGCACCGATGTGGCACCGACGGGATCGGCCTCGACATACGCGCCGAGGACGTGGTCGTTCATGACCATCTCGGTCGTGCCGATCCCGAGCGACACCAGGATGTCTGCGCGGGAGGTGAAGTTGGGGCCCACGACCAGCGCGTCCAGCCGGATCTGCGTGCCGCTCGCGAGTGTCACTCCGACGATGGCGTCGTTGTCGACATCGACCCGAGCGATCTCCTCGTCGACCACCTCGATGCCACGGGCGGCAAGTCGCTCGAGATCTGCCTGCGCCAATTCCGTTGCCGTGTGCGCGAACACGGTGACGCGCTCGGTGAGCTGACGCCACATCTGGGCCTGGTGCCCGACCATGGCGCTGCCGATGATGCCGATCCTGCGATCGCGTACCTCCCAGCCATGGCAGTACGGGCAGTGCAACACGTCGCGCCCCCAGCGATCGGCCAGGCCGGGTATGTCGGGCAGGACATCGGTGAGACCGGTGGTGACCAGGAGGCGGCGGCCGCGGACGACGGAACCGTCGGCGAGACTCACCTCGAACCCGGTGTCGGTGCGATTCGCGGACGTCGCGATGCCCTCGACAATGCGTGCGCCGTAGTGCCGCGCCTCGTCTCGGCCGAGTCGAACCAGCTCGAGAGGCGACTCCCCGTCGCGGGTGAGGTAGTTGTGGGAATGCGCTGCCGGAGCGTTGCGGGGATCGCCCGCGTCGACGATGGCAACGGAGCGTCGGGAACGGCCGAGAGCCACGGCGGCGCTGAGTCCGGCGACTCCGCCGCCGATGATGATCGCGTCGACCGGAGTGTGTCGATCGGTGTCTGTAGTCATGTGGACAGTGTCCGACCGAGGCTGTCGGTTGGCAAGAAATATTGCCGTAGCAGCAAATGGTGAAAGCGAAAAATACCGCACGGCGTGAAAAATCGCCCGAACTCGGTACATCACCGGATTGTGATCGTGCCGACTGGCGTCGAGGCTGTGAGAGGTCGATATAAGCGCGGATGCACCGCTTGAACAGGGGGTTCGCTCGAGGTCTACTGGTCGGCAAGAATCGAGCCGGGGGGGCGTATGGGGCACTTCGAGATCGGAGAGACCGTGATCACGGTCCGCAATCTGGGCCACGTGCGGTGGCGCAGCGGAATTCCGAAGGGAACCGTGGGAATCGTCGTCGGCGTCGATTGGCTCGGCGATGCTCGCGTGAACTTCGCCGTCGACGAGTCGATGCGCACCCGAGGCGAGACGGTGGAACACATCGTTGCCGACGGCGACGTTCGCACGCTGCGGGCCGCTCCCCGCCGTCTGATCGGCTAGTTGCCTGCGGTTCGCTCGTCATCGGTCGCGGGACCGGTTTCGACGGCTCCGCCTTCGCTCGACCAATCGTTGTCCTCGGCCGCTGCGGCCGGATCGGACGTCACATCCGGTTTTGCCTCGGGGGCAGTGTCGGCGTTCTTCTGGTCGTCGTTCTGGGTAGTCATGATGTGTGGGTACCCGCGCGGCACCGAAACAATCGTCGGCCCCGCGCGGGCGAGCGTTCCGCTGGTCTCTACAGCCCGAAGGGCAGCGTTCCCGGTGCCAGCTCGAAGCCACTGCTACCAGCGGAAATGGAGCCGAAGCCGCTGAGGATCTGGTTGATGAACGCGGTGATCATGTAATTCCTCTGTTCGATGCGATGGACTGTATGTCCCGGACAACCCGGTCGAGATTACCGGCAGCTGTAGCGTCGAAGCTGTGAGGAGCCAGGGAATTCTCGTCGGTCTTGCTGTGTCGGCCTGCGTACTGGCGGGCTGCTCCTCCAATTCACCGGTATCGCAAGCGCCCGCTGGATCGTCGGAAGCATCCGCTGGGTCGTCCGATGCGGCGGTGCCGGTGAACTACGTCGCGTTGGGTGATTCGGCCGCGTCCGGCCCACGGATCCCCGACCAGGTCGGCGCACCGGGTTGTCAGCAGTCCGACGCCAACTATCCGCACGTGCTCGCCGAGGAATTGGCCGTGGGCTCCTTCGTCGACGTCACCTGCTCGGGTGCCGTCACCGAGAACATCGTCTCCACTCCGCAGGGAACCTCGAGCGGCGAGGTACCGGTGCAACTCGATGCACTGAGCCCGGACACCGATCTGGTGACCGTCACGATCGGCGGTAACGACATCGGGCTGGTCTCGACGGCCGTGCAGTGCCTGACGTTCGCGGACACCTCGGCCACCAACGTCTGCAGGGACCGCCTCACCGCAGGCGGCGTCGACATCGTGGCCGCGGCGATCGCGGACAGCGCACCGAGCTGGGGTGCGATGCTCGACGCGGTGGCCGAGCGTGCGCCCGATGCGCGGATTCTCGTGGTCGGCTACGGCACCTACCTGCCGGACGGCGGCTGCTTCCCCACCCAACCGATGCTCCCCGAGGACGCCGATTACATCCAGGGCAGCATCACCGCGATGAACGAGGCCCTGCGGACCCAGGCCGAAGAGCACGGTGCCGAGTTCGTCGACACCGAGGCGCTGAGTGTCGGCCACGATGTATGCGTGGCCCCCGATCAGCGGTACTTCGAGGGGGTCGTCCCGCAGAATCCTGCGGCACCGTTGCACCCGACGGCAGCCGGGATGGGAGCGATCGCCGACGGGGTGGCCACCCTCGTGCGTGCCGGATAGAGACCACGACACCGTAACTGGCTCTTCTCGGTCGGTACGTCGGCGTGAAGAGTTGTCCGCATGGTCTCGATTTCTGCTGTTGTCGGAGTGTTCGCCGTGGCTCTCGCGTTGGTTCTGACCCCGGGGCCCAACATGATCTACCTCGTCTCGCGGAGCATCTCGCAAGGGAAGCGGGCGGGACTGGTGTCGTTGGCAGGCGTCGCGCTCGGTTTCCTGGTCTATCTCACCGCCACCAATCTCGGCTTGGCAGCGGTCTTCTCGGCCGTGCCTGCGTTGTACACCGCGGTCAAGCTCGCCGGTGCCGCCTACCTCGCCTGGTTGGCTGTGCAGGCGCTGCGCGGTTCGGTGTCGGCCTTCGAACCGACCGAGCTGCAACAGGATTCGACCCGTCGGCTGTTCACGATGGGGTTGGTGACCAACCTGCTGAACCCGAAGATCGCGATCATGTACATCTCGGTCATCCCGCAGTTCGTCGATCCCGCGGCCGGACACCTTCTGCTGCAGGGATTCACGCTCGGTGGCGTACAGATCGCCGTGGCAGTCGCGGTCAATCTGGCGATCGTGGTGCTGGCCGGATCGATCGCTCAGTTCCTGGCCGTTCGCCCCACGTGGCTGAGGGTGCAGCGCTACGTCATGGGCACGGTGCTCGGACTGCTCGCCGTGCGCGTGGCGACCGACGGAGGCAGACCGGTCCCGGCTTGAGCCCTGTATGCGCGCCAGCCGCCGAATTCGGTGATGTCGGTGCCGTTCTCGGCTGCGTCGTGCGCGCAGCAGAATCCGGTGACCCAGCGACCGTCGGACAACTCGACCGGACCCAGACCCATCGGCGCGGGCAATCCCGCGAGGAACGTTCCGAGGGCGGCGGCCGACATGCGATACAACTCTCCCGAGATGGGAGCGCCGTGGCCCGCACGCCGCACGAGACCGGGCTTGGGCGGGGTGGTGTGCAGATCCACGAGTCGGTAGTCCGCCGTGGTCGTCACCTCGCCGATGAAGCGTGCACCGCGATCGGTCAGCTGGTGGTGCACGGGAAAGCCGCGCAGGTGCGCTCCGACGGCCAACACCTCGATACCGTCGTCGATCAGCGAGGGTGACGCGACGCCGCTCAGCTGTGCAGCGAGGTCGATCGCGATCTGATCCTCGAATGCCGGCACCACGACCATGACGCCGAACGGGTTGCCGTCGTGCGTCGAGGCTCCGGGAACGGCCACCGCGGCCATGTCGAGCAGATTGCAGAAGTTGGTGAACGTACCGAGGCGTCGGTTGATGCCGACCGGATCCGATTGCACCGCAGCGATGCTCGGATGCTCGGTGGTGGTGGGCAACAGCAGGCCGTCGAACCCGTTCAGGAGTGCGCGGGCCGCGGTCTCGGCTCCGGCGAGAGCGGCGAGATCGTCGACGTACCGGTGTGCGGACGGCGTTGCCGCCGAGCGAACGATCGCGGACACCGTGGGATCGGCACAGGCAGGCGCGGTGTCGAGGAACTCTCCGACGGCCGAATACCGCTGGGCAACAATCGCTCCGTCGTACAGCAGTGTTGCCGCGTCCAGCAGCGTCGAGATGTCGACCTCGGCGTGGGCAATACCCTTCTCGGCCAGGCCGGCCACCGTCGCCTCGAATGCCCGACGGTACGCCGGACTCAGCGACGTCAGATCCTCACCTCGTGGGACGGCGACGCGGGGCTGCGAGGACGCGGCGAGCCGTACGTCGGAAGGCCAGGCCCGGCTGCGTGGATCGGTGGCGGTGGGCCCGGTCATGACTTTCATCGCCGCAGTGGCACTGTCCAGATCGCGCGCGAGAACTGTGACGCAGTCGTAGTCGGCGCATGCGGGCACGACGCCGGTGTTCGGCACGATACCCAGTGAGCTCTTGATGCCCACCAGGCCGTGGAAGGCTGCGGGCACTCGACCCGATCCGGCTGTGTCGGTGCCGATTCCGATGTCCGCGATGCCCAGTGCCACCGCGACGGCGGAACCGGAGCTCGAGCCTCCCGAGATCAGTGTCGGATCCCAGTCGCAGCGGACCGCGCCGTAGGGGCTGCGGGTGCCGACCAGTCCGGTGGCGAACTGGTCCAGGTTGGTCTTGCCGAGCACCAGTGCGCCCTGGCTCGTCAGTCGCTCGACGGCGACGGCGGAAATGCCGGGTGTGTAGGCGAATTCGGGGCATGCTGCGGTGGTGGGCAGGCCGGCGACGTCGATGTTGTCCTTGACTGCGACGAGTACTCCGGCGAGCGGTAGATCCGCACCGGCCGCGACCGCCTCCTCGAGGGCGACGGCCTCGGCCAGCACGTCGTCCTCGTCACGCAAGGTGATCCACACCTCCGGCCGATCGACCTCGGCAATTCTCTTGTATGCCTGCAGAACTCGTTCTCGTACCTCAGGCTGCATCGGTCCTGCCCTTCGTCGTATCGAATTCGCCTGCTGCCGACCATGCGTCGCGTTCGGCACCGAAGGCGACGGCCTGCGTCGCGCGGAACTCGGCGATGGAGTCCGCGTTGGTGTCCAGGAAGTTCTCGTGCTCGGCGAGGGAGAACTCACCCTCGGTGATCTGCACTCCGCCGCCGCGGCCGGCCGCCAGATCTGCGCGCAGGTCCATCAGTTCCTCGGGTTCGACCGGGTACCAGGAGATTCGGTCGAAGAACCGGAGCAGCCACGGGGTGCCTTCCTCGAACGGTCCGCCGCTGTAGGCGGCGCTGTGGTTCCACACCTGCGTGGTTCGACCCACGAACTGGTATCCACCGGGACCCTCCATCCCGTAGATGCACAGGTACGCCCCACCGATGCCGACGGCGTTCTCCGGCGTCCACGTGCGCGCCGGGTTGTACTTGGTCGTCACCAGTCGGTGCCGCGGATCCAACGGTGTCGCCACCGGTGCGCCCAGGTACACGTCACCGAGACCGAGGACCATGTAGTCGGCGGCGAAGACGGTGTCGAACACCTCTGCCACCGAATCGAGTCCGTTCATCCGCCGGATGAACTCGATGTTCCAGGGGCACCACGGGGCGTCGGCGCGCACACCGTGCATGTAGCGCTGGATGGCCTCGCGGGTCGAGGGGTCGTCCCACGAGAGCGGCAGCCGAACCTGGCGGCTGGGGACCACGAGCTCCGAGGCCGCGGGTAGTTCGTCCTCGACCTCGGACAGCAGACCCATCAACGAATCGATGGACAGTACATCGGGATTCACCTTCACCTGCAACGAGCGGATCCCGGGAGTCAGGTCCACCAGGCCACGGGGCGCGAGGGCCTCGACGCGCTGATGGAGGGCGTGCACCCGGGCGCGCAGGGCCAGATCGAGTTTCATGTCGCCGTACTCGACGAGCACGTTGTCGTCGCCCGAGCGACGGTAGGTGACGCACGTATCGGCGTCGCGTCGAGCGATCACTCCGTCGTCGCCGTCGCCGCCTGCGGAGAACACCGCGGGCAGAGACGCGCGGCGAGCGAGACCGAGTGAACCCAGCGGCGCCGTGGACGCGGCCTTCACGGGCACGAATCGGATGGTGTCGCCCGGCCTCAGTTGACCGAGCTTCCAGCGTTCGGCGGCCACCACGGTGACGGGGCAGACGAAGCCGCCCAGGCTCGGACCGTCGGGTCCGAGCAGGATCGGGGTATCGCCGGTGAAGTCCAACGCCCCGACGCTGTAGGCGTTGTCGTGGATGTTCGACGGGTGCAGTCCGGCCTCGCCGCCGTCGGGCCGAGCCCACTGTGGCCTCGGTCCGATCAGTCGGACTCCGGTGCGATCGGAGTTGAAGTGCACCTCGTAGCGGGTGGCGTAGAGGGTGTCGATGTCCTCGCGGGTGAAGAACTCCGGTGCGCCGTGTGGGCCCTCGGTGACGGCGATGTCCCAGCTCGACGTCAGCACCGGCAGGTGTTCCATGGGAATCGGACCGAGAACGTCGGAGTTGTCGGAGCGGCCGGCCAGTGCGATGACGTCGCCCTCGCCGAGCACGCCGCCGCGATGTCCGCCGAACTTGCCGAGTGTGAACGTCGCTGCACTGCCCAGGTAGTCGTCGACATCGAAGCCGCCCTGGACGAGCACGTAGACCCGCAGACCCGCACCGGTGGTGGTGCCGACATCGAGGGTGGCCCCGGCGGGTACCAGGACCGGCTTCCACTGCGGGGCCGCGCTGCCGTCGATGCGCACCGGTACCGCGGCACCGGTGACGCAGACGTAGGTGTCGGCATCGAACGTCAATGCCGGCCCTGCCATGGTGGATTCGAGTCCAGGAGTGCCCTCGGGGTTGCCCAGGGCGACGTTGCCGAGCCGAAACGACAGGTCGTCCATCGGTCCCGACGGCGGTACGCCCACCTTCCAGTAGCCGACGCGGCCCGGCCAGTCCTGCACCGTGGTGAGCATTCCCGGCCGGTGGACTGTCATCTTGGTCGCGTTCATGCCCCCGCCGACTCTCGCGTCACGATCATTCGGACCGCAGTGGGGTCGAATCCGTTGCAGGGGTTGTTGATCTGTGGGCAATTGGAGACGAGCACGAGGGTATCGATCTCGGCACGCAGTGAGAGTTTCTTCCCGGGAGCCGAGAGACCGTCGACGATGCCGAGGGTCCCGTCGGCGTCGACGGGCACGTTCATGAAGAAGTTGATGTTGGGTGCCAGATCTCGCTTGCCGAGACCCCACTTGGATCCCTCGATCAGGAAGTTCTCGACGCAGGCGTGCTGGTGCTGAGTGTGGTGGCCGTAGCGCAGGGTGTTCGATTCCTTGGAACACGCCCCGCCGACGGTGTCGTGGTTGCCGACCTCGTCGTCCACGATCGTCATCAGCGGCGTCGAGTCATCGCTGCGCAGAACGGAACCGGTGGTGAGGAACAGGTTCTGTTGCGCGGAGACCGTCGCGGCGGCGGAGTATCGGATGGAACGATCGTGCGCGCCGTACAGCAGAGTGTCGACGGCTTGATTGCCGTACAGGTCGACGATCGTCAGGATGTCACCGGCTTCGACCACGGCGGACCACGGACCGAATGCGGGGGCGATCTCGTCTTTCACGATCACTGCACTGGTGGTCACTGTGCTGCCTTCCATGCGTCCTCGGTGTTCTGCACTGCGCGTAGGTATTCGGGTTCGGTGTTGTCGAGCGTGAGCAGTTCCTCGGGTGCCCGCCAGGCCAACACGTCGAGGGCGGTGGTGGGGAATTCGGACCTCGGGTCGAGTGGGTGAGCGGTGTTGGCGAGCAACACGATCACCGGCAGGTGGATCAGCAGATCCACCGACTTGCCCGCTCCTGCGGATCCGGTGCTGACCAGAGCGCCGTCGGCGGCGACGGTGACGCCGTGGAAGAACGACAGGGACGGCGCGACGTCCCGCGGTTCGAGTCCGTGCTTGGCCGCGGCGAGGGTGAACAGTTCTCGACCGGCCGGAGCCGACGAATGTGGTCCGCTGTCTCCATATTTGGCGACGTTGGTAGCGGTCGAGGTGGTGCCGCACAGTGCGTCGTGGCGGCCGGAGGTGTCGCCGACGACGGTGGCCAGAACACGGCCCTGGTCCGAGAGCAGGGGATGACCCGAGCTCAGATACGCCTGCCACGGCACCTTGACGGTGTCGGCGGTGTTGAGCCGTTCCCATGGTGCGTCGGCGCGGTACAGCAGCAGATTGGCGCAGGCGTCACCGTTCACGTCGACGAGGCGCAGCCGGGTTCCGCGTGCGAGCACCTTGGTGGTGTAGCTGCCGCCGGGGACCGATTCGGCCCAGGTGACTTCCGAGATGCCCTCCGGCGCAGTGGGTGCAGGCGCGACGGTGGCCTGGGAGCGTGCGTGTTCCTTGGCCGAGTGGGTGGTTGCGGTTGCCGTGCTCATGGTGATTCAGGCTCCGATCGTGACGGGCTTGGGGTGGGCCTTGCCGCGGGGCAGGCAGGCGATGCCCACGACGATCACGGCGAGGACGGTCAGTGGTGCGGCCCATCGCAGGATGGGTAATTCGCCGGTGGGGTCGAAGATCTCGGCGCGGGGCCACGACAGGTTGATCACCATCAGTCCGCCGTACAGGACCGCTGCGATGTTGACGGGCAGGCCGAGGCGGCCGAGGGTGAAGAGCTTCTCGCCGTCGCTGTCCTTCTGCACTCCGCCGTGCGGCCATCCCTTGAGCCGCTGGATCAGCAACGGGACGGTCACCATCATGTAGGCGAGGTAGATCAACACGATGCAGACGCTGGACAGCGTGGTGAAGATCGCGGAGTTGCCGACGTTGACGGCCAGGATCGCCACGCAGGCCACGCCGATCAGAACCGACGGTGCGATGGGGGTTCCGGTGCGCGAGTTGACCTTCGCCAGCGCTGCCGATGCGGGCAGTCGTCCGTCTCGGGCCATGGAGAACATCAGCCGTGATGCCGCGGTCTGGATGGCGAGGGTGCAGATGAACACGGCGATGGCGACGTCGATCAGCAGGACCTTGCCCCACGGTGAGGTGAGGATCGAGTCGATGACGTACGGAAGCCCCTGTGTCGCAAGCTGACCGTCGGTCAGGCTCGGTGCGGCCATCAGGGCGCCGACGATCATCAGGCCACCGCCCAGGGCCGAGGCGGACAGTGCAAGGCGGATGGTGCGGGGCGCAACGCGTCGGGGATTGCGGGTCTCCTCGGCCAGTTCGCCTGCCGAGCCGAAGCCGACCATGACATAGGCGGCCATCAGGCCCGAGACGATCCAGGCGCCGATGTAGCCGGGATCGGCTCCGGCACTTCCGGTATCGAACACCACCTGTGGTCCGCGTTCGGCGTGGGTGAAGAACACCAGGACCAGGGCGATGACTCCGACGATCTCACAGGTGACGCCGATGCTGTTGATCCGCGACATCCAGTTCACGCCGATGCAGTTGATGGTGGTGGTGAGCACCAGCAGAATCGATCCCAGCACAACGGCATTGGCGGCACCGCTCGGTGAGGTGAGTGCGGTGTCCTCGCCGATCAGCTGGAATCCGCCCCAGATGCTGGGAAGTACCACCTGCAGGGCGATGGCGGCGGCCGAGGCGGTGACGATCTGCGCGATGATCATGAACCAACCCGCGAACCACCCGACCAGCTCACCACCCATGCGCCGCGACCAGTGGTAGATCGCGCCCGAGATGGGATAGCGGGCAGCGAGTTCGGCGAAGTTCAGGGCCACCATGAACTGGCCGAGGAACACCAGCGGCCAGGTGAGGAAGAAGGCGGGGCCGCCGAAGCTGAAGCCGAGTCCGAAGAGCTGGAAGATGGTGGTCAGAATCGAGACGAACGAGAAGCCGGCCGCGAAGGACGCGTACTTGCCGAGGCTGCGATGGAGCTGCTGGTCGTAGCCCAGGGCGGCCAGGTCCGAATGATCCGAGGTGGCGGGTGATTCGGAC
The DNA here is from genome assembly GCF_002258965.1 of Rhodococcus sp. 05-339-2. Taxonomy (NCBI): domain Bacteria; kingdom Bacillati; phylum Actinomycetota; class Actinomycetes; order Mycobacteriales; family Nocardiaceae; genus Rhodococcus; species Rhodococcus sp. 05-339-2. The sequence continues at coordinate 654,733 of NZ_NOYW01000016.1, forward strand.
CCCTGACCCGACGCGGGCAGTGTGGTCGAGCTCATGTGATCTCCTACGGGCGAGGTGGGTGGATGAGTGACCCCGCTGCATCGCCGAGGCGGGTTTTCTGTCAGTTGATAGTTTTCGGCACGGTCGTTCCCGGATCGTGTCCGTCGTGCAACAAGCTCGTTTCGTCTATTTCGATCAGATGACAGAAATCTCACCGTCATATCGACCTGACAAGATGCAGTCATGACCGGAGCAGGCAGGCCAAGGCTGAGTACGAAGAAGCGGCCCGGCGACACCGCTCGCGAGGAGATACTCGACGCCGCGGCCGAACTGTTCACCACTCGCGGCTTCACCAACACCTCGACTCGCGTCATCGCCGAGGCCGTCGGATTGCGTCAGGCCTCGCTCTACCACCACTTCGCGACCAAGGACGACATCCTCGACGCACTGCTCAGCGGAACGGTCGACGCACCGCTGGCCGTCGCGCAGCGCATCCGAGACTCACAGGCCCAGCCCGCGACCCAGATGTACGCACTCGCCTACTTCGACTCCGGCCAACTCGGTGCGTCCACCTGGAATCTCGGCGCGCTCTATCTGCTGCCCGAGCTGCGCAGCGAACGCTTCGAGACTTTCCGCGACCATCGCTACACGCTCATGGGCCTGTATGCGGCGATCGCGTCGGACACGCTCGATCAACTCGACGCCGAGCGCCGTCCGGGGACGGAGGACCTGCCGTTTCGACTGGTGGAGACCGTGGTGAACGCGCGGGCCGATCGTGAGAACGGCCGGAGCGACCCGACAGCCGATGCCGCCGGTATCGCCGCGGCCGCACTGCGTGTGCTCGGCTGGACCGGCGATGTCACGGCGCTGCACGAGAGCGCAGGGGCCCTGCTCGAGTCGGTCGTCGGAATAGTCGAGGATGGACTCGCCTTGCACAGGTCATGACTTCCATAGCAATTGTCGGAGCAGGTGCAGGTCTCGGAGCAGCGGTGGCGCGCAAGTTCGGCGCGCAGGGTTTCTCGGTCGGCCTCATCTCCCGAAACCAGGCCCGTGTCGACGCTCTGGCCGATCAGCTCGCCGCCGACGGTATCTCCGCGAAGGGCTTCGTCGCCGACGTGCGTGACCCGGCCTCGATCGCCGCAGCGCTCGAGCAGGTCACCGAAACGCTCGGGCCCATCGAGGTGCTGCAGTACAGCCCCCTTCCGCAGAAGGACTTCATGCGGCCGGTGCTCGAGACCACCCCGGCCGACATGGTCGGCCCGGTCGAGTTCTCGATCTACGGACCGATCGCCGCCGTCCACCAGGTGCTCCCGGGCATGCGGTTTCTCGGCGAGAACAAGGGCACGATCCTGTTCGTCAACGGCGGCTCCGCAGTCAAGCCGGGTCGCACCGTCACCGGCACGTCCATCGCGTTCGCCGGCCAGGCAGCCTACGCGCAGCTGCTCAACGAGGAGCTGGCCGAAGAGGGAATCCAGGTGTCGCAGTTGATCATCGGTGGTGCCATCGACGGCAGCGACCCGAGGAAGAGCCCCGAGGCTCTCGCCGAGCAGCTGTGGAGCCTGCACACCGGGCGCGACAAGTTCCGGGTTCAGATCGCTACGGATTAGGGTTGCGTCCATGACGTCGCTGCCTCACTGGGCTCTCGGCCTGGACCTCGCACCCCATCCCGAGGGTGGTTGGTTCCGCGAGACCTGGCGCAGCGAGGTCACCATCCCGCAGGAGTTCCTGCCCGACGGCTATCCCGGCCCGCGCGCGGCAGGCACGGCGATCCTGTTCCTGCTCATGCCCGGCCAGCAGTCGGCGTGGCACACCGTCCGCGGGACCGAGATGTGGCTGTATCACCGCGGTAGTCCGGTGCAGCTCGACCTCGGCGGCGCAGGGGACGAGCCGGGAACCGTGACTTCGCTGCTGGTCGCACCGGACGCGCCGCAGCAGATCGTGCCGCCCTCGGTGTGGCAGCGGGCGCGTCCGGTGGGCGACGAGCCGAGCTTGGTCAGCTGCACCGTCACTCCGGGATTCGATTTCGAGGACTTTCGGCTCGAGGGGCCTGCGAATGGGTAGGAAGCGCGCGTCGGCACCGGTCGGCTCGCTGCAACCCGGAGTGTTCGAGATCGATTCGGGCACCTGTGAACTGGTCCGCGACGCCTTCTCCGACGATGGCTGGGTCGTCAACGTCAACGACGTCCCCAGCTCGCACATCGACATGAACGACCCCACCGTGCTCGAATTCGAGTACATGCGCTGGATCTCCGGACTGGTTCGCGCGCAGTGGGATTCGACCTTCCCGCTACGAGCGCTGCACCTCGGGGGTGGGGCGTGCACACTGGCGCGTTCCTTCACCGCCGAATTCCCCGGTGCGCGTCAGGTGGTCGTGGAACTCGACGGCAAGCTCTCGGAGCTGGTACGCGAATGGTTCGACCTCCCGCGAGCACCGCTGCTCCGTATCCGCGTCGGTGAGGCGAGGGCGGTCACCGAGACGTTGAGCGAGGACAGTCGCGACCTGATCGTGCGAGATGTGTTCGCCGGGGCGGTCACTCCGGCCCCGCTGCTGACCGCCGAGTTCACCGCCCATGTTCGACGCGTCCTGGCGCCCGGCGGCATGTACGTCGTCAATTGCGGTGATCGACGCGATCTTTCGCTCGCGAAGCAGGAGGCGTCGACTCTTCGCAGTGTCTTTCCGCATCTGGCGATCGTCGCCGATCCGGCGATGCTCAAGGGCAGGCGCTACGGCAACATCATCATCGCGGGCAGCGATGTGCCGATCGGGGATTCCCCCTCGTTGGCTCGTGAACTGCTCGGCGGCGCGGTTCCGGCTCATGTGTGGCTGACCGAGCAGGTCGAGTCCTTCGCTCGCGATGCGAGAATTCTGAAAGATTAGGGTGCGGGGTTGTTGCCCGCGAGATCTTTCGCCAGTCGCTCGGCGGCCGAGATCAGCAGGGGTACGAACTGTTCGGCCGATTCGAGCGTCACTCGCGCGGTGGGTCCGGCGATGGACATCGCCGTCAGCGTGGGTGCACCGATCACCGGTACGGCGAAGCAGCGCACGCCCACTTCCTGCTCGCCGTCGTCGATCGCGTAGCCGCGTTGGCGGATCACCGCAAGATCTTCGAGTAACGCGTCCAACGTGGTGATGGTGTTGACGGTGCGGGGTGCCATACCGAGGCGGCCGACGATCGCGCGGACGGCGTCGTCGTCCAACTGCGCGAGGAGAGCTTTGCCGACGCCGGTGGAGTGCGGCAGCACCCGCTGTCCCACCTCGTTGAACATTCTCATGGCGTGTTCGGACGGCACCTGCGCGACGTAGACCGCCATATCGTCTTCGAGGAACGCCATGTTCGACGTCTCGTGCGTGATCCGGACCAGCTCGGCCAGGTACGGCTTGGCCCATCCGCCGATCAGTTTGGAGGCGCTGTCACCGAGCCGAATGAGCTTGGTGCCCAATGCGTATCGACGGGACGGCAGCCGCCTGACGTAGCCGAGCGAGACGAGGGTCCCGATCAGTCGATGCACGGTCGGCATCGGCAGATCGGTTCCCTCGGCGAGTTCGCTGATCCCGATGGATCCGCCCGAGGCGGCCATGATGTCGAGCAGCTCGAATGCGCGCTCCACGGACTGCACCCCGCCACCTGCCGCCACAGTCCCACCTCGCATGCTCGTAGCTTCCACCGATCTCGGTAGAACACTACTGGTGATGCCGCGTCGCCACCGGTGGAGCCGCGGTCACCACCGAGGGTGAGGCCTTCTGGCCGATCGTGACGACGTTGAAGGCGATGTTCAGCAGGACCGCGACGATGCTCGCGGCACTGATGCCCGAGTCGAGTACCACGTGGACCCAGTCGGGGAAGGCTGCGTAGAAGCCCGGCACCGCGATGGGGATGACGCCGAAGCCGATGGCGACGGCCACGATGACGAGGTTGAGATTGCCGTCGAACTCCACCTTGGACAGCGTCCTGATGCCGCTGGCGGCCACCGAGCCGAACAGCACGATGCCCGCGCCGCCGAGTACCGGCAACGGAACCGATGCGACGACCAGACCGAGGATGGGAAAGAGTCCGAGGAACAGCAGCACCGAGCCGCCGGCGGCGACGACGTAGCGACTCTTGATTCCGGTGACCGCCACCAGACCGACATTCTGGGCGAACGCACTGGCGGGGAATGTGCCGAAGACGGGAGCGATGGTGGTGGCCACCATGTCCGCACGCAACCCGTCGCCGACGCGTCGGGCATCGACGTCGGTGCCGACGATCTCGCCGACGGCCAGGATGTCCGCGGTGGTCTCGGTCATGATGACGAGGATGACGACCACCATCGACAGGATCGCCGCGATCTGGAAGGTCGGTGCTCCGAACGCGAACGGCTCGGGGAGGCTGAAGATGGCACCGTCACCGACACCGGAGAAGTCGGCCTTGCCGACCAGGACCGCGAACACCGTGCCGACGATGATGCCGATGAGGATCGACAGCCGGGACAGTGTGCCCTGCACCAGTCGGCTGACGAGCAGAACCACCACGAGGCTGAACGCCGCGAGACCGATGTTGGGCATCGAGCCCCAGTCGGTGGCCTGCTGATCACCGCCCATCGCCCACCGAACAGCAACGGGCAGTAGCGAGATACCGATGACGGTGATGATCGTGCCGGTCACCACCGGTGGGAAGAAGCGAACGATCTTGCTGAAGAACGGGGTGATGAGGATGCCGATGGCACCGGCGGCGATGATGGCTCCGAACACCGAGTTCAATCCGTCCGGCCCACTTGCGATGGCCACCATCGTCGACACCGAGGCGAACGAAATACCCTGCACCAGAGGGAGTTTTGCGCCGAAGTACGGCACTCCCAAGGTCTGCAGCAGGGTGGCCGCTCCGCTGACGAACAACGCGGCCGAGACCAACAGTGCGATCTCGGTGCCGGTCAACCCCGCTGCGCCGCCGACGATCAGAGGTGGTGCTATGACGCCGCCGTACATCGTCAGGATGTGCTGCAATCCGTAGAGATACGACCTACCGATCGACAATCGCTCGTCCTCGGGACGGGCGGGGTCGTGCGGTGCATGGGTCTTGGCCGCAGTGCGTTTCGTCAGCTTCATGTCGGCTCGCTCCTAGCAGAATCCGGGCACGGTATCCCAGGCGCGGCCTGCGTCCGGGGCATCGTCGCGCTGCACCGTGGCCTCGATCAGACCGTAGGGTCGATCCGCGACGTAGAAGACCTCACCGGGGTTGTCGAGTCCGAACGGCTCGAGGTCGACGAGGAAGTGATGGATGTTGGGCATCGAGAACTTGATCTCCCCGATCTCCGGGTGTGCCTCGAGAACCTGCTTGCCCATCTGGAACAGGCTCTGCTGCAACGCAAGAGAGTGAGTGGAGGCGAAGGCGTCGAGCATGATCGAGCGGACGTCGTCGAAGGTCTTGTCGAAATCGAGCTCGGTGGTGAGATACCGCCAGCGGGCGCTGACCGAGGTGGCCAGAATGCGGTCGGTGGTTTCCTTCAGCGTCGTGTAGCGGTCCTTCGGGTACCCCCAGAACTCCGACGCCGTCGAGTTGAGGACCACGAGATCGCTGATTCCGGAGACGATGGAGATGTTGTCGCCATCGACCGTCACGATCGTGTTCCGCTTCTCGTCGCCGGCCTTGACGAACGAGTGGTCGTATCCGTCTTCACCGTCGGCGATTCGCGACCAGGAGTACTGCTCGATCTCCCAGCGGCCGCCGGTGATCCAGTCGAAGCTGTCGGTGAAGTGCGCGCCGAGGCGCAGAGCGAAGTTCTCGATCGCCCCGATGCCGTCGCGGGCGAAGGCATACACGGTGTTCTTCTGGGTGTCGGTCGCGACGACGTGGGCGTTGTCGCCCTCGGTGTGGACGGCCTCGAGATCTCCGCGTAGCTGCGAGGTGACGCTGACGTCGGTGATGCGGTGGCGAGGCGTCTCGCGGTCGATGCGGACGAGTCTGCATTCGGCTTTGCCGTACTGGTTTGCTCCGAGCACGATGGTCATGGGTTCTAGCTCCCTCGATAGGTGGTGAAAGCGAACGGGCTCAACAGAAGTGGGATGTGGTAGTGCTGGTCGGATGCGGTGATCTCGAAAGTGACGAGAACCTCGGGGTGGAAGCACTCGGTGTGCTGGGCGGCGAAGTACGCGCCGGTTGCGAAAGTCAGGCGGTAGACGCCCGGTTCGAGTTCGCTGGGACCGAGCGCGGCGACCCGTCCTTGCTCGTCGGTGACCGCGTCGGCGACGGGGGTGCCGTGGACATCGGACAGTACGATCGAGAGACCCTGCGCCGGACCGCCTCTCGCCGCATCGAGCACATGAGCGGTCACATGGCTCCGCGGCTCAGACATCGCCGAGGCCTCCTGTCGCGCGAATCTCGGCTATCTCGCGAAGCTCGTGTTCGACGACGGCGGCCTCGGTCTCGGAGTCGTTGCCGAGCCTGCCGTGCAGAGCGTCGAGAACCGCGTGGGCATCCCGGCCTGCGGCCCTGATCAGAAACACCTGTCCGAATCGGTTCTCGTAGGCCACGTTTCCCGCTCGTAGCCGTTGTTCGATGCTCGCGTCGGAGATGTCGACGCCGGATTGCTCGGCGCTCGCGTACTCCGAACTTGCGTCGTGGCCGTCGGGTCTTTCCCCGATACGCGGATGCACGGCGAGAGCTCGCGTCACCTCCTCGGCCGTCAATGGTCGGGCAGCGCGACGGATGGCGTGACGCAGGGCCTGGGTGTCGGTGAACGGGCGGGCGCTCAGAACCCCCTCGACCCAGCGGGGTACGTCCAGGCACAGTGACAGCCTGCGTGCCGCATCGGCGTCGGAGGCCGCGTTCAGCTCGACGACTGCAGCGTCGGTCTCTGATTCCGCTATACGAAATGTTGATTCCACCAAACGAGCGTGACACCGATCACATCCACTGTCAAGGGTTGATCTCGGACTGTCTGCGTCGAGTCTTTCGGTGTTGCCGCACTGCGGCATTCGGCGCTTCGGTCGGGCAGTCCGGGTGAGCGGGTCTTGACAGATCCACGTGGTGCACGCCACACTCGAATCACAAAACGGAATCCATATTCCGCATTACGGACTTTGAGTCCGATCCGATCGAGCCCGAGAGGAACGACTTCATGACGGAGCTTTTCTGCAACGGTGGTGCGATGCGGGGCGGCAGCCTGCACCACAACGTCTCGTCCCACCCGTTCGTCGGGACAGTGCGCACCACACCGAACTACCGCTTCTTCTCGGTACGAGACGAATTCCCGGCGCTGCTGCTCGACCACACCGCAGGTGCGGCCATCGAGGGCGAGCTCTACGACATTCCGCTCGACGACATCCGCACGGCGTTCCTGCCGGACGAACCGCCGGAGCTCGAACTCACCGTGGTCGCGCTCGAGGACGGGCGCTCGGTCCTCGGCGTCGGCCTCCGCCCCGGGGTGCTCGATGCACAACCGGACGAGCTGACCGACATCACCTACACCGGCAGCTGGCGCAGGTACCGCGGCCTGCCGCAACCTCAGAACTGAAAGGCACTGTGCATGAACACCTTCGCTGATTCCAGGCTTCACTACACCGTCAACTGTTCCATTCTCTTCACCGACGTGCCTCTGCTCGATCGACCGCAGCGCGCCCGAGATGCCGGCTTCGACGCCGTCGAATTCTGGTGGCCGTTCGGGGGCCCGGTGCCGTCGGACGCCGATGTCTCTGCGTTCGTGTCCTCGATCCGCGATGCCGGGGTACAGCTGACCGGTCTCAACTTCGCCGCCGGCGACATGCCGGCAGGCGACCGCGGGATTCTGTCCGATCCAGCGCAGGTGCAGGCCTTTCGCGACAACATCGACGCCACCGTCGGAATCGGTGAACAACTCGGCACCAAGGCGTTCAACGCCCTCTACGGAAACCGCATCGACGGAGTCGACCCGCTCGACCAGGACGAGGTCGCGATCGAGAACCTGGCCGCAGCCGGGAAGGCCGCAGCGAAAATCGGTGCGGTCGTACTGGTCGAACCCGTCAGCGGCGCACCCGCCTACCCGCTGAAGTCCGCTGCCGGAGCCGTCGCCACCATCCGTCGAGTTGCCCGTGAACAGGACGTCCACAATCTGCGCCTGCTTGCCGACCTGTACCACCTCGCCGTCAACGGAGACGACGTGCCCGCAGCGCTCGAGGCCCACCACGACCTGATCGGGCACGTGCAGATCGCCGACTCCCCCGGCCGCGGAGAACCGGGCACCGGATCGCTCGACCTCGGCGGACAGCTCGCCGGCCTCGCCGAACGTGGTTACGACGGCTACGTCGGACTCGAATACAAAGCCACCCGCCAGGACACGTTCGACTGGCTGGAGCTGGCTCTTTCCACCGGCACCACTACCAAGTAGGGATTGATATGAGCACCATCGCATTCATCGGCCTCGGGATCATGGGCAGCCCCATGTCCGTTCATCTCGCCAAGGCGGGCCACCAGGTGGTCGGCTACAACCTGACTCCCGATCGCACCGGGCCCCTGGTCGAAGCGGGCGGCACGGCCGCCGACTCCATCGCCAAGGCCGTCCACGACGCGGATGTCATCGCGATCATGGTTCCCGACTCCCCCGATGTGCAGGACGTCCTGGTCGGTGAGGGTGGTGTGTTCGACAATGCTCGACGCGACGCTCTGATCATCGACTTCTCCAGTATCCGTCCCGACGTCACCGCCACCTTGGCCGCCGACGCGATCTCGCGCGGCTTCCGGATCCTCGATGCCCCGGTCTCCGGAGGCCAGGCCGGTGCCGAGAACGCGACCCTGTCGATCATGGTCGGTGGCAGCGCGGACGACTTCGCCACGGCCAAGCCGATTCTCGACGTCGTCGGCAAGACCGTCGTGCACGTGGGTCCGAGTGGGTCCGGTCAGACCGTCAAGGCGGCCAACCAGCTGATCGTGGCAGGCAACATTCAGGTGCTCGCCGAGGCGATCGCGTTCCTCGAGGCGTACGGCGTCGACCTGGCAGCGTCGGTCGAGGTTCTCGGCGGCGGCCTCGCCGGCTCGGCAGTGCTGAACCAGAAGGCACAGAAGATGCTGGACCGCTCGTTCGAGCCCGGGTTCCGCATCGACCTGCACCACAAGGATCTCGGCATCGTCACCTCGGCTGCGCGTGAAGCGGGGGTCGTGATCCCGATGGGCGCGGTGCTGGCGCAGCTGATGGCCTCGGCCCGCGCCAATGGTGATGGTGGACTGGATCATTCGGCGCTGTACCGCGGCGTCGCTCGGCTCTCCGGTAAGGGAAACTGATATGCCCAGGATGCGCGCGGCCGATGCCGCAGTGAAGATACTCGAACTCGAAGGTGCCACAACCGCATTCGGTCTCCCCGGTGCGGCCATCAATCCCTTCTACGCGGCGATGCGCGATCACGGTGGGATCCGCCACCTGCTGGCCCGTCACGTCGAGGGTGCCTCGCACATGGCGGAGGGGTTCACCAGAGCGGCACCGGGCAATATCGGCATCTGCATCGGAACCTCCGGCCCGGCCGGTACCGACATGATCACCGGGTTGTATTCGGCCATGGCCGACTCGATTCCGATCCTCGCCATCACCGGCCAGGCCCCGGTTGCGCGGCTGCACAAGGAGGACTTCCAGGCCGTCGACATCGCGGCGATCGCCGCACCGGTGACCAAGATGGCGATGACCGTGCTCGAACCGGCGCAGGTTCCCGGTGCGTTCGCTCAGGCATTTCACCTGATGCGATCCGGCCGTCCGGGACCGGTGTTGATCGACCTGCCCATCGACGTGCAGCTGGCCGAGATCGACTTCGATCCCGACACCTACCAATCGCTGCCCGTGCACAAGCCCGTCGCCTCGCGCGCACAGGCCGAGAAGGCCATCGACATGCTCCTCGCGGCCGAGCGCCCGTTGATCGTGGCCGGCGGCGGCATCATCAACGCCGATGCCTCGGACCTGCTCGTCCAGCTCGCCGAGATCCTCGACGTCCCGGTCATCCCGACCCTGATGGGCTGGGGCACGATCCCGGACGATCACCGTCTCGCCGCAGGCATGGTCGGGCTGCAGACCGCGCACCGGTACGGCAACGCGACCCTGCTGGCCTCGGACTTCGTGCTCGGCATCGGAAACCGCTGGGCCAATCGGCATACCGGCGGACTGGACACGTACCGCAAGGGCCGCAAGTTCGTCCACGTCGACATCGAGCCGACCCAGATCGGACGCGTCTTCGCACCGGACTACGGCATCATCTCCGACGCCAAGGCCGCCCTCGAGCAGTTCGTGGCCGTTGCCGAAGAACGTCGGGCGGCAGGCACGGTGCGTGATCTCTCGGGCTGGGTCGAGGACTGTGCGACCCGCAAGCGCACGATGCATCGCCGCACCCACTTCGACAACGTGCCGATCAAGCCGCAGCGCGTGTACGAGGAGATGAACAAGGTCTTCGACCGAGACACCCGCTACGTCAGCACCATCGGGCTCTCACAGATCGCGGGCGGTCAGTTCCTGCACGTCTACTCCCCGCGCAACTGGATCAACTGCGGGCAGGCCGGCCCGCTCGGCTGGACCATTCCCGCGGCACTGGGTGCGGTGGCAGCCGACCCCACGGCGAATGTCGTTGCACTGTCGGGAGATTACGACTTCCAGTTCATGATCGAAGAACTCGCTGTCGGCGCGCAGTTCAACCTGCCGTACGTGCACGTGGTGGTGAACAACTCGTACCTCGGGCTGATCCGGCAGGCGCAGCGCGCGTTCGACATGGACTTCTGCGTGCAGCTGGGATTCGACAACATCAATACTCAGGAATCACAGGACACGCAGCCCGGTATCCCCAAGGGCTACGGCGTCGACCATGTTCGGGTGGCAGAAGGATTGGGCTGCAAAGCGCTTCGCGTCACCGATCCCGACCTCATCGGCGAGACGCTGGTGCGGGCCAGGACTCTGGCCAACGAGCACAAGGTTCCCGTCGTCGTGGAGATCATCCTCGAGCGGGTCACCAACATCTCGATGGGCACCGAGATCGACAACGTCGGCGAGTTCGAGGAGCTGGCAACCACCTCGTCCGACGCGCCGACCGCGTTGCTTCTGCTGGACTAGAGATGACGCGCATTCTGCTCGCTCCGGACAAGTTCAAGGGCTCGCTGTCGGCGGCCGAGGTCGCGCGGGCGTTGGCGTCGGGGATGCTGTCGGTCGACTCGTCCCTCGAGACGGTGTGCCTGCCCGTCGCCGATGGGGGTGACGGCACCGTCGACGCTGCCGTCACCGCGGGGTGGGATCGAGTGGCCGTCACGTGCGCGGGGCCGACGGGTGAGCCGGTGGAGACGTCGTATGCCCGTCGCGGTGACACCGCTGTTGTCGAGCTGGCGTCGGCGGTCGGGCTCGAGCTCCTGCCCGGCGGTGAGCCGGACGCGTTGGGAGCGAGCACATTCGGTCTCGGTACCGTAATCGCGCACGCACTCGAGTCAGGTGCCGGGTCCGGTTCGGGTGCGCGGCGTATCGTCGTCGGGCTCGGGGGCAGTGCCTCCACCGACGGCGGCGTGGGCATGCTCGTCGCGCTCGGTGCGCGCATCCTCGATGCCGGCGGAGGCGAGGTGGCGCGCGGTGGTGGTCCGCTGCGCGGTGCAGTCCACCTCGATCTGAGTGGATTGCTGCCGTCGGCTCGGAACGCGGTGTTCGAGCTGGCGTGTGACGTCGACAATCCGTTGCTCGGTGTCATCGGAGCCGCGGCGGTCTACGGCCCGCAGAAGGGTGCCGGACCGCAGGAGTTGCTGTATCTGGAACACGGCATGCGGCAATGGGCACATCTGGTGCGCAACGCAATCGGCCGTGACCTCAGCGGGCTGGCGGGCGCAGGGGCGGCCGGCGGAACCGCCTTCGGTGCCATGGCCGTACTCGGTGCTGCGGCCAAGCCGGGGATCGAGACGGTGCTCGAATTGATCGACTTCGGTAGCGCTCTGGCGTCGGCCGATCTGGTCGTCACCGGTGAGGGCTCGCTGGACGAGCAGAGCCTGCACGGCAAGGCACCGATCGGTGTCGCGAACACCGCACGTGCAGCCGGTGTCCCGGTGATCACCGTCGCCGGACGGAGCACCGTCGGTGTGGATCGATTGCGTCCCTACGGAATCACCGCCTCCTATGCACTGACCGAGCTGGAGCCGGACCCTCGGATCTCGATGCGTGACGCGGCCAGGCTGTTGCACGAGGTGGGCCGAACCTTGGCCACCACACACATTTTGGAAGGAACTTCATGACCGGAACCGATTTCACCACTCTGACCGATCTGGCTTCTCGGGCGCTCGGCGGCAGCGTCTCCGCAGCGAACGACGAATTGTTCGCCCAGCGCGAGAACCTGATCAAGCCCGATGCTCCGCTGTTCGATCCAGCGGACTTCGGCCACAAGGGAAAGGTGTACGACGGGTGGGAGACTCGCCGTCGCCGTGACGAGGGCGGTCACGACTGGGCGATCGTGCGACTGGGCTCTCCGGGCATCGTGCACGGCGTCGTGGTCGACACCGCTCACTTCACCGGCAACTACCCGCCGTTCGTGTCCGTCGAGGCTGCGTCGATCGAGGGCTATCCGTCCATCGAGGATGTGCAGAATGCGGAGTGGCACAGCATCGTCGACAGGTCTCCCGCAACCGGAGACACCGCGAACAGGTACGAGGTGGCCGATCGGCACCGGTGGACGCATGTGCGTCTGTCGATCTACCCCGACGGCGGCGTTGCCCGGTTCCGTGTGCACGGCCAGGTGGTGCAGGATCCGCGGTTCCTCGCAGGCACCGTCGACCTGCTGGCCGCGGAGAACGGCGCTCGGCTCACCGATTGCTCCGACGCCTTCTACTCCTCGCCGGCCAACATCATCCTGCCCGGGCGTGCTCGCAACATGGGCGAAGGCTGGGAGAACTCTCGACGACGCAACGGCGGCAACGATTTCGCAGTGTTCGCTCTCGCATCGCCCGGCGCCCCACGCCACGTGGAGGTCGACACCAGCTACTACGTCGGGAACGCACCGGGGTGGATTCGGCTCAGCGCCATCGATTCTCGTCGCCGACACATCACGGACCCGACGGCATGGAGCGAGATTCTGCCCCGCACCGCCGTCCAGCCGGACACCCGCCATCGCTTCCTGTTGAACGAGGCCGACGCGTACACGCACCTGCGACTGGACGTGTACCCCGACGGCGGACTGTCCCGATTGCGGTTGTTCGGTGAGCTCGACGCCGAAGCTCTCGATGCCGCCGACATCGCCTGGAAGTCCTCGGAGCTCCAGAGTGTCTCCAGTGCAGTCTGATCTGGTTGTTCGCGCGTCGCGGGCGGTGATCGGCGGACGGGAGGTTGCGGCCTCGATCTCCGTTCGTGACGGCCGAATCGTGGCCATCGACTCCGTGGATGCGCGCGTGTCCGCGGAGGTGGCGGTCGAGCTGGGGCCGGATGAGGTGCTGCTGCCGGGTTTGGTGGACACCCATGTGCACGTCAACGAGCCGGGGCGCACCGAATGGGAAGGGTTCGCCAGCGCGACCCGAGCCGCGGCCGCGGGAGGCATCACGACCATCGTCGATATGCCACTCAACAGCATTCCGCCGACAGTGGACGTCGCGGCGTTGGAGATCAAGCGGCGGGTGGCGGCGGATCAGTCGGTCGTCAACGTCGGCTTCTGGGGTGGTGCCATTCCGGGAAATGTCGAGCAGCTGCGGCCGCTGCACGAGGCGGGGGTGTTCGGCTTCAAGTGCTTTCTCCTCGCTTCGGGCGTGGACGAATTTCCGCCGCTGACGATTCCGGAGCTCGAGAAGGCTCTGATCGAGATCGCGTCGTTCGACGGGTTGATGATCGTGCACGCCGAGAACGCCGAGGTGATCGCCGAGGCACCGTCGGCGACGGGTCGTGAGTACTCGGGATTCTTGGAATCGCGTCCGCGTGCCGCCGAGAACCGGGCCATCGAGCAGGTGATCGAGTTGTCGCGGAGGACGGGGTGCCGGGTGCATATTCTGCATCTGTCGAGTGCCGATGCGTTGCCGATGATTGCGGCGGCGAAGCGTGACGGGGTGCGGGTGACCGTCGAGACCTGCCCGCATTACCTGTGTTTCGATGCGGAAGCAGTGCCGGCGGGCGCCACCCAGTTCAAGTGTTGCCCGCCGATCCGCGAGGCCGGCAATCGAGAGTTGTTGTGGCAGGGTTTGTCCGCCGGCACAATCGATACCATCGTCACCGACCACTCCCCCTGTACGCCGGATCTGAAGAGGTTCGACACCGGAGACTTCGGTGATGCGTGGGGCGGGATCGCGTCGTTGCAGATCTCGCTCGCTGCGGTGTGGACGGAGGCGCGTGCCCGTGGGTTCGCACTGACCGACATCGTGCGGTGGATGGCCACGAATACTGCCGATCAGGTCGGTATGGCCGATCGCGGACGCATCGATATCGGTTGCGCTGCAGATCTTGTGGTGTTCGCACCCGACGAACGGTTCACCGTCGACGTCGCGCAGCTGTACCACCGTAATCCGGTGACGGCGTACGACCGACTCGGGCTGTCGGGTGTGGTGCGGCGGTCCTGGATCGCGGGATCGGAATCATCGACCGGGCGTTTGTTGGCGCGCGCCTAGAACGGCGGTGCTGCCGTGTCGTCTGTCTCGGGCTGTTGGTTGTCGGGTGGGTTGGGGTAGGCGATGATGCCGGATCGTTTCGGTTTGGTGGGGATGTGTGGGCTGAGGTCGTTGCCGAGGATGGGGACGGCTGTGCCGTTGGCGGGCAGGGTGATTCGGGTGGTCTTCGAGGTCGAGGTCCACAGGATGGCTCCGCCGGGGAGCATGGTGGCTGTCCAGTAGCCGGCGGTTTTGACGGTGTGGTGGTATTCGCAGAGGCATTGCAGATTGTTGACGGTGGTCCAGCCGCCGCCGAGAGGGTTGGTGTGGTCGAACGGGTTGATGTGGTCGAGTTGGCAGCGGGCGGCGGGGCGGTGGCAGCCGGGGAAGCGGCAGTGTTTGTCGCGGAGTCGGACCGCTGCGGTGGTGAGAGTGTCGGGTCGGTAGATCAGGGCCCGGTCTGTGAGGGGGTCGCGGGGTACCGACTTTCCGAGGGTGGGGTCGGCGGCGATGGCGGCTTCGAGTGCGGCGGCGAGGGAGGCGGTGCCGAGGTAGATGCCGGAGGGAGTGTGGCTTGCAGTGGGGATCGTTCGGTTGTTGCGCCGGATCGCAGAGGGCAGGTCGAGGGCAGAGTTGTGCCGTGTGCCCCTGCCGACAGGGGTGTGGGTGCAGAACAGGGCTGCGGCTGAGGTCAACGATTGCAGGCGGCGCGGAGGTCGATCCTCGGTATCGGTACCCGCACCTGGGCGAGTACTCGGTGCCGGACTACCGGTCGGTGTGGGCTCGGATCCACTGATAGTTTCCTCGTCACTGCCGGTTTCGTGGTTCCTGGTGGTATCGGATGGTGCAGTGGGAGATTGGTTTTCGCTCGTATCTGGCGCCGGGTCAGCGGTCGGCCTCTGTTGGACAGGTGTCGACGAAGTCGGTGCGGGTGCTGGTGACGCCACTGGCTCTGGGCCGGTCGCCTTACACGGCTCCGGTGGCGGCTTGGTTATAGCCGCCGAAGCGGTTGTTGCTGCGTGCTTGTGGGCTGGGCCTGAGCCTGGGGTGGTAGCTGCTGCCGGGTCGGTCGTGGGCTCGGTGATAGGCACCGGATTTTCGACCTGATCGACCCTATCTCCTGCCGGCGAGCTGTGTTCGGGTGCAGGAGAACTGGGCCCGGTTGGTTCCGACGCCGAAGCTGTCTCCGCACTCGAATCAGCCGTCGATGCATTCTGTGCACCTGCACCTGCGTTCGCGTCCGTGGGTGTCTCGGCAGTCGTGTCGGTGCCCGCAGAGGCATCCGCATCCGAATCCGGTACCGCCCCTGCCGCCGCGCCCGGAACTGCGCCCGCTGGCGCTGATGTGTCGGTGTCCGTGTCCAATGTCGCTGCCGACCCTGGGGCCGACTCCTGCTCTTGCTCTGTCGGTGTTCGTTCCCAATCCCCTGTCTCCGGGTTCTGGACGGCGAGGCCGAGGGATTCGGCGAGGGTGATCGCTTCGGTCAGCAGGACCTGCCACTGACTGTTGCGGGCGAGTTCTCGGGCGAGGTCGGGGTCGATGGAACCGTGTCCGGCCAGATATGCAGGGTTCGAGAGCAGGCCGATGAGGGTGGCGATGTCGACGGTGATCATCGTCAACGGCACCCGCCTATCCGGCAACGCGGTGTCGTTCTTCGGGCAGTCGGGGCGGTGGCACAGGCATGCCAGTCGGGGTTCGCCGTGCATGCGGGCCATGAACGCATCACACAGGCGTTCTTTCTTCCCGCGTGGGTCTTTGGGGCAGAGGGTGTCGGCCATCTCCTCGAGGAGTTGCCACGCGGCGGCGGCTTCGGGTGCGGTCAATTCCGCCCGAATGCGGGTGAGTTCCCCGGCGGGGGTGTAGGTGACGGTGCGGAACTTCTTCGCGAACTCTCGCAGTGCTGCTGCTTCCTCGGGTGCGACGCGCAGCAGGATGTCCCAGATCGCCTGCTCGAGCGGGCCCGGGGACGACCTCCGCGCCGCCTCGACGACCTCGGCTTCGACGCGGGTGACGATGTCGTCGGAGAGGTTGTCGAGGATCCGGCATGCGGTCCGCACTCGGGGGAGGTCGATCTCCCCTGTCTCGAACGCTGCTCGTAGCAGTGGGAGTCGGGTGTGCAGGGCAACGCCGACGGACACATACGATTCGGCGACGGTCGCAGAGCAGCCCAACGCGACAGCCATTTCGGTGCGTCCGTATCGGCTGTAGTGCTTGTGTTTGGTGTCGCGGGTGATCCAGTCGCAGTGCACGCGATAGCAGGCGGTGATCTTGCGGGCTGCGTGCCGGTTCTCTTCACGCGCGGCAGCAGTCAACGCCTCCAGTGACACCGTCGGTATCGCACCCATTTTTTCACCCCCCGGTGAGCAACAATTCAGAACGTGCGTTCGAACTGAAAGAAGACTATCTCGACCCACCGACAAGAACCGAAAGTGTCGATTCAGGCGACTCGTGCAGGCAATCTCGGGTGGGAGGGATAGTGCCGGGGGGGATGACCCCTATCGGCGGTCCAGGTGGATCCACTACCCACGTCTTGCACGGGGAGTTGAAACGCAGGGGTACAGATGTGGCGATCCGGCCGGGCGTGCCGGGCAGAAGTCGAAGGTTGACGACGGGACGTTGTCTACATCGAAGGCTTACGCGTATTTCGCATTCGCCCCGTCGTGGTGAATCGGACCGGCCGTACGAGTCAGTGGCAGCGCACTACCCCCGCGTCGCACGGCGACGAATTCCGCCGCGATGGCCAGCGCAGTCTCCTCGGGCGTTCGGGCTCCCAGGTCCAGGCCGATCGGCGACTTCAAGCGTGCGAGCTCCTGCTCGGTCAACCCGACGTCGCGCAACCGGGCTGCGCGATCGTCGTGAGTCCGGCGCGATCCCATAGCCCCCACGAATGCGACGGGCAGTCGCAAAGCCACTTCGAGCAGCGGCACATCGAATTTGGCGTCATGGGTGAGCACGCAGATCACTGTCCGGGCATCGACTGCCGTCCGCGCCAGATAGCTGTGCGGCCATTCGGTCACCACCTCGTCGGCATCGGGAAACCGTGCAGCAGTGGCAAATACCGGCCGCGCATCGCAGACCGTGACGTGGTAGCCGAGGAACTTGCCCACGCGAGCGAGTGCGCCGGCGTAGTCGATGGCTCCGAAGATCAGCAGGCGCGGGGCGGTTGCGTAGGACTGCACGAACACGTCGAGATCCGGCCGACACCGCACCGACCGGATACCGGTACCGCCGGAGTCCAACATCGCCAGCGCCTCACCGACGACCACCGAGTCGACGTCGGAGAACCCGGTGCTGCCGATCGTTGCCGTAGAGGACACCGCGAGCGACTCCCCGGACTCGGAGAGCACCGTCACCGTGGCCACTGCAGTATCCGATGCGATGGCCGCGAGTACGGACCGCGGCGGCCCGAGGCGGACGAAGACCTCGATCACACCCCCGCATGTCAGGCCGACCGCAAAGGCGTCGATATCGCTGTAGCCGAACGACTCTCGCTTGGACTCGCCGGTCTCGAGAACCTGCTGGCACAATTCGTACACGGCTCCTTCGACGCACCCGCCCGAGACACTGCCGACGGCCTCACCGTCGGCGCAGACCGCCATCGCGGCACCAGGAAGTCGTGGAGCACTTCCGGACACCGCGATGACTGTCGCCACCGCGTAGGGAACACCCGCGTGGTCCCAGGCGGTCAGACGATCGACGATCTCTTTCACGTTACGAGATTCCCAACACTTCTTCGATCGGGTGCAGGGCGAAGTAGATCAGGAAGATGCCCGACATCAGATACAGCAGCCAATGCGTCTGACGCGCTTTGCCTTTGGCGAGGCGGACGAGGGTGTACGCGATGACACCCGCCGCGACTCCGACGGTGATCGAGTACGTGAAGGGCATCAGCACGATGGTCAGGAAGGCCGGGATCGCGATTTCGGTGTTCTCCCAGTCGATCTTGCGTACGTGCGTCATCATCAGCGCACCGACCAGAACCAGGGCCGGGGCCGCGGCACCGACCGGAACCACGCCGGCCAGCGGAGTGAAGAAGATCAGGCTCGTCAACAATCCGCCGGTGACGACGCTGGCGAGACCCGTTCGCGCACCCTCGGTGACCCCCGCCGCGGACTCCACGACGGCCGTGTTCGCAGATCCGTTGATCGCACCACCGACGATGGCACCGATGCCGTCGACGGTGAGGATGCGGCTCAGGCCGGGCATCCTGCCCTGCTTGTCGACCAGTCCGGCCTCTTCACCGACTCCGAGGATGGTACCCATCGCGTCGAAGAAGCCCGAGAGAACGAGAGTGAACAGAACGACCGACGCGGTGACGATTCCGGCCCGAGCGAACCCGCCGAACAGGTCGACGTTGAACAGCAGGTCGAATTGTGGTGTGGCGACGATGGAATCGGGCACCTTCGGAACAACCGGTCCCCAGGCCTCCGGCGCGATGTCGAACACCGAGTTCAGGACGATCGCCAGATTGGTGGCCACGAAGATTCCGATGAGCATCGCACCCGGCACCTTGCGTACGAACAGCATGATCATCAGGATCAGGCCGACACAGAAGACGAACACGGGCCAGCCGGCGAGCTTGCCGAACGTGCCGAGGGTGACCGCGGTGGCTGCTGACTCGTGGTGCCCGACGAACCCGGCGTCGACCAGTCCGATGAGCGCGATGAACGCGCCGATTCC
Organism: Rhodococcus sp. 05-339-2; assembly: GCF_002258965.1. NCBI lineage: Bacteria > Bacillati > Actinomycetota > Actinomycetes > Mycobacteriales > Nocardiaceae > Rhodococcus > Rhodococcus sp. 05-339-2. The sequence goes on from NZ_NOYW01000016.1 coordinate 673,902, forward strand.
GACACCGATTGCCTGTTTGAGGACCAGAGGTATGGCATCCATGATGAGTTGCCGCACGCCGGTGAGAGCGAAGACCACGATGACGACGCCCTCGAGAACCACCAGTCCCATCGCCTGCGGCCAGGTCATGTACGGGGCTGCCTGGAACACCACGATGGGCGTCACCCCGAGGCCGGCCGCCATGGCGAGGGGCGCGTTTCCGACGACCCCCATCAGGATTGTCGTCAGACCGGCCGACAATGCCACCATGGTCGACAGGTGAGCCGGATCGAGCGTGGCACCGGTGACATCGCGGGCATCACCGATGATCAGCGGAATGAGGACGATCAGGTAGGCCATGGCCACGAATGTGGTGACGCCACCGCGAACTTCGCGTGAGAGCGTCGAACCGCGGCCGGTGATGTCGAAGAACTTGTCGATCTGGGATCGACCTCGTCCACTCTGGCGAGTGCTGGATGTGCGTACGTCGGTCATGATCGGCCCTCCCAGGGCGTGATCAACCTCGTCGAGCGTGGGGCCGGGCCGACGAGCCGGGGGAGTTGGCGTCGGTGCGGTTGTGCCGGATAAGGTTTCGTCGAATGGTGATGGAACTCGGATCAGCTGTTGATGATGTGTTCGGGTCGAACGGGCACGCGGGTCAACGCGAGCCCGGTGGCATTGCGGATGGCTGCGACCACTGCGGGCGTCGACGAGAGGGTGGGTGGCTCACCCGCACCGCGAAGACCGTACGGTGCCAGGGGATCCGGGTTCTCGAGGATGTCCAGCTTCATGGGCGGCATGTCCAGAATGGTCGGAATCAGGTAGTCGGTGAACGACGGGTTCTTCACCAGACCGTCCACGACGACTATTTCCTCCATCACCGCCAGACCGAGGCCCTGCGCTGTGCCGCCGTGGATCTGGCCCTCGAGCGAGAGCCGGTTGAGTATCTTGCCGACGTCCTGCACGGCCGCCATCTCGACGACCTTGACCAGGCCGAGTTCGACGTCGACGTCCACCACGGCGCGATGGACACACAGTGCGAGCTGGGTGTGGCTCGCGCCCTGTCCGGTGACCGGATCCATTCCGCTGGTGGGGCGATGGTGGAATTCGCGGGTCTGCTCGATGACTCGGTCGCCGAGCACATCCTCGATCGTCGCCAGCACACCGTCGGTGGCCGAGACGATCTTGCCGCCGTCGAGGCTCAGGTCTGCCACCGCGCGACCCAGGTACAGGCCGGCCAGGACGAATACCGCCTCGCGCACGGCCTCGCAGGCGGTCTTGACCGCCCCGCCGGTCATGTACGACTGCCGTGACGCCGAGGAAGATCCGGCATTGCCGACCTTGGTGTCGGCGGGGTGAATGACGACCTTGGTGACGCCGAGCTCGGTGCGTGCGATCTGCGCCTCCAACGTCACCAGTCCCTGCCCGACCTCGGCGGCAGCGGTGTGCACCAATGCTGTTGCCTCGCCTCCGATCACCTCCAGTCGAACGCGCGCGGTGGAGTAGTCGTCGTAGTTCTCGGAGAAGCAGATGTTCTTGATGCCGACGCCGTAACCGATCCCGCGTACGACGCCTTCGCCGTGGGTGGTCTGCGATGCCCCACCCGGCAGATTACGGATGTCCGACGCATCCACGGGAGCAGGCAGTTCCATCGCCTCGGCTCGGGCGAGCATCTCGGCGAGCGGGGCAGGCGCTTCGATGACCTGGCCGGTCGCCAGGATCGATCCCTGGCTGACGGCGTTGATCTGCCGGATCGCCACCGGACCGATGCCGCAGGCCTCGCCGAGCTTGTCCATCATCGACTCGTACGCGAAACATGCTTGTACTGCGCCGAATCCACGCATAGCGCCGCACGGCGGGTTGTTGGTGTACACCCCGTACGCGTCGATCTCGATGTTGGGGATGACGTACGGTCCGACGCCCAGAGAGGCGGCGTTGCCGACCACGTTGAGGGTGGCGGAGGTGTACGCGCCGCCGTCGAGGATGATCTCGACATCGGCGAACACGAGCTTGCCGTCGCGAGTCGCACCGTACTCGTAGTGCATCTGCGCGGGGTGGCGGTGCACGTGTCCGAAGAACGATTCGTAGCGGTTGTAGACGATCTTGACGGGCTTGCCGGTGTGCATGGCGAGCATCGCCGCGTGGATCTGCATCGACAGGTCCTCGCGGCCACCGAATGCCCCACCGACGCCGGCGAGCGTCATCCGGATCTTCTCCTCGGGCAGTCCGAGGCAGGGCCCGATCTGCGCGAGGTCGTTGTGCATCCACTGGGTCGCCACGTACAGGTCGACGCCGCCGTCCTCGGCCGGAACAGCCAGTCCCGATTCGGGTCCCAGGAACGCCTGATCTTGAATGCCGACGGCGAAGTCGCTGCTGACGATCACGTCCGCGGTCGCCCGAGCGGCTGCGACGTTGCCGACGCGAACCGGCTGATGGCGGGCCACTCCGCCGCGTTCCTGCACCTTCGGGTAGTTCGGGTCGAGGGCTGCGCGTCGGGCATCGGTCAGGGGTTCGAGCACGTCGTAGACCACGACGATCTTTTCCATTGCACGCCGGGCAGTTTCGGGATGATCGGCGGCGATGAGTGCGATCGGTTCGCCTTCGTGCCGCACCTCGTCGAAGGCCAGCACCGGCTGGTCCCACGTGTGGTCGAGTCCGAAGCATTTGCGTCCCGGCACGTCTTCGTGGGTGAGCACGGCCTCGACGCCGGGAGTCGCCAGCGCCTGGGAGATGTCGACCGAGACGATCTTCGCCCGGGGATGAGGGCTACGAAGCGTTGCGCCCCAGAGCATGCCGTCGATGAACAAGTCCGACGAATATGCGAACTCGCCCTTGACCTTCAGGGTGCCGTCGGGTCGCAGTGGGCTGTCGCCGACGCGACCGCGTCCCGGTGCGGGGATGTCGGCGGGAGCTTGCCGGGGTGTGGTGGTCGGGGCGCTCACAGCACGTCCTCCGCGAGTTTCATCAGGCGACGGTGCGCATCGGCTCCGGCGCGGCCTATTTCGTCCTGCGGTGCGCTGGTCAGGACATCGTTCTCGACGATCGTTCGACCGCCCACCATCAACCGCGCGAGCGGTGGTGTCTGCCCGTAGGCGAACGCGACGACGGGGTCGTCCACGGCCGAGTAGAAGCCGTCCGTGCGCCAGATCGCGATGTCGGCGAGCTTGCCGACCTCGAGCGAACCGATCTCGCTCTGCCGTCCCAGCACCGTTGCTCCGCCCAGTGTTCCGATCTCGAGTGCCTGACGCGCCGTCAGTGCGGTCGGTCCGTACTTGGCTCGTTGCATGTACATCGCCTGACGGACTTCGCCGGCCAACGGCACCATTTCGGCCGAGGCCGAACCATCGACGCCGAGACCGACGGGCGCGCCTGCGGCGAGCAGGTCGGAAATACGAGCGATGCCCGCGCCGAGTCGTGCGTTCGAGCTCGGGCAATGAGCGGTACCGGTACCGGTGGCCGCCATCTTCGCGATATCGGAATCGTGCAGGTGTACCGCGTGGGCGAACCACACGTCGTCACCCAGCCAGCCGACCTGCTCCATGTACTCGACCGGGGTGCAGTTCATCTGAGCGAGGCAGTGCTCTTCCTCGTCGAGGGTCTCGGCCAGATGCGTATGCAGGCGAACACCTTTGGCGCGGGCAAGCCCCGCGGACTCCACGAGCAGTTCTTTGCTGATGGAGAACGGCGAGCACGGTGCGACCGCGATGCGGAGCATCGAACCGAAGGACGCGTCGTGGTAGGTGTCGATGGCCTCGGCCGTCGCGGCGAGGATGTCGTCGAGCGATTCGACCACCTCGTCCGGCGGCAACCCGCCGTCGGACACGCCTCGGTCCATCGAGCCGCGGCACGGCTGGAATCGGACGCCGATGCGTCGTGCGGCATCGATCTCGGCGGCGAACAGATCGCCTCGGCCCTTGGGGAAGATGTAGTGGTGATCGGTGCTGGTGGTGCAGCCCGACTTGGCGAGCCAACCGAGACCGGCGGCTGCGGCTCCCCCGACCACCTCGGCGTCCATCTTCGACCACGGCTTGTACAGGGCGACAAGCCATTCGAAGAGCGTGTTGTCCTTGGCCAGGCCCTGGGAAGCCCACTGGTACAGGTGGTGGTGGGTGTTGACCAGGCCGGGGGTGACGAGGCAACCCGTCGCGTCGATCGTCTCGGCCCCGGCGATCACCGGTGCGGGGCCCGAGCCGATGGCGCTGATCGTGGTGCCCTCGACCACGAGATATCCGGAGGGGATTTCGTCCCCGACGATGGGTGCGATGTACGCACCCGAGATCACCGTGGTCATTCGGCTTCGGCCTTTCGTGTAGCAGCGAGCCGAACTGCATCCAGGATCTTCTCGTATCCGGTACAGCGGCAGAGGTTTCCAGCGAGAGATTCGCGAATTTCGACGTCCGACGGGTTGGGAACGCGCTCGATCAGGTCGTGAGCCTGGACCACCAGTCCCGGGGTGCAGAATCCGCACTGAACGGCTCCGCACTCGACGAACGCCTCTTGCATCGGGTCGAGCTTGTCGCCCTCGGCGAGGCCCTCGACGGTACGGATCTCGCGGCCCTCGACCTGACCGGCCGCCACCAGGCAGGCGCAGGCCGGAATGCCGTCGAGATAGACGGTGCACGAGCCGCATTCGCCTTGTTCACACGCGTTCTTGGATCCGGGCAGTCCCATGCGTTCGCGGAGCAGGTACAGCAGACTTTCGCCCTCCCAGACGTCGTCGGCTTCCATGTCTTTACCGTTGATGGTGCAGTTCACTCGCATGTTCAGGCCACCTTCCGTGCGGCTGTGAGGTCCCGCCATGCCCAACCCAGTGTTCGCCGGGCCATCACGGACAGGGCGTGCTTGCGGTAATCGGCAGTGCCACGTACGTCGTCGATGGGACTTGCTGCCGCACTGACCAATCGGCCGAACTCCTCCGACACCCGAGGATCGAGGGCACCGTCCCACTGGAGTTCGGCCGCGAGGTAGTTCTCGGCATCGTAAGCCCGGCGCGGCGTCGGCGCAGCGGAGCCGAGACCGGTTCCGACGCGACCCTCCTGTGGAAACAGTGCGATCGAGAACGAGCAGACGGCGATGACCATGGCGTTGCGGGTGCCGATCTTCGAGAAGTACTGCGGCCCTGCTGCCGGTGCCACGTGGAAGGCGCGAATGAGTTCGTCGGGCAGGCATGAATTACGTTTGACGCCGAGGTAGAACTCGGTCGCGGGAATCATGCGCACGCCGCGCTCGGCCGATTCGACCTCGACGGTTGCGCCCGCCGCAAGCAGGGGTGCGTGCAGATCACCTGCGGGGGACGCGCCTCCCAGGTTGCCGCCGACGGTGCCGCGATTGCGGATCTGCGGCGAGCCGACGGTGCGGGACGCCTGGGCAATGCCGGGAAGCCTGTCTCCCAGCTCGGCGATGATCCGTACATACGGAACACCGGCTCCCACCCGCAGGGTGCCGTCGGGAAGCTGTTCCCACTCGGTGAGCTCGGTGATCGGGTTCAGGTCCAGCAATCCCCCCGGACGATGGAGATCGAAGTTCATCTCGACCATGACGTCGGTGCCGCCCTGGATGGGCACCACGTCGACGTCGTCGGCCTTCGCGGCCAACGCGTCGCTCCAGGTCTGTGGTCGCAGGAATTGCATATCTTTGCTCTCCGCTCGCTGTCTGCATATCAAGTTCACCCAGTACAGCTGCCGGGCGCGATACGAACGAGAGACAGGAACGACGAAGTATGACGCCGATCACAGTGTAGGTTTTGGAGGATCCTACGAAGAGGAGGTCGATTCACCGTGCGGCTGCGTGATCTGGCTGATCTTCCCGATCTGGAACTGCAGCCGATCGTCACCCCCGAGCACTTCGATCCGACGATCAGATGGGTCGTGACCACCGACATGCTCGATCCGAGCCGCTATCTCAGCGGCGGCGAGCTGGTGCTGACCGGTCTGATGTGGCGGACGGGCCCCGAGGACTCGATGACGTTCGTGCGGGCGGTGTCCAAGGCCGGCATCGCAGCGCTCGCGGCATCCGACGACGGCGTGGTACCCGACGATCTGGTGCACGCATGCCTCGAACACGGGCTACCGCTCTTTCGTGTTCCGGCCGACATCGCTTTCGCCACGGTCACCGAGAGCGTCGTCCGACAACTGTCGACGGCGAGAGCATCGGACCTGAGTCTCGTGCTCGACCGGCATCGACGCCTCGTGGCGAGCGCAGGCCCGGGCGGCGGACTGGGTCCACTGCTGGAGATGGTCAGTTCCGATCTGGGCATGAACTGCTGGGTGGTCACTGCGTCGGGACGGGTACTCGCCGGATCCGACAACCCGCCGGACACCGAGGCCGTGGCGCAGGAATTCATGACATCGGTGCGGCTGCCGCGGTACTGCCGAGAGCAGAGAGTGTCGGTGTTCGCCGTCGATGGAGAGTCCGCACCGCGGGTCGTGGATTGGTTCGTGGTATTCGAAAGCGATTGGCAGACATGGGATGCACCGAGGCTGTCTCTGGCCGGGCAGCTGGCGTCGATCGTGGCCGTGGAGCGCGGTCGCGTCGACGACCGTCTCTCGGGGTCGGGAATTCTGGCCCAGGAGTTCGTGCGCGCGATCGTCGGGGGCGCGACGCCCGCCGACGTCCTCGCCCAGATGGACGTCATCGGACTCGACACCGAAACACGCTACGCTGCAGTGGCTGTGGCCACATCCGGCGATCCGTTGCGGCTCGGTGAGCTACGTCCGTTGCTGCGAGAAGTGCTGGCGCCGTTGGAGATCACGGTCGGGATCGTCGACGGCGAGGCCATCGCGTTGGTGGAGGCGCGAAGCGACCGAACCGATTCCGTTCGGCGAGCCGTCCACACGCTGGCGCCGGGACTGATCGGTAGCGGCACCTCGATCGGTGTCAGCGCACCGACCGCGCCCGCCGACATCCGAAGTGCGATAGAGGAAGCGCGCTACGCCCGCCGGCTCGCCGAGCGCCGTGGCTCGGACTGCAGCGTCGTCGGGCATGACGAATTGGCAACGCTGACAATACTTCTCGCCAACGTTCCGGGCGACGTGCGACGCATGTTCACTTCGCGGCTGCTGACTCCCCTGGTGGACTACGACGACTTACACAACAGCGATCTCGTCGAGACACTGTCGGTGTACCTCGACACCAACGGTGCCTGGACGCGTTGTGCCGAACAGCTGCACATGCACGTCAATTCCGTCCGATATCGCATCCAGCGCATCGAGGAACTCACCGGTCGTGATCTGTCGCGGCTGGAGGACAGAATCGAGTTCTACTTGGCACTTCGGCTCAGATGACCGGTGTGGGCGGGAGTGGAGCCTGCGGAACGACCCATAGACTGGGACCATGGCTCTCATTGCATTGTTGGATCTGACGTTCAAGCCCGAGTCCGTCGCCGAGGCCCGTTCGTTGTTGCGGACGGTACTCGCCGATACTCGCGCATTCGAGGGCTGCCTCGGAGTCGAGGTGTGGGTCGACGAGGAGAACGAGGCGCACGTGATTGCCTACGAGACGTGGGAGTCGGTCGAGGCCGATGCGAAGTACCGCGAGTTCCGCGCGGGTCCGGGCAAGATCGTCGAATTGCCGCCGCTGCTCGCCGCAGCGCCGTCGTTGACCAAGTTCACCGTCGATTCGTCGATCTGATCCCGGAAAGTTCGGTCACGTCGCCACTCGTCGGTGGGAGTGCGCGGACGCCGGTTCCGGTCGGCCGGTGAGGAAGCCCTGGACCATCTCGGCCCCGAGTTCGTTCGCCACCTGCAGTTCCCCTTCGGTCTCGACGCCTTCCAGGATGACGGCGGCGTCGATCTTCCGGGCCAAGTCGATGATCGCGGCCGCGGCCGCTCGCCGCAGGGGATCACGGTCGATTCCGTGGACCAGCGCGTAGTCCACTTTGAGGATGTCCGGGCGCAGTTCGATCACGTGACGTAGACCGGCGAATCCGGCACCGACGTCGTCGATGGAAATCTGCACTCCCGCAGCGCGGAGGGTGTCGATGGCTCGGGTGACCGCGAGGTAGTCGTCGACACGCTCGTGCTCGGTGATCTCGAGATAGAACGTCCGCGACGCCAGGTGCGGACGTAGTCGATCGAGCAGGTTCGTCGTCCGGATGGTGTCGGCCGATGCGTTGAGCGAGACGAACGATCCCGGCGGCAGCTCGTGCATCGCGTCGAGCGCCCTGTCGAGTGCGGCTCGTTCGAGGCGGGGGCCGATGCCGGCCTCGGTGGCGTCGCGGTACCACGACAGCGGAGATCCGGCACCGAAGGGAAAGCGCGAGAGCGCCTCGAAGCCGACTACGGATCCGGTGACGGTCTCGCAGATGGGCTGAAAGAAGATATCGGGGCCGCCGGATGCGATGAGTTCGTCGATCCGGATCCGCGTCTGCTCGTGCGAGTTCGTTTCGGGAAGACGATCGGACGACACCGCGTTCCCGGAGGTTCGCGACTTGAATCGGTACATCTCTATGTCGGCCAGTGCGATCAATCGTCTGACAAGGACGTGAATGCTGGTCTCCGAATCGAGTGCTTCGACCGCGGATCCGAGGCTGGTGGTGAACCGAGGTCCGTCGAACGTCTCCTCCAGGGCGGCTCGAATCCTGTTGTCCGACTGGATGATCTCCTCGCGAGTTCCGGCTCGGACAACCACGAACTCGTCGCCGCCCAGTCGTGCGACCGCCGACCGATCGCCCACGGCCTCGGACAGGCGTCGGGCGACCTCGATCAGGACGGCGTCGCCCGAGGGGTGCCCGAATCTGTCGTTGATCTGCTTGAAACGGTCGATGTCGAGGACCGTCACCCCCACGGCGTCGCCTGCCTCGGAAGGCGAGACGCCGAGGGTGTCCACGGTGTCCAGCAGACCGCGGCGATTCCACAGGCCGGTCAACGGGTCGCGCAGCGCCCGTGCGGCCTTGAGTCGGAGCTGCCCGATGTAGGCCTTGATCATGAAGGGGGCGGCGTACAGGGAACCGATGGTGACGATGCGGGACGCAGCCGACCATGGATCGGCACCATCGACGACGGCCAGGACACCGAGCGTCAGCAGAGTGACGGTCGCGACGGCGAGGTGCAGCATCATCATCCGGTAGGAACTTCCGACGACGATGAAGGCGGCGACGATCGCGAACATCGCGCAACCCGGCATCGCGTCGAAGTGGGTCCGAAAGGCGAACAGAACCGAGACGATGCCGACATCGGCGTACAGGATGTAGGCCATGGCCAGGCGTGGGGATGTCCAGGGACGGAGGTACCAGGCGATGGCCACGGGCACCGTGGTGGCCGACGCGAGGAGAACCGCGATCGAGGCCGAACCGGAGAACTGCCCCGCCGGGATCATCAGCACCCCGGCCAGTCCGAACGTCAGCGTCATTCCGCTGATGAAAAGACGAACCCAACGCTCCTCGGCGGTGGGGATGAACTCTCCCAGATCGGAAATCGCAACGCCCTCCGTCGAATAAGGCCCCCCACCTGCATGAACGCTAGCACTCGCGGTGTTCACGCACCCCGAATCGGACCAATCAGACCATGTCTCGCTTGGTGAGCCACCGCAAGGTCGGCCACCCGAGAAACACCGGCAACCAGCAGGTCAGGACGCGATAGAGCAGGACCGACGGGACGGCGATGGAGGCGGGAACGCCGAAGGCCGCGAGACCGCCGATGAGCGCTGCCTCCACGGCACCCACACCGCCCGGCGTCGGCGCCGCGGAAGCCAGAGTCCCGCCGATCATGGTGACGACCGTGACCGTGACGAACGTGGTGCCGCCGCCGAAGGCCTCGATGCTCGCCCACAAGGCGAGCGCGGCACCCAACGTCGTCGCCGCGCAGCCGAGGATGATGATCGAGAAGCGTTTGGGGTCGCGGGCGAGTTCGCCCAGTTCACCGAGGACCTCTTTGATCTGCGGTCGGACGGCCACTTTCAGCCAGCGGCGCAGCTTGGGTACGAACATGAACGTACCGACGACACCGAAGGCCGCACCCGCGAGGAGATACAGCACGGTGTTGCCCGGCACCATGTTCGAGAGCCCGGACGACGTGCCTGCGACGACGCTGAAGAAGATCAGCAGGCTCACGTGCGTGATCACCTGGACGGACTGCTGCAACGCCACGGCAGCCGTCGCGCGGACCGTACCCAGCCCGCCCTTCTGCAGGAACCGAACACTCAGGGCCAGTCCGCCGACACCCGCGGGAGTCGTGGTTGCCGCGAACGTGTTGGCGACCTGCATCACCGTCAGATTCCAGAAGCTGACCTTGCCCAGTGCGCACGCCCACAACGCGGCTCCGGCACCGACGTACGTCAGTGCCGACACCGACAGACCGAGCAGAGCCCACCACCAGTTGGCCGAACCGAGTTCGGTGACGAACGCGGGAACCGCACTGATGAACGGATATGCGACGTAGACCAATCCGATCAACAACACGAGCGAGATGATCTGGTTGCGGCTGAATCGGGTGACCTGTTCGGCCTCGATCTTGGCGGTGCCGGTCTGTTCGAGGACCTCGAGCCGAACCGCCTTCATCGTCTTGTCGGCGTCGAGCACCGATTGGCGAATACGAGGCGGGATGGCGGACTTGGTCAATCGACCCGAGGCCGCGATCACGGTGTCGAAGCCGAGTACGTCGACGGCGGTGGCGACGGCGCGCCGAGAGCCGAACAGGTCTGCCGTGGTGAGCAACAACTGCGCGACGTCGGACTGCATCTGGGAATCCGACGCACCCAGTTCGGCGTGGCCGAAACCGCAGAAGAGGGCCTTACCGTCGTGGATCCTCAGCTCGCCACGGTGCAGGTCGCCGTGGGAGATCTGATTCTCGTGCAGGGTGTTCAGGGCCGACCACAGAGCGCCCAGGGTGGCGTCGTCGTGCTCGGCCTCGACCGGATCACCGATGGGCAGACTGTGCGCGTACAGGGTCCATCCTCTGTCGAGCGCTGCCACCGCCAACGGGTGACTGCCTGCCGCTCCCAACCCCTTGATGGCCAGACCCATCAGGGCGCGATGCTCGACTGCCCGACGCATCGACGCGTGCAAGGGCGCAGTCTCGCTGCCGCGCAGCGTGATCCACCGCCAGGACTGGCGCAGGGCACCGCCGCTGCGCTGATTCTGCCCGTACAACTCGACCACCACATCGGCGTCGGGAGTGTGCGCGTTCAACACCAACGGGCCGGGGCCGGCCGGACGGACGACGGTGAAGCTGCGAACGGTGACACCGCGGCTGTGGAACAGACGAACCGCCGCGTCGAGCGGAACCTCCAGCGCCGGTGTGCCGACGAGCAACACGATGACGGCTCCGACGAGCCAGCCGACCGCGAGTCCGAGCATCGAGCGAGCCGGAACCACGGTGGAGACGACCAGGTGGATCGGTACGAACGCGAGCAACAGCGTCCACCATGCCCGACGCCACTTCGCGGGGAGACCGGGGCCGGAGACCGTCAGCGCCGCAGCCAACATCGCGATCCAGCGCGAATCGTCGAGGAACTGCGCGAGGAACGTGTCGAGCCGCTCGGGAACGTCGAGGTCCCAGGTGGGAGTGGAGATCCCGGTTCCGGTGATCGACAGCGCCAGCGCGGCCAGCAGTGCCGCGGCCGCGTACCCGGCGAGCAGTTTCCATTTGCGGCCCGCGATCAGTCCGATCAGGACGCCGAACGGAAGCGCGAGAATGGCGACTCCGTAGACGATGTAGACCGCATTGGATTGGTCGGGGCTGAGCACACCGACGATGTTCGACACCGATTGCTCGAGCGCATCCCACTGATTTCTGGTGATCAGCGAACCGGCGATCACCACGCCCAGCAGAGCCGAGGCCGACACGACCCGAATGATGTCGCTGGTTCTTCGCACCAGCGGCTGAAGCAGGCTTCCCGCTACGGGAATGTCCCGCCCATCCACACGCATGGGGTCAACCTACCGTGCGGTACGCCTGCGGAGTTCGTTGCGGACGGTAGGCCATTCGGATTCGATGATCGAGAACACGACGGTGTCACGCAACGAACCGTCGGACATGCGTTGATGATTGCGCAGAATCCCGTCCTGCTTGGCACCCAGTTTCGCGATCGCCGTCCGCGATTGCAGGTTCATCCAGTGGGTACGAAATTCGACGGCGATGCATCCCAGTTCCTCGAACGCATGCGTCAACAGCAGCAGTTTGCTCGCGGGATTGGTGCCGGTTCCGTGCGCGGAGCGGGCATTCCAGGTGTATCCGATTTCGACGCGACGGTTGGTGGCGTCGGCGTTGCAGAATGTCGTCGCTCCGATGATCTGCCCGGTGTCGTTGCGGCGCAGTGTGAACGGAAGCATCGTGCCCGCGTCGAGCAGCCCGAGTCGACGGTCGATCTCGGCCGCCATCTCCTCGGGCTTCGGGACGCTGGTGTACCAGAGGTTCCACAGCTCGCCGTCGCGCGCGGCGTCGCACAGACCTTCGAGGTGATCGTGGCTCAGCGGCTCGAGGGTCACGAGATCGTCAGTGAGGGTCACCGGCTGCAGAAAGGACATTCGCCGACGATACGTCGGATCTGCCCGTCCGGGAAAGCGCGATGATCAGTGCTGCTGTGACGGCAACGGCCACCACGACGAGGGCGATCACTTCGGTGAAGGCATGGGCGTAGGCGTCGGCGAACCCTTGCCGGCCGGCCGCCGCTGCCTCGGCGTCGGCTTCGTCGGGCACCCGGTCCCGGACGAAGATCGCCAGCAGCCAGGCGTAGCCGGCGACCATCACGGCCTCGCCACCGATGCGGAAGAGATTGAGTACTCCTGCTGCGGTGCCGCTGCTGTGCGGCGGAACTGCCGCGAGCGCTTCGCCGTCGACCAGACCGATCGGGAGGCCGAAACCGAGCCCCAACACGATCATCGGGACCACGACGGCGGCCAGCGACAGGCCGGGTTGCAGGGCCAGCATGCCGAGATTCCCGAGAACCAGGAAGCCGAGGCTCGTCAGGATCACACGGTCGGGGGTGACGGCCTCGAAGACGACGATGGACCTGGCGACCGCCAGCGGGGCGATCAGCACCGGAATCGTCATCGCCAGCATGAACAGTCCGGCTCGTCCGGGAGTCAGGGACGCGACGGCACCGAGCGCGGTGGGCAAATAGGTGAGCAGGGTGACGAATCCGATGGCTCCGGCGACCGGGACCAGGCACAGGGCGAGGAAGCGGCGGTTTCGCAGCAGGCCGAAATCCGGCAGTTTCGATGGTGTGGATGTGCTTCGCACGGCAGGAAGAGCCAGCGTCCCGACGGCCGCGACGAGCAGAACGAGGGCCTGAGCTGCGAACACTCCTCGCCAATCGAGCACGGCGATCAGCAGTCCGGAAATGGTCGGCCCGAGGGCCAGCCCCAGTCCGTTCACGGTGCCGAACAGGGCGAACGCGGTCGCTCGTTCGGTCCCCTGGAAATGGAGCGAGAGAATCGACGTCGAGCCCACCAGGACCGCCGCGGCACCCGTGCCGGCGAGGACCCTCGCGGCGTCGAGCAGAAGCAGCGAGGACGCCAGAGCGCTGACCAGGCTGGCGACGGCGGTCAGCACGACGCCGATGCGAAACGACGTGCGGTGTCCGATGCGATCCGATACCGCACCCCAGACGACGGTGAACAGCGCGAACGCGACGTTGAAGCCGTTGACGACCCACTGGAGCTGCGTCGGGTCGGAGCCGAGATCGGCAGCGATCACCGGGATCGCGATGGCGGTGCCCGAGATGGACATCGGTACGACGAACTGTGCCGCGAGTACGACCGGCAGAACCGCTCTCATGGATCCCCCTGCGCTGACGTAGGTACGATGACTTTCGTACTAGAGCAGGTTTAAAGGTACGACGCAAGTCGTACCTAGCGAAAGGCGGCGTCGATGGCGGACGAGAACGGGCACCCCGAACCCGACGAGATGCAACTCGGTGCAGTGATGTCTGCACTGGCGGATCCACTGCGCCGCAAGGTGGTCACCGAACTCGTCGGCGACGACGACGGTGCCGAGCGCACCTGCATGTCGTTCGAGCTCGGCGTCACGAAATCGACTCTGACGCATCACTTTCGCGTGCTGCGCGAAGCGGGTCTGGTGTTCCAGGTCGACCGCGGCAACAGTCGCAAGGTGACGCTGCGACGCCAGGAGCTCAACGATAGATTCCCCGGCCTGCTGGATCTGATCGCCAACGAAATCCACTAGCTCGCTGCCCCGAGTGGGCTCTACGGTGGCAATCATGCACATCGCCATGATCGGCACGACTGCCCCCAGTCACATCTACCCATCGCTGGCCGTGATTGCCGAGCTGGTCCGGCGAGGGCATCGCGTCACCTATGCCGTCGGTGACTCTCTGCGGCATGTGGTCGAACCCGCGGGCGTCGAGGTGGTGCCGTTCTCCTCGATACTTCCCGACGGAGAGGGCTCGTGGCCGGACGATCCGGCGGCGGCGATGCAGGTCTTCCTCGACGAGGCCATTGCGTCGTATCCCGTGCTCACCGCGTTCTACGACGACGATCAGCCGGATCTGTTCCTCTACGACATCGGCGGAATGACGGCACCCGTACTCGGCGTGCGTTACGGCGTAACGGCCGTACAACTCTCGCCGACCTACGTGGCGTGGGACGGATACGTCGCGGATCTCGGTGATGCGATGACCTCTGTTCGGGAGTCGGCAACGGGCGTTGCGTATCGCGACACCTACGCATCGTGGTTGCGAGACAACGACATCGACGCCGATCCCTGGGACTGGATCACCTATCCGACGCACTGCCTGTCACTGATTCCACGAGTGATGCAACCCAACGCGGATCGGGTGGCCGACTCGGTGCAGTTCGTCGGACCGTGCCTCGATCCGGTACGCCTGCACGACCGCAGCTGGACCGCGCCCGAAGGACCGATCCTGTACATCTCCTTCGGTACGGGCTACAACGAGCGACCCGACTTCTACCGACTGTGTATCGAGACCTTCGCCGACACCGACTGGCACGTGGTGATCTCCATCGGCCGACGCGTCGATCCGGCCGCGCTCGGCGAGATTCCTGCCAATGTGGAACTGCACGAACATCTTCCGCAGCTCGCGGTGCTCGATTCGGCCACGGTGTTCGTCACCCACGCCGGGATGGGTGGGTGCACCGAGGCCCTGTGGTTCGGCGTACCGACCGTGGCGGTCCCGCAGGCGGTCGATCAATTCGGCAACGCGGCGATGCTCGCCGAACTCGGCGTCGGCGTGCACCTCGAATTCGAGAAGGTGACTGCCGCGAGCCTCGCAGGCGCTGTCGCGGGCGCGCGCGAATTGACCTCGCGCGCAGCCGAGATCAGTGCGGAGGTGCGATCACACGGAGGCGTGGACCAGGCTGCGGATGCGATAGAGGCCTTTCTCGGCTGACCTCAGTCGAACGCGCTGCCGCTGCCGGGGAACGACGAGGCGGTCTCGACGGTGACCACGGTGGATTCCTGTTGCACCTTGTACGAGGTCCACGGGAGCGGAGTCAAGAATTCGTCGAGCCCGGGGTAGTCGGAGATCCATGCGGTGGTGGTCTCGCCCTCGGTGGACGTGCAGGATGCGAGGGCGACATACGAGCCCGCCGGAACATCGGCGATCGTCTGAACCGTCGTGCCCGGCTGAGTGTCCCCGTTGGTGTACAGCGACTGACCGTTTCCGATCACCTCGCCGACCGGAGGCAGTATGCCGTTCGGGGCGGGAGCCAAGGATGTTCCGCAACCGATCACCGTGCCCGATGTGTTGGTGATCGTGTTGGTCACGCTGGTTCCGTCGACAGCGAACGAGAACGTGATGTCTCCGGGTTCGGCGGCAAGGGCCGACGTAGGGGCAGCAAGGGCCAGGGTTGCGCAGGCCGTAGCAATGGTCAAGGTGCGCAATGTCGTTCGCATGAAGGATCCTCGTCGTCGAGTGGCATCGTTCGTATCAGAGTCTGCCTCAAAATAGACCGTTTGGCACTTTTCGGGCGCAGAGCCGCAGACGCAATCGGGAAACGTGCGAATCCTCCGTTCGAGAGCGACTCGCATTGCCGGATCGCGGTTTGCGTCGGCGATCGGTACCGATGAGATTCGGGCCCGGGAGTGGTCTGTCTTCGCATGAACACATTCACAATCGATGTTCCCGGAGCAACCGTCACCTACGACGTTCATGGAGACCTGTCTGCCGGTTCGGTTCCACTGGTGTTGATCGGGTCGCCGATGGATGCCGGGGGCTTCGCCACTCTCGCCGCGCAGTTCCAGGATCGAACGGTGGTGACGTACGACCCGCGCAACACCGGTCGAAGCACGCGGGACGATCCCACGTCGGCGGTGACACCGGCGCAGCACGCCGACGATCTCCACGTCCTTCTGCAGAACCTGGGAGTGGGGCCGGTCGATATGTTCGCCTCCAGCGGAGGGGCGGTCAACGCACTTGCCCTGGTCGCGCGCTACCCGAGAGATCTGCGCACGTTGATAGCGCACGAACCGCCTGCGGGAGGAGCACTTCCGGACCACGATGCACTGCACGCGGTGTGTGAGAGGATCGTCGCCACCTACGATGCCTCCGGCATCGGACCGGCGATGGCTCAGTTCATCGCACTGGTGATGCACCGAGGAGAACTGGATTCTCAGTACCTCGAGCGCCCTGCGCCCGATCCGTCGGAGTTCGGGTTGCCCACCCAGGACGACGGCCACCGTACCGACCCGCTCATGGCGAACATGCGCGGCGGGGTCGTGAGTTTCCTGCCCGACGTCGACGCCGTGAAGGCCGCGAACACCCGCGTCGTCATCGCGGTCGGTGCGGAATCGAACGAGGAGATCGCTGCTCGCGCCGCCCACGCCGTCGCGGCACTCCTCGGCACCGAAGCGGCGGTGCTTCCTGGCGACCACTCCGCCTTCACGGGTGAGAATCCCGCCGAATTCGCGAGGGCGTTACGCGAGGTGCTCGCATGAACGCCGTCCGGGAGTGTCATGTCGTGAGCCGAACGATGGCCGCGAGCCCCGCCGAGATCTTCGCCGTGCTGACCGACCCCAACCGACATCAGGACACCGAACCGGGCGACTGGGTGCGGTCGGCGGTGGATGCCGATCGCATCACGGCAATGGGACAAATCTTCGCGGTCAACATGTTTCACGAGATTGCGGGTGGCCACTACGTGGTGCACAACCTGGTGATCGCGTACGTGCAGGATCGAACCATCGCGTGGTTGCCGGGAGCGCGGCGGGAGGATGGGTCCGTCGACCATGGCGGGTGGTGGTGGCGCTACGACCTGG
Source organism: Rhodococcus sp. 05-339-2 (assembly GCF_002258965.1). Classification (NCBI taxonomy): domain Bacteria; kingdom Bacillati; phylum Actinomycetota; class Actinomycetes; order Mycobacteriales; family Nocardiaceae; genus Rhodococcus; species Rhodococcus sp. 05-339-2. The sequence continues at coordinate 691,055 of NZ_NOYW01000016.1, forward strand.
CGGCGGCGGCCGAAGGAACGACGGTGACTCTCACCTACGACTGGACCGACACCCCGGAGGCCGTCCGAGCCCATGTCGGTGGACTTCCGGCGGTACCAGCCGAGTTCCTCGAAGCGTCGTTGGCTTCGCTGGAGTCGAGCCTGCGTGAATCCGGTGCAGCCAGCCGCGCCTAGCGCGGCCCGATGCACCCGATTCAGTCCTCGAGAACGCTGACGCTCACGCCGTACGGCAGGAATCGGACGCGTCGACGCGGGTCGGTGTTGTCCTTGTGTGCACGGAGGGCATCGAGTTCGGTGGCGTACAGCTGATCGATCTGCGGTGAGCCGGCGTCGTCGACGCTGTAGATCGCCCAGACTCCGTCACCCTTCTGACCTGTGGTTTCGGGCTCCGGCGGAGCTTTGGGTGCCCCGGTGCCGGAGGCGAACAGCGAGCCGACCACCTCACGCAGGCCCTCGGTTGCCTCACGGGCGAACTTGTCGAAGTCGTCGGATCCGAATCCGAAGGGTCCTTGGTTGGCCATGGCTGTACCTCCTCAGGTGATACTCCAGTATGCGCGTTTTTCCCGAACAGCCGCCGAGCGTCCGAACGTTCACCTTGCCGGGCAGCACCGATCCGGCCATGGTGTTCCTGCACGGGCTCGGCTCGGCGGGCGTCCCGGCGTTCGGGGCGATCGCCGCGGACACTGCCTTCGAGGGCAGGGAACGGGTACTGCCGGATCTGCTCGGGTTCGGATTCAGCGACCGTCCGCACGACATCGGTTACTCGCTCGCCGACCATGCTGCTGCCGTTGCCGGCCTGCTCGATCAGCGGAATCTGACCTCGGTCGACCTCGTCGGCCACAGCCTGGGTGGATCGATCGCCACGGTGCTCGCGTACCGGAGGCCGGATCTGGTGGGCCGACTGATCGTGCTCGAACCCAATCTGCTGCCGTGGGACGGCACCGCGAGCGTGGAGATCGCCCGGCAGTCGGAGAGCGAGTTCGTCGACACCGGTGTGGCCGAGCTGATCGCCGACGCCGATCCGGAGTGGGCGTCCACCCTGCGCGTTGCCGATCCGGTCGCCCTTCACCGCACTGCGGTCGGGCTGTGTGTGGGACCGGAGCCGACGATTCGGTCCATGCTCGAGTCGGCAACTGTCCCGAGGGTATTCGGGTACGGAGATCGCACGGGCCCGCCGAGTCGGGAGGCCGAACTGATCAGCGCTGGAGTCGAGGTCGTACGAGTCGCCGATTCCGGGCACGTCATGATGGCCGACAACCCTGCCGGTGTGGTCGAGGTACTACGCGCCGCCCTGCTGTAGTCGTGCTCCGATCGAGTTGTGCAGAGATCTCAGGGAGTTCTGGCCGAGCGAGACCGTCTGCGACTCGACGTACCGCAACAGATGCGAATCGTCGAGAACCTTCTCGCTCGATTGGATCAGCACCGTGCCGGCACCGGTGAAGTCGAACTGGCGCTCCTCGCCGCTGTTGGCACCGAGAAATCCACGCGCCGCGCCGAGGAAGTTCTGCATCCAGTCGGCGTCGAAGTGATGCGAGGGTGACGGGCAATCAGCCCATCCCACAAGCGCTTCCGGGTCGATGCGCAGCGGCGGCTCGGCGAACATGACGGTGCCGTTGGACGAGGCCAGGAACTTGCCGGTTCCGAGCAGAGTGAGAAATCCCGGGACGATGGACTGCTTGAGATCCAGAGTCGGCTCGAACGCAAGGAGATTCGACGCCCGGATGGTGAGGTTGCCGTCGTCGAGGTCGTAGCTGTTGATGTTGAATCCTCGGTCGCCGAGGATGAGCTTGCCCTGGCCCTGCGCCAGTACCCAGTCGTTCGAGTACAGCGGAGACGAGAACCGTGCGGCGACGATGGCGGGCATGGAGGTCTGCCCGAGCGGCTCGAAGCGAACGTTGCCGTAGTAGGCGATCATCGCGCCCTTCGCGGTGAACCACGGCTGGCCCGCCAGTTCGACGCAGAACGCGTAGTCGTTGCCGGGGACGTTGTCGTTGACCGGCAGCGTGTACGGGGTGTGGATGTCGAGACCCATGAGATTGCTCCTCAGAACTTCTGCTCGGACGCCTGCACCCACACGGTGCCCATACCGGTCATCTTCAGCTGAATCGCCTCACCGCTGCCCTTGCCGACGGCGTCTCGCCACCCGACGTTCGCCGAGATGTCGACGTTGATGTTGCCGATGTGGCAGACGTACGCCTGCGGATCCACCACGACCTGAGGGTGATTCGGTCCGACCTGCAGCGGAGTCGCGCCGCCGTGCGAGAGAACCGCGACGCTGCCCTGACCGGTCAGTTGGGTCGTGAACAAACCCTGCCCGGTCATCGCGCCGCGCACCGCTCCGCGAACACCGCCCTGTGAGGTCAGGGCCACGATGGAACTCTGCAGGTAGCCGTCGTGCACCAGAAGTCGATCGGCTTCGACGGTGAGCATCGAGGACCCGTCGAGATGGATCACCTCGATGTACAGCCCGGCGTGGCCGTAGAAGACCTCACCCTGACCCTCGGCGGCCATCATCGCCACGTGCTCGCCTGCCATCATCCGGCCGGCCATCCCCGCCATGCCGCCCATGCCCGGCATGGCTCCGGCCGAACCGCCCATCGAGTGCGGAACGAACCGTACGTCGCCGGTGTAGTAGAGCATCGATCCACGACGCGCGAGCACGCTCTGATTGGGTGCCAGAACGGATTTCACGACTTTGCTGTTGACGAGTTCGAGCGGCACGTCAGCGCTCCTCGGGTTGGATGTAGACGACGCCCTGGCCGTCGAAACGGAGGGAGAACGCCTCGCCGCTGCCGCCGCCGATGGCGGAGCGCCACGTGACGTCGGTGACGAAGCTCTGATTCAGTTGGCCGCGGTGGGCAACGAACGCGTCGGGATCGACGACCAAGGGATACTGGGGGTCGACGGCGAGGGCGATGATCGGCCCACCCTTCGACAGCAATGCCACGGTGCCCGATCCGCTGACGACGGTGGTGAACAAACCTTGCCCCGACGATGCGCCGCGAAGGCCGGAGAACTTGACGTCGGTGCGCAGTTGCCCTGTGAGAGCGAGCAACTGGGAGGATTCGACGTGGAGGTTGTCGCCCTGGACCTCGACGAGAGTGATGTCCTGAGCGTCGACGGCGAAGTAGACGGTGCCCTTGCCCGACACGTCCATCAGCGACAGCGACTCGCCGGTCACCTTCTGTTTGAGTGCGGCGCGAAATCCGCCGCCGCCGCCCATGCCTGCGTTCTTGAAGGTGACGTCGCCCTCGTACGCCACCATGGAACCCGACATCGCGCGCAGGGAATCGCCGGTCAGGTCGGCGACCAAGACACGGTGCCCGTTCATCCTCAGCTGAGCCACGGGGGAACTATGCCACTGCACGCGCCCCCGCGGCTACCGCTGGAGAAAAATCTAGACGAGCGGCTTCAGGGCCTTACCTGCCAGTTCGACGGCTCCCGGCTGGTGTCCATTGGTGATCAGGTTGATGATGATGCCGTCGATGCCGTGATCGAGCACGCGCTTCTGCACCTGCTCGGCTACGTCGTCGGGGGTTCCGCAGAAGTGGCGATCGGTGGCCTTCGCCGCGTCCTCCTCCGACAGGTTCGTCAGGTCGAGGCCCTGCTTCAGCACGAACTCGCGCTGCAGCTCCTTGGCCTTGTCGCCGTCCTCGTCGACGATGACGAACGCGAGGAAGCTCGTTTCGAGGTCCTTCGGGTCGCGGTCGACCTCCTCGCAGCGCGCTTGGACGGCAGCGATCTTGCGGGGCAATTCGTTTGCGTCGCAGATGATGTTGAGATGGTCGGCGAATTGTGCGGCCAGTCCGAACGTCTTCTTCTCGCCGCCGCCACCGAGCATGATCGGCAGATCGTCGCGGATGCGAGGCTCGTTGATCGCGTCCTCCACCTGGTACCAGAGGCCGTCGAACGTGGGGCGCTGGCCGCGAAGCATCGGCTCGATGATCTGCAGCGCCTCGTCGAGTCGCTCGAAACGGTCGGTGAAGGTGCCGAACTCGAGTCCGAAGCTCTGGTGCTCGAGCTCGTACCAGCCGGCACCGATACCGAGGATCGCGCGACCGCCACTGACGACATCCAGTGTGGTGACGGTCTTGGCCAGGATCGCGGGATTGCGATAGGTGTTTCCGGTGACCAGCGCGGAGAGCTGGATGGTGTCGGTGGCCGTCGCGAGGGCGGACAGCGCGGAGTAGGCCTCGAGCATCGGCTCGTCGGGCTTGCCGATTCCGGGAAGTTGGTAGAAGTGATCCATCACGAATGCGGTGTCGAACCCGGCCGCTTCGGCCTCGCGCGCCTGCGCGATGACCTGGGGAAAGAGCTCTGCAACCGAACCGTCGTAGCTGAAGTTGGGCATCTGGTAACCGAGGCGAATAGTCACGAGATCCACGCTACTCGGATATCGGCCCCTGGCACGCGTGAGAGCGCGATAATTCGACGATGACGATCTTGGAATTGACCAGGCAGCCGTTCTCCGGGTTCTCGGTGGACGACCTACAGGCGGCGCGCGCGTTCTACGGCGAGACCCTCGGACTGACGGTCACCGAGAACGAGATGGGCATGCTCGAGCTGCACCTCGCCGCCGGGGCGATCGTGCTGATCTATCCACGTCCCGGGCACGTGCCCGCTCAGTACACGATTCTGAACTTCCCGGTTGCCGACATCGACAGTGCGGTCGACACACTGATCGCCAAAGGGATTGTGTTCGAGCAGTATCCGGACATGGGCACCGACGAGAAAGGAATCTTTCGACACGGCGGCCCGCTCATCGCATGGTTCACCGACCCGGCGGGCAATGTGTTGTCGGTGCTGCAGGGCTGAACTCAGGGCTGTCGGGAGTGGAGCCTGCGGAACGACCTCACGCCGTCGGCAATCCGGCGGCGAGAGTGACTGTGCCGGAGCTGGTCACACCCGCATCGTCGACCCATTCGACGACGGCGGAATCGCCCGGGCGTCGTCCGATGAGTGCCTGCGACAGGTCCGACGAGGATTCGATCTGCGTGCCGTCGAACGTCACGATCACGTCCGCGGCGGACAACCCCAGGGACTCGGCCGGGGAATCCGAGGTCACCGAGACGACGGCCGCTCCGATCGCCGGCCTGTTCTCGAAGACCGACACATCGCGTACCGAGACACCGAAATACGGTGTGGGGCCTACGTGGACCGTGCCGCCCGATTGCCCGGCGAGTACCTGATCGAGTACCGAGACCGCCTCGGCGATGGGGACGGCATACGCCTCGGGTGCCTGTGGGGGCGAGAATTCGGTGCCGTTGCGGGCCTCGTCGGACAACCCGGCGGTGTTCACGCCCACCACACGGCCCCAGGCGTCGAACAGAGGCCCACCCGAATCCCCCGCTCGCACATCGGCATCGACGCGAATCATCCGCTCCAACGTATTTCGTGACCCGTCCACCGAACTGCGCGTACGCACCTGCTGATCGAGGGCGGTCACCGCTCCCGGCGCAGGCACCAATACCCCTGCACCCGAGGCATTCCCGACGGCTGTCACCGCATCACCCACCTCGGGAAGTGGGTCCGGGGCAAGCTCGACCACCGGCAGGTCGGCCGCGGTGATCAACTGCACGACCGCCACGTCACGGGACTTGTCGTAACCCAGCACGGTGGCGTCGTAGATCAGTCCGTTGCCCATGTGCACTGCGCTGATCTCGGTGGCGTTCTCGACGACGTGGAAGTTGGTGACCACGATTCCATCCGGCGCGACGACGAAGCCGGTGCCCGCGACCCCGGTGAAGCCGGCCGATGCCGACAGTGTGACAACGGTGGGATCGACGCGAGCCGAGAGCTCGTCGAGCGTCAGCGGCGGCGGTTCGACGACGGGAGCAGCCGGCGCGATGGGCTCCGGCGTGGCCACGAAGTCTGCGGTTCCTGGATCGAGTTGCGGCGTCGCGAAGAGCCACACGCCGGCAGCGACCAGCGTCAGCACCACCGCTCGTCCACCCGACCGCATAGGAACCGATTATGGTCCGACGGTGATGGTGGTGCCAGCTGGTTGCGCCGAACGTCTGGGAACTGCCCGTCTACAGTCTGCTCATGCCCGCGTCGCATCGACCTCGAGTTCTGATCGGTATCTCCGGGTGGACGTACGCGCCGTGGCGAGGTGATTTCTATCCGGCGGGCTTGGCCCATCGCAAGGAGCTCGGGTACGCGTCGGAGAAACTGACGTCGATCGAGATCAACGGCACCTTCTATGCGATGCAGAAGCCGTCGAGCTTCACCAAATGGCACGACGAGACCCCGGACGACTTCGTGTTCTCGATCAAAGGCGGTCGCTACGTCACCCACATCAAACGGCTCGTCGGGGTCGAGGCAGCGCTCGCGAACTTCTTCGCCACCGGCGTGTTGACGCTGGGCGACAAGCTCGGACCGTTCCTGTGGCAGTTGCCACCGAACCTCGAATTCGACGCGCAGAAGATGGCGGATTTCTTCGCCGTGTTGCCCCGAACAGTTTCTGCTGCAGTCACTCTGGCACATTCTCGCGACGACAAACTCGCCGAGGATCGAGTGTTGCTGCCTCCGCCGTCGTCTCGGCCGCTTCGGCACTGCGTGGAAGCTCGGCATCAGAGTTTCGCCACCGATGAAGCCGTGGAGTTGTTGCGAGAGAACGATATTGCGTTCGTCGTCGCCGATACTGCCGGTAAGTATCCGTACGTCGACACTCCGACGGCCGATTTCATGTACGCCCGCCTGCACGGCGACCAGGAGCTGTACGCCAGCGGCTACACCGATGACGCTCTCGACCGATGGGCGGCAAAGATCTCGGACTGGACGGCCACGGGCCGAGACGTCCACGTGTATTTCGACAACGACATCAAGGGACACGCACCCTTCGATGCCATGAGACTGATCGAGCGAATCGGTAGATGAGTATTCGGCTCTCTAGCTGATCGGGTAGATTTACGAATAACTCAATGTTCTCGTCCTGGCGCAGGTAGCGCTTCTGCCACACGGGACAAGCTCTGTGCGGAGGCCAGAACCGTCGCCACCTTTTCTCGCAGGGCATCGCCCTCGAAGGTCTCCGCTCGGCCGCCCACGCTGATCGATGCAACGACCGCACCGTCTCGTCCGAGGATCGGTGCTCCGACGGCCGCGACACCGGTGAGGTAATCCGAGTTGCTCAGTGCGTACCCCTGAGACCGGATCAGTTCGAGACGGGTGAGCAACTCTTCCGGCGCGGTCGGTGTTCGATCCGTGAACGCAGGTAGGTCATCGGCGAGCCACCGGTCGCGTATCCGGGTGGAGAACGCCAGCATGGCCATCGGGCCTGCAGTGGCGTGATACGGCAGTACCGAACCGATCGAAATGCCCGCAACCACCAGGGGATTGCTTCCTTCGTGGCGATCGATGCAGACGGCTCCCTCGTCCGCTGGGACCATGAGATATGCAGTGTCGCCGAACTTTTCGGCAATCTCCGACAGGTATGGTTGCGCGGCACCGCGGATGTCGAGTTGGGTCAGTGCCGACGACCCGATCTCGAACACGGGCATGGCGATTCGATACGAGCCTTCGGCCGTTCGATCCACCCAACCGGCATGGATCAGCGTGGTCATCAGTCTGTGCACGGTCGTCTTGTTCATTCGACTTGCCGTCGTCAGGTCGTTGAGCGTCCACACCGGGTGCGTCGTATCGAAGTGATCGAGCAGTGTGCAGGCTTTGACGACGGCACCGACGATGTCGCGGCCGGCGTGGGTATCGGACTCGGTGGGAACTTCCACGTGTTGTTCCTTCCGGTCGGGTGAAGCGTCGACGCCATCCTACGAACCGATCGGCACCGGTGAGTCCACCGACCGGTATTGACTTGTGATCCGAGCCACTCTAAATTCGGAATACGTTCCGCATTACGAAATGGATGGTGCTCATGACCGCGACACTCAGAGATCTGACCGAGCAGGGCCTGGTGTACGCCCCGGGCGTATGGGATGGACTGACGGCGAAGCTCGCCGAACAGGCCGGGTTCTCGGCCCTGTGCGCCTCCGGCTTCGCTGTGTCGGCAGCCCTCGGACTCCCCGACGCCGAGCTGTACACGATGACCGAGAACCTCCAGGCGGTGCGCACCATCGGCGAGGCGTCGTCACTACCGTTGGTCGCGGATATCGATACCGGCTACGGAAACGCCGTCAACGCGGCGCGGACCGCAGGTAGATTCGCCGTCGCAGGTGTGCAGGGCGTCTTCATGGAAGATCAGCTCTCGCCCAAGAAGTGCCCCATCTGCGTGGGCGAGCCCGTGGACCTCATCAGCATCGAGGAAGCGTCGGGAAAGGTCAGGGCAGTGCGGGATTCGCTGCCGGACCACGTCCTGATGATTGCCCGCACCGATGCGCGTGGCGACGACGCGATCCGACGCGCGACTGCATACGTCGACGCCGGTGCCGACATGATCATGCCGGTCACGAAGACCTTCGAGACCGCCGACGAGTGGGCTCGCTGTCACGACGCCGTCGGTGTCCCACTGATGGCGACATTGACCGCGTCGACGTGGACCGAGCGCGAGTTCACCCCGGAGGTGTTGCAGCAGATCGGCGTTCGACTCGCTCTACTGCCGACCCAGGTGCTGATGGCTGCCACCGGAGCTGCTCGTGAGGCTCTGCGCCGACTCGCAGGCGGAGAAGCCCCGGCGGAGGTGAGCGCCGACGCGCTGCAGCACCACGAGTTCGTCGATCTCATCGGTTTTCCGGAAGTCGAAGCAGCGCAACGCAAGTACCTTCCCGCCGACTCGAAGGTGTGATCGGTATGAGTTCCGACGCACTGACGATGGTCGAGAAGATCCTCGGCCGAACCTGTGATGCCGATGTGGTGCACGCCGGAGAGAATCATGCCGTGCGACCCGCACGGATGATCGCCTACGACTTCCCGGGCTACACCGACGTGATGTTCCGGCAGATGCGCGAGGACTTCGGCATCACCGAACTCGACGACCCGGCGCGATACGTCGTCTTCATCGACCACATGCTCACCAAGAAGAACGCCAAAGAACAAGCGGTGCACCAGATCACGCGAGATTGGTGCGAGTTCTACGGCATCGAACTGCACGAGGGTCGCGGCATCGGTCATCAACTCACCGCCGAACTCGGACTCGCGACGCCAGGAGATTTCCTCGTCCACTTCGACGGGCACATCAGCGGAATCGGTGCCTTCGGTGCACTCGGTTGGGGCATCCGGCGCGATCTGATCGAGGCCTGGGTGACAGGACAGCTGTACGTCGACATCCCGGCCACCACCCGGTTCGACCTCGTGGGTGAGTTCGGCCCCGGCGTCGACAGTCGCGATCTCGTCCACACGATCATCGACCTGGTCGGTGCGGACGGGTGCGCCCACCAGGTCATGGAGTTCGGTGGTCCCGGAGCGCGGTCGATGAAGATCGACCACCGCCAGGGACTGTGCGGGATGGCGATGTTCACCGGAGCGGTCTCGGCGATCTTCGAACCCGACGAGCTGTCGCTCGCCTACGCCCACGACGTCGCCCGGCACGCGTTCAGCCCCGTGCTCCCCGACGATGGCGCCACCTACGCGGCCCGCCACACCATCGACCTGTCCGCCATCGTTCCGCAGGTGGTGCAGCCCGGCTCGGCCCGTGCCGCCAACACGCATACCGCCGCCGATCTGGCCGGAATACCGATCACAAAGGCGTTCATCGGGTCCTGTGCCAGCGGCCGCATCGAAGACTTGCGCGCGGCGGCTCTGGTGCTCGACGGGCGGACGGTCGCACCCGGGGTCGAGTTGAACGTGGTGCCGACCTCGCAGAAGGTGCACGATCAAGCCGAAAGCGAAGGGCTGCTGGACATCCTGCGTTCGGCGGGCGCGCATATCGCGGTGTCGAGCTGCGACTTCTGCTTCGGATACCAGAAGCCCCTCGCGGCCGGCGAGAACTGCATTTCCACCGGGGTGCTGAACATCTCCGGGCGAATGGGTAGCTCCGACGCCAACATCTACATGGGTTCACCCTTCACAGTTGCGGCCAGCGCCCTCGCCGGGACGATCGCGCAGGTGGGGTCATGAGCGCATACCCGCCCCCGCCCGACGTCATCGACGGCGCAGTCGCGTGGATATTCGGCGACGACTTCGACATCGATCTGGTGGTGGGCGTCGCGAACATCAAGTCCTACGACCCCGATCACCTCAGATCGGTCTGCATGGCGGCGTACGACCCGGATTTCGTCGATCGAGTTCGCCCCGGAGACATCATCGTCGGTGGGCGGAACTTCGGCTACGGACATCCGCACTATCCGCCGATGGTGGCGTTGCGCAACCTGGGCATCAGTGCCGTTGTGGCGGAATCGTTCTCGCCCGGATTCTGGCGCGGCGAAACCTTCAACGGTATGCCCCTGATCACCGTCCCCGGAATATCGGACGCGGTGGCCGTCGGTGACAAAGTCGGACTCGACTGGCGTCGGGCCGAGGTGTCGAAGCCGGACGGCACCACGATCACCGGTCATCCACCCAATGCCCGCACGGTCGCCGTCATCGAAGCAGGAGGGTCGTACGAACTGCTTCTCTCCGAACACCGAAGCAAGCAACCACTCACAGAAGGATCAGCGCGATGACGAACACCGAACACTCCCGCGCAGGAGTCGCACCGCCCAAGGCGGACACCACGACCGCGCGCCGAGCTGCGCTGGCCGGAGGTGTCGGCACGCTCATCGAGTATTACGACTTCGCGGTCTACGGCTTCCTCGCCGTCGTCATCGCACCGCTGTTCTTTCCATCCACCAGCCCCGGCGTATCGATACTGGCGACCTTGGCGGTCTTCGGCGTCGCCTACGTCGCCCGTCCGCTCGGCGGAATCTTCTTCGGAAGACTCGGAGACCGTAAGGGTCGTCGGCACGCCCTCGTCATCACCGTGGTGTGCATGGGCGTCGCCTGCGGCATTCTCGGCCTGCTGCCGACGCACTCGAGCGTCGGCGTGCTGGCCCCGGTTCTGCTGGTCATCGTCCGGCTCGCCCAGGGATTCTCGGCGGGCGGTGAGATCGGCGGTGCCGCAACCTACATCGCCGAATCGGCACCGCCGAACCGTCGTGGATTCTTCGGTTCGTTCACGCCGGTGGGATCGACACTCGGCTTCGCCGTCGCTGCCGCCGTCGTCGGGGTCGTCGCTCTGATCACGACCGACGAACAAATGTCGTCCTGGGGATGGCGCATCCCGTTCCTGCTTGCTCTGCCCCTGGCGTTCGTGTGTCTCCGTGTCCGGCTGAAGCTGGAGGACAGCCCGGAGTTCGAGGAAATGGCAGCCAAGAACGAGGTAGCCAAGAGCCCGTTGAGTGACGTGGTGAGGAAGCAACCGTGGTCGGTGCTCCGCGTCGTCGGCATCGCGATCGCGATGAACGGATCCGGATACATCGGACTGACCTACTTCAGCGTGTACCTGATCAACGACCTCGGGTTCTCGAAGGACTCGGTGTACTGGACGTCGGCGGTGGCAATTGCGTTGGCCTGCGCCACTTTTCCGTTGAGTGGGATGCTGACCGACAGGTTCGGCCGCAAACCGGTACTGCTGTTCGGCTATGTGGCCTACGTGATCATCGCGCTACCGGTCTTCATGATTCTCGGTGCCACGTCGAGCATTCTGATCGTCGGCGTCGTCTACTTCGTCTACATGGTGCTCAATGGCGTCGTACAGGTTCCGGCGTTCCCGCTGTTCACCGAACTGTTCCCGCGATCGGTTCGCTACACCGGAGTGTCGTTGGGCTTCAACATCGGAACGATCGCCGCAGGCGGAACTGCGCCGTACGTTGCTGCACAGTTGGTCGAATCGACCGGCAACGCCATGTCACCGGCGTACTGGGTGATGGGCGTGTGCGCCATCGGTGTTGCGACGGTGCTGACCATCAAGGAGACCGGCCACAGCACGCTCCCCGTGTAGCTGGAGCTACTCTGCTGTCAGCAGCGATCCCATCAGGCTGGTCGACGGCAGCGCGGACCGGATGACCGGCACACTGGGTACATGAAGCTATTGGTCCTCGGCGGCAGTGAGTTCGTGGGGCGAACTGCCGTCGAACATGCTCTCGATCTGCAGTGGGACGTCACGGTACTCAATCGCGGCACGACCCCGTCGGATCCCCGGGTCAACCAACTCCGTGGAGACAGACGCGCGACCGGTGGGCTGAATGCGATTCGAGAAGGTAACTGGGACATGGTGTTCGACACCTGGTCATGGGAGCCGAGCGCCGTCGAGCAGTCGGCAACGATGCTCGTCGGTCGAGTCGATAGCTACATCTACGTCTCGAGCCGATCCGTGTACGACGCGCCCGAGGCAGGAGCGAACGAGACCTGGCCGACGGTCCACGGGCCCGGCGAGGACTATGCGCGATGCAAACTCGGCGGTGAGCAGGCCGCTGCTGCAGCGTTCGGCGCTCGAGCGCTGCTGGTCCGCGCCGGGCTGATCCTGGGACCCTACGAAAATATCGGCCGACTTCCCTGGTGGCTGAACCGAATCGAGCGAGCAGGGGATGTGCTCGCGCCCGGACCCGCCGACCTGGCACTGCAATATGTCGATGCCCGCGATCTCGTTGCCTGGAGTCTGGATGCAGCCGCCCGGGGTCTCGGCGGCGCGTACGACGTGGTGAGCCGGCCAGGTCATGCCACGATCGACGACGTTCTGCAGGCCTGCATCCAAGCCACCCGCTCCGATGCTCGGCTGTGCTGGGTGGAGCCGGACGTACTCAGCGCTGCAGGCGTGCAGCCGTGGACGGAGCTCCCGATCTGGATTCCGCCGGGGGCCGACCATGATTCGCTGCACGCATCCGACGTATCGAAGGCATTCGCTGCAGGGCTCCGGACTCGTCCGATTCAGGAGACCATCGCCGACACGTGGATGTGGTTGCAGTCGCTGAACGGGCGGACGCCGATGAGGGACGATCGGCCGCCCGTCGGACTCTCGGCCGAGCGTGAGGCGGCAATTCTGGCGGGGCGGTGAACTCGGCAGACGCGCGCGAAATCGTCGGACGCGTTCGGAATTGCCACAGGATCGGTGTCGAAATCGCGCGCCTATGACGAATGCGCGCGCGTTTGCGGGAAAGCCGGCCCCACTAGCCCACTATTCGCCACTCTCGACCCAAAGCTAGAGAGCGTTAGACAACGCTACGGAGCGCAGAGTCGTCGTACTGCGCCCTCGATGATCGACGCCCGACGCTGGTGTTCGGTGTCGTCGACGGCTCCGCAGTCGTTACCCGGCGCGGTCATCCACGACGAGGTTATGCCGAAGATCATGGTGAACAGATCGTCGACGGTGAACGCGTCCGAGATCGTCCCCTTCTTCTGTACCGCGGCCACAGCCGTTCGTCGCTCGGCGAACACCGATCGGACCTTCTCCACGCCTGCCGCGCCCTTGCCGCCCTGAAGTTGCGTCCACAGCAGCAATCGGTGTTCCTCGGGGTGCGCGGCGAAGTGCAGGTACTCGCGGGCGGCGTATCGCCCCAGATCGTCGGCGGTGAACGGAACCGATTCGAGAAATCGGGTGAATCCGTCCTCCATCACGGCTCGGAACAGTGCTTGCTTGTCGCCGAAATAGGCGTACAGGCGTTCCTTGCTGGCCTTGGCGGAGACGGCGATGCGATCCACTCGTGCTCCGGCCAGTCCGTGCTCGGAGAATTCTGCGCGAGCGGCGGCGACGATGCGGGCGCGGGTTGCGCTGGCGTCAGGCTTCATGACGGCCACGATACCGCCTACCAACTAGTTCGTTTGACACCTCGGACGGCATCGCCTACCTTTTCGATCGGGACATTTTCGTGCCCGAGAATCGACGAGTACGAGTGGGGTAGAAACATGTCGCAGCTCTCCGAGCGAGAATCGCCGGATCTCAACCCGAACTACGAGCGCCGATGGCTGGTGCTCTGCATCGTCGCCATCACGCAGCTCACGATCGTGCTGGACGGCACCATCGTCAACATCGCGCTGCCGCAGGCCCAGCTGGACCTGGGTATCAGCGACAGCAGCCGCGCCTGGGTCATCACCGCCTACGCGTTGTCGTTCGGCGCACTTCTGCTGCTCGGCGGACGCATCGCCGACTACTGGGGACGCAAGCGCTCGTTCATCGTCGGCATGGCAGGCTTCGCAGTTGCCTCCGCAATCGGCGGACTCGCCCAGGAGGGCTGGCAGCTGTTCATCGCGCGCGCCGGCCAGGGCGTCTTCGCCGCACTGCTCGCACCGGCAGCACTGGCCATCCTGACGGTCACGTTCACCGACACCAAGGAACGAGCCAAGGCATTCGGCGTGTTCGGCGCGATCGCCGGTGGCGGCGCAGCCGTCGGCCTGCTGCTCGGCGGAGTGCTCACCGAATACGCGAACTGGCGCTGGTGCCTGCTCGTCAACATCCCGGTCGCCGTGGTTGCCATCGCTGCCGCGGTGCCGTTGGTCAAGGAAAGCAAGGCGCACGGAGACACTCGCTACGACCTGCCGGGCGCGATCCTCGTCGCACTCGGGCTGGCATCGCTGGTCTACGGCTTCACCGAAGCCGAAGACGGCTGGGCGACGGTACCGACCATCTCCTTCATCGCCCTCGGCCTCGCTCTTCTCGCGGCCTTCGTCGTGGTGGAGTCGAAGTCGGACAACCCGTTGCTTCCGCTCAGCGTGCTGCTCGATCGAGACCGCGGTGCCGCGTACATCGGATCCGCCGTCATCGGTGCCGCACTGCTCGGCGGCACGTTGTACCTCACGTTCTACTTCCAGATCGTGCTCGAGATGAGCCCGGTGATCGCCGGCGTGGCGTCGCTGCCGATGACCGGTGGAATCCTGATCACCGCTGCGATCGCCTCCGCGCTGGTGCCGAAGATCGGGCCCAAGCCGCTGATGACCGTCGGTCCCGTCGTCTCCGCGATCGGCCTGCTGCTGCTCACGCAGATCGGTGTCGACACCTCGTACTGGACGCACGTCCTCCCGGGCGTCGTGCTGCTCGGCCTCGGTCTCGGTCTGCTGATGGTGCCGATGCAGAACGTCGCGCTCATCGGAGTGCCCGATCACGACGCAGGTGCCGCATCCGCGCTGATCAACGCCACTCTGCAGGTCGGCGGCGCACTCGGCGCGGCGGTGTTCACCACGGTGTACACCTCGTCCAAGTCGACGTACCTGGCCGAGAACCCGGCACCGACTCCGCCTGCCGGAGTTCCTGCCGAGGCTCTCGCGAGCCAGGAGATTCCCAGCGACGAAGTACTGGCCGCGTTGCCGGAGCCGATCCGAAACTTCGTGCTGGCCACCATCGACCACGCCTTCGCAGCCGAGGTCTCGGGTTACGCCTGGGCCTTCGGGACCGCCGCGATCCTCGTCGCGCTGGTGTGCCCGGTCGTGTTGGTGCTCGTCCGCGCGAAGAAGGACGACCTGCCCGTCGGCGACACCCCGGTGCACATCGGATAGGTCACGCAGGACGAACCCCGCTGCTCACCCGTCGAGCAGCGGGGTTTGTCGTAGTGCGGGTCTCTACTCCGGGTCGATCGCGTCGGCCTGCGCGGTGAGCAGCATGTGCAACAACTCCGGCGGCAATGCCAACGGTGGCATCGAACCGAGGGTGATGGAGTTCTCGGCATCGCCGTTGAGCTCCGTCACCTCGTCGTGCAGTCTTTCCATCTTCTCGTCGAGCTTGTTCGCGCTCTCGGCGGCCTCGGTCAGTTCGGCCAGCAGAGTGGGCGGAATTTCTCCGCGGTACTTGTAGAAGATCTTGTGTTCCAAGCTTGCCCAGAAATCCATCGCGATGGTTCGGATCTGCAGCTCGACGAGCACCGGTTGGACGCGGTCGGACATGAACACCGGAATCTCGACGATCAGGTGCAAACTCTTGTAGCCGTTGGGTTTCGGATTCGCGATGTAGTCCTTGGTCTCGACGACGCGCACATCGCTCTGGCTACTGAGCATGTCGGCAATGCGGTAGGTGTCGGAGATGAAGCTGCAGGTGATGCGCACACCCGCAACGTCGAAGATGTTCTCGCGGATCGCGTCGAGATTGAGCGAGCACTTCTTCCGTTGCGCCTTGTCGATGATGCTCTCGGGCGTCTTCAACCTCGACGAGACGTGTTCGATGGGGCTGTAGCGGTGTATGTGGGTGAATTCCTGCTTGAGGATGTTGATCTTGGTGATCAGCTCGTCGATCCCGAACTTGTAGCTCATCATGAATCGCGTGAAATCGTGCCTGAGTCGACCCAGGTCGACCGCGGTTTCACTGTTCTTCATGACCTCGTTCATGAACACGATTGTCCACGACGGCAGGTCGGGCGCGCGCGGCGCGCGAATCGAAGCTTGCATCACTGCACGACGGGCCCAGTTCGGGGGTGAATCTCACGACGCCACAGGACTGGCACTGATGCGTCCGGTGATGTCCGAGTTCACACGAACATGCCCGCGAACCGACGAGAACCGACCCTGCGACGAGCCGATGACCGTTGCCACAACGCTTCGGTGCTCTCTCGGCCCATCGATCCCCGACGCGATAGAGCGAGCCGGCCGCAGGCTCGGGTTCGACTGCCATTGCGTGCGACCGCCTTCGAGAATCCGTACAGTCCGCTCTGGACCGCCCGAAGTGGCTCCGCTGGCCGCATCGCCAACTCCGGGGGCACGCTCAGACTAACAGAAATCGAACGTGTGTTCTAACGTGTGGGTCAAAACCACGTCTTGCGGCCACCGACTGCGCGCCCCATCGAACCGAGCAGCGTCAGAACCGCGCCGACGACCACGAGGATGATGCCGATAGTCGTCAGAATTGATATGCCGGCGAAATAACCGATGAGTGCGAGGATGATTCCGAGAACGATCATGACTACTCCTGGTGCATCTGTGAGCCCGCTACCGACGAATGCCGATGGGACCGAACGTACCCGCGTCAGGTGGAGGATCGATCACGATTGCCGTTATTTTCCGGCGTCGACTTTCGCCGCGAGGAAGGCCTCCGGGTCGATCAGATCCGCCTGCCCCACGATCGATCCCAGGTCTGCTATGCGCTCGATGCCGGTGAGAACCATCTCTTCTTCGACCGTGCCCTCGGCGTAACCGTAGTAACAGGTCGAGGTCGTGTGGTTGTGGTCCTTGTCGATTCGGTTCGCACGCCCCTCGATCTGGCGAATGTCGATCGGTGTCCACCTCGGGTCGTGAATCAGCGTCACGCGCGGGGCCAGGGTCGAGACCGTCCCCTCGGGCAGCAGTAACTCGTTGGTGTGCAGATTGATTGCACTGGTGGTGGTCGACACGATGACCGACGCCGCCCCGGTCTGGAAACGTCTGATCGATGCCTCCTGCTCGGGGCTGCTCATGGAGCCGTCGACCACGGCGACATCGAGACCCTCGTCCCGCAGAGTCTGCGCGAGCGCGGCGACCGACTCGCGGTAGAACATCGAGACGAAAACCTGATTGCCTGCCTTGACCCACGTCCGTACCTGGTCCGCGGACGCGGGAATGCGCAAGTACGAGCACTTCTGGCGAAACCGCAGCGTCGCCGCGCGAGTACTCGGGTTCTTCTGCAGCACGCGCTTTCCGCCGACGGCCTTCCAGATCGGCAGCCCGACTTCCTTGCGATAGTCCACCCATGCCGAGTTGTACAGCCGCTTCTGGGCGGCAGTGAGTTCCTGTCCGAGCGGTTCGCGGGGCGTCGGTGGCGAGGGACGCGAAATCGACCACGGCACAGTGCCTCCGGACAGCCAGCCGTGTACGGCCGCGATGTCACGTGCGCGGCGGGCCGCGTCCTCGGGCTCCCAGCGCCACGTCGTCAACCCCGTCGTCGCCTTGCCCGCCTTCACGGCGAACCCGGATTCGATGAGGAACTCGGCCCACTTCATCGTCACCGCGTACCCGAGGTACTCCTCGTCGCCCAGGATCTCGACGCCGCGACTGCGCTCCACCGCCCGAGCCATGTACGCGAAGTGCAGCGGCTGATAGCCGGGCGTGGCAGACATCCACACCACCGAACGGGCCGCCTCCTGATACCGCCAGAGAATCTGCGACTGTTGGGATTCGATGTTCATCAGCGCATGCGACTCGTCGGCGATCACCACGTCCATGTCGAACCGCAATTCACCGAGCGAGATGGTCCGTTTGTTCTGTGTCCGTTTGCGTTTGCCCAGATCGGTCTCCGGCGGAACCGACAGGAGCTTCTTCGTCGATTGGTAGGTGATCAGCAGCCAACGCTTGCGCTCGGACGGCTCTATGTCTGCCTCGCTGTCTGCGATGGTGCGACGCCACCCCGGCAGCGCGCCCTTGGGTGCGACCACCAGCACCGTGCCGATCTCGGCCGCCGACATCTGCCGGACGGTCTCGCACACCGCGAGCGTCTTGCCCAGACCCGTCGAATCCATCTGCGCGAAGTACGGGAAACCGGCCTCGAGGGCGGCGAGATGGCGCCCGACGGACTCGAGTTGGGTGTCGCGAGGCTGCATCGCCCGCTCCCGCACAGCTTCGTCACGCCAATTCTCGTTCGCGTCGTCCTCGAGCCACCGCTGCAGGCTGTACGGCATCGACTCGTACGGCTGCAGATACTCCGGCAACTCGGTGCCGTAGTACGCGAACACCCGAGGGCCCGGATACCAGCGCGCTCCGGCAGCGCCTGCCGCCGACCGATCCTCGAACGGCACGTCCAGCACCCAGACGCGCTCACCGGGATCGGGTACCCGCAGATCGGGGGCAGCAGTCTTGCGCGGCGAGGTCTTGCGCGGAGCGGCCCGCTTGCGTGGTACGGCTTTTTTCGGAGCAGCGGCCTTCTTCGGTGCCGGCTCACCGTTCTTCGCGGCCGCGAACTTTCGCGCAGCGCTGCTCTGCCCGGCCTTGACGGTGCGGGCAGTGGTGGATCGGGCTGTGCGTCTACGAGGTGGCATCGGATCCAGTCTGTCGTACGGTGTGCACGAACACCGTAAAGGAGCCCTGTGACATACACGAACGACCCGCGCGCCGTAGTACTCGTCCACGACCGCGACCCGGCTCTCGCGCGACGCGACATCGGCACCCTCGACGCCGAATTGCGCAGCAGGGGTTTCCAGTTGGACGTGCACTCCTTCGATCACAGTCCCGACACCGCGCCGCCGTCACTGTCCGAGGCGCAGTTGCTGGTGGTCATGGGCTCGCCCGACGCTGCGTACGACGACACGCTGACCTGGCTCGCACCGGAAATCGCATACGTACGGCAGGCCATCGACGCGCAGGTCCCGATCCTGGGTGTCTGCTTCGGAGGTCAGTTGCTCGCTCGGGTGCTCGGCGGCAGCGTGCGCAAGTCCGAGCATCCCGAGTACGGTTTCGTCGACGTCGAGTCGTCCGATCCCGAGCTCGTCGCCGCCGGCCCGTGGATGGAGTTTCACGGAGACACCTTCGTCGCTCCCCCGGAGGCGACGGTGATCGCCCGCAACGGGGCCGCACAACAGGCGTTCGTACACGGACCGCACCTCGGACTGCAGTTCCACCCCGAAATCGACCTCGACACGTACGACGCGTGGGCGGCCGCATGGGACCGTGACGGCGTCGAACACGAGGTGGACGTGCACGAGATTCGCCGAGCCATCGCCGACGCCGAGCCTGCAGCTCGGTTGCGGTGCTCGGCTCTGCTGGACTCGTTTCTCGCCCGAGCCTCGGCGGTGCCCCGGTAGGGTCGAACGATGACCGAGGCCAGGCCCAGCAACTTCAGCGATCACCAACTCGGCATCTACGCCGCCGGGATGTTCGCGCAGCAGACACCGTCGATCACCACCAACCTGGCGCGGCTGGAGGATCAGGCTGCCGAGAAGCTCTCGCCCGAGGCTCTCGGCTACATCGTCGCCAGCGCGGGCAGCGGGTCGACGGCGCGGGCGAACCGCGCGGCATTCGACAAATGGGCGATCACGCCGCGGATGCTCCGCAGTTCGGCCTCGCGTGATCACGCGTGCACCGTGCTCGGCACCGACATGCCCGCTCCGTTGCTGATCGCACCGGTGGGGATCCAGACCCTCGCCCACCCCGACGGCGAGCTCGCGACGGTTCGCGCGGCTGCGGAACTCGGTGTGCCGTACATACATTCGACGCAGGCATCGCATTCGTTCGAGCAGGTCGCCGAGGCGGGTGGCGACGCTCCCCGCTGGTACCAGCTGTACTGGCCGACGGACGAATCGGTGCTGCTGAGCTTCCTGCAGCGCGCAAAGGATTCCGGCTTCACCGCCCTGGTGCTGACCCTCGACACGACCCTGTTGGGTTGGCGGCCCGCCGATCTCGACCGCGGGTATCTTCCCTTCCTGGCCAACCTCGGCATCGAGAACTACCTCAGCGATCCGGCGTTCCGGGCCGGACTGGCCCAGCCCGTCGAGGAGAACCCCGTTGCCGCCGCGATGCATTGGGCGCAGATGTTCCCCAACCCCGGGCTGTCGTGGAAGAACCTCGCGTTCCTGCGGGAGCATTGGGACGGTCCGATCGTGCTCAAGGGAATCTGCACCGTCGGCGACGCGCGAGAAGCCGCAGCGCACGGCGTCGACGGCATCGTCGTCTCCAATCACGGTGGTCGTCAGATCGACGGGGCAAGAGCCTCACTGGACGCATTGCCCTCGATCGTCGACGCCGTGGGCGAGCAACTGACAGTGTTGTTCGACTCGGGCGTACGCACCGGAGCCGACATGGCCAAGGCCCTCGCGCTCGGGGCCGATGCGGTACTGCTCGGCCGACCGTTCCTCTACGGACTCGCACTCGGTGGACAGGAGGGCGTGGCGCACGTATTGCGTTGCCTGCTAGCTGAATTCGACCTGGTGACCAGCCTGTCCGGCCACACCGGTGCGGGCGAGCTCGGCCGCGACTCGATCATGGAGTCCTGATGGAGTGGACGAAGCACGCCATCTGGTGGCATCTGTACCCACTCGGATTCACCGGCGCACCGGTCCACGGCTGGGACGGTGAATCCCAAGCGGAGCTGCACCGGCTGAACAGAATCGAGAAGTGGCTCGACTACGCACTCGAGCTCGGCGCGTCGGGCATCGCCCTCGGTCCGATCTTCGAATCCGAGAAGCACGGCTACGACACGGTCGACTACCACCACGTCGACGGCAGGCTCGGCACCGACGAGGACATCGACTCACTGATCGCCGCAGCGCACTCACGCGGCCTGAAGATCATGTTCGACGGCGTCTTCAACCATGTGGCACAAAGCTTTCCGAAGTTCCGTCAGGCCCTGGCCGAGGGACCGGACTCCGAGGCCGCAGGGTGGTTCCATCTGGATTGGTCCGGCGACGAGCCGACGCATCGCAACTTCGAGGGGCACGACGAACTGGTTGCGCTGAACCACGAGAGCCCACACGTGCAGCAGTACGTCGTGGACGTGCTCTCGCACTGGCTCGAACGCGGCGTCGACGCCTGGCGACTCGACGCGGCCTATGCGGTGCCGCCCCGGTTCTGGGCCGCGGTGCTGCCGAAGGTGCGCGAAAAGTATTCGGATGCATACTTTCTGGGCGAGGTCATCCACGGCGACTACGACCGAATCGTCTCGGCCTCCACGCTGGATTCGGTGACCCAGTACGAACTGTGGAAGGCCATCTGGAGCGGACTGAGCGAGAAGAACTTCTTCGAGCTCTCGCACGCATTGGAGCGGCACAACGGGTGGCTCGACGCCTTCGTACCCGCCACATTCGTCGGAAACCACGACGTCAATCGCGTCGCCAGCGTCATCGAGGACGAGCGACATCTGCTGCACGCGTTGGTGGTTCTGTTCACGGTGGGCGGTATGCCGATGATCTACTACGGCGACGAGCAAGCGTTCCGCGGCATCAAGGAAGACCGCGTAGGCGGCGACGACGACGTGCGTCCGGAGTACCCCGAATCCCCGGACGATCTGGCCCCGTACGGCTGGCCTGTGTTCCGAATTCACCAGGAGCTGATCGGGTTACGACGCCGAAACCCGTGGTTGTACTCCGCCCGCACCGAAACTCTCGAGCTCACCAACACCGCACTCGTTTACCGAGCTTCTGCGGACGGCGAGTCGATCACCGTGGCACTGAATCTCGGCGACGACGCGATCGACTACGCGGTCGAGGGCAGGGAGGTGCTGGCCGGGGAAGCGGGCCTGAACGACGGGCGGGTGAACGTTCCGCCGCACGGCTGGGCGGTCATCGGTTGAGGGCCCTGGCCGCTTTCGCGCGGTCGAAGAACGCCAGCAGATGCGGCAGCTGTTCGTCGGTGACAGTGAACTTCATTCGGTCGCCCGAGTAGCCGATGCTGCCGTCGGATGTTCGCAGACCGAGGACGATCTTGGTGCCGTCCCGGGTCGGCTTCGCGTCCACGCCGAGCTGATCCACATGCCACCGACAGCGCCCGCCCGATGCGATCCTCACGGCGGCGTCGAACACCTCGACGGTGCGGTGGTCGAGAACGAAGATGACGTTCTCGTCGAGGCGATACTCCAGGTAGACGCGTTCGGCCATGGCGGCACAGTAACTTGTCATCGTCGTATTCGGGTATCTATCAACTGAGCTAGAGAGCCGTATCGACGGCAATGCAGCGTCCTGCCGAGACCGGTGGGTACAGTCGAGCGCGACACGGGGTGCCCCCAGGGGCTGAGAACACACCCGTCGAACCTGATCTGGTTAGGACCAGCGAAGGGAATGTCGTGACGTTCGGTATTCCTGTCCCCTCGTGACGGTCCCGACCTCGAACGAGAGGCGAGGCGCATGAAATTCGACGAGCAGACAGTGTTGATCACCGGCGGTGGACGCGGACTGGGCGCAGCGATCGCCGCGGCGTTCGCCGGTGAGGGTGCACGTGTGGTGATCGATTACCGCAACAGCAAAGATGCTGCCGAGGCGCTGGCAGACCGGCTCGGCGAGAACGCGATCGCAGTGCAGGGTGACGTCACCGACGAGTCGGCCGTCGCCGCGATGTTCGGCACTGCACGTGAGCACTTCGGCACCCCGATCACCACCGTCGTCAACAACGCACTGGCCGATTTCTCCTTCGACGGCGATGCCCGCCCCAAGGCCGACACCATCACCTGGGAGCGCTTCGACGCCCAGTTGCGTGGCAGCGTCCGCGCGGCGTTGCTCACCACCCAGGCTGCACTGCCGGGTATGCGCGAGGCCGGGTTCGGCCGAATCGTCAACGTGGGCACCAACTTGTTCCAGAATCCGGTGGTGCCGTACCACGACTACACGGCGTCCAAGGCGGCTCTGCTCTCCCTGACCCGCACTCTTGCCGCCGATCTGGGCGCGGACAACATCACCGTCAACATGGTCTCGGGTGGACTGCTGCGCACCACCGACGCCAGCGCGGCCACTCCGGCCGAGGTGTTCGACTTCATTGCTGCGTCGACTCCGCTGCAACGCGTCACCACCCCCGAGGAATTCGCCGATGCACTGCTGTTCTTCGCCTCGCCGTGGGCGCGGTCGGTCACCGGTCAGAACCTCGTCGTCGACGGCGGCCTGGTCAAGGACTGACATGCACCTCAACGCTTTTCTCTACGGTTGCGGGCACCACAGTGCGGCGTGGCGGCACCCCGATTCGCGGGTGGAGGACCTGGGCGACATCTCGTACTACGAGGAACTCGCGCAGCTCGCCGAACGGGGAAAGTTCGACGCCGTGTTCTTCGCCGACGGACATTCGGTTCGCGATCCCGCCGGGGCCGGCACCTGGTTCCTCGAGCCGATCACCGCGCTGTCGGCCATGGCCAGGGCCACCACGCGCATCGGGCTCGTCACCACGGTGTCGTCGACGTTCTACACCCCGTTCCATGCTGCACGCATGCTGGCGTCGCTCGATCACATCAGCGGCGGCCGGGCCGGTTGGAACGTGGTCACCTCCATGTTCGACGCCGAGGCGCGCAATCACGGAATGGACGTCATTCCGGCTCGTGAGGAGCGCTACGCGCGCGCCGAGGAATTCGTCGATACGGCTCTGGCGCTGTGGGATTCGTGGGATGCCGACGCGTTGACGCTCGATCGGAGCGGCAACTACGCCGATCCGGCCAAGGTGCACTCGATCGATCACGACGGCAAGCATTTTCGGGTCGACGGTCCGTTGACGGTACCGCGGTCTCCGCAGGGTCGTCCGGTCCTGTTTCAGGCCGGAGCGTCGGGGCCGGGCCGCGAACTGGCGGCCAAGTATGCCGAGGCGATCTACGCCGTCGCCTACGATCTCGTGGCAGCGCAACGCTATTACGAGGACGTGAAGACGCGGATCGACCGTGCGGGTCGCGACAGCGCGACGGTGGGGATCATGCCGGGACTGGTGACGTACATCGGGTCGACCATGGACGAAGCCCGCCGCAAGAAGGCCGAACTGGATCTGCTGCTCCCCACCGAGCAGTCGTTGGCGATGCTGTCGACATTCACCGGGCAGGACTGCGCTGCTTGGGAACTCGATGCTCCGGTTCCGACTCTGCCACCGGCAGCGGAGTTCACCGGACCGCAGGGGCGCTACGAGACGATTCTGCGGATCATCGAGAAGGATGCCCCCACGGTCCGAGAGTTGCTCGGCACCCTCGCGGCGGGTGGTGGACACGCCACGATGATCGGTACACCGGAGTCGATCGCCGACGAGATGCAGTCATGGATCGGCCGTGGTGCCGACGGGTTCAACCTGATGTGCCCTCGCTACCCGGACTCGCTCGTCGACTTCGTCGATCAGGTGGTCCCTATATTGCAGCAGCGCAGTCTCTTTCGATCGGAGTACACCGCGTCGACGCTGCGTGGGCACCTGGCTCACTGAGTGGATTCACCGAGCGGCCGGACCGAAGACTCCCCGATCGACGAACGCCACCAGAGCGTCGAGTCCTTGCTCGGGCGAGCCCTGCCACAGCCGGGCGAAGTTCTCCGCCGCACCGCCGATCAGCATCGCGGTGGTGGCCGGGGAGGCCGGTAGCTCGACGCCCGCCTTCTCGAAATTCGCGAGGCGGTTCACCCACGGCTCGAACTGGACCTGCGTGAATCGGTGCACTCGCTCGGCGAAGTCCGCATTGACGAGTGCGGCATCGCGGAGGGCATCGATCACCACGCGGTGTCGAGTCATCAACTGCCAGAAGACTTCCACGTGTGGTCGCATCGTGGGGCGGTCGCGGGCCGTCGGATCCTGAGTGGCGACGATGATGTCGGCATCCACACCGATTTGCTCGGCCAACGCCAGCAGTAGTTCGTCCTTGCCGGAGTAATGGTTGTAGAACGACCCCGCTGCGCGGCCGGCTTGCCGGGTGATGTCGACGATCTTGGTGTTGAGGTAACCGGACCGGGCGAACACGACGCGGGCAGCGTTCTCCAGCTCGATGCGCGTCTGTTCGGCCTGCTGCGCCCGGCTCGTGGCCGCCATCGTCACACCCTCCCTGTTGACACCTCTGCCGTCACGATACACACTGAATGGCGATTCAGTGAATGCCGATTCGTTTCAAGGGGGACGGATGAAAGCCGCAGTTCTGACCGAATTCGGTGTGCCCACGTACGCCGACCACGCCAACCCGGAACCGGCGCAGGGTATGGAGGTGGTCGACGTGGCGGCGGCGACACTCAATGCCGTCGACATCATCATCGCCGCGGGCACCCACTACCTCAGCCCGCGGTCACTGCCGACCGTGAGCGGTATCGAGGGCGCGGGCACCACGCAGGACGGTCGCCGTGTGTACTTCTGCCCACCGGTCCCGCCCTACGGTTCGATGGCCCAGCAGGCGTTGGTGCCGGCGGCGTCGCTCGTGGAACTACCCGACGGGCTCGACTTCTCGACCGCCGCAACGCTCGGCAACGCCGGACTGGCAGCCCTGATGCCGCTCACCCACGGTGGCCGGATGAAGGACGGGGAGAACGTGGTGATCCTCGGTGGCACCGGGGTCGTCGGACGATTGGCAGTGCAGGCCGCGACGCTGCTCGGGGCCGGATCGATCACGGTCGTCGGACGCGACGAGGGCGCGCTCGACGCCACCCGCGAGCTCGGTGCCACAGCGACGGTCGCCGTCGGCGACAAGAGCGTCGACGAACTGTCGTCCGCCATTCGGCACGCATCCTCCGGGGCGGACGTCGTGGTCGACTACACCTGGGGCACAGTCGCTCTGGCCGCACTGCGCGCAGGAAATCTGCTCGTTCGTCTGGTTCAGGTCGGCGACCGAGCCGGTGCGGAGGTCACCCTTCCGGCGCAGCTCCTTCGATCGCTCGGGGCGACCGTCGTCGGGTTCATGCCGCTGCACTACGGTCCGGAGGCCACGGCGCAGGCCTACCGAACCCTGACCGACTGGGCCGTCACACATCGGATCTCCGTCGAATACGAGAACGTACCGCTGGCCGAGGTGGCCGGCGCGTGGGAGCGGGCCCCACGTACCCGTCACAAGCTGGTACTGGTCCCCTGATCCAATCGGGTCGTTCCTGCAGGCTGCACTCCCGGCCTTCGGTCACATCGTTCCTGTGGGCTCCATTCCCGGCCGCGCGTCCAGCGAGTCGATGAATTCTCGCGTCAACCTCGCGATGTCGTCGGCATGGGAGATCGGCGACCAGTGACCGGCGGGAATGTCGTTGCGGGTCAGGTCTTTCACCCACTTGCCGGTGTCGTCGTAGTGGTACGGCCGCACGGCGACGTCCTCGGTGTTGACGATGAGGTGGACGGGGATGTCGATGTGTCGGTCGCGTGGATTGCCCAGAATGGGAAGGATGTTCGCGCGGTACAGATTGGTGCCGTTGGTGGCGTCGGACCACAGCGTTGGGTTCTGGGTGACGAGGGAGGGATCGACGCCCGAGAACTCTTCGAGAAACGCGGGCCATCCCTTGGCGAACTGCCGTTTGATCCGCAGCTTGGCGAGGAGGGGGATATGGAAGGTGACGGTGTACCACGACGCGCGTACCTGGGCGAGCACCTGCTTGATTCCGGTGAGGGTGGGTGTGCGCAATCGCGATTGCGACCACTTGCCGAGGTGATCGAGGTTCGGGCCGGAAATGGATGTGTACGAGCGGATTCGGTCCTTCGCACGCGGCTGGGCGGCGGCTTCCCATACCTCCACGGCACCCCAGTCGTGGGCGAGCACGTGTACCGGGGCGTCGGGGCTGACGGCGTCGGCGACCGCGTAGAAATCCGAGGCCAGGCGCGCCAGCTTGTAGGCGGACTGCTCGGTGGGAACCGTGCTCTCGCCTGCTCCGCGGGAGTCGTAGCTGATCACCCGGAAGCGGTCCTCCAGCTGGGGGACGATGTGGCTCCACAGCTCGTGGGTATCGGGCCACCCGTGGACGAGGACGATGGGATCACCCTCGGGGTTGCCGCTCTCGAACACCGCCAGGCGGATCCCCTCGTTGACGACCGTCGTCCGAACTGCGTTGCTGCTCAACAGTGTTTTCCGTTCTATAGATCGAGTACGAGACGCCCGCTGCGTGCCCGGGAGACGCAGATGAGCATGTGATCACGTTGTTCTTCGGGAGTGAGCCGAGATTCGAGATGTTCGGGCTCACCCGAGAGCACCCGAACCTTGCAGGTACCGCAGAAGCCCTGCTGGCACGAGTATGCGATGTTCGGTTTCTGTTCCTTGACCGCGGTCAGCACCGACGCGTCGGCCGCGACGTCGAGCACGGCACCGGTGCTGATCAGCTGCACCTCGAACGGAGTGCCGTCGAGAATGGGCGGCGGGCCGAAACGCTCGAAATGCAGTGCCGTGGCCGGGCACTGGCGAAAGTCGCGGCGCACGGCGTCGAGCATGGGGGTCGGGCCGCAGCAGTAGACGGCACCTCCTGCGGGTGCACGCTGGAGTAGTTCGCCCTCGGTGGGGTAACCGTAGACGTCGTCGGTGCGAACGAACACGCGGTCCGACTCCCAGCTCTCGATCTCGTCGAGGAACGGCATCGTGTCGCGAGATCGACCGCAGTACACGAACTGCCAGTCCATTCCGAGAATCCGTGCGGCGCGGACCATCGCGATGATGGGAGTGATGCCGATGCCACCTGCGACGAACAGGGCGCTGCCCTCACCGACGAACGGGAATCCGTTGCGGGGACCGCGGACGGTCACCTCGGTGCCCGGCTCGAGCCCGTGCATCTCGATGGATCCACCTGCGCCGGTGGGGATTCGACGCACCGCGATGCGGTAGGAGCTGCGATCGGCCGGGTTGCCGCACAACGAATACTGGCGGCGGCGGCCGGAGGGCAGGTGCAGATCGAGATGGCAGCCTGGATGCCAGATCGGCAGCTGATCCCCCGTCGGCGAGGCGAGCGTGATGGCCGCGACATCGTTGTCCTCGGCGACGATCTCGCGTTCGGTGACGACCAACGTCAACGCGGA
Source organism: Rhodococcus sp. 05-339-2 (assembly GCF_002258965.1). Classification (NCBI taxonomy): domain Bacteria; kingdom Bacillati; phylum Actinomycetota; class Actinomycetes; order Mycobacteriales; family Nocardiaceae; genus Rhodococcus; species Rhodococcus sp. 05-339-2. The sequence goes on from NZ_NOYW01000016.1 coordinate 719,200, forward strand.
ATCGGGATTGTGGCCGGCGACGGCCTCGTCGTACTCCGCACCGGCAGCCGCACGCATGTATCCGTTGAGAAACGTGCCGAGAAGCTGCATCGACCGATCGGGATGTGCCCGTCCGCGCAGATCGGGCGGCGCATCCTTGGGAAGCAGCCGCGGGACGCGACGCGAGGTGAGCTTCACCTCGCCGCAGCCTGCGCAGCCGGCGAGGACGCGAGGTATCGAACGGCCTGCGCGGTCGAGCCCTCCTGGCTGGGGTGGTACGACTTCCTGAGGTAGCGCGACATACTGCGACCGACGTGCGTCAACGCGGGCAGGGTGCCGCGTCTGACCGACTTCCGCCACAGAGCCGACCGAGGCTTGCGCACGGATCTCGGGGCGGACTGCAGCTCCGGGTCGTTCTTCATCAGGAAGATGATCCCGCGCATCCAGATGTACGCCATCAACGGCACGACCAGCACGAAGGTTCGGAGGCGACGGACCTCGCGCTTGTCGAAGTATCGGAGCGTGTCGTAGGCGACCGAGCGGTGCTCGACTTCTTCGGCACCGTGCCAGCGCAGCAGATCGAGCATGGTGGGGTGGATGCCCGCGCGGTCGAGACCGTCCGCGTTGAGCACCCAGTCGCCGAGGAACGCCGTCACGTGTTCGATGGCTGCGATCAGGGCCAAGCGCTCGACCAGGTTGTTCTTCGCCCGCAGGCTCGTCACCGAATCGGCTCCGAGTACCTTGCCGAAGGTCCATTCCATCTGATCGGTGAACGGCTTGGGGTCGAGCCCCTTGGCCTCGAGGTGAACGAGTACGCCGGTGTGGGCCTCGGCGTGCACGGCCTCCTGGCCGATGAAGCCGATGACGTCGTCGCGCAGCTTCTCGTCGTCGATGTACGGCAGGGCCTCTTTGAACGTGTCGACGAACCAGTGCTCACCAGCAGGCAGCAACAGGTGCAGCACGTTGAGGACGTGCGTGGTGTACGGGTCACCCGGCACCCAGTGCATCGGCAGATCGGTCCAGTCGAACTTCACGTTCCTGGCCTGCAGCATCACTTCGCCGGGATCCGAGGCGACGGTGTTCCGTTCGTTCATCGAGCCACTTCCTCCACATCCGCATGTGTGGCCGATGCCACAGTGCGCGCTTTAGTATAAACACCAGTTACAGGTAAAAGGAACCGTGTCGGAGTCGAGTGAGAGACTGCTGTGATGACCGACTCCTCCCCCGTGTCGATTCCCCCTGCCCCGGCGTCGACTCCCCCGAGTCGCGTCCCCATCGCCTGGCCTGCCGAATGGCCCGTCGAGGTCCGAAGAATCGCCGATGCCACGAACGATGCCCTCGCCGCCGTTGCGGCGCGGGATCCGATCGCGTTCGACGACGCCGTCGAACTACTGGGCCGCTCGGACTCGGCGCAGGCCGGGCACGTGCATGCCGAAATGGTACGCACGTTGCTCGAAGAGGTACATAGCGATGGATTGACCGGCGAGAACGTCCAGGAGGTACTGGGCCGGACCGTGCGAGGCGCGGACTGGCTGCCGAACCTGGACATCGCGGGATTCGTCGAGGTGCTCACCGGAGCCTTGGGCGTCGCCGACGTCGAACAGCAATCACGTACGAAGCCCAGGCCTGCGCACGCATTGTTGGTGGTCGCGGACCTACTCGCGGTGCGTCGCGGTCGCGCCGAGACCTATCTGCGCCGTGCACTGGCCGAAGTCCACCGAGCCGAGACGATCGAGATGCCCTAGCGAGATCTTCCCCTGTCTTGCACGAGCGCTAGACAGGGGAAGAAAGCGCTACCGATGCAGGATGTTCGCCCCGGCGAGGACGGCCCTGATCGACGACAGGTCGGCGTCGGCAGCCATGCCCATCGACCATTCGCGACGACCGTCGTGCTCGGCGAGGATGAAGGTTGCCGTCTCGTCGCCGATGATCTGCTGGTGGAACGAGAGGATCTCGATCCGGAATCCGGCGTCGTGGAGCATCGATGTCAACGCCTCGATCGGCCCGTATGTCGTTGCAGCACAGGCGATGATCGTGTCGCCGATGCCGAAGGTGGCGTCGAACTCGATCTTGCAACCGGTGGATTTCGTCCCGGTCCACGATCCGAGCCGAAGAGGCCCGGTGGTGGGCGAGAAGCGGTCGGTGAAGGCCGTCCACGTCATGGAGTGCCAGGTGGACTCGGCGATCTGGTCCCGCATCGTGCGCGGCAGAGCGCAGCCGAAACGGCCGTGGAAAGGATCTGTGGCGAAAGAAGAAGCAAGTGCATTCATGGGAGTGGTCTTCCGGATGTGAAGGGAGGACCGAGATAGCACGACGACCCGCAGCGAGGGGTCGGTCCGAATCAGACCCCGCTACGGCGGCGTACTACGAGTATGCGCTTCACAGCGACGAACTTAGCCGCGACCTGGACTGGCGCGCAAGTATCGAGCGAATACAGATCTCTAGGACACGAGCTAGATGTCCGCATATATTGCACGATTCGTTGTAACTTTGGCCCCATGGACCCCGTGCGTAACCCATACGCTCCCGGCGCCGGCCAGCGCCCACCCGAGCTCGCAGGCCGAAAGAAGCAGCTCGACGCCTTCGACGTCGTGCTCGAACGCATCACCCGCGGCCGACCCGAACGCAGCGTCGTACTCACCGGGCTGCGAGGCGTCGGGAAGACGGTGTTGCTCAATCAACTCCGCTCCGCCGCGATCGCCCGCGGATGGGGCACCGGCAAGATCGAGGCTCGCCCCGACCAGGAATTGCGTCGACCGCTGTCGTCGGCGCTGCACATGGCGGTTCGTGGGATTGCGGCCTCGCACCGCGATCCCGAACGCGTCGACGAGTTCCTCGGCGTGCTCAAGGCCTTCGCACTGCGCGCCACCGCGGACAAGGGCATGCGGGAACGCTGGCAACCCGGCATCGACGTCCCGGCCAAGACCGGCCGCGCCGACTCCGGCGACATCGAGATCGACCTCGTGGAACTGCTGCTCGACGCCTCCGCGCTGGCCGGCGACGTGGGCGTGGGCATCGCCATCTTCATCGACGAGATGCAGGATCTGGGACCCGCCGATATCTCCGCGCTGTGTGCGGCCTGCCACGAGCTCAGCCAGGACACCGCGCCGCTGATCATCGTCGGGGCCGGGCTGCCGCACTTGCCCGCGGTGCTCTCGGCGTCCAAGAGCTACTCCGAGCGCCTGTTCAGTTACCACCGGATCGGCCGACTCGAACGAGCGGCGGCCGATCTGGCCCTGATCGCCCCGGCCGACCGGGAGGACGTCGAATTCACTCCGGACGCTCTGGATGCGCTGTACGCGGCCGCCGACGGCTACCCGTACTTCGTCCAGGCGTACGGCAAGGCGACGTGGGACCTCGCGGCCGACACCCCGATCACCGTCGAGGACGTGCGCGTCGCCGCCCCGACGGCGGAGGAGGAACTGGCCGTCGGATTCTTCGGTTCTCGCTACGAACGGGCAACGCCGGCCGAGCGCGAATACATGCGTGCGATGGCCGAACTGTCGGTGGATGACGGCTCGGTACCGACCTCGGCCGTGGCGACCGAGCTGGGGCGCAAGCCGGCGTCACTGTCGCCTGCGCGGGACGGACTGATCAAGAAGGGCCTGATCTACTCGGCCGAACGAGGAACCATCGCCTTCACGGTGCCGCACTTCGGCCGCTACCTGCGCGCGCAGACCGACGAACCTGCAGCGGTGTGAGCTGTCAGTGCGCCTCGGCTCGCTCGACACACAGCTGCTCGAGCTTCCGCACTGCCCTCGCGTCGGACCGATCGACGTTGACGAGGTCTGCGTCACCGTCGTAGAAGTCGACCAGACGCTGATCCATCACCGTGCGCCACAGCGGCGGAACCAGCGCGCAGAAGATCATCACCGCGTAGCCGGCCGGTAGCTGCGGGGATTCGTCGACGGTGCGCAACGACTGGTATCGGCGCACCGGATTCGCATGATGGTCGCTGTGTCGCTGCAGGTGGTAAAGGAACAGGTTGCTCCACAGGTGGTCACTGTTCCAGCTGTCCCGGTGGGTCGGCTTTCCGTAGCGGCCGCTCGGCCGTTTCTGTCGCAGCAATCCGTAGTGCTCGAGGTAGTTCGCTGCCTCGTACAGCACGATGGCGATCGCGGCCTGAATCAGCAGGTACGGAACGATCACGGTGCCGAAGACGGCGATCAGTACGGCGAACAGGGCGACGCTCATCGCCCCGGCGTTGAAAAGATTGTTTCGGTACGACCACCGTGACAGGCCCTGCCGGGCGAGGCGTCGGGATTCCAGCGTCCAGGCCGAGCGCAGGCCGTGGACGATGGTGCGCGGCAGAAACTTCCAGAACGATTCGCCGAACTTCGCCGATGCCGGGTCCTCCGGGGTCGCTACACGCAGATGGTGTCCGTGGTTGTGTTCGACGTAGAAGTGGCCGTACAGGGTCTGCGCCAACGTCACCTTCGAGAGCCAACGTTCGAGGCGCGCCCGCTTGTGACCCAGTTCGTGCGCGGCGTTGATGCCCACTCCACCGACGATTCCGACGGTGATCGCGAGGCCGATTCGCTCGGGAACTCCCAACGGCCCGTGCGCCCACAGATAACAGGCCGCGACGAGCCCCGCGTACTGCAGCGGCAGGAACAGGTAGACGCACCAGCGGTAGTACGGATCGTTCTCCAGCGCGGCGATCGCCTCGTCCGGGGGATTGCTGCGATCCACCCCGGCGAACCTGTCCACCAGCGGTAGGGCGACACCCATGATCATCAGGCCGAGGGTCCAGAACGCCCCGGGGCCGAGGAGAGATACCAGCCCCCAGGCCAGGAACGGGCTCAGGGGAATGATCAACCCCAGCGGCCACAGGTAGCGTTTGGGGTCGCGCCACCGCGGCGACGTGCTCGTGGCGGACTCGTCACGCATTCTTGATTCTTCACTCCTGGTCGGTGCCGTGCCCCCGGGGTGCGAGGACTGATCGGTAGTGGCGTGTCACAACTACATCGCCCGTTCCACGATGATAGTTACCCAAGCAAAAATCTGTGGGTTCGCCGATGAGCCGTCGAAGGCCCCGCCGCCCTTGTACGGTGACCGAATGAAGCATGTCGAGTCGTCGTTCGTCGGCGTTCACGGAACCCGAATCGTCTACGACGTCTGGACACCGGAGACCACGTCGACCGGGATCGTGGTGCTGGCTCACGGCCTGGCCGAGCACGCCGGCCGGTACCGGTACGTCATCGAACGACTCGGCTCCCTCGGGCTCGTCGTCTATGCACCCGACCACCGCGGCCACGGACGATCCGGCGGCAAACGGGTGTCTCTGGAGAAGTGGTCCGACTTCACCGACGACCTGCACACACTGTTCGGCATCGCCGCCGCCGAGCATCCGAATCAGCGCACCTTCCTGCTCGGCCACAGCATGGGTGGTGCCATCGCACTGTCGTACGCCCTCGACCACCAAGACGACCTCGACGGCCTGATGCTGTCCGGGCCCGCGGTGGCCCCCAGCGTCGGTCAGCCGAAAGCCCTGGTCGCCGTGGGTAAGGTCCTCGGACGTTTACTACCGGCAGTTCCCGTGCTGAAGCTCGACCCCGCTCTCGTCTCGCGCGATCGCGACGTGGTCGATGCCTACGTCGCCGATCCGCTGGGCTACCACGGCGCGGTTTCGGCCGGCCTGGCCGCAGCCATGCTGGGCGTCGGTGAGACCTTCCCGACGCGACTGCCTGCGCTGAGGATTCCCGTGCTGCTGCAGCACGGAACTGCAGACCGATTGGCCGATGTCTCGGGCAGTGAACTGATCGCCGAGCGCGCCGGATCCGACGACCTCACCCTGAAGAAGTACGACGGACTGTTCCACGAAGTGTTCAACGAACCGGAGAAGGAGCGCGTACTCGACGACCTCATCGCTTGGCTACGTCCCCGTGTACACACCGGCGCTGTAAGTTCCTGACGGATCTTTCGAAGAAGGGGGTACGACCATGACCAGGCGAGCACTCGTATTGGGCGGCGGCGGAGTCGCAGGTATTGCGTGGCAGACGGGTGTCCTACTGGGATTGGCCGAATCGGGAGCAGACGTCAGCGACGCCGAGATGCTGCTGGGGACCTCGGCGGGGTCCTCGGTCGCAGCCCAGATCTCGAGCGGAGCCACGTTGGCCGAGCTGTTCGAGCGTCAGGCGGACGAGGCCAAGCAGGACCACGAACCGCATGCCGAGGCGACGATCGACGAGCTGGTCGCCATGCTGGCTCGGGCGGCCCAGAACTCGGACGGCAGTGCCATCGACACGCGTCGGCGTATCGGCACCGAAGCTCTGGCGGCCTCGACGATCTCCGAGCGTGAGCGCAGGGCGATCATCGAACGCCGGCTGCCGTCGCACACGTGGCCCAATCGCGATCTACGGATCGTCACCGTCGATGCCGTGACCGGTCGGCATCGGGTACTCGATCGTGGCTCGGGCGTCCAGCTGATCGACGCCGTGGCCGCGAGCTGCGCTATCCCGGGAATGTGGCCGCCGGTGACCATAGGCGATCACCGCTATGTCGACGGCGGTATCCGGGCGAGCGAGAACGCCGATCTGGCAGTCGGTTTCGAGAAGGTGCTGGTGTTCAGGGTCGGTGCCCTCGATCTGGAGCACGACCCCTTCGACGTCGAACGAGAGCGGCTGATCAAGGGTGGCTCGAAGGTGGAGGTCGTTGCCCCCGACGCCGATTCGTCGGCCGCCATCGGCCCCGATGCCACCGACATCGCAGTTCGATCGGCTGCAGCCGTGGCCGGACGCGCACAGGGCAATGCCATCGCAGAACGCATCGCCGAGTTCTGGGTCTAGAGGACCTCTCTAGCCGAACAGTGCAGCGCCGTTTCCCCAACAGACCGAACGCACCCAGTCGTCACCGAGATCGAGTCGGCTCACGGCCTGCAGCGCATGCAGATACGGGTACGGGATGTTGGGGAAGTCGCTGCCGAACAGAATGCGATCCTGCAGTTCGAGCAGCCGTGGCCGCTCGTGTTCGGGGAACGGTGCGCCCGCCTCGGAGAAGTCGGTGAACGCCATCGTGGTGTCCAGCCGCACGTTCCGGTAGCGATCGGCCAGATCGAGGAAGTCGCTGTACTCCGGCATGCCCATGTGCGCGATGATCAGCGGAAGCGTCGGGAACCGCTGCAGCAGTCCGGCAATGGGCTCCGGTCCGGTATGGGTGCCCGGTGCCGGGCCCGAACCGCAGTGGATCACCACGGGTACCTGCGCGTCCGAGATGGCACCCCAGACGCCGTCGAGCAAGGGGTCGTTCGGTGAGTAGTTGCCGACCTGGATGTGCGACTTGAAGATTCGAGCACCGTTCGTCAACGCCTGCTCGACGTACTCGGTGGCCCCGTCCTCGGGATAGAAGGTGGCGGTCTGCAGGCAGTCGGGGGTCCGGGCCGCGAAGTCGGCACCCCACGAGTTGAGCCAGGCCGCCATCGACGGCTTGTGAGGGTAGATCATCGACGTGAACCGCCGTACTCCGAACCCCCGAATGACCTCCAGCCGTTGTTCTTCGGCGAACCGGTAGGAGATGGGCCAGACGCTGCCGGTCAGTGGACCGGCACTGTCGAAATAGCTCCACACCTTGTCCATCACGTTCTTCGGCATGAAGTGCGTGTGGACGTCGAACAGACCGGGCAGGGACAGCTCGGTCCAGAAGGCGACGATCCGTTCGGTCTCGTCGAGAAGCTCGGCGTCGGAGCGTGGCGGCTCAGCGTGCGACATGGGCGTCGAACCACGCGAGAGTCTTGCCCCAGGCATCGGCGGCGGCGTCGGCGTCGAACACGGCAGGGCGGTCGTCGCAGTGGAATCCGTGCTTGCCGTGGGCGTAGCGAGTGATCTCGGTGGCCACCGGTGCCGTCGCGGTGATCTCACGCAGCGTCTCCACATCCTGGAACGGGATGCCCTCGTCCAGATCCCCGAAGAACCCGTGCCACGGCGTCTGGAGTGCGTCGCCCACCGAGGTCATCGCGGGATAGCCGAAGCGGCCCTGCGTGATTCCGCCGCCGTAGAATGTCGCGGCCGCACCGAGGGGGCGTCGAACAGCGGTCTGGAACGCCACACTGCCACCCATGCAGAAGCCGACGATCGCGATGGACGAGGGCTCGAAGCCGAGTTCGGCCAGTGCGGTCGCCGCTGCGTCCACGTCGGCGTCCACCTCGTCCGCCTCGAGTTCTCCGATGGCCGCCATGGCCGAATCCATGTCCGAGTAGTCGAGCACGGTGACGCCGTCCTGCCGGTGGAACAGGTGCGGGGCGACCGCGACCCACCCTGCGGCCGCGACGCGATTGCAGACGTCGACGATGTGGTCGGTGACCCCGAAGGCCTCCTGGATGACGATGACGCCGCCGCGGGCATCACCATCGGGCCGAACGACGGTGAGGGGAGTGGTGTTCATCCCTCGATTGGAGCACAGCAGGAGTGGAGCCTGCGGAACGACCCATTCGGCCAGCACGTAGTACATGCCGGTAGCGTCGGTCGGACTCGCTGTTTTGTACGGTGGCGTGCAGGGAACGATCCCGACCGAGAGGACAACTCATGCGTGCGGTACAGATCTCCAGCCTCGACGGACCCGATTCGGTGACCGTGGTGGACGTCGACGAGCCTGCCGCGCGCGACGGATCGGTGGTCATCGAGGTTCATGCCGCCGGCGTCGCCTTTCCCGACGCGTTGCTCACCCGCGGCCTCTACCAGTACAAGCCCGAGTTGCCGTTCGTCCCCGGCAGCGAGATCGCCGGCATCGTTCGGTCGGCACCGCCGGAGTCCGGCTTCTCGGCCGGGGATCGCGTCGCGGCGCTGACGGGACTGAGCGACGGTATGGCGGAGGTCGCCGTGGTCTCACCCGACACGGTCTTCGCGCTACCCGAGTCGGTGTCCCTGTCTGCGGGGGCAGGATTGTTGTTCAACGACCTGACGGTGCACTTCGCGCTTCGTGAACGCGGCCGTCTGGCTGCGGGCGAGACGGTCCTGGTGCACGGCGCAGCAGGGGGCATCGGAACCTCCGCACTGCGAATGGCTCCGGTACTCGGGGCATCTCGCGTCATCGCCGTCGTGAGCTCGCAGGCCAAGGCCGACATCGCCCGTTCCGCCGGAGCCACCGACGTGGTGCTCGTCGACGGGTGGAAGGACGCGGTCAAGGAACTGACCGGCGGCCGTGGCGTCGACGTCGTCGTCGACCCGGTCGGCGGTGACCGGTTCACCGACAGCATTCGCTCGCTCGCGCCGTCGGGCCGAATCCTGGTGCTGGGCTTCACCGGTGGCGAGATCCCCACGGTCAAGGTAAACCGATTGCTGCTCAACAACGTCGACGTCGTCGGCGTCGGCTGGGGTGCATGGTGGATGACGCGCCCGGGCTACCTCGCCACGCAGTGGGCCGAGATCGAACCGCTGCTCGCCGATGGATCGCTCAGCGCACCCGAGCCGTCGGTGTTCCCGGCCGCCGACGCTGCCGCCGCTATCGCGTCACTGGAGAACCGCACTGCCGCAGGCAAAGTGGTGCTCGACTTCACGCGCTGAGTTGCGGTCGGGCTGCCGGTTCACTCCGGCAGCTCGACGCCTCTTGCCTCGGCCAGGGCTGCGATCTCGGCAGGGAAGACGTTCTTGAACACGAACGGATCGGTTCCCAGAGCCCAGTCCGGCGCGAGTTCGATTGCGTACCGCTCGAAGTAGCCGAGCTGCTTGGCCACCAGGATCAACTCCTCCGGGCTCGACGTCTTGTACTGCTTGCCCATGCCAACGAGCGCTCGAATGAAGTCCGCCAGGCTGAAGTGCGCGAGGGTTGCCGAGAGCATCGGAGCGAAGACCGATTGTAGGATCGCGCCGACTTCGGCATCCGAACCCATCTGTGGGGCAACGATTCCCAGGCGTTTGACGGTGCCGGCGAGTCGGGTGAAGTCGCCGTCGATCACGGTGGCGTGGAACAGGTCGAGCAGTAGCGCGCGCCACTGCTCGTCCACCTCGCCCATGACTCCGAAGTCGAGGAACGCCACCCTGCCGTCGTCGAGAACCCAGACGTTGCCCGCATGCACGTCGCCGTGGAACAGGCCGTGCAGCACAAGGGCTTCCATCCAGACCTTTGCTGCGCGACGTACGATGAGCTCGGACTGATCCCCCGGCTCGTAGCGGTCGAGTGGGGAACCGTGCATGCGCTCCATGCAGATGACACGGCCACCGCAGTAGTCGAGGAAAACCTCGGGAGCGGTGACGTGCTCGTTGTCGCCGAAAGCGCCGATTGCCGCGCGAAAGCTGTCCTGACGCTTGGCTTCCACGGCGCTGTCGAGTTCGGCGAACGTGGCAGCGTGCAGGTCGACGATGATGGCCGACGCGTTGGCCGTGGCGAAGAACGGAATGAACTTCTCGAGTCCGCGGGCGATGAGGTACGCGATACGCAGGTCGATCTTCATTCGGTGGTAGATGCCTCGCCGTTGCACCTTCATGACCACTTCACGGCCGTTGTCGCGGCGCACACACAGATGCACCTGAGCGACCGAGGCGGACGAGAGCGGCACGTCGTCGAACGAGGAGAACAGCTCGTCGATTCCGCGGCCCAGATCGGCCTCGATCACGGCGCGCGCCTGTGCTCCGGGGAACGGTGGCACCTCGTCGAGGCAGCGCAGACAGGTGTCGGCGAGGACCTTGGGAAACAGCCCCGGTGAGGACCCCATCAACTGCCCGACCTTGACGAAGGTGGGACCGAGAACGAAGAAGGCGTCGACGACGGCCTCCGAGGCGTGCAGCGGCCATCCGCGCCGCGGCGCGCGCACCCATCGGCCGATCGCGACGAATTGGAAGTACGCCAACACCGAGCCGATGACGATGAGCCGCAACAGTTCTCGTACCCCGAACTTCCTCAGCTCGGGTGCCGGCTTCGGTGTCAGGGGCTCGGGCGTCATGCGTTCACCCCTGCAGGAACCCGCGCCGCCGAGGCTTCCAGGCGCGCCAGCAGTCGATCGAACCGGGTGGCGTCGTCGGAGGCGCGCGAGAGCACCAACGCGCCCTGAATCCCGGCCACGATCTCCTCGGCCAGTTCGGCGGCCGAGTCGCCGTGTCCCAGACGGCTCAGTACCGGAGTGAGTGCATCGATCCAGTGGGTGAAATGCGTTGCGACGCGGCCCGAGAACACGGCACGGTCGAGACCGAGTGTGAACGCTCCGAACAGGCACACCAGTCGATTGGACCGGAAGTATCGGGCGGTCTGCTCGAACATCTCGTGGGTGGTCGACGCGGCATCGGTGCCGTGTCGCAACGGCTCGAACACGTTGTGGTGGAACCACAGTTCGACGTCGTCGAGGACGGCCTCGGCCATCTCCTGCTTTCCCCGCGGAAAGTAGTGGTAGAGGCTGCCTTTCCCCAGGCCGGTCCGTTTGCTGATGACCGCGAGGGACGATCCGTCGAATCCGTGGTCGCGGAACACCCCTGCGAGTATCGGCACCACGTTGTGGCGATCGCTCATGAGCCGGTACTGTACCAATCGGTACACGCCAGGTGTATCGGGGCTCCGGGAGTGGAGCCTGCGAAATGACCCATCGGGGTCGAGCCGAGATGGGTCGTACAGCTGTGAAGAGAACGACCGTCCTGGCCGCTGGTGCGTTCCTCGTCGGCGGGGTGACCTATCTGGCCGCCGAGGCCGTCGCCGCGCTGGGGTGGACCGATCGGCCGTACAGCTACTCCCGCAACAACATCAGTGACCTCGGTATCCCGGACATCTCGCCGCTGCACGCGGTGATGAACACCGGCTTCGTCGTCGACGGCACGTTGTTCGTCCTGGCGGGGCTGGGACTGTCGGTTCTCTTCGAGGGCCGCGCGCGGTGGATAGTGGCCGGCACCTCCGTTGTGCACGGTGTCGGCAGCATCGTCGTCGGGCTCGCTCACGCCTCCGTCGACGGGGCCTCGACGCCCCATGCGGTGGGTGCGGGCATGGCGATCGTCGGCGGCAACCTGGTACTGCTGGCGGCGGGCCGATACGGCGGCCGCGTCGGCGCGCCGCGTTGGTACACCGTGAGCAGTGCAACCGCAGGAGTTGCAGGCCTGGTGGGGCTGGCCCTGTTTCTCGCCGACACCGGAATCCTCGGCGGCGGAACATTCGAGCGCATTTCGGTCTACACCATCATCGGATGGGAGATCGTCACCGGCGCAACGATTCTGGCCAAGCGCCGCCTATCCGAAGTCGGGTGACTCCTTGGCGAGGAAGGCGCGCACACCCTCCCTGCCGTCCGCCGACTCGAACGCCTCCTCGAACACCGGCAACGCCCATCGCGCCGGTAGGCCGGGGGACTCTCCGAACGTGAGCGCGAGGGCCTGCTTGTTCGCCCGAACAGCAGAGCGGGATTTTCGCGCCAGCGCCTGCGCCAAGTCCAGGGCCATCGACAAGGACTGTCCACGCGGAGCGACGCGATTGATCAGGCCCCACTCCAGAGCAGTCTCGGCCGATACGGGCTCGCCGAGCAACACCAGCTCGGCGGCGCGGGCCTGACCCACCCGACGCAGCGCACGCATGGAGCCGCCGCTGCTGGGGATCACACCGAGGTCGATCTCCGGGAGTCCGAGTCGAGCTCCCGCGTCGGCGACGACGAGGTCGCAGCACAGCGCCAGCTCGAGACCGCCGCCCAACGCGAATCCGCCGATTGCCGCGACGGTGGGCAGCGGCAGCTCGTCGAGCAATTCCAGGGTGGCGTTCTCGAGATTGCTCTTGCGGGCCAGCACGTCACCGTCGTTCTGCATCTCGGGCATCTCGGTGATGTCCGAACCGGCGCTGAACACCCGGTCGCCGGTGAGAACGACCGCCCGAACCGCGGCATCGTCGGCCAACTCTCGAAGGACGGCGCGCAGTCGACGCGTCGCCGGTCGGGTCAGCGCGTTCACCGGCGGGTTGCGCAAGGTGATCTGGGCGACCGCCGCGTGCGGAAAGGTCAGGACAGGAGAAGGCTCGGTGGGCATACCTGAACCGTAGAGCGTGCGGCTGACCAGGCGATTGGGAGACTGCCGAGATGGCATGTAGCGTGGTGAACACCCGACGCGGGGTGGAGCAGCTCGGTAGCTCGCTGGGCTCATAACCCAGAGGTCGCAGGTTCAAATCCTGTCCCCGCTACTACGCGAGTCAGGCCCGACATCAATGATGTCGGGCCTGACTCGTCTGTGGTGCCCTCGTCTGTGGTGCCGCGGGGTTCGTCGATCAGGGCTGCAGTCTGAACTGCACGACAGCGGTCACATTCTCGATGGCGTCGTCGAGAGCGGTCATGCGTGCTCGGGCGTCCGGCGCAGACAGGATGTCCAGTCGATCGGATTGCCCCATCGGAATCAGTGCTGCCAGCGACCAGATCTTCTCGGCGGCCGAGATGGGCAGGCCCAGGAAGTCCGGAACACCGGGTGTGACAACGCTTTCCGCCGATTCGAGTCGACCGATCAGCTCGTAGAGATCTTCGACCCGCGCCCAGGTGGCGTCGAATTCGGTGTCGGCGATCACCGCGTCGGTGTCCTCGTCCGGCCACGCTCGGACGTCGGCCAGTGGGTACGGATCGTCCGGCAGCCAGGCGTCGATCCTGATCCGTTCACCGCCGACGCACTCGAGCAGATATCGGCCGTTGCCGATGGACTCGTGCCCGATGATGTGTGCGGTCGTCGCCACGTCGTGCCGTACGTCGCCGCCGCCGGCCTCGTGCCCACGCGCGATGAGCACCACACCGAAGCTCGGATCTTCTTGCTTCAGGCAGTCGTGCACCAGAGCCTGGTAGCGCGGCTCGAAGATGTGCAGTGGCAGACGTTCGCCGGGGAGCAGCACGCTGCCGAGCGGGAACATCGGGGTCACGCTCACGGGTGCTGCAACGGAACAGCCGCCGGGGCGATCGCCTCGGCTGCGCTCTTCTCGGTCCGGTTGGAGTCCAGGAATTCGTCGAGCAGTCGGAAGAAGAAGTCCGGCTCGTCGAGCTGGGGAAAGTGGCCGGCGTCGGGAAAGATCTCGACGCGACTGTTCGGGACCTCGCGTCGAATGTTGTCGGCGTGCTTGGCTGGAATCATCCGGTCCTTGCCGCCCCAGACGAGCAGCGACGGAATCGACTCGAACTTCTCGAAATGTTGCTTGGCGCTGACGGTCTGACCACGCGGGCCCACCACGGCACGCGTCGATGCCAGAAATGCGCCGCGGGTGGAGCGGTCGGCCACGGACCGGAACGACCGCCAGGTCTCGGCCATGCTGGGACCCGGCTTGACCGGCAGACCCCATCTGCCCAGCTGCGCAAGCGCGCCCTCGGTGTTCTTGCGGAACCAGTCCGATGCGAGCAGTGGCAGTACCAGCTCACTGCCGGGCAGCGTCGCGGCCTTGAGAAGCAGACTCACTTCTGGGCCGAGGCCGCCGCTGCTGACCAGCGCCAGGCGATCGACCCGCTCGGGGAAGAGGTACGTCAGCTGCATGACGATGCCGCCGCCGAGCGAGTGACCGACCATCGGGGCCGAGTCGATGTTCAGGTGATCCATGAGGTCGCGAATGGTGGCCGAGTGCGAACTCAGCGAGTAGTCGCCGGTGGGCTTGTCGGATTCACCGTGGCCGAACAGGTCGGGCGCGACGACCCGATACTTCTGCGACAGACGCCCGAGCTGCGTGCCCCAGGACTGATGCGATCCGAGCAGGCCGTGCACCAGAATCACGGGAGGGCCGTCGCCCATGTCCACGTATCGCAGGACGTCCTTGTGTAGTTCTACCGACTGCAATTCGTACGATGAACTCATGGTCGACCTCCTCGTCGTGTGATTCCCGGGTCGTCGCGTGGCTCGGCGAGCCGCTGGCACAAACGTACAAGCTGAGCCGACACTGCGACAGACCCTCGGTCAGCGCGCGAGCCCCGCCTCGTCGAAGGTGTTCGCGATCATCTCGGCCAAGTGTTCGGCCATCGGTTCGCGCAACATGTCGACGTGATCTCCGGGGATGTCGACGAAGCTCAGCTCACCACGGCCGACCGCCTGCCACGACCTGAGATCCTTCACGTTCTCCGCTGTGCGAACCACGGTCATCGAACCCGACCACGGTGTCGGCACGTGCTTGTTCAACGCCACGTACCCGATGCTTGCGAAGACCAACCATTCCATTGTCGTCGGATACCGCAGCAGCCCGGCGAACTGCATCCGCACCCAGAGGGCGGCGGTGCCGATGCGACCGAGGTGGAAGCCTGCTTCTTCTCGCGTACGAGCAGGCGGCGCAGCCGGAACCTCGGTACCACCGGGCAACCTGTCCAGCAGATGCCGGAACAGCCGCGTGTCGAGAAGCAGCAGGTGCGGGGAGCCGAGGCCGGAGTCTCGGATCTCCTCCGCCATCGCGATGGCGATCCAGCCGCCGAGCGAGTGACCGACCAGATGGAACGGGCCCTCGGGTTGGACCGTACGAACAGCGTCGACGTAGCGCTTCGCGGTTCGCCGAATCGTTCGGTCCGGGCGTCCGCGCTTGCCTCGGCCGTGCGCCTGCAGCGCATACACCGGGTGGTCCTCGTCGATGTGCTTGACGAGGTTGAGAAAGGCCATCGCACCGACGCCTGCACCGCCGATCAGGAAGATCGGTGCCTTGCTGCCCTCGGTGCGCAGCGGCACGAGGACATCGTGTTCGCCGGTTGTGCGCCGACGCGCAGTCGCTGCTTCCTCCAGGCGAGCATCGACTGTTACGGCCAATGCTCGAACGGTGGTCGCCGTGAACACGTCCTCCGGCGTCAGATCGATCTTCAGGCTCTCACGAAGGTGAGCCAGCATCGCCGTTGTGGTCAGCGAGTTGCCGCCCAGCGCCAGGAAATCCTCGTCCCGGCCGATGGTGTCCAGCCCGATCGCGGTGCGCGCGGCCTCGGCCACGATGTACTCGGTCGGGCCGACCGCCGTGCGCTCGACGCGTCGATCGGCGGGCTCGGGCAGTGCACTTCGGTCGAGCTTGCCGCGCTCGTTTCGCGGCATCGCGTCGAGCGCGACGATGTGGGTGGGGACCATCCATTCCGGCAGCGTCCGGCGCAGCGAAGCTCGAATCTCGCCCACGGACGGTCGCCGACCGGAACGAGCCGAGCACACGTAGGCGACCAGGTCGGTGTCCGTGCCGGAGGTCCGACCGATCACCGCTGCGTCGCCGATCTCCGGCATGGCGCGCAGTGCTGCCTCGACCTCGGCCGGCTCCACCAGGTATCCGCGCACCTTGACCGCGTCGTCGATGCGTCCGGCCAGGTGCAGCGTCCCGTGGTCGTCGAGTCGGCCCAGATCGCCGGTGCGATACCGGAACAGACCGTCGCCGAGGGCGGTGAATCGTTGGGAGTCCAGACCGGCGCCGCCGAGGTAGCCGTCGGCCAGGCAGCTCGCCGTCACCCGTACTTCGCCGATCACGTCCGGTGCACACGTGGAACCGTCGGAGGTCACGACTTCGACGAGCTTGCCCGTGATGGGTCTGCCTGCAGGGAGAAAGCCCGACGGCAGCGCTCGTTCGGGCGGGTATTCGCTGTACGCGACGGCACCGGCTTCGGTGGTCGCGTACCAGTTGACCACCGTGGCGCGGCTGTCGAATCGCCGCCGAAAGCCGTCGGCATCGTCGGAGTGCAGGGATTCCCCGTACGTGACGACCACCCGCAGCGTGGACACGGCCCCGCGCCCGATGGGTCCGTGATCGGCTCCTGAGACTGCGCGCAGCAGCGACGACGAGCAATGCAGCGTGGTCAGGGAATGCGAGGCTGCCCACTCGACGGTGCTGCTGGGGACACCGGACCTGGGGTCGCGGCAGTACACGGCGGCACCGCTGAGCAACCCCGCGAACAGGGTGTTCAAGCCGGCACCGAAGCTGACCGGAAGGGAGTTTCCGACACGGTCGTGTGGGCTCAGTGCCAACGCGGTGGCGACCTCGTATGCCTTGGTCAGACACATGCGGTGACTGAGGATCACACCCTTGGCGGTGCCGGTGGATCCCGAGGTG
The DNA here is from genome assembly GCF_002258965.1 of Rhodococcus sp. 05-339-2. NCBI lineage: Bacteria > Bacillati > Actinomycetota > Actinomycetes > Mycobacteriales > Nocardiaceae > Rhodococcus > Rhodococcus sp. 05-339-2. The sequence goes on from NZ_NOYW01000016.1 coordinate 736,081, forward strand.
TAGTTGATCACCGCAGTGTGGTCGCCCGACAGCGTCGGCAGTGGAACACAGGAGTCGATGGCTGCGGCGACGGTGGCGGGGTCCAACGCTGTCGCGCCCGCTTGGTCGATGATCGTGGCGCGACGCTCGGCGGGAAGCATGGGGTCCAGTGGAACCAGGGGATGGCCCGCTGCGACGACGGCGAGCATCAGCTCGATCGAATGCGTCGTCGCGTCGGTCTCCACGGCGAGCGGCCGAGAATCGGTGGGAAAGAGCGTGGCGATCTTCCGTGCCGACGAGTAGGCGCGATGCAGGAGCTCGTCGAAGGTGAGCGAGGTGCCGTCGACGTCGAGTGCGATGGCGTGCGGCAGAGCGTGGGTCACCTCGCGGTAGCGGGCCATCAGGGTGTCGCGACGTTCCGGCCGACACAGCGGGGCCAGCGACAGTCGGGTCGGCGCATCGATGTCCTGAATAGACATGATTCTCCTTGCACGAGCCCGACCCGTGATTGCGAAGTCGGTTTGATACCTCTAAACCGGCTTCGAGACTGTTTTACCGCTCCAAAGGTAGACGTGAACAGCCTTTTTACGCAAGCGGAAAACCGGACATTCCACAACAATCGGGTGACGTTGCGGAATGCCCGGTCGGTTTCGGGTACGCCCCTACAGGTCCGCGATGGCCTCGAGCGGCTTCGTGCGTGCGGCTCGGACGGCGGGCCACAGCGCCGCCAACACACCGACGACAGCGGATCCGAGCAGCATCGCCACCACCTGGCCCCACGGCACGGTCATGGTGCCCAGGCCCTCGTCGCGGAGAGTCTGCACGAATCCCCACCCGAACGCGATGCCGAGGACGACGCCCACGATCGCGCCGAACAGTGCGATGAGCAGCGACTCGAGATAGATGATGCGTCGTACCTGAGGCCGCTGCATGCCTATCGCGCGCAGCATGCCGATCTCCCGACGCCGCTCCACGACCGACAGGGCCAGCGTGTTGACGATGCCGAGCACGGCAATGACGACGGCCAGTGCCAGCAATCCGTACAGAACGGCGAGCAGGGTGTCGATCTGTTGACCCTGGCTACCCTTGAACTCCTCCACGTCCTGGACCTGGACGACGACGAACGGCTTGGTCGCGGCCTCGAGGTCGGACCGCAGCGTGTCCAGGTCTGTTCCGGGCGTGGCCTTGACCAGAACCAGGATGTCGGACCGGGTGATGGACGGCGTCACCTCCTGGTAGATGTCGCCCGAGACGATCCAACTCCCGATGAGCGGATTGTCGGTGAACACGCCGGTGACGGTCACCGGGACCGACGCCCCGTCCACGGTGTCGAAGGTGACCTCGGTTCCGACCGTCCACCCGCGCGTCGCCGCTTCGGTCTCCGACACCGAGAATCCCTCGCTGTCGAGGTCTGCAGTGCCCTGAACCATCGACAGCTCGAGCAGTCCCTCGGGTGAGCCGTCGATGGCGGCGCCGTACTCCTCCTGGCCGGCGATGGTGACGAATACCGGGTGCAGTACCGCTGTGCGGTCCACGCCGGTCACCTGCTGTGCTGCAGTCGTGGCACCGGTCGGAACACCGATCGACTGCGGACCGGACAGGATGTAGTCCGCCTCGACGCCGGTGTCCACGAGTGAGTCGACACTGGCCTTGGCGGTGGATCCGAGCACGCCGATGACGGTGACGAGCATGAGTCCGAGCATCAGGGCGAAGGCGGTGGCCGCGGTGCGTCGCGGGTTGCGTACCGAGTTGGTCCTGGCCAAGCGTCCGATCGCGCCGAACGGACGGGTGATGACGGCACCCAGCGCGCCGACCACCGGCCGTGACAGCGACGGTGCGGCCAGTGCGGTGGCGACGATCAGCGCGACGGCTCCCGCGCCGACCGTGGCAGCGGCAGCCCCGCCGGTCGACTGCGCGCCGATGATCAGTGCGGCTGCGCCTGCGATTCCCAGGCCGACGCCCACGAACGTCCGGGTGCGCAGGGTGTCGCCCGCAGAGGCGAACTCCTCTCGCATCGCGGCGACCGGCGGAATCTTGGCCGCTCGTCGGGCCGGTGCGTACGCGCTCAGCACGGTGACGAGGATTCCGACGGCGAAGGCGACGACAACGGTGCGCGGCTCCAGTGCCAGCGGTCCCGACGGCAGGCCCAGGTCGAAGGCGTTCAGCAGTGCTCGTAGGCCGTAGGCGAGCCCGACTCCGCCGACGAAGCCCAGGACGCTGCCGATGACGCCCACGACGAGGGCTTCGAGGACGACCGACCGGCTGACCTGTCCGCGGCTGGCTCCGATGGCGCGCAGCAGTGCCAGTTCGCGGACGCGTTGCGCGACGATCATCGAGAACGTGTTGTAGATGATGAAGGTGCCGACCAGCAGGGCGATCCCGCCGAAGGCGAGCAGGAAGTAGTTGATGAACGACAGCGCGGACTCGACCTCGGCCTGAGTCTCGGCCTGTACGTCCGCGGCGGTCTGGACCTTCAGATCGGGGAATGCCGCGGCGATCTCGTCGCGAAGATCGCTCTGACCCAATCCCTGTGCGGCGAGATCGTTGCCCGCGACGTCGATGTACTGCACGTGAGCGCCGTCGGTGAACAGCTCGTTGGCCTGGCTCTGCACGAACTGGATTCCGATGTAGCCGCCGGATTCGGTTGCCGTGGAATAGATTCCGCTGACGGTGACGTCGGTGATGCCCTTGGACGGCACGAGGACCTGGGTGGCGTCACCCACTTTCAGGCCTGCGCGCTCGGCACCACCGGCGTTGATGGCGATCTGACCGGGAGCGGTGGGAGCCGAACCGTCGACGAAGGTGGTCGGATCGCCGAGTCGTTGGTCGTCCGGGAGGTACGACTCACCGATGGTCGGTGCGCCGCCGGACTGGACGGCGGCACCGTCCGAGCCCAGCAGTACCAACTGTCCGCCGACGTACGGGGACACGGCGCGCACGTTCGGCAACGCCGAGATCGCTGCGATGTCCTCGTTCGGCACGCCGGAAGAGCGCGCGTCCTCGGGGCTCACTCGAACGTCCGCGCCCTGTGCGGTGTCGGCGAACAGCGAGGAGAAGGTGCGCTGGAGGGTGTCGGTGAAGACGAACGAACCCGCGACGAACGCCGTGCCGAGCACGACGGACAGCACGGTCAACGCCAACCGAACCTTGTGTGCTGCAAGGTTTCTCAACGACACCTTGCGCATGGGATTGCCCGACGGCTTTTGTCGAGGAGGTTTGTTGGAAACGGAATGCGCCATTATCGGACCGTCTCCAGCTTCTTCATCCGTTCGAGTACGGCGTCGGCCGTGGGCGAGTTCAGCTGATCGATGACCGCACCGTCGGCGAGGAACACGACGCGGTCGGCGTAGCTGGCCGCGCGTGGATCGTGCGTGACGATGACGACGGTCTGGTCGAATTCGTCTGCGGCAGTGCGCAGAATCGACAGCACCTCGCCGGACGAGCGAGAATCCAGGTTACCGGTCGGCTCGTCGCCGAACACGATGTCGGGCCTGCCCGCCAGCGCACGCGCGCACGCCACTCGCTGCTGCTGCCCGCCCGAGAGTTCGCTGGGACGGTGATCGAGGCGGTCGCGCAGGCCCAATTTGTCGACCACGGTGTCGAGCCAGGCCTGGTCCGCTGCGCGGCCCGCGATGTCGAGCGGCAACGTGATGTTCTCCAGCGCGGTCAGTGTCGGCACCAGATTGAACGCCTGGAACACGAATCCGATTCGGTCCCTGCGCAATCCGGTCATCTCCTTGTCGGAGAGTGCCGTCAACTCGGTGTCGCCGATGGTCACCGTGCCCGAGGATGCGTTGTCCAATCCGGCCAGGCAGTGCATCAGCGTCGACTTGCCCGAACCCGACGGTCCCATGATGGCGGTGAATTCGCCACGCGCGAAGTCGACGCTCACCCCCGACAGTGCGTGAACCTGGGTGTCCCCGGATCCGTAGACCTTCGATACGTCGACCGCACGTGCGGCAATGTCGCTCATGCGTGCCAGTGTTCCAGCGTTCCGCGCCCGTCGCTATCAGGGGAGACCCTGAACACCACCCCTATGATGGGCGTCATGCGCATCGGAGCCCACGCCCGCGACAGCAGCGACCCTCTCGGTACGGCCGAGGCGCTCGGCGTCGACCTCGTCCAGATGTTCCTCACCGATCCGCAGAAGTGGAACAAACTTTCCCCGCACCCCCAGGGCGAGGCGTTGTTGACCGGCGACGTCGACGTGGTGGTGCACTCGTCCTACGTGCTCAACGTGGCGAGTTTGAACAATCGGATCCGCATTCCCTCGCGCAAGGCCGTCGTCGAGCAGGCTGCTGCTGCGGCCGAGATCGGGGCCATCGGTCTGGTCGTCCACGGCGGCCACGTTCGTGAGGGCGAGGACACCGCGAAGGGAATCGACAACTGGCGCAAGCTGTTCGAGCGCCAGGCGGAGCAGGGTGGCTTCGCCGTGCCGATCTTCGTCGAGAACACCGCGGGCGGAGACTCCGCGATGGCACGCCACTTCGACGACATCGCCCGGTTGTGGGACGCGATCGGTGAATTCGGTGCCGGATTCTGTCTGGACACCTGCCATGCGTGGGCCGGGGGCGAGGATCTGGTCGACGTGGTCGACCGAATCAAGGCCATCACCGGACGAATCGATCTGGTGCATCTGAACAATTCACGCGACGAATTCGACTCGGCGCGAGACCGGCACGCGAATCTGGGCACCGGAACGATCGACGCCGAGATCCTGACGGCCGTCGCGCTGGCGGCCGACGCGCCGGTGATACTCGAGACTCCGCCCGAGGGGATCGAAGACGACGTCAGGCTGCTGAAGAGCCTGTAGCAGCGGGCGTCGTCGTCGCCAACTGGCGAACGGCGTCCGACCACAGTCGGATCAGCTCGTCGGCTCCCTGCAGGCCGTGCGCCCAGGTGATTCGTGCCAGGGCAATGCCTGTGTCGGTCACCGTGATTCCGATGTCGATGGCGTGGTCGCGGCTGGGCTCGGCCAGGGCAGAGTCACGGACGATGATCTGCGCTCCCGCGCGGCAGGCCAGCGCGGGATAGTTGCGGGTCAGCGCATAGTCGCGGCCGGCGTTCGGCACCGAGGCGAGCCGCCTCGCGACATCGTCGAGAAGGTGTTCGGCGTGGGAGGGCACGGTGAGGGCGTCGGTGTGGACCGCGGGGAGTCGGACCGGGTGAACGGCACCGGTGCGATCGAGATCGAGGTCGACCAACGCGCCGGCCGAGGAGCCGCGACGGTTGTTTCTCTGCCACGTGGATACGGCCGAGCCCAGGGCGGCCAGCAGCAGAACGCGGCGGCGATGCGGACCGTCGGGCAGTGCGAACGTCATCGACGTCTGCTCGAACTTCGTGAACTGTTCGGTGAGCAACGGTCGCTCCGCCGGGGTCAGGACGGCGACCCAGTACGGGACCTGTTCGGCTACCTCGGTGCAGAGAGTGCGTCCGAGCTGGGCCGGGCTGATCGTCTCGCGGTGCACGAGTCTCAGCGGTCCGAACACGCTCATGCCGGCGACCCCACTTCCGATCGGATTGTCCTAGCCTTACCTAACCTTGCTCAGGTTAACTCGAGCCGGAATCGGACGCCAGGACGCCCCCGTCGGGATCGGTTCGGTCGGTGGTGCGCAGCGCCGGAATGCCGGGAGAGGCCGGTAACCTTCCGGTCTCGAGCTCGCCGAGTAGGCCCTCGGACCAGGTCAGCAGACCGGCGACATCGACACGATGCGGAGGGTCGGCCTCGAAACCGATGAGCCGGTCGTGTCCTTGCCGGAGCAGCGAACCGGCACCGACGCGGTTGCCACGCATCAGATGGGTCAACCCGACGGCGAGTTGGGCCAGGCCCTGCCACAACGGACGCTCGTCGGGCGAGCAGCTCTTCCACGTGCCTTCCAGTACCTCGTGCGCATGGAACGGCATGTTCGCGTCGAGGAATCTCTGGGCTTCGACGAGTGCGGCGGCGGGCGGAAGCCGGAGGTCGTCGGGCACGCGTGGAGTTCCGTTGCCGCCGCGAGCGAGGGGCCGCCCGAGACCGTCCCGAGGCCTGGCGTTCAGGGGCTTACCGTGCGCATCACGTTCACGTTCGGCCATGGCGCAAACCTTAGTGGGTGGTGGCCCGCTCCGAGCTCACAGTCGCGACGACGTGCGTGCGGTGATGACACCCAGTGCTGCCAGTGCGGCGGCAGAGGTCGCGACCATCGTGGTGGACACGGCAACGGCGTCGTTTCCGAGGGCACCGACGATCGGCGCGACGATGGCACCGAGCCCGAACTGAGCTGCTCCGAGAAGGGCAGCGGCACCGCCTGCGGCCTCACCGTGCCTGGACAGCGCGAGCGCAGGTGCGTTGGGCATGACGAATCCGACGGCACCGAGCACGAACCACAGCGGAATCACGAAGCCGGCCATCCCACCGATCTCTGCGATCGCCAGCACGGCCATGACGCCGCCCGCGAGCACGGCGAACGACAGTGCGGCCAGCACGATCTGCACCGGAGCGAAGCGTCCGAGCAGGAGGACGTTGAGCTGAGATGCACCGATGAGCGAGATCGCACCGGCGGCGAAGACGATGGCGAACTGCTGCTCGTCGAGGCCGAATTCCTCCTGCAGAACGAACGACGAACCGGCGATGTACGCGAACAACGAGGACATCGCGAGGGCCGCGACGAGAACGAGCACCACGAACTGTGCGTCGCGCAGCAGAGAGCGGTAGGTGCGCAATACCGGCATGACTCCGCTCGCGCGACGACGCTCGGGCGGCAGCGTCTCGCGTAGCGACACGATCGCCAGTGTCATCAGGGCGACGCCCATGATCGCCAGCGCGGCGAACACGAGACGCCACGATCCCACCAGCAGCACGGCACCGCCGAGCGAGGGTGCCAGCACGGGTGCGACGCCCATGACGAGCATCAGCCGGGACAACACGGTTGCGGCCGCGCGGCCGCTGAACAGGTCTCGCACGATGGCCATCGCGACCACTGCAGCGGCGGCGGCACCGAGACCCTGCACGACGCGTAGGCCACCGAGAACGGCGATGTTGGGAGCCACGATGCAGGCGACGGAGGCCAGGATGTGCACTCCGGTACCGACGATGAGCGGTAGTCGTCGGCCGACGATGTCCGAGAGCGGCCCGATGACGAGCTGACCGAGGGCGAGGCCGATCAACGTGCCTGCGAGGGTGAGCTGCACCGCCGACGACGGGGTGTTCAGGTCGTCGGCGATGGCCGGAAGAGCCGGCAGATACATGTCGATGGTCAGCGGACCGAGCGCGATGAGTGCGCCGAGAACCAGGATCACCCGCAGGCGTTCCTTCGACGTCGGCTCGGGAGAGGTGTTCGTCGCTGGTGCTACGGGTGTCTCGGCTGCTGTCGTGTTCGGTGCTTGGGCCACCCGACGTTCAGCAACCGGGGTACTCGTTCTGTTCCCGGTTGCTGACTACAACTTTCGTGTCCTATGCCACGGCGTCGGACAGTACGGTCAGCTTCTCCACTTCCTGGCTGGTCAGAGCCAATGCGGGTGCGTCGAGCAGAGCCGGTAGCTGGGAGATTCTGCTCGCGCTGGCGATCGGGGCGGTGACGCCCGGTCGCGCGAGCAGCCACGCGAGGGCCACGCTCGAAATCTCCGCCGAACGTGATTCGGCGATCTCACGTAGGCCTTGCACCACGTCGAGACCGGCGTCCGAGAAGTACCCCGTGGTCAGACGTTCGCGTTGCTTGCCGGCCAGGTCCTCTCGGGTGCGGTACTTACCGGTGAGGAATCCGGCGGCGAGGGAGAAGTAAGGAAACACGCCGAGATCGTTCTCGACGGCCAGATTCTGCAGCTCGCCTTCGTAGTCACGGCGGGCGACCAGGTTGTAGTGCGGCTGCAGTGCGATCGGTGCCGCGAAACCGTTGTCTCGGGCGAGGTCGAGCCATTCACGCACCCGCGCCGGGGTGTAGTTCGAGATGGCCACGTACCGCACCTTGCCTGCCCGGACCAATGCGTCGAACTCGGCGAGGGACTCGACCAGCGAAGTCTTCTCGTCGTCGTAGTGCGCGTAGTAGACGTCGATTCGGTCGGTCTGCAGCCGAGCCAGCGACGCGTCTGCGGCGGCACGGATGTTCTCCGGGGCCAGTCCGCGGAAGTCGGGATGTTGGCTGACCTTGGTGGCAATGACGACATCGTCCCGGTTTCCGCGGGCTCTGGTCCACTTGCCGATGATCGTTTCGGACTCACCGCCGGAATTGCCGTCGGCGAATGCCGAGTACGAATCCGCGGTGTCGACGAAGTTGCCTCCGCCTGCGGTGAACGCGTCGAGGATCTCGAACGACTCGGCCTCGTCGCTGGTCCAGCCGAACGTGTTCCCGCCCAGTGCGAGCGGAAAGATCTCCAGATCGGAACTACCGATGGCAACCACAGTCAAACCCCTTACGTTGGCGAACAACTCGACTGTACGAGCAGCGAAGGCTCAGTGCCACGTGTGATCCACCAGCGCGGTGCGAGGACCGAACTTGGGCTTGGTGGCCTTGCCGCTCAGATACAGCAGCCGGATCGCGCGATGCCTGTGCGGTGCCAGGGGCCGGAGATACTCGACCATCTCCGCGTCGTCGATCGGCCTACCCAACAGCGACCAGCCCACCACCGACGCCAGGTGATAGTCGCCCACCGACAATGCGTCGGGATCCCCGAGGGCGCGTTGCGCGGTCTCGGCCGCCGTCCAGACGCCGACGCCCGGGATGGCCCGCAGCCTGCGCGCAGCGTCCTGGGGTGTCATTCCCGACGCCTCCTCCAGACGACCGGCCGCGCAGGCAACGCGGACGATGGTCTTGGACCGGGCCGGGTCGACGTTGGCGCGGTGGTACTCCCACGACGGGATGCGGCGCCACACGTCGGGTGTCGGGAAGACGAACATCGGCTTCGGCGTCGGACCCGGTGCCTTCTCGCCGAACTTGCTCACCAGGTAACGCCACGACCCGAAGGCCGAAAGTCCGTGTACTCGTTGCTCGATGATCGCCGGGATCAGGGCCTCGAGCACCAGCCCCGTTCTACCCAGTCGCAGGTGCGGCAGCCGCCGGTGGGCTTCCTGGAGAATCGGGTGCTCGGGTGCGAACGTGGAGGCATCGTCGTCCACTCCGAGAAGCGCGGGTGCCGCGTCCAACAGGTCGGGTGCACCGGGGCCCCACGCTCGAACCTGGGCACTCGTCGGCGAGGTCTGGGTCAGGCGGTACGTCACCGGACCGGAGCTCATTCGCGACGTGCGCCAGATCCCGCCGTCCGGCGTCGACTCGTACGTGGGATCACCTCGGCCTCGACGCAGCGGCGACACCGACATTCGAACGTCGATCTTTTGTTCGGAGGTGACGAGTCGGACCACCCCGTCGGAACCGGCGTCGTCGGGCATCGGTTCTTCACCTCCGAAGGGTCGTGGCCGTGTGGCCCGAATGGGTCCTCGGCGGGGCGTCGATCGGCACGATCTCAGTACCGACGGCAAGATACATAGTGCCCCGCGGAACGCGGGATCACCGCACGGACTCCCTCGCCGCGTCCGGTTCCGTCGACACCATCAGGAGGTTCTTCGTGACTCGATCGCGCGCAGCCGCGTTCGTCGGAGTTGCCTACGCGTTCGTCGTGGCGATGATGGGCACGACGATGCCGACGCCGCTCTATGCGCTGTACGAGATCGAGTTCGGCTTCTCCGTCTTCGTCGTCACCCTGGTGTTCGCGGCGTACGCGGTCGGTGTACTCGGTGCTCTGCTGGCCTTCGGCCGCTGGTCCGATTCGCTCGGGCGTCGGCCGATGCTGTTGGCCGCCATCGCTTTCGGACTGGTCAGCGCCGTGGTGTTCGTGTTCGCCGAGTCGTTGACGGCCCTGGTGATCGGACGCCTGCTGTCCGGAATATCGGCAGGAATCTTCGTGGGCACCGCGACGGTGACCTTGATCGAACTGGTACCGGACAAGTGGCGCGACCGAGCCCCGGCCATCGCCACCGCGGCCAACATCGGCGGACTCGGCCTCGGTCCGTTGGTTGCGGGACTGTTGGCCGAGTACCTTCCCCAACCGCTGCGCCTGACGTTCTTCGTCGATATCGTCCTGCTCGTCGTGGCAGCGGTGGCGGTGTTCCTCGCGCCCGAGACCGTCAGGGTCGCACGCGGTGCCCGGCCGCACATGCAGCGCTTGTCCGTACCGGCGGATGTCCGCGGCACGTTTCTGCGCGCCTCGATCGGTGGATTCGCCGGGTTCGCGGTACTCGGACTGTTCACCGCGGTCTCACCGGGATTCATCGCCGGCGTGCTGCAGATCGACAACCACGCGGTGACGGGTGCCGTGGTGTTCGCAGTCTTCGCCGCATCGGCGACCGCGCAGATCACCGTGCGCAAGGCCGACCCGACGTCGGCGCAGCGGTGGGGTTGCGTGGTCCTGATGCTCGGATTGGTGTGCCTGGCAGTGTCGTTGCTGGTGGCGTCGCTGACTGTGCTGATCGTTGCGGCGGTGCTGTGCGGAGTGGGGCAGGGTGTGACGTTCAGCAACGGCATGTCGGCCGTCGACGCGGAACTTCCGCCGCACCGTCGAGCAGAAGTGACGTCGACGTTCTTCGTGGTGCTCTACGTCGCCATTTCGGTCCCGGTCATCGGCGCGGGAGCTGCGGCGAGCGAGTGGGGACTGGTGGCGGCGGGGGTACTGTTCTCGGCCGTGATCGCCGTGTTGGCAGGACTGGCGTTCGTGTTGCTCACCGTGGACGGTAGGAAATCGAGGGTCGCCCGCGTGCCCTGATACGCGGGGTCGGTCGTGCCTCGGACCCATCGGGCAAGTCCCGCGGCGTTCGTGCGCGAGTCACCCGGGCTTTGTCGGTGCCCCGACGTAGGGTCTGAGACCGTGATCATCGTGAGTACGGACGGCTCGTGTCTGCGTAACCCCGGCGGAGCAATCGGGTGGGCGTGGGTCAACCACACGGGGCCGAGCAACTCCGGCGGTGAGCCCTCGGGCACCAACCAGGTCGCCGAGCTCAGGGCCCTGCTGGAGGCGGTGCTGGCGCACCCCGGCCCCGAGCCGCTGTTGATCGAATCCGATTCGCAATACGCCATCAAGTGCGCGTCCGAGTGGCTCGCAGGCTGGAAGCGCAAGGGCTGGAAAACTGCGGGCGGTTCCCCGGTACGCAACCTCGAGCTCGTGCAGAGCATCGAGCGAGCCATCACCGAACGCGAAGGTCCGGTCCGGTTCCGGTGGGTCCGCGGACACGTCGGCAATCACTTCAACGAAGCAGCCGACGCCTTGGCAGGGGAGGCGGCACGCGCCGTGGCCGCAGGCGGTCCGACAGCGCCGGCCAAGAAGGCGACCGACAAATCGACACCGGCCCCGGCGGATGCAGTTCCCTCGTCTCCGGTCCAGGCCCCGGCTGCGCGCGAGACGTCGACGTCCGACGACGCGGTTCCCACTCTGTTCTGATCGCTCGTTCGCCTGGACGTCGGAATCGTCCATCGGTACTCGGTAGGATCGCGACATTCCACTCATTTCGGGATTGTCCGATACCGGAGGCGTCGAGAGCACTGTGCACTCCATAGATCCCCCTAGGCCGCCCGTGGCCGCTGCTTCATCAGAGGTCACTGCTTCGGCCGTCCGATTTCGAGTGATCGCATGGTGATCACCGCGCTGTTGTCGTTGCTCCTCGGCTTCGTACTCACCGCCGCGATCATCGCGGCCAACGGATACTTCGTGGCTCAGGAGTTCGCCTACATGTCCGTCGACCGGGCGACGCTCCGTACCGGAGCCGAGAAGGGCGACGCGTCGGCCGAGCGGGCACTGAAGGTCACCAAGCGCACCTCGTTCATGCTGTCGGGCGCGCAGCTGGGCATCACGGTCACCGGTCTGATGGTCGGCTACGTGGCCGAGCCGTTCATCGGCGAATCGCTGGGCGAGCTGCTGAGCAGCGCCGGAGTTCCCATCGCGGTGGGAATTTCGATCGGCACGGTGGGCGCTCTCGTGCTCGCGACCGTCGTGCAGATGATCTTCGGCGAGCTCTATCCGAAGAATCTCGCGATCGCGAACCCCGATCCGCTGTCCCGACGCCTCGCCCGGTCGACGCTGATCTACCTGGCCGCGTTCGGCTGGCTGATCACCTTCTTCGACAAGTCCTCCAACGCGATGCTGCGTCTGCTGCGCGTCGAACCGGTCCACGACGTGGACAGCAGTGCCACCGCCAAGGATCTCGAGAGCATCATCGACGATTCCCGGGCCAGCGGAGATCTCACCGAGGATCTGTCGTTGCTGCTCGACCGCATCCTGGACTTTCCGGAACGCGACGTCGAGCACGCCATGATCCCGCGTAGTCGGGTGGACGCAGTCACCCCCGCCACCGCCATCGGCGAGATGCGGGCGCGGATGGTGCGTGCGCACACGCGCTACCCGGTGATCGGCGACCGTGACGAGCCGATCGGTGTGGTGCAGCTGGCCGAGGTGTTGGCCGCTGCCCCCGACGACAGCCGTTCGGTCACCGAGATCATGCGAGCACCGCTGATCGTGCCGGAGCTGATGCCGCTCGAGGATGCCTTGGAGCTGTTGTCGAGCACGAAGAACGAATTGGCATGCGTGATCGATGAATACGGCGGATTCGCCGGTGTGCTGACCATCGAGGATCTCGCCGAGGAGCTGGTCGGCGAGATCACCGACGAGCACGACGAGGACATCGTCGGCGTGGAGGTTCGGAAAGACGGAGTGTGGCTCATGGACGGCGACGTCCACGTCGACGAGGTCGAACGCACCATCGGTCGCGACATGCTGTTGCCGCGAGGCGATTACGAGACACTTGCCGGCCTGCTCATCGCAGAGGGCGGAAATCTGCCCGAGGTCGGAGACACGGTGCGGATCGACCTCGCGGTGTTCGGGGCCGACCTCATGGAAGAGGTGCCGCCGCGTCCGTCGTTGGAGGTGGAGGTGCTCGAGGTCGATCGGCACGTGCCGAGTGAGCTGAGAATCAGACTCCACGAGAATTCGCCGGACGGCAGTGAGGATTCGCAGGAGTCGGACGAGGAGACGGACCGATGAACGCATGGGTCGTCGTCGCCGTGACGGTCGCGCTCATCGCGCTGAGTGCGTTCTTCGTCGTCATCGAGTTCGCTCTGCTCGGCGCCCGAAGGCACCGACTGGAGGAGAAAGCCGGAACGAGCCGATCGGTGCGGGCGGCGCTGCGCGGAATGAACGAGTTGACGATCATGTTGGCGGGCGCGCAGCTGGGCATCACTGCCTGCACCTTCGCTCTCGGTGCCGTCACCAAGCCCGCCGTCGATTCCTGGCTGGGGCCGGTGTTCACCTCGTGGGGTGTGCCGGGTTGGTTGGCCGGAACCGCCGCGTTCGCGCTGTCGCTGTTGCTCGTCACGTTCCTGCATCTGGTGATCGGTGAGATGGCCCCCAAGTCCTGGGCCATCGCGCATCCCGAACTCGCTGCCACCATCATCGGGCTAGCGTCTCGGGCGTTCATCCGCCCCTTCCGGCTGTTCCTGGTGTGGGTCAACAAGATCGCCAACAAGCTCGTCGAACGGTCGGGAGTGGAGCCGGTGGAGAGCGCCGCGGTCGGCGGACGCGACGCCGAGACCATCCGCAATCTCGTCGAGTACTCGTCGCAGGTCGGTGTACTGGAACCGGAACTGCAAACCCAGATCACCCGGGTGATCGAACTCGAGACACTGACCGTCGAGACGATCACGGTGCCCGACTCCGAGGCGACCTCGGTGCCGCACGGTGCCACCGTCTCCGATGTGCAGGCGGCCGCGCTGCGTTCCGGTCACCTTCGGGTACTGCTCACCGACAGCTCCGGCGCGACGCCCGGCGTCGTCCACGTGAGAGACACGTTGCTGGCCGACGTCGGGGAGCCGGCGGCCGACTACGCACGGGAGGCCTACACGGTCGACGGATCGACACCGGTGTACGAGTTGCTACGGCAGATGCGCAACCGCAGCGTTCAGCTGGCGGTCGTGGAGACCGGTGGACGGTTCCTCGGCATCGTCACGCTCACCGACGTCATCAAGCGGGTACTACCCACGGCTCCTGCTGCATAGCAATGTGATTCAGCCGCGAGGTTGCATCCGGCTGTTGGGCAGAGGTGGCGCGTGCAGTCGAGATCCCGGATACCCCTCGACGGTGCCGAACTGCTCGCTCTCGCGCTCGTAGGCGGCCCGGTACTCGACGACGTCCTCGTGGCTGCGCCCGACGAAGTTCCACCACATGACGATCTGCTCGCCGAACGGCGGTCCACCGAGCAGCAGCAGTCGCACCGGCTCTCGGGTCGGGTTGTGGAGATCGAGCGTCGAACTGCCCGGTTCGCGGTAACCCAATTCGGCTGCTGCAAGGACGGTCTCGTCCATCGTCACGGTGCCCTGATCGACGATGACGCCGTGCTCGAACGTCGAGTCGACGTCGAGGGTGACGCGGGCTCCGGCGTCGAGCACGAGCTCGGCTCCGAGGAGCGGGGTGAACGTCGCCACCGGTGAGGTCTCACCGAGCAGCGAGCCGAGGAACACTCGTGCGGTCAGCCCCTGGCTCGTGTGGGTCGGTGGCACGTGGTGCTCGAAAGTCGGCGCGGTGAAGCGCGATCGAGCCGGCAGGGCAACCCACAGCTGCATGCCGTGCAGAATCTCGGTCTCCGGAGTGGAGGTCTCGGAGTGACTGATGCCGTAGCCGGCCGTCATCAGATTCAGCTCGCCCGGCCGCACCATGGCATGTGATCCGACGCTGTCGCGGTGTTCGATCTCGCCGGAGAACAACCAGCTGACGGTCTGGAGTCCGGTGTGCGGATGGGGTGGCACGTCCATCGACGAGGTCTCGGGGCCGTAGTGGTCCGCGAAGCACCACGCGCCGATCAGTGAACGCTGCCGTTGCGGGAGCGTGCGCCGAACCTTCAGGGCGCGCGGGCCGCCGAGAGGAACCTCGCGTGGGGTGAGAATTTCGATCACGTCTGCTCCTGATGGCACGAAAGTCTTGGCGCTCGAATCGACTACGTGGAACAACCTGAATGCGACGAGGGCTGTTCCCGGTCCGGACTAACCGACGAGGGACGCGGTTCCGCTGAGCAGCCGCACGTCGTAGGACTCGGCCGCACCGTGCACCTCGGTCGATCCACCGTGGACCGTGTAGAGCACCGCGTAGGAGGTGAAGGTGACGGGTTGGTTGTCGTCGGAGTCGATGGTCACGCGCGGCAATACGACAAGCAGGTGGGTCCGGTTTCCGTCCGAAAGATTGTCGACGACGGTGCGAATCTCGAAACCCAGGTCCGATCGGGTGACGTCGGTGGACTCGAACGTCTGTCCGCTCAGAACGAGCTGCGCCGCCCAGACTCCTGCGGATCGATGGGCATCGACGGTCCCGGTGATGTCGTCGCCGGTGAAGTCGTAGTGATTCGCTGCGGTGAAAGGCATGGTCACAGGCTATTCCTCGGGTTGTGGAAAAACTTCGAAAATATTTCTCATCCGGCACCCATCCACCTCGAGAGGGGCTGCGAATGCTCAATGAGACACCCGCTACTGCTGTCGCCCCCGACCGCCGTCAGTAGTGGGTGTCTCCCTTTTTGTGTGTGGGAAGACGTCCACATCGTGATGGATGCCCTCGGCTCCTTTCCCCGATCCGCCGCCCGAGACCGGATCGGAAGATTTCGGGCGAGTCGAAACGGTGATCGGTACGCTTTCGGACCTGGGCAGGTCGTTTCTCGAGGGAGCCTCATGTACGAAGACTTTCGATCGCCCGCATCGCGGCACGGCGAGCGATCGAATGCGTCGGTACAACCACGTTCGACGCGGGCGCACGGGCAGGCGCGTAGTCGCCACCGCAAACGGTCGAGCACGCCCTCGCCGCCGAGGTCGATCTCGAGTATCACCGCTCCGCCGCTCGGACCTCAGCCCAGTGCGGCTCAGGTTCTTCGCCACTGGTTCGCTGCCCCGCACGATTTCGACTGGATTTTCGTGCACAAGTCGACTCGTCCGCTGCACCGACTGATCCGAGTCGTGTTCGCGAGCTGTGTGGCTCTGTACGCCGCCGTGTCGATGTTGATGTTGGCCTCACCGAACGGGCCGACCGGATCGGGTCCGGTTGCCTACGTGATCTTCATCCTGGTTCTGCAGTTCGCCGCGATCCTGTGGTTGCTGGTCGGGCCGCTACCGGACCGCAAGTGGCAGCTGGTGGCTTTCCTGGTTTTCGGCGACGTCGGTCTTGCGTCGGTGATTCTTCTCGATGTCCCCACGTCGGCGCTGATCGGCACGTTCCTCTTCGCGCTGACCGGGTCGATGTGCACCTTCTTCCTCGGACCGAGACTGCTCGTTGCGCACCTGGTGTTCGCCAATCTGGTGATCGTCTACATCGGGTCGGCCGCATATCTGCAGGGCTTGTGGGGTCCGTGGGATGCGATCGCCGCCGTGCTGGTGGCGGCAGGGGCGACGTCGGGTGTCCCGATCTTCGCTCAGATCGCCTGGTCGTTGGTGTGCGAGGATGCGCGGCAGTCCGAGATCGATCCGCTGACCCGAATGAAGAACAGACGCGGACTGCAGAGTGCCATCGAAGATCTGCGCATGGTCGCCCACCGCGAGCAGTTGGCTTTCGTTCTCGTTCTGGTCGATATCGACCGGTTCAAGAGCGTCAACGACCGCTATGGACACGACCAGGGCGATGCCGTCATCGTCCTCGTTGCCGACCGACTTCGCGACCACCTCGGGAAGGTGGGGGTGGTGGCGAGAACCGGGGGCGAGGAGTTCGTGGCCGTCCTCGTCGGCGAGGCAGAGCAGTTGTGTGACCTGGTGCTCGAAGTCAGCGGCACGCTGACGGACTGCTCGGATCCGATACCGGTCACGGTCAGTGCCGGCGCTGTCGTGATCGCTCCTGATTCGGAGGCATGGTCATCAGGGGTCGATGTGGTCAACGACGCGACGCGCGCGGCGGACTCTCTCATGTACCGAGCGAAAGCGGACGGTGGAAATCGGACGATGCTCGAGACGATGTAGAGCCCAATTCGCCGAGCCTGCTGACCAGTCGATCGGTGTCGAGCCCCACACATCCGATCGCGAATTCGCTCAACGGCACGAGGGCGTGGACATCGACCCGCACATCGCGGTCGTAGGCGACGTCCACGAGATTCGCGAACCGCTGAGCTGCGAATTCGTCGACACTCGCGAGAGCCGGAACCTCGGTGACGGTCAGGCTCGTCGCCTCCTCGAACATTCTGAGATAGTCGCCCGTCGACCGAGCGGCGCAGCACAGGTCGGCAAACGAGTGGCCATCCGGCACGCGTTCGAGAGTCCAGGTTCCCGACGCGAATCGCGAGTCGCTGGTGCCGGTGGCACGGTGATCGACGGGACCGTCGACGCAGATCACCGCGAGATTCTTCTTCAGCTTCTCGATCGTCGGTACGAAGGTCGGGTGGAACAACGGATTGGGCAGCAGATCGTCGGGGGCGTAGTTGGAGGTGACGACCAGGGCGACCCTGCGAGCGAAGAGGGCATCGAGCATGCGCGTGATGAGTCGGGCGTCGCCGATGTCGTGCACGTGGAATTCGTCGAAGCAGAGCAGTTCGGCCTGCAGTGAAGTGTCGTCCATCGAGAGGATGTCGTCGATGGCCGCGTCGATGGAGAAGCGGTGACGAAAGTACGCAGCGTGCAGGTCCCTGAAGAAGGAATGGAAGTGGACACGCTTCTTCGCGGTGGTCGCGGCGCCGGCGAAGTAGGTGTCGAGTAGCCAGGTCTTGCCGCGGCCGACCGGACCCCACAGGTAGACGCCCTCGGTGCCGGGGGTCGAGAGCGTGTCGGCGGCCGACGCTTGGGCGTCGTCGAGTACGAAGTCGGCGTCGAAGGTGTGTCGCGGTGCGATCGGCCTCATGGATCGAACCGTACGCCGCCATCCTCTACTTTTGTAGAGTGGGTGTGTAGGGTCACGATCATGGATCGCCGAACCGCCATCGCAGATGCGGCGCTCGAGGTCATCGCCCGCGACGGCCTGCGCGCCCTGACGCATCGGGCTATCGATTCAACGCTCGACTACCCGGCGGGGTCGACGTCCTACTACTTCCGCACCAAGTCCGATCTGTCGTCGGCGGTCGCCGCCCGCCTCGTCGAGCTTTCGCGCGCGACGTTCGTGGGTATCGCCGGCACCGAGAGTGATGTTGCCACGGTGATTGCGCGGTACCTGAACGATGCGCTCACTCATCGCACGACCGAGCTTCGGGCCCGCTACGCGCTGATGCTGGATCCTGCTGTTGCGCAGGATGTTCGGGACGTACTGGCTCGATCGTTCTTCTCGCTCGAACGGGCGCAGGCATTGTTCGCCGAACCAGCACACGGAGACGGCCTGGTCTCGCTGTGCGAGGGTCTGGTGGCAGACGTCGTCTTCGGGCGTCGCTCGTCGAAGGATGTTGCGGCGCTGCGACTTCCGATCTCCATCTATCTTGCGGGCGCCGGGAGTTCATCGCTGGGGAACCCGGTGGACATCGAGCTTCCGTAGCCTCGTCGAGCATGCGATTCGGTAGGTACTTGCCCCTGGTGTGCGTTCCCCTCGCGGTGTCGATGGGGTGCGGAACGGGCTCGGCAACGGACCGAGCGTTGCCGGAGGAGTCGTTCGATCTGCAGGCGCATCGCGGAGGCCTCGGCCTGGTCACCGAAAGCACCATCGAATCGTTCACCAACGCACTGCAACTCGGGGTGAGCACCCTCGAACTGGACACTCAGATCACCGAGGACGGCATCGCGATCGTCACCCACGACCGCAAGGTCTCGGACAGCAAGTGCGTCGATACCGGTGCGCTCGTACCGGGTGACCCCGAGTTTCCGTACGTCGGGAAGTTCGTGAACACGCTGACACTCGCGCAGATTCGCACACTGGACTGCGGAGCCCTACCGCTCACGGACTACCCGGAGCAACGACGCGTTCCCGGCGCTCGAATGCCGACCCTCACCGAGGTGTTGAACCTGGTGAAGTCGGCCGATGCATCGGGGGTGAAACTCAACGTCGAGACCAAGGTCGAGGCGGGCAGCCCGACCGAGACGGCCCCGCGCGAGCAGTTCGTCGACACGGTTCTGGGAACCGTTCGCGACGCGGGCATGCTGGACAGGATCACCGTGCAGAGTTTCGACTGGGGTGCCCTCACCTTGGTCCGCGACGCCGAACCCGAGGTGCCCGTGGTGGCACTGACCAACGGCGACTTCTTGCAGGTCGGCCAGGACGGGGCGTCGCCCTGGCTGGGTGGAATCGACATCGACGATTTCGGAGGGGATGCGATTGCCGCGATCGATTCGTTCGGGGCCTCGGCGTACTCACCGGTGCAGGGGACTCCGCAGAACGGCAAGGTCGGCGACCCCGACTTCGAGCTCTACGTCACCCAGGACATGGTGAACTCGGCCCACGAGCGCGGAATACGGGTGATCCCGTGGACCGTCGACGATCCCGACACCATGCGTGCACTGATGGATCTGGGCGTCGACGGCCTGATCACCGATTACCCCGACCGGTTGCGTGCTGTCATGAGCGAGCGCGGACTTTCTCTGCCCGAACCCGCCCGGTGACGGTTCCCCGTCAGAACGGGTAGCCGACTCCCGTCAATTTCTCGCTGGCGTCCCACAGCTTCGCTGCAAGAGCCGGGTCCTGTGCGGTCTTGGTCATGCTCGCCGGGCCCGGCTTGCCGCGCGTCTCGAACAGGGATTTGGGGCCGCTGTACGTGCCGCCACCCGCAACGTCGACGGCGTAGAGCGTGGGACGCGCTCCGGCACTGGCGGATTGCGAGAAGATCTTCAGTCCGATCGGAGCGAGGGTGGACAGGATCTTGTTGCTACCAAGCCCGTCGGGGCTCGAGTACAGCTCGGTGGCTGAGATTCCGGGGTGCGCGGCATTGCTGGTGACCTTCAGTCCGGCCTTGTCGATCCGGCGCTGGAGTTCCAGAGCGAACAGGATGTTCGCAAGCTTGGAATTGGCGTACCCACGCTGAGGGTTGTACCCACGCTCGAGCTGAAGATTGTCGAAATCGAGCTTGGGTCCCTGCCGGTGTGCGACGGATGCGATCGTGGTGATCTTGGCGTCCGCAGCGAGCTTGGGGAACAGCAGGCCGGTCAAGGCGAAGTGGCCCAGGTGATTGGTGCCGAGCTGGAGCTCGAACCCGTCCGCCGTCTCGGTCCGCATTGACGGCATCATGACGCCCGCATTGTTGATCAGCACATCGATCGACTCCGGTGCCGACGCGGCGTATTCACGCACCGAGGCCAGGTCCGCGAGGTTCAGGGTGGCGGTGTCGACGGTTCCGCGGGGTGCCTCCGCCGAAATTTTGGCCGCGGCGGCATCGGCCTTGTCCTTGTTGCGGCACGCGAGCGTTACGTGGTCGCCGCGCTTGGCCAACTCCAGGGCGGTGTAGTAGCCGATACCGGTGTTCGCACCGGTGATGACAACGCGTCTCTGCTTGTTTTCGGGCACGCCGCCAGGTTACCGGTCTGTTTTAGACTTTGCCCGTGAGCACAGCAGAAGCCGACGAACGTCCGGAATTTCCGAACGGCACCGGAAATCCTGCGTCTCGGGCATTCCGCGCGGCGGGATACATGTGCCTGGACGATCTTGCCGGGGTGCCCGCGGCCGAGCTGAAGAAACTGCACGGTGTCGGTCCCAAGGCGTTGACGGTCGTCCAAGCGGCGTTGGAGCAGACCGGTCGCTCGCTCGGCTGAAGTTCAGGCCCAATGACTGGGACGGGCCAAGGATTCGGGTAGCCGTGTTGCTCGGTCACCACGTGCCGCGCCGATCTGGAACTGCGTGGCATAGATGCTGCCGAGCATGTCCGTGCCGCGGAGGTCGGCACCCCGGAGATCCGCGCCGATCATGTCGGCCAGACGCAGGTCCGCCCTGCGCAGGTCGGCCCCGATGAGATACGTACCGCGCAGGCTCGCTCCGCGCAGGTCCGCGCCGGCAAGCTGTGCGCCGATCAGGTCGCGGCCGCGGTAGTTCTTCTTCTTGCCCTTCACTTCGGTTCGAATCAGTTCGCTTGCCTCGATCAGCAACTCGTTGATTCGCGAACGCAGCCCGGAGACGTCGACCGACAGTAGAACCTCGGGAGCCGACTCGGTCAGCGCGTCCAGTTCGTCGTACTCGTGGCCGATCCGATTGTGCAGCGGCGCAGTCGAATCCCGGTCACGCACATCCGCGAGGTACCACAGCAGTTCGTGCAGATCACGCATGATCGGGAACACCGCGAACATCTCCGACGAGTTCGACGGTTGCTGCCGCCAGTCGCGTCCGGCGAACGTGGACTGCGATACCTTCTGGCCCGCACCGAAGCAGTCGTACACCGCGCACCCGGGAAAGCCTCTCTCCCGCAACGTCGAATGAATGCCGCACCGCGAGTCCCCGAGGAGGTTCCGGCACGGCTCGCCGGCGGCCTTGTCGACAGCGAAGTCCGACGACTTCGCGAAGGGCAGAGCGACGCAACAGAGTCCGAAACAACTGCCGCAATCGGCGAGCAAGTTCTCGGGCGTGCGCATGCGGCCACTCTGTCCCCCGACGCGAGGCAGCGTCAAGCGAGTTTGTTCGCGGCAGTCACTCCGGTCGATTCAGCAGTGCGATGAGCTTCTTCGGGGCGCGATCGCAGTAACTCTCGGTGATCAGTTCGCCGAGTTCGGTCCGGTCCACGGACTCGTCGAGCAGCATTCCGATGATCTGCGGACCCCATCCCGGGCTTGAAGAACCCGGCACGGGCGGACAGTGCGTCGAGTTCGATTCCGCTGGAGCGAAAGATCAGCACGTGAGCCGGACCGTCGGTGCCGGCGGCTGCGGCGGATGCAGGCGGGGCGCCGTCGAGGATCTCGAGAACGTGGGCGAAGGTGCGCCCGCGAACTCGCCAGCGTGTTCCGACCCATGCCTGCTCCTCGTAGGTCTCGGGCAGGGCCAAGCACATCCGTCGGACAGCGGCTTCCCAGTTCGTCCTGTCGTGCGACATACCGGACTACAGTATTTCAGCGGGCGGGCAGGCGGGCGGAAAGCACTCCGGAAGGCACGGTCGATGTCGGAACTCGAGTACGGCGAGGTGGTGTCCTCGCTGCGCAGAGCCGGATGCGTGTTCGCCGACGAGGAAGCCGACATTCTCGTCGAGTCCGCGTCGACCCCGGCGGAGCTGACCGCAATGCTCGCACGCCGCGTCGCCGGCGAACCGCTCGAGCATGTCGTCGGCTGGGTCGCGTTCTGTGGTCGACGCATCGCCGTCGAACCGGGCGTGTTCGTACCTCGCCGGCGAACCGAATTTCTCGTCGAATGTGCTGCAGCGCTGCATCCTTCGGTGTTACTGGACCTGTGCTGTGGATCCGGGGCGATAGGCCTGTCGGTCGACGGTGTCACCGAGTTGCATGCTGCCGATGTCGACGCGGTGGCGGTTCGGTGTGCATCTCGCAATGTCGCCGCAGGCGTGGGCACGGCACCGGTCGGTCACGTACATCGCGGCGACCTGTACGACGCCCTGCCGCCGGAGATGCGCGGCAGATTCGACGCGATCGTCGTCAACGCGCCCTACGTTCCGACGGCCGACATCGGGCTGATGCCACGAGAGGCGCGCATCCACGAGCCGCACATCGCGCTCGACGGTGGTTCGGACGGTGCCGGGATTCATCGTCGGGTCGCGGTCGGTGCGCCGCAGTGGCTGGCTCCCGGCGGCTACCTCCTCATCGAAACCAGTGCAGCACTGGCACATTCGACGCTACGAGCTGTAGTCGACGCCGGATTCACCGGTCGCATCGACGAATCCGAGGCACTCGATGCCGTCGTGGTGATCGGTTCGACTCAGAGTCGGTGAGGGTTTCGATCGGGCTCCCGCGTGGCATGCAGGACCAGATACCGACGACGAGAGGTTGTTCGACCATGACAACATTGCTGTTCGCAGTCACCGCTGCCGACCACTGGACCCTGAACGACGGAAGCAAGCACCCCACCGGGTACTGGGCCGAGGAGCTGGTCGAGTCCCATCGCACGTTCGTCGACGCAGGCTGGGACATCACGGTCGCGACGCCGGGCGGTAAGGCTCCGGTCGTCGACGAGGGCAGCTTGGCCGTCGATGCCAACGGCGGCGACGAGGAGAAGGTGGCGGATCAGAAGAGCTACCTCGCCTCCATCGAGTCGATCCTGTCCTCGCCCGCAAAGCTGGAGGAGCAGAAGGCGTCCGACTTCGACGTCGTCTTCGTGCCCGGTGGTCACGGGCCGATGGAGGACCTCGCCGTCTCCGAGAGCTTCGGGGCACTGGTGATCGACTTCCTCGACTCCAACAAGGTGGTCTCCGCGGTGTGCCACGCGCCTGCCGCCCTGCTCCCCGCCGTTCGCAGCGACGGAACCTGGGCGTTCGACGGGTACGAGCTCACCGGATTCACCGACGAAGAGGAGACCCAAGCAGGTCTCGCCGACAAGGCCCCGTGGTTGCTCGAGTCCCGGTTGCGCGAGAACGGCGCGAAGTTCGACTCCACCGACGCGTGGGCACCGAAGGTCGTCGTCGACCGGAACCTGTACACCGGTCAGAACCCGGCGTCGACGCGTCCCCTCGCGGAGAAGCTGGTCAGCGCGCTGAAGTAACCGGTGCAGGACGGTCGGCGTTCTGCCCACGGAGAACAACGAACATCGGCGGGAAC
Organism: Rhodococcus sp. 05-339-2; assembly: GCF_002258965.1. Lineage (NCBI taxonomy): Bacteria > Bacillati > Actinomycetota > Actinomycetes > Mycobacteriales > Nocardiaceae > Rhodococcus > Rhodococcus sp. 05-339-2. The sequence goes on from NZ_NOYW01000016.1 coordinate 759,624, forward strand.
ATCACTACTGCTTTCGAAGTTGAGCCCCTATAGCTCAATCCTTTGGAGGAGAAGTGACCGAAACCGTTCGTGTCCCCGTACTGTTCCTGACCGATCCGATCGTCCTGCCCGGCATGGTGGTGCCCGTGGAACTCGACGAGGCAGCGCGTGCCGCCGTCGACGCCGCAAAGGCGAGCAACGACGGCACGCTGCTCGTCGCGCCGCGTCTCGAGGACCGCTACGCCGCATACGGAGTCCTCGCCACGATCGTGCAGATGGGACGCCTCGCAGACGGCCGCCCGGCCGCTGTCATCAAGGCCACGCGCCGCGCGCACATCGGCCACGGAGTCAGCGGACCCGGTGCCGCCCTGTGGGTCGAGGCCGAGACCGTTGCAGATGTGCCCCCGAGTGACGACCTCAAAGCCCTGGCGGCCGAGTACAAGCAACTCGTCGTTGCGATGCTGCAGCGCCGAGATGCGTGGCAGGTGATCGACTCGGTCAACAAACTCACCGACCCGGGCGCGATCGCCGACACGGCCGGCTACGCGTCGTACCTCACCGACGTGCAGAAACGGGACCTTCTCGAAACCCCGGACGTGGCAACGCGTCTGACCTCACTCATCGAGTGGACCAAGGCTCATCTCGCCGAAGTAGAGGTCAACGACAAGATCTCCGGTGACGTCCGCGAGGGCATGGAGAAGACTCAGAAGGAGTTCCTGCTCCGTCAGCAGTTGGCGGCCATCCGCAAGGAACTCGGCGAGGACGAGCCCGACGGTGCCGACGACTACCGTGGCCGCGTCGAGGCAGCGGATCTACCCGAGAAGGTGCGCGAACAGGCGCTGCGTGAAGTCGGCAAACTCGAGCGGGCCAGCGATCAGAGCCCCGAGTCGGGCTGGATCCGCACCTGGCTCGATACCGTGCTGGATCTGCCGTGGAACAACACCGCGACCGACAACAACGACATCGATTCGGCGCGTGCGGTTCTCGATGCCGACCACCACGGACTCGACGACGTGAAGGATCGTATCGTCGAGTACCTGGCCGTGCGGGCCCGACGCTCCGAGCGTGGACTGCAGTCGGTCGGTGGGCGTGGGTCCGGTGCCGTCATGGTGCTCGCAGGTCCGCCCGGAGTCGGCAAGACCTCACTCGGTGAGTCGGTCGCACGTGCACTCGGTCGAAAGTTCGTGCGTGTCGCTCTCGGCGGCGTCCGCGACGAGGCCGAGATCCGTGGGCACCGTCGTACGTACGTCGGCGCGCTGCCGGGCCGGATCGTGCGGGCCATCGGCGAGGCGGGATCGATGAATCCGGTTGTCCTGCTGGACGAGATCGACAAGGTCGGCTCGGACTATCGCGGCGACCCCAGTGCTGCGTTGCTCGAGGTGCTGGATCCGGCTCAGAATCACACGTTCCGTGATCACTATCTCGATCTGGACCTCGACCTGTCCGACGTGGTCTTTCTCGCTACCGCCAATGTGATCGACCAGATTCCCGGGCCGTTGCTCGACCGTATGGAATTGGTGACCATCGACGGCTACACCGAGGACGACAAGGTCGTCATCGCCCGGAACTACCTGCTTCCCCGTCAGATGGACAGGGCGGCAATCACATCCGAGGAGGTGACGGTCACCGACGCCGCGCTGCGCAAGATCGCGGCCGACTACACCCGTGAGCCGGGTGTGCGGCAACTCGAGCGATTGCTGGCCAAGGCGCTTCGCAAGGTGGCGACGAAGTTGGTGGGAACCGCCGGTGTCCTGAAGATCGACGAGCCGGACCTGGTGCCGTACCTCGGTCGCCCGCGGTTCACACCCGAGGCGCACGAGCGCACCGAAGTACCAGGAGTGGCAACGGGTCTCGCGGTCACCGGACTCGGCGGAGATGTGCTGTTCATCGAGGCCGCGGCGACCGAAGGCGACTCCCGGCTCGAGCTCACCGGCCAGCTCGGTGACGTGATGAAGGAGTCCGCACAGATCGCTCTGTCCTACGTGCGCTCGCACGCAGCGCAATTCGGCGTCACGCAGGAATCTCTGGATCGGAGAATTCACGTGCACGTTCCGGCGGGCGCGGTGCCGAAGGACGGTCCTTCGGCCGGTGTGACGATGGTGACCGCCCTGGTGTCGATGGCCACCGGGCGTTCGGTGCGCTCGGATGTCGGCATGACCGGTGAGGTCACGTTGAACGGTCGGGTGCTGCCGATCGGCGGGGTGAAGCAGAAGTTGCTGGCTGCGCAGCGTGCGGGACTGAAGACCGTGTTCATTCCGGCGCGCAACGAGCCGGATCTGGACGACGTACCCGCAGAGGTGTTGGAGGCGTTGGATGTTCGTCCGATGACCGACGTCGCGGATATTCTCGCGCTCGCGCTGGAGCCGGCGACGGCAACTGCTGCGGCATAGCGCCGCGGTGATCGTCGTGGGAGGGCAGGTGGCTCGGCCGCCTGCCCCTCCCGTCGGTCTCGGGTGCCGCGCTTGACCTCGAGTCATGTCGAGGTTCTACGTTGGTGGGATGAGCATGGAGATGACCGCCTGGAATCAGATGTATCGCACGATGAACAGGCCCGACACCCAGTCGTCGTTCTCGAAGGAGACGGCCCGCAGGATCCTGACGTTCGCGGCACCGCATCGCCGCGCACTCGGCGGGTTTCTGGTGCTCAGCGTGGCTCTTGCCGTTCTAGCGGTGGCCACGCCGGTCTTGGCGGGGCGGGTGGTCAATGCGATCGTCGACGGACGAGAGCTACGCGTGGTGGTACTGCTTGCATCGGCGATCGCAGGGATCGCTCTGGTGGACGCTGTGGTCGGTCTGATCAACCGATGGCTCTCGGCGAACATCGGCGAGAGCCTGATCCTGGATCTGCGGACGGCAGTGTTCGACCACGTGCAGCGGATGCCGATCGCATTCTTCACGCGAACCCGCACCGGTGCGTTGGTGAGTCGACTCAACAACGACGTGATCGGAGCTCAGCGCGCATTCAGTACCACCCTGTCCGGTGTCGTCAGCAATCTCGTGACCCTGGTACTGACGTTGGTGGTCATGATCGGAATCTCCTGGCAGATCACCCTTCTCGCACTGGTCCTGCTGCCGGTGTTCGTACTTCCTGCGCGCCGGATGGGTCGACGCCTCGCGCGGCTGCAACGAGAAGCGGCAGCGCACAATTCGGCGATGAGTACGCAGATGACCGAGCGTTTCTCGGCACCGGGAGCAACCCTGGTGAAGTTGTTCGGGCATCCCGAACAGGAATCGGTCGAGTTCGCGGTCCGGGCGGCCAGGGTGCGCGATATCGGAGTGCGCAGTGCCATGGTGCAGACGGTGTTCGTCACCGCGCTGACACTGGTCTCGGCACTGGCGCTCGCCGTGGTGTACGGATTGGGCGGCTTCTACGCCCTCCGCGGGACTCTGGACCCGGGTTCGGTTGTGGCACTGTCACTTCTGTTGGCCCGGCTGTACTCACCCCTGACCGCGCTGGCCAGCGCCCGCGTGGAGGTCATGAGCGCATTGGTGAGCTTCGAGCGAGTATTCGAGGTCCTCGACCTCGTTCCGTTGATCGCCGACAAGCCCGACGCGACAGCGCTACCGCCCGGGCCGGTGGCCGTCGAACTCGATGATGTCAGGTTCGCGTACCCGTCCGCGGACAAAGTATCGCTCGCCTCGCTCGAGGAGGTCGCCACCTTGGATTCGCGCGGGGGAGAGGAGGTTCTGCACGGTGTGTCGTTCCGAGCCGAACCCGGCCAGATGGTCGCGCTGGTCGGCACATCCGGTGCAGGCAAGTCCACGATCGCGCAGTTGATCGCACGGCTCTACGACGTCGACGGCGGCTCGGTCCGGCTCGGCGGCGTCGATGTGCGGGACCTGACGGCCGAATCCGTCCGCGGCACAGTGGGAATGGTGACCCAGGACGGGCACCTGTTCCACGAAAGCATTCGGTCGAATCTGTTGCTGCCGCGTCCCGACGCCACCGACGACGAACTGTGGGATGCGCTCTCGAGGGCGCGGCTCGCGGACCTCGTGCGCTCCCTGCCCGACGGTCTGGACACCGTCGTCGGCGAGCGCGGGTATCGACTCTCCGGTGGCGAGCGTCAGCGCTTGACGATCGCGCGGTTGCTGATCGCACAGCCGCGAGTGGTCATCCTCGACGAGGCAACGGCATCGTTGGACTCGACGTCGGAGGCCGCGGTGCAGGCCGCGTTGGCCGAGGCGCTGGAAGGCAAGACGTCGGTTGTCATCGCGCACCGGCTGTCGACCATCCGAGCTGCGGACGTGATCCTGGTGATCGAGGACGGAAGAGTCGCCGAGCGCGGCACCCACGACGAGCTCCTCGCAGCAGGTGGCCGCTACGAGGAGCTGCATCGGACGCAATTCGCACAGGCGGAGTGAGCCTGCGAAGCCGGGATCGGAGCCTGCGGAGTGACCCTACGAAACCGGGTCCGGGACCACGGTTGCTGGGTCGTCGTCGGTTGCGGCGGCGAGCATCGGGGTGAATCCGTCGATCGCGTAGTCCAGCGACAGTGGGCTCGAGTATCCGAGGGCCGAGGGTAGGTCCGTACTGAAGGAGCCGATGTACGCGGTCCGGTCCTGCCGGACGACGTCGAGGGCGGCGAGCAGAGGGTTGGCCTGCAGCTGCTCGCGGCTCTGGCCGGCGATGACGAGGACGTCGGTGTCGAGTCGATCGAGGTTCTCCGCACTGATGGTCTCGGAGGCGTCGGGAATCTCGAATCCGAGGTCGGTGAAGAACAGGGCGCGGATGTCGTCCTTGCCGAGAAGCAGGTAGCTGCCGTCGTCCATGACGAACGCGAGAGACAGTGACTTGCCGGTGAATTGGGGGTTCGCGGCTTCGGTGTCGGCGAACTTCTGCTCCAGCTCGGCCGTTCGATCCTGGGCTTCCTGCGACTTGCCGAGGGCTTCGCCGACCACGGCGAACTCCTGCTGCCAGGTGGCGGCGGGTACGTCGTCGTAGCCGCCGATGTCGGCGATCGTGGGGGCCATCCCGGACAGGGTGTCGTACTGGCCCTGGTCTATGAAGGAGTACGGGCCGAGGATCAGGTCGGGTGCTTGCGCCGCGATCTGCTCCAGGTTGAGGTCGGTACTGCCGACTTCGGGAATCTCGGTTCCGCCCAGGGCTGCTCGAGCCCACGGGCGCTGTCGGTAGTCGTAGCTCAGGTTGCCGCGTGTCGCGACGGGCTTGACGCCCAGCGCGAGTGCGAAGTCCTGCTCGTTGAAGCCGATCGTCACGACACGGGTGGGTTCGGCGTCGATGACGGTCTCACCGAAACGGTGCTCGATGGTGACGGGGAAGCCGGCAGCGCTGCCGGGGCCACCGGATACGTCGGTGTCGGCATCGGACGAACAGCCGGCTGCCAGTGCCAGGACGGACGCACCGGCGGCCACGAGCTGGACGGTCTTCTTCATGTGATCTCCTCGCTACTGAATTTAGCGAGGTTAGCCTAACCGACCCACCGATGCGTCGATCATGTGCAAGGGGATCGGGCGGCGCGATCAGCAGTTGGTCGTGGCCGGCACTCCCGCGAATCGCTGGTCGATCCACTCGAGGGCCTGTGGCAGGCCGAGTACGGCAGCGGTCAGGTGATCGTTGCTGGGCACCTTCACCTCGGTCACGAGCACTCCGGCGCGGCAGTATCGGGCGATCGTGTTGTCGATGGCGCTGACCGGGATCAACGCATCGGTGGGGCTGTGCCACTCGAAGTACGGTGCCTTCGGTACACCGGGATACAGCTCGACACTGTTGTCGTTGACGGCGGCGATCGCTTCCGGACTGTTGATCAGGTCCAGCGTGCCTGCGACCTCCATGGCGCTCTTACCCGCGCCCGCGGCGATGATGTCGTTGGTGCACCCGTTCTGGATCTTGTTCTCGATCTCCTTGCCGAGCGGGTTGAGCTGAGAGCTGATCGGGATGCGGGTGGGGTACTCGCGTTCGATACCGAGCGCGGCAGCGAACGCCAGACCGAACATGGGGTGCGGGGCGAAACCGAGATCGCGGGCCATCCGCTCGAGGTTCATCGGAGCGCCACCGTTCGCGCTGCCGACGATGTTCAGCTCGGGCGCGTAGTCGTTCTGAAGCGCGGCTGCCCATGCCGTGGCCATTCCGCCGCCGGAGTAGCCGGCCAACGCAACGGGGCTCTGCTGAACCTGGATGGGATCGAAGCGCTGAGTGGCGCGAATGCTGTCGAGCACGATCTGCCCGCCGAGCTTGGCGGCACCGTAGGCGCTGTTGGGTCCGAGGTGATCGGCGATGACGACCGTCCACCCGCGCTGCAGCACTGCGTTCAGAGCGGGCGCCTCACGAATCATCAAATTGGGATCGTTGGTCCAGAGCGCTTGTGAAGGTGCACATTCGAGACCGAGTGCATTGATGATGTGTTGGTAAGAAAGTAAAGGGCCGTTCGGTGCTTTGTTTTGTGGAACCAACACGGTATTGATTGCGGCGATGGGATCGCCGGCCGAATTGGTGGAGCGGAATTTCAACTGCCACACGTCCACGCCGAAGAATCCGGGCGGCGGTGGCATCGGGCGGCTGGAGATCACGTCGCCCGGAGCGAGCGCATCGAGATCGGCTGGCGGTGCGTAGAAGCCGTCGGCGATCGGTGTCGGGTACAGCGGCGCAGCAGCAGCTTGACCTGCGCCGACGAGTGACGAACACAGAACTGCAACCGCCGTCATGCTGACAGCGCCTGCCAACTTGAGAACCCGCATGTGGTAAACCCCTCCGTGCCTGAACCGAAGCGACGAGCGCTGCGGCGATCTGGCAAGCCCCCGTAGAGCCGGCCCGCAAACCGTTATAGCTGATGATGCTCGAGTTGTTACGCTCCCCCCGGAAACGATGGGCGCAACGGTACGCATCGGCTCAATTTATGGCAACCGAACGTTACCTATCCTCGTTTTTCCGACCGGGTCCAAGTTTTTCACCCGAGGCATTTCTCGTCATTCCCGGTGCACCGCCTTCGGTTCCTTGTCCGGGCGGAGACCGCGCCAGCTCGGATGCCGCAGATGGCCGGATTCCGTGGCCTCGTAGTACCGCACCTCGCCGACGAGCACCGGCTCGACCCACACCGCTCCGTTCCGATCGGCCGCGGGCAGCACCGAGGAGAAGGGACTGTCCGACGCCTCGAGTGGCGCGAGGAGGGCAGCGAGCGTATCGAGCGCACGGTCGTCGAACCCGGTTCCGACGCGCCCTACGTATCGCAATCCGTCCCCGTCGGGAATGCCCATCAGGAGTGAGCCGAACCCACCGGAACGACGACCCTGCCCCCGACGCCACCCGCCGATCACGATCTCCTGAGTCCGCCAGTTCTTGTGCTTGATCCAGGTGTGGGCGCGCTTGCCGGGTTGATAGACGGAGTCGGTTCGTTTGGCGACGACGCCTTCCCAGCCTCGTTCTCTGCTTTCGGCGATGGCGTCCGCAGCGGTCCCCGTCAGCCGCGGTGGCACCAGCACCGAGTCGAGTCCGGTGGTCAGTAGTTCGAGCAACCGTCGTCGATCCGAGTATTTCTTGCGCAGCAGTGACGTGCCGTCGAGGTGAAGCAGATCGAACGCGATGAATCGGATCTGGTCACGGGTGGCGTTCTGCAGTTTCTCGAAGCTGCTGACCCCGTCGTCGTCGAATACCACGACTTCTCCGTCGACGATGGCGTCGTGCTCGGCCAGGTCATCCGCGAAAGATTGGAGTGCGCCGAACTTTTCGGTGTAGTCGTTACCGCTTCGCGTGCGCAGCGTCATCGAACCGTGCGTCAGTTCTGCGATGATGCGGAACCCGTCCCACTTGCCCTCGAACGACCACTCGTCGTCCGGAAGATCGAGGATGTCGCCCGCGGTGGCGAGCATCGGCGAGATGTTCTTCGGCTCGGGCTTGTCGGGCACGTCCTTCATCAGATGCATGAGCCACTGATTGCCCTTGGTGCGGATCAGGGCGAAGCGCCCGGTCGCCTTCTTTCCGTGCAGAACGACGATGACCTCGTCCTCTCGCCATTTCTCGAGTTCGTAGGTTCCGCTGTCCCAGATCGAGACGTCGCCGCCGCCGTACTCGCCCTTGGGTATCCGACCGGAGAACGACGCGTATTCGAGTGGGTGGTCCTCGGTGTGTACCGCCAGCCGGTTCTGCTTCGGGTCCACCGGGATGTTCTTCGGGACGGCCCACGAGACCAGGACGCCGTCGTGCTCGAGTCGGAAGTCGTAGTGCAGCCGTCGGGCATGGTGTTCCTGGATCACGAACGTGTCGTTGTTGCCCTGCGGTTCGGTGGCGGTCGGTATCGGTTCGGGGGTCTTGTCGGCGCTACGCATGCTGCGGTACTTGGCGAGTTTATCTGTGGCAGAAATATTTTCGGGTGCCGAGTCGACGGTGGGGTCCAGCTCTGCGAGAAGATCGCCGAGGTCCTGGAATCGCTCGAGGACCTCTTCGAATCGAAGCTGTTGCAGCCCCGATGCTTCCAGCTCGTCCCAGGTGCGTGGTGCCGCGACCGTAGGGAGCGCTCGTCCACGGAGAGAGTACGGGGCGACCGTGGTCTTCTTGCCGTTGTTCTGGCTCCAGTCCACGAACACCCTCCCGGTTCGCTTCGCCTTCGCCATCGTGGCCGTGACCCGGTCCGGCGAGCGCTCTTCGAGCAGCGTGGCAACACGTTTGGCGACCGTGGACGCGCCGGAGGTCGACAGCGGTTTCTCGAGCGGCACGTACAGGTGAATTCCCTTGCTGCCACTGGTGACCGGATATGCGGTCATCCCGATATCGCCGATCAGATCCCTTATCTCGCAGGCTACTTCGGCGCATCGCGCGAGATCCACGTCGTCGCCGGGATCGAGGTCGAAGACCATGCGGGTGGCCGGTCCGGCTTCGGTGCCGTCGAACCGCCACTGTGGCACGTGCGCTTCGATGGCCGCTTGTTGACCGAGCCAGGCCAGATCGGCTGCAGTGGAGAACAATGGGTAGGTGACGACGCGGTCGGAATGCTGCATCGAACGCCGATCGAGCCAGTCGGGTGCGGAGGCGGCGAGGTTCTTCTCGAAGAACGACGACTGGTCCACGCCGTTGGGCCAACGCTTACGGGTCACCGCTCGGCCTACGAGGTGAGGAAGCATCGCAGGCGCGATGGCAACGTAGTACTCGATGATGTTGCCCTTGGTGGTCCCCGTTTCGGGGAACAGCACTTTGTCGAGGTTGGTGACGGAGACCTTGCGACCATCGATCTCGAGGGTGGCCATCGTCTCAGGTTAACGGCCGCCGTCTGAAGATGCGGGGGAGTTGTGACAGGCTCTTTTCTTATGGCGACGATCAGTGTCTCAGTACAGATGCCCGAGAATCCGCAGGGTGCGTGGGACAAAGCTTCCGCACTCGATCGGTTCGACGAGTGGATGACCATCCACGGTGGATGGTGCAGCCCACCGCCCAAGAAGGTCGGCAAGGGCACCGAAGTGGAGTCGCTGGTGAAGGTGAAGGGCTTCAAGAACACGATAAACTGGACCTTCACGGAGTACGACGAACCCAAGCTGATCGAGATGTCCGGCCGAGGTAAGGGTGGAGTGCGAATCTCGCTGACGGTCCATGTACGTGAGGCCGAGGGTGGATCGGAGCTGACGCTCGATGCGAAGTTCGGCGGGGGTGTGCTGTTCGGTCCGGTGGGATCGGTGGTGGCGCGAGCACTCGATACCGATGTGAAGAAATCCGTTGCGAACCTGGCGGCGTTGAGCTGACGGATCTTCGTTGAACTAGCTGCACGACAATCTCTTCCAGCCCCGTACCGTGTTCTCGGTGCGGGGCTGGATTGTTTCTGCGGTTCGTGTGGGCAGGCTCAGGCGATGTGGGGGCCTGCTCGGGCGTGGGATGGTCTGGGTTGTCGGTACGGGTCGACGGTGGCCGGTGGCACGAACCACGGGTGGTTGTCGACGCCGATGAACACTTCCCAGTCACTGTGGTGGAGGAGTCGGTGGTGGAATCCGCACAGGAGGACGAGGTTGTTCATGTCGGTGGGGCCACCGTCGGCCCAGTGCCGGATGTGATGCGCTTCTGTCCAGGCGGCGGGTTTTCCGCAGCCGGGGAAGGCGCAGGTGTGGTCTCTCGCGATGAGGGCTTTGCGTTGTTTGGCGGTGACGGTGCGTGCGGTGCGGGCGAGGTTGATCGGGGAACCCGTCTCGTCCATGACGATGGCGGTGAGCAGGCAGTCGCAGGCGAGTTGCCGGGAAGTGTTGCGCGAGAGCGGTCCCATCCAGGGCAGCCACCCGACCGAAGTGCCGTCGCCGAACAGGTCCCGGTACGCGCCGCGGTCGGCGGTAACTGGATCTGTGTCGGAGTCGGCTGCTGCGCGGGTGGTTTCGTCGTCGGCGATGTCGTCGGCGTCGGCACTGTCGCGGAGGTCGGTGAGATCGCGCAGGCTGATGTGCAGGTTCAGGTGCGGGCGTTCACCGCCTTCGATGGGTCGATCACTGGAGGCGAGGTACTGGTCGAGGATGTGCCCGAAGGCGTCGGCTCGTCGCTTGGCGGGGCTGCGGTCGTCTCCGGTTTTGGGTGTCTCGGTGCCGTCGGCGGCGGGTCGTGGTTCGGTCAGCGGTGAGAGTGCGGTGAGCAGCTTTTCTCCGGTGATCGCATCGAAATCCCCTTTCAACACCAACCGCCCGTTGAGGGTCCTGGAGGCGAAGAGTTCGTTGCGATCGGTGTCGTCGGCGGGTGGTGTCTTGCCGCCGTAGGTGTCGTGGAGTTTGGTGATGGCTTCGCGGATCCGGCCGGTGCGTGCACCGGGCCCGGTCGCAGCGGTGATCATCGCTTTCCGCGCGATGTCCTGGCCTTCTTGCGGCAGATTCTTCGGTGGGGTTTCGGCGAAGGTGAGGATCAACGCGGCATGGTCGACGGACATGACGCCGGTGTTCACGGCGTCGGCGATGTCGGGGAAGTTCTTCAGTCCGCGGGCGAGGGCGACGATCTTGGTGGCCTTGGACGGTGAGAGCAGGGTGGTGGAGGTCAGCCAGCCGGCAGGTCCGGGGAAGCCGAGTTTTTCGCGGGAGACGCGGGTGTCGATGTCGGCGACGAGAGCGATCCGCCGGGCTTCGAGCAGCTGAATCTGGTGGGAGACCGCAGCGGCGTCGGCGAGGAGTTCTGCCTCGCTCAGTTGCCAGATCGCTGTGGTCATGCCATGAAGTGTATCGAACGTGCGTTCGACTGACAACCATGATTGAATCGAAAACTGTTGTCCTGCTTAACTATTCGCTTATCCGGACTTGTCGGTACCCTGTGATAAGGCCGAGCATCGAGGGACTCCGAGTCCGCAACCCGGATCCCAGCGCTTCACTGTTGGAAGTTCTCCGGAGCGGCCTACGTATTCACGACGGTCGAGACTTTCCGTGTGTCCGGTGACGGACCCCTAGAGCTGTCGGGTCTTTCGCAACCACCACAGTCCCGCGATGGGGAGCACCACCGGGATGAAGACGTATCCGGATCCGAAGTGCGACCACACCGTCGGCTCCGGGAAGTCCTGGGGCTGAATGTAGCTGAGCGTGCCGATGCCGATGACTCCGACGAGTTCGATGATGCAGGAGACCGTCACCACTCGTCGAGACGCTTCTGTTGCTCGGGCCAGTCCTACCGTGGCGACGATGTAGACCACAGCAGCGAACGCCGAGAGCAGGTACGCCACCGGTGCGTCGTCGAATCGCGTGGTGAGTTGCACGATCGAGCGTGATGTCGCGGCGACGGCGAACACGGCGTAGACGGCGATGAGGAAGCGCCCGAATCCGGTGCGCGTCGCTTGCTGGAGGTTGTCAGGCATATCCGGCCCAAATCTGGCTCAGGCGCAGCACCATGGCCGCGAGGGTGAGGACGGCAACGAGGAGTACGGCAGTGCCGCCGCGGGAGCGGTCGCCCAGAGACCACCACGTGCCGAGGGGGAGAAGGAACAGCAGCCCGACGAGGTAGGACCCGAATGTCAGCCGGTGTATCTCGCGGTCCGAGGTGAACATCATGACGAACCCGATGACGGCCTGCAGCGCGACGACGGCCTCGGTGGCCGCGATGGTCCAGAACAGTGCGCGATCGGACTTGTTCTTCAGCAGAACCGGTCGGTTCGTGACGAGCTTCGCGAGCACCCAGACACCGACGACCAGGGACAACGCATACAACAAGCCGGTGACGGCGCCGATCATCGAGTTCCTCGTCCAGTTCGTGGTGGATGGGTGATGCAGCTCCACACTATCCGCGTAACGCCACGTCAACACTGTGAGGCCCTCGAAACACGGCGTTGTTCCGGGTGTGACCAATCGGAAATGGATGGGGCTTGTACTTGTTCCACGGCCGCAGAGGATCCGCTCTCTCGCCGGACATGACCTCTCTTCCTCAGGTGGCCATCGGTGTCCACCGCATCTCGAGTAGTTGCCCACTGCATTCAGCCAGTTCCGCGAACCTCAGGAGACACCAGTGTCAGATCTCGACCAGTCCATCGCCGAGAACATCAAGAAGTCCCTCGAAGAGATTCCGCACCCTTCACTTCCCAAGGGCAGCAACATCTACGGCTCCACCAAGATCTTCCCCGATTACAAGGCCGAGAACGGCGAGAGCTACTTCACGCTGGTGCACGGCATCGCGCACGAGTCCTCGGTGTCGTTCGTCGCGGTACTCCAGGCGACCCGCGCTCTGCGCAAGGGCTTCGAGTCGGCCATGTACTTCTACGGTCCCGGTGCCATCAATTGCCTTGCCACTCGCGGCTTTCCCACCACCGGTGACTCCGGGTTCCCGGGCGAGCAGAACATCAACGATTCGCTCGCGACATTCATCGCCGAGGGTGGCACCGTGTTCTGCTGCCGCTTCGGACTGGCCCTGCACGGCGGTCGCGAAGAGGACCTCATCGAGGGCGTCATCCCGGCCCACCCCCTGGACGTGCAGGACGCGCTGATCCACTACGCGCGCAAGGGTGCCATCATCAACTCGACCTACATGGTCTAGGAGCGCACCGTGTCGGTCAGTACGCGTGTAGATCTGGCGTTGCTCGGTATCCGAGGATCCACGCCGGTCTCGAGAACGGCAGGCGCCGGGCCGAGCGACGACGGGCATGTCACGATCGATGGCCTCGGCGCAGCCATCCCGCGCAATCCGCTCAGTCCGTACGTCCTCGAAGAGGGTCGAGTGCTGTTCGACGGCAACGACATCGGGCTCGACGTGCAGGCTGTCGACCGTCCGAAGTTCTACGACCTGGAAACCGCCGACGGTATCGCCTACGAGAAGATCGCGAAGCTGCACGGCACCAGCGTTCTCGCGACCACCGTGGTGCAGACCTGCATCCGCTACGACGCCGATCAACGCTGCCGCTTCTGTTCCATCGAAGCCTCGCTCGACGCCGGCGACACGATCGCCGTCAAGACCCCGGCGCAGCTCGCTGAGGTGGCCGAGGCTGCGGTGCGGCTCGATGGCGTCACGCAGATGGTCATGACGACGGGCACCTCGGCCGCCAAGGACCGCGGTGCCCGTCACCTGGCTCGATGCGTGCGAGCCCTCAAGGCTGTGGTTCCGCAGCTGCCGATCCAGGTGCAGTGCGAACCTCCCGGCGACCTTGCGACTATTCAGGATCTGTACGACGCCGGTGCCGAATCCATCGGCATCCACGTCGAATCCCTCGACGACGACGTTCGACGCCGGTGGATGCCGGGCAAGGCGTCGGTCTCGATGGACGAGTACCGCGCTGCGTGGAGAGAAGCGGTTCGTGTCTTCGGACGCAACCAGGTCTCGACGTACATTCTGGTGGGGCTCGGCGAGGATCCGGACGAATTGGTGGCCGGGGCAGCGGAACTCATCGACATGGGTGTCTACCCCTTCGTCGTTCCGTTCCGTCCGCTCGCCGGAACGTTGGCGGTGGACGTGGACCGAGCGAGTGCCCCCGACCGGGACGTCCTCGAAAACATCACCCGACGCGTCGCCAAGGAACTCCAGGCCGCGGCGATGCTCGGATCCGATCAGAAGGCAGGCTGCGCGGCATGCGGTGCGTGCAGCGTTCTGCAGAACGCGGGAGGCTGACATGTTCGGTGTCGTAGAAGCGGGCGATCTTGCCGGATTGTCCGGTACTGCAACCACTGTCGTCGAGCCGAGGTTCATCATCCAACCGTGCGAAAGCGCAGCGCAGTTGGACGCCTATCGTGCCCTCAGGAGAGCGACCTTCGTTGCCGAGCAGGGCCTGTTCGCCGGCACCGATCACGACGACGTCGACGACGATCCCCGCGCAGTCGTTCTGGTCGCCACCGATCGGGACGGTACGGTGCTCGGCGGAGTGCGGCTGGCACCCTGTACCGCAACGGATCTGGGGTGGTGGTCCGGGAGTCGCCTCGTGGTCTCCGCCGCGGCGCGTACGTCCGGCGTCGGGCCCGCCCTGGTTCGGGCAGCCTGCGCCCATGCGGAGAGTCGAGGCGTACTTCGCTTCGACGCGACGGTGCAGAAGCGCAACGAGCAACTGTTCACCCGCCTCGGGTGGATTCGCCGCGGCGACGTCGAGGTGGCCAACACACCGCACGTTGCGATGTACTGGCCGATCGACCGCATCGAACGACTCGTCTCGTCGACCAAGGCAATGCTGGCCGGGGTGCTCGCACCTCTGAAGGCGCAGCCACTCGGGCTCGGAGCCAGAGGTTTTCGCGGCGACGACGGCGTTCCGGTACCAGGTAGCGACATGATCGCCGCGTGCGATGCCATCATCCCTTCCATGGTCGATCGTGATCCGGAGTGGGCCGGCTGGTGCGCGGCGCTGGTCAATCTGAACGACCTGTCGGCGATGGGTGCGCGCGCTGTCGGAATGCTCGATTCCGTCGGAGCCCCCACCCAGAGTCGGCTGACCCGCATCATCCGGGGTCTCGCCAATGCCTCTGCGGCATGGCAGGTTCCGGTGCTCGGCGGCCACACTCAGGCCGGGGTGCCGTCATCGCTGTCGGTCACCGCACTCGGGCGGACCTCTCGACCGGTGCGTGCCGGCGGCGGAAGCGTCGGCGATCGGTTGACGCTCACCGCAGACGTCGAGGGCGAGTGGAGGCGCGGATACCATGGGCAGCAATGGGATTCGTCTTCACGCCGGAACTCCGACGAATTGACGGAAATGGCGTCGTTCGTTGCCCGCACCGCACCCAAGGCCGCCAAGGACGTCTCGATGGCGGGCCTGGCCGGCACCACCGGAATGCTCGCCGAGGCGAGCGGAACCGGTGCCGTACTCGACATCGCCTCGATACCGAAGCCCGACGCAGCGTCGATGGGTGAATGGATCACGTGTTTTCCAGGGTTCGCGATGATCACCGCGGACCGTCCCGGTGCACCCACTGCACCGTCTGGACCTGCCCTGTCCGCAGTCTGCGGAGAGCTCACCGACATTCCGGGCGTCGCGCTGCGATGGCCCGACGGAATCACCACTCGCGCGGTCACGTCCACCGTGACCGGATTGGGAGAAGCATGACCACCCACCCGAAGCCCGTCACCATTTCTGTCGCCGCAGCCGAGTTCGGTCGCGACATGGAACAGGGTTACGCCACCATCGCCGCCCTGCTCGAGGAATCACGCAACCGCGGCAGCCAACTGCTCGTCCTACCCGAGGCCTGCCTCGGCGGCTACCTGCCGAGCCTCGGTGGCGGCGACGAGACCGAGGAATCGCGACAGCGTCGACTGAAAGCACTTCCCCCGGCCCTCGAACTCGACGGACCCGAGATCAGGCGGGTCATCGACATGGCGGGCGACACCGTCATCACGTTCGGCTTCTGCGAGAAGGACGGCGATACCCGCTACAACGCCGCCGTGACGGTCGACGGCAGCGGCATTCTGGGTTCGTACCGCAAGGTGCATCAGCCGCTGGGTGAAAACCTCTGCTACGACGCGGGAGACAGCTACTCCGCCTTCGACACTCCGATCGGCCGCATGGGCATGCAGATCTGCTACGACAAGGGATTCCCCGAGGCAGCACGGGAACTCGCGCTCGATGGTGCCGAGATCGTCGCGTCCATCTCCGCCTGGCCGACGGCCCGCACCGCGACCGTCGAGAACATGGAAGAGGACCGGTGGAAACAGCGGTTCGACATCTACGACCGAGCCCGCGCTCTCGAGAACCAGATCGTCTGGGTCGCAGCCAATCAGGCAGGCACCTTCGGATCGCTTCGATTCGTCTGCAGCGCGAAGATCGTCGGACCCGGCGGAGAGATCCTCGCCGGAACGGGCGTCGAACGGGGCTTGGCCACGGCCACCGTCGACGTCGCCGCACTCATCGGCGCGGCACGTGGCGGCGGCATGTACAACCTTCGTGATCGCCGCCCGTCCGTGTATCGGACCATCACGAAGGAGCCGATCCATGCCTGAGATGTCGTTCCTCGTCCGATGGCCCGATGGTCGCGAACAGTCCTGCTATTCACCGTCTCTGGTGATGCACGACTATCTGACACCCGGGCAGGAGTACCCGGTGGCGGAGTTCGTACAGCGGACGTCGGAGGCGTTGACGATCGCCAGCGATCGAGTTCTCGCCAAGTTCGGCATGCGGTGCACCTCGGCCGCGCAGCAGATGGAAGAGATCCACGGTGTCAGTACCTCGTACGAGGCCGGTGCCGTTCGCGTACTGAGTATGTCGGGAGCTGAACTGCTGTGACCGGAGACATCGTCGAGCATCACCGAGTGATCGTCGTCGGCGGCGGACAGGCCGGCCTGTCGATCAGCTGGCATCTGACGCAGCGTGGCATCGAACACCTCGTGTTGGAGCGCGACACGATCGCGCACGAGTGGAAGGACTCGCGCTGGGACAACTTCACTCTCGTCACGCCGAACTGGCAGTGCGCACTCCCTGGATACTCCTACGACGGTGACGATCCCGACGGGTTCATGCAGCGCGACGAGGTGTACGCCTTCGTGCGCCGTTACGCCGAGAGCTTCGATGCGCCTGTACGAGAACATGTTTCTGTCGACCGAGCTCTGCAGGGCCTGGATGGCGGCTTCGACCTGCAGACGTCCGACGGCCCCATGCATGCCGACCAGATCGTCGTTGCCGTCGGTGGCTATCACATCCCCACCATCCCGCGGTTCGCCGAGAAGCTACCGCGTGACATCGTCCAGATCCACTCGTCCGATTACCGAGGATCCCATCAGTTCCCGGACGGCGACGTGCTGGTGGTCGGCACCGGACAGTCCGGTGCTCAGATCGCCGAGGACCTGCACCTCGACGGCCGACGTGTTCACCTGGTGGCCGGAACCGCTCCCCGCGTCGCACGCTTCTATCGGGGCCGCGACTGTGTCGCCTGGTTGCACGACATGGGGGTCTACGATGTCTCCATCGAAGATCAACCCGGTGGCGTCGGCAAACGCGAGAACACCAACCACTACGTCACCGGTCGTGACGGTGGTCGAGACATCGACCTGCGCGCATTCGCTGCCGAGGGGATGCAGCTCTACGGCCGATTGCTCGGCGTCGAGGACGGTGTTCTGCAGTTCGCACCCACCCTGGAGGCATCTCTCGATGCCGCGGATCGGGTGGCCGAAAGCATCAAGGACAACATAGACGCCTACATCGAGCGCGAGGGAATCAGCGCCCCCACCGAGGATCGCTACGTGCCGGTGTGGCGGCCGGAGACCGAGACCACCGAACTCGACCTCGCCGCCACCGAGATCAAGGCCGTCGTCTGGTCGGTCGGCTTTCGCACCGACTACCGGTGGCTGAAGGTCGGTACCTTCGACGGTGAGGGGCACCCGACGCACAACCGGGGCGTCACTTCGGTGCCGGGCCTGTACTTCCTCGGCCTGCCGTGGCAGCACACCTGGGGTTCGGGACGCTTCGCCTCGGTGGCCCGGGACGCGCAGTTCCTCGCCGACCAGATCGGTCTCGAGATCAGTGCAGCACAGTCTCGAAGCTCAGTGCAGCCGCAGAGCCAGATGGTCTGAGTCCCGTTGGCTCCTATCAAGATCGGCGCGCTGGCAGCACATTTCGGGAGAGATGTCGACCGGGCCGTACTGAAGATCACCACGATCATCTCCAGTGCGGCTCGAGAAGGCATCGATCTCCTGGTGCTGCCCGACGCGTCCCTCGGGGGCTACATCAACAGCCTGAGCAATCCGGATCCCGCGGAACTGCCGCCCACCCTCGATCCCGACGGTCCGGAATTGGCCGCCATCATCGCCGCGGCCGGAGACATGACGATCTGCATCGGGTACACCGAGCTGTCGAAAGGGTTGCGGTACAACGCTGCCGCCTGTCTGACGGGAGACGGCATTCTGGGTAGTCACCGCAAGGTGCATCAGCCGCTCGGGGAGTCGCTCGCCTACGCGGCCGGTGACCACTTCGAGGCCTTCGATACCCCGGTGGGGCGGATGGGGATGCTGATCGACTACGACAAGACGTTCCCGGAGTCGGCGCGGACGTTGGCGCTCGACGGAGCGAGAATCATTGCGGCGCTGTCGGCGTGGCCCGCCAGCGTCACAGATCGGGCGTCCTCGCTGCCGAACGATCGACAGTCCCGACTGTTCGATCTGTACGACGCAGCCCGAGCGGCCGAGAACCAGGTGGTGCTGGTCTCGTCCAATCAGACCGGGGTGATGGGGTCCCTCCGCTTTCTGGGTCAGGCGAAGATCGTCGGTCCCGGTGGTGACGTACTGGCGCGGACCTGGTCCAAGGGCGGGCTCGCGGTGCACGAGATCGATGTCGACGCCGAGGTCGACCGAGCCCGCCGGGGACTGCATCACCTGGCGGAACGCCGGGTGGATGCCTATCCGAATCTGTTGCAGGAGAAGCCGGGCCAGTGAAGATCAGCCTGTTGACGTACTCGTCCAAGCCGCGCGGCGGAGTGGTGCACACGCTGGCGTTGGCGGAGGCACTGGCGCGCGCCGGTCAGGACGTCTCGGTGTGGTCTCTCGGTCGCGGTGGAGACAGCACGTTCTTCCGTGCCGTCGACCCCGCAGTCGACATCAGAATGGTCCCGTTCGAGCACCGGGACGAAGAGAACGTCGGAGAACGAATTCTGCGGTCGATAGATGTTCTGCGGCAGGCGTTCACACCGGACGAGTACGACATCGTCCACGCGCAGGACTGCATTTCCGCCAATGCCGTCGGCCGCTGCATCAGGACCATCCATCACCTGGACGAGTTCACCACGCCCGAGCTGGCCGCATGCCACGAACGCGCGATCACTGCGCCGTATGCGCGTATCTGTGTGTCGGCGGCAGTGGCGAGCGATGTTCGCCGCGGATGGGGATTCGAGCCTACGGTCATACCCAACGGCGTCGACGCCGAGAGGTTCACTGCGGCTGCGGAATCGGGTCGATCGCACTGGCGCGAGAAGCTCGGCCGCTACGTGCTCGCAGTCGGGGGTATAGAACCACGCAAGGGCAGTCTCGATCTGCTCGACGCCTTCGCCCGGCTTGCTGCGCACGATCTGCGCCTGGTCTTCGCCGGCGGCGAGACGCTGTTCGACTACCGCGACTACCGTTCCGAGTTCGACCGGCGCGCAGCAGAACTCGGTATCGAGCCGGTGATACTCGGTACCGTCGACGACGACGAGTTGCCGCACCTCGTGGCGCAGGCCGCTGTGCTGCCGTTCTTCTCCACCAAGGAGGGTTTCGGGCTGGCGGCCATGGAGGCTCTCGCGGCGTCGACTCCCGTGGTCGCGCGAGATCTGCCGGTCCTGCGGGAAGTGTTCGGGGACAGTGTTACCTACGCGTCCACGGCAGCGACCATGGCGGCCGAACTGGAATTTGCGCTCGCGACCCCGCAGGACCCGTCACCCGGTCTGACGCTGGCGCGCAGCCTGACGTGGGACGAGGCCGCGCGTCGACACCTCGAGTTCTATTCCTCGCTGCGCTGACCGTTGCGCTTGTTGCGCCTGAGTCCGTGGGGCTTGAGCTTGTGGAACCCCTTGACCCGTAGTGAGCGAATCGATTTGAGGTAGAACTCGGAATCGTGACGCAGCTCTTCGGTCATGACTGTGTCGACGAGAGTCGTTCCGGGATTGGCCGAACTGGTCAGGCGCGCAGCGATGTTGACCACCGAGCCGTACAGGTCGCCGTAGCGGGCGAGAACCGGTCCCCAGGCCAACCCGACGCGCAGGTCCGGCATGTCTTCCTGCTCGGCGAACGCGTCCTGAAGGTCGAGGGCGATGTGCGCTGCGTCCTCGGGCGTCTGTGCGCTGAACATCACTTCGTCGCCGACGTTCTTGATCACCGAACCACGTCCGCGCGCAATGATATTGGTGGCGAGCGACTCGAACTCCTCGAGCAGTGTCGTCAGTTCGCCGATGTCGAGTCGACGCGTCAGGCTGGTGTAGCCGACCATGTCCGCGAAGCCGACGGCCATGACGGGGCTGTCGGTGGCGTCGTCGGGAGCGGCGATGGACCGTCCCGCTGCTGCGGCCAGATGCCGACGCCAGGTGTAACCCTGGAGCGCTTCGAGGGTGGGCACAGTCTCGGCCGCGATGTCCCTGGCGTTGCGCCGGATGGCGTCGATGTCGTTCTTGTCCTCGTCGTTACTTGTGATGCGCTCGAGGATGTGAGAGTTCACCACGCCCACTTGCCATTCGGCGAGCCTGGACATCGACTGGCCGAGGGTGCGCGCAATCGCGACCTCCATCTCGGGCTTGATGACCTTCTGTTCGGTGAGTCCGGTGATCAGCTTCAGTGCCTCGAGGTCTGCGTCGGTGTAGACGACGGCCTCGGTGTCGGTGTGGATGGGAAAGCCCATGCCGATCCACAGTGCGATGACCCGCTCGAGCGGCAGCCCCGACTTGCTGACGATGTCGGAACGGTTGTACTTCGGCGTGCCCCCCAGGAGATTGCGTTCGATCTCCGCTTGCACCACCGAGTTGATCTGGTTCTCAGGCATATCCCAACGTTCTGTCGAAATAGGATCGGACATCGTCGACGTACGAGTCGATCTTCTCGGGTTCCCAGTCCGTGGTGGGAATGGGCTCGCCGACGGTGACCTTGACGGTACCGGAATGGACGGTGAAATCCTTTTTCCACATCACGTCGCCCGCATTGTGGATGACGATCGGAACGATGGGCACTCCGGCCTGCATCGCCAGGTGAAATCCGCCCTTCTTGAATCGGCCGAGACGCGACGTCGGCATCCGCGTCCCCTCGGGCGCGATGGCGACCGAGATGCCACTGTGCAGCTTCTCGATGGCCGGGCGCATCGCCTCGCGGGCCTGAGCGGGATCGCCGCGGTCGACGTAGGCGACGTCGAAGATCCTGCCCAGCAATGCGAATCGTGGGTCGCGTTCGAGTTCTCGCTTGGCGACCGCGGTGATGTCGCGTCGGAGAATGGAGGTGACGATGATCGAGTCGGCGGTGCTCTGGTGGTTGAACATGAAGACCGCGGGGCGTGCCGACCACGCGTTCTCGGTACCGGTCACGTCGAGCTTGACGCCGGCGATGGTCAACGCGATGTCCGGCGCGATGGTGCTGGTGATGTTCGCTCCGTTGCGGCGACTGCGCGTCAGCAGTCCCAGTCCCAGTCCGATCGATGCGCTGGCCAGCACCGAACCGAGAGCGGCGGTGCTGCGTACGGCCGAGGTGAGGTCGGTGCCGCGTTTGGGGCTCTCCAGCGTCAGCGACGGCCATTTCTTCTTTGCCGCGTACCGCTGTAGTTCCGGGTCCGGATTGAGTGCGACGGGTCGCCCGACGGCCTCGAGCAGCGGCACGTCCTCGCCGCCGTTGGAGTAGGCGAAGCAGCCGGCCAGTGCGATGCCCTCCCGCTCGGCGTAGTCGATCGCGGCCTGTGCCTTGCGTGGGCCCCACAACGAATCGCCGACCAGTTCGCCGGTGAGTATCCCGTCGGTGACCACGGGAGTGGTGCAGAGCAGAGTCTCGAACATCATGTCCTGCTGCACGGGCAGAGCCTGGTACGGCGTGGCCGAGGTGGCCATCACCAGTCGGTGCCCGGCATGGCGATGAGCTTCGACGAGCGCGCGGGCCTGTGGGTAGATCATCGGCGCGATCTCGTTGCGGAACAGCGTGTACGCCTGCTCCATCAGGTCTTCTTCCCGACGGCCTTCGAGGCCGCGGACTGCCTTGCCCATCAGGTTGTCGACCGGGGAGTTACGCATCCGCATCTCGACGACGGCGCTCGATATCTCCCACAGTTCCTTGACCGTCACGTCCAGGGTCTTGAGTCGTTCGAGAAACACTGCGCGGGCCGAGAACCCGTTGATCAGAGTGCCGTCGAGATCGAAGAATGCCACGGTGTCTCGGCCGGGTGGAGCGGCGGCGATCGCGATGAGTCGATCGTCGAATTCGGTCATGAATTGTTCTCCTCGGGGGCCGAGATCGGATCCACCTCGCGCAGCATGCGGTGCGCCATGTCGCGGATCGTGCGCACCTTGCGTGCCCACTCGTCGATCTCGAGTGCAAATGCCCTGCGGCGGCGGGCGATACCGTCTGCGCTCGAATCGACCAGGTCGCGATTCTCCGCCAATTGCAGTGCCGTGTCGAACAATTCGCCGGAGATCGACTCGCTGTGATCGAGCTGCTGACGAAGCCGTCTGGCCTGAGCAGCGCCGAGGCATTCGGTGATGAACTTCGGCTTGTCGAACTCACCGCTCTGGGGCAGCAACATCAGCTGATCGGCAACCACCTGGTAGGCCTCGAAGATCGGCTGCAACACGCGGTGCGCCAGATGCAGATCCTGCGACTGAAGTTGTCGCGCAGCGTAATCGGGGTCGCTGATGTGGGTACGCCAGTCCGGATCGATGAGATCGACCTCGGATTCGAGCCGTTCGCCGAAGTCCTTCTTGTCGCCGAAAAAGAACTCGAACTTGAGCAGATCGCGCAACTGCAGTGCCGACTGCCACAGAGATTCCTGGGTCAACGGCGTCGAATCGCCGCTGGTCGGGAGCACCACCAACTCGCCGATGGCGCGCATGACGAAGAAGTGGATGGCGTTGTTGCGGAAGAACGCTGCCACCAGGTGCTTGTCCTGGGCCAGGTAGAACAGCGGCTCGGGGCCGTCGTCGAAACGCTTGACGACGTTGGCGTTGACCTGTGCGATGACGGCCGAGCGCACGACATCGACGTCGGCGATGTCCACGCCGCCCGCGGTGGGCAGGTTGCGGCGTTTGATGTAACGCGCGAGCGGGGCGATGATCGCCCACATCTCGTTGACGTTGAGAGCGCGATCCTCGATGCCGAGCAGGGCCATGGTGACCAACGCCGCCGGCGTCACCGGAGTCGCGTCGTTGATCGCGTGGGAGACGCCGAGCGCTATCTTCTGCACCGCCACCCGCTTGTCGGGATTGTCGGCGACGATCGACGCCACCGACATCGGCTCGCCGAAGTTCAGGTACACGTTGCCGCGCAACGTGCCCTGCGCCCGGATGTAGCCGATGGCCATGCGAATGCCCTCGGCCTGCTTCTTCGCTCCGTGCGACTCCTCGGCCATCGCACCGACCTCGTGGAGGCGGTCGTAGGTGATCGACGTCGGAACCAGGTAGACGTCCTCGGCATCGCTGGTCTCGAGTGCGTCGACCAGATAGGTCAACAACCCGAACCGCGGCGGGCGGAGCTTTCCGGTGCGGCTGCGGCCGCCTTCGATGTACCACTCGAGGTTGAACCGCTTGCTCAGCAGGAAGCTCATGTACTGGCGCAGCGTCCACTTGTAGATCGCGTCCGAGAACTTCCGCTGGATGAGCACCACGCCACTGCGTTTGGCGATCGGACCCAGCGGCCAGAAGCCGACGTTGATGCCGCCCATGACGTGGTTGAGCGGCAGACCTTCGGCCAGCAGCGCCGGACGCAGCACGAGCGGGTCGAGATAGGAACGGTGGTTGGGAAGGAACACCAACGGATAGTTCTTGTTGAGCTCGCGCACCTTCTTCAGTTGATCGCGGTCCACGTCCACCTTGTACGCCCGCGAGAAGTACGCCCCGAGGGTTCCCCACATCTCGACTGCACGACGGGTCTCGGTTGCCACCATCTCGCCCAGGATGTCCTGGACGCGCTTGTCGACGGCCTCGCGATCCTGGCCGACCTCTTCCGCGAGCTCGGTGATCCCGTCGCGGAACTTCTTCTGCTCCGTCATGTCCTCGACGACGAAGCGCGGGATCTTGTACTCGGAGCCGATGACGCCGCGCTCGGCCTTGTCCAATGCCAGACTGGCCTGACGCAGAATGAACGACGACAGGGACGTGCCGCCACCGCGTTCGAACCGCTCTCGTAGATCACTGAGTGTCGCGGGTTCCCCGACCAGCACCGCGGAGTGGTCGGGGTCGTCGCCTGCCACCCATCGCTGCCATACCTGGGTGGGCTTGGACCGACCACGGGGCGCGAAGATGCGGTGCAGAATGCCGTTCTTGCGATCGGACAACGTGACCCGCAGCGGGATGAGCAGCGGATCGTCGGCGTACCCGCGAACACTGTCCGACAGTGACGTTCTCGCCTCACCCGAGAGCACAACCGAGGGCGGACGGGGCTCGCCGTCCGGTGTGGTGGCGTCGATCCACTGATTCAGAGCCTGCACCTCGAGGGTGGATTTGGCGTCGAGCAAATACACGTGCGGACCGTCGCTGAGCGACTGTTCGTCCGCGTCGAGGTGGTACATCGAGACTCCTGTTCCGCACCTCCGCAAGAAGGCACGCCGCCAGGCTACGCGGCAGAAACCGCGCGCGAGGGTGGTTCGGCGAGGGTGGTTCCCGGACGCCGATCTCCCCGAGAGTCGGGCAGCTACCGGCCGGTACTCGGTGAGGGTCGACGACACCTGGAGTGGGCTCGGGCGGCGCGCGCGACGGCTGTCGTATAGGGTCGGAGTCATCGACCTTCTCGGTCACCCTCAATCTAAGTGTTAATCCAAGTAACAGTTACTTGTGGTTACAGTTACTTGGATTAACAGACAAATTGCCTCTCGATGCGTCGATCCGACGCGCTCTGCGCTGCCCGGCCGCATCTCACCTGCATCTGTGCGACAGTATTCGCAAACACTTTCGAGAAAGGTCGGTAGTCGAATGCCACCCCGTGGGCGCGCCGTGAACGATTCGTTGACCCCCGAGAATCTGACGACACTGGCGGCGGCGCTGGCCGAGGGGCGTCGTGCCACCGTCTATCTCCGTGAACCGAACCCGAGCCTCGGGCTGCCCGACGGCACCTCGGCGAAGGTCGTGTCGATCGACGGCAACACGGTCACGATCAGCCCGAAGGGCGTCAACGACGAATTGCCCTACGAAGCCGAGGAACTGCGCATCACCCGCAACGCGGCAACTCCGCCTGCGCCGGCCAAGCGCGTACCTGCCAAGAAGACCTCGGCGGCTCCGCCGGTGAGAAAAGCCGAGCCGCAACCCGCGCCCGCGGCGGTAGCGCCCAAGGCAGAACCGGTACAGCCCAAGGCGGTGGAACAACCGAAGACTGCGTCACCGCAGAGTTCTTCTTCCCGTCGAGTCAAGAAGGCACCGGGCGGAATCAGCGTCACCATTCATGCCGGGGCCGACAACGATTGGTCGGTCACGGTGACCCAGGGTGCGAAGCGGCCCACCAAAGCGCAACCGGTGAGCCCGGAGTCGGTGAGCCGCGCTGTTCGAGAGTTGGGCGATCCCACGGCACGCGACGCAGTCGAGGCAGTCATCTCCCACGCGCGCGAAGAGGCCGCACGGCGCGTTGCAGAACTGAGCCGGCAACTCGAAGAGGCGCGCACGACGCTTGCCGCCCTCGAGCAGGACGTATGAACGACTCACTCGTGTTCGTACACCTGTTGTTGCTAGGGTTCTGCCGACACCGCTGAGAGGGAGTACATGTTCAAGAAATTCATGCTCGTCGTCGTGGGGGCGGCTGCAATCGTAGCCAGCGTCGGCGTGGGGACCGCATCCGCGGCCGCTCCAGCTGCTCTCGGCGGCGGCTCGGGAATCATCGTCGGAGGCCAGGCCGAGTGCACGCTGACGACGATCGGAAACGACCGCAACGGAAACCTGGTCGGCTTCACTGCCGGCCACTGCGGCCAGGCGGGTGCCTCCATCGTTCCCGAATACGACACCTCCCTCGGCGAGGTCGGCCGCATCGCGTTCTCGAACCCGGAATACGACTACGCCCTCATCGAATTCCAGCGGGACAAGGTCGCACCGATCAACCGCGTCGGCAATGTGACCATCTCTCAGGTCGGCCCGCCGACGGCGTTCCCGAACATCGTCTGCAAGGAAGGCCGTACCACCGGCAACACCTGCGGACTCGCGTACGGCGACATTCTGCAGTCGCAGGAGACCTGGGCTCAGCTGTGCGTCGTCGAAGGTGACTCGGGCAGCCCGGTCGTCGTCGGCAACACCCTCGTCGGCATGGTCAACGCCTACCTCGGCGTGGCGTGCTTCGGACCCGAGGTCGGCACCAACTTCGACGCGATCCTTCGCAACGTCGATCAGGGCAACGGACTCGGCGCAGGGTTCGTCCCGGCTCCCTAGCTCCACCTGGTTTCGACCGAAGGCCCCGCTCGCGCGATGTGTTGCGCGAACGGGGCCTTCGCCGTTCGCGGGGTAGGTGAGGCTCTCAGCGGGCGCGGGCCGACGAGTCTGACGACCGAATGTCGGCGACGATGCGTTCGGCGTCGTCCGGCGCGATTCCCAGCAGTACCAGGCTCGACGTCGTCGTCGCTCCCGCCGGGTCGCCGATCGCACCGGCGTTGGTGGCATCGAGGATCGACAGTGCGATCGCCTCGATGTTGAGGATCAGTACTTCTGCGGCGAGATACGAGGAGAACACACCCTCGCGTTGGCCGCGCCGGATGACGGCGGCGGCCGATTCTCGCATCGGTCCGAGGAGATCGTGAATACTGTTGTGTCCCAGATCTGTTCGCGCAACAGCGAGTAAGAGTCGGTACTGATCGCCGACGCGTGTCAGAGCGAGTGTCTGCCGGACGAACACCGTGACGGCCGATTCGTCCGCGGCGGGAACCCGGCCGAGTGCGGCCGAGATGCTGTCCGCTGCCTCGAGGGCGATACCGTCGATCAGAGCTTCGCGAGAGGCGAAGTGGGCGTAGACGGTTCGCCGGACTACTCCTGCAGCAGCGGCGACATCGTTGATGGTCGCATCGGGATTGTCCGCCAGGACCCCTTGCGCAACGTGCAGAATTCGCGCTCGGTTGGACCGGGCGTCACGGCGCTGCACGGGCGGCGCTGCTGCGTCCCGTGCAATCGAACTCGACTCCGTCGTCTTGCGCACAGGACAACATCTAGCACGATCGCGGGCGGCCAGTGTGGCTGCCGCCACAAAAGATTGCCGATCCTAGCCGATGCTTCCTAAGCTGCACAGCACTGTGCAAGGTGTGTCTCGCACTTTGCCAACGGGGGGGAACACACGATGACACTGCTTGCGATGACGCCTGTCCAAGACATGCACAAGCCGTACCCGCGACGCTGGTCGGCGCTGGTGGTGCTGTGCCTGAGCCTGCTGATCGTGGTCATGGCCAACACGTCACTGCTGGTCGCCGCACCGGCGATGACACTCGACCTGAGCCTGACGAGCAGCGACCTGCAGTGGGTGATCGACGGCTACACCGTCCCCTACGCGTCGTTGATGTTGCTGTGCGGCGTGATCGGAGATCGCTACAGCCGCCGTGGCGCTCTGATCATCGGTCTCATCATCTTCGTCGCCGGTTCGGTGGCCGGGGCGCTCACCGATGCCACCCTCGGGGTGATCCTGGCCCGCATCGTCATGGGTGTGGCCGCTGCCATCGTCATGCCCGCCACACTGTCGTTGCTGGTGGCGACCTTCCCGAAACGGGAGCGCGCCACCGCGGTCACCGTGTGGGCGGCCACCTCGGGACTCGCGATCGCGGCAGGGCCGCTGTTGGCGGGCTGGCTTCTCGAGAGCTACACCTGGCATTCGACGTTCCTGATCAATGTTCCGATCGCGTTGGCCGCCATCGTCGGAGCCGTCGTACTGGTCCCGCCGTCACGGGCCGTCGACCCGGGTGCGATCGACTGGATCGGTGGTCTGCTGTCGGTGCTGGCCGTGTCGACCATCGTGTACGCCATCATCGAGGGGATGCACTTCGGCTGGACGGTCGGGCCGTTGTACTTCGCGCTCGTCGGGCTGCTGTCGGTCCTGGGCTTCGTGGGATGGGAACTGCGCCATCCCAATCCGTTGCTCGACGTCCGAATGTTCTCGTCCCGCGTCCTCAGCGGAGCCACCCTGGCGGTGCTGATCTTCTTCCTCGTCACCTTCGGTGCCATCTACTTCGTCGCGCAATACCTCCAGTTCGCTCTCGGTTTCGGTCCGGTGTCCACCGGCATTCACCTCCTGCCGTTGGCCGGGGCAGTCTTCGTCGGATCCGGAATCACGATGTGGCTCACGCCGAAACTGGGACCCCGCATCACCGTCACCGCAGGCATGGTCGTGGGAACGCTGTCGGTCGTCTCGCTCATCGGGATCGACGCGACGGCGACGTACTCCGACTTCCTTCCCGTACTGACGCTGCTCGGTCTCGCAATCGGCCTGTCCGTCTCGCCCTGCACCGACTCCATCATGGGCGAGTTCCCGGACAGCAAGCTCGGGGTCGGCGGCGGCCTCAACGACACCGCCCTCGAACTCGGCGGATCGCTGGGGATCGCTGTGCTCGGATCGGTGCTCGCCGCGTCCTACCGTCAGGGAATCGAAGGGTTTCTGCAGACCTTCCCCGGCAAGCAACCGAACGGACAGTACACCGGGCAGGCGGCGGAAGGGCTTGCTGCGTCTCAGGATTCGCTGGCCGGTGCGGTGATCGTCTCCGACGTCATCCGCGACCAGAATGCATTCCTCAGCGGGTTCGCCGACAATCTCGAAGCCAATGCCGTTGCGGCGTTCGGTGACGCAGTGGTGCACACGAGTGTCGTTGCCGCCGTGATGTTCGGTGTCGGCACCGTGATCGTGGCGCTGCTCATCCCGGCCAAGACTGCGACGGCGTCGTCGGAGAAGATCGCGTTCGAGCCGATCGTTCCCTTCGTCGCACCGCCGGCCAAGGATCCGGCAGCAGATCGAGAGGTCGCCGAGCTCGAACAACTCCTCGAGCGGCCGTCGGCCGAGCCCCAGAAATCCGGTGCACGACACGCATTGCGAATCGCCGAGGAGACCGCACCGCCGGCTACGCGCATCGTGGCCGAGCCGGCTCTGGTGGACGCCGAGCTCGAGCGTCCCAGCATCTATCAGCTGGCCTCGAAGGTGTACGAACTCGACGCCTCCGTCGCCCGGCAGGCCACGGTGGACAGCAAGTCCGGTGACCGCGTGACGATCCACCAGCTCGCCCTGTCCAACCTGGCGCGCACCCGACGCGTCGAGGCCGAGGAAGCTCTCGACGCTGCGCTCGAACTGAGCGACCTTCCGGTTGCACCCGCACCGGAGCCGGTCGAACCGACCTCGCCGCTGCAGACCTTCTACCAACGGGCCAGCAGACAACAAGCGAACTGCACCGCATTCAAGGAACGCTCGAGCTCCATGTGGGCAATGCCGCTGTAGCTCTTCACTGTCCGCCCGCCCGCCCCATTCGCGTCAATGGACCCTTGCACTCCTCAGACGTATGCAGTGGTCCATTCACGCGCGGCGCATCGCTGCGTCAATGGACCCTTGCACTCCTCAGACGTATGCAGTGGTCCATTGACGCGAACGGGGGGGTCAGGGGGTGAGTGCTAGATCAGCACCGCACCGTTCGATGCCGAACCCACCAGCTTGGAGTATTTGGCCAGTACTCCTCGGGTGTAGCGGGGCGGCAGTGGTGCCCAGCCCTGTGCGCGGGTGTCCAATTCGGCTGTGTCGACGAGCAGGTCGAGGGTGCCCTTGCCCACGTCGAGTCGGATCTGGTCACCGTCGCGTACGAAGGCGATGGGACCGCCGTCGACTGCCTCGGGTGCCACGTGTCCGACGCACAGGCCCGTGGTGCCGCCGGAGAATCGGCCGTCGGTGAGCAGCAGGACGTCCTTGCCGAGTCCGGCGCCCTTGATGGCTCCGGTGATCGCGAGCATCTCGCGCATTCCCGGCCCACCCTTGGGTCCCTCGTAGCGGATGACCACGACGTCGCCCGCTGCGATGGTGCCGTCTTCGAGGGCGTCCATGGCCGCGCGTTCACGCTCGAAAACTCGTGCGGTGCCGACGAAGACGTCGGAGTCGAAGCCTGCGGACTTGACCACGGCCCCGCCGGGGGCGAGCGATCCTTCGAGGATGGTGATGCCGCCCGTCGGGTGGATCGGCTTGTCGAGCGCGCGCAGTACTTTGCCGTCGGGGTCCGGGGGTGCGATGTGAGCGAGGTTCTGCGCCACGGTCTTTCCGGTGACCGTCATGCAGTCGCCGTGCATCAGGCCGGCGTCGAGCAGAGCCTTCATGACCACGGGAACTCCGCCGATCGCGTCGACGTCGGTCATGACGTGCTTGCCGAAGGGCTTGACGTCGGCCAGGTGCGGCACCTTCGCGCCGACGCGGGTGAAATCGGCGAGGGTCAGATCCACCTGCGCCTCGTGGGCGATCGCGAGCAGGTGCAGCACCGCGTTGGTCGAGCCGCCGAATGCCATGACGACGGCGATGGCGTTCTCGAAGGCTTCCTTGGTGAGGATGTCGCTGGTGCGAATACCGCGTCGCAGAAGATCGACGACGGCCTCGCCGCTGGCGTGTGCGAATCCGTCGCGTCGACGATCGGGAGCCGGGGGAGATGCACTGCCGGGCAACGACATTCCCATCGCTTCGGCTGCGCTGGCCATCGTGTTCGCGGTGTACATTCCGCCGCAGGCACCTTCGCCGGGGCAGATGGCGCGTTCGATGGTGTCGACGTCGGCTCGTGACATCAGTCCGCGCGAACACGCGCCCACGGCCTCGAAGGCGTCGATGATCGTCACCTGATGCTC
This sequence comes from Rhodococcus sp. 05-339-2, assembly GCF_002258965.1. NCBI lineage: Bacteria > Bacillati > Actinomycetota > Actinomycetes > Mycobacteriales > Nocardiaceae > Rhodococcus > Rhodococcus sp. 05-339-2. The sequence continues at coordinate 790,347 of NZ_NOYW01000016.1, forward strand.
GCTGCCGTCGGACAGCGTGGCGAAGCCGGGCAATGTGGAGCCTGCGTAGAGGAATACGCTCGCCAGGTCCAGACGTGCTGCGGCCATGAGCATTCCGGGCAGCGACTTGTCGCAACCGGCGAGCAGGACGGAACCGTCGAGACGTTCTGCGCTGATGACGGTTTCGACGCTGTCGGCGATCACCTCACGTGAGACCAACGAGAAGTGCATGCCCTCGTGTCCCATCGAGATTCCGTCGGACACCGAAATGGTGCCGAATTCCAGCGGGTACCCACCGGCGGCGTGGACGCCCTTCTTGACTGCCTTCGCCAGACGTTCGAGCGAGAGGTTGCACGGGGTGATCTCGTTCCACGAGGACGCGACACCGATCTGGGACTTGCCCCAGTCGTCGTCGCCCATTCCGACGGCGCGGAGCATGCCGCGGGCAGCGGTCTTCTCCAGTCCGTCGGTGACGTCGCGACTGCGTGGCTTGACGTCGACCTCGGCGGCAGTGGGGTCGTTCGGCGAATTCTTCTCTTCCGACGGATTCTGCGGGGTCGTCATGACGCTCCTGAACTGCTGGTCGTTTCGCAACCTCGAGTCCCGGGCTGCTGTCGCGATCAAGCCTAAACCCGTATCCGCTCGGCATCGTCAGTCGGTGTGGCCTGCGGACAGTGAGGAAGGCGATGCGTCGGCGGCGGACCTCGGCTCTCCGATCGGACTGTTGCGAACGATCATCACCGGCCGACCGGAGCTGTGCAGCAGGGTGTGGACGGTCCTACCCATGGTGCCGAGTGGGTGAACTCGGTCGTGTTCGGGTGGGCCGACGACCACCAATCGAGCTGCGTGCGACAGCGACAAGGCAAATTCGGGCAGGTTTCTTCTCCTGCTGACCGAGTCGATTCGGACATCGGGTGCCTCTTCGTGCCACTGGGCGATTCGTTCCGACAGGTCGGGTCGAGTACGTCCGCCGTGGGGGTCTGCCGAGGAAGCGAGGAGGACGGTGGTGCGACGCAGGCGGGCCTCCCGAACTGCCGCCGCGACGATCATGTCCCACTCGCCCCACGTGTCCTCCGCGCCGCCGAGAACGGCCAGCACCGGACGCACGCGCGATACGACGGACGCCGTCGGTGCAGTCACGTCCGGATGCGATGTCACGAACACGACCGAGCAGGGAGCGGTGACGGCGAGTTCCGTCGCCGTCGATCCGAGCAGGAGAGAACCCAATCTGTCCCGTCCGACCGATCCCAGTACCAGCAGTCCGGAGTCCGACGCCTCACGACGCAGTACGGAGCGGACATCGCCCCGTCTGTACTGCGGCGCGATGACGCAATCGCGTGCGGTCTCGAGTGCGGCAGCCGACGCATCCAGGAGAACGTCTCCGCCGAAGTCGCGCTCGGGGTCCGGTGCTCCGAACATCGGGTCCGGATCGTGCGGCGGTGCCACGTGCACGATTCTCAACGCGACCTGTCGCGCCGCTGCCTCGCCTGCCGCCCACCGGACGGCTCCGAGTGCGGTGGTCGAGCCGTCCGTACCGACGACGATGGGACTGCGGTCGACGAGGGTGTGCATCGAGGTCTCCGGGGCCGATGGTCGACAAGTGCACGACACTCGTTCACCGGAGTCGAAGCGGAATGTCGTGTCGACCCGGTGGTTCGGAGTGGGTCCGTTCGACGCTAGGTCACCGAACTCCGCTCGCACGAGGGCCGTTGGTCACCGAAATCCTGATCGGATGACACATGAGTGCTCGACACCGTCAGGGCAGCGGAACCGACCATCTCAACGTCGTTCCGACCGTGCTACCGCCCGAGTCGATCGTCATCTCGCCCCCGCACTCGCGGGCACGTGACCGCAGATTGTCGAGCCCACTGGCATCGACGTCGGGCGGAATACCGACCCCGTCGTCGGACACGGTGACGACGATGTCGTCGCCGACCGAGATGGACACCGCGACGGTGGTCGCGTGTGCGTGCCGCACGCAATTGCTGATCGCCTCGCGAACGACAGCCAATACATGAGCGGCCAGGGCAGGCTCGATCACCGACACGGGGCCGGTCACGTTCAGGGATGTCCGCAGGCCCGAACTCTCGGTCATTTCCCGGACGACGTCCTCGACCCGGCGTCGGAAACCGACAGGTGAGCCTGCGGTCTGCAGGTCGAAGATCGCCGTCCTGATGTCCTGCACCGTGTCCTGGAGGTCGTCGATCGTGGTGGACAGGCGTGCCGCGATCGCGGGTTCACCGGAGCGTTGGGCCGTGCTCTGGAGCGACAAGCCGGCTGCGAAGATCCGCTGTATGACGCGATCGTGCAAGTCTCGGGCGATGCGATCTCGCTCGGCGAGCACATCCAACTCTCGTAGCCTCCGGGCGGCATCGGCCATTCGAACCGTCACGGCGGCCTGATCGGCGAACGCGGACACCAGCTCCAGCTGACCGTCGTCGAACGGCTCCTGGCCGAGTCGGCGCAATACGACCAGGACGCCTGTCACACGGCCCGATGCACGGAGGGGAGAGATGAGAGCGGGTCCGTAGATCTCGTCCGAGCCCGTGGTGGCGTTGTATTCGAGTTTCGACGCTCGAATGGGAGTGCCGCTTCGGAAGGATGTGCCCGATGTCGATCCGAAGACCGGCAGGACATTTCCGAGGACGTCGGAAGTCGCTTCACCGGCGACGATATCGATGACGAGTTCGGTGACGTCCTCGGAGTTGTCGTTCGGATTACGGGGCACGGCAATGAAAGACAACTCACCCGAGGTGAGGATCAATGCCTTCTCTGCGACCGTGTGCAGCACCTGATCGGTGTCGGTGCCGCGGAGCAGAGCGGTCGCGATGTCGCGCGTGGCCTCGATCCACAGCTGGCGGGTCCGAGACTCGCTGTACAGTCTCGCGTTTTCGATCGCGACGCCGGCAGCCGACGCGAGCGCCTGAATGACGGCCTCGTCGTCTTCGGTGAAGGATCGGCCGTTCGCCTTCTCGGTCAGGTAGAGGTTTCCGAACACCTCCTCGCGCACGCGAATGGGGACACCGAGAAAGGTGTTCATCGGGGGGTGCCCGGGAGGAAAACCCACCGACATCGGGTGGTCCGACAGTCGCGAGAGCCGGATGGCGTGAGGTTCGTCGATCAGCAACCCCAGTACACCGTGCCCGGTGGGAAGGGGACCGATCCGCGCAGCGGTGGTGTCGTCGATTCCATGGACGATGAACGCGCTGAGCTCGCGGTTGTGTCCGCGTACTCCCAGCGCGCCGTACTTCGCGTCGACGAGCTGGGCTGCAGAGGTGACGATCGTCTGCAGGGTGTCCTCCAGGTCGAGGCCCTCGGTGATCACCAACATCGAGTGGAGGAGCCCATCGAGGTACTCTCGCGCGTCGAGAATCTTCTCCAGCCGCTCCTGTACCTCCCTGAACAGCTCGCGCAAACGCATTTGGGACAGGGGTCCACTCAACTCGCCGGGGTACGAGCCTCCGGTGTCGACCTGCTCACCGACCACGCGAACAGTATGCGCGCCTTGCGGCCGGGCTGTCAGCGTTCGAGCGTGGTCGCGAAGACGGCGGCCTGCGTCCGTCGCTCCATACCCAGCTTCGCCAGCAGACGCGAGACGTAGTTCTTCACGGTCTTCTCGGCGAGGAACATCCGTTCGGCGATCTGCCGGTTCGTCAGTCCCTCCCCCAGCAGTCCGAGCAGAACTCGCTCCTGGTCGGTCAACGTGGCAGCCGGTCCGACGGCGGGCCGATCGGCCGATCGCAGTTTCTCCATCAGCACTGCGGCGGCACGATTGTCCAGCAGCGAACGGCCCTGTCCGACACTCTTGATCGCGGCGGTCAGCTCCATTCCCTTGATGTCTTTGACGATGTATCCCTTGGCACCGGCGAGGATCGCGTCGAGCATCGCTTGGTCCTCGGTGAACGAGGTCAACATCAAGCACTTCAGGTCGGGCAAGGCGGTCATCAGGTCGCGGCACAGTTCCACCCCGTTTCCGTCGGGGAGTTGTACGTCCAGAACTGCGACGTCCGGGCGCAGGGCGGGTATGCGCGCCAGTGCGTTGCTGACCGTCCCGGCTTCCCCGATCACGGACAGGTCGGGGTCGGACTCGATCAGGTCGATCAGTCCACGTCGGACGATCTCGTGGTCGTCCACCAGAAAGACTGTGATCACGGCATCTCCTCGGTGTGCTGGTTTCGCCATCCTAGTACCGCCTGCCACCTGGACCTCATCGCCTTAGTGCCCTGTTACGAGTGACGAAAGGCTCTGTCGGCCAACGCGTGCGAGGCCGACAGTGAGGGGCAGTCATCGCCTGGCGGTGCACGTTCGAGGAGAGAAGATGAACGAACAGCCGGATTCGGCCGTGATGGAGATGTTGGTCGAACTGGCCTGTCGGGCACCGTCGGTCCACAACAGTCAGCCGTGGCGGTGGGTGTATTCCGATCGCGGGCTCGATCTGTTCACCGATCCGAGCCGGCTGCTGGACGTCATCGACCCCACCGAGCGTCAGATGGTGATCAGCTGTGGTGCCGCGCTCGACCACCTTCGTCGGGCCGCCGCTGCCTTTCGCTGGTCCACCGATATCGACCTGTTGCCCTCGGCGGGCAGGTCGGATCACCTCGCGCACGTGCATTTCGTCCACGACGCGCATCCTCGGTCCCACGAATTCGACCTGTTGACTGCGATCAATCGCCGCCACTCGGATCGCCGGACGTTCGGCCCGGTAGGCGACGATCGAATCCTGACTCGGTACGTGCTTCAGGCGTGTGCGCGCTACGACACGGCAATCACCGTCCTGTCGAGTCAGGCCAGGACGACGCTGGCGAAGGCATCCGAACTCAGTGCGGCAGTGCGAAAGTACGACGCGACGTATCAGGCGGAGATCAGGTGGTGGGCGGGCCACTCGATGAAGTCCGGCGGCATACCGCCCGAAGCGCTGATCAGCCGCGCGCAAGCGTCGAGAGTGCCGATCAACCGGCGGTTTCCCGAACCGCGAGAAGCCGACAGAACAGTCGAACGCGAGCACGTCACCGACGAGTCCACTGTGGTTCTGCTCAGTACTGCATCGGACGGACGCATCGACTGGTTGCAGTGCGGACAAGCTCTGTCGTCGATCCTCCTCGCGGCGACAGCAGACGGATTGGCGACGTGCCCGTTGACGCACATGACCGAACAGTCCGGCAGCCGTCGTGTGGTCGAATCCCTCGCGCCGCGGGGCGGAGTACCGCAAGTTCTGATTCGGATCGGCGTTCCCATGACCGGCTCTCCCCGCCGGACCCCGCGACGAGCAGTGACGTCGGTGCTGTCGATCGCCGCCGACAATTCCACACGAGCGCGTCGAGATCGAGCGCACTGAACCATCCCGCCGCTGGAACGTCCTGGCGCCGAACCGCTCCGCCTGCCGTCGTCGTGCGCGTCGGATCTGCCTACGGAACAACCAGGAGTGGTCCGCGTGCGGAGCGGACCAAGCGCTGAACGGTCGAGCCACGCACTGCTCCCACGGCCAGGCCGCAGCCGTGGCTGCCGACCACCACCAGTCGCGCGTCGACGGACTCTCTACGGAGTTGCTCGGCGGTCGATGTGCCGAGGCAATGCAGGTGCAGATCGACGTGCGGATGGCGGGCGGCAACCTCACCGGTCCGCGCGCGCAGCCAGTCGAGCGAGCTGTGCGAGGACAGGTGGAGTGCATGCACCGGCGAGCCCCACGTCTCGGCGAACCAGAAGGCAAGCGCGAGAGCATGAATGGATGACTCGGACTCGTCCACGCCGACCACGATCGGTGAGGAGCAGCGGATCGTGAAGGGGTACGGTCGCCACACGACGATCGGGCAGCGAATCCCCGCAACGATGCGAGTTGCGTTGTGCCCGAACAATGCATCCTTCGTCGGAGTGGAACTTCTCACCCCGATCACCGCGAGATCGATCACCACCGACGACCGATGGTGCAGATACTGTGCAATGGTCTGATCGGTCAGAACGGTGTCGACGCCGACGTCGGGCGCAATCCGGTCCACTGTGTGAGCCGCCGCCCTGAGCAACCTGCGTCCCTCGGAGCGAGAGACTCCGAGACCGTGCACTCCGAGACCGTGCACTCCGAGGGCATGCACGATGTGCAGCTTCGACCCGGTGGTGCGCGCAATTCCCGCGGCCCAGGCCAACGCCCCGATCGATCCGTCGGAACCATCGATTCCCACGGCGATCGTGGACGCGTGCTCGTTGACCTTCGGTGTCGAATCGACCGTCGGTGCAGTGTGTGCGTACGTCATGTCGTCGTTCTCCGCATCCATCGAGGGCCCGACCCGTGTCGGAGGGGTTCTGCCATTCCAACGTCACGGCCGTCTCCGGTTGTAGGGCACGAAGTCCCTGCTCGGTTCCAGGACGACCCGCCGAAGGCGACGTTCCGATCCGAAAAGTGAGGACCTAATGCTCTGTGGTCCCTCGGCCGCCACGTAGTGCAATGGACCGAGAATCCGGAACGGACGAACAGTCGCACGGCCCGTGTGATGGATAGGGAATCGATCATGATCCTGGCGCAACATCAGAGAATCGTTGTCGGCGTGGATGGTTCACCCAGTAGCACGTCGGCGGCTCAGTGGGCGGCCGACGTTGCCGAGCGAACGAACTCGCCTCTGCATGTGGCAGGGGCGGTGCAGGAACCGGCGTTGTACATGGGTGAGGCGGCCCTGGCAATTCCCGTCGAGGTGTGGGACGAGCAGCGTCGAGCGTGCGAGCGTGTCGTCACCGAAGTCGCCACCGCGGTACTCGCCCGGCATCCGGTCGTGACAGTGACCACCTCCGTGGAAGAGGGGGCCGCATCGGCGATGATGGTCGAGCTCTCGCGCACCGCGCGCATGGTCGTGGTCGGCAACGCCGGTTCGGGTCCCATCGTGACGACGCTGTTCGGGAGCACTGCGCAGAAGACCGCGAACTCTGCATTGTGTCCGGTGGTCGTGTGGAGGCAGGGGACAGAGTCCGACGACGCGCCCGTCCTGGTGGGTATCGACGGCAGCGCGACGAGTGAGGCCGCGGTGGAGCAGGCGTTCGATCTTGCCTCGTTGTTCGGGGTCCCGCTGATCGCCGCGCACACGTGGAATTCCCTGTCCCAGGGCACGCCACTGTCCATGCCTGGATCGCCCGACGGCGGCGAGAGCGACGAGCGACTGGTGCTGGCCGAATGTCTCGCGGGATGGAGCGAGAAGTATCCCGATGTCACCGTCGAACACGTTGTGCGGCGCGGCAATCCCGCGCACATTCTGATCGAACTGTCCAGGCGGGCCGGGCTCGTGGTGGTGGGCAGTCACGGACGGGGGGTGGTCGCCAGAACGTTGTTCGGATCGACCAGCAGCAACCTCACCAGGCATGCCCACTGCCCGGTGATGATCTGCCGAGATCGATGACGAACCGCACCGTACCGAATCGTCTGCACGGCAATGACGATCGTCGACGAATTCTCGACTCCGCCAGTGCTCTTCGGCTCGCGCGGCGAGGAACTGTTGCGCGGCTGATCGGCCACGACCACTTCGGGCCCACCATCGACACAGTGCCGATCGTCTGGGTCGGGACCCGGGTGTACTTCTACGCCGAGGGGCGGTCGCGATTGGGATGCAGTGTGCTCGATTCCTCGGTCGTCCTGGAGGTCGACGACGAGGACGGTGCCCGTGCGACCGACTCCACGGTGGTGATACACGGCATCGCCCGTGCAGTCGTGGACGTTCGACTCGAAGTCCTCGAACAACTGCTGCCGCGACCACATTCGGACGGTCCGCCGATGCACAGACTGCTCGAGGTCACCCCCACATCGGTTTCGGGCGTCGAATTGACTCGCTGCCCTGTTGCGGACGACCAGCATCACCTGGAATGACACGCGGGATCGGACCGGCCATACTGCTGGTCCAGCACTGCTGGTCCAGCGCGACTTCTTCCGATGTCGCTGGACAGCAGGGGATATGGACTCATCCGTTCGACGTCGACGCGGCGCTGAGGCGCAGTGCTCGACCCCATCGCTCGGCCCGTTCGGCCTCGTGTGCTTCGAGCCGCGTGTGATCGTCGACGACGAAGCTCTCCGGTTCGGCCACGGGACTGTAGCCGAGGTGTCGTAGCCGCCTGCTGATCGTCTTGGACGCTCGACCGGTCAGCAGTCGGGATCGATCGAGCCGAGTGTCGAAGGCGGCCATCCGACCTCTCGACGGCTCGAGCGTCTTCAACCATTCGCGTACGCCGGGATGCGAGGCGTCCGCTTCGACCCGTAGACCTTTCTCGGCGTTGGATGCCGCACGTGCCGCGGCATCGCGTGTTCTCTGTGTGCTGAGTCCGTGAACGTGGGTTGGAGCCCCGACGACGAGCAGGTCGTACTGCGAAAGATCGCACTCCGCAGCGATCCTCGCCGGCACGACGTCGACTCGATCGTCATCGCCCGCCCGGACTCCGCGGGCTATGGCCTCGGCAACGTGTTTCGTGTTGCCGTACATCGATTCACAGACGACCAGTGTCCTCATGGTGGTGTCTCCTGTCCGAGGTTCGGTGGGTGAGTGTTCTGCTCAATCGGCGACGCGGAGTCGGTTGCTGACCGTCGATACCCCCCGTGCCTTCTGGGCCGCCTGTTCGACCTCTTCGTCTTCCTCGACCGAGCGCACCACCCCTTCCAACACCACGTTTCCGACACCGTCGACCGAAACCGATATTCGTTCGCCTTCGGCGCGTGCATGGCGCTCGAGCGCGGCCACGATGTGCGAGGAGACGTATTCTGCTGCAGCAGAGGGGCTCACCTCGATCGAGTTCACGACCTTGCGGGCACCGTCGACTGTCGCCGCCGCATGACCGGCCGCTGCTCGCTGGCTGTCCCACAGGACCGTGCCGGTGAGGAAGACACACCCGTGTGTGACGGTGGTGTGCACGGAGTGCGAAGGGACTTCTGCGGTGCCGGCGAGCTCGGCGGCCACCGCGCGGGCGAGATCCGAGTCGTTGATCGGTCCGATGTCGTTTCTCACCTCGATCTCTCGGGCCACCGCGATCACTCCGGGGACCTTCCACGCTGCACGCTCGGCCATTTCGATCTGTGAGTAGTCCGAAACCTCGCCGGACAGTATGACGCTGCCGTCGGTGACGGCGAGACCGATATGCGTGGTGTCGAGATCCGGCTCCCAACGTAGTTCGAGTTCGACGCGACTCTTGATCTCGGCATCGCTCGAATGTGTTGTGCTCATGTTCCGATGGTCGGACCCGCGACAGAGGTGGTGCAAGGGTCCTTGGTCATCTTCGCCTGGCGTGGCCGAAGATCGAGCCCGATGCCGGACACATCGGGACTTTCGGCCCTGCCCATCGCACGCGAGAGACGGCAATGTCGGGACTACCGAATCATCGAGACGAGGAGTTCGAGATGAAGCATCGATCGCACGACGGACACGACGGACACGACGGGCATACCGTGTTGGCAGAGGCCGAGAACGTACTCGCCGAAGTCTTGCTGGTGTGTGCTGTTGCCGCAGTCGGGCTCTTCTTGACATTGCTCGCGTCCGGTGTGGCCGGCTGGGCCGCGGTCACCGGCGGCGCGGCAGCCGCGATGTTCGTGCTGGCCGCAGTGAGTCTGCGTGCAGGACAACACACCGCGCAGAGGTCGCACGCGGCTCCGGGGCACGTCTCCGTGGGGCCGATGTGACGCCACGTCCCGCCGAGGTGGTCGGACCAGAGCGGAGACCTCGACCATGACCGACAGGGAAGGCCGACCGGTGCCGGGTCCGGTACTGGTCGATTCCGACTCCATCACGGTCGACATCCCGACGGCGCGAGGGCCGATGGTGTTCCCGGTGACCACCGCCTCGATCGGCGGTGTCGTCCACGCGGTGATGATCGCCGAATACGGACCGCTCAGCGGGGTCTCGCCGGACGGGCACATCCTCCGAACAGCCGTGCTCGATCGGTGGCCGGGCGCGCGGGTGTTCGAGCGGCGCAGCACCGGAGAGCGCGGCGCAGACCCGCGCGGCTACGAGACCTTCTACGTCGAACTGGAACCCAGCGGTTGCCGGACCGATATCGATCTCGACGAGGTGTCCGCGCTCTTTCGCCGATGACCGGGGCCGTTCGGCTTCGACCGTCACACACGGAGTGCTGCAAGAGAATGCCGTAAGAGAGTGGGCGATAACTATGTTCGGATACGACGTTGCTCGCTGGTGGCATCTGGCACCGTGGAGTTCGAATCCGTTGATGCGCGGACGTGACAGGGCAGCCGCCGTGCTGTTCGCCGTTGCGGTATCGGTCGTCCTGGCGCTGATTCCCTGTGCGGCTCTGGTCGGATCATCGGTCTATCTCGATCTGGCGGCCCAGTCGGCGCGCACGAGCGCCACCACTCGACAGGTCGACGCCGTGGTGACCGGTGAACCCACGGTGCGATCGGAACCGAACTCGGTCATGGCCGTGGTCGAGCTCTACGCGACGATCGTCTGGGAATGGCCGGTGGGCGAGAAGCACAGCGACGAGGTCCGGGTTCCGGACGGCACCGTGAAGGGTGCCACCGTCGAGACGCGTATCGATGCCCAGGGTGATCGAGTCGCGGAGCCGGCCACCTCGACAGCCAATGTCGTGTCGAGTGTCGCTGCCGCTCTAGGCTTCTGGCTGGGATCCACGCTCGTCGTGATCACGGTGCTCGCGACGGGAAGGCACTTCGACGAACGTGCTCGCATGCGAGAGTGGGATCGTGCATGGCTGAGCTTCGTGACCGACCGCGGGCGGAGCCGAGGCGGGTCGGCGTGAGGCTCGGTGGCCGGTACGGCGATGCGCGAGATTGGGCCGACATCGACCGGTGGGCCGACCGTATCGTGTGGGCCCTCACTGCGCGGTGACATGAGCTGTCGCATAAGACGATTCGGCAGAACGGATCGAGGGACCTCGGCCACCCCCATCGCGGACCAAATGCCCTCCCGAGGCGTCGGATGCGCCTCTACTGTCGATTCGACCGAACGGCAGCGCATCACGGTGATGCGTGACCGGGCCACGACCGGCGACATCGAGACAGGAAGACGACATGAGTGAATCCGGAGGCCGAACGCTTCCCATCGTCGTGGGTATCGACGGCTCGGCCGAGGCCGAGGCAGCAGCTCGGTGGGCAGCGACGTACGCAGAGAAGGTCCACGCGACCGTACGACTCGTTCACGCTGTCCCGGTGGGGGATTGGTACGGGTCGGCGGCATTCGTCGACGGCGGCGCGTTGGAAAGGGACCTCCGGGCTCTTGGACGCAAACACCTGGTCCGGGCTGAGGGCGAGATACACCACACAGCTCCCGCGGTATCGGTGGAAACCGTCGGTGTCGACGGCACCATCGCATCGTACGTGGCCGACGTCGGCGCAGAAATGGTGGTACTGGGATCGCGGAAGTCGAGCGCGATCCGCGATCTGACGCTCGGTAGCAACACTTTGCGCGTCATCACGCACGCGCACTGCCCGGTGTTGTTGCTCCGCATCGACAGAGACCGGGCCGATGCGGGCCGCCCGATCGTGGTCGGGATCGACGGTAGCGAACAGTCCGATCGAGCGCTCGGCATCGCCCTCGAGATGGCAGACAACATGGGCGCTCCGGTGGTCGCGGTCAACTACTGGGGATTCGCAGCCCAGGCCGGCATCGGAACGGGGGCCGGGTACATCGACTGGCAGGAGGTGCGCGAGCACGAGAAGCGCTGGCTGCGAACTCATGTGGAGAAGATGCACGAGAAATACCCGGCTGTGAAGCTCACGACGGTGAGTGCCCAGTCGAGCCCGACACGAGGTTTGCGAGCGATGTCTGCGTCGGCGCAGATGGTGGTCGTCGGGTGCCGAGGCCGAGGTGCCCTCCGCGGCGCAATCCTCGGATCGGTCAGCCAGAACCTCGTTCACCACGCCGACTGCTCGGTCCTCGTCGTGCGCTGATCACGTACCAGCATCGTCCGCGGAGACCGGCGCACTCGAGGTCGTCGTATCGAGAGGTGACGGCTAGTCCGGGAAGGACCGAACACTCGAACCGAGGACTTTGTCCCCTGTTGCGCTCGCGCGCCGACCGGCATCGTCCGTGTCGGTGGGATGCACAACGAGAGGACCGATGCGTGGTGACCAGTTCGGACGATCGACCGTGGCCCGTCTACGTAGGAATCGACGGATCGGCAACCGCACTGGAGGCGTGCGCGTGGGTCGCTCGGTACGCGGCCGACGAGAACATCCCAGTGACGCTCGTGCACGCCATTCCGAACACCGAGTGGTTTCCCGGGTCCACGGCCGGCTCCGACGGCCGCGAGTTGTTCGAGGCGTTTCGGTCGACCGGCCGCGACATTCTGGTCGAGGCCGAGAGTGTCGTTCACAGGACGGCATCGTCGGTGGACGTGGAGACCGTTCTGACCCGCAGGCCGATAGCGCCGTTCATGGCGACGATATCGAAGTGGGCCAGTCTCGTGGTGGTCGGATCCAGTAGTTCCGACGGCACCGTCCTCGGTGGCGAGACCGTCAGAATTTGCGACGGTGCGCAATCGGCGGTCATGGTGTTCCGAACGCCGACGGCGGAATCGAAGAACGGTGCGTTGCCGGTGGAGGTGGGGGTCGACTGCTCCGATCGGGCGGAGGCCGTGTTGCTCACAGCGTTCGAGTACGCCCGCAGTCTGCGTGCACCGCTGGCAGTGAGCCACGTTCTGCAAGCACCCTCGGGTCCGCATGCAGACAGCGTCGACTGGAGTGCGCTGAAGGTGGAGCAGGGACGGTGGCTGTTCGAGGTCGTGGAGCAGCTCGGTGAGAAGTTCGACGATGTGGAGACGAGCGTCCGAGCGACCGTCGGCTCGGCCGCGCGGCACCTGCGTGAGCGCTCGGTGCACGCGCAGTTGCTGGTCGTGGGTCGCCGCGGTCGGTGCCGGGGCACGGTACCGGGTTCGGTGGGACAGAACGTGCTTCATCATGCGGGTTGCCCCGTGCTCGTCGTCCCCTGAACGGATCGGTCCACGAGACGCTCGGTGTCCGTCAGGCGGACCGTCGACGTGCCACCGGCGGAGTCCCGATATCGCAGTGCGGTGGGCAGTCCGACGCGTCCTCGGCGCTGCCGCGGATCATCACCGCCGCGATGGCGGCACCGATCACCAGCAGTCCGGCGCACATCAGCATCGCGGTGTGGAAGCCGTCCGAGAACGCTTCCGCCGCAGAATAATCGGACCCGGCGATACCCGCGAGCGCAGGTAGCGCGGCCACGGCGAGAAGCTGACTGGTGCGGGCCACGGCGTTGTTGACGCCCGACGCGATTCCGGCGCGATCGGTGGACACCGCGCCCAGCACCGCTCCGGTCAGCGGAGCCACCAGAGCGGACAGACCGAGCCCGAAGACGACAACCGCGGGCAGAACATCCGTGGCATAGGTGGAGCCGGGTTCGATGCGGAGCATGAGCACCAAACCCAGCGCTGCAAGCAGTGGTCCCACGGTCATCGGAATACGCGGACCTATGCGTCCGGCGATGCGCCCCGCGCGGGCGGACAGCACCAGCATGAGAGCTGTGATCGGTAGCGTGGCCACTCCGGCCGCTATGGGCGAGTAACCCACGGCGAACTGCAGCTGCAGCACCAGAAGGAAGAACACTCCGCCCAGGGCCGCGTAGACGGCGAACGTCACGAGATTGGCCGCCAGAAACACTCGCGATGCGAACAGCGACGGCGGGACCAGTGGATCGTGTGAGCGTCGCTCGATCACGACGAACACAGCGACGGCCACGACGCCGAGAAGTACTGCCGGAACCTGTGATTCGATCAGCCCGTAGGTCAGCAGCCCCAATGCTGCCGCCACCGCCACCGCGCCCGGTACGTCGAGCCGACCGGCCGCATGCGGATCCCGGCTCTCCGGAACGTGTTTCGCCGCCACCCACACAACGACGACGGCGAGCGGAATATTGATCAGGAACACCGAACGCCACCCGACGGCGTCGACCAACCAGCCCCCGAGCAACGGACCGACCGCAGACGCGACGCCGCCCAATCCCGACCACAGACCGATCGCGGCTCCTCGATCCTCGGCCTTGATCGACGCCGATATCAGTGCGAGCGACCCCGGCGTCAGCAGTGCCGCACCGACGCCCTGAAGTAGTCGCGCTGCGATCAGTACCTCGATACTGGGGGCGAGCCCGCACAGTACCGATGCGGCCGCGAACCAGACGGTGCCCCAGACGAACACCCGTCTGCGACCCAGCCGGTCGCCGAGGGAGCCCCCCAGCAGAATCAGCGACGCCAGTGCCAGGGTGTAGCCGCTCAGCGTCCACTGCAGACCCGTGACACCGGCACCGAGATCACGGCCGATGGCCGGCAGCGCAATGTTGACCACGGTGGCGTCGAGCATTGCCAGCGCCGACCCGAGGACCGTTGCTGCGACGATCCAGCGCCCCCGAGCGCTCGAGACCGAGATCTCCGAGGAGGTCACAACCGTTCGACGCAGACGACGAAGTTGCGTGAGTCCTTCTCGAACCCGTACTGCGCCGGGTCGGGGCAGTCGTCGACGGACGAGGTGCCCTGCAGGATGGTCACGACGCGGCGGGTGTCGGCACCGGGGGTGGCGCAGTCGATCCGCTGGGCGAATTCACCGACGAGGTCCATGCATCCGCCGACCTGCCAGTCGATGTCGAGGCACAGCGCTCCCTGTTCGATGTCGAAGTAGGTTTCGTAGTAGTACTGATCGGCGTCCTCGGGGCACTCGGCCGAGGTGGGCGTCTTGGCGAAGACGACGTAGTTGGACTGCGGAGATCCGCAGGTCGCGTTGGCGATGGCCGCCTCGTCGACGGTGCCGCCCAGGTTGACGCACTCGCCGATCTCCACGTCGATGTCGACACTGCCGCCGTCGTCGATGTCGGTGGTCGGTGGGGTGGTGGGAGGGGTGGTGGTCGTCGTGGCGGGAATGGTGGCACCGGAAATCGCGACGGCGGTGCCGGACACCTCCGAGGCGCACCCGCCGAGTATCAGGGCCGCGCACGACGACAGCGCGAGAACGAGAGCGCGGACCGAACGGTTGGATGACGCCATGGTGAGTCCTGCCCTCGTAGGTTCGAGCGTGCCGTGTCCATCGACCGTGCTCGTGTAGAAAATATCCGACTCGCTTGTCGGCTGCATGAGGCAGGATGAACTGCGTGGATCTTCCTCTTGCCGTGCCGGTTGCACCGATGCTCGCCAAAGCCGCGAAAGTGGTGCCCGCCCAGCCCGAGGACGGGCCTGCGGTGTGGTCGTACGAGCCGAAATGGGACGGGTTTCGCGCCATCGTCTTCCGTGACGGAGACGAGGTGGTGCTCGGGTCACGCGGCGGCAAGGACCTGGCCCGCTACTTCCCGGAGTTGGTGGAGGCGATCAAGGCCGAGCTACCCGAGAAGATTGTCGTCGACGGCGAGATCGTCGTACCGCGCGAGAAGAACGGTTCCACGCGCCTCGACTGGGAGTCGCTGTCCGAACGGATTCATCCCGCAGCGAGTCGGGTGACGATGCTCGCGGAGAAGACTCCGGCGCAGTTCATCGGCTTCGATCTGTTGGCCGTCGGCGACGAGGATCTGACGGCCGAGCCGTTCTCGACCCGCCGCGCGAGATTGCTCGACGCGGTGGGAACGGGCGGCCCGAGTTGTTTCGTCACCTCCGCCACCGATGATGCGGCCGTGGCCGAGGACTGGTTCGAGCGTTTCGAAGGTGCCGGGCTCGACGGTGTGGTGGCCAAGAAACTCGACGGGATCTATCTGCCGAACAAGCGCGAGATGGTCAAGATCAAGCATGCGCGTACCGCGGACTGCGTGTTGATCGGCTATCGAATCCACAAGTCCGGCAACGGTATCGGATCCTTGCTGCTCGGTCTCTACGATGGCGACGATCTGCGGATGATCGGCGGTGCGTCGGCGTTCACCGACAAGCGCCGGTTGGAACTGCTCGAAGAACTCGAACCGCTCCGACTCGGTGACGACGTCACGTACGACGGTGAGGCGACCCGCTGGAATTCGTCCAACGACCGCAACTGGATTCCGGTGCGCATCGAGCGGGTCATCGAGGTGGCCTACGACCAGATGGAAGGGGCGCGGCTGCGGCACGTGGCCAGGTTCCTGCGCTGGCGGCCCGATCGTGATCCACGCTCGTGTGCCTACGACCAGCTCGAGGTTCCGGTGCGCTACGACGTTGCCGACGTGATTGCCGGGGGACGATAGACATGGCCGCGAAAACGCCTCCCGCGTTCGTGCAGGTCGGCGAGCGCGAAGTACGAGTGTCGAGCCCCGATCGCGTGATCTACGAGGCGACCGAACGTACTCCGGAGATCACCAAACTGCAGGTGTGCGAGTACTTCGCGGCCGTCGGGGAGCCGCTGATGCGGGCGATCGGAGATCGCCCCACCGCGATGGAACGATGGCCCGACGGCTATCGCGAGGGCATGCGGTTGGCGCTCGGCCCCCAGGACAAGGACGGCGACGGCTTCTATCAGAAGCGGTTGCCCAAGGGCGCTCCCGAGTGGATAGAGACGGTGAAGATCGCGTTCCCCAGCAAGCGCACCGCCGAGGAACTGTGTCCGTCCGAACCCGCGTCGCTGGTGTGGGCGGCGCAGATGGGTACGTTGACGTTTCATCCGTGGCCGGTCCGTCGACCGGACGTCGACCATCCCGACGAGTTGCGTCTCGATCTCGATCCACAACCGGGTACCACGTTATCGGACGCGCTGCGAGTAGCCGATGTGACGCGAGAGCTGTTGGAGGAGTTGGGCTTACGGGGATATCCGAAGACGAGCGGGAATCGGGGTATCCACATCTACGTTCGCATCGAGCCGCAGTACACCTTCGAGCAGGTGCGTCACGCGGCCATCGGTCTGGGTCGAGAACTCGAACGGCGCGACGACGGGGTGACCACCAACTGGTGGAAAGAGGAACGCGGAGAACGCATCTTCATCGACTACAACCAGAACAACCGCGACCGAACCATCGCCAGCGCCTGGAGTCTGCGGGCTCGACCGGGCGCGACGGTGAGCACTCCGATGACGTGGTCGCAGTTGGCCGACGTCACCGATCCACGTGAATACAACCTCGTGACGGTGCCGGAGCTTGTTCGGGACGGCGACCCGTGGGCCGATATGGACGAGCAGGCCTACTCCCTCGAACCTCTTCTGCACCTGTGGGAAACCCTGCCCGGCGGAGAGCTGAACTTCCCGCCCGATTACCCCAAGATGCCCGGAGAACCGCCACGAGTGCAGCCCTCGAAAAAGGTTGCCGAGCACTGGGATGCGGAGGGGAATCGCACGGACAGCTGACGGAGCTGCCAGAGCCGGGCAAGGTTGCACGCTACGAAGTCGAATCGAAGGGATTCAGTCGCCTCGAACGCGTTCCGTGCAACCCTGCCCACGATCACATGGATTCGAGCTCCCGGATCAACGTCGCCGCATCGTACGGTCCGATGTGCCGGGTGAGATTCTTGTCGCCGCGTCCCAGGTAGAACGTCGGGGTGCCGTCGACGTCCGAGGAGGTGGCGTCGAGTTCGTCGTCCTCGACGCGTACCACGTAGTCGCCGGTGCGGATGTCGTCCTCGAATCTGTCCATGTCCAGACCGAGTTCACGTGCGTAGCCGTCGATGTCGTCGGGCTCGAGGGCGTCGCTGTTACGGAACAACACGTCGGCCATCTCCCAGAACTTGCCCTGCGCGGCTGCGGCCTCGCTGGCGTATGCCGCGTAGCGAGCGTGTGGGTGATAGTCGTCGAGCGGCAGGTGCCGGTAGACGTATCGAAGGTCGTCGCCGAAGTGCTTGCGTACCTCGGCGACACTGCCGGTTGCCTTGCTGCAGAACGGGCATTCGAAATCCGCGTACTCCACGATGGTCAGTGGTGCATCCACCGGGCCGCGGATGTGATCGCGCTTGGCGTCGACCGGACGCAGAATGCGCAGGGATGCTTCGGCCTTCGGAGGATGAATCTTCTCGTCGATCCGGAAGAGGACCCAGCCGAGCAGTGCGGCGATCACCGAGGCCACCAACACGCCGACCCGTGCTTCGTCGGCCAGCAACGGGTCGTCGAGTGCAAGATCGATGATGAACAACGAAATCGTGAATCCGATTCCGGACATCGCGGCACCGCCTGCGATGTGTGAGAGCGTCAGTCCTGGAGCCAGGGACGACGGTCTCAACTTCGCGAAAACAGCGGATGCAGCGGTGATTCCGACGAGCTTGCCGAGAACGAGACCGGCGATGATGCCCCAGGTGAGCGTCGAGGTCGACGCGGCTTTCAGAGTGTCCGAGCTCAGCACGACTCCGGCGTTGGCGAGCGCGAAGATCGGCACGATGATGAAGGCCGTGTACGGCTGGTAGAGCCGCATGAGACGTTCGTTGACCGACACCGCGCGATCGAGTCCGAGACGGGCGGCTCGGGCGTATTCGGGATTGGGCGACTGCCGGAACGCGCGTGTCAGATCCGCCGCGCGTTCCACCTCGGTGCGGCGCGGCGGATAGACCGGAAGAATCAACGCGATCATCACTCCCGCGAGGGTGGGGTGAACTCCGGACTCGTACATCGCAACCCAGGTGAACAGTGCAACGACGAAGTACCCGACGCCGCGCCACACCTCGAGCCGACGCAGTAGGAAGATCAGCGCCAGACCGACGAACGCCAGCACCAACGGCCCCACGTCGAGGTTGTCGGTGTAGAAGAAGGCGATGATCGCCAGCGCGCCCACATCGTCCGCGACAGCGAGCGTGAGCAGGAAGATGCGCAACCGAGCGGCCTTCTTCGGGCCGAGGACGGCGAGTGCCCCGAGGAGGAACGCGGTGTCGGTGGAGATCACGACGCCCCATGCCTGGGCGGCGGGCCCGGACGGATTGAAGGCGAGAAACAGCAACGCCGGCGCGGCCAGACCGGCAACCGCCGCGACGATCGGGATGGCGGCACGAGATCGGTCGGTGAGCTCACCCATCGCGAACTCACGCTTGACCTCGAGCCCGACGACGAAGAAGAACAACGCCATGAGCCCGTCGTTGACCCAGTGGGCGAGGTCGAGGGAGATGCCGTGCTCGCCGACGGTGACGGAGAGTTCGGTGTGCCAGAACGACTGGTAGGTCTCGCCGAAGGGTGAGTTGGCCCAGATCAGCGCGATCAGTGTCGCTGCGAGCAGGAAGCCCGCCGCCAGGGTTTCGCTGTTCTTCTCGCCGCGGGCCCGCGAGATCCGTTCGGCGAAACGTGCCATGGGCCGATTCGTCGGCGTGATCTGATCTGCCATCTGCGGCCCGCATCCTCTCGAAGAGTGTTGTGAAGCAGTCTGTACCAACGTGTGGGTCGACGGTTTGCTTCCTTGCAGGTGACAGCCCGCAGAGTAACGTTATTGCGCTGTCGAACTCGCCGCACGGCGAGGGAGATGTGCACAACATATTCGATGAACGGCATTAGTCCGTCCAGAAACGGGAATACGAGCCCGACTCACCCCTGCCACGAAGGAACATCCATGCGTGATTTCATCTGCCGCAAATGCGGACAGAAGCTGTCGTTCGAGAACTCACTGTGTCTGAGCTGCTCGAGCGCGCTCGGCTTCCATCTGCCGAGCAGAGCTCTGCTGGTGCTCCCCGACAAGGCCGACGACGGTGTCGCCGAGGCCGAGGTGGACGGCACCACGTGGAAGATGTGCGCCAACCTCAACACGGCGCGCTGCAACTGGCTCGTCGACACCGACGACAGCGACGATCTCTGCGTGTCGTGCCGGCTCACGCGTACTCGCCCCGCCGACGACGACGTCGACGCGATGGCCGCCTACGCGGACGCCGAGACCAACAAGCGTCGCGTCGTACTCGAATTGACCGAATTGGGCCTGCCCATCGTCGGCCGGGACGAGGACGACACGACGGGACTGACGTTCGATCTGCTCTCGAGCGCGAACCAGCAGGTGATGACCGGCCACGACAACGGTCTGATCACCCTCGACCTCGCCGAGGGCGACGACGTGCACCGCGAACAGTTGCGTGTGGCGATGTCCGAGCCGTATCGCACCCTGGTCGGACACTTCCGTCACGAGATCGGCCACTACTACCAGATGGTGCTGGTCGGCAACGGTGAGCACCGCGCGGCGTTCGAGGAGCTCTTCGGCGATCCGGATTCCGATTACCAGGCCGCACTCGATCGCCACTACAGCGAGGGTGCGCCGGCCAACTGGGAGGACGATTACGTCTCCTCCTACGCCACCATGCACCCCGCCGAGGACTGGGCCGAAACGTTCGCGCACTATCTCCACATCCGCGACACGCTCGACACGGCTGCAGCCTTCGGTATGGCCCCGGCCGGTTCGACGCTGGAGAGCCCGCTGCCGGGTGACGTCGGTTTCGATCAGATCATCGAGTGGTGGCTGCCGTTGTCGTGGGCACTGAACCAGATCAACCGGTCGATGGGCCACCAGGACCTCTACCCGTTCGTGCTGCCTGCGACCGTCGTGAAGAAGATCGGATTCGTCCACTCGCTGATCGCCCCCAGCACACTCTGATGCCCGGCTAACGGTCCTCGCAGTTTTGCAGCCGGGGCGTATCCTGTGGTGTCGGCACTTCGCCGATACCGGGACGCGCCCCGGCGCAGCAGGACGAGGTGACCGCCATCAGCGAGCAGACACTGGACTCGACCGCCCATCCGCGCGTCACGGACTTCGAGCTCAGCCGACGACTGGCCGAGGTCGCCGAGAGACTACGTCGCCAGCACTCCGATCCCGATCGGGTCCTGGCCACGATCACCGAGGCGGCGGTGGCCAACATCCCGTCCGCCGAATTCGCGTCCATCACGACGGTGTTGCAGGGCAAGTTCGTGCACAGTGCGGCCCTCGTCGGCGATGTGGCGGGCCACTGCGACAAGATTCAGGAGCAGCTGGGCGAAGGTCCCTGCCTCGAATCGGCGATCGAACAGACCACCATCAGGATCGACGACATGGACAGCGATTCTCGCTGGCCACAGTTCACCGTCGCCGCCTCGGCGCTGGGTGTCAAGAGCATGATCTGCTTCCAGCTCTACGTCGAGGGCTTCAACTTCGGCGCGTTGAACCTCCACTCCACCCGAACGAACGCCTTCTCGGCCGAGGCCGAATCGATCGGTTCGCTGTTCGCTGCGCACGCGGCCATCGCGTTCTCCACCGCGCGTGAAGAACAGCAGATCCGGGCGGCATTGACGAGCCGAGACCTGATCGGTCAGGCCAAGGGCATGCTGATGGAGCGCTACAACCTGAACTCGCAGGCAGCATTCGCTTTGTTGGCCAAGCTCTCGCAGGACACCAACGTCAAGCTCGCCGACCTCGCCGCGCAGCTGGTCGCCGACGCGGCCGAATCGTCCGACTGAGTCGATTCACCGCACGTCGAGGCCGTCGGTGCTCGCGACCGACACGGCCGGGCCGTCCGAGGCGACGAAGACCTCGATCCGGACGTCCTCGTCCAGATAGCGACTCAGTAGTGCCAATCCCGGTGTGGCGGAAATGATCTCGTGAACGCGGTCACCCGAGATCGGGTAGTCGTCCACGTCGTGACGCCAGTGTGCAGCCACCAGGGTGCCCTCGGCTTCGAGGTGCTCGACGACGCGCGTCATCGCCGACGACAGGTCGTCGGCATCGAGGTAGTACCCGACCTCGCTGATGACGACAAGATCGAACGTCGCCTCGGGTGTGGGCAGGGTCGACCAGTCGTCGGACAGCGACCACAGCGCGAATTCGACTGCAGCAGTGTCACCTACGCGCCTCCGTGCCGAATCGAGGGCGCTGTGCACCACATCGGTCGAGACCACGTGATCGCACCGGATCGCCAACTGCTCGGTGAGCACCCCGATGGAGCAGCCGGGTTCGAGCGCGCGCCGATACTGCGGTTTCGGCAGCGAGGCCATGGTCAGCGCGTATTTGCGACGCTCGTACCACTTGCTGTCGAGCATGAACGGATCGTCCTTGTCCGCATAGACGGTGCGGAAGTACTCGGCACCGAGGCTTGTCCGAGAACCCTCGCTCACGCGAACACCACCTCGAACGGTCGCCGGTACCGAGCCAATATGTGCGGCGGCAACACCGCTCGATCCGCAGGGTGATCGGACAATGGGCGGATCTGCGAATCGAACTGCTCGATCGACGCTCGTTTGGCGTCGAGGGTGTGCGGCGGCAGGTCGATGCGGCGTCCACGTGTCCACGGCACGGCAGGATGATTCGGAGTTGCCCAGTGCCACATCCAGATCGGGTACTCCACCACCGGTATCCCGACGGCGTTCGCCGCGGTGAGACAGGCCCGCGCGGTGGCTTCGTGGTCGGGATGGCCGTCCCCGCGCCACGGCGTCAGACACCAGGTGCCGGGGGTGGCGTCGAGCAGCGGCATCAGCGCATCGGCCACCGCGCTCTCGTGGTTCTCGACGTCACCGTCTGCGATCTGCAGACGGATCGGGGAGTGGTCGATCCCCAATTCGGCCAACGCGCGCTCGGACTCGGCGGGGCGACGCGCACGCAGATCCTCTGCCGTGACGGTGGGGGAACCGGGATGGGAGCCGTCGCCGTCGGTCACGGCGACCACCCGAACATCGACGCCCGATGCCGCAGCCAGAGACAGCAGGCCGCCGACGCCGAGCACCTCGTCGTCCGGGTGCGGGGCGACGACGACCATGGTGAGGACGTCCTTCCACTGCAGGCCGGGAATGGACCAGTCGGCCGACATCCAGTCCGACTCGGCTGTGCCGACATCGGTTTCGGCATCGAATGCGTTCTCTACCAAGGGTTGTCCTCCTCTGCGATGTCGTGCCCGAGGGCTTCCAGGTCGCGCTCGGCGTGACTCTGCCGCAGGTAGACGGTGAGATCTGCGACGCGTCGGGCGTGTTGGGAATCGCTGCACAGCGGGCCTGCACCGAGAGCGCGACCGACGCGGTCGATGCACTGAGTTGCCGCATCCTCGACCACAGCCCGCACGATGCGGGCCCGGGTTCGGGCGCGACCGGATCGGTCGAACGGATCGGCATCCACCTCCGCTGCGGCGGTGGTCAGTGCGCTCGACGCCGCTCCGAGTGCGGCCGCGATGGCACCGAGATGTGCAGTACGGTGCGGATCGGGTCTGTTGCGGACGGCAGCATGAAGCGTGTCCGCCACCGCGCATGCGCTCCCGAACCAGGCTGCCGACACCCCGATCGCCCCGTGCCAGAAGCCCGGTCGTGTGAGGTAGTCGGTCGGGCCGCCGACCGCAACGGCAGGGACACTGTCGAAGGCGACCGAGCCGGAATCGCTCTCGCTCATCCCCACTGCATGCCACGTGTTCGGTACAGGAGTTGCGCCCGGGTGCGTCAGGTCGACGGCGAACAGCCGAGGGCTGCCCTGCACGCGTGCAGTCACGAGCGCATGTGTACACAGTGACGCGCCCGAGCACCACGGTTTCGTCCCGGTGAGAACCCAGCCCGAATCACCCGGCACTGCTTCGAGAATCGGAGCAGGCGGTTCCGCAGCCCACACTCCCCAGATCTGCCCACGCTGTGGCGTCGGGCCGTCGAGTTCGTGCAGGATCGCGATCGCGTCGGTATGCGCTTCGGACCACCGGCCCAACACCGTGTTGTGCCGACTCAGGGCGGCGAGCGATTGCCAGCGCAGATCGGTGTACCCCGAGCCGGGCAGCGCGAGGTCGAGACGACCGTCCGCCTCGAACGCCAAGAACGCGGCGCGCAACCCGGTGTCGACGTCGGCTCGGTCGGTGGATTCGAGAAAACCGGTCTCGCTCATGCGGTGGCCTCCAGGGCACGTAGGAATCCGGCCATGCCGTCGGGCGCTCGGCCGCGCAGCCGACCCGACGTCGTGACCGGAATGTCGCACACCCGACGGCACTCGAAGCCGCCGAGCTCGAGGCGTCGGACCAGATCGTGGTCCTCGCCGGTGATCAGAGGTGCAAATCCGCCGATGGAGAGATACTCCGCCGCTCGGACGCCGAGGTTGGCACCGTGCACGTGTGGGTGGCCGAACTCGTTTCGATAGTGCGCGTCGTACGACGACCGCAACCCGAGGTTCTCCTCGATGTGACCCTCGAAATCGACTGCCACCGTTCCGGCCACTGCCCGAGCGCCCTCGGCGGCGTGTCGGAGATGGCCGAGCAGCCAGTCCTCACCCACCCGGGTGTCGGCATCGGTGGTGGCGAACCACGTCGATGCACTGTGTTCGGGGCCGTGCGTCGCGAATCCGGCAGCTCTGGCCGCGCCGACGTTGCGGTGTGCCACCTCGAGAGCCGACACGGACGGGTGACGTGCCGCGATGCGCGCAGAGTCGTCGGTGCACGCATCGAGCACGACGATCGTCGAGACGGACACCGAGGCCACATCGCGGACTCGGCGTTGTGCTCGTACCAGGGCGGTCAGGCAGGCGTCGAGCAGATCCTGCTCGTTGTGCGCGGGTACGACGACGACGATGTGGGTGACGGGGGTGCGGGGGAAAGCATCGGAGATCACGGTCCACCCTTTACGGACACCGGACGAAGAAGAGTCCGTTTCGGAAACCGCCGGTGTCTGGACGGGATGTGCTCCCATCGCACATACCCGTTCCCCGGCTGCCGACACATCCGCCGCAGCCTGGTGAGACGGCTTCGGGACCGGTTGCGAGAAGATACTCGTACCGGTGGTTTCTTTCGTCCGTTTCGGGGATATCCGATTAGCAAATGTCGGGGCGGTATGTGTTAATGGGCGTTGCCCCGCGGCAGCACAGTTCGCGGGTGTCGCGACGCAGCACGAAGGATGGTCGGGTTACATGGCATCACCGGATCGCACACGCAGATTCGCCCGTATCGGCGCGATCGTTGCAGGTACAGCCCTTGCCGCGTCCGCCGCATTCGGTTCGGCACAGGCCGCGCCACTGTGGCCGGGCGGCCCGGACGTCTCCATCCCCGGGATGCCGGGATCGTCGGATCCGGCTGCACCCGCGCCGCAGCAGCTCACCCCGCAGCTCGCGCCCGCGAACTTCTCCGATCCGAGCATCAGCCCCTCGGGCGGCGAGGTCGTCGGAGTCGCGCAGCCCATCGCCATCCGCTTCGACGAGGCGATCGGCGATCGTGACGCCGCGCTGCGCGCCATCCGCGTCACCACCAGCCCGTCCGTACCCGGGCACTTCTACTGGATCAACGACACTCAGGTCCGGTGGCTGCCCAACGAGTTCTACCCGGCGCACACCCAGGTGACCGTCGAGGCGGGCGGAGCGAAGGCCGAATTCTCCACCGGCGACTCCATCATCACCACGGCCGACGACAACACCAAGCAGATCACCGTCACCCGCAACGGCGAGGTGGTCCGCACCATGCCCACCTCGATGGGCAAGGTCGGGCACGAGACCCCCAACGGCACCTACATCGTCGGCGAACGGTTCCGCGACATGTACATGGACTCGTCCACCTACGGCGTCCCCGTGGACTCCGAGGAGGGCTACCGCACCTACGTCGAGTACGCGACGCGCATCTCCTACAGCGGCATCTTCGTGCACGCTGCTCCGTGGTCGGAGTCGCAGCAGGGCTACTCCAACGCCTCGCACGGCTGCCTCAACGTCAGCACCGAAGATGGCAAGTGGTTCTTCGAGAACGCCCAGAAGGGCGACCCGGTCATCGTCGTCAACACCGACGGCGGCACCCTCAGCGGATCCGACGGTCTCGGAGACTGGAACCGTTGATGCCTGCGGCAGTGGTGCGGTTGAGTGCCGTAGAAGGCACATAACCACACCACTGCGCAGCATTTGGTCTGTACGACGGTGAGCGTTGGGGCTGAGTTCACCATTCGTTAGCCGAGGCTGAGCACAGTCCTCGCGGTGAGTGCAACAACCGAACGAGTGCTGCCCACGGCACGCGAGAAGCGATTCTTCTCCCGGCCGTGGACCGATTACGCACTGTTCCTGATTCTCGTGGGCCCCAATCTGGTTCTGCTGGGCGTGTTCACGTATCGGCCGCTGGTGGAGAACTTCCAGTTCTCGTTCTTCGACTGGAACCTGTCCTCGCCCACGTCCACGTTCGTCGGATTCGACAACTACCGCGAGTGGGCCTCCCGCGAGGACACCTGGCAGATCGTCGGCAACACCGTCGTGTTCACGGTCGCCGCGGTGGTGGGCTCACTGGTTCTCGGTCTGGTGCTGGCGCTGCTGCTCGATCGAAAGCTCAGGGGCCGCAACTTCGTTCGCTCCGCCGTGTTCGCTCCGTACGTCATCTCGGGTGCAGCGATCGGTATCGCATTCCAGTTCGTCTTCGACCCCAACTTCGGGCTCGTCCAGGATCTGATGCGACGCTTCGGCCTCGGTACCGTCCCGGACTTCTATCAGGACCCGAAGTGGGCGATGGTCATGATCACCGTGACGTACCTGTGGAAGAACCTGGGCTACACCTTCGTCATCTACCTCGCGGCTCTGCAGGGTGTGCGCAAGGAACTGATGGAAGCGGCCGAGATCGATCAGGCGAGCCGCTGGACCACGTTCCGCAAAGTGCTTCTGCCGCAACTGCGCCCGACGACGTTCTTTCTGTCGATCACGGTGCTGCTCAACTCGCTCCAGGTCTTCGACATCATCAACGTCATGACGCGCGGTGGCCCGCTGGGCACCGGCACCACCACGATGGTCTACCAGGTCTACGAGGAGACGTTCCGCAACTTCCGGGCCGGCTACGGTGCCACGGTCGCGACGATCCTGTTCCTCGTCCTGCTGATCGTCACCCTCGTACAGGTACGAATCATGGATCGAGACGATCAACGATGACAGTGACGAACAGGCCTCGGACGGCAATGCCGGAAAAGGTGCCAGGGCCGCGCGACCAGCAACGTGCGCGACGCAGCGCCAACATCCTCGGATACGCGGCCATGGTCGCCGTCCTGCTGATGATCGGTCTGCCACTGTTCTGGATCCTGATCACCTCCTTCAAGGATCGACCCGACATCTACGTTCAGCCGGTCACGTGGTGGCCCAGCGTGTTCCATCCACAGAACTACGACGAGGCGACGACGGAGGTGCCGTTCTTCACGTATCTGCGCAACTCCATCATCATCACCACGGCCGTGTCGTCCATCAAGTTCGTCCTCGGGGTTCTCAGTGCCTACGGACTGGTGTTCCTGCGCTTCCCGGGCAAGAACGTCGTCTTTCTCGTCATCATCGCCGCCCTCATGGTGCCCAATCAGATCACCGTCATCTCCAACTACTCGCTCATTTCCGAGTTGGGGTGGCGGAACTCGTTCCAGGGCATCATAATTCCGCTGGCGGGGGTCGCCTTCGGTACGTTCCTGATGCGCAACCACTTCCTGTCGCTGCCACCGGAGATCATCGAGGCCGCGCGGATGGACGGTGCCGGACCGGTACGGCTGATGTTCCGGGTGATCCTGCCGCTGTCCGGCCCGACCATGGTCGCCTTCGCCATCATCACGATCGTCACCGAATGGAACGAGTACCTCTGGCCGTTCCTGATGTCCGACGACTCGTCCGTCGCACCGCTTCCGGTCGGGTTGACGCTGCTCCAGAACAGCGAGGGCTACACCAACTGGGGGGCGGTGATGGCCGCGACGGTGCTGACCATTCTGCCGATCCTTCTCGTCTTTCTCGTCCTGCAACGCCACATGATCAAGGGCCTCACCTCCGGTGCGGTCAAGGGCTGATTCACCTCACTATCAGGAGTCGAACACCATGGCACACATCATCAATCGGCGTGGCTTCCTCACGCTCACCGGTGCGGCCGCGGCCGCCGCAGCCCTCGCTGCGTGCAGCGGCCCCGGATCGGGTGGGTCGGGCGGCGAGGCTGTCGAAGGCGACGCGAACACCATCAACTTCTGGTCGAACCACCCCGGCAAGTCCCAGGAGTTCGAGAAGGAACTGATCTCGCGCTTCCAGGCCGAGAACCCCGGCTTGACGGTCAATCTCATCGACGGTGGCAAGAACTACGAGGAGGTGTCGCAGAAGTTCAACGCGGCGCTGTCCGGCAACGATGTGCCCGACGTCGTCGTGCTCTCGGACGTCTGGTGGTTCAACTACGCCCTCACCGGTGCGATCGAGCCGCTCGACAAGCACTTCTCCGCGGCAGGCGTCGACCAGTCCGACTACGTGGATTCGCTGCTGGCAGACTACAACTGGAACGGCAGCCACTGGGCATTGCCGTACGCGCGCTCGACGCCGCTGTTCTACTACAACAAGGCCGTCTGGCAGCAGGCCGGACTGCCCGATCGCGGGCCGGCAACCTGGCAGGAGTTCGACGAATGGGGCCCGCGCATCCAGGCCGTCGTCGGAAACGGCAAGCTCGCTCACGGTTGGGGTAATGCCGTCGACTACCTCGGGTGGACGTTCGAGGGACCCATCTGGACGTTCGGGGGATCCTACTCCGATCAGTTCGAGCTCAAGTTCGACGACCCCAATACCATTGCGGCAGGCAAGTTCCTGCAGGACATGATCCACACCAAGAAGTACGCCGCGGTCTCCAACGACATCGCCAACGACTTCGCCGCCGGCATCATCGCGTCCACCATCGCCTCCACCGGCGACCTGTCCACCATCAAGGGCGGGGCGGCGTTCGAGTTCGGTACCGCGTTCCTGCCTGCCACCGAGGGGACCCCAGGTTGCCCCACCGGCGGAGCCGGTCTGGCCATTCCGGCGAAGATCTCGGACGAGCGAAAGGTCAACGCGCTCAAATTCATCGATTTCGTCACCAACGGTGCCAACACCGCGTACTTCTCCCAGAACACCGGCTACATGCCGGTCCGCAAGTCTGCGCAGCAGGACCCGTCGGAGATCGCATTCCTCGAGGCGAACCCCAACGCGAAGACGGCCGTGGACCAGTTGGCGCTGACGCGTTCCCAGGATTACGCCCGCGTGTTCGTCCCGGGCGGCGACAAGATCATCGGTAGTGGACTCGAGCAGATCGCGTTGCAGAATGCCGATGTCGCAACGACATTCGCATCCGTCTCGGATCAGTTGCAGCAGATCATCGACCGCCAGATCACCCCGAAGCTGCCGAAGTAATGGCCGCCGTTCACTACGCCGGTGTTTCGCACCGGTACCCGGGTGCCGATTCGCTCGCTGTCGACAACCTCGAACTCGACATCGCGGACGGTGAATTCATCGTTCTCGTCGGACCTTCGGGGTGTGGGAAGTCGACGAGTCTGCGAATGCTCGCCGGTCTCGAGTCCGTCGAAAGCGGTCACATCGACATCGGCGGAGTGGACGTCACGTCATTGGCCCCGCGGGCCAGGGATGTCGCGATGGTGTTCCAGAACTACGCGCTGTACCCCAACATGACCGTCGGCGACAACATGGGCTTCGCGCTGCGCAATGCCGGAATGAGCAAGTCCGACACCGCAGCACGAGTACTCGACGCCGCGAAGATGCTCGAGCTCGAGCCGTTGCTGAACCGCAAGCCCGGTAAGCTCTCGGGCGGACAGCGACAGCGAGTGGCCATGGGGCGCGCCATCGTGCGTCAACCCAAGGTGTTCTGCATGGACGAACCGTTGTCCAACCTCGACGCCAAACTGCGGGTGTCGACCAGGGCTCAGATCGCCGGTCTGCAGCGACGATTGGGCACCACGACGGTCTACGTCACCCACGATCAGGTCGAGGCCATGACCATGGGAGATCGCGTCGCCGTGTTGCTGGACGGCAAGTTGCAGCAGATCGCTGCGCCGCGGGAGCTGTACGACAATCCCGTCAACACGTTCGTCGCCGGATTCATCGGGTCACCCGGGATGAATCTGGTCGACGCCCCCGTGCGCGACGGCGCGGCCGTACTCGGTGAGTTGCGCATTCCCGTCCCGTCCTCGGCGGGCGAGCGGGTCGTCGTCGGCGTGCGACCGGAATCGTGGGATCTGGTCGGCGACAGTGCCGGCGGCCTGCAACTGACCGTCGAGCTGATCGAGGAACTGGGTGCGGAGTCGTTCGTCTACGCCTCCGCACCCGCCACGATCGATGGGTGGACCACCGCATCCGGGAGGATGTCGGTCCGAGTCGATCGCAAGCTGTCCATCGCACTGGCCGAAACCGTTCGGCTGGTACCCAAGCTGGACGAGCTGTTCTTCTTCGATTCCGTTACAGGCCTGCGGTTGTCGTAGCAGGCTCGCCGAGATTCACCGGGAGCGTGGCCCATCCGTGCAGGACACGGGTGTTGCGACGGGTTCCCTCGCCTGCCGACCGCAGGTGAGGGTACCGGTCGAACAGGGTCTTGAGGCCCACTTCCGATTCGGCCTTGGCCAGTGCAGCGCCGAGGCAGTAGTGCCGCCCGCCCGAGAACGACAGGTGCTTACCGGCATTGGCGCGAGTGACGTCGAAGCGATTGGGGTCCTCGAACACCAGCGGATCCCGATTGGCACCGGCCAGCACCAGCACGACGAGCTTGCCCGCGTGCACCGTCACTCCCTCGACCTCCACGTCGCGCTTGGCCATGCGGGCCGTGAGCTGTACGGGAGACTCCATCCGCAGCATCTCGTCGACAGCAGTGGGCCAGTGTGACGGATCCTGTTGCAGCACAGCCAGTTGGTCGGGGTGATCCAGCAGCAGTCGGATCCCACTGCCGAGCAGATTGACCGTCGTCTCGAACCCCGCAGCCAACACCAGACCTGCGGTGGCCCTGAGCTCCTCGTCGTTGAGGCCGACGCCCTCGTCCTCCGCGGCGATCAGCTGACTCATCAGATCGTCACCGGGATTGCGACGCAATCCGGCGATGTGTTGCGACAGCCAGGCGTCGAATCCGATCAGACCGCGTTCGACCTGCTTGAACTGAGACCACGACAATCCGATGTCGAGGCTGGGTGCGGCCATCTCGCCGAACTCGAGGACTCGCTGATTGTCCTCCACCGGCACTCCGAGGATGCGCCCGATGACCGCGACCGGTAGACGCGCACAGTAGCGATCGACGATGTCGACGACCGGAGAACCGTCGGACAGCTCGTCGAGCAGAGCATCGGCCGTTTCCTGCACCTGATCGCGCATCTTCTTCACCGCGCGGGCGGTGAAGACCGAGGACACCAGCTTGCGGTACCTCGTGTGGTCGGGTGGCTCGACCGAGAGCAGCGAGGGCGGCAGAATCGGGTGCAGTGCACCGGACCGGGTGTGCGCCTCGATCCAGCGCAGCGGCCCGGGGAGGGTTGCGCCCAGCTGGGTGACGCGGAAATCGTCCGAGCGCAACAGGTCGAACGCCACCCGGTGGTGCACGGTGATGTTCGAGATCCGTGTCTTCACCAGCGGCGCGGTGGCGCGCAACTCCTCGTAGACGGGTGTCGGATCGGCCCGGGTCGCCGGATCGACCAGCAGCATCGCTTGCCGATCACCTGCGGCCGCCCCCCGTTTGGCCGCGAAGCGCACCACCCCGTGCGCGGCCAGCCAGCGTGCGAATTCCTTCATCCGATGTCCCCTCCCCGTTGTGTACCAGCCTGTTGCTACCAGATCTTGACGCGCTTCCCCGGGTCCAAGTACAGCGCATCTCCGGGCCGTACGTCGAATGCTTCGTGAAAACTGTCGAGATTTCGCACGACGCCGTTGCAGCGGAACTCCGGCGGCGAGTGCGGATCGACGGCGAGTCTACGGATTGCCTCGGCATCGCGTGCCTTGGTGCGCCACACCTGTGACCACCCGAAGAACACACGCTGCAGGCCGGTCAGACCGTCGAGCACCGGCGCGTCCTTGCCTTCGAGCGAGATCTCGTAGGCGGCAACCGCGATCGACAGACCACCCAGATCACCGATGTTCTCGCCGATGGTGAACTCGCCGTTGACCTTGTGGCCGGGCAGTGCCTTGGGTTCGAATTCGTTGTACTGCTCGATCAGGGCCGTGGTGCGCTTGCCGAATTCGGTGCGGTCGCTGTCGGTCCACCAGTCCACCATGTTGCCGTCACCGTCGTACTTGGCGCCTTGATCGTCGAATCCGTGGCCGATCTCGTGACCGATGACGGCTCCGATACCGCCGTAGTTGGCCGCGTCGTCGGCCTCGGGGTCGAAGAACGGTGGCTGCAGAATGGCTGCGGGAAAGACGATCTCGTTCATGCCGGGGTTGTAGTACGCGTTGACGGTCTGCGGCGTCATGAACCACTCGTCACGGTCGACGGGTCCGCCGAGCTTGTCGAGGTCGCGCTGGTAGTCCGCGGTGTAGCCGCGACGGTAGTTGCCGAGCAGATCGTCGGCGCTGATCTCGACGCTCGAGTAATCGCGCCACCGATCGGGGTAGCCGATCTTGGGGGTGAACTTGCCCAGCTTGTCCAAGGCCTTCTCACGCGTCTCCGGGCTCATCCATTCGAGCTCGGAGATGTTGCGTCGATACGCCTCGGTGAGGTTCTCGACGAGCACCTGCATCCTGGCCTTGGAGTCGGCCGGGAAGTGGCGTTCGACGTAGAGCTTGCCGACGGCCTCCCCGAGCACGTCCTGAACCAGGGAGACTCCGCGCTTCCACCGCTCGCGATTCTCCTCGGTACCGGTCAGCGTCGTTCCGTAGAACGCGAAGTTCTCGTCCACGATCGCGCTCGTCAGAAACGGCGCACGCGAATGCACGACGCGCCAGGCCAGCCACGCCTTCCATGCCTCGATGTCCTCGGAAGTCCACAGCGAGACGAAGGTGCTGAGGAACGGTGGCTGCCGCACGACGATCTCGGCGAACTGCTCGGTAGTGGCACCGAGCCCGGAAATCCATGCAGCCCAATTGAAACCGGCACCATTCTGAACCAGGGTGTCGAAATCGACCAGGTTGTAGCTCTTCTCGGCGTCACGCCTGGCCACGACGTCCCAGTGGCCGGCGGCGATCTTCTGCTCGAGGTCGAACACCGTCTGCGCGTCGTACTCGATGCCGCTGAGCGCGAACATCTTCGAGATGTGCTCGAGGTAGCTCGTACGGATCTCGGCGTACTCGTCCTGGCGGTAGTACGACTCGTCCGGCAGGCCGATGCCGGATTGGCTGAAGTGGACCAGGTAGCGATCGGACTGCTTGGCGTCCGTGTCGACGTAGTGGCCGATTGCACCGCCGACGCCCGTGCGTTGCAGGGAGCCGAGAACGCCTGCGAGGGTGACGAGGTCGGTGGCGTCGGAGATGGCGGTGAGCTCGTCGGCGATCGGGGTGACGCCGAGTTGCTCGGCACGGTCGGCGTCCATGAAGCTCGAGAACAGGTCGCCGATCTTCTGCGCGTCGCTGCCCGCGGGCGGGTTCGCGGCGGCGGATTCTTCGATGATGGTCTGTACGTCGACCTCGGCGCGGTCGTACAGCGTGCGGAATGCTCCGTCGACTGCGCGGTCGGCCGGGATGTCGTATTCCTCGAGCCATTTGCCGTTGACGTGCACGAACAGGTCGTCCTGTGCGCGTGTGTTCTCGTCCTGGTAGCTGAGATCGATGCCCGAGTTCACTACTGAAGTCATGCGTCCATCTTTACACTCTTGCGCTCGATTGAACGGGTGTTTAATGTGCTGTACATGCGTTCAGCAACGGAGGATCTCACCACCAGGGCACGAATTCGCGACACCGCGATCGACGTCTTCGGCTCGCAGGGCTTCACCGCAGGGGTTCGGTCGATCGCCACCGCGGCAGGCGTCTCTCCCGGGCTGCTCAATCATCACTTCGGGTCCAAGGACGGGCTGCGCGCAGCGTGCGACGAGCATGTTCTGCGAGTGATCCGCGAATCGAAGACTGCCTCGGCTGCCCCCGCCGGCATGATGGAACAGCTGGCTCGAATCGACGAGTACGCGCCGCTCGTCGCGTACATCGTGCGCAGCTTCTCCGTGGGCGGCGCGTTGGCGCGAGAGTTGTTCGAGCACATGGTCGACGACGCCGTCCGCTACATCGACGACGGGGTCCGCGACGGCCGATTCACCCCCAGTCGAGACCCCGCGGCACGCGCCCGATTTCTGACGCGACAGAACGTCGGCGGATTGCTGCTGTACGTGCAGATGGCCGGCCCCGACGTCGATTTCCGCGAGGCCCTGAGCGCCCTCGGCACAGAGGTCATGTTGCCTGCGCTCGAGCTCTACACCGACGGACTGTTCACCGATTCCCAAGTTTTGGACACGTATCTGGAGGCCAAAGAATGACCGACGCAATCGCAGTGGACGGTCTGGTGAAGACGTTCGGCTCGGTTCGGGCGCTCGACGGACTGTCGCTGCACGTACCGACCGGTGAGGTGCACGGCTTCCTCGGTCCCAACGGAGCCGGCAAATCCACGACGATCCGCATCCTGCTGGGTCTGATCCGCGCGACGAAAGGCGATGTGCGGCTGCTCGGCAGCGACCCCTGGACCGACACCGTAGCGCTGCATCGACGCCTGGCCTATGTGCCGGGTGACGTGACGCTGTGGCCGTCGCTCACCGGCGGTGAGGTGATCGACCTGCTCGGCCGAATGCGAGGAGGTATCGACTCTGCTCGCCGCGCCGAGCTGATCGAGAGGTTCTCCCTCGACCCGGGCAAGCGCACCCGCACCTACTCCAAGGGCAATCGCCAGAAGGTGGCGCTGATCTCGGCTCTGGCGTCGAACGTGGAGTTGCTCGTCCTCGACGAACCCACCTCGGGACTCGATCCGCTGATGGAGCAGCACTTCGGCGACTGTGTGAAAGATGCTGCCCGACGCGGAGTCACGGTGCTGTTGTCCTCGCACATCCTGTCCGAGGTGGATGCACTGTGCAGTTCGGTGACGATCGTCAAGGACGGGCGGACGGTCGATACCGGGACTCTGGCGTCGATGCGACACCTGTCTCGTACGACGGTCACCGCCGATCTCGAGCGCATGCCCGACGCTTTGACCACGCTCGCGGGGGTGTCCGACGTCCGAGTCGCGGGATCCTCCGTCACCTGCACGGTGGAGAACGAAGCCCTTGCGGCGACGATGCACGTGCTGGCCGACGCCGGAGTCCGCAGCCTGGTCAGCTCCGCTCCGACACTCGAAGAACTGTTCCTGAGGTACTACGCATGAAGGCTCTGACAGGAACCGGCGCGTTGCTGCGGTTGTATCTGCGTCGCGATCGTCTGGTGGCACCGGTGTGGATCGTTCTGCTCGGGGCGTTGCCGCTGCTGTACGCGGTCAGCTTCGAGGGCCTGTATCCGACGGCGGCGGATCGTCAGGCGTTCTACCTCGGGACTCTGTCGGCGCCCGCGCAGGCAGCGCTCGTCGGCCCGATCTTCGGTAGTGACCTGGGAGCTCTGGTGTCCTGGCGTTCGGGGTTGGTGCTGGCGCTGGTTCCGCTGGCGGCGATCCTCACTGTGGTCCGTCACACCCGAGGTGAGGAGGATGCGGGTCGAACCGAGCTGATCGGATCGACGGCGGTGGGACGCTACGCCGGGTTGGCCGCGGCGATCGCGTTGGCGGGCGGCGCGGTGGCGGCGACGGGAATGTTGTCGTCTCTCTCGCTGTGGGCGTTCGGCCTGCCGGTGGCCGGGAGCGTCGCGTACGGGGCGTCGGTCGCTGTGGTGGGGATCGTCTTCGTCGGCTGTGCGGCAGTGTCGGCGCAGGTGGCGTCGGGAGCTCGGGTGGCTCGCGGTTACGCCCTCGGCGTGCTGGCCGCAGCGTTCGTTCTCAGAGCTGTCGGCGACATCGGCTCGGGAACCCTGTCGTGGTTCTCGCCGATCGGGTGGTCGGCGCAGGTGCGGCCGTTCGCCGACGAGAGGTGGTGGCCGCTGTTGCTGTCGCCGGCGGCGGCAGCCGCATTCTGTGCCACGGCATTCGTGGCAGCGAGTCGACGCGATCTCGGCAGTGGGCTGCGGGCCGAGCGCCGCGGGCGGGTGGCCGCCGCTCCGTCACTGTCCGGTCCCGTCGCTCTCGCCTGGCGACTCTCTCGCGGAACCATCGTCGTCTGGACCGTCGGGCTCGCCCTGTTCGGCACTGTCGTCGGAGCGTCCACGGACGGGATCGACGACCAGCTCGGCAGCAGTACTGCTATCAGCGACGCGCTCGGAAAATTCGGCGGCACCACACTCGAACAATCGTTCGTTGCGGCCGTGCTGAGCATCGTCGGCATCATGGTGGCGGCCTACTCGGTGTCGGCCCTGCTGCGGCTCCACGCCGAGGAAGAGGCAGGTCTGGCCGAGATCGTTCTCGCCACCGGCGTCTCGCGGATCCGCTGGCTGGCAGGGCACCTACTCCTGGCCGTTCTCGGCCCGGCGTGGCTGCTGCTGGTCGTCGGCCTCACCATCGGGCTGACGTACGGGTCGGCGACCGGCGGTGTCTCGGGCGAACTGCCGTCCGGCGTCGGCGGCGCACTGGGTCAGCTCCCGGCCGTATGGGTGGTGACGGCCATCGGCCTTGCCCTGTTCGGCGCTGTCCCCCGATTCGCGACCGTCCTGTGGGCCGTTCTGGGCGGCTTCGTCGCCGTCGGCCAGGTCGGGTCGGTCGTGGGCCTGCCTCAGCCGTGGCTCGACCTCTCGCCCTTCACTCATGTGCCGCGATTGCCGGGAGCGGCAGTCGAATTCGCGCCGATCGGATGGCTCGTCGTGATCGCCATCGTCGTCGGTATGGGAGGTTTCACAGCGTTCCGACAAAGAGGCATCCGAGGGTGATGTGCGTCCGATAGCATCGGGTGTGGCCGATTTGTCCGGCCCGGTCCGACATGGTGGCGTCCTGTCGGGTCCGTGATCTCTGAGCCGAACGCGCATGGAGGTTACGTGCACTCGACATTCCTGCGCACATGGTGGAACCAGCCGCACAGCTACGAGTCGGTGGTGAGCTACCTCGGGCTGCACGGTGCGCTCGCTCCGTATCGCCTCGCTGCATCCTTGAGTACGTTCTCGTACGGACTCGCCGCTGCCGCACTGTTGTTGCTCACCGATTCCCCGCCGGCCTCGACTGTCGGCCGGTCGATCATCGTGGTTGCGATCGTGTCGACGCTCGCGGTCGGTGTCGCCTGGCTGAAAGCTCCCTGGCCTTCGAAGCGGGTGTCTCTGTTGTTCGCCGTGTACTCGGACGTCGGAGTGACGCTGGTTCTGTTGTCCTACGGATCGCCCCAGACCACCTTCCTGGCCCTCGCGATGCTCGCAGCCAACAGCGTGTACGTCCAGCTCTTCCACAGTCCGAAAGTCATGGCGCTGCACTTGCTGTGGGCCGGGTCGGCCGTGACGCTCTTCTTCGTGCTGATCCTGCTCTCACCCGACACCGATCCCGGATTGGCCGTCGCGCAGCTGGTGGTGCTGTTGCCCATCACGTTCATGGGCCCCACGTTCTTCCAGTATCTGCTTCTCAAACTGCAGGTTCAGGCGCAGGCGGCCAACTTCGATCCACTCACTCGAGTGCGCAACCGGCGCGGGCTCGACGAGGCACTGCCGGTGTATTTCCTGGGGGCGAACGATGTGTCGGTGATGGTCGTCGACGTGGACCGATTCAAGTCGATCAACGACAGATTCGGTCACCACCAGGGGGACGCGGCCCTGCAACTCGTCGCACGTCGGTTGACGACGGACGGTGTGCTGGTTGCGCGGGTGGGCGGTGAAGAGTTCGCCGTGGTGACCAAATCGGCCGAGAATCAGGCCCTCGCACTGGCCGAGAAGTATCGCTGCGCCGCGCATTCCGCGGAGGACCCTGCACCCCTGACGGTGAGCATCGGCGTCGCGCACTGCACGTATCCGATTTCCGAGGACATCGACTTCGACATCGTGGAACTCACCACGCTGCTGTTGCGGCGAGCCGACGCGGCGATGTACGAAGCCAAGCAGCAGGGCGGCAACCAGGTGGTCGTGGCGGGCTCGACGCCCCGACGTGATCGGTCTCCGTCAGGCACCGAGACCTGAGTGCCTGACGCGGCGGCTCAGTTCGGTGTGGAGTCGTCGTACTGGTTCTCGACGTTCTGCTGGAATTCGTCGGCGCATTGCTGTTGTGCGGCAGTATCGCTGCCTGCGTTGCTGAGGCAGTCGGTGAAGTCCTGTCCACCGACCGCGTTGAACAGGCCGACCCCGACGACGACGAGAACGATCGACAGCGCTGCGGCCACGAAACCCAGAACGATCGCGATGAGTGACACGGTGCCGTTGGTGGCGGTGCGCTTCTTGTACCTGGAACGTCCGACGAAGCCGAGAACGATGGCGATCAGGCCGAGAAGAATGCCGCCGACGATGGTCCAGGAGAACAACACACCCAGAATCGCCAGGACCAGAGCCACCGTGCCGACGGTGTTCTTCGGTGCCGGTGGCTGTTGTTGGTAGCCGCCCTGCTGGGGGTACTCACCGGGTGAAGGGTAGTTTCCGGGCGGGGGATAGTTTCCGGGCGGCGGATTCTGATTCGACACGTTGAGTACCTCCGATATCGGCGATCGTGAACGCTCGGAGTGTATGTGGGTGGGCCCGGTGCACACAGGAGCCACGTGCTCCCGTGATCAACTTGTCATCGAACGGGTGAGTCACCCGCCGAGCCGCGAATGCATCTCCCAGATGAGTACCTCGGCCGATTCGGTCGCGGTAACACGTTGTCCGCCAGTGGAACTCATGCGGACCGCATCACCCTCCCAGAGCTCGCCCACCCCCTCGAGCGTGACGGTGCCGCGCGCGACGAACAGGTGCACGAACGGGGCGTCGGGCACGGTCACCGAGGCTCCGGGCAACAACCTTGCCGCGTGCAGTGCAGCCGACTTCTGGCCGATGGTGATCGCTGCCCGATCACGGTGCTTGTGCATTCCCGACGCGACGGTGACCAACCCGCCGCGCAGTAGTTCGTCGCCGATCTCGAGCTGTTCGTATCCGGGTGTGGCACCGGGACTGTCCGGGAGCACCCACATCTGCACGAAGCGAACGGGTTCGGTGTGCCTGTTGCCGTCGATGCTCCAGGAGTCGTTCTTCTCGGAGTGCATGATGCCCTTGCCCGCGGTCATCCGTTGCGCGAGGCCGGGATGGATGATTCCGGAGTGTCCGATGGAATCCTGATGCACCAGTGAACCCTGCATCACCCACGTGACGATCTCCATGTCGCGATGCGGATGTGTCTCGAAACCCTGACCGGCGGTGACGATGTCGTCGTTGTTGACCAGCAACAGTCCGTGATGGGTGTTGTCGGGGTCGTAGTGCTGGCCGAAGGAGAACGAATGTTTCGAGTCCAGCCAGGACACACGGGTTTTCGATCGATCACCGGCACGGTGTACGTCGATGTGGGCGGTCAGTGGAGCGGACATGTGACCACTCTACGAGTATGTCCGTGCACCGGCGTACGACCTGCATAACGTTCGGGTGTCTTTGCGGTCGGTGTGTGAGCGTCGCCGGGAGTGGGTAGGTTTCGCTGAGTACGGTCACAAGCTCCGCAAACTCCCCCGAAGGCGGCGAGAGATTCTCATGGTCGGTTCCAGCTCGAGTGTGGCACGCACGATCGAACCCCAGCTCGAGGATGCTCTGGCGGCGTGGTTGCCAGGTCAACGGTGGTTCGGCGCAAAGGGTTCGACGGTCGGAGCGGTGCGCATCGTCGCGCGCGACGTGCTCCTGGACGAGCCGCATTTCGCGGCCGAGCATCTGCTGGTGGAGGTGCAGCTGACGCAGGACGGCACCGCCGTGACGCAGACCTACCAGGTGCCATTGGGGTTCCGCACCGAGCTGACCGACGATCTCCGACCGTGGACCCTGCCCGTCGCAGGCGAGGTGGCCGTGTTCGACGGTTTACGCGACCCCGAGATCATCGCCCTGTACGGCGATGCGCTTGCCGCCGGGAAAGCCACTGGCAGCATCGAATTCAAGATCGTCGACGGTTCGAGTGTGCCGAGCGGTCTGCGCGGTCGGGTTCTGGGGGCAGAGCAGTCCAACACCTCGGTGATTCTCGGTGATCTGCTGTTGCTCAAGCTGTTTCGTCAGGTGCCGCCGGGAATCAGCCCCGATGTGGAACTGCATCGCGCGTTGGCGGCGGCGGGGAGCGTCAACGTCGCGCCGCTTCGCGGCTGGCTCGAAGCCGAAGTCGGCGGTGAACCCACGACGCTCGGCATGGCCCAGGATTTCGCCGCGAACTCCGCCGAAGGCTGGACTGCGGCGCTGGCCAGCGTGCAGGAGGTGTTCGATTCCCCGCAGACACCGATCGAAGAACTGCCGGCCGATTTCGCCTCGGACGCGCATCGAATCGGAGCAGCTGTGGCGCAGGTACACCACGATTTGGCATCGGAGTTGGGCACCGCCGAGCGGTCGGTGGAATCCACTGCCGTCGAGGAGATCCTCGCCCGCATCTCGGGAGTGGCACGGGTGGTGCCGGAGATCGCACAGTACATCCCGGCGGCGACCGCGCTGATCTCGCGGGCGGAGGCGTCGAACAGCACCACGGTGCAGCGTATCCACGGCGACCTGCATCTGGGTCAGGTGCTGGGCACTCCCGAACGGTGGCTGCTCATCGATTTCGAGGGTGAGCCGGCCAAGACCCTGGCCGAGCGTAGGCAGATGGACAGCGCGCTGCGCGACGTCGCAGGAATGCTGCGCTCGTTCGACTACGCCGCCAATCACCTGCTGGTCGACCGCCCCGAGGACGAGTCGGCGCGTGAGCGGGCCGAGCAGTGGGCGGCGCGGAGCATCTCGGCGTTCTTCGACGGATACGCCTCGGTGGCCGGGCACGATCCCCGTGACGAGGCCGACCTGTTGCGTGCATACGAACTGGACAAGGCCGTGTACGAAGTTCTGTACGAGGCGCGCAATCGGCCCACCTGGCTGTCGTTGCCGATGCGGGCCGTAGCGCGCCTGGTGAGTTGAACTGCGACGCACGAGGGGCGACGTCGACCGGCCCGTCTACGACAAGTACCGTATTGCCTGACACGGGAGGCAGGACATGAACGGTATCTTGGCAATTTTCGGCATCGCGGTGGTCGTCGTCACCATCGTCGTAGTGGTCGTGCTCGTTGCGGTGTTGTTCGTCGCATCGATCAAGCCCGACAGCCTCAACATCGACCTGGACCGCAAGAAGCGTGCCCGGGAAGAAAGTTCCACGAAAGCCTGAGACTTCCGTCACGCCCGAGACCGATTCGTCGGTGTGCGGAGTTGTATCGAGTCGAAGCGCCGACCGACGCTTCCGGTTCTACAACTGGAGTCCTCGTGAGCATTTCCCTGAAAGCTCCAGCTGCGTCCGGTTCGTCGGGCTGTGCGCCCCGCATCAGGTCGCGGATTCTGGGGGAGTCGGTGCTCGCTCAGTTCACGCGGTTCGTGATCGTCGGGGTGTCGAGCAATGGTGTGTACGCCCTGTTGTTCTTAGCTCTCGCTTCCCTCGGATCGTTCACCGCCAACCTCGCGGGTGTGGCCGCAAGTACCGTCCTGGCCAACGAACTGCACCGCCGTCACACCTTCCATGCGACCGGTCGAGTCGGTTGGTTCCAGACTCAGTGGGAAGCCGGAGGACTGGCCCTGGTCGGGCTGGGTCTGAGTACCGCCTCACTGGCCGCAATGCACATCCTGTTCCCGGTGGCACCGACGTACGTACAGGTTCTGGTCGTGATCGCCGTGAGTGGCATCTTCGGAGCCGCCCGATTCCTCGCTCTCCGTGGCTGGGTGTTCCGTTCACCGACTCTCTCAACCCCCGTATCGAATCTCGCCACTCGGTGAGCTGTGAAATCGCACCACTCGGCCTCGCCGGTGATTGCGACCTCTAACAGAATCCGGGCAAGGCACCCCGCACGACGCATCGATCGCCCTAGGCTGGCGAGCCGACGTCAACGCGAGGAGGCATGTCGATGGCCAGGGATCTGACACAGCTCGAGCTTCTGCAAGAGCTGGTGCCCACTGCCGAGGACAATGTGAACCGTCACCTGTCCATGGCTCGGGAGTGGCACCCTCACGACTACGTGCCGTGGGACGAAGGTCGTAACTTCGCCGCACTCGGCGGCCAGGACTACGACCCGGAGCAGTCCAAGCTCTCCGACGTCGCACAGGCCGCGATGATCACCAACCTCCTCACCGAGGACAACCTGCCGTCGTACCACCGGGAGATCGCCGAGAACTTCTCCCAGGACGGTGCCTGGGGCACCTGGGTCGGCCGGTGGACCGCCGAGGAGAACCGGCACGGCATCGTCATGCGTGACTACCTCGTCGTCACCCGTGGCGTCGATCCCGTCGCCCTCGAA